>NZ_JAZHBM010000001.1:0-1491889 GCF_036584485.1 Luteimonas flava | reverse complement strand
GTCGACCGAGAAGCGCAGGGGACCGCCGCGGCTGTATCGCGGCGGATCGCGTCCGGCGAAGACGGTTTTGCTTACTTTTGCCAAGACAAAAGTAAGCCGCGCGACAGCGCGGAAGCCCTGTCTTTGATTTTCGCTCTGCGAGCAATTCGCTTGGCGATAGAAGAGTCCAACGCCAAGGCCAAGAGGCGAGAGCAAGTGCAAGGCTTTCGCCCGCTGCGCGTGCGAGTCCCTTTTGGATGGACCCAAAAGGAACCAAAAGGTCCCTTCGCCGGACGCGAGCCGATGCGATGAAGCCGCATCGGTGCCCTCCGCGCCTCGCCTGACGCGGCACGCAGCCCAAACTCGCTTCGCTCAGACATGGGCTGCTCTTCGGCCCCGCCAGGCTCCGGTGCTCGGCTCGCTCTACGGCTCGATTCAGATCAAGAGCCACAGCCACAGCCACAGCCACAGCGAAGCCTAGAGCCAACAGCGCAAAGCGAGAAGCAAAAAGCTAAAGCAGAGCCGTAAAGCAGGGCCAAAAAGCCAAGCTGGAACAGAACGCGATACCTTCCGTCACTCAGGCGCCGAACCCACGCGTCAGCTGAGCACCTTCCCCGCAATCCGCAACCCCGCCACCCACACCCCGATGCTCGACCCGATATTGGCGAGCAGGAAGCTCAACAACGTGCGCGAGACGCGGTTGCGATACCAGCCGCGGACGGTACCGGCGTCGTCGCGCAGCGACATGAAATCGTTGTAGGCCGGTTTGCGCAGGTAAGCCTCGATCAGACCGCTGAACAGACCGGGCGAGATGCCCGGCGGGCGGATCGGTTTGAGGGGCGCGGCGATCGCGGCGGCGAGGATGCCGAGCGGATGCGACAGCGCCGCCAGTGCGCCGAGCGCTGCGAAGCCGGCGGTGATCACGATCCATTCCTGGACCAGCTGGCGGCCGAGCTCGGCGCCGCCCTGGTAGTAGCCCCAGCCGATCATCGCCAGGATCGCCAGCGTGATCGCGGTCATCACCCAGCGGACGCTCGTGCCCTTGGGCGCGTGTTCGAGTTCGGCGGTCGTGGCCGCGGGCGCCTGCGCATCGTCGGCGAGATGGCGCGCCAGACCGGCGAGATGGCCGGCGCCGACCACGGCCAGCACTTCGCGTGCAGTGCCGGCCTGCGCGCGCAGCTTCGCGGCCATGTAGCGGTCGCGCTCGGCGATGATCGCCTCGTAGAGTTCCGGGCTGCTCTTGGCGAATTCGCCGAAGCTCGATTCGAGCATGTCGCCCTGCTTGAGCTTCTCGATTTCCTCTTCGCCGAGTTCGTCGGAGGCCATCAGCCCCCCGAGCAGACTGCCGACCAGTTTCATGCGGCCGAAGAAGCCGAGCTTCTTCGACGCACGCTTGAACGTCAGGCCGACGTCACGATCGATCAGCGCGACCGGCAGGGCGCGTTCGTGGGCCAGCGCGACCGCGCGCTTGAGCTCGGCGCCTGGCTCGATGCCGAGCTGTTCGGCGAGGCGGCGCTGGTATGCGGCGAGCGCGAGATTGGCGGCGAACAGCGCGACGCGGCCCTTGCGGATCACGTCGACGAGATTGAGCTTGGCCAGCGCGTCGGGATCGCTGATCGCCTGCAGACGCTGCGCGTCGAGTTCGACGGCGACCGCATCGAAGGCGCCACTGCCGATCGCGTTCTCGACGGCTTCCACGCTGACCCGCGACACGTGTGCGGTGCCGAGCAGGGTGTAGCGCACGCCGTCGCGTTCGACGATCGCGTGCGGTTGCGACTGCCAGGACATGGCGCCATCGGGCGTCAGCGCGCCGGTCATCGGTTCGGTCATCGGGTCATTCGTCTTCAGGAGGAGTGGCGGCGCCGTCGCCGAGGGCGCGCTGCATCAGGATGGTGTCGAGCCAGCGTCCGTGCTTGCGGCCGGAGCCGGGCAGCACGCCGACGGTCTCGAAGCCGAGGCGCTGGTGGAACTGCACGGATGGTCCGTCGAGCGGCGGGCCGATCACCGCCATCATCTGGCGGTAGCCGCGCTGCGTGCAGAGTTCGATCAGCCGCTCCATCAGCACGCGACCGATGCCGTGGCCATGCTGCGCGTGTTCGACGTAAACCGAACTCTCGACGGTGAAGCGGTAGCCGATGCGCGTGCGGAATCCGCCGGCGTAGGCGTAGCCTGCGAACACGCCGTCGCGGATGGCGACGATGTAGGGATAGCCGGCCGACGTGATCGTCGACCAGCGCCGACGCATCTCGTCCACGTCGGGCGCGTCGTATTCGTAGGTCGCCACGCCGTCGGCGACTTCGCGGCCGTAGAGCGCGGTGATGGCGTCGAAGTCGGCTTCGACGGCGTCGCGGAGGTGGAGCGTCATCGGAGTCAGTCGATGTAGCGCTTGAGCAGGTCGCCGTAGGCATCGATGCGGCGATCGCGCAGAAACGGCCAGATGCGGCGCACGTGTTCGCTGCGGCCCAGATCCACTTCGCAGGTCAGCACGGTCGGGTCGGTCCCCGCTTCGGCGAGGAACTCGCCCTGCGGGCCGAGCACGTGGCTGTTGCCCCAGAAGTCGATGCCCGACGCGCCGATCGGCGACGGCTCGTGGCCGACGCGATTGCACGACAGCACCGGCAGGCCGTTGGCGACCGCATGGCCGCGATGGCTGAGAATCCAGGCATCGCGCTGGCGCTTCTTCTCGTCGTCGACGTCGGTCGGATCCCAACCGATCGCGGTCGGATACAGCAGCAGATCCGCACCCGCCAGCGCCATCAGGCGCGCGGCTTCGGGATACCACTGGTCCCAGCACACGAGCAGGCCGAGCCGGCCCACGGAGGTGTCGATCGGCTTGAAGCCGATGTCGCCCGGCGTGAAATAGAACTTCTCGTAGAAGCCCGGATCGTCGGGGATGTGCATCTTGCGGTACTTGCCCGCGGTGCTGCCGTCCGCGTCGAAGACCACGCCGGTGTTGTGGTACAGCCCGGCTGCACGGCGCTCGAACAGCGAGCTGACCAAGACGACCTTGTGTTGCTTGGCCAGCGCGCCCAGGCGCTCTGTGCTCGGACCGGGAATCGGCTCCGCGAGATCGAATTCGTCGACCGATTCGTGCTGGCAGAAATACGCGCCGTTGTGCAGCTCCTGCAGCAACACGAGCTTCGCACCCTGTTTCGCCGCGTCGGCGACGCGCGCTTCGATGATCGACAGGTTGGCGTCGGCATTGCCGGCGCCCTGGTCGATGACGGCGCGCTCCTGGATCAGCGCGACAGGCAACGTGGTCTTGCGGGACATGGGTTCGAATCCTCGGGGGATGACGACAATGCTAACGCGATGCGATGTGCGGGCAGATAAACGCCGCGACGCCCGCGGGTCGCATGCACGCTGGACTGCATGCGACCTCCGCATCGCTCAGAGGTGATGCGCGCCCGGGCGTGCGCATCCGGTTCCAGGCTGCGGCGCGCCACCCGAAATCCGCAGTGCGGACGTCGGGCGTGTGTCCCGCATCAGCCGGGGCGATCGTCGGCCAGCAGGCCGGCGGGCAACTGCATGGTGATGCAGTGCAGGCTGCCGTTCTGCCAGATCAACGGGCGACATGGCACCTGCACGATCTCGCGACCGGGATGCGCCTGCGCGAGCACGGCCGCTGCGGCGTCGTCGGCCGGGTCGCCATAGGCCGGCATCAGCACCGCGCCGTTGAGGATCAGGTAATTCGCATAGCTCGCAGCGAGACGACGCCCGTCGTCGAGCACCGGCTGCGCCCATGGCAGCGGAAACAGGCGGTACGGCGCGCCCTCGCGCGTGCGCAGCGCGGCGATCTCGTCGGCCATGGCCTGCAGCTCGGCATGGTGTGGATCGTCGACGTCGTCGCAGGCCTGGAACACGATCGCGTCGTCCGGTGCGAAGCGGGCGAGGGTGTCGATGTGCGCGTCGGTGTCGTCGCCTTCCAGGTAGCCGTGGTCGAGCCACAACACGCGGTCCTGCGCGAGCCAGCCCGACAGCTTCGCGGTCAATGCGTCGCGCGGGGTGCCGGGATGACGCTCGTGCAGGCAGCGCCAGGTGGTCAGCAGCGTACCGGCACCGTCGGTTTCGATCGCGCCGCCCTCGAGTGCGAAGTCGATCTCGCGTCGCTGCGCCTCGCCGGCGAACACGCCGGCGCCGTGCAGATGGCCGACCAGCAGATCGTCCCGGCTCGCATCGAACTTGCCGCCCCAACCGGTGAAGCGGAAATCGTTGAGCACGAATGCGTCATCGCCATGGCGCAGCGAGATCGGGCCGGAATCGCGCAGCCAGGTGTCGTCGTAGGCCGCTTCGACGAAACGCACGCGCGTCATGTCGATGCGGTTCGATGCCAGACGCACGTAGGCGTAGCTCTGGATGTCCTCGTCCGGCACGCAGATCACGACCGGCTGGAAGCGGGTGATCGCCGCGACCAGCGCGATGTAGGTGTCTTCGACCTCGCCCAGGCGCGCGGCCCAGTCGGTGTCTTCGTTCGGCCAGGCGATCAGGATCGCGGACTGGGGTTCCCACTCCGCGGGGAAGCGCAATGCGTGTTCGGTCATGGACTCAACGGATGGCGGGCTTGGGGCCGATCTCCGACGCCGTGGCGCGGTTGGCGACGGTGTCGATGACCCGGTTCCGCTCGAAATAGACGGTGAAGGTGGGATACACCCAGCGGTTGATCGTCGGCCACTGGCGCTTCTGGCCGCCACGCGGATCCATGCGCTCGGTCGGCACGCCGAAGCGGGCTTCGACATCGGCCATCGACATGCCGCGCGTCGGCACGCCGGTGGTGGCCTGCTTGGTGCGGTCGACGAGCAGCGTGTCTGCGGAAGCGGGCAGGCTGGCGAGCAGCGCGCAGCTCAGCGCGGCGCCTGCAAGGATCGAAGCGAAGGAACGCGACATGGCAGTGACTCCTGGGCAGGACAGCAATGGATGACGAGGGCGCCGCGACGGCGCACGCGCCTGTGTAGCAGAATTCGCGCGATGGTGATGCCGAGACGGAACGGCGGGCATCCCAAACGAAGAAAGGCCGCATCGCTGCGGCCTTTCTCGCGTGCACACCGCTCGCGCGGCAGCAACGCGTCTTAGCGCTGACGCGCCTTGAAACGCGGGTTGGACTTGCAGATCACGAAGACCTTGCCGCGGCGACGCACTACCTTGCAATCGCGGTGGCGGGTCTTCGCCGACTTCAGGGACGACAGGACCTTCATGGTGAACCTCTGGGATGGGATACGAACAGCAAGCCGGCTATTCTAGCGGCTCTTTCCCCCACGATTCAAGCGCTTGGGTGTTCGCCCGCGGACATCGCCCCGGCGCAGGAGATGCAGATGACGGCGACGGTGCCGGTTTTGACGATCGACGGGCCTTCGGGTTCCGGCAAGGGCACCATCAGCCGCGCGGTCGCGCAGCAGCTGGGTTGGCATTATCTCGATTCGGGCGCGCTGTATCGCGCGGTCGGCGTGGCGGCGGGCTGGGCCGATCTGGATCTCGACGACGGCGGCGCCCTGGTGCGCTGCACCTTCGACACCACCATCGCCTTCGACGAGAGCGGCGACGAGCTGCGGGTGCTGGTCAACGGCCACGACGCCACCGACGAGCTGCGGACCGAAACCGCGGGCGCTGCCGCCTCCGCGATCGCCGCGATTCCGGAAGTCCGCGCCGCGCTCAAGGACCGGCAACGTGCATTCAGGGTGGCGCCTGGCCTGGTCGCCGATGGCCGCGACATGGGCACGGTGATCTTCCCGGATGCGGGCTGGAAGGTGTTCCTGACCGCGAGCGCCGAGGAGCGGGCGGACCGGCGCTATAAGCAGTTGAAGAACAAGGGGGTTTCGGTGACAATGGACGGTCTGCTGCGCGAGATCCTCGCCCGCGACGCCCGCGATGCCAACCGTGCGGTGGCGCCGTTGCGGCCGGCCGAAGACGCCGTCCGGATCGACACCACCGGTCAGGGCATCGAGGCCGTCGTCGAACGGGTGCTCGCGTTGCTCCCCGCACGTAACGTCTGACCGGTTACTCGGTCGGGCGTGCGCTGCAAGCCGCGGTGGTCCGCTCCGGGCCGCTTCGGCGTTGTTGAATGTGTGATGTGCCACCGCTGTATCGCTGCACCCATGTCGGTGTCCGGAATCGTTCCGGTCGCCGGTCCATTCACCTCAACACTCACGGCCCTGCAATCCCGCGACGGCCGACCAACGGGTGGACTGCCGGCATTCCGCGCTGACAAGCGCCGCCACGCAGTCTGAGTCAACCAGGTATCTACCAATGACCGAATCATTCGCAGAACTGTTCGAAGCCAGTCAGACCAATCTGGCCAAGCTCAAGCCGGGCTCCATCGTCACCGGTGTCGTCGTGCAGGTCCGCACCGACGTCGTCGTGATCAACGCCGGCCTGAAGTCGGAAGGCATCGTGCCGATCGAACAGTTCCGTAACGACGCCGGCGAGATCGACGTCGCGGAAGGCGACACCGTCAAGGTGGCGCTGGACTCGCTCGAGAACGGCTTCGGCGAGACCGTGCTGTCTCGCGAGAAGGCCAAGCGCGCCATGGTGTGGGACGAGCTGGAAGAAGCGCTCGAGAAGAACGAAACCATCACCGGCCGCATCAGCGGCAAGGTCAAGGGCGGCTTCACCGTCGACATCAAGGACGTCCGCGCATTCCTGCCGGGTTCGCTGGTCGACGTGCGTCCGGTCCGTGACCCGGTGTACCTCGAGGGCAAGGAACTCGAGTTCAAGCTGATCAAGCTGGACCGCAAGCGCAACAACGTTGTCGTCTCGCGTCGCGCAGTCGTCGAGAGCGAGCACTCGGAAGAGCGCGAGCAGCTGATGGAGAAGCTGGTCGAGGGCGCGGTGCTCAAGGGCGTCGTCAAGAACCTGACCGACTACGGCGCATTCGTGGACCTCGGCGGCATCGACGGCCTGCTGCACATCACCGACATGGCCTGGAAGCGCGTGCGCCATCCGTCCGAAGTCGTGGAAGTGGGCGCAGAGCTCGACGTCCGCGTGCTCAAGTACGACCGCGAGCGCAACCGCGTCAGCCTCGGCCTGAAGCAGCTGGGCGAGGATCCGTGGGACAACATCGCCCGCCGTTACCCGTCCAACACCCGCGTGTTCGGCAAGGTCTCCAACGTCACCGATTACGGCGCGTTCGTCGAGATCGAGCCGGGCGTCGAAGGTCTGGTGCACGTGTCCGAAATGGACTGGACCAACAAGAACGTCAACCCGTCCAAGGTGGTGCAGGTCGGTGACGAGCTCGAGGTCATGGTGCTCGACGTGGACGAAGAGCGTCGCCGCATCTCGCTGGGCATCAAGCAGGTCACCTCGAACCCGTGGGAGACCTTCGCGGCCATCCACAAGAAGGGCGACAAGGTCGACGGCCAGATCAAGTCGATCACCGACTTCGGCATCTTCATCGGCCTGGACGGCGGTATCGACGGCCTGATCCACCTGTCGGACATCGCGTGGAACTCCACCGGCGAAGACGTGGCACGCGCGTTCAAGAAGGGCGACACCGTCGAAGCCGTCGTGCTGGCGGTCGATCCGGAGCGCGAGCGCATCTCGCTGGGCGTCAAGCAGCTCGAGCAGGACCCGATGGGTCAGTTCATGGCGACCACGCCGCGCGGTTCGAAGGTCACTGGCACCGTCAAGGAAGTCGATGCCAAGGGCGCTGTCGTGGACCTGGGTGAAGGCGTGGAAGGCTATGTGCAGGCGCGTGACATCAGCGACCAGCGCATCGACGATGCCAGCCAGCACCTGAAGGTCGGTCAGGAAATCGAAGCCAAGTACTTCGGCGTCGACCGCAAGACCCGCGTCCTGCAGCTGTCGATCAAGGCGAAGGACGAGGCGGAAACCGCCGAGACCCTGGCCGAGTACAACAAGCAGGCTTCGGAAGCATCGAGCGGCACCACCAAGCTGGGCGCGCTGCTGCGCGAGCAGCTGGGCAACAAGGGCGAGTAAGCCCATCCGGCGCCGGCCCGGGGCTCCCCCGGGTCGGCGCTGTCGCATCTGCTAGAACGAGACATGACAAAGTCGGAACTCATCGAACTGCTGACCCAGCGTCAGGCGCATCTCAAGGGCGAGGACGTCGACCTTGCGGTCAAGGCCATGCTCGAGATGATGGGCGGCGCACTGGCGGCCGGCGATCGGATCGAGGTCCGTGGCTTCGGCAGCTTCTCGCTGCATTTCCGTCCGCCGCGCACCGGACGCAACCCGAAGACCGGCGATGCCGTCGCGCTTCCGGGCAAGCACGTGCCGCATTTCAAGCCGGGCAAGGAACTGCGCGATCGCGTCAGCGACGTACAGCCGATGCCGGCCGAAGACTGACCGCCACACGGCGGTCCCATTTTCTTTTCCACGCACCTGCGGATCGCCGCATGGTTGGCGTGCAGGATCGGCAAGCGGGTAGGATCGTCGACGCACCGTCGGCGGGGCGCGCATCGCGCCGTGATGTCCATCGCCGGCCCGGGTCGCGCGTTCGCGGCCGATCCATCGATGGAGCGTGATCCATGGCGTTTGTGACCGAGTGGTTCTGGTTCTTCCTGTTGCTGCCGATCGCGGCCCTCAGTGGCTGGGTGATCGGTCGCCGCGGCGGCGAGCGCCACAGCGATACCCAGGTCAGCCGTCTGTCGACGACGTATTTCCGCGGCCTGAACTATCTGCTCAACGAGCAGCCGGACAAGGCGATCGAACTGTTCCTGCACATCGCGGAGCTCGACAAGGACACCTTCGAAACCCAGGTCGCGCTCGGGCATCTGTTCCGGCGCCGCGGCGAAGTCGATCGCGCGATCCGCCTGCACCAGGGGCTGGTGCAGCGGCCTGATCTCAACGACCAGCAGAAAGTCCAGGCGCTGCTCGCGCTGGGCGAGGACTACATGAAGTCCGGTCTGCTCGATCGCGCGGAGACGGTGTTCTCTGATCTCGCGCGGATCGACCAGCGTGCGCCGCAGGCGCTGCGGCATCTGATCGGCATCTACCAGTCGGAACGCGACTGGCCGAAGGCCATCGAGAACGCCACGCGCTACGAGACCGCGACGGGCGAGCCGATGGGCAAGCTGATCGCACAGTTCGAGTGCGAGCTCGCCGACCGCCTGCGTTCGGCCGGGGACACGGATGCGGCGCGCAGCGCGGTCCAGCGTGCGTACGCGGCGGATTCGGGCTCGGTGCGCGCCGGTATCCTGGAAGGACGCATCGAGATCGATGCCGGCAACGATCAGGCCGCGATCCGCGCGTTCGAGCGCGCCGCGCGTCACGACACGGACTTCCTGCCCGAGATCCTCGCGCCACTGCTGGCGGCGTACGAACGCGTCGGCGACGTGCCTGGCGCGCGCAACTTCCTGTCGCAGATGACCGAGCACTACAAGGGTGTCGCGCCGGTCCTGGCGCTGACGCGCCTGGTCGAGCAGGAGGAGGGCGTGCACGCGGCGCGCACCTACCTCGCGCGCCAGCTCAAGGATCGCCCGTCGGTGCGCGGCGAAGCGGCCCTGATCGATCTGACGTTGGCCGACGGCGTCGACCATGTCGGCACGCTGCAGGAGCTGCGCCTGATCACCGAGCAGCTGCTGGTGCGCAATCCCAGCTATCGCTGCAAGCAGTGCGGTTTCGGTGCGCGCAGCCACCACTGGCAATGCCCCAGCTGCAAGGAGTGGGGCACGATCAAGCCGCTGCTCAACTACGCTGTGGTCTGAGTGCCGGCACCGCTGTCCTTGATCGCGACGCTATGTGTCGCTGCGTGTCTGGCCGCGCTCGCATTGACGGCGCTGGCGCGTCGTTACGCGCTGGCCCGGCAACTGGTCGATGCGCCCGGCGAGCGTCGCAGCCACACGGTGGCGACGCCGCGGGGTGGCGGTATCGCGATCGTCGCGGTCGTGCTGCCTGCGATGATCTGGCTGGGCATCGCGGGCAAGAGCCTGTCGCCCGTGTTCCTGTCCGGCGCCTGCGGCCTCGCGCTGGTCGCCGCGATCGGCTGGCTCGACGACCACCGCCCGCTGTCCCCTTGGGGGCGGCTGGCGGTGCATCTCCTCGCCGCCGCGCTGCTCGCCGTCGGCGTTGCGTGGGCCGGGCAGCCTCCATGGTGGGCGATCGTGGTCATGGTGCTTGCGCTGGGCCTGATCAACGTCTGGAACTTCATGGACGGGATCAACGGTCTGGCCGCGACGCAGATGATCCTCGTCGCGTTGGGATTCCTGCTGCTCGGGCTGGCGGGCGAGGGCGCAATCCTGACCTGCATCGTCGCTGCGGCCTGTGCAGGCTTCCTGCCGTTCAATTTCCCCACCGCGCGGATCTTTCTGGGTGACGTCGGCAGCGGCGCATTGGGATTGCTCGCGGCCTGCCTGATCGCGTTCGCTCCGGCACCTGATCCGATAACTTTGCTGCCGTGGCTGCTCCCCCTCAGCGCCTTCCTGATTGACGCGGCTTTGACATTGCTGTCCCGCATCATCCGCGGCGAACGGTGGTGGACGCCGCATGTACAGCATGTGTACCAGCGGTGCGTGCAGGCGGGGCACAGCCACGCCGTTGTGACAGGTGGCTATGCCGCCTGGACGTTGCTGTCGATTCTGGTCGCCATTTCGATCGCAGGCGCGCCGCAACCCGTTATCATCGGAGCCTTCGCCACGTGGTATCTGCTCGGTGTCACCATCTGGCTCATTTTCCGTATCCGGCATACGCGCCGGATGCGCCTGTCGTAAGGAAGCGGCTGGATGATTGACCTCAAGGCCAGGATCGGCGTCCTGGGGCCTCGTGTGGCCGTGGTGCTGCACGATCTGACCATGGTCTGGCTGTGCTGGATCGGCCTCCACCAGTTCCGTCACTCGGTGATGGAAAGCTCGCCGACATTCGCATTCTGGTCGCCCGAGATCGCGCTGATCCTGTTCGCGCAGGGCCTGATCTTCTGGCGCGTCGGCCTGTATCGCGGCGTCTGGCGATTCGCAAGCGTTCCCGATCTGATGAACATCGTGAAGGCCTCCGTCCTGGGCCTGCTCACGATCATGCTGGTGCTGTTCGTCTACAACCGGCTCAATCTGGTGCCGCGGACCGTCCTGATCACGTATCCGCTGCTGCTCGCAGCCTTGCTGGGGATGCCGCGCCTGCTGTATCGCGCGTGGAAGGATCACGGCATGACACGGACCAGCCAGTCCGCGGTCCGGGTGCTGATCCTGGGCGCCGGACAGGCGGGCGAAACGCTGGTGCGGGACCTGCGACGCACGGGTGCCTATGACCCGGTCGGCTTCCTCGACGACGCACCCAAGCTGCGTGGCAGCCAGTTGCAGGGCGTGCCGGTGCTGGGACGTATCAGTGAGGTCGAGCAGGTTGCGCCGGAAACGGCCGCAAAGCTGCTGGTCATCGCGATGCCATCGGCGGATGCGGCGGCGATGCGCAAGGTCGTCGAAGCGTGCGAGCGCACCAGTCTGCCGTTCCGCACAGTGCCCAAGCTCGACGATCTGCTCGAAGGCCGATCGCTTCCAGGCGAACTCAAGGAAGTCGCGATCGAAGACCTGCTGGGTCGCAAACCGGTCATGCCCGACTGGAAGGCGATTCGGTCCTGGTTGCGCGGCCGCAGCGTGCTAGTGACGGGCGCAGGTGGATCGATCGGTTCCGAGCTGTGCCGCCAGTGCGCGCGAAACGGAACTGCTCAGATCGCGCTGGTGGAGATGGACGAGCTCGCCCTGACCCGGATCGAGAGCGAGCTGCGTCGTGATTTCCCGCGGATCACCCTGGTCCCGGTCTTGGGCGACTGCGGCGATACCGCGGTGATCGAACATGCCATGCGGTTATCCGCGCCGGATGCGGTATTCCATGCCGCGGCTTACAAGCAGGTGCCGGTGCTCGAGGCGCAGCTGCGTGAGGGCGTGCGCAACAACGTCCTGGCGACGCGCGCGGTCGCCACGGCGGCAATCGAGCACAACGTCGGCACCTTCGTGCTGATTTCGACGGACAAGGCGGTCGATCCGGTCAACGTGCTCGGTGCGACCAAGCGTCTGGCCGAAATGGTGTGTCAGGACCTGGCAGGCGGTTCGTCCACTGATTTCATCACCGTGCGATTCGGCAACGTGCTCGATTCGGCCGGCAGCGTCGTGCCGTTGTTCCGCGAGCAGATCCGTCGCGGCGGGCCGGTCACCGTGACCGATCCCGAGGTCACCCGCTATTTCATGACGATTCCAGAGGCCTGCCAGCTGATCATGCAATCGGTGGCGATCGGCTCGGCGCAGGCGGTCTACACGCTCGATATGGGCGAGCCGGTATCGATCCGCCTGCTGGCCGAGCAGATGATCCGCCTGGCGGGCAAGCACCCTGACCACGATGTCGCGATCGTCTATTCCGGTCTGCGTCCGGGCGAGAAGCTGCACGAAACCCTGTTCCACGCGGACGAACGGTACCGCCCGACCACGCATCCGAAGATCCTGCTTGCCGAAGCACGCACCGTGCATGCGGAGCGGCTCGCCTCCGCCTTGGTGAAACTGTCGGACGGCGTCGCACGCTACGACCTGGACTTGCTGGCCGCCTCGTTGCGCGAAGCGGTGCCAGAGTTCGCGCCGCTGCAATCGCGGTCCACACACAACGAAGGTGCGACGATCGTCGCGTTCCCCCCACGACACGCGAGACATACATGACGCAGAGGATCCGCAAGGCGGTGTTTCCCGTTGCAGGACTCGGGACACGCTTCCTGCCGGCGACCAAGACGGTACCCAAGGAGATGCTGCCGATCGTCGATCGGCCCCTGATCCAGTACGCGGTGGACGAGGCGATCGAGGCGGGCTGCGACACCCTCGTCTTCGTGACCAACCGATACAAACACGCGATCGGCGACTATTTCGACAAGGCGTACGAGCTCGAGGATCGCCTCGAAGCGGCGGGCAAGCACGAACTTCTGGAGAAGGTCCGCCGTCCTCTGCCTGACGGCGTGCAGGCGATCTTCGTCACCCAGCCCGAAGCGCGCGGTCTTGGTCATGCCGTGCTGTGCGCACGTGCGGTCATCGGCGACGAGCCGTTCGCGGTGATGCTGCCGGACGACCTGCTGTGGAACCGGAATGGCGTGGGCGCGCTGCGTCAGATGGCGGATGCGCACGAGGCCACCGGCGCGAGCATGATCGCCGTGCAGGACGTAGCGCGCGAGCAGACCGCCAGCTACGGCATCGTGGCGACCGACGCGTTTGAGGGCCGCCATGGGCGCATCAATGCGATGGTCGAGAAGCCCAAGCCCGAGGATGCCCCCAGCACGCTGGCCGTGGTCGGTCGCTACGTGCTCGATGGCCGCATCTTCGAATTGCTCGAAAACACCAGGCCGGGCGCGGGTGGCGAGATCCAGCTGACGGACGCGATCGCGGCGCTCCTCGCCGAGCAGCCGGTGCACGCGTATCGCTTCAAGGGCGTCCGTTTCGACTGCGGCACCCATCTGGGTTTGATCGAGGCGACGATCCGCTACGCGCTCGACAACGAGAAGCTCAGCGAGCCGGCGGCCGTGCTGATGCGCAATGCACTCCAGGAACTTGGCGTTCGCGAGCTGGAGTAACGCACGTCGTCACGCGGCGATGGAGACGCCCGGTTCCGCCGGGCGTTTTCGTATCCGCGTGCTTCGACGCGGTGTTCCCCGATCTGCCGCGAGACGTATCGGGGGGATGCAGTCGCCGCCGCCCTGTGACTGGAGTCGGCAGCAGCAATCACTCTGACGTCGGAGCGCCGCCAAATCGACGTTGCGGTGCGCCCGCGACACGCGACGGACAACGCGCTGGCGTGCGGTCCCTCCATCCGGCGTCATCAGCACGCTTCCCGCTGTGTTTCCGACGCACACGCAAAAAGAAACGCGCCCTTGCGGGCGCGTTTGCGGATCAGGCCACACCGTCGACGCCGCAGCGTCGAACGGATGCGCGGTGATCGATCAGGCCAGACCAGCCTGCTTCATCACTTCGGCGGCGTAATCCTCGACCACCTTCTCGATGCCTTCGCCGACGGCCAGACGCTGGAAGCCGATCACTTCGGCACCGGCGGCCTTGAGCACGGCTTCGACGGTCTTGTCGGTGTCGAGCACGTAGGGCTGGCCGTAGAGCGTGACCTCGTTGACGATCTTGTTGATCTTGCCGCTGATGATCTTCTCGAGGATGTCGGCCGGCTTGCTCTTGTCCTTCTCGGACATCTTGGCCAGCTCGATTTCCTTTTCCTTCTCGACGAACTCGGTCGGCACGTCGCTCGTCTTGTTGTAGGGCGGGTTCATCGCGGCGACGTGCATCGCCAGGCCGCGCGCCAGCTCGACATCGCCACCCTTGAGCTCGACCAGCACGCCGATACGGCCACCGTGGACGTAGGCCGCCACGTTGTTCGTGCTTTCGACGCGGACCAGACGACGGATCTGCAGGTTCTCGCCGACCTTGGCGATGACCGCGGCGCGGATCTCTTCGATCGTCTCGCCGGACTCGACCTTGGCGGCCTTCAGTGCGTCGGCATCGGCAGCGCCGGACGCCAACGCAGTCTGGGCGACGACGTCGGTGAAGCGCAGGAAGTTGTCATCCTTGGCGACGAAGTCGGTCTCGGAGTTGATCTCGACCAGCACGGCGACGCTGTCGTTCTGCGCAGCCGCGATGCGGCCTTCGGCGGCGACGCGGTCGGCCTTCTTGTCGGCCTTGGCCAGACCGGACTTGCGCAGCGCCTCGGCGGCGGCGTCGATGTTGCCGCCGGTTTCGCTGAGCGCCTTCTTGCATTCCATCATGCCGGCGCCGGTGCGCTCGCGCAGTTCCTTGACCAGGGATGCGGTGATTTCCATTGGAGACCTCTGAATTCGGGGATTGTCGTGCGGGCAGGGGCCCGCCTCACGGAATCGACGCCGATGGCGCAGCCAACCGCGCATGGCGTGATGCGCGCACCGTCCAGCATGGACGGTGCGCATGTCGCGGCGATTACTCGGCCGCGGGTGCTGCGGCAGCGGCGTCGTCGGCTTTCTTGCCGCGCGGCGCGCGGGCCGGCTTCTCGCCGCCTTCTGCGAACTCTTCCTCGCGCACGGTCGCCGCGCTCGGGGTCGCCGCCTTGCCTTCCAGCACGGCATCGGCCGCGGCGTTCGCGTACAGCTGCACGGCGCGGATGGCGTCGTCGTTGCCCGGGATCGCGTAGTCGACCAGGGCCGGATCGTAGTTCGTGTCGACGACCGCGATCACCGGGATGCCGAGCTTCTTGGCTTCCTTGATGGCGATGTCTTCATGGCCGATGTCGATGACGAACAGCGCGTCGGGCAGACGGTTCATTTCCTTGATGCCGCCCAGCGAGGCTTCCAGCTTCTCGCGCTCGCGGCGCAGGCCCAGCACTTCGTGCTTGACCAGCTTCTCGAACGTGCCGTCGGTCTCGGCCGCTTCCAGTTCCTTCAGACGCGACACCGACTTCTTCACCGTCGCGAAGTTGGTCAGCGTGCCGCCGAGCCAGCGCTGGGTCATGAACGGCATGCCGCAACGCTCGGCTTCTTCGCGGATCGCTTCGCGGGCGCTGCGCTTGGTGCCGATGAACAGGATCATGCCGCGCTTCTGCGCGATGCCCGAGATGAAGTTCATCGCGTCGTTGAACAGCGGAACGGTCTTCTCGAGATTGATGATGTGGATCTTGCCGCGCGCGCCGAAGATGTACGGACCCATCTTCGGGTTCCAGTAACGGGTCTGGTGGCCGAAATGGACGCCGGCTTCGAGCATCTGGCGCATGGTGATCTGGGGCATGGTGGAACTCCTGACAGTGGAACCGGCCGCCGCGGGAAGGTATGGGCGGTTGCGCCGCGCGTGGCGGGGCAGTGGTTCCGGGGTTGAGCCTCCCTGTCGCCTCCGTGACCGAACCTCTTGCGAGGCACCCCGGCACGGGCTGTTGCGGCAGGTGTGGATTTGCCGGTGACGCCCGGCATTGGCGACCCGGTACTCCGGGCAGCCGCCGATGATACGCCGCCGGCCTGCGGGAGGCAATTGTGCTGGTCCGGGGCGTCGCGGGCATCGCCAACCGCAAAAGCGAGGCCTATCAAGGGTGATACGCAGCGGGTGTGGGGGCCTCAACCGAACCGGTGTGAGGTGCCGGGCCAGCGCGATCACCGCCGCATAGCTGATGAGTGGGATCCTGTCGCGGTAGATCAACACCGTTCCGCCGGTCCTGTGGCCGGGAAGTGGCGGATTCGGCGATAATGGCGGCATGAGTATCCACACCAAGACGCCCGAAGAAATCGAGAAGATGCGCGTGGCCGGCCGGCTGGCCGCCGAGGTGCTGCAGATCGTCGCCCCGCATGTGAAGCCGGGTGTGACGACCGAGGAACTGGACCGCATCTGCTACGACCACATCATCCGGGTGCAGGGCGCGATTCCGGCCAACGTCGGCTACAAGGGTTATCCCAAGACGACGTGCATCTCGGCCAACAACGTCATCTGCCACGGCATTCCGAACGACGGCAAGGTCCTCAAGGACGGCGACATCATCAATATCGATGTCACCGTGATCAAGGACGGCTGGCACGGCGACACCAGCCGCATGTACTTCGTCGGCACCCCGTCGGTGATGGCGCGGCGCCTGGTCGAGGTGACGCGCGAGGCGATGTGGCGCGGCATCCGTGAAGTGAAGCCGGGCGCGACGCTGGGCGATGTGGGTCACGCGATCCAGAAGTATGCCGAGGCCGAGCGTTTCAGCGTGGTGCGCGAGTACTGCGGCCACGGCATCGGCAAGGTCTACCACGACGAACCGCAGGTGCTGCATTACGGCACGCCGGGCGCCGGCGTCGTGCTCAAGGAAGGCATGACCTTCACGATCGAGCCGATGATCAACGAGGGCACGCGCTTCACCAAGGTGCTGCCCGACGGCTGGACCGTCGTCACCAAGGACCGGAAGCTGTCCGCGCAGTGGGAGCACACGGTCGCGGTCACCGCCGACGGCGTGGACGTGCTGACCCGCATCCCCGGCGACGACAACGACGCCTTTCTCTGACGTGGGCGAGCGCACCGCTCCCCAGGTCCCCGGCGCCGACGGCGACGACATGGCATGGGTGGCGGAGGCGCGTGCCGCGCTCGCCACCCACGACGCGCGTCTGGCACAGGGCTTCGACGCGGGGCAGCACATCGACCGTCTGCTCGCCGCGCGCGCCAATGCCGTCGACGGCTGGGTGCGCAAGGCCTGGGCGCGTTGCATTCCCGGCGATGCGCCGCTGGCGCTGTTCGCGGTCGGCGGTTACGGCCGCGGCGAACTGTTTCCGCATTCCGATATCGATCTGCTCGTCATCGCGACCTCCGAGGCGCAGGCCGAGCATGCCGAAGCCCTGGGCCGCATGCTCGCGCTGCTGTGGGACTTCGGATTGCCGGTGGGCCACGCGGTGCGCAGCTTCGAGGAGTGCACGCGCGCCGCGGAGGACGTGACCGTGCTGACCGCGCTGCTGGAGGCGCGCCCGCTGCTGGCCAACATCGGCGAGGTGCGTGCGTTGATGGACGCGATCGCCGATACGAAGGTCTGGCCGGCGGACGATTTCTTCCACGCCAAGCGCCGCGAACTCGAGATGCGCCACGCGCGCTTCGGCGACACGGCCGACAACCTCGAACCCAACATCAAGGACGGCCCCGGCGGCCTGCGCGACGTGCACAACCTGCGCTGGATGGCGCGGCGCGTGCTGGGCGTCTACGGCACCGAGGAACTGATCGCGCTGGGCCAGCTCGGCGTGGACGAACAC
Source organism: Luteimonas flava (assembly GCF_036584485.1). Taxonomy (NCBI): domain Bacteria; kingdom Pseudomonadati; phylum Pseudomonadota; class Gammaproteobacteria; order Lysobacterales; family Lysobacteraceae; genus Luteimonas; species Luteimonas flava. Next base: position 1,474,278 of record NZ_JAZHBM010000001.1, on the reverse strand, counting down.
GCGACGCTCGAGCGCGAACGGCGCACGCTGTCGCGCCTGCGCTTCGGTCTCCATCTGGTGGCCGGCAAGGCCGAAGAACGTCTGCGGTTCGACTACCAGAAAGCACTGGCCGCGCGGCTGCATCACGTCGAGGCGGCGGACAATCCGCTGGTCGAAAAGATGATGCAGGAGTTCTACCGCAGCGCGTCGGTGGTCCAGCGCATCAGCGAGCGCATGCTGCAACGCTTCGAGGAGCAGATCGAAGGCGAGGGCACGCTGCAGCCGCTCGATGCCGAGTTCGGCAGCCAGCGCGGTTATCTCGTCGCGCGCGACGACGTGTGGCCGGGCGGCGACATCGCCCGCGTGTTCGACCTGTTCGCGATGTGGGCCGATCACCAGGAACTGCGCGGCCTGCATTCGCAGACGGCGCGTGCGCTGGCCGAATCGCTGCATGCGCTGCCGTCGTGGCGCACCGCGTCGACCGGGCTGCGCGAGCAGTTCCTTGGCCTGCTGCGCGGGCCGATTCCGGTGCGCACGCTCGAACGCATGGCGCGTCTGGGCGTGCTGGGCGTGTGGATTCCCGAGTTCGCGAACGTCACCGGTCGCATGCAGTTCGACCTGTTCCACGTCTACACGGTGGATCAGCACACGCTCGCCGTGCTGCGCAACATCGCCAGTTTCGCGTCGGAGGCGCCGGACGAGCGTTTTTCCAGCGCGCACGAAGTCTGGCCGCAGCTGCGCAAACCGGAGCTGCTGCTCATCGCCGGCCTGTTCCACGACATTGCCAAGGGCCGCGGCGGCGACCATTCCGAGCTCGGCGCGGTGGATGCGCGCGAATTCTGCGAAGGCCATGGCCTCGGCGAGACCGACACCGCACTCGTCGAATGGCTGGTCAAGCGCCATCTGCTGATGTCGACCAGCGCGCAGAAGCTCGACATCTCCGATCCGGCGGTGATCCACAAGTTCGCGGCCGAGGTCGCGGATCGCGAGCGCCTGGACTATCTCTATCTGCTGACCTGCGCCGACATCGCCGGCACCTCGCCGAAGCTGTGGAACGCATGGAAGGACCGCCTGCTGACCGATCTGCGCAGCGCGACGCGGCTGGCGCTGCGGCGCGGACTGGAGAATCCGGTGGCCGCCGTCGAGCGCATCGCCGAGGCGCGCGATCGCGCGCGCGGCCTGCTGTCGGCGCACGGCGTCGAGGACACCGAAGCCGATGCGCTGTTCACCCGGATTCCGCAGGAGAGTTTCCTGCGCGGTCGTGCCGACCAGGTGGTGTGGCAGGCGCTCGGCCTGCGCGACACCGTCGACGGCGATGTCGTCGTGCGCGTGCGCCGGCTCGCCGCAGGCGCGCAGGCGCTGGAAGTCTTCGTGCATTCGCCCGATCGCGACGGGCTGTTCTCGGCCATCGTCATCACCCTCGATCGCCTCGGCCTGGTGATCCAGCAGGCGCGCGCGCTGGACGGGCCGGGCGGCACGATCTTCGACGTGTTCCAGGTGCTGCCGGCGGATACGCGGCAGAGCCTCGAACTCGCCTCGATCGAACGCAAGCTCACGACGGTGCTGACCGGGTCGCTGGATCTGCGCCCCGCACGTCGCGCGCAGCCGCGACATCTGCGCCATTTCCGCGTGCCGCCGCGTATCGAATTCAATGCCAGCGCCGATGGCCGGCATACCGTCTTCAGCCTCGTCTGCACCGATCGTCCCGGCCTGCTGGCCGATGTCGCCCACGAACTGCGCCAGCACGGCGTGCGCGTGCACGACGCGCGGGTGGCGACGTTCGGCGAACGCGTCGAGGACGTGTTCCGGCTCAGCGACAGCGCCGGTCGCCTGCTCGACGACGACGCGCAGGACGCATTGCGTACCGCGCTGCTCGCCTCGATCGACGGCGACGTGGCACGATAACGCCCCGTTTTTCCCCCACGAAGTCCCGCCATGACCCAAGCCCTGCAGACCACCATCGAAGATGCGTTCGCGCGTCGCGCCGAACTGACCGCCGCCGAGATCGGTGACGCCGTCAAACCGGCCGTCGAGCAGGCGATGCAGGGCCTGGAGTCGGGCGAACTACGCGTTGCCCAACCCGATGGCAACGGCGGCTGGCAGGTCAACGAGTGGCTGAAAAAAGCGGTGCTGCTGTATTTCCGCACCAACGACATGGCCGTCGTCGATGCGCAGCCGGCGCCGTTCTGGGACAAGGTCGAGCCGCGATTTGCCGGCTATGACGAAGCCAAGTTCAAGGCCGCCGGCGTGCGCGTGGTGCCGGGTGCGGCCGTGCGCCGCGGCACCTACTTCGGCCGCGATGTCGTGCTGATGCCGAGCTTCGTCAACATCGGCGCCTACGTCGGCGAAGGCACGATGGTCGACACCTGGGCGACCGTCGGCTCCTGCGCGCAGATCGGCAAGCACGTGCATCTGTCGGGCGGCGCCGGTATCGGCGGCGTACTCGAACCGCTGCAGGCCAGTCCCACGATCATCGAAGACCACTGCTTCATCGGCGCGCGTTCGGAAGTCGTCGAAGGCGTCGTCGTCGGCCACCACAGCGTCATCGGCATGGGCGTGTTCCTCGGCCAGTCGACCCGCATCTACAACCGCGCGACCGGCGAAGTCAGCTATGGCTACGTGCCGCCGGGCAGCGTCGTCGTGTCCGGTCAGCTGCCGGCGCAGGATGGCTCGCATTCGCTCTACTGCGCGGTGATCGTCAAGCAGGTCGACGAGAAGACCCGCAGCAAGACCAGCGTCAATGATCTGCTGCGCGGTCTGGCGGACTGAGTTCTCGCTTTGCGGAACATCACGCGAAAGGTTGCCCTCGCCCCAGCCCCTCTCCCAGAGGGAGAGGGGCTTAGAACAGAAGCACTGGAGCTGCGATGACCACCGTCTACGGCCTCAAGAACTGCGACACCTGCAAGAAGGCGACGAAGTGGCTCGACTGCTTCGGCGTCGCGCACACGTTCGTCGATTACCGCGATGCCAAGCCGACGCCGGAGACGCTGGTCGAATGGGCCGGCAAGCTCGGCGGCTTCGAGGCGATAGTCAACAAATCCTCGACGACCTGGCGGCAGCTGCCGGACAACCGCAAGGCCGCGGCCAGTGATGCGGAGTGGAAGTTGTTGCTGCGCGAGTATCCGCAGCTGATCCGGCGTCCGCTGGTCGTGACGGATGACGGTGAGATCAGTCAGGGTTTCAGCGACAACGGCTTCAAGAAGCGCTTCGGTATCGATTGAGTACCCTGGTGGGAGCGCGCTTGCGCGCGATGACGCGTTCCTGGTCGAGCCGCATCGCGCACTCTCAAAAAGGGATGCGAGTACAAGCGCGCTTCCTCAGTTCCGATTTCTCGTGACTTCAGGTGTGTCCGCCCATGTCAGCTGTTCTCGATCTCACCCGTGACCTGATCGCACGCAAATCGGTCACGCCCGACGATGCCGGCTGCCAGGCGCTGATCGCCGCGCGCCTGCAGGCCGCAGGCTTCGCGATCGAGTCGATGCGCCATGGCGAGGTCGACAATCTCTGGGCCACGCACGGGCAGGGCGCGCCGGTGCTGGTGCTGCTGGGCCACACCGATGTCGTGCCGAGCGGGCCGGTCGAGGCGTGGACGTCCGATCCGTTCGCGCCCGATATCCGCGACGGTGTGCTGTACGGCCGGGGCGCAGCGGACATGAAGAGTGGCGTCGCCGCCTTCGTCGTCGCGGCCGAGCGCTTCGTCGCTGCGCATCCCGAGCACACCGGCACGCTCGCGCTGCTGCTGACCTCGGACGAAGAAGGCGATGCGATCGATGGCGTGCGCCGCGTCGCGCGGACGTTCGAGGAGCGCGGCACACGCATCGACTGGTGCATCACCGGCGAGCCGTCGTCGACGTCGACGCTGGGCGATCTGCTGCGCGTCGGTCGTCGCGGCAGTCTGTCGGCCACGCTGACGGTGCGCGGCGTGCAGGGGCACGTGGCCTATCCGGACAAGGCGCGCAATCCGATCCATGACGCGGCACCGGCGCTGGCCGAACTCGTCGCGCGGCGTTGGGACGAGGGCTTCGAATCCTTTCCGCCGACCAGCCTGCAGATCAGCAACATCGCCGCCGGCACCGGTGCGACGAACGTCATTCCCGGCACCGCGACCGTGCAGTTCAACCTGCGCTACACGCCGCACTGGGATGCGCCGAAGCTGGAAACCGAGATCGCGGCGTTGCTCGATCGCCATGCACTCGACTACACGCTGGCTTGGCATCGCAGCGGCGAACCGTTCTATACGCCCGAAGGCCCGCTGCGCGTGGCGGCGCGCGAGGTGCTGACGACGTTCGCCGGCGCAGCGCCCGAAGAAAGCACCGGCGGCGGCACCTCGGATGCGCGCTTCATCGCGCCACTGGGCGCGCAGTGCATCGAGATCGGGCCGGTCAACGCGAGCATTCATCAGGTCGACGAGCACATCCGCGTCGCCGACCTCGAAGCGCTGCCCGATCTCTACGAGGCGCTGATCGCGCGCCTGCTCCCCGACACGGACTGACGCCTTGTCCGCGTATCGACGCGCGCGCATGCACGCTGAGCAGGAATGAAAAACACCATGACCGATTCCGCCATCGTCGCCTGTCCGCAGTGCCACACCCGCAACCGCGTGCCGCATGCACGGCTGTCGGAGGCACCGACCTGCGGCAAGTGCCAGGCCGTCCTGCTGCCGGCACACCCGATCACCTTGACCGCGGGCACGTTCGACGCGCACGCACTGCAGTCGGATCTGCCGCTGCTGGTCGACTTCTGGGCGCCGTGGTGCGGGCCGTGCCTGTCGATGGCGCCTGCGTTCGAGCAGGCAGCCGCGCAGCTCGCGCCGCGGATCGTGCTGGCCAAGGTCGATACCGAGGCCGAACCGGTACTCGGAGGCCGATTCCATATCCGCAGCATCCCGACGCTGGTGCTGTTCGGCGGCGGCCGCGAAGTCGCGCGCCAGTCCGGCGCGTTGCCCGTGCAGGCGATCCTGCAGTTCGCGCGCCAGCAACGCTGACGCGGGCCTTCAGACCCAGCCGGTCGCGTAGAACAGGCCGATGATCACGAACACCGCGAGGGTCTTGATCAGGGTGATCGCGAAGATGTCCTTGTAGGCCTGGCGATGGGTCAGGCCGGTCACCGCGAGCAGGGTGATCACCGCGCCGTTATGCGGCAGCGTGTCCATGCCGCCGGAGGCCATCGACGCGACGCGGTGCAGGACTTCCATCGGAATGCCGGCCGCGTTCGCATTGGCGATGAAGGTCTCCGACATCGCCGCGAGCGCGATGCCCATGCCGCCGGAGGCCGAACCGGTGATACCGGCGAGCGCGGTCACGGTGACCGCTTCGTTGACCAGCGGGTCGGAAATCGTGCCGAGCCCGCGTGTCACCAGCAGGAAACCCGGGAGCGCGGCGATGACGGCGCCGAAGCCGTACTCGGATGCGGTGTTCATCGAGGCCAGCAACGCACCGTTGATCGCGGTCTTGGTGCCCTCGGCGAAGCTGGTCAGCACCGGCTTCCACGCGAACGCCAGCACGGTGAGGATGCCGACCAGCAGCGCGCCCTGGACGGCCCAGATCGCCGCGATCCGCGACACTTCCTGCACGACAGGCGCGGGATCGCCGATCACGCTCGGCAGAAAACTGTGGCTCTCGCCGTAGAAGGTCGGAATCCAGCGGGTGAACACGATGTTGCTCACGCCGACCAGCACCAGCGGCAGCAGCGCGATCAGGGGATTGGCGAGCGTGCCGCCGGCGAACGGCGCAGGTTCGTTGAGCAGGGTCGCCGGGTCGCCGTAGCCTTCGCCGGCACGCAGCGCGGCGCGGCGGCGCCACTCCAGATACGTCATGCCGATGGCGAGAATGAAGACGCCACCGATCGTGCCCAGCACCGGCGCCGCCCAGGCGTCGGTGCCGAAGAACGAGGTCGGAATGATGTTCTGGATCTGCGGCGTGCCGGGCAGGGCATCCATGGTGAAGGTGAAGGCGCCGAGCGCGATCGTGCCCGGGATCAGCCGCTTGGGAATGTCGCTCTGGCGGAACAGCTCGGAGGCGAACGGGTACACCGCGAACACCACGACGAACAGCGACACGCCGCCGTAGGTCAGCAGCGCGCAGACCACGACGATCGACAGCATCGCCTGCTTCGGCCCGAACAGCCGGATGGTCGCGGCGACGATCGATTTCGAGAAACCCGACAGCTCGATGACCTTGCCGAACACCGCGCCGAGCAGGAACACCGGGAAATACAGCTTCAGAAAGCCGACCATCTTGTCCATGAAGAGGCCGGTGAACATCGGCGCGACCAGCGTGGGGTCGGTCAGCAGCACCGCGCCGAGTGCGGCGATCGGCGCGAACAGGATCACGCTGTAGCCGCGGTAGGCGACCACCATCAGGAACACCAGCGCGCCCAGTACGATCAGAAAGTCCATGTCGCCCCACACCACCCGCGGCCCGCGGGCCAGATGGGGCGCAGTGTCGGCGTGGCCGCGCACCGGCGGCCATTGTCCGAAGGTACGATGCCGCGCGCCGCCGTCACTCCCTAGTCTTGCGTTCGGGCGGCACCGTGCCGCACACATGCGACCCGTGGGAGGGGACACAATGAAGCGCAACACCATCCGGCATACCGCCCTGAGTCTGGCCGTCGGTTTCGGCCTGTCCGTGCCTGCGGTCCATGCGCAGCAGGCCGCCGAACCGGCGCCGCAGACGCAGACCGGCAGTTCCGCCACGACGCTCGATGCGATCACCGTCACCGCGCGCCGCCGCAGCGAATCGATCCAGGACGTGCCGGTCGCGGTCAGCGCCTTCGGCGAGGAACAGCTGAAAGACCTGCAGGCGAACAACATCGACGGTCTGCAGGGCGCCGTGCCCAACCTCAACATCGTGCAGGGCCGCGGTTCGGCCAACAGCGTCAACGCCTTCATCCGCGGCATCGGCCAGCCCGACGCACTGCAGACCTTCGATCCGGGCGTGGGCCTGTACGTCGACGACGTCTACTACTCGCGCATCAACGGCGCGCTGTTCTCGCTGTTCGATGTGCAGCAGGTCGAAGTGCTGCGCGGCCCGCAGGGCACGCTGTACGGCAAGAATTCGACCGGCGGCGCGATCAAGGTCACCACCAAGAATCCCTTCGACGACAGCGGCGGGGCGGTCGAACTGACCGGCGGCGACCACGGCCGTGCCGAAGGTCGCTTCTACGTCTCCGGCAAGCTCAGCGAGACCGTCGCGGCGAGCTTCGCCGGCGCGTGGCTCAACCACGACGGCTTCATCCGTGACCGCGTGAGCGGCAAGCACTACAACGACGACGACACGCGCGCGCTGCGTGCCAAGATCGCGTTCCAGCCCACCGACGACTTCCGCGCGACGCTGTCGATCGACCACACGAAGCAGGACGCCGCGCTGTCGCTGGGCCAGCCCACCGCGCCGCTGCGCCGCACCGATCTCGTGCTGGGCCCGGTCACGCTGTTGCCGGCGCCGACAGGGGAGTTCGATTTCACCGCGCGCACCTCGTTCCGTCCCGACCAGGGCCAGGAACTGAAGCACTCCGGCGTGTCGCTGTCGGCCGAGTGGGATCTGAGCGATGCGCTGCTGTTCAAGAGCATCACCTCGTACCGCGAGCTGGAGACGCATTCCTTCATCGACATCGACGCCTCCGAATTCGAACTCGGCGACGTGCTGGTCGCGCTGGACCAGAACCAGTTCAGCCAGGAATTCCAGCTGCAGTACGACAACGGCAGCAACCTGCAGACCACGTTCGGCGCGTACTACATGAAGGAGGACGTGCCGTCCTACCAGGAGGCCTACGCCGACGATCTCTTCTCGTTCGCCGGTACGCGCGTGCCGTTCCTGCGCACGATCGCCGATGATCTGAGCACCGAAAGCATCGCCGCGTTCGCGCACGCGAACTGGGAGTTCGTGCCGACCTGGACGCTCGCCGCCGGCCTGCGCTGGACGCGCGACACCAAGGACTACGACCGCAGCACCAGCACGTTCTGGGGCGCACCGCTGAGCGCGCTCAACGAGACCGTCGCCTTCTGCGCGAAGAAGAGCTGGACCGCGTGGACGCCGTCGGTAAGCCTGCAGAAGGCGTTCTCCGACAACCTGATGGGCTACGTGTCGGCGAACCGCGGCTTCAAATCGGGCGGCTTCAACGGCCGCGCCAATTCGCGCGCCGATGCAGCGGCGCCGGACTTCGATCCGGAATTCGTCTGGACCTACGAAGCGGGCATGAAGGGCAGTTCGTCCGACAACCGCCTGCGCGGCAGCGTCGCGGCGTTCTGGAGCGAGTACAAGGATTTCCAGGCGCGCGTGTCGCAGGACGTCGGCACGTTCCCGGTGCTCAACGCCGCCGAGCTCGAGATCAAGGGCATCGAGTTCGAAGGCAGCGCGCTGCTGGGCGAGACCACGACGTTGAGTGCGCAGGTCGGCTATCTCGACGCGCAGTACAAGTCGTTCGAGGATTTCCGTCTCGACCCCGCGTACCCGGGCTTCGATCCGAACGTCAACCACGATCACGTGCCGTTCTCGCCGGAGTGGACCGCGCGCGTGGCCCTGCAGCACGGCTTCCCGCTCGCCAACGGCGGCCAGGTCAGCGTGGGCGGCGACGTGTCGTACCGCAGCGACACCTGGCTGTCGGTCGACAATCGCGCCAATCTCAGCCAGGACGCCTACACCCTGGTCGGCGCCTACGGCGTGTGGGATTCGCCGCAGTACGTGTGGCAGGTCCGCGCCGGCGTGCGCAACCTGACCGACAAGACCTACAAGGTCGAGGGCCAAGAGTTTGCCAGCGTCGGCAACATCCAGACCGCGTACTACGGCTGGCCGCGCAACTGGTACGTGTCGGTGCGCTACAACTTCTGACGCGTCGCGGTTCCGACGTGATCGATGGAAGCGGAGGCCGCCTGCGGGCGGTCTTCGTGCGTCTGGATCGCGGCTTGCGCTGCGCTATGCTCGCCGGCGAATCGAGGGGACGCCACGCCGTGATTGCGGCATCGACAACGCGCATCAGTAACACGGCATGTTGAGTGTCGGCGTCGTCGTCGCCGCGGTCGGCCTGTGGCTGGCCGCGATGTTCGCCGCCGCGGTCTACGGCGAGCGGCATCCCGATGCGCTCGGTGCGCGCTGGCGGCACATCTACGTGCTGTCGCTCGCGGTGCATTGCACCTCGTGGACCTTCTACGGCACGGTCACACAGGCCGCGCGTTACAGCTGGCCGCTGCCCCCGACCTTCCTCGGCGCGATCCTGTTCCATCTGCTGGCGTGGCCGGTGCTGCTGCGGCTGGTACGACTGGCGCGCGACAGCAATGCGACATCCCTGGCGGATCTGATCGCCTCGCGGCTCGGGCGCGATGCCTGGCTCGCGGCGACGGTCACGCTGGTCGTCGCGCTGGGTCTGGTGCCCTACATCGCGCTGCAGCTGAAAGCAGTGGCGATGAGCTACGCGACGCTGCTCGGCCATCCGCAGGCACAGGCCGGCGCGGTGGCGCCGTGGCAGGACAGCGCGCTGTACGTCGCGCTGGCGATGGCGCTGTTCACGATGCTGTTCGGCACCCGCCGCGCGAGCGCCGCGGGGCACAACCGCGGCCTCGTTCTGGCGATGGCGTTCGAATCGGTGTTCAAGCTCGCGGCGATGCTCGCGCTGGGCCTGTTCGTCTGGTTCGGCCTGCGGGGACTGCCTGCACTCGCGTCGTCTGCGGTCGTGCCGCCGGTGGTCGGTGGCGCCAGCGGTTTCGTGCCGCTGGTGCTATTGGGCGCGGCGGCGATGTTCATCATGCCGCACCAGTTCCATGTCGGCGTCGTGGAGTGCCGCGACGAATCGCACGTGCGCGCGGCGCGCTGGCGTTTCCCGCTGTACCTGCTGCTGATCGCACTGCCGATGCTGCCGCTCGCGCGCGCGGGCAGTGCACTGCTCGGCGATTCGGTGTCGTCGGACATGTACGCGCTCGCGCTGCCGCTGGCGATGGGGCAGGAGGGACTCGCGCTGGTGGTGTTCCTCGGCGGCCTGAGCGCGGCGACCGGCATGGTCATCGTCAGCACGCTGACCCTGAGCCTGATGATCGGCAACCACTGGTTCGCGCCGGGCCTGCTGCGCGGTGCGTGGTCGCGTGGCGATGGCGACGATCATCGCAGTGCGCTGCTGATGCTGCGGCGTGGGGTGATCGTCGCGATCATGCTGCTGGGCTGGATATACAGCCGCATGGTCAGCGGCAACGACGCGCTGGCCGATGTCGGCGCGGTCTCGTTCTCGGCGCTGGCCACGCTGGTGCCCGCACTCGGCTTCGCGGTGCTGCGCCCGCAGACGCCGCCGTTCGCTGCCCTGGTCGGTGTGCTCGCGGCATTCGCTGCCTGGGCCTGGGTGATGCTGGTGCCGATGCTCGCCGGCGATGCGCCGACTTGGCTGCAGGCCTGGCCGGCCGCGCTCGCATGGCTGTCGCCCGATGGCCTGTTCGGGCTGACCGGCTGGAGCCGGCTCGGTCGTGCCGTCGGTGCGAGCCTGTTCGTCGGGGTGACGCTGACCCTGCTGCTGTCGCTGCGCCGTTCGCCCGACGACGCCGCTGCGCGGCGGCGGCGTCCCGGAGCGAGCCGGCAGACACTCGCGAGCGCCGGCCGGCGCTTCCTGTCGGGCGCGCGCGTCGACGAACTGCTGCAGGACGCGCCCGCGCAGGGCCCGGTGCCACGTCGCGTGCAGGCGCGGATGGAGCGCGAACTCTCGGCCGTGCTCGGCGCTGCATCCGCGCGCCTGTTGCTCGACGCCGCGCGGCGCGATGCGGGCCCGGACTTCGATACCGTCGCGGCGATCGTCGGCGAGGCCTCGCAGGACCTGCGCTTCAACCAGCGCGTGCTCGAAGCGGCGCTGGAGAACATGACCCAGGGCATCAGCGTCGTCGACGACAAGCTGCGGCTGGTCGCTTGGAACGCGCGCTACGCCGAACTGTTCGGCTATCCGGCATCGCTGCTGCGCGTGGGCGTCGAGGTCGCGGCGCTGGTGCGGCACAACGTCGGCAGTGGCCTGATCGGCGCGGTGGATGTCGAGGCCGAGGTCGACAAGCGCCTGCGGCACATGCGCGCCGGCACGCCCTATGTCGCCGAGCGCCGGCTGGCGGGCGGACAGGTCATCGAGATCCGCGGCAATACGATGCCCGGCGGCGGCTTCGTCGCGACCTTCACCGATGTCACCGCATTCCGCCATACGGAACGCGCTCTGCGGTTGTCGAACGAGACGCTGGAGCAGCGCGTCGCCGAGCGCACCGACAGTCTCGACCAGGCGCGTCGCGAAGCCGAGCGCGCGAACCTCGCCAAGACCCGCTTCCTGACCGCCGTCGGTCACGATCTGATGCAGCCGCTGCATGCTGCGCAGCTGTTCACCGATGCGCTGTCGCAGCAGTTGCCGGGCGATGTGGAGCCGCGCCTGCGGCAGATTCGCGGCGCGCTGGATTCGACCAGCGATCTGCTGACCGGCCTGTTCGACATGTCGCGGCTGGAAGCCGGCGGCCTGGTGCCGCAGCCGCGTGCGTTTCCGCTGACCGAGGTGCTGGAGCCGCTGGCCTCCGAATTCGCCGCGCTCGCGGCCGAGCGCGGGCTGACCTTCCGCTACGTGCGCAGCCGCGTCTGGGTCGACAGCGACCCGCAGCTGCTGCGGCGCGTGCTGCAGAACTTTCTCGGCAACGCGGTGCGCTACACGCAGCGCGGCGGCGTGCTGATCGGCGCGCGGCGCGTCGGCGGACAGGTGCGCATCGAAGTGCACGACACCGGGCCCGGCATTGCGGACGCGCAGCAGGCGGTGATCTTCGAGGAATTCCGCCGCGGCGAGGGCGCCGCCGGGCAGGGGCTCGGCCTGGGCCTGGCGATCGCGGACCGCATCGCGCATCTGCTGCACGCGCCGATCGCGCTGCGCAGCCGCGCGGGGCATGGGACGGTGTTCTCGATCGCGGTGGCCGGTGCACAGGCCGATCGTGCCGCGCCGCCACCCACCCGCGCGGGGCTCGCAGGCGCGCGCGTGCTGGTCGTCGACAACGATCCCGCGGCGCTGGATGCACTGGCCGCGTTGCTGCGCGGCTGGGGCTGCAGCGTGGACGCGGTCGCCGATGGCGATGCGGCCGCGCACGCGCTCACGCGGATGCCGGCCGACCTGTGGGTGTTCGACTATCACCTCGATGACGGCGACACCGGCATTGCGCTGCACACGCGACTCGCCGCGCGCTTCGGCGAGCGCCCGACACTGATCGTCAGCGCCGACGATACCGGCGCGGTCCGCAGCGACGCGCTCGCCACGGGCCTGTCGCTGCTGCCCAAGCCGGTACGGCCGCTGGCGTTGAAGTCGGTGCTCGATCGCATGCGCGCGATGCGCGGCTGACGCATCTCCCGCCCAGTCGTATCGCACATGGATGCCGTCATCCCGGCGCACGCCGGGATCCATTTTCGCTGTGTCTTCCGGGAACGGAAACGCAAGATGGGTCCCGGCGTGCGCTGGGACGACGAGCTTGAGGATCCATGACGGCCACCGGGATCCGATCGCCGCCTCGTTACAATCGTCGGCTTCCGCACGCTTCGACGCCGTTCCCATGCCCTACACCCCGATCGTCGCCACCCTCGGCTACGTGCTCTCGCCCGACCGCCGCCAGGTGTTGATGATCCATCGCAACGCGCGGCCCGGCGACCATCACCTGGGCAAGTACAACGGTCTCGGCGGCAAGGTCGAGCCGGACGAGGACGTCGTCGCCGGCATGCGTCGCGAGATCATGGAAGAGGCTGGCATCACCTGCGAGGCGATGACGCTGCGCGGGACGATCAGCTGGCCCGGCTTCGGCAAGCATGGCGAGGACTGGCTGGGCTTTCTGTTCGTCATCGAGGCGTTCGCGGGCACGCCGATGACCTCGAACCCGGAAGGCACGCTGGAATGGGTCGACGTCGACCGCATCCTCGAGTTGCCGCTGTGGGAAGGCGACCGCCAGTTCCTGCCGCTGGTGTTCGATACCGACCCGCGCGCGTTCCACGGCGTGATGCCGTACCGCGACGGGCGCATGCAGTCGTGGTCGTTCTCGCGGCTCTGAGGGATATCCGCTCGCGCGCGGCCGTCAGGTCGGGCCGAAGGCCTCGTCGTACCGCACGATCGCCTCGGGCACCGCGCGGCTGAACGACAGGCACTGGAAGTACGCGGGCGGCACGCCCGGCAGCGCGAGCCGCGGATTGGCGACGAAGCCGAAGCGACCGTAGTAGGCGGGATCACCGAGCACCACGCAGCCGGCGGCGCCATCGGCGCGCAGACGCGCCAGTGCGGCGTCCATCAACGCGACGCCGATGCCCTGGCGCTGCAGGGACGGCTCGACTGCGATCGGCCCGAGCCCGTGCCAGCCGCTCGTGCCGTCGGACAGGGCCACCGGCGACGTCAGCACGCAACCGACGACCATCCCGGCCCGCGAGGCCAGCAGCGAGACGGACGCCATGCCACGCGCATCCAGCGCCGCGGCAATCGCGGCCTCGGTCCCATCGGCATGCGGCGCATCGAGAAACGCGCGGGTGATCAGGGCATCGCGGGCCGCGGTATCGGCCGCACCGCAGTCGCGGATCGTCAGGTCGCTGGCGCGCGTGTGCATCGCAGCAGTCTAGTGGGCCGCGGAGCGGGCTGACAGCGACATCGTCCAGGCGCCGCCGGTGTATGCTCCGCCGCCATCGCGCCCCGCAATCGTGCGAGGGCGCTGGCGAGGGGGTCGCATGGCGTTGTCGTCCCGGCGTTCGCTGCAGGCACTGACGGCCCGCGTGCTCGCGCATGCCGACGCCCTGCGCCGCATCGCGATCGTCGTCGGCGTGCTGGCGATCGGCACCCTGCTGGTATTCGCCTTGCGCGGCTTCTGGCACGAACTGCGCTACGACGACATCGTCGCCGCGATCGAGGCCACGCCCGGGACGCGGATCGCCCTCGCGGTGCTCGCGACCGCCGTCAGCTTCGCTGCGCTGGTCGGGTACGACGCCAGCTCGCTGCGTTACGTCGGCGCCCGCGTGCCGCCGCGCACGATCGCCAAGACCGCGTTCGTCGCCTACGCGCTGAGCAACACCATCGGACTGGGCGTGTTCACCGGCGGCGCGGTGCGGATGCGGCTCTACGGTGCGGCCGGCGTGGAGCCTGCCGACGTCTCGCGCGCGATCGTCTTCAACGCGCTGGTGTTCGGGCTCGGCGCCTGCGCGGTCGGCGGCGCCGGTCTGTGGTGGGACGCTGCCGCGCTCGCGCCGCTGTTGCGTCTGCCGGCCTGGGTAGTCGCGGTCTGCGGCGCTGCAGCGATGGGATCCGTACTGCTGGTGCTGGGGCTGTGTCACGTGCGTGATCGCATCGGTCGCGTGCGCTTGCCGTCGCCGCGACTCGCGTGGACGCAGCTGGCGCTGTCGGTGCTCGACATCACCGCTGCGGCCGCGGTGCTGTGGCTGCTGTTGCCCGACGGCGCGGTCGGCTTCGCGACCTTCCTCGGGTTCTATGCCGCGGCCGTCGTCATCGGCGTCATCAGCCACGTGCCCGGCGGGCTGGGCGTGTTCGAGGCGGTGATGCTGGTCGCGCTCGGCAGCCGCGTGCCGGCGGGCGAACTGGCCGGCGCGCTGGTGCTGTACCGGCTCGTCTACTACGTGTTGCCGCTGCTGATCGCGCTGGGCGTGCTGATCGTCCACGAGACCGGACAGCTGGCGACGCCGGCGCGGCGTTTCCTGTCGGGCCTGGCGCCGCGCGTCCTCGCTGCGGCCACGCTGGTCGCGGCGGTGATGCTGCTGGTCTCCGGCGCGACGCCGGCGACCGGCCGCGCGTTGCAGACCCTGCAGGTGCTGCCGCTGCCGCTGGTCGAGGCTGCGCACTTCCTCAGTTCGATCATCGGCGTGCTGCTGCTGTTCGTCGCCCGCGCCCTGCTGCGCCGGCTCGATGCGGCGTGGTGGGCGGCCGTGGTGCTGGTGGCGCTCGCGTTGCTGTTCGCGCTGCCCAAGGGGCTGGCGTTGACCGAAGCGGTCGTGCTGTCGGCACTGCTGGTCGCGCTGCTCGCGTCGCGGCGCTCGTTCAAGCGGCGGGCATCGCTGCTGGCGGTGCCGTTCACCGGCGGCTGGCTGCTGGCGATGGCGGTGATCTGCATCGCGGTGACGGGGCTGCTGTTCTTCGCCTATCGCGACGTCGCCTACGGTCACCAGCTGTGGTGGCAGTTCGCCGTGTCGGGCGAGGCGCCGCGTTCGCTGCGCGCCATGGTCGCGGTCGCGGTGGTCGCGCTGGTGCTGGCGCTGCGCCAGCTGGTGCGGCCGGGCATGCCGGCGCCGCCGCTGCCGGATGCCGCGCAGCTCGCGCAGGCGCAGGCGATCCTGCGCATGCAGTCCCAGGCCGACGCGGGCCTGGTGCTGACCGGCGACAAGCATCTGCTGTTCTCGGAGTCCGGCGATGCGTTCCTGATGTACGGCCGGCAGGGCCGCTCGTGGATCGCGCTGTTCGATCCGGTCGGCCCGCGCGGATCCTGGCCGGAACTGGTCTGGCGCTTTCTGGAACTGGCACGCGATGCCGGCGCGCGCGGCTGCTTCTACCAGGTCGGGCAGGACGCGCTGCCGCTGTATCTCGATGCCGGTCTGCGACTGTTCAAGCTCGGCGAGTACGCGAGTGTGCCGCTGGCCGGCTTCTCGCTGCAGGGCAAACGCCGAGGCAATCTGCGCACCGCGGTGAACCGCGCCGAGCGCGAAGGACTGACCTTCGCGATCATCGACGCCGCCGACGTGCCGGTCGCGGTGCCGGCTTTGCGCATGGTGTCCGATGCCTGGCTCGGCGAGCATCGCGCGGCCGAGAAACGCTTTTCGATCGGCGCGTTCGATCCCGATTACATCGCGCGCAATCCGGTCGCGGTGGTGCGCGATGGCGCACGGATCGTCGCGTTCGCGAGCCTGCTGGTCGCCGGCGATCCTTCAAATGGCGAAGCCGAGGCCAGCATCGATCTGATGCGGCATCTGCCCGATGCGCCGCCCGGCACGATGGATTTCCTGTTCGCGCGCCTGCTGCAGCATCTCGCCGACGCGGGCTACGTGCGGTTCGGCCTCGGCATGGCGCCCTTGTCGGGCATGGCCGCGCACGCACTCGCACCGAACTGGCATCGCATGGGCCGGCTGCTGTTCGCGCGCGGCGAGCAGTTCTACAACTTCCGCGGCTTGCGCGCGTTCAAGGACAAGTTCGATCCGCAATGGGATGCGCGCTACCTCGCCACGCCCGGTGGCGTGGCGCCGTTGCTGGTGCTGGCCGACGCCGCGGCGCTGATCGCCGGTGGCTATCGTGGAGTGCTGTCGAAATGAGACTGCTGTGGATCTGTGTGCTCGCACTGCTGTGCACGTGTCCCGCGGCCGCGCAGGAACGCGTGAGCCACGGTTTCTTTCACGACGTCGCGCTGACGCGTCCGGCGCAGCCGGCCACGCACACCGTGCTGCTGCTCGGCAGCGACGACGATGCCGCCACGGCGACCGCGCTCGCACGCGAGGGTGCGCTGGTCGCGGCGATCGACGTGGCGCGCCTGCAGGCCGCATTCGCCAGAGATGGGGGGCCTTGCGCGTTTCCCGACGGCGATCTCGAGAATCTCTCGCACTGGCTGCAGGGCTACGCCCGGCTGCCCGACTACCGGCCGCCGGTGCTGGTCGGGCAGGGCGACGGTGCTGCGATCGTCTACGCGATGGCCGCGCAGGCCGATCGCGGTGTGTTCGCCGGCGCGATCACGCGTGGCGCGCTGCCCCAGCTCGCGCTCGGCAAGCCGCCGTGCAAGGGGGCGGGCACGTTGTTCAAGGCGTCGACGCCGGTGTCGAAGACAGTAGCGCTGCAGGCGGTGTCGACGTTGGCGACGCCGTGGCTGGCGCTGGGCGATGCGCGCCAGTCGACGGAATTGCAGGCCTTCGCCGGCACCATCGAGGGCGCCGCGGTGCGTGCGCATGGCGATGCGCTGCCGCCACTGGCAGCGGCGGTGCGCGAGTTCGCCACCGCATCGGCGCGCAGGCAGCCGCCGCCCCCGCCAGCCGACGTGCGTGATCTACCGCTGGTCGAGGTGCCCGCAACCGGCACCGCGCAACCGGTGTTCGCCGTACTGCTCAGCGGCGACGGGGGATGGGCAGGCCTCGACGCCGAAGTCGCTGCCGCGCTCGCCGCGCGCGGCATTCCGGTCGTGGGATTCGATTCGCTGCGCTATTTCTGGTCCGCGCGGACCCCCAACGGGCTCGCCCGCGATCTGGATCGTGTCGTTCGTGCATACGCCGCGCGATGGCAGCGCCCGCAGGTGCTGCTGATCGGCTATTCGCAGGGCGCGGACGTGCTGCCGTTCGCGGTCAACCGTCTGCCGGCGTCCACGCGCGCGACCGTTGCGCACACCGTGCTGATGGGACTGGGCAAGCGCGCGTCGTTCGAGTTCCACGTCGGCAACTGGCTGTCGGCCGGCGACGACGATGCGCTGGAGATCGCGCCGGAAGTGCTGCGTCTGTCGGCCGGGCACACGCTGTGCATCGAAGGCGAGGGCGATACGGACGCGACCTGCGCAACGTTGCCGCCGGGCCACGTCACCGTGCGCACGCTGCCCGGTGGTCACCACTTCGGCGGCGACTACGCGCGGCTCGCCGAGCTGATCCTGTCCAGCACTGCCGAAGCACCGCGCTGAGCATCAGCGCTGGCGGTGCATCACTTGGCCGCCTGCGACGGCGCCAGCGCGATCAGAAGTCCACGCGCGGCCTGGATGCGGGTCTCGGCGTCCGGCAGGTCCAGGGTGATCCGCAGTTTGTCGGGCCCATCCATCTTGTAGTGCTTGGGCTGTCCCTGGATCAGGCGGATCACCGCCATCGGATCGACCTTGGGCTTCTCGACGAACTGCACGCGGCCGCCCGTGTCGCCGAGATCCAGCTTGCGCAGGCCGCGCGCGGTGGCCTGCAGCTTGAGGTCGGCAATCTGGAACAGATGCTTGGCAGGGTCGGGCAGCAGGCCGAACCGGTCGATCATCTCGACCTGCAGCTCGCGCAGCTTGTCGATGTCGCGCGCACTGCTGATGCGCTTGTAGAGCATCAGGCGCGTGTGCACGTCGGGCAGGTAATCGTCGGGAATCAGCGCGGGCACGTGCAGCTCGATGTCGGCGCCGCGCGCGTCCACGTCGTCGACGTCCGGCAGCTTGCCCTGCTTGATGCTGCGCACCGCGCGCTCCAGCAGCTCGGTATAGAGGCTGAAACCGACCTCGGCCATCTGCCCGCTCTGGCCCTCGCCCAGCAACTCGCCGGCGCCGCGGATCTCCAGATCGTGGGTCGACAGGGTGAAGCCGGCGCCGAGTTCGTCCATCGACGCGATCGCTTCCAGCCGCTTCTTCGCATCGCTGCTGATCGAACGCTGGTCGGGGATCACCAGATACGCGTACGCGCGGTGATGCGAACGACCGACGCGGCCACGCAGCTGGTGCAGCTGGGCAAGGCCGAACTTGTCGGCGCGGTTGATGATGATGGTGTTGGCGTTGGGGATGTCGATGCCCGACTCGATGATCGTCGAGCACAGCAGCACGTTGAAGCGCTGCTTGTTGAAATCCAGCATCACCTTTTCGAGCTCGCGCTCGGGCATCTGGCCGTGGGCGATGCCGATGCGCGCCTCGGGCACGAGTTCTTCGAGCTCGCGCTGCATGCGGCCGATGCTCTCGACGTCGTTGTGCAGGAAATACACCTGGCCGCCGCGGCTGAGTTCGCGCTGGAAGGCTTCGCGCAGCTGCGCGTCGTCCCAGGGCACGACGAAGGTCTGCACCGCGAGGCGATGCGCCGGCGGCGTCGCGATGATCGACAGATCGCGCAGTCCGGCCATCGCCATGTTGAGCGTGCGCGGGATCGGCGTGGCGGTAAGTGTGAGCAGATGCACGTTGGCGCGCAGTGCTTTCAGCGCTTCCTTCTGGCGCACACCGAAACGCTGTTCCTCGTCGACGATGACCAGGCCCAGGTCCTTGAACTTCACGTCCGGCTGCAGCAGCCGGTGCGTGCCGACGATGACGTCCAGCGTGCCGTCGGTGATCTTGCCGATCTCGGTCTTGATCTCTTTGGTGCTCTTGAAGCGCGACAGCACCTCGACACGGATCGGCCAGTCGGCGAAACGGTCGGCCATCGTGCGGTAGTGCTGCTCGGCGAGGAGCGTGGTCGGCACCAGCACCGCGACCTGCTTGCCGGCCGCGGCGGCGACGAACGCCGCGCGCACGGCGACTTCGGTCTTGCCGAACCCCACGTCGCCGCAGACCACGCGGTCCATCGGCTGGCTGGAGCCGAGGTCGCGGATCATCGCTTCGATCGCCGCGTGCTGGTCCGGCGTTTCCTCGAACGGGAACGCGGCCGCGAACGGCTCGTACATCGTGCGGTCGACTTCCAGCGCCAGGCCGGCGCGCGCCTGGCGCTTGGCCCAGATTTCCAGCAGTTCGGCAGCGACGTCGCGCACCTTGTCGGCGGCCTTCTTGCGCGCCTTGGTCCAGGCTTCGCCGCCGAGCGAGTGCAGCGGCGCGGTTTCCGGCGAGGCGCCCGAGTAGCGATTGACCAGATGCAGCTGCGACACCGGCACGTAGAGGCGATCGCCCTTGGCGTATTCGATGTCGAGGTATTCGCCCGGCTGACCGCCGGCTTCGAGCACGACGAGCCCGCGATAGCGACCGACGCCGTGATCCTCGTGGACGATCGGCGAGCCTTCGCTGAGTTCGCCGAGATCGCGGATGATGCTGTCCGGATCGCGCGCGGCCCGCTTGCGGCGACGCGGCTGCGCGGCACGTTCGGGAAACAGCTGGCGCTCGGTGAGCACCGTCAGTTGCGGTGCATCGAGGGCGAAGCCGTTGTCGAGCGGCGCGATCGCGACGGCGAACCTGGTGTCCGTCTCCGCGATGAAACCCGGGAAGTCCTGCAGCACCGAAGGTCGCAGCTTGCCCGCGTGCAGGATTTCCAGCAGTGCTTCGCGGCGACCGGCCGAATCGGCGGCGATCAGCACCCGGCCCGGATAGCTGCGGAGGAAGGTCACCAGCGCATCGGCCGGCGTGTGGTCGCGTGCGGCCAGCGGCAGGTCGGGCGCGGGCTGGTCGCCGAGCGCGGACGCCTGCGCGTGGCGCGGATGTTCGGCATCGCAGACTTCGACGCGCGCGCCCTGGTTGAGCCGCTCGCGCAGCGCGTCCGGGGTGAGCCACAGCTCGGGCGGCGGCAGCAGCGGGCGTTCGATGTCGTGCCGCAGCTGGTCGTAACGGTGCAGGACCTGCTGGGTCCAGAAATGGTCGCTGGCCGGCGAGGCGCCGCTGTCGATGACCGGCAGCGTGTTCGCCGGCAGGTAATCGAACAGCGTCGCCGTCGACAGCGGCGCTTCGCCCTTGTCGGCCAGTGCGCGGCGCGGCGCTTCGAAGAACAGCGGCAGGTAGTACTCGATGCCGGCCGGCGCGGCGCCGGCCTTGAGGTCCTGGTACAGACCGCTGCGGCGGGTGTCGATGTCGAAGCGCTCGCGCAGCGTGTCCATCGCGCGCGCCGTCGCGGCCTCGTCCAGCGGCACTTCGCGACCGGGCAGCATGCGCAACGCGGCGATCTTGTCGAGCGAACGCTGGGATTCGGGATCGAAGGCGCGGATGGTTTCGATCGCGTCGTCGAACAGCTCGATGCGATACGGCTGGTCGGCGCCCATCGGATAGACGTCGAGCAGGCCGCCGCGCACGGCGAAATCGCCCGGATCATGGACCTGCGGCACGTGCGCATAGCCGGCGCTCTCGAGCCGGCGCTTCTCGGCGTCGAGATCGAGCGTCTGGCCCACCTCCAGATCGAAGCTGGCGCCGGACACGTGCCGCACCGGCGCGAGCCGTTGCATCAGCGTCTGCACAGGCACCACGACGATTCCGCGCTTCAGCGCGGGCAGGCGGTGCAGGGCGGCGAGGCGCTGCGAGACGATGTCCGGATGCGGGCTGAACCGGTCGTAGGGCAGGGTTTCCCAGTCCGGGAACGGCACCACCGGCAGCTCGTGATCCTCGCCGCCGAGCGTGCGCAGGTCGTGCTCGAGCTGCTGCGCCCCGTGGTTGTCGCGGGCGACCAGCAGCAGCGGACCGTCATGCGTCCGCGCCGCCTGCAGCACTGCCCACGCCAGCGCGCTGCGGCTGGCGGGCGCACGCCACCAGGCACGTGCATGACCGGCGGTGGGCAGGGGAGGCGAAGCGATGACGGCGTGCGGCATGGGAGATCCGGATGGCGGAAACACAAAACAACGGCAGCGCCGAAAGCCACGTGGCCGGCGCGAATCAGGGGGTGAAGTCTAGACGAGCGCGTCGCAGGACCTGCGACGGTGGAGACGAAACCGCGCCGGAGACCGGCGCGGTGGGGTGCAAGCGGTCAGCCCAGGCGCACGTTCGGTGTGGTGTCGACGACCTGGCGCTTGAGTTCGAGCGACACGCGGACCATGCCCGGCGCCTCGACGGCCTGCTGTTGGAAGCTGAGCGACTTGGCCAGGGCGAGCATCGGCTCGTTCTCCTCCAGCACGTCGCCGAAGATGCGCTCCAGACGCTTGCCCTTGGCCCAGCGCACGAGGCGCCGGAGCATGTGCCGGCCCAGTCCCATGCCGGCCACGTAGTGACTGACCAGGATGTGGAACTCGGCCTGGCGCGTGCCGGGCAGCACGGCCACGCGGGCCACCGCACCCACCAGCGCGTCGCCGGGCGTATAGGGCTCGGCGGCGACCAGCACGAACTCCGACTTCGGATTCGGCTGGGTCAGGCGGTTCGCGGTTTCGGGCGACAGTTCCGCCTTCGCATACAGGAAGCGCTGCCGGACCTCATCGGGCTCGAGCAGCGCGAACGACGCACGGAGCGGCTCTGCATCAGCAGGGCGGATGGGGCGGATCAGCACCTGGCGACCATTGGCGAGGCGGATCTCCTCGTGCCACGGGGGAAGTCGGTTGCGTGCGGTCATCGAAAGTCGTGTGTGAACGGATTTGCCTGACCTTACCCGGACCGTCTATTCACGAACCGTGAAGGGGTCGCGCCGGTTGCGCGAAGTTTCCCCATTCATCCGACAGGTCGACGTGCAGCGTTCAGGCCGGCTCGCGTAGCCAGTGCAGGCGGGTGTCGGCACCGGCCTCGCCGATCGCGCCCTTCAGGGCGTCGAGCGCGGGGGCGAGCGCGGTCGCCAGCTGCCACGGCGGATCGAGGATCAGCAGGCCGCTGCCGTTCATGCGCAATGGCGAGTCGTCGGCGCGGACCAGCAGTTCGACCAGCAGCGATGATTTTGTCTGCAGCTTGGCGGCCGAGCGCAGGAAGGGCGTTAGCGTGCGGCGTTGCTTGATCGGATACCACAGCATCTGGATGCCCTGCGGCCAGCGCGTCAGACCCTCGCGCATCGCCTTGAGGGCGATCTCGAACTCCGCCGCCTGCGCCTCGTAGGGCGGATCGACCAGCACCAGGCCGCGATTGAACCGCTGGTCGCCGATCTTCGGCGGCAGCAGCGATTTGAACGCGGCGTAGCCGTCGCCCGAATGGATCGCGACGCGCGGGTCGGCGCCCAGGGCCCGGCGCAGCGCACCCGCGGCCGCCGGTTCGGTCTCGAAGCAGGCGATGCGGTCCTGCTCGCGCAAGGCATGCGCCAGCAGCCAAGGCGAACCGGGATAAGCATCGGCGCCGTGCTCGGCGCGGCAGGCATTGACTGCTGCCAGATAACGCGCGATCAGCGGCTGCTTCGGCGCGGTCGCCAGCAACAGGCTGATGCCGTCGTCGGCCTCGCCGGTGCGCCGGGCACGCTCCTCGCGCAGGCGATAGACGCCACCGCCCGCGTGGGTGTCGAGCGCGAAGCAGGGCGCGGGCTTCGCCGTCAGCGCATCGCAGATCGCGAGCACCACGAGATGCTTGAGGACGTCGGCGTGGTTGCCGGCATGGAAGGCGTGCTGGTAATTCATCGCAACAGTATCGGACGCGGTGCTCCGATATGCGAACCGCGGGAAGGTTCCGGTTCTCACTCGCAGTCGCATCTGCTCTATTCACAACCAGCTTCCCAGTTGCAAAGCTGCGAGCAAGGTGAGGATCATCCGTCTTCTGGGAATCCACGAGGGGAGGGACAGCGATGGAGAACGGAAGGAAAGCGAAGTGGCTGGCAATTTCGACGCTGGCAGGTCTTCTGGGTGTGGCGTTTACGGGTGCGGCAGTCGCCGAAAGCGACCGAGCACTCGGCAGTTGCGATGGAATTCGTCTAGGTAGTCTTCTTTCCAAATGGCGCCCCAGCACGCTCAACGATTCCATGCAATCTTGGATAGGCGCGAACTTGCCTGAGGTGGTTGCGAAATGGGGAGCGCCTGCTGCGACGTTCGAAAATCGGGATGGAACCCGAATCGTCTCTTGAAAAGAAGGCGACTCTCTCTTTGGGGAATGCACGAAGACGTTCGAGGCAGATGCGCAGGATGTTCTGACGCGCTGGAACACCAGCGGAGCTTGCGAATGCACCTATCGCAATTCCAGGGAGCTCCGCAGCACGCCGGTTCCGCGCATGACGTTGTGAGGGCGACGTCTCACTTTGTTGCGGTCTCTGTCTGTCTTCATCTGCTGGGCACAGAGGCCGCACTCTCGCTTGCGTGTTGACGCGCAGTCAACGTGGCAATTCCACTAGGGTGGTTTCTTGATGGCTAGCCTTCTGCTGGTCGAGGACGAAATCGCGATCGCCGAGACCGTGGTCTATGCGCTGCAGGCCGACGGCCACACGGTGCGCCACTGTCTCGACGGGCAGCAGGCGCGGGCGGCCGTCGTCGACACCGCATTCGATCTGGCGATCCTCGATGTCGGCCTGCCGGACATCAGCGGCTTCGCGCTGTGCGGTGAACTGCGCCGGCGCGCGCCGCTGCCGGTGATCTTCCTGACCGCGCAGGCGGCGGAATCGGAGCGCGTCCTCGGTTTCGATCTCGGCGCCGACGACTACATCGCCAAACCCTTTTCGCTGCGCGAGCTGGTGGCGCGCGTGCGGGTGGTCCTGCGTCGCGCGCCCGACACGGTGAGCGGCGAGGCGGCGCGCAGTGGTGCGTTCGAGCACGACGCGGAAGGCCGTCGCATCCGCTATCACGGCCATGCGCTCGACCTCACGCGCTACGAGTACGGCCTGCTGGCCGCGCTGCTGGCCCGGCCGGGCGCGGTGCTGTCGCGCATGCAGTTGATGGAGCGGGTCTGGGGCGATGCGCTCGACAGCGGGGACCGCACCGTCGACACCCACGTGAAGACCGTGCGCGGCAAATTGCGCGCGGTCGCGCCCGGGTCCGATCCGCTGCGCACGCATCGCGGCATCGGCTATTCGCTGGATCTCGACTGAGGTGCGCATCGGGCTGCGCATCCTGCTGGGCTACTTTCTGATCGTCGCGCTGGCGGCGTTCCTGCTGATGCGCGTCTTCACCCAGGAGATCAAGCCGGGTGTGCGCCAGGCGATGGAAGACACGCTGGCCGACACGGCCAATGTGCTCGCAGAACTGGCGACCGATGACTTTCTCGCCGGGCGCATCGACGACGGTCGGTTCGCCACCCGCGTCCGCGCGCTGCGCGAACGCGACATCGGCGGCAACATCTGGGGCTTCCGCAAGACGCAGGCGGAGTACCGCGTCTACGTCACGAACGCTGACGGCATCGTGGTGTTCGACTCCGCCGGTCGCGACCTGGGCCGCGACTATTCGCGCTGGAACGACGTGCTGCTGACGCTGCGTGGCCAGTACGGCGCGCGCTCCACGCGGACCGACCCGGCCGACGACAGCACGTCGGTGATGCACGTCGCCGCGCCGATCCGCGACGGCAACCGCGTCGTCGGCGTGCTCACGGTCGCCAAGCCCAACAGCGCGATCGCCCCCTTCATCGCCCGCAGCGAACGCACGATCCTGCGCTGGGGGTTTCTGCTGCTTGGCACAGCGCTGGCGGTCGGCATGCTCGCGGCGTGGTGGCTGTCACGCCAGCTTGGCGGTCTGCGTCGGTATGCCGACAAGGTGACCGCCGGCGAGCGCGCCACGCTGCCCGATTCGGCCGGCGAATTCGCCGATCTCGGCCGCGCGCTGGAAACGATGCGCGAGCGCCTGGAGGGCAAGCAGTACGTCGAGCGCTACGTGCATGCGCTGACCCACGAACTCAAAGCGCCGCTGGCGGCCGTGCGCGGCGCGTCCGAGCTGCTCGAATCGCCCTTGCCCGATGCCGACCGCGCGCGCTTCGCCACCAGCGTGCGCGAACAGAGCGAGCGCATGGCGCAGATGATCGACAAGCTGCTGGCGCTGGCCGCGGTCGAGCATCGCCAGCGGATCGAGCAGCCGGCCGACATCGACGTGCGCACGCTGATCGACGCCGCCGTCGCGCCCTTCGCCGATCGCGGCGTGCAGCTGCGGGTGGACACCGGAGACGCGTTGGGCCTGCACACCCGCGGCGACGCCTTCCTGCTGCGGCAACTGCTGTCGAACCTCGTCGACAACGCCTGCGACTTCTCGCCGGCCGACGGCGTGGTCGACGTTACCGCACGCCGCGACGGCGCGCAGCTGCGGATCGTCGTCGCCGATCGCGGCCCCGGCGTGCCGGCGTACGCGCTGCCGCGTGTGTTCGAGCGCTTCTTCTCGTTGCCACGACCAGACGGACGCAGCCGCAGCAGCGGACTGGGACTGGCGTTCGCCGCCGAGGTCGCGACGCTGCATGGCGGCGCCGTACGGCTTGCGCAACGCGACGGCGGCGGCACGTGCGCGATCGTCGAGTTGCCGCTGTCGGCCACCGGCTGAGACTTCTTCTCCGCTTCACACAGCCGCCCGCGTGCCCACACGTGGGCGGCGCAGCCTGCGCGCATCCCAACACGGAGCGTCGCGATGCGACTGATGCTGAAGATCCTGATCATCGCCGGGCTGAGCCTGGCGATCCTGATACCGCTGGTGCTGATCCGCGTGGTGATCCAGGACCGCGAACAGCACCGCGCCGCCGCGGTCGCGCGCATCGCCTCGAGCGAGGCGGGCGCCCAGACGCTGAGCGCGCCGGTGCTCGTCGTGCCCTACACCGAGCGCGTGGAAGTCGAGCAGACCGATGACCGGGGCCGGCCGACCGGCCGCGTCTGGCGTGACCGCAGCGGCGCCTGGACGTTCTTCCCGAAGACCATGGAGATGACCGGCACCATGTCGCCGTACCTGCGCCAGCTCGGCCTGCACGACGTGCGCATGTATGCACTCGGCGGCCAGCTGTCGGCGGATTTCGATGTGCGGATTCCCGAAGACGCCGAGGGATTGCCGCCGCGGAAGATCGGCACGCCCTGGATCGGCTACACCGTGGCCGACGTGCGGGGTTTGCGCGGGACGCCGCGTTTGAGGGTCGACGGCGCCGGCATCGTGTTGCACCAGGGCGCGGGCAGCGATGGCGGCAGCGGTGTGCACGGTCTGCTGACGCGGCCCGCACTCGCCGGCGCGCCGCTGCGGCTGCGCACGGTGCTGGACTTCGAACTGACCGGCGCCGAGACGCTGGCGGTAGTGCCGCTGGCCGATGAAAACCGCGTGGCGTTGGATTCGCCGTGGCCGCATCCGCAGTTCAACGGCCGATTCCTGCCGCGCACCCGTGAGGTTTCCAGCAGCGGCTTCCACGCCGAGTGGGCGGTCTCCTCGCTGGCCAGCGATGCGCAGCTGCAGTACCGCAACGGCACGCGGGCCGAGTCCGGCACCGCATCGCTGCTGCGCGGCCATGGCGACGCCGGCGTCGACGTGCTCGGCATTTCACTGGTCGACCCGGTGGATGCCTATACCCGGGCCGACCGCGCCAGCAAATACGGCATCGTGTTCGTGCTGCTGACCTTCACCGCGTTCTTCATGTTCGAAATGCTGCGGGGACTGCGCATCCACCCGATCCAGTACGGCCTGGTCGGCTTGGCGCTGGCGATCTTCTTCCTGCTGCTGCTCGGCCTGTCGGAACACATCGCCTTCGACTGGGCCTACCTCGCCGCGAGTGGCGCCTGCATCGGCCTGATCGGCGTGTACCTGAGCGCGGTGCTGCGCAGCCGCGTGCGCGGTCTGGGCTTCGCGGCCGGGCTGGGCCTGCTCTACGCCGCGCTGTACGGATTGCTGGTGTCGGAAGACAACGCACTGGTGCTGGGTGCGGGCCTGCTGTTCGCGATCCTCGCGGCGATCATGCTGGTGACGCGCCGGGTCGACTGGTACCAGGTCGCCGCCACGCCGACGGTCGCACCGCCGCCTCTGCCGCCGCGCTGATCCCGCTGTCGTGCGCACGTGGCCGCAGGGATGCCTGCGGCCACGTTGCGTTCCGCGTTGCATACGAAGCGCCCACTGCATGCATGCCAGACTCCGGGCATGACGTCTTCCGTTCCCACCGTGCGCGCGCTGTCGGGCGCTGCGATGCAGCCCTGGCTCGATGCAGTCGCCCGGCTGCGCATGACCGTCTTCCACGATTGGCCGTATCTCTACGCGGGCGATGCCGACTACGAACGCGACTATCTGGCCGCATATGCGCGCTCGCCGCGCAGCGTGTTCGCGCTGGCCTTCGACGGCGACACGATCGTCGGCGCGTCGACCGGTCTGCCACTGGCCGATGACACCGCCGAGTTCCAGGCGCCGTTCGTCGATCAGGACGTCGCCGTCGACCGCGTGTTCTATTTCGGCGAGTCGGTGCTGCTGCCGCAATGGCGTGGACACGGCATCGGGCATCGATTCTTCGATCTGCGCGAAGCCCACGCGCGCGCTCTCGGTGGCTTCGACATGACCGCCTTCGCCGCCGTCGATCGCGCCGAGGACGATCCGCGTCGGCCCGCCGATCACCACGACAACGAGGTGTTTTGGCACAAGCGCGGCTACGTGCGGCAGCCCGGCATGACCATGCTGCTGCGCTGGGACGAACGCGAGGTCGGTGATGTGGCGCATCCGATGACGTTCTGGACCCGGCCGCTGGAGGCCAGCGCATGAGGGTGGCCGCTGCTCGCTACGCCATCGGCATGCCGCCGGACTTCGACGCCTTTGCCGCGCATCAGCGCCGTCTGCTCGGCGACGCCGCCGCGCAGGGCGCACGGATCGCCGTGCTGCCCGAATACCTCGCGCTGGAACTGGCCGCGACCTTCGACGACCGCGTGCGCGTGGACACGATCGCCTCGCTGGCGGCAGTGCAACGCTATCGCGACGACTGGCTCACCCTGTTCGCCGGCCTGGCGCGCGATACCGGCATGCATATCGTCGCCGGCTCCTTCCTCGTCGATATCGGCGGCGGCCGCTACCGCAACCGCAGTGACATCTTCTCGCCCGACGGCGGACACGGCTGGCAGGACAAGCTGCAGCTGACCGGCTTCGAGAAGAAGACCGGTGTGATCGAACCCGGCGACGCGCTGAAGGTCTTCGATCTGGGCGACGTGCGCGCCGGCATCGCCATCTGCTACGACATCGAGTTCCCGCTGCCGGCCCGCACGCAGTGGGACGCCGGTGCACGCCTGCTGTTGGTGCCCAGCTGCACCGATACCGCCGCCGGCGCGACCCGCGTGCGTGTCGGCTGCCTCGCGAGAGCGCTCGAGAACCGCTGCTTCGTCGCGCAGTCGGTGACGGCGGGCGACGCGCCTTGGACGCCGATCCTCGACGTCAACACCGGCAGCGCCGGTCTGTTCGCGCCGATGGATGCGGGATTTCCGGCAGACGGGGTCTTGGTCGAGACCGGCAACGCGGATGTCTGGGCGATCGCCGATCTCGATGTGGAGGCGCTTGAGGCCGCGCGTTTGGACGCGCAGGTCGACAATGATCGCGACTGGGTGGGGCAGGCGCGGCCTGCGTTGGCGAGAGCGGTGTTGTCGTCGTTTGATTAGCCTGCCTAGCGCTCACGCCAGCACCAACCGCGCGCGAGACCTGCTTCCGAACTTGGGTCAGTCGACGCCGCGGCTTGAACACCCGTAGGGCGCCGCACATGGATGTGCGGCGTTTTTCGACCGAGCCAGGATGGCGAGTCGAAAAATGCCGGAACGAGTGAATCGCCGAGTTAGCTTCGTCGGGGCTGGCCCTTTTCTTTGGTTCCGTTTCTTTTGGGCCAGCAAAAGAAATGAACCCGCTCGCCGCAAGGCGAGTGGAAGCGTTTGACGTTGCTAGTCCCGCCGCAGGCAAACGCACACGCGTAGATCAAGGGCTTTCGCCCGCTGTCGCGGCCGAGTTCATTTCTTTTGGTTGACGCCAAAAGAAACGGAACCAAAGAAAAACGTCTTCCCGACACGTCCGAAGCCCGCGGTTCGTAGCGCACCGGGATTTTCCGACTCGGCATCCTGCCTCGGTCGGAAAACGCCGCCCATCCATGGGCGACGCCCTACGGGTCGGCAAGCTTTGCTGCAGCGTCCTGCGTCATGGTGAAGCGACAGCCGATAAACCAGACGCCAAATCAGATGACCCCAGCACACCACAAAGAAACAGTTCCCAATGTGCTCCCAATCGCCGTCGCCGCCAGTACATCACTCGGATAGTGCAGGCCGAGCACCACCCGCGACACCGCCACACTGGCCGCGAATGGCACCAGCACGCCGGCGAGCATCGGATACCACGCCACCGCGACGATCGAAAACGACACCGCGTGCAGCGTGTGTCCGGACGGAAAGCTGAACTCGTCGAGCGGGGCGACCCAGGCGCGGATGCGGCCGTCGGCGGCGAAGGGGCGGGGACGCTTGGTCCAGCGCTTGAGGGATTTGTAGAGCAGCAGCGCGACCGCGCCGGTGGCGGCCATGTGCGTTGCGGCGATCAGGCCGTCGAAGCCGTCGATCATCACCAGCGCGGCCATCAGCAGATACCAGAACACGCCGTCGCCGAGCCGGCTGACGGTGGAGAAGTAGCGGCGGATCCACAGCCGCGTGCAGGCCCGATTGGCGCGCAGGCACCAGCCAGTGTCGTGGTGGAGCAGTCGGCTACGCGGCGGCGCGTGCATCGGCATCCTCGGCATCGGTCGGAACGGGAAGCGGTGCGCGCGCGTCGGGCGTGCCGCCGCGCAGGCCCGACAGCAGCGCGTCGAGATCATCGGCGACGTGCGCAGGCGTCAGCCGGCGCATGGCGTCGCGACCTGCGAGTCCCATCGCGCGGCATGTCGATGTGTTCTGCGCCAGCGCGACCGCAGCGGCGACGAACGCGTCTTCGTCGTCACCTGGGATGCGCGCGCCCTGGAGGCCGTCGCACAGGTGTTCGGTGGCCGCGCCATGGTCGAAGGCGACCTGCGGCACACCGCAGGCCATCGATTCGAGCACCACGTTGCCGAAGGTCTCGCTGCGGCTGGGGAACAGGAACAGATCGGCGCTTGCGAAGTGCCGGCCGAGCTCATCACCGCGCTGCGCGCCGCTGAAGATGAAATCGGGGTTTGCGGCCTGCAACGCGCTGCGCTCCGGGCCGTCGCCGACGAACACCATGCGCGCGTCGGGGCGCTCGGCCTGCAGGGCGCGGAACGCGCGCATTGCGAGACCCAGATTCTTCTCGGCGGCGATGCGGCCGACGTGGATCGCGACGAGGCCGTTCTCATCGACGCCCCATTGCGCGCGCAGGTCCGGATCGCGCCGCGCCGGATCGAACTGCGCGCAATCGACCGCGCGCGACAGCACGACCGGATGGCCGATGCCGGCGTCGCGCAGTTCGACGGCGAGTGCCTGCGTGGCGACGAGCGTGGCGTCGGCGCGGGCGTGGAACCGCCGCATCCACGACAGCGCCGCCGGCTGCAGCCACGGCACGCCGTACGCGCCCATGTAGATGTCGAAGCGGGTGTGCAATGCGGTGACGACCGGAATGTCCAGCGCCTGCGCGGCATTGAGCGCCGACCATCCGAGCGGACCTTCGGTGGCGACGTAGATCGCATCGGGCCGCGCGGCGCGCCAGCGGGCGCGCAGGCGTTGGCCGGCAGGCAGGGCGAGGCGCAGCCCCGGGTAGCGCGGTACGCGCAGGCCACGGATGCGCAGCGACTGCGCATCGGCCCCCGGTGGTTCACCGGCGCGAGCCGGGCGGATCACCTCGACCGCGTGTCCGCGTGCGCGCAGGCCGCGGACGTAGGATTGCAGCGTCAGGGCCACGCCGTTGATGTCGGGCGGGTACGTGTCGGTGACGATCGCGTAGCGCATCGTTCGGTCCGGTCGCTGGTTGTGCGCAGCTTGCGGACGGACGATGCCGCTTCGATGACCGGGGTTTGACGCTTCGGTGACAGCGTGACCGGAGTCGTGGGAGCGCGCTTGCGCGCGACAGGCCCGGCCGGAGGCGCCGCATCGCGCGCGAGCGCGCTCCCACAGGTCGGCAGCGCGATATCAGTCCGCCGTGAGCGCCAGCGTGATGCCGAGCGCCGCCATGTCGTCAGGTTCGCCTTCGAGATCGGTGCGCAGCAACGGCCGCGCATCGAGCCACTGGCGCGGCAGGCTCAGGCGCAGCAGCGGGCCGTCGGCGGTCGCCTGCAGGCGCGGAATCTCGTCGGCCTCGTGGCTGCGATGCAGCAGCACCGCGATGCGGAGCAGGGCAGCGGTGCGACGCGCCTGTTGCAGCAGACGATCGGGCAGCGCCTCGAACGTGGACTTACCGACCTTGCGACGCTGGCAGCGCACCAGCGTCGCGAGGAACTGCTGTTCCTGGCGCGAGAAGCCGGCAATGTCGGAATGTTCGAGCACGTAGGCGCCGTGCACGTGGTACTGGCTGTGCGCGATCACCAGGCCCAGCTCGTGCACGCGCGCGGCCCAGGCCAGCATGCGCAGATCGTCGCCGTCGAGGCTCCAGCTGCGCGCGACCTGGTCGAACAGCCGCAGCGCCGTCGTTTCCACGCGCGTGGCCTGCGCCTGGTCGATGCCGTAGCGCTGCTCCAGTGCGGCGATCGAGCTCTCGCGCGGATCGTCGCTGCCGCCGCGGCCGAGCATGTCGCGCAGCACGCCTTCGCGCATCGCGGCCTTGCTGACCTGCATGCGCTCGATGCCGAGCACCTGGAACGCCGCTTCGAGCACCAGCACGCCGCCGGCGATGATCGGCCGGCGATCATCGGACAGCCCGGGCAGGTTGATCGCATCGATGTGGCCCGCCTGCAGCAGCGTGTCGCGCACGATCGGCAACGCCTGCGCGGTCACCGCGCCCTTGGTCAGTTTCATCGCCGCGCAGATCTCGCCGATGGCCTTGTTGGTGCCCGAGGCGCCGACCACTTCCTGCCAGCCGAGCGCGCGGTAGGTGCTGGCGAACTGCTGGAATTCCGCGGCCACTTCCGCCAGCGCCTCGCGCCAGCGCTTCTTCGACAGCTTGCCGCCGGGAAAGAACCGCCGCGTGCTGGCGACGCAGCCGATCTGCAGGCTTTCGCGCTCCAGCGCGTCGAAGCCGCTGCCGATGATGCATTCGGTCGAACCGCCGCCGATGTCGATGACGAGGCGCCGTTGTCCGGGCTTGGGCGGCTGCGCGTGCGACACGCCGAGATAGATCAGGCGTGCTTCCTCGCGGCCCGAGATCACTTCGATCGCATGACCCAGCGCCGTCTCCGCCGGTACCAGAAAGGCTTGTGGCGCTGCCAGCCGGCGCACGGTGTTGGTGGCCAGCGCACGCACGCGCTGCGGCGGGATGTCGCGGATGCGCTGGCCGAAACGCGACAGGCATTGCAGCGCACGCTGGCGCACGTCGGCATTGAGTCCGCCGCGTGAATCGAGGCCCTCGGCCATGCGCACGGTTTCGCGCAGGCGGTCGACGACGCGCAGCTGGCCCAGCGTGTAGCGGGCCACGACCATGTGGAAACTGTTGGAGCCCAGGTCGATCGCGGCGAGCATCTCGCCGTCCTCGAGCGGTACCGTCAGTGCCTCGGCGAGCGCGAGCGTGTCATGACCGGTCATGGCATTCCTGGATGCCGCGGCGCAGGTCGCACCGACGGCGTTGGGGGAGCGGGCATGTTAATGCATGCCGCGCCGCCCGCTCAGCCGCACAGATGTGCGAGCAGCCAGCCTTGCGCCGAATGCGGCATCGTGTCGCCGTCCGGTACGATCTTCACGTAGGTGCCGTCCTCGCGCAGTTCCCAGGCATTGAGGTTGTCGGCCAGGTAGTTGTCGAGCGACTCGCTGCGCACGCGCACCGCGATCTCCGGATCGAGAATCGGAAAGCCCGTCTCCACGCGTCGCAGCAGATTGCGTTCCAGCCAGTCGGCGCTGGCGCAGAACAGGTCGGGTTCGCCGTCATTGGCGAACCAGTACACGCGGTGATGCTCGAGGAAGCGACCGACGATCGAGCGGACGCGGATGTTGTCCGACACGCCCGGCACGCCGGGGCGCAGCGCGCAGGCGCCGCGGATGATCAGGTCGATCTGCACGCCGGCCTGAGAGGCGACGTACAGCGCACGCATGACCTGCGGCTCGTTGAGGGCGTTCATCTTGGCGACGATGCGCCCCGGACGCCCGGCCTTCGCGTGCGCGGTTTCGCGTTCGATGCGCGCGATGACCCCGGCATGCAGGGTGAAAGGCGACTGCAGCAGACGCTTGAGCCCGATCGCCGGCGCCAGGCCCGACATCTGCTGGAACAGCAGGTGCACGTCGTTGCCGATGTCGGGATCGGTCGTCAGCAGACCGAAGTCGGTGTACACGCGCGCGGTGCCGGCGTGGTAGTTGCCGGTGCCCAGATGCACGTAGCGGCGCAGCTTGCGGCCTTCGCGGCGCACGACGAGCAGCATCTTGGCGTGGGTCTTGTAGCCGACCACGCCGTAGACCACCTGCACGCCGGCCTCCTGCAGCCGGTCGGCGAGGCCGAG
The DNA here is from genome assembly GCF_036584485.1 of Luteimonas flava. Taxonomy (NCBI): domain Bacteria; kingdom Pseudomonadati; phylum Pseudomonadota; class Gammaproteobacteria; order Lysobacterales; family Lysobacteraceae; genus Luteimonas; species Luteimonas flava. The sequence continues at coordinate 1,440,677 of NZ_JAZHBM010000001.1, read as the reverse complement.
ATTGGCTTCCTCGTCGAAGCGCGCGCGCAGCTCGACGACGACGGTCACGTCCTTGCCGTTGCGCGCGGCCTGGATCAGGTGCTCGACGATCCCCGAGTCCTTGCCGGTGCGGTACAGCGTCTGCTTGATCGCCAGCACGTTCGGATCTTCGGCGGCCTGCTTGATCAGCTCCAGCACCGGCACGAAGGAATCGAAGGGGTGGTGCAGCAGGATGTCGCCGTCGGCGATGAGCTCGAACATCGCGTCGGTGCCCTTGGGCAGCCGCTGCTGGAAGGTTGGAAACTTGAGGTCGGGGCGCTGCACCAGATCGAAGATCTGGCTGATGCGGTTGAGGTTCACTGGGCCGTCGATGCGGTAGACCGCGTTCTCGGGCAGATCGAAATTCTGCAGCAGCGTGCGCACGATCGGCTTGGGACACTTGGCCGAGATCTCCAGCCGCATCGCCCGCAGATAGCCGCGGCCGGCGAGTTCGTCGCGCAGGGCGAGGGCGAGATTCTCGACTTCCTCGTCGTCGACGATCAGTTCCGAATTGCGGGTCACGCGGAACTGGTAGGCGCCCTTGACGTCCATGCCGGGGAACAGCTCGTGCACGAACTCCGACAGCACCGACGACAGGAACACGAAGTCGTATTCGCCGCCGGAGATGCTCTCGGGCAGCTGGATGATGCGCGGCAGCGAGCGCGGCGCGCGCACGATGGCGAGGTTGCCCACGCGGCCGAACGCGTCCTTGCCCTTGAGCACGACGACGATGTTGAGCGACTTGTTGAGGATCTTCGGGAACGGATGCGCGGGATCGAGGCCCAGCGGCGACAGCACCGGCATCACCTCGTCACGGAAGTAGGCGCGTAGCCAGCGCGTCTGCCGCGCGGTCCACTGCTCGCGGCCCAGCACGCGCACGCCGGCCTCGGACATCGCGGGGCGCAGCACCTGGTTCCAGCACGAATACTGCGCCTCGACCAGCTGCGCGGTGCGCTCGTGGATGCGCTTGAGCACGGTTGCCGGGGTCAGCCCGTCGGGCGGCAGCGGCACGCCGAAGTCCTGCGCGTGATGCATCGTCGCGGCACGGATCTCGAAGAACTCGTCAAGGTTGGTGCAGGCGATGCACAGATACTTCAGACGCTCGAGCAGCGGCACCGACTCGTCCTGCGCCTGCGCCAGCACACGGAAGTTGAAGTCCAGCTGCGACAGTTCGCGATTGAGATACAGCGCCGGATCGCGCAGTGGATCGACCGGTTCGCTCGACGCGTCGACGGGCTCGGGCCCACGGGCGGATTTCGCGGCTTTCTGCACACGGGGACGTGTGGCACTCATGCGGTGGCTCCGAAATACTGGGTGTCGCGAGCGCGGACGCGCTCAGCGGTGAAATGGCAGGCGAAGCGACTGCCGGCGCCGACTTCGCTCTCGATCTCGAGGCGCGCCTGGTGCAGATGCAACACGTGCTTGACGATGGCGAGGCCGAGACCGGTGCCGCCCGATTCGCGCGAACGGCTGGTCGACACGCGATAGAAGCGTTCGGTGATGCGCGGCAGATGCGCGGCCGGAATGCCGTAGCCGGTGTCCTCGACCGACAGCGCGACGCCGCCGTTCGCAAGCGGTGCGTAGCGGATCGTGATGCGACCACCGGCCGGCGTGTAACGCACCGCATTGCTGACAAGGTTGGAAAACGCGCTGTGCAGTTCGCGGGTCGAGCCGACGAGATCGGTCGGCGAGGTGTCCTCGACTGCGATCGTGTGCCGGCCTTGGCTCAGCACTTCGAGCTCGCGTCGCAGCGTGGCCAGCATCGAGGCCATCGACACACTCTCGTCGCCGACGCCCTCCTGCGCTTCGAGGCGCGACAGCGTGAGCAGATCCTCGACCAGCTGGGTCATGCGCTGCGACTGGTTCTGCATCTCGGCCAGCATCGGCGCCCATTCCGGCTGCTCGGCCGGATCGAGCATGTCGAGATAGCCGTGGACCACGGTCAGCGGCGTGCGCAGTTCATGCGACACATTGGCCACGAAGTCCCGGCGCATCTGTTCGAGCTTCATGATCCGGGTGACGTCGCGGGCGAGCAGCAGCCACAGATCGTCGGAGTAGGGGATCAGCCGCAGTTCGAGGCGTGTGCCCGAGGAGTGCGGCGACGGCACATCGAGCATCGGCTCCGCTCGTCGCCCCTGCGCCAGCCAGTGCGCGACCGGCAGCGGCTGCAGCGTGTCGCCGACCGGCTTGCCGACGTCGCGCGGCATCTGCAGGCCCAGCAGACTGGTCGCCGCACGGTTGAACCACTGGATGCGCTGGCTGTTGCGATCGACCACCACCACTGCATCCGGCAACGCCGCCGCCACCGCGCGGTACGCGCGCAGCATCGCAATCAACCGCCGCTTGCGCGCGCGCATGTCCTGTTGTCCCCGGTGCAGCATGCGATCCGTCTCCTGCCACACGCCATCTCCCTCCGGCGGCGGCACACGGCTGCGCGAGGTCAGCCGCGTCAGCAGGTCGTAGAGTTTCCAGTAGTGCCAGGCCAGCACCCCGAGCGCCGCGACCGCCAGCGCCATCCAGATATGGCCGGCCAGCGCGCCCAGCACGGCCGCCACGCCGAGCACGGCCACGAGCTGCAGCAGCGTGCGGGTCCAGGCAGCATGGATGCGGGGCGGCATGTCGTTGAGTCTAGGCAATGTCAGGTGACAGGTTGGCGTAAGAAATCAGGATGTCGAGGGTGCTTCTGGTTTTTGCTGTTGCTGTTGCTGTTGCTGTGTCATGAAACAGAACGCGTCGCACGTAATGCTGACCCGGAGGGCGCCGCCCATGGATGGGCGGCGTTTTCCGACCGAGCCAGGATGGCGAGTCGGAAAAATCCCTGTGCGCATCAAGCCGCGGGCTGTGGACGTGTCGGGGAGACGCTTTTCTTTGGTTCCGTTTCTTTTGGCGTCCACCAAAAGAAATGAACTCGGCCGCGTCAGCGGACGAAAGCCGTTGATGTTGCTCCGCCCCGCGCTGGATCGCTTTGCCGTCAAAAGCGAACATCAAAGTCCAACGCTTCCACTCGCCTTGCGGCGAGCGGGTTCATTTCTTCTGCTGGCCCCACGCACGCAGTGCGAACGGCGCAGCCGGCCCCGAAGGGGCGAGTATCGAAGATGCGAGTCAAAGAAACGGAACCAAAGAAAAGGGCCAGCCCCGACGGAGCGAACCCGGCCAGTCGTTCGTTCCGGCATTTTCCGACTCGCCATCGTGGCTCGGTCGGAAAACGGCAGGCATCCATGCCCGCCGCCCTCCGGGTGTTCGATGCGCAGTGCGGCGTCGCGAAGATCAAAAGCAGGGCGCGGCGCGCGTCGCGTCAGACCGACGCCGAGAACCGGTACCCCGATCCCCGCACCGTCTGCACCATCCCATCGAGCGCACTCGGCTCCAGCGTCTTGCGCAGGCGGCGGATGTGCACGTCGACCGTGCGCTCCTCGACGTAGACGCTGCCGCCCCAGACGTGGTCGAGCAGTTGCGAGCGGCTGTAGACACGTTCGGGGTGGGTCATGAAGAAGTGCAGCAGGCGGTATTCGGTCGGGCCGATCGTCACCGGCGCGTCGCTGGCGAAGACCCGGTGCGCGGCGCCGTCGATACGCAGGGCGCCGACGGTGACGCTGCCGTCCTCGTCGTCGTCGCGGGCGCGGCGCATGACTGCGCGGATGCGTGCCAGCAGCTCGCGGGCCGAGAACGGCTTGACGACGTAGTCGTCGACGCCGGCTTCGAGGCCGCCGACGCGGTCGTTCTCCTCGCCGCGGGCGGTGAGCATGATGATCGGTATGTCGCGGGTCAGGGCGTCCTTGCGCCAGCGGCGCGCCAGTTCCAGGCCGCTGGTCCCGGGCAGCATCCAGTCGAGCAGGATCAGGTCCGGCACGCGGTCGACGATCGCCGACTGTGCCTCGCGCGCGTCGCCGGCGTGCATCGGCTCGAACTCGCCCTTGCGCAAGGCGAAGGCGACCATGTCGCGGATCGCCGGTTCGTCATCGACGATGAGGATGCGTTTCTGCATGGATCGGTCCATAGCGCCGGTGGGATGGCGCCATTACACGACAGTTTTGTGACGGTTTGGCGACAGGCGCGACCCGGTGTCATGCGGCGCGGTCAAGAGTCGTCGCAGCACGTCAGCACCTCTCCCTCCGGAGAAAGCCTGCCCGGACCTGATCCGGTGGTCGACGCGCATCGCGCGAGGGTGGGGCAGGACAAGAATCAGTCGATCCGGCCGCTCCACAGCCCTCGACTCAGCGCCGCCGCAGGTCCTCGTCCCGGATGCCCTGACGCCGCAGCTCCAGTACCGTCGGGGTGATCGACGCGATCCGCGCATCGATGCGGGTGCGGGCGTAATAGTCCAGATCCTCGCGCTTCTTCAGCGTATTGAGCTGGATCAGCGCCTGCTCCGGGCGGCCGCCGAGCACCGCGGCTTCGGCCCAGGCCTCGCCGGCGCGGACCGGATCGCCGGCGGTCTCGCTGGCCCGGGCGAAGGCGCGCTGGAAGGCCGGGTCGCCACCGGAGGAATTCAGCAGCGGCCGCAGGATCGCCTGCGCGCGCAACCCGGCTTCGGGCGTATTCCGCTCGGCCAATGCAGCCGCATAGGTCAGCACCACCGCCGGATGGCGCGGCATGCGGTCGATCAGGGTCTCGAAGCGCTGGTCGGCGGCCGCGATCCGGCCGGCACGGGCGTCGGTCTCGGCCACGCCCAGCGTCAGCCAGACATCGCCCGGATACTCGGCCAGCAATTCGCCGAACGCCTTGCCTGCGGCATCGAGTTCGTTGAGCCGCTGCCGGGCGACGGCCAGGCCATAACGCTGTGCATCGGTCAGCGTGCCGTTGCGGCGCATGGCTTCGTACTCGCGCACCGCCTGCGCGGGCGTGTTGGCGCTGAGCACCCGCAGGCGTTCGCGCGCCCAGCCGAACGCCGTGCCGTCGACGCCCGACAGCGCATTCGCCGGCAGACGCAGATCCACCGGCAACATCGGATTGCCGAACCCGCGCGCAGGCGCCTCGGCGCCGGGGCTCACCGGCACGCGTTCGGTACGCGTGCCCTCGGGTGTCGAGGTGGTGACCTGCACGGTGTCGCGGTCCATGCGCTCGGCGCGATCGCGCGCCTCGCTGATGCGCGTGGTGGTGACGGGGTGCGTGCGCAGGTAATCGGGCACACGTTCGCGATCGCCGCCCTGGTTGGTGCGCGAGACCGCCTGCATGCGCTCGAACATCGAAGCCATGCTTTCGGGGTCGTAACCGGCGCGCGACAGCGTGCGGATACCGAGCCGGTCGGCTTCGGACTCGTTGGAACGCGTGTAATCGATCTGCCGCTGGATCGCGAGACCCTGCGCGCCGGCAATGACCGCCATCGCCGCGTCGTCGGACGAATTGCTGCCGCTCTGCGAGGCGACCGCGATCGCGCCGAGCATCGCCAGCAGCATCGGCACCTGGTCGCGTTGCGCGCGCTCGACGCCGCGCAGGACGTGCGACTGGGTGACGTGCGCGACTTCGTGCGCGAGCACCGCGGCCACTTCGTCCTCGGTCTCGGCCGCCAGCACCAGGCCGGCGTTCATCCCGATGTAGCCGCCGAGGGTCGCGAATGCGTTGATGCTGCGGTCGCGCATCATGAAGAACGTGAAGGGCTGCTGCGGCTGGTCGCTCGACGAGGCGAGGCGGTTGCCGGTGGTGCGCAGCCAGCCATCGACCAGCGGATCCTCGAGTACGTAGTTGTAGTGGCGCAGCTGCGCCAGCAGCATCTGGCCGTATTCGGACTGCTTCGCCGGACTGAGCACGGTGCCGGCGGAGGAACCGATGTCCGGCAGGCGTGTGTCCTGCGCCGGCGCGCACACCGCGGCCGTCGCCAGTACCAGCGCCGCGATCGGCGGCAGCAGGGCGAAGCGGGCAGGGCGGTGGGGCGTCTGGGTTCGGCGCATCGGCTCGTTCGGGTCAGGCGGCGAAGGTGCAGCATGCCGGTGGCATGCGCGGAGGGCATGAATGCCATGTTAAGGCGACGGTGCGTGGCGCCGCATGGAAAACACGGCGCCGCACCCCCATCTGACCGACAATCGCCCGACAAGTTTCCGGAGACTGCCGTGACCCTCGATTCCCCCACCACCGCATCGTCCGGCGCCGCGCCGGAGATCGTGATGTACACCAGTGCGATCTGCGGCTTCTGCGTCGCCGCCAAGACCTTCCTCAAGAGTCAGGGGCTGGACTGGCGCGAGGTGCGCATCGATCTGGACGTCGCCGAGCGCGAACGCATGGTGGCGCTTGCGCGCCGGACCAGCGTGCCGCAGATCTTCGTCGGCGACACCCATGTGGGTGGCTACGACGACATGATGGCGCTGCACCGCAAGGGCGGCTTCCTGCCGCTGATCCAGGGTGCAGGCGCATGAGCGGTGACAACGAGACCGACCGCGTCGCCGAGTTCAGCGCGTTCCGCAAGCGCATGAACGAGCGCATCTTGGCCGAGCCCAACCAGGTCGTGCGCCGCTTTTTCGCGCTCGACACGCAGACCTACCAGGCCGGCGCGCTCGATCTCAAGACCAAGGAACTGCTCGGCCTGGTCGCCTCGATGGTGCTGCGCTGCGACGACTGCATCAGCTATCACGTAGCGCAGTGCAAGGAGGCCGGCGCGACGCGCGAGGAGCTGTTCGAAACCTTCTCCGTCGGGCTTGTCGTCGGCGGCAGCATCGTGATTCCGCATCTGCGCCGCGCGGTCGATTTCCTCGATCGTTTGGAGCAGGGCGAAGCCGGCACACCGGCGGAGCACGCGCACGACTGAGCGCTTCGCTGCGACACGCGGGAAGCGCGTTCGGGAAGCCGCGGTGGCGCGCCGATCTGCCCACGTTTGGGTCGGGTAGGGCGCCTCGGGCATAATGGGCGGGTTTTCCCCTCACCCGACGCCGCGCATCGCGCGTCGTCCCTGCGCACGGAATCCCACCCCACATGACGCACACGATTACGGTCATCCGCGGCGACGGCATCGGCCCGGAGATCATGGACGCGACGCTGCACGTGCTCGACGCGATGCAGCTCGGCCTCACCTATGAAGACGCGGACGCGGGCCTGATGGCGCTCGAGAAGCACGGCGAACTGCTGCCGGCCGCGACGCTCGAATCGATCCGCCGCAACAAGATCGCGCTCAAGAGCCCGCTGACCACGCCGGTCGGTGGCGGCTTCAGCTCGATCAACGTGGAACTACGTCGCCAGTTCGATCTCTACGCCAACGTGCGTCCGGCGACCTCGTTCCCGAACACGCGCTCGCGTTTCGCCGATGGCGTGAACCTCATCACGATCCGCGAGAACACCGAAGGCTCGTACATCAGCGAAGGCCAAGAAACCTCGGCCGACGGCGAGACCGCGGTCTCGATCACGCGCATCACCCGCAAGGGTTCGGACCGCATCGTGCGCTACGCGTTCGAGCTGGCGCGCAAGACCGGTCGCAAGAAGGTCACGATCGTCCACAAGGCCAACATCCTCAAGAGCACTTCGGGCCTGTTTCTGAAGGTCGCGCGCGAAGTGGCGGCCGAGTATCCGGACATCGAAGCCAACGAGATGATCGTCGACAACACCTGCATGCAGCTGGTGATGCGTCCCGAGCAGTTCGACATCATCGTGACGACGAACCTGTTCGGCGACATCATTTCCGACCTGTGCGCCGGCCTCGTCGGCGGTCTGGGTCTGGCCCCGGGCGCGAACATCGGCACCGACGCGGCGATCTTCGAAGCCGTGCACGGTTCGGCGCCGGACATCGCCGGCAAGGGCGTCGCCAACCCCTGCGCGCTGCTGCTCGCCGCGGCGCAGATGCTCGACCATCTGGCGCTGCCGGAGCAGGCCGAGCGCCTGCGCAAGGCGATCGTCGCCACGCTCGATGCCAAGGACGGCGTGACGCCGGACCTCGGCGGCACCGGCAACACGATGGCGTTCGCCAAGGCGATCGCGGCGCGCCTGTAAAGGCCGCTTGTCTCACTCGCGCGCCGTGCAGTGGCGGCGCGGCGATCGAAGAACGGGACGCTTCGGCGTCCCGTTTTTCGTTGCAGGCCATCCTGTCGGTCGTCATGACGGGGCGACGCGTCCTGCGCACAATGCGCACACGCATTGCCCCTCCCGGAATCCACCCGCATGACCGTCCGTCCCAGCGCACTCGCGCTGACGCCGCTGCTGCTGTTCCTCGCGCTGTTCTTCGGTGCCGGGCTGTACTTCACCGCGCAGGGCGAGGCAATGGGGTTCTACCAGCTCCGCGCGCCGGTCGCGATCCTGCCCGCGCTGGCGCTCGCCGCTTGGATCGCGCACCGCCGCGGCCTGCAGGCCGGCGACATCCTGCTGCGCGGCATGGGCGATCCCAACATCGTGCTGATGTGCCTGATCTTCCTGCTGGCGGGCGCATTCGCCTATGTGTCGAGCGCGATCGGCGCAGTCGACGCCGTGGTGTCGATCGGGCTGTCGGCGATTCCCGCACCGCTGATCCTGCCGGGTCTGTTCGTGCTGTCGGCGCTGATCTCGCTGGCGATCGGCACGTCGATGGGCACGATCGCCGCCGTCGTGCCGATCGCACTCGGCGTCGCCGAAGCCTCCGGGCTGGATCGCGCGCTGGTGGTCGGCGCGGTGATCGGCGGCGCGATGTTCGGCGACAACCTGTCGATGATCTCCGACACCACGATCGCCGCCACCCGCACCCAGGGCGCGCAGATGCGCGACAAGTTCCGCGAGAACTTCAAGATCGCGACGCCGGCCGCGCTGGCCACCGTCGTGCTGCTCGGCGTGCTGGGCGGCGCCTCGCCGATCGAATCCGAGAGCAGCGCGTCCGCGTGGCTGATGCTGCCCTACGTGATCGTGCTGGCGCTCGCGCTGGCGGGCGTGGACGTTCTGATCGTGCTGGGCCTGGGCATCGTGCTGGCCGGCGGCTTCGGTCTGGTCTTCGCCGACGACTACGGCGTCGTGCCGTTCGTGGGCGACATCTGGACCGGCTTCGAAGGCATGGTCGAGATCCTGCTGCTTTCGCTGCTGATCGGCGGCCTGAGCGCGTTGACCAAGGCCAGCGGCGGTCTCGACTGGCTCGCGCAGCTGATCGCGAAATTCGCACGCGGGCGTCGCACCAGGCGCTCGGGCGAGTTCAGTATCGCCGCCCTGTCGACCGCGGCCGACGTATTCACCGCCAACAATACCGTCGCGATTCTGGTCAGCGGCAGCGTCGCGCGCGACATCGCCGAAAAGCACGGCATCAGCCCCAGGCGCGCGGCCAGCGTGCTCGACATCTTCGCCTGCGTCGTGCAGGGCGTGCTGCCTTACGGCGCGCAGATCCTGCTGGCCGCTTCCCTCGCCTCGGTCTCGCCGCTCGCGCTCGCCGGCAGCGTGCACTACTGCTGGCTGCTCGCCGTGGTGACCATCGGTTTCATGCTCTGGCCCGGCCGCAGCGACGCCGGCGCCGTCGAGGCGCCGACGACGCGGAGCTGATCGCCGCGCGCAGACATCGCCCACAAAAAAGGCGCCCGATCCGGGCGCCTTCTTCGTGGTGGAGCGGGGTGGCTCAGCGCTGCTGTAGCTTCGACAGCAGACGCAGGAACTCGATGTACAGCCACACCAGCGTGACCATCAGGCCGAACGCGCCGTACCACTCCATGTACTTCGGTGCGCCCTGTTCGACGCCGGTTTCGATGAAGTCGAAGTCCAGCACCAGATTCAGCGCGGCAATCACGATGACAAACAGGCTGAAGCCGATGCCGACCAGGCCTGATTCGTGGATCAGCGGAATCGAGACGCCGAAGAAGCCGAGCACGATCGTCGCCAGATACACCAGCGCGATGCCGCCGGTCGCGGCCACGACACCGAGCTTGAAGTTTTCGGTCGCCTTGATCAGGCCGGTGCGGTAGGCGGCCAGCAGCGCGAACAGCGTGCCGAAGGTCAGCATCACCGCCTGCAGCACGATGCCTTCGTACATGAAGTTGTACATCGCCGAGATCGCGCCGAGGAAGAAGCCCTCCACCAGCGCATAGGCCGGCGCGGTGACCGGCGCCCATTCCTTCTTGAACACGGTGACCATCGCGAGGATGAAGCCGCCGATCAGGCCGCCCCACATGTAGATGCCGAAGCCGGGCTGCGGACGGCCGTCGGCGCCGAACTCGACCTGCGACCACGCGAACGCGGCGGTGAGGATCGTCAACAGCAGCAGAAAGCCGGTCTTGTTGACGGTGCCGTTGAGGGTCATCGCCTCGCCGTCGCGTGACACGACGCTGCCGCTGGCGAGATCGAGGAAGGTGGATTCCTTCAGTGCCGGATTGCCGCTGCGCATGAGTTTCGCCCCTGTCTGTCCATGGATTCGGATCGGAAGGGAGGATACACGTGCATCCGTATGCTGCACTGCATTGACAGCACGCGCGGCGGTCGTACAATTGCGCCCTTCGTACGGCCCTGGCCGTGTCGGGGTCAGGTTCGACCGCTTGTTCCGGCGGGGTATAGCGCAGTCTGGTAGCGCGCCTGCTTTGGGAGCAGGATGTCGGGGGTTCGAATCCCTCTACCCCGACCATCGGGTACCAGCCGCGTTTATCATTCGACGCACTGGCGCCCGTAGCTCAACCGGATAGAGCACCGACCTTCTAAGTCGGGGGTTACAGGTTCGATTCCTGTCGGGCGCGCCATAAAATCAATGCGTTAGCGGAGGCTTCTTGCTGTCTCCTGATTAATCTCCTGACTACTTGTTCTGTTTAGAATGAGGCGGAGCACCGTCGCAACGGAGTACGACAGTGGCATTGGCTCATGACTAAAGCGGCTACAGCGCTTACGATTTTTAACGACTCGCTAGACGATGCCTTGGATCTCATCCATGTCGCGTCGCCTAGCCAGCTGCGTCTAGCCAAGCTGAAACGCGACGCCGCGAGCTTGGCGAAGGCCAACCACTGCGAGTCCCTCGAGCTACGCGCGCATATTGCGCTCGTTGAGGGAAACCTCGAAGAGGCAGATCGCCTGTATTCGCTAGCTCTAGCATCAACCGACGATCTGACAGGAACGATCGTCCGTTATGCGATGACCCTCGTTGTGGGCGGGCACTGCTATCGCGCCAAGGAAATCCTCGACGCACACCCTCAGTTCTACCGAGGCCAGCCCGCCGCAGTTCATGTGATCCAGCAACTGTTAACGTGCGGCGGCTGGTTTTCCAGCGCGGCGGATCTCGATGTCGAGCTGCTCCGGATGAGGCAAGAGACATTGGACTGCCCTGGCTTCAATGAAATTCCAGATGGCATACAGCCAACGGACTTCGTTGATGCTGTGCAGTTCGCGCGTCGTGAACTTAAGCAGATTTGTGACCTTGCTAGAGCGTTCCGCGTCACGGGCGTTGACGTGGAAAAAGACCAGCCGACCATTCTTTATGAGATGGCGGTGTCTGGCGATTACGACGAGATCGCTGCTATTGAATGGGAGCTTCTCACGAAGATCAACGAACAGTCCTTCGAGGTGGTACAGCGAGGGCTCCTGTCGTTCGCATTGATGCACACGGACGCGATCAAAGATGCCGATTGATGACAAAGTTCTTGTAGATTTCGCTCAGCAAATTGTCGAATCAGCGTCGAGCGAGGTCGAGTTTCGTTGCTCGATTGGTCGCGCTTATTACGCTGGTTTTCACAGCGTCATTGGCATCGCGTGTCGATTGCCAGAATCGGACTCATTCAAGGAGAGTTCTTCCCACCTCTCCCACCACGAAGTTGGCGCACGACTGCGTAAATGGGACGTCTCAGATGTGTGTGGAAGCTGGACACGTTTGAAGCCGACAGCGTCGACATTGAGCGATCTCTTAAACACGTGTAGAGCTTCACGCGTGGTCGCCGATTACAGGTTGAATCGCTCTGTGAACAAGAGCGACGCCAAGATGCAGATTGCGCGAGTGAAGCAGATCCGCGTGATCGTGAAACAGCTAGAGGCGGCCGAGTCCAGTCAAGCCGCATGAGTGGAGTGACGACATGGCGAATCCTCACTCGTGCGGGCACCGATCAGATTGACTGCGCTTACCAGATGGGAAGGTGACCGATCTTGGGTTGGTGCCTTTGCCAACGATGCGGCCCCGTGACGAGGCAGTAGGTTAGCGGTGCTCAACTTCCCGCTCCTGAATGATCCGCCGATTACTCATGATGCGCGCGGGATCTACTGCCGGCTTTGTGACGATTCGCAGCTCCGCGGTCTGCGGGACAAAGATCACAGAGTTCGAGTTTGCTTCGAGGATAACTGCGTCGCCTCCTAGCCTTCCAATCAGCTTCGCTGGGCCACGCAGCTCAACGCCGATGGTGCTACGACCCGGGTCGATGATGCGTCCAGCCGTGACGTCAGACATGGCTTGGGCCCGGCTTTGAGACGTCAGGTGGGCGGACATCGGTAGGTAAACCAGCAGCACGCCTACCCAAATCGCCGCATCTGGTGTTCGATAGGTGCTGGGTAGTGCTGCTGTGGCGGTAACCATGAAGCCGACTACAAGCACCCCACCTAAAGCTGAAAGAACCCACCACTGGCCGGCGACCCAGCACGCGACAAGCACGCCACCGCCAATCGCCATGACGCTTGCGCGCGCGGGGCGGCCCCTAGTTGGCCAATCTCCTATCCGATGAGCGATGAGGTGCCCAATCCACGCGCCGAATGCGACCAACGCCATTGACACTGCGACCGCTGCGAACCCTGCCCAAGCCGTTTCAGCTGCTCCACCGTACTGAAAAGGGTCGATATCAAAGGCACCCCAGTACCCGCGCATGAAGATCGCTCCAAGCGCGCAGCCGTAAGCGATCAATATCGTGACCAGGGTGGCCCAGTTCCAACCCAGCACTGCACTACTTGCGCCTGTATTTTCCGGTTTTCTAGTCATCTGCAGGCTCGACCATTGGAAGGTCGTGATCGTACAAGCTGGCCATCGAGTCAGTGACATGCCCGCTCGCATGCTTCTTATCCGCACGGGTGCCCTTGGTGTCGGTGATGCCGCGGTGCTTGAGGCCGTGCATGGCGAAGCGGTCTTCGGGCGCGATGATCCCGGCCTTCAAGGCGGCGCGCATCATCTTCCCCCAGCTGCTTTTGAAGCCGTCGCGCGTGAGCGGCGTGCCGTCTTCGCTGACGAATAGCGCGCGCTGTTCCGGGCGGATCGGCGTCGCGAATCCCTTGCGGGCCCAAATGATGGCGCGGTGCGCTTGCAGCGCGGCAATCGCCTCACGCATCCGGCTGCCGATGCGTACCTGGTTGTCGCGACTTCCTTTGCGCCGGCGAGTCTCAAGCAATTCGACCGCCTCGCTGCCGGCGTCAGCCAGCACCTCGGTCACCTGTCCGTCGTGGAGTGTAATCACCTCGATTCGGCGCAGGCGCGCCTGGAAGGCGAGCTCCATCGCGGCCCACAGGTATGGCGGCTGTCGACCTTTCTCCCGCGGCTGCAGCTCGCTGCCTGCCTTCGCGTAGTGGTAGATCTTGCGGAACGCTTCAGGCGTGGGCATCCGTGCGTTGCGAACTTCCTTGACCTGCCGCACGCCGCGCGCTGCGTTGGTGCGGCACAGACCACGCTCGATGCCGAACGAGAACAGCCGGCGCAGGTAGCGAAGCCAGGCGTTCGCCTTGGTCGGGTAGGGCGGCACCGGTTCCGCGCCGCGCTTGTCCGCGGGGCGACCGTCGGCAATCTGGTCGACTAGTGCGCGGATAAAAGGCTGCGTCAGGCTGTCGACCTTCAGCGTGCCCAGGGGCCCGCGCTTCGTCGGATAGGCCTTGATGCCGGCCGCGTGCTCGCCGTAGCGCTTCCGGCTGGTCTCGGCCAGTTCCTTGAATTCGCGGTGCGCGTGGTAGTGCTCGATCAGATAGGCGATCGTGCCGCGCGCTGTGCCGCCGGCACGGTCCTCGGCGATCGCGTGCAGCTCCGACAGCCGCGCGTCCCGGCCGGCGACCGTGGTCGCGCGCACCTTCCCGTCGACGTCGGTGGCGCGCATGTACCAGCGGCCGGTACCCGACTTGTCCCAGAGCATGCCGGCGGGCAGCCGCGTCTGGTCGATGTGCGCGGGGATCGACGGGTCGTGTTTGCGGGGGCGTCCTCTTCCCATGGCGTGCCTACAGGTCCTCCGCTCCGAGCATGCCATCGTTCGCCGCCGGCGACCCAATGCCCAGGGCGCGGTTGAAGGCGTCGACGGTGGTGATCACGCCCCCACGGCTGTCGTACGTGATCGGCAGGCCGATGCGCTTGGCCCAGGCCTCGACGGTGCCGCGGCGCGGCGGTGGCTTGTCGGGATCTGGCTGGCAGATGCGCTGCAGGTCTTCGAACTGGAGTACGGGCCCGATCATCCGTGCGCGAGCCTCGCTGGCGCGTTGAGCAGTTCCGCCAGGCGCGTGAGGCCCTTGGGCGTCACCAGAACCTGGTCGAAGAGTCGGTCGACGCCGTCGACGCCGGTGCGCGGCACGACCTTGAGCTTCAGCACGCCCTGGGCGATGCGGGGCTGGTACGGCAGCCAGTTGGTGCAGGCGCGCTTGTGGATCCACGCGTGCTCCTGCATCCACGCGATAAGCTCGCACCGCCGGATCTGCAGCGCCTTGGCCGCATCGGTCAGGCACATCGCGCCGCGCGCCTCGGGGATGCGCTCGAACCCCTCGACCTTCGGCGCCTGCTCGGCGACCAGGCGCTCGGCATTGGCCGCGCGCTGGGAAAAGGTCAGCAGCAGCCCGCGCAATGTCTCTGGGTCCTGCAGCGCCGCCATCGGATCCGCCGGCCCGTAGCGGCCGGTGCGAGCGATCTGCGGCAACACTTCCTGGAATACCCACCGCTCGAACCGCTCCGCCGCCGGCAGTCTGCTGCGCACGATGAGCCGCATGACGTCGGCCTCGCTGATGAGCGAGATCTCCTGCGACCCGCCGCTCGTCTGAAGGGGGTGGCGTTTCACCGCCCCCTTGCAGTGCCGGCGCACGGCGTCGCCGAGATCGGCATAGCCGAGCGCGCCGGCCACGTCGCGGCCAGCGAACCACGGGCGGCCCTCGATCTCGACCACGCGGATCGCGCTGTCTTCGAAGCGGAACGGCATCAGACCCGTCATGGCGCGGGCTCCGGCCGCGCGATCGCGGCGAGCTCTTCGCCGATCGTCTGCCGCTGCTCGTCCGCGGCCACGCTGTTGGCCAGGCCGATAAACTGTGCGAACAGCCGGGCGAGCTGGCGCGGGCCAACGCGCCGCGCAAGATCCACCAGAGCGGCCTCGCGCTCTTCGCCGGGGCAGGTGGTCAGCAGCTGCAGCAGCTCCGCGACCGCCCGCTCGATTGCGTAGTCGTTTGCAGGACTGTCACTCATGGCCGCGGGCTCGGGGGTCTCTCAAGGTTCCGCGCCACCCGCCGTCGGCAGATAATGCCCATGCGCTAAAACGCTGAGCTGCGCCGGCTATCGAGGAAAAATCAGGATGGAGACTGTTTGCTTTTCGACGGCTGAGACATGCCGGCTTACATGGAACGGCATCGCGGCTGTTGGAACGATGCTCGCGGTTTTCGCAGCACTTCTCGCGACGAGCATGGAGGCGGTCCGAACGAGAGCAGACAAGGATGCTCGCAGCACTTGGCTTCGGCTCGAACTGATTCATCCATTGAGAGACTGGAAGATTGGACTCGCGGGCTTGGAGAGGAGGATCGAGAAGAGTCAGTTCGTGCTTGTTCAGAGGGCGATTAGCAAAGAGAACGGGAGGCTCAATCCGCTGGAGGTGCCGCCCTCGATCAGCGCGAGCGTCAATCTGCTGCATGAGCTTGGACCTTCGGGCGTGCCGCTGGCTGCCGCGGTTTTCCGCGCTCGTGAATTTGCCCGCACCTCGTGGATGATCGACATGGCGCTGCGCGATTACTTCGACAGCGACGATCAGACAGAGCGCGATGCGCTTGCTAATGAGGTGCGCGACTTCCTGCCGGAAATTGTGGAACTCAGGGCTCTCGTTCGGTCCGCCTTTGCTGAGCTCGACTCGCCTTTCGGGCGAAAGCACCCCGCGCCCGTGTTTCAACGAGCTTGGGACGCGCTGAAAAGAATCCTGAAAAAGTAAGCGACGACCGTTTGCTGAGGTTGAGCGCGCCTCGAACGCGGCCCTAAGCGGAATGTGCCAAGTGCGCTGCATTGTGCGTGCAGGCGCGTTCCAGCCCGCGGGCCAGCTCAGGGGATAGGCGGGGATCGTCATGCCCTGCGCTCCGGGTAGCGCTTCGCGTATTCGCGGTGCGGCACCTTCACGCCGCCCACGTTGAAGCCCCAGCTGCCGCGGTACCGCCAGGTGATGAAGAGCGTCCAGGCGCCGAGCGGGCTGACGCGCCGGATGTGGTGGTACTCGCCGAAGCGCAGGCCCGCGGTTTCGCCGGGATCGCGCCGCGTCGAGACAGGCATCCACTCGCCGAGCGTGTGCAGGCCGCGCTCGATGCGGACTTCCTCGTAGTACCCGCGCAGGATGATGGTGCGCGCGTTCCACGGGTGGTCGTGGTGGTGGGCGGCGCGGTCCTCGCGGAGGATGTGGTGGATGCGCACCGACGCTAGCCAGTTGAAGCGCTTGACGCGGCCGCGCTCCGCGTCGGACATGCTGCGGTCGGACGGGTAGGGGTTGAACAGCCACCAGCGCTGCATGTAGCCGTCGATATGGAAGTAGGGCGTGCGCTTCGCGCGCTGGATCAGCCAGGCGGCGATGCGCGGACGGGCGAGGATCAGCGCGACCAGGCGCCACATGGGTTCGGTGAGCCAGCGCATCACGCACCTCCGTTGGCGCGAGTGGGCGCCAAGTTCTTCTGGAGTCGCTTGCGAGAGTCCAAGACGAGTTGGGAGCCGTTTTGCGGGCGCTCGTGCGATGTAAGATCGCCCCTTAACCTATCCATGTTCAGGGAGGGAAAATGGAGACCTGGGCCATTATTGTTGCGACCCTGATGGGGCCTGTGCTGGCCGTCCAAGCTCAGAAATGGATTGAGCGAATTCGCGCTGTTGGTGACCGACGGCAGTATGTTTTCCACACTTTGATGGCTTCTCGAGCTTCGCGGATGGAGGCAGAGCATGTCCGAGCGCTCAACATGATCGACTTGGCTTACTACGGCACGCGCGTCCTTGGTCGGCCTGTTCGAAACGCGAAGTGCCAAGCCGTCATCGACGCGTGGCGCGAATACTTTGACCACCTCAACCAGCGTCAACCGAACCCTGATGACCATGCGCGGTGGGAAGCGCTGCTCGAAGTTCGAGAAAATTTGTTTGTCAGCTTGCTGGCCGCGATGGCGGTCGAGAGGGGTCTTGAGTTCGATCGCGTGCAGCTGAAGAAGGGCGTCTACCACCCGAAGGGATTCTTCGACGACGCGATGAAAAATTGGGAGATGAAAGAACTGGCAGCGGCCGTTCTCCGCGGCGAATCCGCTATACGGGTAGCCGTCAATGATCCTGCGACCACAGAGCAAGACCCTGCTCGCGCTTCCACCGACGACCGGTCGGAAACCGCTGCAGTTCCCTGAAAAAGCCATAGCCATCACTCCGCCTTCGACAGCGTCAGCGCCCGCTCGAGCACGGCGAACAGGCGGCGGAACTCCATGACCATCAGCGCGAAGCGGGCGTCGAGCTCGGCGCGCATGTCGTCGTTCTCGGTGTGCTCCAGCGAATCGAGCGCGCCGTCCAGCAGCTTGAACTTGCGGATGGTCAGGTCTTCGCCGAGGACGAACGACACGTGGTCGTCGAGGTTGAGCGCCAGCTTCGTGACCTGCTTGCCGGCCTCGAGGTGGCGGGTGATCTCCTCGGTGGCCATGTCCTGTTTCGTGGCGCGCACGGTGGCGCCCTGGTCGCTGGGGTCCTTGAGTTCGCATTCCTCGCCCAGCGTCAGGCCGTCGGGCAGGGTCTCGCCGGCGATCCAGCCGGTCATCACGCCGCGCGGCGACACCTCGGCATTGAGCGGCAGGGTGGGCAGGCTGCCCAGCGCGGCGCGCACCTGCGACACCACGTGCTCGGCGGCCTTGCGGCTGGATGTGTTGACCGCGATCACGCCGTTGCGCAGGTCGATCAGGGCGTCGACGCGCACCGGCTTCACGAACGCGCGCGGCATCAGTTCCTGCAGCAGATCGTCCTTCATCTGCTTGCGCATCTTGCCGCCGGGCCTGCGGCCCTGTTTCTGATCGAATTCCTGGATGCGCTTCGACAGCAGCTCGTTGACCACCGGGCCGGGCAGGATCCGCTCCTCGCCGACGACGGTGAGCCAGATGGCCTGCAGCTCATCGGGGCCGCGGTGCGTAATCGCTTCGGCATCGCGGCCCAGCGGCGAGACGAAGCCGTGCGACGACAGCTCCAGCGGGCCGACTGGCCGCAGCGGGAACTCGGCCAGGCGCGTGTCGAGTTCGGACAGGTCGAGCGCGATTGGGAAGCGGAACAGCGTGAGGTGGCGGAAGAACATGGGTCAGGCCTCCGTGGCGTCCGGCTCCACCGTCGTGCCGTCGGGCGCGAAGTGGAGGCCGTAGTGGTCGAGGGCGTCGGTCAGCGCGGCGTCGCGGTCATCCGCGATCGTGCGCACCGGTTCGAGGCCGGGGATGGTGGTGGTCCAGGTGGTCATGCGGCGGCCCGCCCGACTGCGACGACATGGCCGAGTCCGCTGCGCTGCAGGGCGGCGACGTTCGCGATGCCGTAGGCGATTAGGCAGATCGGCGCACCGCTGTTGAACGGCGCGCGAGTGCCGTCCGGCCGATGGAAATGCGGTCGGCTGCGCAGGAACAGCACGGCGTCCGCTTTCGGCCACACGAGATCGAAGAACATCGCTGTCTCGGTGCGCGCAGGAATCAGCGCGATGCCGTCGCCGTGTGCTGCTAGACGTGCAAGCCACGCGGTTGCCTCGCGACCGAACGGGGGATTCAGCCAGACGCGTCCCGCCCAGATCGCGGCGAGGCCATCCGCCGGCAGTGCGATGTGCTGATCAGCCGTGGGCCACGGGCGCGGCTCCGGTGCTGCACACGGATCGAGATCGAAGCGGCCGAGGGCTTCGATGATCTCGGGCGGCGTCAGCCACGTCGTCGTGCCGGCGCACGGGGATTGGTGACCGGACAGGCTCATGAGCCGCGCTCAACGGGAAGGTCGCGATAGAGCAGGCCGCCGATGGTTGGCTCATGGTCTTGGCGCGCCGCATTGAGCGTGCGCATGATCGCGTCGTAGTCCTTGGCCGAGATCGTCACGCGCACTGGTGCTTTGCCCGCGCCCTTCATCGTCGACACGTACTCGCCGATGCGCTTGATCGTCGGCAGCACCGCCTTCGGCTTCAGCAGTCCGCTGATGTCGCGCAGCTCCGAGTTCATGGCGCCACCTTCCCGGCCGCCATCAGCAGGCGTCGCGCGACGGAGCGGCACACGCCTACCTGATCGGCGACAGCGGTGATCGTTGGCTTTGCCATCTCAGAATAGGCAGCTGCAGCGCGCTCGACGTTCGCGGCCTCGCAGAACTCGGTGGCGAACTCGCCCGGCTGCCGCTCGACCTTGGCTGCGCCGTCGATGAGCTCGCGGTTGTGGAAGTAGAACAGCAGCGTATGGAGGTCGCCGCCGGTGATGTCTGCGGCGCGCGCGAGGGTGCCAAACGCTTCGCGGATCTCGTCGTGCGACAGCACGCGAATTCCGTAGTCGGTTGAAGGACGCGACATCAGATACCTCCGAGCGCGAGACGCGCGGCAGGGCGCTGGGATACGATCTCGGCGGGGAATTTCAGGGGGAGCCAACGGAAATGGCTGAGCGGAGGCCGCTGGAGGTAACGTCGTGGGAGCTGTGTTGGACGTCGGTGGGTCTTGTAACCCTCGGCGCTCTGGCCGGCTGGGGGCTTTCTGATGAAGGCGAACTTGTTCGGGCGGCCTTCGCAAATGCAAGTGGCGCAGATTGGATCGCTGCTTTCGGAACCTGGGTCATCGGCATATCCGCCGTAACGTATTCGCGCGCTGCGCACAAACTCCGCGTTCGTGAGCTCAATGAGGCCGCCGACCGGCAAGCACGTGAACGAAATGCTGCGCGGAGTGATCTCTTTCGACGCATCCTGTCGCTCTACGGCGCGACATTCGAGATTACAAACTTGGGCGAAAACAGATCCGAGTTGACAGTCGGAGACGTGCGGAGAGGAAGGCTTATTTTTCTCGAGGATGTTTCGCACTTCACAACTCGCGAGAGTGACAATGCCATCCTGACGGCTAGCATTAGCTCCAAGCTCGCGAGCGCACAGAGCATCCTTTCCGTTGTGAGGGGTAACGTCATTCGTTACAGCGAGTGGCTCGACGGACGCAGTGAACACGAAATGATCGAAGAGGTGAATCTGCGCAGGATTGACTTCGACGTCTCGGAGTCTGTCGAGCTCGACAAGTATCTCGACAGAATTTGCGGCGAATTGAAGTCCGAACGGGAGCCCGTCAGAGAGATGAGGAAGAAGTCGAGTTAAAGCGCGCTCCACCGAGCCGACCGCGACGTAGCGAGCAGGCGCTAACTCGATCGCACGCCCGTCGTATTGACGCACTCCGCTCATGCCAGCGGCTCCGGTGCGACCGGCGGCGCGATGGCGCGCAGCGCGGCGGCGTGGTCGAGGGCGAGGCCCGGGTCATCCTCGGGTGGGCTCAGCGGCGCGGGCCTGCCGTAGCCGGTGTCGGCGTCGGAGACGAGGTCCGCATTGCCGAGCAGCAGCACGCCGTGGCCGGTGGCGGCGGGTGCGTGCTGGTCAGCCACGGTCGACCGCCTGCGCGTATTCGCTGTCCATGCGCTGCTGCTCGGTCATCGGCGCCGGCGCGGGGCGGTCTTCGAACCAGACCAGGTGCGGCTGCGCGGCGTCGCGGTACAGGACGAAGGGCAGGGGGGCGCGGCGCTGCTCGATGTAGCGGAGCGCGCGCTGGATGACCTCGAGGTCGGCAGCCTCCGTAGCGCCGCCCTCGGACTTGTAGTCACAGATGCGCGAGGTGTCGTAGACGGTGTGCGCCTGTGACTCGCCCCGGCTCGCGATCGCGGCGAAGCACTCGATGTCGGAGCGCACGGCGGCGTCGGCGATCTGGATCGCGAGGTCGAGCGTGCCGCGTAGCTCGCCGTCGATATGCAGAACCGCGCTCATCGCCGCGCCTCCACGAACGCCAGGCCGCCGATCACGCAGTCGCCTTGCTCCGCCACCTGGGCGGACATGACGTGCGCGGCGCGGACGCAGGCGAGGGGAATGTCGTAGGTGCCGGCGTCGACCGCGTCCACGGCGTCGAGCGCGCGCTGCCAGCGGTCGGTGTCGATGCCCATGGCGACGGCGCGGGTCAGGGTGACGCCGCAGTCCGGCACGGTGCCGATCTGGTCGAAGCGGTTGAAGACGGCGCGCGCGGCGACGGCGGCCTGGTCGAAGCCGACGGCATCGGGCACGGCGTAGACGGCGACCGCGGCGCAGGTGCGGCGGTCGGTGATGACCAGCTCGGCCGGGGCGCCCGCCTCATCGACGACGGTGGCAGTGACCGTGGCGGCCTCGCCCGGCGCGCACGCGACGATGGCGACCGCGAGCGCGGCGAAGACCGGTGCGGCGATGAGTGCGAGGCGGCGCTGGCTGCGCGCGCTGGGCGATGCGTTGGACATGGACACCCTCCGAAGGCTGGAAGGGAGCCGGCGGCCCCGAAGGGGGCGGGGCCGCCGGTCCCGTTGTCCCCGGACCATCCGGGTACAAGCCAAATACTAGCCATGCTATTTGGGGATTGCAATAGCTTGGCTATTCGGAGTTGCGTTAGGGCGTGGCCTAGAGTGCTCGGAGGACGTTTTGAGCCTCAGGGGGCCGCATGAAGCGCATACATCCGTTGTTGGTCGTGGCCGCCGCGGTGGTCGTCATTGGCGGGGCTGTCGCTTGGAACGAGGGGCGCCGCGGCTACGACGAGGCGAAAGCTGTCGGAGCGCCAGTCGATGCGCAGGAAGAAGAGATGCTGTCGACGCAGCGCGCGCCTATGGAAACTTCGCCACCGCCCTACAAGCCCGACCCACCAGGCCGCGCCTCAACGGCAGGGCACGTAGAGGCGCAAGCGCCTGGCACAGACGCAACGCCGCCGGTCAGCGCGAAGGTCATGCTGGCGCAGGAACTCGTGCGTCAGCGACTGAAGGATCCGGATAGCGCGCAGTTCCGCGACGCGCGCGTGCTGCAAGACGGCACGATCTGCATGGAGGTCAACGGTAAGAACGGGTTCGGCGGTTACACCGGCTTCTCGCATGCGGTGGTGATGCCGGGCTCCAGGGGTGAGCCGGTGGCTTGGGTGGATTCGGAGCCGGAGGGCATCGCTCGCGCGGTGTGTTCCTCCGCGTGACCGAATCTTCTCGGCCCGGCCGATTTCCGCTCAGAGAACTGAAGTTCAATGGCAAGGTGGTCGGGTACTTCGAGGGTACTGGCGACCTCGATGGTGACGCGCAGCGCGCGCTCGAAGTGCTTGCTGAGAAGGGAATCAATCCG
Organism: Luteimonas flava; assembly: GCF_036584485.1. Lineage (NCBI taxonomy): Bacteria > Pseudomonadati > Pseudomonadota > Gammaproteobacteria > Lysobacterales > Lysobacteraceae > Luteimonas > Luteimonas flava. The sequence goes on along the minus strand of NZ_JAZHBM010000001.1, from coordinate 1,418,323 downwards.
TTCGATGACAGGCGGCCGCAATGGAAGAAGGTGCGCTATCAGGCGCTAGAGTTTCATGCGGCCAGCACTGCGATTCACGGCGCAACCATTCTCCACGGCGACACGCGCAGACCCTTGATCGCGGCCTATGTCGCGAACACCTGCTTTTGCCTTGAGCTCTACCTGAAGGCAGCCAGCCTTCTATTCGGCGGAGAGACGCTTTGGGGGCACCATCTGCGTGCGCTGTACGACAAGCTCCCAGAGGCCGCCCGTGGTGCCATTCAAGGATCGGTCGCGGAGGCGCGCGAAGCAGCCCCTGGACCGGATGACGTCGACGTTTCCGCGCTGCTGGACCGGCTCAACAATGCGTTCGTCGAATGGCGTTACGCGCAAGACGTCCCCGTTCTTCAGGCGGTCGACCTGTCCGAATTGAGATTTCTCCGGATCCTGTTTTTTCTCGCCTGCCAACACGAGTCTGACGACGACTACGAGATCGACGAAATCGACCCTGCAGCCTGATCAGTCTTCCATCGCGCAGCTGCGCACCAGGCCGGCTTCGTCGAACGAGATGCCCTCGACCACGCACTCGCGCGCCTGCTCCATCATCTTGAGCAGGGCGGACAGCTCTTCGTCTTCCAAGCACTCGATGCCTGGCACGTGAAATGCCTCTTGGTTGATCAGCCAGGTGAGGCGGTACATGCGTTCGAGATCCCGCACGCGGCGGGTGATGGAGTCACGGCTGATGCTGTCGAGCACCAGCGGGCCGGGCAGGGCAGGCGGTGCCGGCCGAGGGTTTGGAGCCAACAGTGCGTCGACCTTCTCGCCGAACGCCTCAACCAGTCGCTGCAACCTCGCTTGATCCATCATTGCCCCCTTCGAGCTTCTCCGTGAAGCGGCGCTTGAAAGTGATCACGTTGGTCAGAGACAGGGGCACCGCGAGCTCGTTGACGAGATCGATGGCGGTTTTGATCAGCAGCGGGTCGCTGCATGCCGTGACTGGCAGCCCCCGATCCTCGACGTAGGCTTTCACCACGAGCATCGCGTCGGAGATGGTGGACAACGGGATTCCCAGATTCTGCGACGCCCGGTATGACGCGTGTTGCTCGTGGGTCTTTCCGCTCATCTCGTTCGACAGCGCGCGGTAGGCGACGCTGATCTCTTCGGGGCGTGCACCAACGGCCCGCGCCGCTTCGACAGCGCGCGCCGCGGGAATCGCAAGGCGACGATTCGCCCACTGCCATACGGTGCCCTGGCTGACACCGTCGCCAATTTCGTTAGCAATGACGGTCTGCGCCTTGCGCGACGCGACGGCCGCGCGCTTGAACGCATCGGACGCGGCGACCTCGTCCGGGTCGGTCAACAGGCGGGTTCGGCTCATGACTAGCAACGCTACGGACGGTGAAGTCGGGCGGCAACGAGCATGGCTATTGCGTGAAGCAACTAGCATGGCTAGTATTTCCAGCCATGAAGACTCTCGACGACTCTCCCAGCCCCCTGCAGCGCGCCGTCGACATGATCGGTGGCCAGCGCGCGACCGCCAACGTCCTCAACATCTCGCAGGGGATGGTGTGGCAGTGGCTCAACTTCCGCCGCCCGCTGCCGCCCGAGCACTGCTGGCTGATTGAGCTGGCGACCGCCGAGCGCGGCGACACGGTGACCTGCGAAGAGCTGGCGCCCGGCGTGGTCTTCCAGCGCGATGCCACCGGCCGCGTGACCGGCCACGTCGTTCCCGTGCTGCAGCCGAAAGGCGAGGGTGGGGAGATAGACCCCGACGTCGATCGCGTCGAGCCGCTCATGGAGATGCCGTGATGCTTGCAAGGTCACCCCATCCAGCCTTGAAGCAGCTGGCCCAGGTGGGGCAGGTTGCGCAGCCCCGCGTCCAGCGCGCGCTCGGTGAGCTGACCCAGCGCCTGCGCTGGCGTCGCCTTCAGCTGGTCGATCAACCGGGCCTTGACTGTGTCGGGCTCGTCGGAGTCCTCCACGCGCGCGATGAGCAGGTCGCGGATGGTCTCGGAGTGCAGCTTGACGGTGACAGTTCCGAGAATCGCACCCAGGCCGCCGTCATCGGCCAGAAAGTCCAGCCCGCGTGCAGTGATACGGACGTGTGCCTCGCTGTAAGTGGTGTCGAGGTATTGCGGCATTTGAAGCTCAATGAGCCCGTGCTCTCGAAGGTAAGTCAGCTCTCCGATCACTGGGCATGTGGTCGCGGTGCCGGATCCGGTCTCGGGAAATTCCACCATGTCCGGGTACTCGGCGGATGCTCGCTCGAGGATGGATCGCTGACGGTCGCGATCGAATCTACGAACTGGGGTAGGCGCTGAGATGGGCGTTTTCTCGTTCATTGGGCAGTTCCTTCGTCCGGAATTGGCAGGTGGCGAAGCTCTGGCTGTTCGCGCTCCCGACCCCACACAGAGAACAGAACAGCAGCAGGTGGATCGCGTTGAATCGCTTTCGCATGGAGCATTTCTTCTAGCTCATCCCAGCCGTCGCGAAGCTCATCGCTGGTCGCAACGCAGGCAAGCAGCTCTTGCACGATCCAGCGATGCGAAAGGATCAATCGTTGAGACATGGTGTCGGCATCAGCCGCTGTCTCAGCAAGGCAGCAGGTGTCGGCGGTGCCGCCTTGCACGTCTTCTGTCTTCGTTGCTGGCTCGCATCGGTAATGCAGGAAGTACACGCCCATATGTCGGTCTCCGGGTGGGTAAGGACGGCTCGCACCGCCGAGCCTACACCGGAGCCGGCACCCCCTTTCGCGCCCACGAACAGGGCAACAACCGCACCCGCTCCAGCATCGACGCTGTAGCACCGCAGTGCGGTGAGAACCAATCCATCGATCCGGGGCAGGGCGTCCATGGCGACGACTCTGCGGCCGAGGGAGCACCCCGTAAATGACGCACGAACGTCAGTACCGCGCCACGCGTGCGGCCGTCATCTTCGATTTCACCACGCAGGCCATCCGCAACAGCCGCCACACGGACGCGTCATTCGCGGCCGAGGTCGCCGAGCGATACATGGATCTCGTAGCGCCGCACGAGCGCACGACGCAGTTCCATGTCGGTACCGACGCCGAGAGCCTCGTCAAAGCGGGTCAGCGTAACGCCAAGCTGGTCGAGCGCTTCCGCGACGGCACCACGAAGCTGCCGGCCGATCTGGAAGAGGCGTGGGTCGAAGCGCTTCCGGAGCCGTACCGCATGGACTGCATGCGCGCGCTGGCACGTCGCTACGGCTTCATCGGCGCCCGCGTGCCGGAAGACTCCACCGCGGCGCAGATGCTGTGCACCGGCCGCGTCGCCGTCGAGTTCGGCCAGGCAATGCAGGCGATGGCGGAGTTGATCGCGCTCAATCCGGAAGACCCGTCGAACCTGCCGCGCGTCGAGCGCGCGCTGAAGGAATTCGAGGACCTGGTGGGCGAGGCAGTCTCGGTCAAGGCAACGCTGCGCGAGAAGCTGGACAGCGCGCGGCCTGTGCCTGCGGTGCGGGTCATCAACCGATGAGCGCCCTGAATCCACTGCAATCGCAGGAACCCCGCTGGCTGGCAGGCATGCCGAAGGCGAAGCGACGCTCGAGCCCACTACGCGGCGAGACGATGACGCTTGCCCATGCCGCGCGGGTGGTCAGCTGGGCGATGACGCTACGGCAGTTTCCCGCGGTGCAGGACTTCATGCAGCGCTGGGAGTGCAGTCTTGCCACGGCGTATCGCTGGCGCACAGCGCTGGCCGACGGGTTCGGCGTAGAACCTCCGCCGAATCCGCCAGGCACCGCTGCGATCGGCCCGAGCAATGCGCCAGTGCATTCGAGGCGCGCGCCGTGATGCCTGGACCCTACCGCGTGCCCGGCCAAAAAACGAAGCCGTCGGCGGTGTCTTGGGCACTCCGCCAGCAGTGCGACAGCCCGGCCCAGAAGCTGGTGCTGGTCGCGATGGCAGACCTCAGCAGCGCGCTGCGCGAAGGCTACGCCGGCGCCAGCTACCTCTCCGAGCGCACCGGCGTGCCCGAGGCCGACGTCCGCTGCGCGATCGATTCTCTTCGCGGCGTGGGCCTGATCGCCTGGACCGGACGCAGCAAGAGTCCGAAGGGCAGGGGGCCAATCTGGGTACTCGCCGTCGACGGGCCGGTCAGCGAGCCGGCGGAGTCGCCGTTTTGAGCATCGAAGCCGTCACCTGGGCACTCAAGCAGCCCATCAAGCACAGCTCGGCGAAGTTCGTTCTCGTCGCGCTGGCCAACTGCGCGAGCGCCGAGAGCGGCATCGCGTTCCCGTCTGTCGCATACCTCGCCAGCGCCACCAGTCAGGACCGCAAGACGGTGCTGAACAACCTGCAGCGGCTGATCGAATGGGGACAGATCGAGGACACCGGCAAGCGCTGCGGCGCGACGAAGCAGATCGTCATCTACCGCGTGCTGTGCGGCGCTGACCTGTTCTCCGAGGGTGCTTTGCAGCCGGTCGGGGAACGGTCCCAAAACCGGAACAGTTCCGAAAACGGAACAGTCCCGAAAACGGCGGGAAACAGTACCGTTTTTCCGCCTAACAGTCCCAAAAACGGGACACGGAACCGTCAAGAACCGTCAGGTAACCACCAGTCTCTTGCCCGACGCTCCGCGTCGCGCTTCAGCGAGTTCTGGGCGGAGTACCCGAAGCGAGAAGGTCGGAAGCGCGCCGAGGCGAAGTGGAACGCCAAGAACCTCGACGTGCTGGCCGATCTGATCATCGCCGACGTCAAGCGCCGCAAGGCCGAACACGGCCGTTGGCTCGATGGCTTCGTGCTGGACGCCGTGAAGTACCTCGGCGAGGAACGCTGGGAAGACGAGATCACGCCGCGCGCTGGTGTCGTTGCCGTCACGCCGTCCACCACCACGCCTGCCCCGGTACCGGCCCGCCATCCGCTGGCGCCGACCGAGACGAAGCTGCAGCAGGCCATCGGCTACGCCGTGCAGCAGCACAACCTCGGCGCGATCGATGACGCGGAGCTGGAGCAGCAGATCGTCGCGGCACGGGCGAAGCACGGCAAGCCGGCGGATGCGCAGGCGGTGGCGGCGTGAGCTTCGTCTTCGAAGGCCAGACGTTCGACACCGCGAAGGCGTTCGGCGACGCGTTCCCCGCCTGCCGCAGCTACCGCGCGCTGGTGCGTGAGCAAGGCATCGGCTCGATCGCGGATCTGGAGCGGGTGATCGGTGCGCGCGTGGCCACGGGCCGCGAGAAGGCTGCGGCGGCATCGCGGCGAACAGGCATCCGAACGTTCTCGGGCGCGGCCCGCCTACAGAGGAAATCATGAGCGAAGCAATCCGCGAGTACCGGCGGGAACTGGCCGTTTACTGCATGACCCGCACCGCGGCGCCCGTCACCGCTGCCGAGCTGGCCGAGACGATGGAGTCGGTCGCGCATTCGGAAGGGCACCCGAAGGCCTGCTATGCGCAGCTGACCGGTGTGGAGGCGAACGGCATCCTGGTCTCGCTGCGCAGGGCAGGGGCCGTCCGCATCATCGACACGGTGCGGGATTCCGCGCAGGGCCGGGACGTGAACAAGTGGGTGGCCGCCGACGGCGCGGAGCGCGCGCCACTGCCGCTGCCGCCGGACCCCAGCACGCCAGAAACCCACGGAGTCCAACTCGCGGACCAAGCCGGTATCGTGGTCGACCCTCGCATGAGCGCGATCCTGCAGGCCGGCGAGGTGATGGCCCGGTTCGAGGCTGCACAGCGCGCGCGCCGCGAAGCATTCGAACGCGAGTCCATCCGCCTGCATGCCGGCGTGCAGGAAGAGGTGCGAGCGCTGCTGGAGAAGGCTGGCATGCAGGCGGGCGCCCTGTGACCCGGTACCGCACCACCTCGGACATGCCCGGCGGCATGCGCGCGCTGCACGATCGCCAGCACGGGTACCGCCCGGCGCCGCCGGCCGCAGCTGCGCGCGAGAAGCGCACCTCCAAGTACAACGCCGTTCCCACCGAGGTCGACGGCATCCGCTTCGACTCGAAGGCCGAGGCCAACTACTACCGCAAGCTGAAGCTGCGGGTGCAGGCCGGCGAGGTCCGCTACTTCCTGCGCCAGGTGCCGATCCATCTGCCCGGCGGCGTGAAGTACGTGTGCGACTTCGTCGAGTTCCGAGCGGACGGCACGCACCACTATGTCGACGTCAAAGGCGTGATCACGCCGCAGTTCCGCGACAAGAAAAAGCTGGTCGAGGCGCTGTACCCCATCACCATCGAGTGCGTGAAGTGAGCGCGCGCCCGATGACCACCCAGCGGGTCCACGATGCTGTGCGCGTCTGCGCGCCGATCACCGTGCACGCCATCATCCAGGCGCTGGCCAAGGATGACGAGCACGCCGCGCGCGAGATCCGCCGCTGTGTGTCGGAGCTGCTGAAGCGAGACGAGATCGCCGTCACCGGCAAGCCGGGCCGCGCAGATCGACGCGTGCTGATCGCCGTGCAGAACCCCGCGCCAGCGCCGCTGCCGCCGCCCGTCGAATCGATCGAGCCTGCGGCCGCGCCTGTTCGCGCCGTCGAACGGGCCCGCCTCGGCAAGTACCGCCCGCCCATGCCGCGGGAACGCGCACCGCATCTGATTCCGGCACCCGCCCTGCAGCCGCAGTGGCCCGCCGTCCACAAGACCGGCGCTGTGCTCGCGCCACGCATCACAGGGGGATTCATCCATGGCTGACGGTAGCCAGCACGCGTTCCATCTTCCGCCGATCAAGGCGCTCTCCCGTCTGCGCGCCGGCGAGATCTCCGTCGACCTGTTCGCCGGCGGCGGTGGCGCCAGCACGGCGCTCGAGCAGGCGCTGGACCGGCCCGTCGACATCGCGATCAACCACAACCCGTGGGCGGTCAGCATGCACGCGGCGAATCACCCGTACACCCGACACCTGTGCGAGGACGTCTGGGAAGCGGATCCGCGCCGCGAGGTGGCCGGTCGCGCTGTCGGCTGGCTGCATGCCTCGCCGGACTGCACGCACTTCAGCCAGGCGAAGGGCGGTCAGCCGCGCAGCCGGGCCACGCGCGCGCTGTCGTGGGTGGTGCTGAAGTGGGCTGGCACGGTGCGCCCTCGCATCATCAGCCTCGAGAACGTGCACCAGATCCTGAAGTGGGGTCCGTTGGTCGCGAAGCGCGATGCGAAGACCGGGCGCGTGCTCACCCTGGACATGGTGCCGGACGCGGTGACCGGCCGCATGATCCACCGCGTCGCCGCGCCGGGTGAGCGCGTGCCGATCGACAACCAGTTCCTGATCCCGGACAAGCGCCAGCAGGGCCGCACCTGGCGCCAGTTCGTCGCCGCCCTGCGCGCGATGGGCTACGCCGTCGAGTGGAAGCGCCTGAAGGCCTGCGACTACGGCGCCGGCACCAGCCGGGAACGCCTGTTCCTGATCGCGCGCTGCGATGGCGAGCCGATCACGTGGCCCGAGGCCAGCCACGGCCCCGACCGCGCGACGCCGTACGTCACCGCGGCAGACTGCATCGACTGGTCGCTGACCTGTCCGTCGATCTTCACCCGCAACAAGCCGCTGGCCGACGCGACGCTGCGGCGCATTGCGCGCGGGATCAAGCGGTATGTGCTGGATGCGGCCGAGCCCTATATCGTTGAAGGCAGTCCACCGGAGATCCGCCATGTCCCAATGGGGAGCGAAAAAGCAGATCGGCACGGCCGTGTTCCTGCCTCTGTTGGAGTCGGCACCATTCAAGCCGGCGAAGGACGGAAGCACGATCATCGATGTCCTGATGGTCGACGACGGCGGGGGGACGGTGTGCGCCCAGGCCGACATGGCGCGGGCGGAGAGCTTCATCGGGCAGACGCATGCGGTGTGGCGCAGGACGTCAGCGCAGGGCTGATCGTTCACGCAACGCATGGCGGCGAGCGCCGCGCGCACAGCACAAGCGAACCTGTCCCCACCATCACCGCAGCGAATCGCGGTGAGCTGATGGCGGTTTCGCCGATCGTCGTCCAATGCGCCAACGCATCAGCAAACGGCGTGGCTGGAGGCGGCGAGCCGCTGGGCACTGTCACCGCCTGGCCGAAGGGTGGCTCGCATGCAGCGGTGTCGGCAGTCCTGTGTGGTGTCGGCGGTCGCGCAGGCGACTCAGAACCTCGCTCGGTAGCTGCGCCCGGCTACACCACGACGGCCAAAGCGGACTGCGCGATCGCGGCGGCGACCCTGATCCAGACTGGATACGGAGAGCGCGCGGGGCAAGCGCCGCGCGTGCCGGGGCTCGATAAGCCGGTCGGTACGCTCGTCGACGGGCAGAAGCACGCGGCCGTGACCGCATTCCTTGAGCAGGCCGCCGGCGGCCCGAACAGCAACACGTCGCGACCACGCGCTGCGACTGAGCCGGTATCGACGATCTCGACCAAGGGCAGCCAGCAGCGTCTGTGCGCCGTGCACCTGCAGCACGCATCGACTTCGAACTCAAATGGCGGTCGCGGTCGTATCGACCTCCCGCTACGAACAGTGCTGGCCGGTGGTCAGCACCACATGGTGGTGGAGGCGTCGCTAAGCCCTGAGCACGAAGCAGGGGCGCTGCAGGTCGCCGCCTTCCTGATGAAGTACCACGGCGCCGGCGCCAATGTGCCCGATCTCGAAGACCCGATCAGCACCATCAGCACGAAGGACCGGCTCGCGCTGGTGACCGTGACCATCCGCGGCACGCCGTATGTGATCGTGGACATCGGCCTGCGCATGCTCCAGCGCCACGAGCTGTTCCGCGCCCAGGGCTTCCCGGCCGAATACATCATCGACCGCACAGCCGACGGCCGCGCGCTGTCGGTCAGCCGCAGCGTCGCCATGGTGGGCAACAGCGTCAGCCCACCGCCGCTGCGCGCGATCGTCGCGGCGAACCTCGATCCGGCAGAGCCGGCAAGGCGGGCGGCATGACCCCGACCGTTCCGCGGGTGTGGACGCTGCTCGGCTCGTTTCGGTACCGGTTCGCCAGCGAGATCGAGCTGCACGACTGCATCGCCGAGGTGCTGACCAATGCCCGCGTCGATTTCGAGCGCGAGTACCCGCTCGGCCCGCGCGACCGGCTGGACTTCTACCTACCCGCGACGCGCGTGGCGCTGGAGATCAAGGTCGCCGGCTCCGTCGACACGGCGCGGCGTCAAGTCGAGCGCTATCTCGAGCACCCCGACATCGACGGTGCCGTACTCGCCGCCTCGAAGGCGTGGGCACGCGGCCAGCTGCCACGCCAGCTCGCGGCCAAGCCGTTCGCGATCGCATTCCTCCCGAGGCCCCTATGACGACGACCTTCGGCACCATCACACGCATCGAGGGCCGCTGGCAGATCGAGTGCGAGCCCCATGTGCGCGCCCGCATCCGCCGCATGTTCCCGCGCATCCCGCAATCGGGCGGCGTCATCGACCTATCGGACACCCCGGAGAACAGCCGCGAGCTCGGCTGGTTCCTCGATCGATACCCGATGGTGCTCGCCGACGCCGACGCCGCGCACATGGCACAGCAGACCCTCAGGCACATCGATCAGGAGCAGCGCCTGGCCGATCTGATCGCCGGCCGCGCTGACCTGCTGCCATTCGATCTGGCGAAGCCGCCCCGCGACTACCAGCGCGAGCCGGCGACGATGCTCGAGATCCGCGGCGGCTTGCTGCTGGGCGACGACGTCGGCGTGGGCAAGACGGTCAGCGCGATCTGCCCGATGACCAATCCGGCCCGCCTGCCTGCTGTGGTGGTGGTGCCGGCGCATCTGCCGGGACACTGGACGGAGAAGCTCGCCGAGTTCGCGCCGGCGCTGCGCGTGCACATCATTCGCGCGGGGCGGCCCTATCCGCTGGTGCGCCAGAAGGGCCAGCGCCGCACCGGCCTGTGGGAATCCCTGCCCGACGTGATCGTGGTGAGCTATCACAAGCTGCGCGGCTGGGCGGATACGCTGGTGGAACTGGCCCGCTACGTGGTGTTCGAGGAGTGCCAGCAGCTGCGTCGGCATGACAGCGAGATCTACCGCGCGTGTCGCACGCTGGCCAGCGGCAACGCGCCGCGGATGGGGTTGTCGGCCACGCCGATCTACAACTACGGCGGCGAGTTCTACAACGTCGTGCGGATCCTGCTGCCCGACGCTCTCGGCGAGCGCGACGAGTTCATCCGCGAATGGTGCTCTGCCGCGCCGGGTGACCAGCCGCGACTGCGAGACCCCGCCCAGTTCGGCGCATGGCTTCGGCGCGAAGGGGTGATGCTGCGCCGATCGCGCCGCGATGTTGGTCGCGAGTTGCCGCCGGTGACGGTGGTGCCACACCTGGTCGAGTCGGACAGCGCGGTCGTCGATCAGCTTGGCGGCGATGCGGTGGCCCTGGCCAAGATCGTGCTGCAGAAGGGCGAGGCCTACCGCGGGCAGAAGATGCAGGCGGCCGGCGAGTTCGATGCGCTGGTGCGGCAGGCGACTGGCGTGGCGAAGGCGCCGTATGTGGCCGAGTTCGTGCGGATGCTGGTGGAGTCTGGCGAGAAGGTGGTGCTGTTCGGCTGGCACCGGGAGGTGTACCGGATCTGGATGAAGCGCCTCGCGGACCTGCAGCCGGTGTTGTACACGGGCTCGGAGTCACTGCCAGAGAAGGCGGAAGCGAAGCGCCGGTTCATCGAAGGCGATGCGCGGATCCTGATCATGTCGCTGCGAAGCGGTGCCGGTGTGGACGGGCTGCAGCACGTGTGCCGCACGGTGGTCTTCGGCGAGTTCGACTGGTCGCCTGGCGTGCACGAACAATGCCTTGGTCGTGTGGATCGCGACGGGCAGCAAGATCCGGTGATGGCCTATTACCTGGAGAGCGAAGACGGCAGCGATCCGATTGTGATCGACGTTCTGGGGGTGAAGCGTCAGCAGTCGGAAGGCGTGAGGAACCCGGGCGGCCCGCTGGTCGAGCGCGCAGACATTGGCGAGGACGCATTGCAGCGCGTAGCGCGGGAGTTCTTGCGCAGTCAGGGGCAGCGCGCGCTGGATGCAGAGCAGGTGGCGGCGTGACGGCCGTGGTTTCCGAGCAGCAGCCGTGTGCGGCCTGTGGGCAGGCGCAGCTGACGGTGCGCGCGACGCAGGTGGTATGCGATCGGTGTGGCGCGAGCGGTCCCAAGCTTGAGCCGGGCTGCGGTCAGCCTGCTGTCGTCGAGGCATGGAACAGATCGCCGCCGGTGCTGGCCGGCTCTCGCAGAACCATCCGGCAGGAGGGCGACGCCGCGCGACGGGCGCCTCAGGCAGTGACGCCGCACGTCGCCGGCGAGCGAGACCCGCTGGAGTTGCTGGCACGGCTCACAGGCGTCAGTAGCTACCGGGTGCCGGTGGAGGGACGCAGCAGCCGGCCAACGCTGGGCACGAACGATGTCGCCGCGGCGCTGGGCTTCATGCGCTCGCCATTGGAGCGAGCCGTGGCCGAGGCGGTAGCGACGCAGCAGTGCTGTGGCCCGGCGATGGAGCGGGTGGTGGATGCGGCCGAAGCGGAGGTGCGTCGATCCGTGCAAGCGCTGCGGCCGGTACCGCTGGAGACGGGCAAGGGCACGGCGGGCGCCGAGATCCTGCGGCGGATCATCCGGGACGCGGCGGTGAAAGTGGTGCAGCCCTACGCCGAGCAGACGTCGACAGCCACCCTGGCGCGCGCTGCGAAGGTGCGGAAGGCAACGTACTTGGCCGTCCACCGGTGCTCGGTTTCGGTGCTGCAGGAGGCGCTGTCTGGCGCCCGTCGCTCGTTCCAGCGCGCGCTGTGGGGCGCCGAGCTTAAGGGTTAGGCCTCTGGCTTCCTTTGTTCTGTCTTTTGCTTCGCAAGAGCAACAATATTCTTCATCCTTTCCTGTTTCTCAAATCTACCTACGTACCAATCTTTTAATAACATTTCTATCAGGTCGATCAGAAGTTGTGCTTCCTCAGGCTCCACATCGACGATCAGGTCGATGTCCTTTTCCATATGCGCGCCGATGTTTCCAACGCTTCGGACTGCGTCGATAGCGCTCCAAGTCACAGGATCGATATGCGCTTCCAATGACTTGATTTCGAGAAAGAGAGTTTTATCTGAGATCTTCCAGAAATCACGGATCATTCCTTGCAAGCACCGCCTCGATAACGTCGCGGATGCTTTGGGGCTGAAGTCTCTTATCAAGCAGGCCTCTTCATAGTCCTCAAGAATCTGTCGAGGGATGTACTCAGGAAATGGTTTTGACGAAGATCTTGGGCGAAGTTTCCAGTGGTCTAGCTCGTCTCCCCACGCGCCACCTGCCTCCATCTTTATAAGGCTGAATTCAATCGTGTATTCACGGCATTGCTTATTTGGACACGTAATCGCCGACCCCACCAGAATCAGAGTGCGGCCCTCGCGATTGTTATCGTTGAAGTTCCAGTTTCCCCTAGTGATATTGCTGTTCGTTATAGTCGTGTCGCGATTGCAATAAGGGCAAGTCCAGCTCTGGCTCAAGAATCGTCTCCTTCGATCCACGGATTACTTGTGGATCGATCGTATGCCGTAACGGCGGATCTCACCATAGGAGACGCTCCTCAGTCGCCCCCTCAGTCACGACTGAGGGCACCTCAGTCGCACCTCAGGTGACTCGGGAACCAGAACCGGGTCCAATTGCCCAATGTGGCTCGCTATGCCCCCACCGGGCGCAGCGGGCCGCAGTCGTTTCCGGGGTATGGATTGGGTGTTCCCGATCGCCCCGACCCGACAGCAGCGTGGAGAAGTCCGGCATCTCGGCGGTCTCATAAACCGCAGGTCGCCCGTTCGAATCGGGCCGCTGCTACCAACACCCGCCACCCCGTCCAGATCAGAACTCATCGCGCCCAGCTGGCAGCGGTGGCGGGCACCTATTGCCGTGAGGCCGACCATGCGTTCGATCTTCGTATCCGCCGGACACAGCAACACCGACCCGGGTGCCGTTGCGTTCGGCCGTCGTGAGGCTGACATCGCGGTCGAGTTCCGCAACATGGTGGCGTTCTACCTGCAGCGCGCGGGCGTGCCGCACGAGCTGGACGGCAACGGCACGACGAACCTGCCGCTGCGCGAGGCTGTGGTGCGCGCGAAGCGTCACCCGCTCGGCGTGGAGTTCCATTGCAACGCTGCGGCTGCCGCCACTGCCACCGGTGTGGAGACGCTGTCCGCGCCCAAGGACATGGCCCTCGGCGCCGAGATCTGCAAGGCAGTCGCGCAGGCGCTCGGTCTGCGGAATCGCGGCGCCAAGCCGGAGAACGCAGGCCAGCATCACCGTCTGGCGTTCGTCCAGGCCGGCGGCATCATCGTCGAGCTGTTCTTCATCACCAACGCCGCCGACCTCGCCGCGTACGACGCGCGCAAGTGGGTCGCGGCGCGCGATGTGGCGGCCGTGCTGACGCAGGCGGCGAAGGCATGACCACGCAGCAGAAGGTCGGCGCCGGTGCTGGTGCGATCTTGCTGGCCATCCTGACGCTCGTGCTGTCTTCCCAGTCGCTTCCGTTCTTCCAGTGGGTGTGGGCGGAGCTGAAGGTGCTGGGCGCGCTGCCGCTGTTCGCGCCGACGCTGATGGCGTCGATCGTCGGCGGGTTCGCGCCGGCGTGGCTGCCGCATTTCCTGCCGCCTCACTGGCCGGCCCACCGGACCATGCGGGTCACACGTCTGCTCGGTTTCGGTATCGCGTCGCTCATGGTGATTTGCCGCTACCCCAGCGCGATCGGAATCCAGTACGGCCTGTTCGCCGGCACCGGCGCCTACGTCGTCTGGACGATTGCGTCAGGCCTGTTCTACCGCATGCGTCCGAACGCACAGCCCGAGAGTCTGAAAAGTGATGACAGCGGTGGTTGATCTCGACGACAAGGCGCTGCAGGAGATCGAGACCATCGCGCACGCGGAAGCGATGGAACTGCTGCGCGGCATCCATTCGATGCAGCCGTATCCAAAGGTCGACGCGCTGGGCATTCGCCGCCACGGCTTCGGGCGTCCGATCGAGAAGCGCCCGATCACCGAGTACGCGGCGAGCGTGGCGCTGTCCGAAGATGTGAAGCTCACTGTCGCGGCGTTGCGCGGTCGGGTGTTCGAACTGGTCGCCGTACACCCGGAGGCCAAGTCGCGGCTGAAGTACCTGTACGCGATCGCCGATCTGCTCGGCGCCGAAAAGTTGAACGACTGGTCCGCGCTGTGGGATTGCCTGCGCCGCCAGGACTGGGACGGCGCTGCGGTCGAGCTGATGACCGCGCAGTGGGATCGCCTATTCGCATGCGATGCCCTGAGCAAGCGGCATGTGATGCGACTGGTGCACGAGGTAAGTCGTCCCGAATGGATGGTGGCCCCGTGATCGCCGGCAGTGTGACCTCGCGCCTCAGCGCGTTCTGGCTGGCGTGGAAGTGGGTGCTGCTGCTCGCGCTCGCGCTGGCCGCATCGCTGTATGGCAACTACCGCCAGCACATCGCCGCGGTCACCGCGCCGCTGCGCGCAGATCTCGACGCCGCGCGCGACGGCTTGGTGCTGAGTGGCGTGCTGCAGGCCGATGCGCGTGCAGCGGGTGATCAGCTGCGTGCCGACGTCGCCGCGGCTCGCGCCACGTTGAGCACTGCGGGTCGCAACTACCGCAACGCTGTCGCCCGCGCGCCGCTCGGTGTGGCCTGCGCGCCAGGCGCAGAGCGGATGGATGCGGTGAACACGATGCTCGGCGAGTCGCCCGAGCGCACAACTTCAAACCGGAGATCGCCATGACCACGCAAGTCCGCATCCAGCTCGCACAGAACCCGCACAAGGTGAAGGTCGAGGTCGTCGCTATCGACAGCCGTTCCGACGGCTTCACCGACTCGAAGGTCGTCGGCACGCTGACGGACGCGGGGCAGGAGTACGTCGGGGCTATCTGGGACAACCGCGAGCTCACGCTGCGCGAAGTGCCAACTGACCCGCAGTGAGCGCTGAGCATCGCGACTGGCGCGCGCAGTACGACGACGGCGAGGGCTGTTGGCGCGTCGCGCGTACCGACGCCGATGGTCGCGAGATCTATGGCGGGCAGACCGGCATCGAGGGCGCGCCGTACCGCTGCTGCTGCGAGCAGAACGCGCGCAGCTTGGCCAAGTCCATGAACACCGTGGGGCATCCGTGATGCGCATCGCCATCGTTGCACTCGCTGTGATGCTCGGCGCATGCACGAACCAGAAGCGCCCCGATGCACCGGCAGCCGATGCGGACGTGCTGTGCTATCAGGCGTGCACCGTCAGCCTCAGTGATACCGGCGTGCGCTGGCATGCCGACCCGGCCGATGCCAATGCCTGGGATGCATTGGGCGAAACCGTGGTAAGCGAACTGGCCAGTCGACTGCTGACATGCGAAGCCAGCCGGCGCGCGTGCGCGGTCTTCATCCAGTCGCTCGTTCGATCTGGCGTCATCGTTGCACCGCCGCGCGAACCTGAACAGCTATGAGAGGTTATCCACAACCTGTGGATAAGTCGGCCTTCGGGGACCCTGGGCGCCTCCGCGGCAACCGCGGGGGGAAAGGGCCGCGGTATTCGACAGATTTTCCGGCGCACATGGGTGACAGCAGCAGGTCTCGCTTGAGCCCGTAAAAACAGGGCTATCGAGGCTGCTATGGGTGACCTGCGGACGTTCAGCGCGGGATGGTCGGTATCGCGTCTGGCGCAAGAGTTCGGAATGGCGCGCGCCACCGTGTCCAAGCGGCTGCGGGAAAGCGGGGTGCCGCCGCTGGGCGAACGTAACGGCAGCCCGGTGTATCAGCTGGCTGACGCCGCAAGCGCCTTGGTCGGTACCGGCGGCGGTGGCGCGAACGATGGCGGCGTCATCGATCCGCGTGACCTGCCGCCGAAGGAGCGCAAGGATTTCTTCCAGTCCGAGAACGAGCGGCTGAAGGTCGAGATGACCATGGGCACGCTGGTGCCGGCCGTCGAGGTCGAGGCGGACATGGCCGACCTGGTGAAGCAGATCGTGCAGTTCCTCGACACGCTGCCCGACGACCTCGAGCGGAAGCTGGCGCTGAAGCCGGAACAGGTGGTGAAGGTGCAGGAGCGCTGCGATCGGATCCGGCAGCTGATGTACGAGAGAGTGGTGACGGACGAGTCTGATGGCGACGCACGCGACAGCGCGTAGCATCCGCAACGACGTCGCCATGATGCTCCGGCCACCCCGCCGGATTCTGGTGTCGGACGGTGCCAGGGCGTTGCGCGTCAATGCCGGCACCGGCAGCGGCAACCCGTGGGATGCGTCGACGACGCCCTACATGGTGAAGCCGCTCAACGCGACATCGAGTCGCCTGCACGAGGCGGTGGTGTTCGTCGGGCCTGCGCGATCGGGCAAGACACTGGCGCTGATCGAAGGCTGCCTGGCGCACACGATCACGTGCGACCCGGCTGACGTAATGGTGATCCAGTCCACGAAGGACGCGGCGGAGGACTACAGCAAGACGCGCATCAGCCGAGGGATCCGCGGCAGCCCGGAGCTGCTGAAGCAACTCAGCCCGCGTGCGCACGACGACAACGTGCTGATGAAGTTCTTCCGGTCAGGCATGTCGCTCCGTCTGGGCTGGCCATCGCTGTCGGTTCTGTCGGGAAAGGATGTGAAGCGCGTCCTGATGACGGACGTCGACAACTTCACCGGCGACCTCGGCATCGACGAAGCGTTCGGCCTCGCGATGAAGCGCTGCCAGACTTTCATGTCCGGCGGCATCGTCGTTGCGGAATCCAGTCCGGCCACCGATTACGTCGACGGCCAGTGGCGGCAGAGCGCGGAACGACCGCACGAAGCGCCACCGGCTGGCGGCATCGCCTCCCTCTACAACCGCGGTGACCGCCATCGCTGGTATTGGCCGTGCATGGAGTGCGGCGAATACTTCCAGGCCTCGCCCGGCTATGAGCTGTTCAAACTGCCGCTGGAGCGCGAGCTGCTGGAGCGCGTCCAGGTTGATGACATGCTCACCATGTCGCGGCGCCTGTCGATCGTCTATTGCCCGCACTGCCACGTCGGGCTGAAGGATCGCTGGAAGGACGCGATGAACCTGCGCGGCGACTGGGTCGGCGAGGGGCAGGTGATCCACCGAGATGGAACGATCGATGGCGACGTCATCGAATCGCGCACGACGAGCTATTACCTCGGCGGCGTGGCCGCGGCGTTCCAGAGCTGGGAATCGCTGATCGAGCGTTACCTGCAGGCGCTGAAGGTCTACGCCAAGACCGGCGAAGAGAAGCCGCTGAAGACGACATACAACGTCGACGCGGCGCTGAACTACGTGCCGATGGCGGCGCGGTCGGAGAGCAACCCGACGGCGATGCAGGACCGAGCGGAAACATGGACATCCGGCAGCGTACCGCCCGGTGTGCACTTCCTCACCGCTACGGTTGACGGTCAGAAGAACCGGTTCGTGGTCCAGGTCATGGGCTGGGGCCCGGGTGCGAGCGGCACGCTGGAACGCTGCATCGTCGACAGCTTCTCGTTACGCACATCCGAGCGGCCGGACGGGGCTGGTGGCTTTCTCGGCCTGGAGCCGGCCAAGTACCTCGAAGATTGGGAGAGGTTGGTCCCCAAGGTCATCCAGCGTCGCTACCCGCTCGACGACGGCAGCGGACGCACGATGCCGGTGCGCGCGGTCGGAATCGACTGGGGCGGCGCCGAGGGGCACGCGGCACGCGCGCTGGAGTTCTGGCGTTCGCTGAAGGAGCGCGGCCTGCACTGGCGCGTCCGCCTGGTGAAGGGCCGAGGCGGCAAGGTCGACTATCTCTGGAAAGAGACGAAGCCGGATTCGAGCAAGCGCAAAGATCGAAACTCCGGCAGCCGCGGCGATGTGCCGCAGCTGCTGATCAACGTCGACCGAATGAAAGATCAGGTCGCGGCCAATGTGGCGCGCGAGGAACCTGGTCCGGGCTACTACCGCTTCGGCGACTGGCTGCCGACCGCTTTCTACGAAGAGCTGACGGCCGAGACCCGGACCTCGAAGGGCTGGGAAAACCTCGGCAAACGCCGAAACGAAGCCTTCGACCTCGCGGTCTACAACGAAACGCTGGCGCTGTGGATCAAGGCGCCGGCCATCAACTGGTCGAACCCGCCTGCATGGGCGGCCGGCTGGGACACGAACCCCGATGTGGTGAAGGGCGACGAGCCTCCACCGCCAGCGCCGGCACCGGTGCGGTCACGACGACCGCGCGTGGTGCCGAGCCGATACCTGAGGCGATGACATGGCATACACCCGCGCCGATCTGCAGCAGCTGGAGACCGCGATCAAGAGCGGCACGCTGTCGGTCCAGTACGGCGAACGCCGCGTGCAGTACCAGAACCTCAGCGAGCTGCGCGCCGCGCGTCGCGAGATCCTCGCCGAGATCGAAGCCGGCGAGCGGCCCCGCCGTGCGCGCCGGATCATCCGCATGACCCAGACCGGCCAGGGATTCTTCTAATGGTCGGCTACGGCGCTCCGCCCAACGAGACCACGCACGGCGGTGGCTACAAGGCGGGCGGCAACGGCCGGCGCCTGCAGATGATGCGCTCGGCCAGCCTCGGCCCGAACGTCGTCACGCTCTACAGCCTCGGCGAGATCGTCGCGCGTGCGCGCAACGCAGCGCGCAACGACCCGTGGGCCGGCGCGGCGGCTGACAAGAGCGTCGCCAATGGCATCGGGACTGGCATCCAGGCCAAGCCGTTGTGGGGCACGAAAGCGTGGCAGGCGCGCGAACGCAAGCTCTGGAAGCGATTCAGCAAGCACTGCGATGCCGAGGGCGTGCTCAACTTCGACGGCATCCAGGCGCTGATCTGGCGCGAGTGCGAGGAGGCCGGCGAATGTTTCGTGCGCCTGCGCAATCGCCGCCTCAGCGACGGCCTGCCGGTGCCGCTGCAGCTGCAGGTGATCGAGGCGGAGCAGTGCCCGCCGCACTTCTACGGCACGGCCAGCAACGGCAACCAGATTCGCGCGGGCATCGAGTTCGACCTGATCGGCCGTCGCGTCGCCTACTGGATGTACCCGCGCCACCCCGGCGACTACCACGCCGGCACCGACATTGACGCCACCACGCTCAAGCGTGTGCCTGCGGACGAGGTGATCCACGTCTACGAGCCACTGCGCGCCGGCCAGATTCGCGGCATCCCGCGCTCGGCCTCGGTGCTCGTGCGCATGTTCAACCTCGACACCATGGACGATGCAGTGCTCGAGCGGCAGAAGATCGGCAACCTGCTGGTCGGCTTCTTCGAAGACGCCGACACCAGCGGCGAGCCGCGTGATCCGCTCGCGGACCAGCTCACCGGCGACGGCACGGCACCGGCAGGGCTGCGACCGGAGGACGAGGGCGCGCTCGACGTTTCCATGGAGCCTGGCTCCACCATCGACCTCGGCGGCACCGGCCGCAAGTTCAACCAGACCAAGCCGCCGGACGCCGGTAACAACTACCCCGACTACCTGCGCACGGGCCTGCTGGCCATCGCCGCGCGCTGGGGCGTGCCCTACGAAGTGCTGACCGGCGACTTGCGCAACGTCAGCGATCGCGCGCTGCGCCTGATCCTCAACGAGTTCCGCCGCTTCATCGAGATGCGGCAGTGGCTGATGCTGATCCCGCGCTGCCTGCAGCCGATCCGCGAGGCCTACTTCGATCGCGCGGTGCTCGCCGGCGCGTTGACGGTGCCGGGATACGACGAGATCCGCGAAGACGTCAGCGAGACGTTGTGGGTGCCGCAGGGCTGGCCCTACAGCCATCCAGTGCAGGACGTCGACGCCGACATCAAAGCCATCCGCGGCGGTTTGGAATCCAAGTCCGCGACGATCCTGCGAAAGGGCGAGGATCCGGACGAGGTCGCCGACCAGATCCAGCAGGACAACGCCGACGCCGACGCGCGCGGCTTCATCTTCGACACCGATCCGCGCCGCGTCGCGCGCACCGGCAGCGCGCAGAAGGCGCCTGCCGACGACACCGCATCCGAATCCGGAGAGACCCCATGAAGAATCCGCCCGGCGTGCTCGCGCGCCTGTTCGGCCGTGCCAAGCCGGCTCCCGTCGTGTCGTCGCTGGCGACCGCGGTGCTCAACCGTCCGCTGCTCGCGGACCGCGCTACCGCCGAGGCGATGGTGAATGCCTATCTCACCGGCGACGTCACCAGCCTCGACACCCAGCTGACCACCGATCGTGTGTCGGCCACCCCGGCACCAGAGGCCGAGACGGCTGGCCAGATCGGAGTGATCAACATCTCCGGCGGCCTGGTCAACCGGCCGATGCCCGGCGCCAGCGGCGCGGGCCCCGTCAGCTACACGGCAATTCGCGATGCCTTCGACGAACTGATCGAGGACGATGGCATCAGCGCTGTCGTGTTCCGTTTGGAAACGCCAGGCGGCATGGCATCCGGCTTGTTCGACATGTCTGATCGCATCTTCGCCGCGCGCGGCCGCAAGCCCATCCATGCGCTGGTCGACGATTACGCCTACTCCGCCGGCTACGGCCTCGCCGCCGCGTGCGATGAGATCTGGGTCAGCCGTACCGGCGGCGTCGGCTCGGTCGGCGTCTGTGCGTTCCATTACGACTGGAGCGGCAACGACGCGCAGATCGGCCTGAAGGTGACGCCGATCTATGCCGGCGAACAGAAGATCGATTTCAACCCCCACTTCCCCATGTCGGAACAGGCTCAGGCACGCGCGCAGGAAGACGTCGATCGCACCTATGCCCTGTTCGTGAAGTCCATCGCCCAATACCGCGAGATGGACGAAGAGTCCGTGCGCGCCACCCAAGCCGGCGTGTTCTACGGCGAGCGCGCCGTCGCCGCCGGCATGGCTACGCGCCTCGGCACGTGGGATGACCTGATCGCCCATCTCGGTGCGCCCGGCGTCGATGCACCGGCTCAGGCCGGTGATGAAGGCGACGACGCCGGCGATGCCGAACTCGCGGCGAGTTCCTTGGCGCGCCCAGCGCAAGCCGGCGAGATCTCCGACACGGCAGCGCATGCCGCCGCACTCGCAGCCGGAACGCTGACCGAGATCACCGCAGACGAGAAAGCCAATGGCGACGCCAACGCGGCACCCGCAGAACCCGCAACTCCGGCCGCTGCAGCCGACGCCACTGCCGCAGAAGCTGAGGCAGCCAGGCACGCCGCAGCCGGCCAGATCGCAACGGCCGTGAGGGCCGCCGGCCTGGCGCCCGATCTGACCGTCGCGCTGATGGACTACGTCCAGACGCCAGAGGCGGTCGCGGTCGAAGTCGAACGCGCCCAGGGCATCGCCGATCTGTGCCGCGCCACCCACACCCGATCGCTCGCGGTGGACCTCATCAAGTCCGGCGCGACGATCGAACAGGCGAGGGCGCAGCTCGACGGCGCCACCGCCAGCGTTGGCGACGAGCTCGTCACCGCGCAGCCCACACAGAGCACCGCGGTCGTCGCGGCCGCGCTGAAGCAGCAGCAGGGGCTCGACCCCAACCACGTCTACGCAAACCGCAGTAAGAACCGAGGATCGAAGAAATGATCACGCCCACCGGCAACACCGCAGAGTTCCTCCTGAGCGAGGCCCATGGCGAGCGTTCGCGCGCGCTTTTCACCCTTCCCGCCGGCCAGGGCTACCTGCGCCCGGGCACGTTCCTCGACTCGTCCGGCAACGTGGCGACCTCCAGTGAGGATGTCGCCGGCCTGCTGTACGGCGGCGTCGACACTGGCTCGGACAACGCTGGCTCTGACGTCAAGGCCACCGTCATCGACAGCGACGCCGAGGTGCACGGCGAGCTGCTGCAGTGGGCCGAGGACGATACCGATGTCATCAAGACCGCATTTGCCAGCGCTCTCAATGCCATCGGCATCCGCGTCCGCTGGACCGTGCGCCCGACCGGTCTCGAAACCGACCAGACCGAGGCGGAAGCAGAACCCCCGTCCGGCGGCGGTGGCGGCTGACCCGGCCGACACTCCGCACCACCGCTTCACCACCCAATAGCCCCGCACCTGCGGGGCTTCTGCTTTTCAGAGGACAGGAACCATGGATCTCCAGCAGCTGGTCGATTCCGCCGCGCTCAGCACGCAGTCGCTGACCGCCAACATCAACAACCTCCCCGACACCCCGACCCGCATCGGCGACATGGGCCTGTTCTCCGAGGCAGGCGTCTCCACGACGTTCGTGCTGGTGGGCATCCAGGACCACAAGCTTTCGCTGGTGCCGGCCGTGCCGCGCGGCGCGCCGTCGCAGCCGAAGGCGCTGCACGGCAGCAAGGCGAAGCCGTTCCTCATCCCGCACCTGCCGCAGCGCTCCACGGTGATGGCGGACGAGGTGCAGAACGCACGGGCCTTCTCGATCGCTGCGCCGCCGGAATCCGGTGAGAACCTCCAGCTGAGCAGCGCTATCACCGCCGTCACGCAGAAGGTCAGCGCGCTGCAGGCGGTGCACAAGCGCGACAACGACTACACCATCGAGTACCACCGCATGGGCGCCATTCGCGGCCAGGTGATGGATGCCGACGGGACGGTGCTGATCGACATCTACCGCGAGTTCGGCATCACCCAGGAGTCGGTTTCGCTGGCGCTGGGCAATACGGGCACGAACGTCCGCAACAAGGTGATGGAGATCAAGCGCAAGGTCGAGAAGAAGCTCGGCGGCGTGCCGTACAGCGGCATCCATGTCTTCTGCAGCCCCGAATTCTTCGACCAGCTCACCGGTCACGCCAAGGTCGAGAAGGCATTCGACCGCTGGCAGGAAGGCGCCGCGCTGCGTGACGACCTGCGCCGCGGCTTCACGTTCGGCGGCGTGACGTTCGAGGAGGTCAGCTCGGCCGTGGGCGATGACCGCTACATCCCCGAGGGCGAGGCGATCGCGTTCCCCTTGGGCGTGCCGGACATGTTCATCACGCGCTTCGCCCCGGCGGATTACATCGAGACCGTCAACACGATCGGCCTGCCGTACTACTCCAAGTCGGAGGTCCAGCGCTTCGGCAAGGGCATCGACATCGAGTCGCAGTCCAACGCGCTGAACCTCAACACCCGCCCCGACGTCGTCATCCGCCTGACGGCGTAACCGCGCCGGGGTCGGCGTACCGCCGGCCCCGGTCTACGGAGCTCCCATGTCCAATCCCGCACTCGCCGCAATGGACGCGGCGATCCATGGCGCGCTGCGTGGCGCCGGTATCGCTGACGAGGTGCAGTACCTCGCACCCAGCAGCGAGCCTGGCGCGGTGCAGCGCCCGGTCAGGGCATACGTCGATCGCGACATCGAAACGATCGGCGATATGCGTCAGGTCGTGGCGGGCCGCACAGAGGTGGCCTTCATCCTCGAACCTGGCTTCGACCCGAAGCAGCGCGGCACCGTCCGACTCGCCGATGGTCTGTATGACCTCGCAAAGCCAATCAGTAACGACGGCTCGATCAGCCGCTGGATGGTGACCCGTGCCCGCACCTGACCGAGCTCCCGTCACGTGGCTCGCCTTGGAGGCACTGCGGGACGTGCTGCTCGGCGTGAGTCAGGAGAACGGCTACTACACCGATCTAGGCCTCGGCCAAATCGTGCTCGACGACAGCTTGCTCGATGAGAGTGAAGCCGCTGCCGATGCGCCATGCACCTTCATCGAAGCTCGCAACCTCGATCCGACGACGGCCGGGAAAGGCCATGCCAATAGCGACATGGAGATCCTGATCGAGTACGTCATCCCGCGCGACAGCGACACCAACTTGAAGCTGGCCGCGCACTGCGGCGCAGCCGATCTCGTGCGCGCGCTGACCTTCAAAACCAGCGGCCGTAGTGGCGACATGCCGGCCGGCTTCGCCGCCCTCGAGATCACCGGTGCCCGCCTTGGCGGTGAAACCGATCCCGAGACCAATGCCTCATTCGTTATCGCACAGGTCACCGCTCGCGCGTCTGTGACCGACCGATTCCCCGCCTGATACACCCCGCCCAGGAGAGACACCCATGGCACGACCCAAGGTCCGGCAGTTTGCCGGCGATATCCGCATGTGGCGGATGGCTGCGAACGGCGATCTGATCGCAGTGATTCCGGAGCCGGCCGACCCGTTCGGCAACCAGCCCATCGAAACGAACCTCCTCCAGTTCGGCTACGAGCCGGGTGACGAGGTGGTCATCAATTCCAAGCGCCGCGGCGCTCGCTTTAACCAGCCGCTGCACAGCGATCAGCTGCCGGGCGCCACCAGCGTGTCCGTCCAGCTGCAGGAGCTCCCGACTGCCATCCTTGCGCGCGTTCTGCGCGGTGAGGCAGTGGACGCTGCAGTCTCGTCCGGCGCTGTCACCGACGAGGTGGTCGTGGTGACCAATGCCACGCGTCCGATCCAGCTGCCCCACGTCTACATCAGCGCGCTCGCGGTGGAGAAGGGTGGTGTGGCATTGGTGGCGGGCACGGACTATGTGGCAGACCTGCGCCGCGGCCAGGTGATTCCGAAAGCCACCGGCACGATCGCCAAGGACGACGAACTGTCGATCAGCTACACCTACGCCGCGGTAGACGGCACGCTGATCCAGGGCGGCGCCACGCCGCTGGAATCGTTCTACATCACCGGCGACATGGAAGATCGGATCAGCAAGGAAGACGGCGAACTGACCGTCTACGAGGCGCGTCTGGGTGTCGACGACGACATCGACTGGCTGTCTGCCGAGCCGCTGTCGCCCACGCTCACGGGCCTTCTGATCGTGCCGGACGGCGCACCCGCGCCGTACACGTTCCGCGTCTACAGCGAGCGGACCTGACGTGCCCCGCCGTCGGCAACCGACGGCGCCCGAAGCACCGGCTGCAGGCCTGCAGCCGGCGCTGGTGGCGGCGCCCATCGATGTGATCCGAGCGGTCACGCTCCGTGCTGGGCATCGTCATCGCGGCATCGTCTATGCCGAGCACACCCCATACCGTGCGACGCCGGCAGAAGTCGAGCTGCTGCGCCGCTACGGCGCGCTGGTTGAGAACTGACCAATGGCGCGTATCAGCCGCCGCAACAGCGCGCTGAAGTTCTATCTCAACGGCCGAGCTGCGCGTGACCTGCATGGGCTCACCGATCTCGCCGGCAATCTGCTCGACGCCTACGACGTCTCCGTGATCCGAGCGCGCGCCGGCCTGTTCCGCCGGGCGGAGCCGGCAGCGAAGCGCAACGTGCGCGCCATCTACAACGTCCGCGCCTCCGCGCTGGCAGACCGGTTCCGGATTGAAGAGGGCGTGCGCGGCAAGGGACGCGACTCGGAAGAACTGATATCGATCTGGGCGAGCACGCGGCAGCTGGGGCTCATCGAGTTCGGCGGGCGCTGGCGTGGCCCTGCGCGCCGCAAGAACGGCCGCCTGGTCGCCGGAGCATCGGCGGAGATCGTGCGCGGCAAGCGCAAGACCTACGACAGCGCCTTCATCGCGACCATCAAGGGCCGCGAGGCGATCCGTGTGCGCAGCTTCGATCGCGCGCGTGGGCGCCGTTTCGGCCGCGGCCCAGTGCGCATGCTCCGCGGACCCAGCCCGTTCGAAATGCTGTCCGGAGTCGGGCACGAACCCTCGCGCCAAGTGCGCGACGCGACGCTGTCCGATCTCACCACCTACTACTTCTTGGAACTGAAACGTCAGTTCCGCCTGAATCGGGGCGCCTGATCCATGGCCGCACGCGGTAGTTCCACGATGGAAGAGGCGATCCGCCTCGTTCTGGAAACCCAAGGGCGAGAAGGCCTGGACCAGCTGCGCGACGCCCTCGCCGGAGTTGGCGACGTATCGGTTGAGACGCAGCGCGAAACCTCAGGCTTGATCGACAACCTGGCCGAGCTCAACGAAGCGGCCGCCAAGTCCGCCCGCTACGGGCAGTTGTCGGAAGAGCTGCAGCGCACAGAGACCGCGCTCAGCCAGGCCAGCGCATCCGCCTACCAGTTGACGCTGGAGCTGCAGAACACTGAGAAGCCCAGTCGTGATCTGCAGCGCGCCCAGGCTGCCGCGCGAGAGGAAGTTGACCGCCTCGAGGCGTCGGTCGAGAAGCAGTGGAAGGCGCTGGAGCGTGCCGACACTGAGCTGGCGAGCCTCGGCGTCAACACGAACGACTTCGCACAAGCCCAGGCTGATCTGCGCAACAACATCGGCCGAACCACCACCGCCGTCGCCGAGCAGGTGAAGGTGGTCGAGAAGCAGTCTGCCGCGCAGCGTCAGCTCCGCGATCGCATGGAGGAGGGCGACGACAAGTTTCGCAAGTTCGCCCGGTCCGGCACTGCTGCTGCCGAATCGCTGGACGCATACCGCGGCCGCGCGGCTGCCGCGCGCGATGAGACGGCCAGCGTTGCCAAGGAAGCCGATGGCGCCAGCGGCGTGTTTGGTCGCCTGCGAGGAGTGGTCGCCGGCGTCTTCGGGTTCTTATCCGCGCGATCGCTGATCGGCGGATTGAAGAGCATCGTCACCGAGGGCAGCGAGGGCGAGCAGGTCGTTGCGATGCTCAACGCGGCGCTGGTCTCGACTCAGCGACAGAGCGAGTTCACCGCTGCAGAGCTGTTGCGCCTTGCGGACTCGTTTTCGAAGGTCAGCAACTTCGGCGCCGGCGACATCGCGAAGGCCGAAGCGCGGCTTCTGACATACACGAATGTCTTGAAGGGCGAGTTCCCGGACGCAATGCAGATCGTTATCGATCAGGCCGCGTTCTTGGGCACGTCCCTTGAGTCGAGCGCCGAGATCGTCGGCCGCTCGCTTCAAGAGCCGACCAAGGCCATGCAGGCACTGGGCCGCCAGGGCTTCGTCCTCGAAGAAAGCCAGAAGCAGCTGCTCGCGCAGTTGGAGGCCACCGGCCGTACCGCCGAAGCCCAGCGCATCATCATGGATCTGCTGGTCGAGTCCTATGGCGGCGCGGCGGCGGCGCAGAAGGTCGGGACTATCGCGGGCCTGTGGAAGTCGGTCAGCGAGAACTTCAAGGATTTCCAGCAGGACATCGCCGATCGCGGTGTTCTGGACTACTTCAAGAGCCAGCTGAGCGACCTTCTCAACACCACCGCGCGCCTGCAGCGTGACGGCACGCTGGGCCGGTGGGCCCAGCAGATCGCGGACGGCATCGTGCGGATGGCCAGCGCCGCTAAGAGCACTGCGCTACAGCTGGCGCCGCTGGTGAAGCTGGTAGGCGCTGCCGCGTCCGTGTTCGCACGAAATGCCGAACAGGTGATTCTGCTGGGCAAGGCGTATGTCGGCCTGAAACTCGTCGCTCTGGCCAGGCACTACGTCACGCTGACCAACAACAAGCTGGCCAACCTCGCGGCGACACGCGCGCTGACTGCGGCAACGGCGGCAGAGGGCGCGGCAGCGCTGACGCTGGGCGATCGGCTGCGCGCCATTCCGCAGCAGATCCGCGTCGGTGTTCTGCTTCTCGGCGCGGACTGGGCCATCCAGCAGATGGTGCAGCTGAAAGCCACCATCGATGACATGGAGGACGCCAAGCGCCTCACCGAGGGCTGGGAGCGCGAGCAGCGCAGCCTGCAGGCCGAGAGCCTCCGTCTGGGCCGTCAGCTGCAGGAGCTGTACAAAGGCAACGCCGACGAGCAGCTCCGCAACGGCGAGCAGCTCGCGAAGATGTCCCGCGACGAGCTGATGTCGTACCGCTACCGGCTGAATGAAGCCGTCCGGTATAGAGAGGGCGTGGTGCGCGAGATGCGCGCGATCGGCGATGCGCAGCGTACTGCTGCGGCCAGTGCGGAATGGAAGGCGACCGCCGACGCCTTGCGCGCGCTGGACGAGGTCATCCGCAACAACGGAATCTCCGCCGGTGCCCGTGCCATCGCAACGGAATTGCTGGGTGCCGCCCGCTCGGCGAAGGAAGCCACACGGCAGGTCGGCGACCTTGTCGACAAGCTGGACTTCAATGCGCCGCAGGGCCTGTCCGATACGGCGGTCGCGCTCGCCGAGATCGCAAGCGCCAGTAGCGCCGCCGCGCAGAACGTCTCCGATGGGCTCGGCTCCGCGCTGGCGCGCGTCAGTGGCGAGGAGCTGCTGAAGTTCCAGCAGGCTGCGCAGGCCGCGTTCGCCGGATTCGAAACAGCGCCAGCTGGCGCGGCGGCAGTCATCGACACCGTTCTGGTGACTGCCTTGCAGCGCCTCGGCGTCGCGTCCGGCCAGTGGGGCGTCGACATCACCGTGGCCGGCCGCGATGCGATCGCCACCTTCACCACCGTCGCCGAATCAGCCAACGCCACCAGCGCCCAGATCGAAGCCGCGTTCAAGGCCGCGCTCGATCTCGCCAGCACCGAGGCCGAAGCCAAGGCTCTCGGCGACGTGATGAAAGCCGCCGGCGATCAGGGCAAGGTCGGATTCGAAGGCACGGAGCGTTCGCTCGTCGCGCTGCGCGCCCGCATCGGCGAGATCCAAGGCGCCCTCGACCCGCTCAACGCTTCCTTCCGTCGCCTCGGCATCACCAGCAAGGCCGAGCTGGACCGCGCCCGCGACGCCGCGAAAGAGGCGTTCCACCAGATCCGCCAAGCCGCCGGCCGCGGCGAGGCCGCCATCGAAGATGTTCGCGCCGCCGCTCAGCGCTACGCCGAAGCCATGCGCGCCGCCGCTGCGAACAGCGACGCCGCGACGCGGCAGCGCGTCGAGAACGAGATCCGCGTCATGGAGCAGATCTTCCGGGTCAACGACGGCCTGGGAGAAATGGCGGCGGCCGGCACGCGTGCGGGCGATGCGGTGGCCGGAGGTGCTGGCCGTGCTGCCGACGCCCTGCACGAAACAAGCGGCGCAGCATCGGACGCTGCAAGCAATTTGGACGACGTAGCAGCTGCCGGCGACCGCGTGGGGCAGGGCACGGGGAAGGTCGAGGAGGGCGCGAAGCGGGCCGGCGTCGCATTGGGGGCGATGTCGGCTGCGGCCATACAGGCTTTGATGGCGCAGAACCGCTACGCCGCCTCTCCGCGGCTGTGGGTCGACAACATGAATCGCGTGCTCCGTCTGATTTCCGAGCAGAACGACGCGGTGCAGGACCTGACGGCCAGCTACCAGGCGCAGACCGATGCGCTCGACCCCCAGATGCAACAGCTCGACCAGCTGCGGCAGACCTATAGCTATGTGACGGACGAGCAGCTACGCGCCCTTGCTGTGTCGAAGGCGGCGTTCGAAGAGCGGAAGAAGCAGATCGCCGAAGAGAAACGCGCCGCCGAGGACGAAGCGAAGCGCAAGCGGCAGGAGCAGGTGGACGCCCTGCAGGCACAAGCCGGCGAGGGCGGTGGCACGCGCGTGCAGAGCAACGTCAAGACGGTCATCGTGCGGCTGCAGCCAGATGACGGACCGGCCATAGACATGGAGGTCGATGCCGCGCAGGAGCGCGCGGCCGTGGATCTGTTCCGGCGTCTCGGTCGCAGCCGTTCGCGCAGTACTGGGAGGCGCGGCTGATGGCCCTCCGTCTCGGAACGATCGATCTGCCTGCCGACATGCGATGGCAGGACGAGTTTCGCTGGCTGCCGACAGCCAGCCAGGTGGAGGTGGCCAGCGACGGCGCGCTCTGGATCGAAGAGTCGGCGCAGCGCGCCGGCAGGCCTATCACGCTCGAATCAGGAACTGACGGCGCAGGGCACTGGGCGGTCACCACGCGCGCCACAGTCGCCGCTCTCCACGCGCTGGCCAGCGAGCCGCGGCAAGCGCCGCTCCTTCTGGAACTGGAGGACGGCCGCACCTTCAACGTGCGCTTCCGGCACGCCGACAACGCGGTGGAAGCCGAGCCGCTGATCCACATCGCGCCGCACGTCTCCGCCGACTACTACCACCTCACCCTTCGACTGATGCAGGTCTGACCCGATGGCCGATGAAATCACCCTGTTCCGCCCGCAGCGCCTGACCGACAACCCGGACGGCGGCGGGCTGGCGACGGCCACCGAGATCGTCGACGGGGAGGTCAACAACCTTTTCGACGACATCAGCCGCATCGACCGGGTCAACGGCGAGGTGTCGCTACGCAAGTTCTTCGCGATCGCGGACACGCAGGACGCGTCGCTGTTCTCGGACCTCCATGTGATCGTGCAGGAGGAGCCGCTGGACCCGCGCGTTTCGGTAGTGCTGTTCCGCACGCCGGGCTGGGGCGACGTGCGCAGCGACGCGCAGAGCTACGTCGAGCGCTATCTGGACGAGTCGGTGATCACGCGCATGATTCCGTACGACCGCCAGCTGGTCGGTCAGCGCACGGTGCTGGTGTACCAACGCCCGGAACTCTCGCTGCCCGAGATCGGGCAGGTCTATGCGCTGAAGAACGACGCGACCGGGCAGCGCGAGTTCATCCGCGTGCAGGACGTCAAGCATCAGGTCGAGTCCTACACCGACGACCGCGGCGACTTCCAAGCGCGCGTCATCACGCTCGAGATCAGCCAGCCGCTCACGCAGGAGTTCCTCGGCAGCCAGCCGAACCGATTTTTCGCAGTCGACGCCAACCGCTCGGTGGTGCGCCGAACGATCGCCAGTGATGCGGCGCGCTACAAGGGCATCGTGAGGTTGGCGCGGGACGCGCCCGCGGGGTCGTTGAGCGTGCGCGTGGAGTCCGTGTTCGCGCAGCTCGTGCCATCCGCGACGACAGAGGCACCTGTGGTCGATGCGCGGCCCGAGGGGTCGCTGGTGGCGATGGCCTCCGGCCCGGTGATCCGGCGCAGCAATGCGAACTTCAGCGGCGTCTACTTTTTCGAGACCCCGGTGCTGCCGGGCTCGGTGTACGGGGCGGGTCCGCAAAACTACGTCGACCGCGGCGACGGGCGCCTCCGCAACGAGGCCACTGGCGCAATCGTGGGGACGATCGACTATGCGCAGGGCCGTGCGGAGGTCAACAACACCGGCTGGCCCTTCGAGCTGAGCTACCGGCCCGCGGCCCACGTGAGCAAGGTATCGAACACGTGGATGTCGGTCGTCTCGATCGCGAATCGCGGCTACGTCTACGCCCCCGTGCTGCGCCCGTTGCCATCGCCCGGCACGACCACAGTGGCCTACCGCGCCCTCGGACGCTGGTATCAGCTGGCCGACAACGGTAGCGGTCAGATC
Organism: Luteimonas flava; assembly: GCF_036584485.1. Lineage (NCBI taxonomy): Bacteria > Pseudomonadati > Pseudomonadota > Gammaproteobacteria > Lysobacterales > Lysobacteraceae > Luteimonas > Luteimonas flava. The sequence goes on along the minus strand of NZ_JAZHBM010000001.1, from coordinate 1,387,547 downwards.
GTGGGCGAGGCGGGGACAGGCAGTGGCCTGGTCAACTTCCAGACCGGCAGCGCGCCGGTCACGCTCGGCGCCTTGCCCGACGTCGGGTCTGCCGTGGTCTACAGCTTCGGCACCACCGGTGAATTCGAGGTGCGGACGGGCGATGTCGCCGTGCGCCTGCCGGCGTTCCAGATCCTCGTGGATGGCCAGACCATCGAACCGGGCTCGCTGACCGTCCGCTGGCTGGCTGGTGCGACGCTGCGGACCGCGACGGACAACGGTGCGGGGGTGCTGCAGGGCGCTGCAACAGGCGAAGTCATCTATGCCGCCGGCGAGATCCTGCTCCGGCCGGCAGTCCTGCCCAGCTCGAACGCCGAGTTCGAGGTCGAGTATCAGGAAGCGTCGTCGACGGTCGAGACCCACACCCCCGCGCTGGTCAGCGGCAGCATCACCATCGCGCTGGCGAGCCCTGTGCGCCCGGGCACGCTGCAGCTGCAGACGGTCGGCTACGGGCAGAGCAAGGCGCACCGGCGCATGCGCGACAACGGCGCAGGCGCGATCCTCGACAGCACCGGCGCTGCGGTGCTGGGCGCACAGGTCGTCTACGAGGAGGGCATCGTCATCCTGCCGGGCGGTGTATCCGGGCGGGTCGCGATGCTCGAGCGCGAAGCCTTCGCCCCCGGTCTTCCGGGCCGTCTGCCCGACGACAGCGGCGTGTTCGGCCCCACCGCCCGCGCTGTCCGGACCGCGAAGCAGTACGCCAATCAGCTCATCTACGTGGACTGGGTCAACGGGACGGCGGTCACGGTCGACTATGCCGCCGCAGATGCGCCAGTCGGTAACGCACTGGAGTCGCACGGCGCCGGCGCGCTCGCGCTGGATCTGGTGCCGCTGGTGCGCAACTCGATCGTGCCCGGCGGCGTGCTGTTCGACTTCGCGGGCCGCACCTATTACGACCGCAGCGGCACGCTGTACCACTCGATGTCGCACACGACCGGTGCCGGCACCGCAGCCGGCACGATCGACTACGCCGCGGGCACCGTCGCGCTGACGTCGTGGGCAGGTGGTGTCGCGCCCAGCCTCGCCCTTCGGACGCTGTTGACCGAGGTGGCGCCGCTGCCGATGGGCATCATCCACGGCCGCACGCCTGGCGCGCCCCTGCGTCCCGGGACGTTCACGCTGGTCGCCAATCGCGTGGCCGATGGCCAGCAGATCCTCGCGACAGCCGACAACAACGGGAACATCGACACGGCGGACATGCACGGCTGGGTCGATTCGAACAGCGGCGCGTTCTCGGTGGCGTTCGGGCGCTACGTGCTCGACAGCACGCTCACGCCAGAGGACAAGGCGCAGTCCTGGTACAACGTGGCCGACGTCGACAGCGAGGGCTACATCTGGCGCCCCGCCGAGGTGATCCCGAGCACCGTGCGCTTCAACTGCGTGGTGCAGGTCACCGTGCCGGTGGATCCGGAGATCATCAAGATCAACCCGGTGCGCCTGCCGCCAGACGGCCGCGTGCCGGTGGTCCGCCGCGGCGACACGCTCGTGGTGCAGGACAGCCAGCCCTACCAGCTGCCCGGCGGCCTCGCTGCTGGTCAGCAGGTGCAACTGCCGCGCGGCCAGCTGGCGAGCGTGGCCATTTACGACCAGGCCGGCCTTGGCGTGCGTCGCGACCAGTACAACCTGGACGCGGCCACGGGCGTGCTGACGATGGCAAGCCCGCTTGATCTCGCGGGCTACGTGCAGCCGCTCGTCGCGATCCACGTCGTCGAGGACATGGCGCTGTGTCTAGACGCCCAGATCACCGGCGAGGTGCAGCTGGGCCAAGCGCTGACGCACGACTACGTGGCCGACAACGCCACGGTGAGCAGCGCGCAGATCCTCGGTGATGCGCAGGCGCGCTACGGCTCGCTGTTCACGCAGGCGACCTGGACCAACGTGTGGTCGGACTCGATCATCGGCGACCCGCCGGCATCGGGCGCCCGATACAACGACGCGCTGTTCCCGCTCGATCTCACGAACGCCGACACCATCACCGAGCGCTGGCGTCTCACGTTCACCAGCGCCACGACCTACAACGTCGTCGGCGAGAAGCTGGGCCTGATCGCCAGCGGCGACATCTTCACCGATTGCGCCCCGATCAATCCGGCGACCGGCCAGCCGTACCTGACCCTGCGCGCCGACGGATTCGGAGCGGGGTGGGGCGTCGGCAACACGGTTCGATGGAACACCTTCGCCGCCGGTGGTCCGCTCTGGGCGGCGCGCACGGTGTTGAGCGGGCCTGCCACCAATACCGACGACCGCGTGCGCATCCAGGCGCGCTGGGACAAGGACTGATCCGATGGCAGATCCGGCCACCAACACCACATTCCCTGCCGAGTTCGACCCGCTGCCGGCGATCGGCCCGAACGACAAGCAGAACGATCCGACGATCGAGCACGATGCCGTCCACGACCGCGCGCACGCGGTACTCAATGCACTGCAGCAGCTGATCGGCTTCGGCGACGAGCCCGCGGCCGACTCGGTGCTCGGCATGATCGCGGCGCTGGCGAGTTCGGCCGGCCCGGCAGCGGCGCACGTGGTCCCGGATGCCGGGGTCAGCTACGCGTGCGCCGCGAGCGACGCTGGCCAGTACCGCGTGCTGACAGCTGCAGGCGCGAAGACCATCACCGTGCAAGAGCCGCTGCCCGAAGATTTCGAGATCCACTTCGACAATCGCGGCGGCGGCGCAGCGACAGTGTCCGGCGCCGGGGGCGCGGTCGTGACGCCCAGCTATGGCGGCACGCTGGTGTTGCCGCAGCATGGCGTCGCGACCCTCAAGCGACTGGCCGCCAACGACTACAGGCTGACGGGCGCCCTTGAGGCGGCTGCATGAGCCTCTACCGGAACAGTGTCCCCTACCGAAATGCGCACGGCTACCGTCGTGGGCATCTGGCGGGGCTGGGCTACCGTTTTGGCCTTCCGTACCGCAATCCGCTCGCTTACCGGCCCACAGAGTCTTCCTCGGGCGTGGTGGCGCCTGGCGCCCGAAACGGCGACGGGCTGCGCTGGCGCAAAGCGATTGCGCAGGGGCGCGCAGTGGCCGCGCCGATCCTCGGTGTCGCTGCGCACGATCAGGCTGCTGGTCTCAGCTGGGCGACTGCCCGTCCGAAGAATGCGTTCGTCGCCTTGATGCTCCGGCAGCAGGCGGCCCGGCAAGGCGCATGCGATGCGCGATGGGCCGACACCGCCGAGCACCACGACCATTCAAGCGCGTTTGCGTATCTGCACGGCACGCCCTATCAGGCGGCGCACACGATGCCGTGGGGCGACATTCGCAATGCGCATCAGATCCAGGCGGCGCTGCCGTACGCGCACCCTCGGCCGCATGCGATTGGCATAGCGGCTCGTTGGGGTGAACTCGCGACGCACGCGCGCGAGAACACGTCCACGTGGCGTGCGCTCGTGGCCCGCGGCGCGATGCTCGCGTTGCCGTGGAGCGCGCTGCAGGCGCGCACGGCCGACACCATCATCGTCTGGCCCCCGACCCCTCCCATCGATCCCGGCACAATCCTCGTGCCAGACCTGCCGGTATACGTGATGCTGCCGACCATGACCGCCGTCCGTCTGCCGGACCGCACCCCGCTCCCGCTGCTGTCGATCAGCATGACTGCCGAAGCCGGCACGTTCGACTGGTCGTTCTCGGCGCCGATCGCGCCGGCCGCTATCGACCTGGTCAATCCGGACGATGGCAGCCAGCCCGAGATCGAGGTCATGGTCAACGGCTTCCTGTGGACGTTCGTCGTGGAAGGCTATGACGACAATCGGCGCTTCGGCAGCCGCACCTACACGCTGCGCGGGCGCAGCCGTACCGCCCAGCTCGCCGCTCCGTTCGCCGCGGCCCGCACGTACACCGAGCAGCAGCAGCGTACGGCGTCTCAGCTGGCCGAGCAGGAGATGCCGCCCGGCTGGACGCTCGTGTGGGATACGGTCGACTGGTTGGTGCCCGGTGGCACGTGGAGCTATCAGGACCTGACGCCCATCGAGGCGGTCTCGCAGCTGGCGGCCAGCGTCGGCGCGGTGGTCCGGTCCGACCCGCAGGCGCGCGAGGTGCGGGTGGAGCCGCAGTATCGGCACAGCCCTTGGGAGTGGGCGGCCGCGGCGCCGTACGCAATTCTGCCGGCGGCTGCGATCGGCGACGGCAGCAGTAGCTGGCGCGGCGGTACGAATGCGGAGGCGGTCTACGTCTATGCCCAGAACGCACCGACCGGCGCGCTGGTGCGCCGGGCCGGCACTGCGGGCGCGACCCAGCTGCCGATGATCGTGGATCCTCTGGCCGTGCACGCAGATGCGCAGCGCGAGCGCGGTCGCCAGGCGCTGGCTGCAGACGGTCGCGCGCGCGAGGTGCAGCGGACCATCCCTCTCTTCCCGTCGCCGGCGCCGCCTGGCATGCCCGATCTGGGTGTGGTGCCTGTCGGCTCGCTGCTCGAGTTCGAAGAGGTCGACGGCATCTGGCGTGGTCAGGTCAGCGCCGTGCGCATCGACGCGCAGCGCACGGGCGAGGCTTTCAGCGTGCGGCAGCATCTGACACTGGAGCGGCAGTACCGATGAGCCTTTGGCACGAATTCGGCGACGCGGTGGCGCGCGATCCACTGCTGGTGGCGGTGGTTGTCGATATGGACGCGGCACGCGGGTTGACCACGGTTGAGTTTCCGAACGGCAGCCAGCTGGTCGTGCGCGGCACGGGGGTGGCAGTCGGCGGTCACGCGTTCGTGCGCGCGGGCGAGATCCGCGGCGTGGCGCCGGCGGTCGTCCCGGCCGAGTTGGAGGTCTGATGATTCCCGGCATCGTCGCAGCCAGCTTGCGGAAACGTGCCCTTGGCGCGGGGGACCCGGATTGGAACAGCGTCTTCGCGCTGTTGAACGCGAAGGGCGCGGATGGATCACACGTCCCGATCGACGCAACGGGGCGCGTGTGGACGCCACGCGGCGCGTTCCAGATCGACGATTCCCCGGGTCACAATGTGATGCTGCTCAGTGGTGGCAGCGATGGAGCTGACACCGCGTATCTCGGCGCCTACTTCGATTGGTGGACGCACGACTTTACGATCGATGCGGTGATTGCGCCGGCCAATCTCTCGACGTGGAGCTACGTCGATGGCTCGCTGGTTCCGCAGCTGATCGCATGTGCCGAGCCTGGTACCTACACGAACTACTGGTCGTTCGGCCCGGCCGCCGACGGGCAGCTGATGTTCTATTACTTCAACGGATCAGGCGCAGTGCGCATCTCCGGCGGCTCAGTGCCTAATGGTGCTGAAACCCGCATCCGGATGACGCACACGGTCGGGGAGGGCATCCGCCTGCTTGTCGGCGCGAGCCTAGTTGCTGGTCCTGTCGCCGTCTCAGGCTCGCCGATTGCGAACGTCACAGGCATGCGCCTGACGATGGGCCGTGTCCTGAGTTCGATCGCTGGCGCTGTTCGGGGCCTGCGAATTTCCAAGGGCGTCGCCCGCACGAGTGATCCTGGAACTCCGCCATGGCCCACGCAGAGGGCAGGCGGCAGTCCGGTCGTGACATGGAGTCCGATCGACAAGACGCCGAGCATCATCCTGTCGGGCGGAAACCTTGTGGCCACGCGCTCCGGCGTCGACAACTACCAGAGCGTGCGAGCCACACACGCCCTGCTGCCGGGCCGGTGCTGCGAGTTCTACATCGCGAGCGCGCAGCCGTCGCCGTTCTGCATGGTCGGGGTCAGCAGCCGCGCCGAATCGCTGAGCAACTACGCAGGTGCCACCGTCGACGGCTACGCGTATTACCAGCAGACTGGCGTCAAAACGCACATCGGGTCGAATACGCCGTACGGTCCAGACTGGTCAAGCGGCGACGTCATCGGCATGGCGCGGATTGGAGATGAGCTGCACTTCTGGAAGAACGGTTCGCCACTCGGTGCAGCGTTCACCCTCCCTGCCGACGTCGACTTCTACCCCGTCACCAGCATGTACCGGGACTCCCACGTCATCGCTTTGCGCGCGACGTCGGCGACGATGTCGCAGGCGTACGGCGGCTGCGTTCCTATAGGAGGCTAACTGAAGTTGAGCATTTCGCTTGCACGGCTTCCTGTCTCGCTCAATCCAGTCGGCACGCCAGCCTGCGTTTTCAATTTTGCGTCACCAAGTCAGGGTGTAGTGCGCAACGAAGCCGAACTCCCGCTCCCATGATCCGCGGCAGCCGATGCGCGCCATCGCGGCCATCGCCTCGTCGAGCGTCGCGTCGTCTATGTGGCCTACGTTGACGCTCCAGACGAGATCGCGCCTGCCGGCGGCAGTTCTACGCCGTACCTGAGTCTTCAGTTCGGCAACAATCAAATGCGCGTGTGGGCGCGGTGCGACCTCGCTCGCGGGATTCCCCGTCGATGCTGGCTCGCTCAAGGCGACTCTCCTGTGTGCCAGCTTTTGATTGATCGTATACGGGCAACTTTCCCGCATGGTCGCGATATGGCGTCGGGAATTTCTGACCCTCCGCTCCGGGCCGAGCCGACAGTTGCCGTTCGCTCGCGGTGCTACGTTGACTCGCAGCACGTGCGCGCGCCGCGGCCGTACTTCCCCAGTTCCTCCGCGCTCGCCGGCCCTCGGGCCAGCGCACGCTGCTCTCCTCCTCATGGTCCGATCTGTTCCACACCGCCGCTTCCGATCATGAGGTTCAGCATTCAGACTGGCCGTCGGTATTGCGGTGAAGGGCAGGATGGGTCTCTTATCGGAGATTGAAGGACAGATTCTCGTCCTGCATTCGCAAGGGCACAGCGCACGGCGCGTCTATGTGCCCAGTGCGCGGCGCGTGGAATTGGAGCGCGAGATGCGCCGATCGCAGGGCGTGCGGCGGCATGACGATGCGCCGCTGCACATCATGGGCATCCTCGTGTGCTTCGAAGAAGACGCTCAGGTGGTTCGGTTCGACTACCAATCTGATCTGTTCGACGCCGGCTCCTGAATCTCGGGAACTCGGCTGGCGCCGGTCAGCGCAGGTCGAAGTGCGCGCCAATCCGTTGAAGCTCTGCATCTACCCAGACCCTGTCAGCCGGGCGGAGTGTTAGCTCGGCGAGCGCGCGGCACCCGGCGTCGAACGGCTGCTGCAGTTCGTCCTCCGGCGCGCCGAGAACAGCATGCAGAAGCTCGTCGACCAATGCCTCCAGCTCGGGGCGATCGAGAGTGGAAGCCGTCACGCCGGCGCTCCCGGAAACCGCTGCTTCCCGATCACCAGATCGTCCAGGCTCGGCCGCTCGGCCAGTGCTTCAGGCTCAAACCCCAGCAAGATCGGAAAGTCGCGCACGGTACAGACGAGATCCATCACGTCGTCGCTCAAGTCGTCTCTGCGGGTCAGGGCGTCAAATGCGCCAGCCGCGACGCTATAGTCGCGCCAGAACTGGCGGTAAGTGCGGCCTTGAGCATCGTAGTTGGCAACCCAGGCGACGAGTTCGTCGCCGGCTCTGCGAATCTGCTGCTGCGCGTTCGTATCCATGTTTCGAGTCTGCGCGGTGCGCGTCTCCGATCATGAGATCGGCTAGCCCGGGAACAGGCTCAGCGAGCTGCCGCTAAATCAAAGATCGGGTCGTCCAGACTGCGAGGGGGGATCAACCGGGCTGGATCGTAATGCTTGTCCAGCGGTATCTCACGCACCGCACTCGCCATCTCGCGCACTTGCGCTGGTGCCCGCTCGAACCGCGCAAGGGCCTCAAGCTGACTAGCTTCTGCAGCGTACTGGTCCCAGAACTCGCGGTAGGTCTTACCCCGGTAGTTGAAGGTCTCGATCCACGAGGTGAGGTCGTTGGAGAGCAAACGACCAAAGGCCAGCAACTCAACTTCCGTCATTTCGGCGAGCGGCTTGTGCGTGGTCCGATCGATCTTCAAGAAGGCTTGCTGATCGGCTGGGGTGTGATCCAGCGTCAGGTCTTCAACGTGCAGATAAAGGCCGTCTGTGTCCGCGCCGGCGCACGCGAAATTGAAGGCATCCCAAGCCAGCTTCGAGTTTGCCTGCCCTGTGTCGCCGTAATCGGTGAGCACTTGGGATATGGCGCGCTGCTCCTTCGCGAACTGTCGAAAGGTGCCCTTCTGCCTGTCGAACTGCATCGCATGGTCGTCCATACGACGCACGACATCTGAGATCTCTTCCGGCGTCATGCCGCCTCCCGGTGCTCGTAGTAGGGGTGCCGCTTGTCGTCGAAGATCGCGTACAGCGCGGCGAGGTTGCCCGGCTCCGGGTTGAGCCAGGCGTCGAGGTGCTCGGGCTTGATGTTGATGATCGTTCGATCGTGCCCAGCCGCCGCCACCTCGGGTTCCGGATCGTCGGTGATGGCGGCGAACGACAGCAGATCCGGCTCCACGCCCTTCGGGTCCGTCCAGTGCGACCACAGGCAGGCGATCAGCATCGGCTCACCGGTGCGCGGCACGAACTCAAGCACGCGGTTGCGACCGTCCACCTCCACGTTCTCGTAGAAGCGCTCGGCCACCATGACGCCATGGCTGTATCCGAACAGCCCGCCCCAGAAGCCCTCGAGGTTGTCGCGTCGGGCGTTGTACGTGCCCGGATACTTCACGTCGTAGAAAGCCGGCTTGCCCGCTGGCCTGCACTGGTAGCGCATCGGCTTCACCACGCGCTGGCCGCCCTCCGACACCATCACCGGGCAGTAGATGCCCGGGAAGACGCGCGCGTCGGACGCCTTGAACTCCGTGCGCTTCAGCGAGGCCATGCGCGCCTTCGCCGCGTCGACCTTCTTGGTGCCGATGCGCACGTCCTCCTGCGCCTTCTTCGTGACCTTGGTCTCGAGCTTCCGCTCGGCGTCGGCCACGCGCTTGCGCTGGGCGAACATCTCCTGCTCCAGCTGCGCGATCGCCTCAGCATCCGCCGCGCGCAGGTTGGCCTGCAGCTCGGGCGGGCCGATCTCCATCAGTTCCCGGATCAGCGCCCGCGGTGCCTTCGCCATCGGGTTGAGGCCGCGATCCCACCAGAACGTCTTCACGTAGGCGTCGACGTCCATCAACACGCCGGGGAAGTGGCGCTTGAATGCCTTGAATTCGGCATACACCTGGGCGGAATAGCACATTGTTCCAGTCCGGAAGGGTGGGCAAACAGGCTAAGCCTGCGGGGGCGGTGTCGCAGGTGATGAAATCAGCAATGCAGTAACGGCAGGTCCGCGGCGCGCGTGGTGTAGTTCGGCGACAGCAGGTTCTGGCGCATGCCCCAGTCGGGCCGCGTCTTCCAGCCCGTTGCGCCCAAGCCCGCGACGCCCCGGCCGAACTTGCGGTTGATGCCGTCGAGCGTGGCCATCAGCGCGGCATTGCCAGCGACTGCGGGCGTGAACAGATCACCCTGGCGCTGCTCCGGCCTCGATAGGTCCATCAGCGTCACGCCGGCCTTCTTGTAGCCGATGCCGGGCTTGAGCATCCCGCGCAGCAGCTGCGCCACCACCGAGGCAACCAGACGGGAATCGTCCGTCGCCGAAGGCATGTTGATCGAACGACTGGGCGCATGCTGCGGCAGCTCGGCGCGGAACCGGTCGCTCAGCGCGAAGATGCCGACCGCGCCGGTCACCAAGCCATCGCGCCGCAGCTTCTCGCAAGCGCGCACTGCAAACGTGGCGAGCGCCTGGCCGACGGCCGCATGGTCTTCGACGCGCTCGGCGAACGATCGGCTGACCATGATCTGCTGCTTGTCCGGCGCTACCTCCTCCAGCTCGATACAGGGATGCCCCTGCAGCTCGCGCTGCGTGCGGGCCAGCGTGACGCCGAACTCACCGAGGATGGTGTCGGGCGGCGCGTCGCGTAGCTGCGCAGCGGTGGTGATGCCCATGTTGGCCAATCGCAGGCCCCAGCGGCCACCCACGCCCCACAGCTCGGTCGTTGGGAAGGTCGCCAGCACCTCGGTGCGTCGCGTCTCATCGCTCAGGTCGATGACGCCCGCGCCGGACTTCGCAGCCCTGTTCGCGGCCTTGGCCAGCGTCTTCGTCGGGCCGATGCCGATGCAGTTGGGAATGCCCGTCCAGCGATGCACCTTGTTGCGGAGCCGATGCGCGAACGCCTCGCGGTCGCGGATTCCGGTCATGTCCAGAAACGATTCGTCGATGCTGTACACCTCCACCCGCGGCGCTTCGTCGCGCAGGATGCCGACGACGCGCGCACTGATGTCGCCATAGAGCGCGAAGTTGGCCGAGCGCATCTGCAGGCCCTGGTGCTTCACAAGCAGCTTCAGCTCGTGCGCCGGCTGTCCCATCTTGATGCCGAGCGCCTTGGCTTCCGCAGTGCGCGCGATCGCGCAGCCGTCGTTGTTCGACAGCACCACCAGCGGCACGCCGCGCAGTCGCGGCTGGAAGATGCGCTCGCAGCTCGCGTAGAAGTTGTTGCCGTCGACCAGCGCGAACATTGTCAGGCCGCCAGCGGCACGATGCGGTGACCGCCATCCAGCACCGGCGCGCGCAGGATGCGGTAGGCATCGCGATCGAACTGGCCGGTCTCGCCGCGGATGCGCCGCGCAGCCGTCAGCGTGGTCGCGCTGCCCAGGTACTGCCAGTCACGCACCACGTGGTACTGCCGCATGTCGGTGCCACGTTCCTCCAGCGCGATCGCGCCGTGGAAGGGCCACGACGCCACCTGCCGGTCCTCCAGCACCAGCCGCAACCGCTCCTCGTGCCCGCCTACGCTCTCTCCGCCATGGCACGCGCCGGCGCACTGCTTGAGCATCGCGCGGAAGCACGGCCGGCCCGGCGTGCCGCGCTCGATGCCTAGCAGCGTGTAGCAAAGCCGGTTGTCGTCCGCGATGCGTCGCAACGCGGTCATGGCCGCGCGCGGGCTGGAGTGCAGGCCGTATAGCGTGGGCGCGCGCGCAGGATCGATCTCTGCGGAATTCACCACGGTCACCTTTCCGCGATGGAGCGCCAGCGAAAACTGTCGCGTCGTGCGCCTCAGCTTGCGGTTGTAGAGCGGGTGGCGGGTCTTGATCATCTGCGCTTCCAGCAGCTGCGCGCCGATGTCGCCCGCGGTGCGCACGTGGCTGATGCGCTTCGACTGGCGCAACAGCCGGGCTTCTTCCGGTGTGCGGAAGTGGTCCATCACACGGCCCCGGATGTCGATTGACTTCCCGATGTAGAGCGGCAGCACGTCGCCCTCATTTCCGAGGAAGGTGTAAACGCCGGGCGCGCGCGGCAGCGCGTCGATCTCGGGGCGCAGGTGCTCCGGGTACTCGTAAAGGGCGGCGGCTTCCCGCCGGCGGTCACGAACGGGACGCACGGGGCACCGAGGCGCGCTTCACTTGGCGCGCGATGCTGACGACCGAGAAGAGCTCCACCTCGGTGCCTTCTTCGATGACGATCGGCGGCACTTCCGGGTTGGCGGAGTGCAGCTCGACATGGTTCTCCGCGATCAGCAGAATCTTGCAGGTGGGCTGATTGCCCTCCCAAACGGCCATCACGAGGCTGCCGGTGCGCGGCTCGACCGAGCGGTCGACGATCAGCAGGTCGCCGTCGAGGATCCCGGCGCGGGCCATGGAGTGACCGCTCGCGCGGTAGATGTACGTCGCCGGTGCGTTGCGGATCAGCAGGCGATTGAGATCGAGGCTGTCTTCCTCAAAGTCCTCGGCCGGCGAGGGGAACCCGAGGCGCGCAGTGGCGGCGCCGAGAGGCAGCGACACAAGGGGCGGATCGATGGCGGCGTAGCCCGCAAACGAGGCGGGCGGGTCGAGCAGGGTAAACATTGGAAGGCTCCAGCGACGCTGCGCACGTTGCCCGGCGCCGGTCTCAATTGCTGCGATGAGTAGTAATACTACTCACGATCGCCGGCGCCCCGTCTGAATGTGCTGCGCGGAAGTTCGCTTGCTTCTTATCCGCGGCTCCAGAAGCGTCGCACCGCTCTGCTTGTGGACACGATCAGGCGCTGAACATCGACTCGTTCGAGAGCGTTGGGAGACCTTCGATTGATCTCAAAAACCTCCTGACAATTTTTTTGAAAACCGCGCTACAATGCGCGCCCTCGGTACGGTCCACCTGACTATTCCGAGACGTAACCGTTTGACATGGCGCTAGATTGACCCGGCCTTCTAAGTCGGGGGTTACAGGTTCGATTCCTGTCGGGCGCGCCACGACCCAGGGTACGAAACATGTTTTGCTGTGGTGGATGTAGCTCAGTTGGTTAGAGCACCGGATTGTGATTCCGGGGGTCGCGGGTTCAAATCCCGTCTTCCACCCCATTGCTTCATCGGGTGACACACGAAAGGTGTTGCCCAAGCGCGCAAAGTTTTTTACAATGCGCGCCCGCTTCATCGGGCCGTTAGCTCAGTTGGTAGAGCAGTTGACTCTTAATCAATAGGTCCAAGGTTCGAATCCTTGACGGCCCACCAGTTCCACGAAGACGCCCGGCATTGCCGGGCGTTTTTCGTTTCATGCTTTCGAGGCGGACGGGAGCCTGCGGTTTTCAGGCTGGTCCGCCGGTCTGGACGCTGCCAAAACATCCGGGCGATGGACTAACATGCCGCGGCTTGCCAGCGGCGGGCACGAAGCGAAAGTGGCGGAATTGGTAGACGCCCTGGTTTTAGGTACCAGTGCCGCAAGGCGTGGGGGTTCGAGTCCCCCCTTTCGCACCATCTCGTCCCCGGTGGATCCAGGCGGGCGACCTGGCAGGCGGCGTGTGGCGCCGCGCGTTCCGCGAATTGCAGGGGAGTAGGCGCGTACCTTGGGAGCCATCCGGTCGACGCCGGGCTCTGAGGCATCGCACGCGGCGTCGGGCCCTGGCGCCCGCACCGGTGGCGGCCACGCCCCGAATCCGCCAAACTAGTCCGTTCCGTCGCCCGCCCCACTGGAATGGGCGGCCGGCAGAGTTCAGAACCAATTCCCAACAGTCAGATGTCATGCGGCCCCGTCCGCAAGCGCAGGAGTGGATATGCAAGTTTCGGTCGAATCGCTGGGTAGCCTGGAACGCAAGATGACGTTCCGCGTGCCGTCCGAACGCCTGGATACCCAGGTCGGTGGCCGTCTGCGCGAGATCGCGCGGACCACCCGTCTCAAGGGTTTCCGTCCGGGCAAGGTGCCGGCCAAGGTCGTCGAGCAGCGCTTCGGTGAGCAGGTGCGCGCCGAGGAGCTCGACCGTCTGCTGCGCGAAGGCTTCGACCAGGCCGTGCGCGAGAATTCGCTGCAGATCGCCGGTGCCCCGCGCATTGCGCCGGAAGGCGAGGCGGGCGAGGGCGAACTGGCCTTCGTCGCGACCTTCGAGATCGTGCCGGACTTCGGCGACATCGAGCTGGAGAAGCTGGAAGTCGTGCGCCACACCGCCGAAGTGGCGGAAGACGACATCGACCGCATGATCGAGAACCTGCGCCTGCAGCGTCGCAGCTGGAGCGCGGTCACGCGGGGCGCGCAGAAGGGCGACGCGGTCGACGTGGAGACCTGGTCGCAGATCGGCGACGAGCGTCTGCCGGCCGAAGGTGCCGAGCGTGGCGTCACCGTGCTCGGTTCGGGCGCGATGTACCCGGAAATCGAAGACGCGCTGGTCGGCCTGGCCAAGGGCGACGAGAAGGCGATCGAGGTCAGCTTCCCGGCCGACTGGCGCGTGCCGCAGCTGGCCGGCAAGCAGGCCACCGTGCACGTCAAGGTCGAGCAGGTCTCCGAGCAGCAGCTGCCGGAAGTCGACCAGGTCTTCATCCGCAGCTTCGGGGTCAAGAGCGGCGAGATGGCCCAGTTCCGCACCGAGATCCGCAGCAACTTGGAGCGCGAGCTCAAGGGCGCGCTGATGAACCGTCTGCGCCGCGAAGTCGGCGAGCAGCTGGTCGCGGCCTTCGCGCACGTCGAACTGCCGCCGAAGCTGGTCGAGTCCGAAGCCAAGTCGCTGCTGCGCCAGACCGTCGAGCAGGCCCGTCGCAACGGCCAGAATCCGAACGTCGCCGACGATGCGCACACCGAGTTCCTCGAGCCGGCGCGCAAGCGCGTGCTCGTCGGCCTGCTGGTGGGCGAAGTCGCCCGTCGCAACCAGCTCAAGCTCGACCCCAAGCGCGTGAACGAGACGATGCGCCTGATCGCCTCGACCTACGAAGAACCGCAGCAGGTCATTGAGATGTACCGCAACGACCCCCAGCTGATGTCGGGTCTGCAGAACCGTGTGATGGAAGAGCAGGTGATCGACTGGATCGCCGAGCGCGCCAAGCACACGGAGCAGGCGCTGAGCTTCCAGGACGCGATCGGCCCGCAGGGCTGAACCTCGCGCACCCCGTCCGGTCCATGTGGGCCGGACGCTCCTCCGACGGGAATTGATTGATGAGCATCGAGACGAAAGCCCTCAACCTGGTGCCGATGGTGGTCGAGCAGACCAGCCGCGGCGAGCGCGCGTACGACATCTATTCGCGCCTGTTGAAGGAGCGCGTGATCTTCCTGGTCGGCGGCATCGACGACCACATGGCGAACGTGATCGTCGCCCAGTTGCTGTTCCTCGAGGCGGAGAACCCCGAGAAGGACATCAACCTGTACATCAACTCGCCCGGCGGCATCGTCACCGCGGGCATGGCGATCTACGACACCATGCAGTTCATCAAGCCCGACGTCAGCACGATCTGCATCGGCCAGGCGGCCAGCATGGGTGCGCTACTGCTGTCGGCGGGCGCTGCGGGCAAGCGGTATGCGCTGCCGAATTCGCGCGTGATGATCCACCAGCCACTGGGCGGCTTCCAGGGCCAGGCGACGGATATCGACATCCACGCCAAGGAAATCCTGTCGATGAAGCAGCGTCTGAACGAGATCATGGCCCATCACACCGGCCAGCCGCTCGAGACGATCGCCCGCGACACCGAGCGCGACAACTTCAAGAGCGCGCAGGCTGCGCGCGAGTACGGCCTGGTCGACCAGGTGCTCGAGCGTCGTCCCGACGACTCGATCACTGCCGCCTGACGCTGCTAAACGCTTGATTCATCATGCATCTGTGTGACGGCGCCCTCCCGGTGGAGGCGCCGGACGCTGTGCTATTCTCGAAACGAAACCGCAATACAGATTTGGCCAAGGCATGAGCGAAGACCGTCAGGGTCGTTCCGGCGACAGCAACAAAATCCTCTACTGCTCTTTCTGTGGAAAGAGCCAGCATGAGGTGCGCAAGCTGATTGCGGGTCCCAGCGTGTTCATCTGCGATGAATGTGTTGAGCTGTGCAACGACATCATCCGCGAGGAGCTCGAGGAGAAGGCGCAGTCTGCCCGCAGCTCGCTGCCCAAGCCGCGCGAGATCCTCGAAGTGCTCGACCAGTACGTCATCGGCCAGCGACGGGCCAAGAAGACGCTTGCGGTGGCGGTCTACAACCACTACAAGCGCATCGAAAGTCGCAGCAAGAACGACGAAGTCGAGCTCGCGAAGTCCAACATCCTGCTGATCGGTCCGACCGGTTCGGGCAAGACGCTGCTGGCCGAAACGCTGGCGCGCCTGCTCAATGTGCCGTTCACGATGGCCGACGCCACGACGCTGACCGAAGCCGGTTACGTCGGCGAGGACGTCGAGAACATCATCCAGAAGCTGCTGCAGAAGTGCGATTACGACGCCGAGAAGGCGCAGCAGGGCATCGTCTACATCGACGAGATCGACAAGATTTCGCGCAAGAGCGAGAACCCGTCGATCACGCGTGACGTGTCGGGCGAGGGCGTGCAGCAGGCGCTGCTCAAGCTGATCGAAGGCACGGTCGCCAGCGTGCCGCCGCAGGGCGGTCGCAAGCACCCGCAGCAGGAGTTCCTGCAGGTCGATACCAAGAACATCCTGTTCATCGTCGGCGGCGCGTTCGCGGGCCTCGACAAGGTGATTCAGGCGCGCAGCACCGACGCCAGCGGCATCGGCTTCGGCGCCAAGCTCAAGAGCTCCGAGCGCAAGGCGGAAGTCGGCAAGGTGCTGGCGGACGTGGAGCCGGAAGATCTGATCAAGTTCGGCCTGATTCCCGAGTTCGTCGGCCGTCTGCCGGTCGTGGCGACGCTCGAGGAACTGGACGAGGCCGCGCTGATCCAGATCCTGACCGAGCCCAAGAACGCGATCAGCAAGCAGTTCAAGAAGCTGTTCGAGATGGAAGGCGTGGAACTGGAGTTCCGTCAGGACGCGCTCTCGGCGATCGCCAAGAAGGCGATCAAGCGCAAGACCGGCGCGCGCGGACTGCGCACGATCGTCGAATCGGTGCTGCTCGACACGATGTACGACCTGCCGTCGCTGGAGAACGTCAGCAAGGTGGTCGTGGACGAGTCGGTCATCGAGCACAAGTCCGAGCCGTACCTGATCTACGAGACCCCGGCCACCGAGCAGAAGGTCGCCTCCGGCGACTGAGTCGACCGCCGGAACGAAACGTTCCGGCGACGCATCCGGGCCGCGTTTTCCGACGCAGACCGCTTCACGACGCGCCGCGTGCCTCCGGGTCCGCGGCGCTTTCGTATGTGGCGATTCAAACGCGCTTGCATCCCGGACGGGCGCGCCCCATAAACGGGGGCAGGGCGACCGCACGGCCGCCAGGGCCGTCCCGCCGGACGGCGCCACACCGAGGAACGACGATGCCCCCACGCAGTACTCCCGAAACCCACGAACTGCCGGTCCTGCCGCTGCGCGACGTCGTGGTGTTCCCGCACATGGTCATCCCGCTGTTCGTCGGCCGCGACAAGTCGATCCGTGCGCTCGATCTGGCGATGGAGGCCGACAAGCGCATCCTGCTGGTGGCGCAGAAGTCCGCCGAAACCGACGATCCGGGTGCCGCCGATCTCTACGAGGTCGGCACGCTGGCGACGGTGCTGCAGCTGCTCAAGCTGCCCGACGGCACGATCAAGGTGCTGGTCGAAGGTACCGAGCGCGTCAGGCTGCGCGACATCCGCGAGAACGAGGGCGCGCTGGCCGGCAGTGGCGTAGCGATCCCGCCGCTCGAATCGCGCGAACCGCGCGAGGTCGAGGCGATCGCGCGTTCGCTGATGAGCCTGTTCGAGCAGTACGTCAAGACGAACCGCAAGCTGCCGCCGGAACTGCTGCAGACGCTGGCCGGCATCGACGATTCCGCGCGCCTGGCCGACACCATCGCCGCGCATCTGGGCGTGCGTCTGGCCGACAAGCAGCGCCTGCTCGAAGCGACCGACACCGCCGACCGTCTGGAACTGCTGGTCGGCTTCGTCGACGGCGAGATCGACGTGCAGCAGATGGAGAAGCGCATCCGCGGCCGCGTGAAGTCGCAGATGGAGAAGTCGCAGCGCGAGTACTACCTCAACGAACAGATGAAGGCGATCCAGAAGGAGCTGGGCGAGATCGACGACGCGCCGAGCGACATCGACGAGATCGCGCGCAAGATCGCCGAGGCCGGGATGCCGAAGGCGGTCGAGGCGAAGGCGAAGGCCGAGTTCAACAAGCTCAAGCAGATGCCGCCGATGTCGGCCGAAGCGTCGGTCGTGCGCAACTATCTCGACTGGCTGCTCGGCGTGCCGTGGAAGAAGCGCAGCAAGGTGCGCAAGGACCTGAAGTCCGCGCAGGACGTGCTCGACGCCGATCACTACGGCCTGGAAAAGGTCAAGGAACGCATCCTCGAGTACCTCGCGGTGCAGACGCGCGTGAAGCAGATGAAGGGCGCGATCCTGTGCCTCGTCGGTCCGCCCGGCGTGGGCAAGACCTCGCTCGGCCAGTCGATCGCGAAGGCGACGAACCGCAAGTTCACCCGCATGGCGCTGGGTGGCGTGCGCGACGAGGCCGAAATCCGCGGTCACCGCCGCACCTACGTCGGTTCGATGCCCGGCCGCATCGTGCAGAGCATGAACAAGGTCGGGACGAAGAACCCGCTGTTCCTGCTCGACGAGATCGACAAGATGTCGAACGATTTCCGCGGCGATCCGGCGTCGGCGCTGCTGGAAGTGCTCGATCCCGAGCAGAACCACACGTTCAACGACCACTATCTCGAGGTCGATCTCGATCTGTCGGAAGTGATGTTCGTCGCGACCTCGAACTCGCTCAACATCCCCGGCCCGCTGCTCGATCGCATGGAAGTGATCCGGATTCCGGGTTACACCGAGGACGAGAAGCTCAACATCGCCACGCGTTATCTGCTGCCCAAGCAGCTGAAGGCGAACGGGCTCAAGGCCGAGGAGCTGACGGTGTCCGAGGGCGCGGTGCGCGACATCGTGCGCTACTACACCCGCGAATCGGGCGTGCGCAATCTCGAGCGCGAGATCGCCAAGATCTGCCGCAAGGTGGTCAAGGAGATCGCGCTCGCCGGCCCGGTCGCCACAGGCAAGGGCAAGGCCAAGGGCATCAAGACGATCAAGGTTACCGAGAAGAATCTCGACAAGTACCTGGGCGTGCAGCGCTTCGATTTCGGACGCGCCGAGCAGGACAACGAGATCGGTCTGGTCACCGGACTGGCGTGGACGGAGGTCGGCGGCGATCTGCTGCAGATCGAAGCGACGCAGGTGCCGGGCAAGGGCCAGCTCATCCTCACCGGCCAGCTGGGCGACGTGATGAAGGAGTCGGCGTCTGCGGCGATGTCGGTCGTGCGTTCGCGCGCCGAGCGTCTGGGCGTCGAGCTTGAAGTACTGCAGAAGCACGACATCCATGTGCACGTGCCCGATGGCGCGACGCCGAAGGATGGTCCGAGCGCGGGTATCGCGATGGCGACGACGCTGGTGTCGCTGCTGACGAAGATCCCGGTCCGCGCGGACGTGGCGATGACCGGCGAGATCACGCTGCGTGGTCGCGTCACGGCGATCGGTGGACTCAAGGAGAAGCTGCTGGCCGCGCTGCGCGGTGGCATCAAGACCGTGATCATCCCCGAGGAGAACCGCAAGGATCTGGCCGACATCCCGAAGAACGTCACCGACGGTATGAAGATCATGCCGGTGAAGTACATCGACGAGGTGCTGGATCTGGCGTTGGAGCGTCCGCTGCCGCCGCCGCCCGGCCAGAAGGTCGAGCGCAAGACCGCCCGCAAGGTCGTGCCGCGCGCGGAGGGCACCAAGCGGACGCGCGTGAAGCACTGAGTCGCGCGTCCTGTTGAAACCGGACGGCCGTCGCTGCGCATGCAGCGGCGGCCGTTCCTCGTTTCCGGGCTGGGCGGTGCGCATGTCTGCGCGGCGCGCAGGTCATCGACGCGAGGCGCCTGGCGTCACGCGCCAGGCGAAATCGTCAGGCGTTCCATCACGATGCTCGCGACGACATGGACGCCGAGCACCGCGACGATGCAGGCAGGCGTCGCGATCACCGCAAAGCCGATGCGTCGCGCACGCGGACGCATGCGTGCAGCGCGATCGGCACGATGCCACAGCCAGGCGCCGAGCATCGACAGCGCGCACGCAGGCAGCAGCGAGCCGAACGTCGCGACCATCCAGAGCAGGCCCAGCGATGGCGCACCGGGCGAAAATTGCAGCCACATCCACGCTTGGGCGAGAACGGGGATTAGCCAGGCGAGGACGCCCAGCGCGATCGCGGTGACTGTCAGCCGGGACGTGTCGCGTGGGACCACGCGTGACGCGCTCAGCGCTGCCGCGGACGCAGTAACACCAGCACCGCGCCAGCCCCGCCCTGTCCACCAGGCGCGCTGTGGAAGGCGAGCACGTCGGCACGTTGTCGCAGCAGGCGATCGACGAGGTTTTTGAGGATCGGCGCATCGGGCGACGAGTTCAGGCCCTTGCCGTGGATCACGCGCACGCAGCCCACGCCGGCATCGATCGCATCGCGCAGGAACAGGCGCAGCAATGCGCTCGCCTGGTGCGCATCGCTGTGGTGCAGGTCGAGTTCTTCCTGCGCGGCGTATTCGCCGCGTCCGAGTAGCTTCAGTACGCGCGGTGAGATCTCGTCGCGCCGGTACTGCATCGTGTCGCCGCCGCCCAGCAGCGGGCCGTCCAGCAGCTGCCTGAACTCGCTGCGCGCTTCGGCATTGTCGCGGTCGGCCATGCGCGTCGACGGGCGCGGTTTCGGCGCCTGTGGCGGCAATGGCGCGGCCGGCAGTTCGCGGACCGGGCCGATTGCACTGCGGAAGAGCGCGGCATCGTCGTCGTCATCGGACGGCGCTGCAGGCGGATCGGGGCGGTGGCGTCCTCGTTGCATGCCGCTAGCGTAGCGGCGTGCGTGTCCGCATGCAGTCTTCCGCGGCATCCGAACTGGGGTGGGGGAGATGCATCCGGTATCATGGCCGCCTTGTCCGACGGCTCGGGGCCTCTAGAACGATCCATGCGCGTACTGGTCAGCAACGACGACGGCGTCGACGCCCCCGGCATCCGGATTCTCGCCCAGGGTCTGCGTGATGCCGGCCACGAGGTGCTCGTCGTCGCACCCGATCGCGATCGTTCCGGCGCGAGCAACTCGCTCACGCTCGACATGCCGCTGCGCACCGTGCAGGTCGATGCCTGCACCTGGCGCGTGCACGGCACGCCGACCGATTGCGTGCACGTCGCGATCACCGGTCTGTTGGAACTCGAGCCCGACATCGTGGTCTCGGGCATCAACAACACCGCGAATCTCGGCGACGACGTGATCTATTCCGGCACGGTCGCCGCCGCGATGGAAGGCCGCTTTCTCGGTCTGCCCGCGGTCGCGATGTCGCTGGTCACGCGCAACCACGACGGCAAGCATTACGAGACCGCCGCGCGCGCCGCCGTCGAGATCGTCGCGCGTCTGAAGGCCGATCCGCTGCCCGCCGACACGATCCTCAACGTCAATGTGCCGGACGTGCCGTGGGACGACCTCGCCGGTTTCGAGGTCACCCGCCTGGGCAATCGCCACCGCGCCGAGCCGTGCACGTCGATCGACGATCCGCGCGGCCGTACCTGGTGGTGGATCGGCGCGGCCGGTCCCGAGCAGGACGCCGGTCCCGGCACCGATTTCCACGCCGTGCGCACGCAGCACATCGCGATCACGCCGATCCATGTCGACCTCACGCGCTACCAGGCGCTCGAGCACGTCGCCAGCTGGGTCGGCGGGCTCGAAGCGGACCTCAAGGCGACCCAGGCGTGACGGCGCGGATGCGCCTGCAGCCCGAAGCGGTCGGCGTCGGGATGACCTCGCAACGCGTGCGCGACCGCCTGATCGAACGTCTGCGCGATGGCGCGCATCCCGGTGGCGGCATTTCCGACGAGCGCGTGCTCAACGCGATCCGCACCGTGCCGCGACATCTGTTCGTCGACGAGGCGCTGGCCACGCGCGCCTACGAGGACACCGCGCTGCCGATCGGCCATGGGCAGACGATTTCGCAGCCCTGGGTGGTCGCACGCATGACCGAAGCGCTGCTCGCGAACGGCATGCCGGGCAGGGTGCTCGAAGTCGGCACCGGCTCCGGTTATCAGGCGACGATCCTCGCCGCGCTCGGCATCGAGGTGCACACCGTCGAGCGCATCGGCGAACTGCTGCGCATCGCGCGCAAGCGTTTCCGCTCGCTGGGCCTCAATGTGCGCAGCAAGCACGACGACGGCCGCATCGGCTGGCCGGAGAACGGTCCGTTCGACGGCATCATCGTCACCGCGGCCGGCCCTGCGCTGGTCGAAGCATTGACTCAGCAGCTCGCCCCCGGCGGCACGCTGGTCGCACCGGTCGGCGCACCGGGTTCGCAACGTCTGCTGGTCCTGCGCAAGCAGGCCGACGGCCGGATCGAGCAGCAGGATGTCGCCGCCGTTGCGTTCGTACCGTTGTTGTCTGGATACGTGGACTGATGCAGCTGTTTGCAAGGATGTACGACACCACGCTCGCGTGGGCCCGCCACCGTCACGCACCGCGTTACCTCACCCTGATGAGCGCCGCCGAATCGGTCGTCTTCCCGATTCCGCCGGATGTCATGCTCGCGCCGATGTCGCTGGCAAGGCCGAAGTCCTGGTGGCGCTATGCGCTGCTGTGCACGCTGGGCTCGGTCGCCGGCGGCCTGCTGGGCTACGTCATCGGTCATTTCGCGCTGGACCTGGTGTGGCCGTGGATCGTGCGCATGGGCTGGCAGCCGGCGTTCGAGAACATCCAGGCGCTGTTCGTCGAACACGGTCTGCTGTTCGTGTTCATCGCGGCATTCACCCCGATTCCGTACAAGGTATTCACGATCGCGTCGGGTTCGCTCGGTGTCGGCCTGCTACCGTTCCTCGTCGGCTCGCTGCTCGGACGCGGCGCACGGTTCTTCCTCGTCGCCGGCCTGATGGCGTGGGGCGGCCCGAAGTTCGAGCCGATGCTCAAGCGCTACATCGAATGGCTCGGCTGGTTGATGGTGGGTCTGGTGATCGTTGGACTGGTCTGGTTGGAGATGCGTGGATGAGGAAGCTGGCGGTGTTGCTCGCAGTGGGATTGTTGTCGGCCTGCGGCACCAGTACGGTGGTCCGCGAGGGCGGCAGCAGCGCGCCGACCTCGACGCCCCGGCCCGGCCAGTCGGTCACTGTGCAACGTGGCGACACCCTCTACCGGCTCGCGACCAGCAACGGCATCAGCGCACTCGATCTGGCGACGTGGAACAACATCCGTGCGCCGTACACGATCTATCCCGGCCAGCGCCTACGCCTGTATCCCGGCAGCGGCAGTGCGCCGCCGGCACGCCCCGCGAGTTCGGGCAGCGCGACCGCGCAGCGTCCGGCCGTTCGACCCACGCAGAGCACGCCCCAGGCGCCCGCCGCCGCGCCGGTGCGCAGCCCGTTCCGCTGGCAGTGGCCGACCGACGGCCAGATCGTCGGCCGCTACGTCGGCAACGATCCGACGAAGCAGGGTGTCGACATCGCCGGCACCTCCGGCCAGGCGGTCAAAGCCGCCGCCGACGGCGTGGTGGTGTACTCGGGCGCAGGCCTGGTCGGCTACGGTGAACTGATCATCGTCAAGCACGACGAACAGTGGCTCACCGCCTACGGCCACAACCGCAGCCGCAGGGTCAACGAAGGCGAGCGCGTCCGCGCCGGCCAGCAGATCGCCGAACTCGGTCGCACGGGCGCCGCCCGCGACATGCTGCATTTCGAGATCCGCTACAACGGCAAGCCGGTCGATCCGCTGACGTATCTGCCGGCGCGTTGATCCATCGCGCGAGCTGACGGTCAGACCACAGAGGTCTTCGACCCGTCGCCCCAGCGGAGGCTGGGGCCCATTCTGGTTCTCGCCGGCCCGCGAAGTCGCGGACGTCAAGATGGGTGAGAAGCCGTACGGCTGTTGAAAAGCGCTTCCAGCATCGCTTGGACGACGGCGGATGCTCTGCTCGGCTGTTTCAGCGCCTCGCGATCAGAACTGCGTGCGGAAGAGCGGGGAGCGACCGTCGCCAAGTCATCGCAGGACGCAGGCCGTGCGCCAGAAGACGCTTAGGCGTCTGCGGATGGCACAGCGCCGGCCAGCACGAACGCCGCCACCACCCGACGCCCCTCACCGGCCAGCACATTGAAGGTGCGCGCCGCGGCAGCGTTGGTCATGGCTTCGAGGCCGATGCCGCGCGACAGGCACGCGGCCATCGTTGCCGGCGGCGGAAAGCCCTGGGTTTCACCGGTGCCGAGCAGGACGACTTCCGGCTCCAGTGCCAGCACTGGGGCAAGGGCATCGAGGTCGAGCGTGCCGACGTCCGTCACCGGCCAGTCCTCGACGAGGCTGCGCGGGGCGACGATGAAGCTGCGGGTCAGGCGGCGGTCGTTGACCAGCGCCAGGCGCCCGTCGGCGCCGCGCAGGACGTAATCGAAATCGGGCGATTCGAGATTGAGCTGCATGCCGCGCCGATCGTGCGGTCAGGACCGCGGCAGGACGATCTGGCGGCGGTCCTTGCTCTGGCGGTACAGGATGGCCACGTGGCCGATGCGCTGCACCAAGGCCGAGTCGGTGCGTCCGGCGATGTCGGCGATCATCGCGTCGCGTTCGTCACGATCGGACGCGCCGACCTTGACCTTGATCAGTTCGTGATGCTCGAGCGCCGCATCGATTTCGGCGATCAGGGCATCGGTGATGCCTTTGCCGCCTACCTGCAACATGGCCTTGATGCCATGGGCCTGGCCGCGCAGAAAACGGGTCTGGGCAGCGGTCAGGGCATTACTCATGGATGAACCGATCGGGGAAATGAAAGCGACCGGCAGGATATCATGGCCACCGGACGCACCTGTCCCGCACTCGAGCCGTTGATGGCCTCCCGCAGCAAAAGCAGCCAGCGCTGGCTGAAAGAACATTTCTCCGATCCCTTCGTGAAGAAGGCCCAGAAGGACGGCCTGCGTTCGCGCGCCGCCTACAAGCTCGAGGAACTGGTCGAACGCGACCGTCTGCTCAAGCCGGGCATGGTCGTGGTCGATCTGGGCGCCGCGCCCGGTGGCTGGTCGCAGTGGGTGCGCCAGGCGCTGGGCGACTCCGGGCGGGTGATCGCGCTCGACATCCTCGACATGCCGACGCTGGCCGGCGTGGAGTTCCTTCACGGGGATTTTCGCGAGGATGCGGTCCTCTCGTCGCTTGAATCCACGCTGGGCGGACAACAGGTGGACCTTGTGTTGTCCGACATGGCCCCCAACAAGAGTGGAATCGATGCCGTCGACCAGCCCCGCGCCATGCATCTGGCGGAACTGGCGATGGATTTCGCGGACAACCACCTGCGCACCGGCGGCACGTTCCTGATCAAGTTGTTCCAGGGCACCGAGTTCGACGATTACGTCCGCAATCTGCGGCGGCGCTACACCAAGCTGTCGATCCGCAAGCCGGCTGCATCGCGGCAACGTTCGCCGGAAGTCTATGCGCTGGCGCAGGGCAAGCTGGCGACGATGAAGTAGCATGACCCCGATTCAAACGCTCCACCGCACTCTTCACGAGAACCCCGAAACATGAACGATCTGGTCAAGAATCTGCTGCTCTGGGTGGTCGTCGCCGTCGTGTTGATGGTGATCTTCCAGAGCTTCAGCCCCAGAACCGGCGCAGGCGGGCAGGACGTCCAGTACTCGCAGTTCATGGAGCAGGTCCGTCGCGACCAGATCGGCTCGGTGAAGATCGCCGAGGATGAGCGCACCATCACGTTCCAGAGCAAGGGCGGCCAGAGCGGCACGGTCATCGCCCCGCGCCGCGACGATCGCATGATCGACGACCTGATGAACCACAACGTCGCGATCGAGCAGGCACCGCCGTCGAGCGGCATCTCGCTGGGTTACATCCTGATCCAGCTCCTGCCGGTGGCGCTGATCATCGGCTTCTGGTTCTTCATGATGCGGCAGATGCAGCAGGGCGGCGGCAAGGGCGCGATGTCCTTCGGCAAGTCCCGCGCGAAGCTGCTCAACGAAGAGCAGACCAAGGTCACCTTCGCCGACGTCGCCGGTTGCGACGAGGCAAAGGAAGAGGTGTCGGAGCTGGTCGAGTTCCTGCGCGATCCCTCGCGCTTCCAGAAGCTCGGCGGCAAGATTCCGCGCGGCGTGCTGATGGTCGGCCCCCCCGGTACCGGCAAGACGCTGCTCGCCAAGGCGATCGCCGGCGAGGCCAAGGTGCCGTTCTTCTCGATCTCCGGCTCGGACTTCGTCGAGATGTTCGTCGGTGTCGGCGCGAGCCGCGTGCGCGACATGTTCGAGCAGGCCAAGAAGCAGGCGCCGTGCATCATCTTCATCGACGAAATCGATGCGGTCGGCCGTCATCGCGGCGCCGGTCTCGGCGGCGGACATGACGAACGCGAGCAGACGCTCAACCAGTTGCTGGTCGAGATGGATGGCTTCGAGGGCGGCGAGGGCGTGATCGTCGTCGCTGCGACCAACCGTCCCGACGTGCTCGATCCCGCGCTGCTGCGTCCGGGCCGTTTCGACCGCCAGGTCGTCGTGGGCCTGCCGGACGTCAAGGGCCGCGAGCAGATCCTGAAAGTGCACATGCGCAAGGTGCCGCTGGACGAGGACGTGCAGCCGCTCGTCGTCGCCCGTGGTACGCCCGGCTTCTCGGGTGCGGACCTGGCGAATCTGGTCAATGAGGCGGCGCTGTTCGCCGCGCGCGAGAACGGCAAGGAGGTCCGCATGGACCACTTCGACCGCGCCCGCGACAAGATCCTGATGGGCGCCGAGCGCCGTTCGATGGCGATGAGCGAGGACGAGAAGACCCTGACCGCCTATCACGAGGCCGGCCATGCGATCGTCGGCCGCCTCGTGCCCGAGCACGATCCGGTCTACAAGGTCACGATCATTCCGCGTGGTCGCGCCCTCGGCGTCACGATGTATCTGCCCGAAGGCGACCGTTACTCGATGAACCGCGTGGCGATCGAGTCGCAGCTGTGCTCGCTATACGGCGGTCGCGTGGCCGAGGAACTGATCTTCGGCGGCGACAAGGTCACCACCGGCGCGTCGAACGACATCGAGCGTGCGACCAAGATGGCCCGCAACATGGTCACCAAGTGGGGCCTGTCCGACGAGCTCGGCCCGATCGCCTATGGCGAAGAGGACGACGAAGTGTTCCTGGGCCGTTCGGTCACGCAGCACAAGTCGGTCTCCGACGACACCGCGCGGCGCATCGACGAGGTCGTGCGCACGATCCTCGACAAGGCCTACGAGCGCACGACCGAGCTGCTGACGGCGAACATCGACAAGCTGCACGCGATGTCGAAGCTGCTGCTCGAATACGAAACCATCGACGTGCCGCAGATCGACGCGATCATGGAAGGCCGCGATCCGCCGCCGCCGATGGGCTGGGGCAAGGCGAACGCGAACAAGAACGACGACAGTGGCGACAAGGGCGGCAACCGCCCGTTGCAGCCGCCGATCGGGGGTCCGGCCGAACAGGCCTGATCGAGTCGCACACGTTTCCAGAAGGCCGGGCGCAAGCCCGGCCTTCTGCGTTTCCGGCGGCGCAACTTCGCCGTAGGATGGATCGCGTGCAGCGATACCCCGCGCCATCGATCGGGTTCGCAACGCGCGCACGCACCCATTCGAGGACTGCGCCATGACAGACGCCACAGTGAAAGGTCCCGCGTCCTACTTCCCGTCGATCGAGAAGACATACGGCAAGCCGGTGGCGCACTGGCTCGCACAGCTCGACGGCGTGGCGGATCGCAAGCACATGGAACAGGTTGCATTTCTCAAGACCACCTATGGCATCGGGCACGGCCACGCGAATGCGCTCGTGGCGTTCCATCGCGCGCGCGCGCAGGGCTGATGGCGTTTGCGCTTGCGATGCCGGTGACGAATCGCCAGAGTCTGCGCTGACGTATCGCCACCTGGAGCCGACGATGTCCGAACCGAAATCGACAACCCGCTATCCCCTGTTGCCCGTCGGAATCGGCGCCGGCGTGGCGATCGGCGTCGCGATCGGCTCGGCGTTCGACAATCTCGGTCTGGGTATCGCGATCGGGATCGCGCTGGGCGTGGCGTTCGGCATGAGCCGCCGCGTGGTGACGATCGAAGACAACGTCCGCAAGGACGAACGCTGATGTTCGACACCGCGCCGAAGCTCGACTGCAACGGCCGCGTGCTGCGGCTCGACCGTCCGCGCGTGATGGGTATCGTCAACGTGACGCCGGATTCGTTCTCCGACGGCGGCGCGCACGACACCACCGACGCGGCGATCGCACACGGTCTGCGGCTGGCGAAGGCGGGCGCCGACGTGCTCGACATCGGCGGCGAATCCACGCGTCCCGGCGCGGACGCGGTGCCGGTGGAAGAGGAACTGCGACGCGTGATCCCGGTGATCGAAGGGCTGATCGCGCGCACGACGCTGCCGATCAGCATCGACACGTCCAAACCGGAGGTCATGCGCGCCGCGGTCGCAGCGGGCGCGGGCCTGATCAACGATGTCTACGGATTACGCCGTGAGGGCGCGCTCGACGCGGCGGCCTCGCTCGGCGTGCCGATCGTGCTGATGCACATGCTCGGCGAACCGCACGGCATGCAGGATGCGCCCGATTACGACGACGTCGTGGGCGAGGTGCATCGTTTCCTCGCCGAGCGCATCTTCTCCGCCGAGATGGCCGGCATCGCGCGCAAGCACATCGTCGTCGATCCGGGCTTCGGGTTCGGCAAGACCACCGTGCACAACATGACGCTGCTGGCGCAGCTCGCGCGTTTCGTCGAACTCGGCGTGCCGGTGCTCGCCGGTCTGTCGCGCAAGCGCAGCATCGGCGAGCTGACCGGCCGCGATGTGCCGGCCGATCGCGTGGCCGGTTCCGTGGCCGCGCATCTCATCGCGGCGCAGAACGGCGCCCGCATCCTGCGCGTGCACGATGTCGCCGAAACGGTCGATGCGCTGAAGATCTGGGGCGCGGTCGATGCGGTGCCGACACCGCGCGCGTCCACGCCGAAGCAGGGGATCAGCTGGCCCGACGACGCCTGAGCGGATCTGCGGCGCGCGGGATCGACGCCGCCCACCTGCATCTCGTGACCCGCTGGTCCGACGGCATGTCCGTCGGGGCTTCGGGTCCACGTGCCACCCGATGCGCTGCGCGTACCCGCGCTTTCCACCGGCGCGGGCACGCGATTCCAGCGGTGTTGTGACGTGCCGGAGCGGGCGACACCGGTGCCCGCGGCAGCCGCGACTGCCGGTCTGCGTTAGGCTGTCGCACCGCCGCGGCCGTCTCTCGCGGCGTTTTTCCGTATCGCGCCAGACCCAGGGGGCCCCGTGCTCAGATCCAATACGCCGACCATCGTGATGTTCCTCGTCTATCTGGCGGTGATGGTCGTGATCGGATTCGTGGCCTGGCGCCGGACCAAGAGTTTCGACGACTACATCATCGGCGGGCGCAGCCTCGGCCCCGGCGTGACCGCGCTCTCGGCCGGTGCGTCGGACATGAGCGGCTGGCTGATGATGGGTCTGCCGGGCGCAATCTTTCTCAGCGGCGTGTCGGAAGCGTGGATCGCCGTCGGCCTGTTGCTGGGCGCGTATCTCAACTGGCGTTTCGTCGCCGGTCCCTTGCGCGTCTACACCGAGCGCACCGGCAACGCGCTGACGTTGCCCGACTTCCTCACCAACCGATTCGGCGACCGCAGCCGCATCCTGCGCGTGTTCACGGCGGTGGTGATCCTGGTGTTCTTCGCGATCTACTGCGCGTCGGGTGTCGTGGCCGGCGCGCGTCTGTTCGAGAGCGTCTTCGGCCTGACCTACGGCCAGGCGATCTGGCTCGGCGCGTCGGTCACGGTGCTCTACACGCTGGTCGGCGGGTTCCTCGCGGTGAGTTGGACCGATGTGGCGCAGGGCATGATGATGCTGTTCGCGCTGTTGCTCGCGCCGATTCTGGTCTTCATGCATACCGGCGGATTCGATGCCAGCATCGATCTGATCCGCGCCAACGATCCGCTGCAGCTCGACTGGTTCCGCGGCGGCAATCTGGGCTTCATCGGCATCGTCTCGCTGCTCGCCTGGGCGCTGGGCTATTTCGGCCAGCCGCACATCCTCGTGCGCTTCATGGCGGCGCAGAGCGTGCACACGATTCCCACCGCGCGCCGCATCGGCATGAGCTGGATGCTGTTGTGCATGGTCGGTGCGATGTCGGTCGGCTTCTTCGGCATTGCCTATTTCGAGACCAACGCGTCGCTGGCCGCGCCGGTCCTCGAGAATCCCGAACGCGTGTTCATCACCCTGGTCGAACTGCTGTTCAACCCGTGGGTGGCCGGCATCATCCTCGCCGCGATCCTCGCCGCGGTGATGAGCACGCTGTCGAGCCAGTTGCTGGTGTGCTCCAGCGTACTGTCCGAAGACCTGTATCGCGGTTTCTTCCGCAAGCAGGCCTCGCAGGGCGAACTGGTGTGGGTGGGTCGTGCGAGCGTGCTCGCGGTGTCGATCCTCGCGATCTGGATGGCGCGCGATCCCGACAGCCGCGTGCTCGGCCTGGTGTCGTATGCGTGGGCCGGGTTCGGCTCGGCCTTCGGCCCCGTATTGTTGCTGGCGCTGTTCTGGAAGCGCATGACCCGCAACGGCGCGATCGCCGGCATGGTGACCGGCGCGCTGATGGTGATCTTCTGGAAGGAGGTCATGGTCAACCGCATGGGGTCGGAGTTGTACGAAATGATTCCGGGCTTCCTGTCGGCGACCGCCGCGATCGTCGGCGTCAGCCTGCTGGGGCGCGCGCCGTCGGCGGATGTGCAGGCCACGCACGCGCAGGTGCGGCTGTCGCTGAAGGAAACGGGATACTGATTCCGTGTCCGGACCGTCACCCAGGCTGACGGTCCGGACCGGGACACCGGCATGAGCAGGCGACACCAGGTGATGGACAGCACCCCACCGAAGCACCGTGCCATCGCCCTGATGGGGCCGACCGCGTCGGGCAAGACCGCGCTCGCGCTCGACTGGGCGCAGCGGTTCGGCGGCGAGATCGTCAGTGTCGATTCGGCGCTGGTGTATCGCGGGCTCCAGATCGGCGCGGCCAAGCCCGATGCCGCGGAACGCGCACGGGCGCCGCATCACATGCTCGATCTGCGCGACCCTTGGCAGACGTATTCCGCAGCCGAGTTCGCGACCGACGCGCGCGCCGCGGTCGAGGACATCCTGTCGCGTGGTCGCGTGCCGATTCTCGCCGGCGGCACCGGCCTGTATTTCGCGGCCCTGCTCGACGGGCTGTCACCGATGCCGGAGGCCGACGCCGAGACGCGGGCCGCGATCACCGCCGAAGCCGAGGCAATCGGTTGGCCCGCACTGCACGCGCGCCTGGCGACGCTCGATCCGGAAGCCGCCGCGCGCATCAAGCCCGGCGATGCGCAGCGCATCCAGCGTGCGCTCGAAGTGCATCGCCTGACCGGCACGCCGATCAGCGAGTGGCAGAAGCGGCCGTCCGAATCGCCGCCGTTTCCCGCGCAGGTCCTGCCGCTCGCGATCGCCCCGCCCGAGCGTGCCACCCTGCATGCGCGCATCGCCACCCGGTTCGATGCGATGCTCGCCGCGGGCTTCCTCGACGAGGTGCGTGCGCTGCGCGCATTGCCGCAGCTGCAGGCGCACCCGACGCCGCTGGAACTGCCGGCGATCCGCGCCGTCGGCTATCGCCAGGCCTGGGAATTTCTGGACGGGCAGGGCACGGCCGAGGACTTCCGGGAACGCGGGATTGCCGCCACCCGCCAGCTGGCCAAGCGGCAGTTCACCTGGTTGCGCGGGCGCGGCGGGGCGCGCTGGTTCGATCCGGCGACGCAGCGTGCCGCGCTGGATGCGGAGGTCGCCGCGTTCCTGGGTTGAGCCGTGGACGCCTGCGCACGTATGCAGGCGACCACCGGCGTCACGAATCCCGGATTCCGCACAGCATTCGACCCCCGCGATCCCGCACGGACGGCATCGCGGTTGTGTAACATCGGCCGGTCGTCATCCGGGGAGCGGGTGGCGACCCGGCCAACAGGTCATCAGAACAACAACTACGCTGGGGAAACACCATGTCCAAGGGGCAATCCTTGCAGGATCCTTTCCTGAACGCACTGCGCCGCGAGCGCGTGCCCGTCTCGATTTACCTCGTCAATGGCATCAAACTGCAGGGCACGATCGAATCGTTCGACCAGTTCGTGGTGCTGCTGCGCAACACCGTGAGCCAGATGGTCTACAAGCACGCGATCTCGACCGTGGTGCCGGCCCGCAACGTGCGCGTGGCGCCGGGTGGCGGTTTCGTCCAGTCCGGTGAGGGCGAGGGCGAAGACGAGACGCCCGAAACGACCGACTGACCCGAGGTGTGAACCCACTTGTTCGAACGCTCCCGCAAGGGTGAAAACGCGCTGCTGATCCAGCCGCATTCGCATGGCCCGGCCGACGAAGGCGCGCTGGAAGAATTTTCGGAACTCGCCCGCTCGGCCGGTGCCCGCGTCGCCGCGGTCATTCCGGCCCGTATCGACAAGCCCAATGCCGCCACGCTGTTCGGCAGCGGCAAGCTCGACGAGGTCAAGGCCGCAGCCGATGCGACCGGCGCCGATCTGGTGCTGGTCAACCACCGGCTCACGCCGGGCCAGGAACGCAATCTCGAGAAATTCCTCGAGCGTCGCGTCGTCGACCGCACCGGCCTGATCCTCGACATCTTCGCCCAGCGCGCCCGCAGCCACGAAGGCAAGCTGCAGGTCGAGCTGGCGCAGCTGCGCCACATGGCCACGCGCCTGGTCCGCGGCTGGACCCATCTGGAACGGCAGCGCGGTGGTTCGATCGGCCTGCGCGGACCGGGTGAAACCCAGCTCGAAACCGACCGCCGTCTGTTGCAGAAGCGGCTCGAACAGCTGCAGACGCGCCTCGACAAGGTGGAAGTGCAGCGCACGCAGATGCGCCGTGCGCGCGTGCGCAGCGAGCTGCCGCGCGTGGCGCTGGTGGGCTACACGAATGCCGGCAAGTCCACGCTGTTCAACACGCTGACGGGCGCCGATGCCTACGCGGCCGACCAGTTGTTCGCCACGCTCGATCCCACCGTGCGCCGCGTCGACCTGTCCGGCGGCAGCATCGTGCTGGCCGATACCGTCGGTTTCGTGCGCGACCTGCCACACGAACTCGTCGCCGCGTTCCGCTCCACGCTGAGCGAGGCGCGCGAGGCCGATCTGCTGCTGCACATCATCGATGCCGCCGATCCGCTGCGGAACGAGCGCATCGCCCAGGTCGACGCGGTGCTCGGCGAAATCGGCGCCGGCGATCTGCCGCAGCTGCTGGTGTTCAACAAGATCGACCGCATCGAAGGCGCGACGCCGCGCTACGACCAGGACCCGAACGCGCTGGCCGATGACGCCGTGCGCGAGAGCGTCTGGATTTCGGCGCGCGATGGCCTTGGACTGGATCTGCTATCGCAGGCGCTCGCACGTCGGCTCGGCATCCGTCGCGTGACTGGCGAGGTGCGCCTGCCGCCCGAGTCGGGCCGCCTGCACGCCCGCCTGCATGCGCTGGAAGGCGTGCGCGAGGAAACCGTCGACGAGTCCGGCTGGCTGCTCCAGGTGGACCTCGCTCATGCGGACGCCGCGCGTCTGGCGTCGCAGGCCGACGGCGAGCCGCTGCGCGCGCTCTTGCCTCCGGACGAGGACGACACCATCTGATAGGTCCGGTGGGTGCGTGTCTGCCCGCGATGCGACGTCGAGCGGACGCCCGCTCGCGATCAGGGCCGCGACCACGGGAATCCCGGCATGACCTCCGGTGCGTGGCCTGCGACAGGCGCGAGCCGGTTAGACTATGCGACCCCCGCGCCGCCGCCGACGCAGGCTGCGCGCCCAGAACTGGAGCAGGCATGGCCTGGAACATTCCCGGCAACAACAAGGACAACGATTCTCCGGACCGCAAGGAGTCCGGAGACAAGGGCGAGCGCAATCCGTGGCCGCCACGCCGGACCGGCGGTGGTGGTCGTGGCGGACGCGGTGGTGGTGGCGGTGGTGGCGGTGGTTTCGACCGCATCCTCGATCAGTTCCGCGGGCTCTTCGGCGGTGGATTCGGAGGCAGCAATCCGCTGCGCTGGATCGCGGTCGTCGTGGTCGTCGTGCTGCTGCTCAACTGCTTCGTGCTGGTGGGTGAAACCCAGCGCGGCGTGGTGCTCCGCTTCGGCCAGGTCGCCCGCGTCATGCAGCCGGGTCCGAACTTCAAGCTGCCGTGGCCGGTCGAGCGCGTGACCAAGGTCGATGCGACCACGGTGCAGTCCTTCAGCAACACCGTGCCGGTGCTGACCCGCGACGAGAACATCGTCATCGTGTCGTTCAACGTGCAGTACCGTGTTGGCGATGCCGTGCAGTACCTGTTCGGCACCCGCAACGCCCGCGAAATGCTCGAGCAGACTGCGCTCAGCGCCGTGCGCGAGCAGATCGGCCGCGTGAACCTCGACGCCGCGCTCAATGCGCGTGGTCCGATCTCGACCGCGGCCCAGACCTCGCTGCAGGCGTCTCTCGACAGCTACCGCACCGGCCTGTTCGTCAACGAACTCAACCTGCAGGACGCGCGTCCGCCGGAAGAGGTCAAGGACGCGTTCGACGCCGTCAACAGCGCGCAGCAGATGAACGAGCAGCTGGTCAAGGAAGCCGGCGCGTATGCGGCGAAGATCGTGCCCGAGGCGCGCGGTGAATCCGAGCGTGTCCGCTCGCAGGCCGAAGGCTACAAGACCGCCGAGATCGCACGCGCCACCGGTGACGCGACCCGCTTCTCGCTGCTGGTCGATGCCTACGCCGGCGCGCAGGACGTGACCCGCAAGCGTCTGTGGCTGGAAACCGTGCAGAGCGTGCTGGCCGAGAACCGCGTGGTCGTGGGCGGCGATGGCCGCCAGCTGATCTACGTGCCGATGGCCGGGCAGGGCGCAGGCGGGCAGGCCGCCCCCTCGCTGATTCCGCCCGAGGTGCTGTCGCCGGCCGTCGAGGCCACGCGCAACAGCGGCAACAGCAACAGCAACGCGACCCCGGCGGCGCCTGCGCGCAGCCTGCCGCGTCCGCCGCGTGAAGGAGCCACCCGATGAGACTCAACTTCGTCATTCCGCTGATCATCGTCGTGCTGCTGGGCCTGATGGGTTCGGTGTACGTGGTCCGCGAAGGTCAGGTGGCCCTGGTGCTCAACCTCGGCCGCGTCGCGCGGACCGACATCGGCCCGGGCCTGCACTTCAAGGTGCCGCTGATCGAATCGGCGCGCGTGTTCGACCGCCGCTTCAACGCCAGTGCGTTCTCGCCCGAGCGTTCGCTGACCTCCGAGCGCAAGGACGTCAGCGTCGACTTCGTGGCCATCGTCGCAATCAGCGACGTCGCGGCGTTCTATCGCGCCACGTCCGGCAACGAGGCCGATGCCAACCTGCGCCTCGAGCCGATCATCAAGAACTCGCTGCGTAACGAGATCAACGCCAGCACGCTGACCGAGCTGGTCTCGGGCAACCGCTCGGAGTTCGTCGAGCGCCAGCTGCCGGGCATCAACGAAGCCGCGAAGTCGCTGGGCATGCGCATCATCGACATCCGTCTGAAGCAGATCGATCTGCCGACCGACAGCCAGGTGATCCAGCAGGTCTACAACCGCATGCGCGCCGAGCGCCAGGAAGTGGCCACGCGACTGCGCGCCGAAGGTGAGGAGCGCGCGCGCGCGATCCGCGGCCAAGCCGATCGCGAGCAGACCGTGATCCTCGCCGAAGCCGAACGCGATGCGCAGACCCTGCGCGGTGAAGGCGACGCCGAAGCGGCCCGCATCTACGGCGAAGCGGCGAACCGCGACCCCGCGTTCTATGCGTTCCAGCGCAGTCTAGAGGCCTACCGCGCCGCGTTCGAAAAGGGCGACAGCGTGATCGTGCTCGAGCGCAACGACCCGTTCCTGCAGTACATGCGCAGCGATCGTTGAGGGTCTGCGCCTGATGTCGGATCTGTGGGCGGCGATGTGCCTGGTGTTCGTCCTCGAAGGCCTGATCCTGTTCGCCGTCCCGGGCTTCTGGAAGCGCAACGCCGAACAGATGCTGACGATGCCGATCTCCACCCTGCGTCGTATCGGCGCAGGGGTGCTGGCGGCGGGACTGGTCGCGTTGTATTTCGTGCGGGGTTGATCGAGGCGGATTGATGTCTGTCGATCGAGGTTGGAAGAAGCGGATCACCGAACCTCAAGCGTTTCCGCGAGCTTGCCCTCACCCCAACCCCGCTCCCAACGGGAGAGGGACTCAGAGGCGCGACTTGATGGCCTCACTCTCAAGCGCGACGAGCCGGCTATTGAGGTCGCGCATGGCTGACCGGCCATCGAGATCGCCACACACGCATTGACCCAGCGCCTCTCCCTCCGGGAGAGGCCGACGCGCCATGCGCGTCGGGTGAGGGCCGGGGCCTTCTCCCGAGTCATGCCGGCGGATGGACGAAGCGCGGCGAAGCCTGTCGCTGCCTTGTTTGACGCGCGTTCGGCATCAAGCTTTGCCGCGAGCGTCAGCCCTCACCCCAACCCCTCTCCCAGGGGGAGAGGGGCTCAGAAGCGCGGGCCACGCGAGTTCATGCGCGATCACCGCGAGCCGGCCATCGAGATCGCCACGCACGCATTGACCCAGCGCCTCTCCCTCTGGGAGAGGCCGACGCGCCACGCGCGTCGAGTAAGAGCCTGGGCGCGCCCGACAACACCCGATCCCCCATGAACACGCCTCACGAAACAGGTGGCCCCTGCCACCCGTTATCCGGATAATGCGGAAAAGCCGGACGGGCCATCTCGCATGAGTGGACTGCCGGCTTTTTCCGTGTCCGGCCCTGTGCGGCGGTCGTCTCCCCGATGGAGCGGCCTATCACCGCGCGCGGCCGGCCGGTCCCTTCCTGCGGCCCCGATGGCCGCAACGCGATACAGGAGTCATCAAGATGGGTCAGTCAGTGGTGGTGATCGGCGCCCAGTGGGGCGACGAGGGCAAGGGCAAGATCGTCGACCTGCTCACGCAGGACATCGGCGCAGTCGTGCGCTTCCAGGGCGGCCACAACGCCGGCCATACGCTGGTGATCGGCGGCAAGAAGACCGTCCTCCACCTCATTCCGTCCGGCATCCTCCGCGACGATGCGCTGTGCCTGATCGGCAACGGCGTCGTGCTGAGCCCGGCCGCGCTGATCAAGGAAATCGGCGAGCTCGAGGCCGCCGGCGTCGAAGTGCGTTCGCGCCTGAAGATCAGCCCGGCCACACCGCTGATCATGCCGTACCACATCGCCCTCGATCAGGCTCGCGAAAAGGCCGCCGGCGGCAAGGCCATCGGCACCACCGGCCGCGGCATCGGTCCGGCGTACGAAGACAAGGTGGCGCGTCGCGGCATCCGCGTCGCCGACCTGCATTACCCCAAGCAGCTCGAAGAACTCCTGCGCACCGCGCTCGACTATCACAACTTCGTGCTGACCAAATATCTCGGCGTCGACGCGGTCGATTTCAAGAAGACCTACGACGAGGCGCTGGCGTTCGGCGAGTACGTCGAGCCGATGAAGTCCGACGTCGCCGGCATCCTTCACGACCTGCGCAAGCAGGGCAAGCGCGTGCTGTTCGAAGGCGCGCAGGGTGCGCTGCTCGACATCGACCACGGCACCTATCCCTACGTCACCAGCTCCAACACCACCGTCGGCGGCGCACTGGCCGGCACCGGCGTGGGCGCGGACGCGATCGATTACGTGCTCGGCATCGCCAAGGCCTACGCCACACGCGTCGGCGGCGGCCCGTTCCCGACCGAACTCGACGACGAGATCGGCCAGGGCATCCGCGATCGCGGCCAGGAATACGGCGCCTCCACCGGCCGTCCGCGCCGATGCGGCTGGATGGACATCGTCGCGCTCAAGCGCGCCGTCGCCATCAACGGCATCTCGGGCCTGTGCATCACCAAGCTCGACGTGCTCGACGGCATGAAGACGCTGAAGATCTGCATCGCGTACGAGTACCGCGGCAAGCGCACCGAATACGCGCCGCTCGACGCCGCCGGCTGGGACGAGTGCACGCCGGTCTACCTCGAGTTCCCGGGCTGGGAAGAAACCACCCACGGCATCACCGAGTGGGACAAGTTGCCCGCCGCCGCACGCGCCTACCTGCGTGCGCTGGAAGAACTGGCCGGCTGCCCGATCAGCATCGTCAGCACCGGTCCGGACCGTGCGCACACGATGGTGCTGCAGGATCCGTTCGCCTGATTGCGTGCGGCGTCCTGTTCCAGCGCGACGGCCCGGTGATCCCGGGCCGTTTCTGTTTTGCAGGAGACCGCTGCGCGCGCGAAAGCCGCGCCACGGCCCAACGACCAGGCGGTCTTAATGCAGGTGGGTTGAGCGCAATGTACGGCCACTGGGCCGGGTTTCGTCCCGCCAGTGTCCCGATGACAAACGGGACAGACGCATGGCGGGCATAGAATCCATTCGGTTCCACGTCACGTGTCTGATCGACAGTGATCCACATTCTGCACATCAAGGACGTATCGCATGCGCACCAGCCTTCGCATCACACTGACACTTGTTCTTGCGATATCAGGCGTTTCGGTCGCCTGGGCGGATGGCCGCTTCCACGTGCCAGGCACCGCGTACGCCGCGCACTTTTCCGGCGTTCCGGAATGCGAAACCGGTAAGGTCGAGACGCCTGCTGGCGCGATCGAACGGCATGTCTGCGCGTACTACGACGAACGTCTGGGCGGCGGCTACGCGATCGAGTATGTCTCGCTGCCTTCGATCCCGCGCACAAGCGAAGCGCAGCTGATTCTCAAGTCGGCCGCTGCGGGCGCCGCACAGGAATCGCAGAGTGAAATCACGCATGAAAGTAGCGTGCGCATCGAGGGTCATCCGGCACTGGACGTTGTATTCCTGAAGCGGAAAGAAGGCTCTTTGGCGCGTGTGCGCTACGTTCTGGTCGGACGTGATCTGGTGACCCTGTCGATCGACGGCGGGTCGCGTCTCCATGAATCCCCCGAAGCCGCCGCGTTTCTGGATTCCTTGCGGCTAGGTTCGCCTGGGTCCGCTTCGCCGTAGCCTGGAATTCCGCGCGTTCCGGCGTGTTGCGCAACGCACAGATCACGCGCGATCTCTACGCAGTCTTGCACAGATAGATCGCCCAGTACGCGAGTCCGATTCCGCCGCCGCCGATGATGTTCCCCAGCGTCGACCACACCAGGTTGGCGCCGGCCGCGCCCCACGACAGGCCTGCCGGCAGTTCGGCACCCGTCGTCGCTTGCGCCAGCAGGCCCAGCGGCAGCAGCGACATGTTCGCGATCGAATGCTCCAGGCCCAGTGCGACGAAGGCGGCGACGGGCGGCACGATGACGGCGATCTTGTCGACCGCGGATTTCGCGCCGGCAGCCATCCAGACGGCGAGGCATACCAGCATGTTGGCGAGGATGCCGCTGGCGACCAGGCTGCCGGCGGATTTCGAAGCCTTGTCCGCCGCGAGTTCGATCGCGGAACCGGCGAATGCACCTTCGCCTGCGAGATGCAGGCCGGCGCCGATGGCGAGCAGCACCAGCAGCAGGGCGCCGACGAGGTTGGCGAGCCACACGAGACTCCAGGCGCGCAGCAGATGGCCTGGACCGATGCGGCGCTGCGCGAGCGGCAGGATCATCAGCGTGTTGCCGGTAAACAGTTCCGCGCCCGCAAGCAGCACGAGGATCAGGCCGAGGGCGAAGCCGAGGCCGACGGCGATCTGGGTCAGGCCGTAAGGCAGCTCGCCAGCACCCGCGCCGATGAGCACGGCGATGAGACTGCCGAAGCCGATGTAGGCGCCGGCGAGCACACCGAGGCCGAACAGCCTGCCGACAGGCAACGCGGCTTTTTCGACGCAGGTGTCGGAAATCGCGCTGGCGATGTCCTCGGGCGGGGCGATGGCGGGTGAAGTGTCGGCCATGTGGGCGCGTCCGTTCGGGAGAGCGTCCAGCTATACGCAGGCGGCGGTGAAGCATGCGGCCACGGCGCGCGTTCGAACGGGTGATGCGGTGAGGTGCGGCGTCGCGTCAGGCGATTGCGGCGCGTGTATCCGCGACGGGCGGCCGGCCGAACATGCGGCCGTACTCGCGGGTGAACTGCGGCACGCTCTCGTAGCCCACGGCGTAGGCTGCGCTGCTCGCGGCCATGCCCTGCGACTGCATCAGCCGACGCGCTTCGATCAGGCGCAGGCGCTTCTGGAACTGCAGCGGCGACAGCGAGGTGATCGATTTGAAGTGGCGATGGAACGCAGACGCGCTCATGCCGGCTTCGCTGGCGAGCAGGTCGACGGGCACCGGCCGGCTGTAGTCGCGCCGCAACACGGTCACCGCGCGGGCGATGCGTTGCACGTGGCCGTCGGGCCAGCCGAGGCGCCGGATCGCGTGGCCGTGGCGCCCGGCAAGCAGCCAGTAGTGCAACTCGCGGATGCGTTGGGCCTTCAGCACGGGCAGGGCGTCCGGCTGCTCGAGCAACTGCAACAGGCGCAGGGCGGCATCGGCCACCTCGGGTTCGGTGGGATGCACACGCACGGGACCGGGATCGCCCGCCGGCGGCGGTCCCATCTGTGCGACGAGATCGGCGATCACCGCGGGGTCGAGCGCCAGCACCAGCGAGTAGTACGGCGACGCGGCACTGGCGCGGGTGATCTGGCTGACGGTGGGAATGTCCGCGGTGATCAGCAGCGAGTGCCCGGCCGAGAACTCGAACGCGCGGGTACCGAAGGTGACGCGTTTACTGCCCTGCTGGACCAGGCACAGCAGCGGCCGGTGCACGTCGTGCATCAGGTCGCTGGGCGCGAGCGCGCGCACGGCCATCAGGCCGGGGATGGGCGAGGGCGCGAGCCCGTCGCTGCCGGCGTGGGCGTCGGCGTGGCGGCGGACAGCTTCGGGCAAGGTGGACATGGCAGGATCGTAGCGTCCGCGCGCATCGTGCGGGTGGCGCGCGGCAGGAATGGGCAAGCTTCGTGGAGATT
Source organism: Luteimonas flava (assembly GCF_036584485.1). NCBI lineage: Bacteria > Pseudomonadati > Pseudomonadota > Gammaproteobacteria > Lysobacterales > Lysobacteraceae > Luteimonas > Luteimonas flava. The sequence continues at coordinate 1,347,478 of NZ_JAZHBM010000001.1, read as the reverse complement.
CCGGCAACGCGCCGGGCGGGGCCGGGCGCACGCTGTGCATCGACTTTCCCATCGTCCCAGAGGAGTTCCCATGACCCGGATTGCCCTGATCACCGGCGCCAGCCGCGGCCTCGGCCGCAACACCGCGCTCGCCGTCGCCCGCGGTGGCGGCGATGTCGTGTTGACCTACCGCACCAACGCCGAAGAAGCGCAGGCGGTCGTCGCCGAGATCGAAGCGCTGGGCCGCAAGGCCGCGGCGCTGCAGCTCGATACCGGCGATGTCGAGGCGTTTCCCGCGTTCGTCGAGCAGCTGCGCACCGCGCTGCACGCGACCTGGCAACGCGAGACCTTCGATCACCTCGTCAACAACGCCGGCCACGGCGACACCGCGCCGATCGCCGAGACCACCGTCGCCCAGTTCGACCGGCTGGTGGACGTGCACTTCAAGGGCGTGTTCTTCCTGACCCAGGTGCTGCTGCCGCTGATCCATGACGGCGGGCGCATCGTCAACATCTCCACCGGGCTCACGCGCTTCGCGTATCCGGGTTACGCGGCGTATGCGGCGACGAAGGCGGCGGTGGAGACGTTGAGCCTCTACATGGCCAAGGAGTTCGGCGCGCGCGGCATCGCGGTGAACACGGTCGCGCCGGGTGCGATCGAGACGGACTTCGGCGGCGGCGCGGTGCGCGACAACGCGCAGATCAATGCGCAGCTGGCGAGCATCACCGCGCTCGGCCGCGTGGGTGTGGCGGACGACATCGGACCGATGATCGCGGCGCTGCTCGGAGATGCGAACCGCTGGGTCAATGCGCAGCGGATCGAGGTGTCGGGCGGGCAGGCGATCTGAGGGGCTTTGAGTTATTGCAGTGCCTGTTTCGGACATGGGCGCGAGGGGCTGCCCTCACCCCAACCCCTCTCCCGGAGGGAGAGGGGCTAGAAGCGGGGTGCTGCGCTCTGGTTGTTCGTTGATGTCCGGTGTTGCGAAGTGCCGCACCCTGGTTGCGCGCACGTCGTCGGGAGCCCCTCTCCCTCCCGGGAGAGGGGTGCGGGCGCCTGCAGATGGTGCAGCGAAGAAAAGCGCAGCGCGCTCATCAACGTGCAGGGATTGATCTCCAGACACTGACGCGTTGCCTCTACCCGGATCTGCACGGCGCAATCCAACGCCCGCCCTCCAATCCGACGCATTCACTACGCCTTGCGCCCGGATGTACGACTGTCTCCGGCGCACCGCGGATCGCCTGGCGTGACGCGGCCCCGCCGACGATGAGACTTCCCATGCAGACACCCCCCGTAGTCGTGACGCAGCCGTACCGGCCGCTGAGCCCGTTGCACCTGCTGCTGGTCAGCAGTGCATTCCCTCTTTTCCTCGGCGCCTTGTTCGCCGACATCGCGTATGCGCGGACCTACGAGATCCAGTGGACCAACTTCGCGTCCTGGCTGCTGGTCGGCGCGATGGTGTTCGCGGTCATCGCACTGGTCTGGGCACTGGTGTCGCTGATCACGCCGACCGCGCGCACGCGCACCCGCTTCATCTACGTCGGCCTGCTGGCATTGACCTGCGTGCTCGGCTTTCTCAATTCGCTGATCCACGCCATGGACGCCTGGCAGAAGATGCCGCAGGCGCTGGTGTGGTCGGTGCTGTGCGTGCTGTCGATCGGGGCGAGCCTGTGGTTCGCGCTCGGCGGCACCTTGCGTCGCCGGGAGGTGCTGCCATGAACCGTCTTCACTCGAAGCGCTCGAACTCCGCATTTCTGACGCGTGCCCTGGTGCCTGCGCTGGCACTCGCGCTCGTGGCCTGCGGCGGTACGCCGGACGAGACCTATGTCGGCCCGTCGCCGGAGTTGCCGAAGCCGCAGCGCGGTCTGTTCCCGACGCTGAAGATCTCGCTGCCGGCCGAGTGGGGCGATCAGCTGCCGACCGTGCCCGAGGGTTACGAGATCGCGCCGATCGCCGACAACCTGCAGATCCCGCGTCAGATGCTGGTGCTGCCCAACGGCGACATCCTCGTGGCGGAAGGCCGCGGCGGCCGCGCGCCGAAGCTTACGCCGAAGGACATCATCGCCGGCATGATCAAGGCCCGCGGCAACACGCAGGTCGACAGCGGCAACCGTCTGACCCTGCTGCGCGACGCCGATGGTGACGGTACCTACGAGAACCGTTCGGTGTTCGCCGACAATCTCGACGCGCCTTACGGCCTGGCGTTCGGCAACGACTCGATCTACGTCGCCACGCAGGACGCCCTGCTGCGCTTCCCGTACACGGCGGGCGCGGTCAACGCGGCCGGTGCGCCGGAGGAGATCACCAGACTGCCGGCGGCGATCAACCACCACTGGACCAAGTCGCTGACGATCAGTGCCGATGGCCGCTACCTGTTCGTCGGTATCGGTTCGGACAGCAACATCACCGAGCGCGGTCTGGCCGTCGAAGAGAACCGCGCGATGGTCTGGCAGGTGGAAGCGGCGACCGGTTTCCACCGCGTGTTCGCGACCGGCCTGCGCAATCCGACCGCGCTGGCGATGCAGCCGGGCATGGACCAGCTGTGGGCGGTGGTCAACGAGCGCGACGAGATCGGCGACGAGCTGGTGCCCGACTATCTGACCAGCGTGCGGCCGGGCGGTTTCTACGGCTGGCCCTACAGCTACTGGGGCCAGAACGTCGACGAACGCGTGCGGCCGCAGAAGCCGGAGAAGGTCGCCTCGGCGATCGCGCCGGACTTCGCGCTGGGTTCGCACGTCGCCGCACTCGGCGTCGCGTTCTCCACGCCGACGATGGGCGCACAGTTCGCCAACGGCGTGTTCGTCGGCCAGCACGGCAGCTGGAACCGCAATCCGCCGGTGGGCTACAAGGTTTCGTTCGTCCCGTTCCGCGACGGCAAGCCGTCGGGCGAGATGATCGATTTCGCCACCGGCTTCCTCGGCGAAGACGGCAAGGCGCGTGGCCGCCCGGTCGGCGTGACCGTCGATCCGCGGGGCGCGTTGCTGGTGGCCGATGATCTGGCCAACACCATCTGGCGCATCACCCCGACGGGGGGCGCGCCGGGTACACCTGCTGCGCCTGCACAACCGGCCGCGACGCCGGACGCTGCCCCGGCGCCTGCAGCCGCGCCGGCTCCGACGGGTGCGACGCCGACTGCGGGCTGAGTGCATTCGTCACTGGTGGATGACAAAGGGCCCGGAAGGGCCCTTTGTTGTTGCGACGTGCGACGCGGAGCGCACGACGCGTTGCGCATGCCCGTCTTCCGGCTTCGCCAGGACGAACGACGTGGGTGACGGCGACCCGGGCCGGGCCTCCGTACCCTCACGCCCCTCAGCCAGCAGCACGCTCCGGCAACTTCGCAATCACCTTGATCTCGAAGTCGAAGCCCGCCAGCCAGGTCACGCCCACCACCGTCGCGGTCGGAAACGGTGCCTGTCCCCAGTACTCGGGCACGATCTCCCACGCGCGCTCGAAACGGTTCGCGGGATCGACGATGAAGAACGTCACGTCGACAACGTCGTCGAACGTGGCGCCGGCGGCAGCGAGCACGGCGTTGAGATTCTCGAACGCGCGGCGCACCTGCTGCGCGAACTCCGGCTCCGGCGAGCCGTCTTCGCGGCTGCCGACCTGGCCGGCGACGAACAGAAACCCATCGGAGCGGATGGCCGGTGAATAGCGGTGCTTGTCGTACAGGGCATGGCGGCCGGCGGGGAAAACAGCGTCACGCGTTGTCATGGAACTCTCCTGCGAGTGCGATGCCCCCAGTCTGCGGACGCGGCTCGGCGCGATAAACACGCAGCGCGCGCCAGCACTGTTCGTAGAATCCGGACAATCTCCGCAGCTGGACAGGCGATGGACCGTTTCGATGCGATGCAGGCGTTCGCGCGCGTGGTGGAGGCGGGCAGCTTCACCAAGGCGGCCGACACGCTGCACATGAGCCGGACCACGGTGACGCAGCTGGTGCAGCAGTTGGAGGCGAGGCTTCGGGTCAAGCTGCTCAACCGCACGACGCGGCAGGTCAACGTGACCGCCGATGGCGCGGCGTACTACGAACGTGTGGTGCGGCTGCTGGCCGACATGGACGATGCCGAGACCAGCCTGTCGAATGCGACGAGCGCGCCACGCGGACGTCTGCGGGTCGACGTGCCCAGTCCGTTCGCGCGGATGATCCTGGCACCGGCCCTGCCGGCGTTCCACGCGCGCTATCCCGAGATCCAGCTCGATCTCGGCGTCAGCGACCGGCGCGTGGACCTGATCGGCGAGAACGTGGACTGCGTGGTGCGTGGCGGCACGATCACCGACCAGTCGCTGGTCGCGCGGCACGTGGGTGATCTGCAACTGGGCGTGCATGCATCGCCCGCGTACCTCGAGCGCATGGGCGCGCCGTCGCATCCGCGCGAGCTGGAGGATTCGCATCACCGCATCATCGGCTTCCTGTGGGCGCGTACCGGCAAGCCGTTGCCCTACGCGATGCGTCGCGGCGACGAGCGTGTGCAGGCGCAGGGGCGTTACGTCGTGGCGCTGGACGACGGCAACGCCTATCTCGCAGCCGGGCTCGCCGGCATGGGCGTGCTGTGGCTGCCGGCGTACATGGCCGGCCCGCACGTGGCGAGCGGCGAACTGGTGACGCTGTTCGAGGACTGGACGCTCGATCCGATGCCGATGCACGTCGCGTTTCCGCCGAACCGGCACGTCAGCGCCAAACTGCGTGTGTTCATCGACTGGATCGTCGAGCTGATGGACGTGCATGCGCCGGTGTCGCAACGTCCACGCGCATAGACGCGCCACTGGTCCCGGCAGCAGCGGCTCAGACGACGTGGGCGATCGACGTCGTATCGTCCGCGTCCGGACGAAGGTCGCCACCGCCGTGACGCAACAGGGCGATACCCTCATCGATCGCGGCCTGCGCATCGTCCCTGATGCGGTCCACCAGAAGGCCGGCCGGTACGTCGGCGGCGGGCTGCAGCAAAGCCCAGTTGTTGCGTCCGTTGTGCTTGACCCAGTACAGGGCGGCGTCCGCGATTTCGATCGTCTGCTTCCATGGCAATCCGGTAGTGCTGTCCCAGGGCGCACGTTGCGAGAACCCGACCGAACACGTGAGCGACAGCGGGAGATGTCCGGTCACTTCGAAGGCGTGTCCGGCAACCTGTGCGCAGATGCGTCCACCGAGCAGCGCCACCGACGCCGGCGGCATCGGCCGCAGGACCAGCAGGAACTCCTCGCCGCCCCAGCGCACCGCATAGTCGCCGCTGCGGATCAGACCGGCGAGGACGTTGGCGAATTGCTGCAGGACCTCGTCACCTGCCCGGTGTCCGAGACTGTCGTTGATCCGCTTGAAGTGATCGATGTCCACCAGTGCGAAATACAGCGCCTGCTGCGACGCCTGCGGCAGTTGTGATTCGCGTTCGTAGAACGCGAGATCAAGCGGCAGCTGGCGCGCGACGTAGCGCCGGTTGCGCAGCCCCGTGAGCGTGTCGGTCTGGCTGATCGCCTCGAGCCGGCGATTGGCCGCGTCGAGCTGGCGGGTGCGCTCGGCGACCAGGCACTCCAGCTCTTCCTCGCGGATGCGCGTGGCCTCGGCCATCTGTCGGGCCGAGCGGATCACACCGACCCGTTGGACATGGATGGTCTCCATCAACATCAGCGGCAGGATCGCGAACAGATTGAGCAGCGCGAGCAGCAGCAGGGCATCGAGTGCGGTCGAGGGCGGCCGATAGGCGGCCAGCCCCAGCCCCAGCAGCGATGTCACGACCGATACCGCGATCAGGGTCGATGTTGCAGTCCAAAGACGACTGAAGCGGAACGCGCTCCATACCAGCAGCGCCAGCGGAATGGCCGTGATGCCGAGCGGATAATGGCTGGCCTGCGAACCGACCCAGTGCAGGAACAGGTACGCCAGTCCGCACACAATCAGCCACAGGCCGTGTTCCGTGGCTGATGCATACGCGGACCGAAGGGGCAGATCCACCAGGGCACGCAGCCGCGTCTGCAGCGCCAGAAGCAGAGGAGGCGCGACGCACGCGATCCCCAGCAGGTTGCTCAACATCCACTTCATGTAGGCGACCGCCGCGTCGGCGGCAGGCACCATGTCCGATCGGACCAGGCCGAGCGTGCCGATCGCTGCCGAGACCAGCACCATGGCCAGTGCGCCGCCGAGGATGCCGTAGACACTCGCGGCCCGCTCCGCGCTGTACGCGCCCGCGATGCGCAGGAACGCCGCTCCCGCCAAAGCGCCCGCCAGATTGCTCAGCACCGAAAACGGGATGAAGCCGGTGGGCACCGGTGCAAACGTCGCGTGTGCGATCAGAAGCGCAACCGGCACCAGCAGCGCCCAGCGCAAGCCCAGTGCGGCGACCGCGGCGAACGCGATGCCGGAGGCCGGCCAGAACAGGGTCACCGGCGGCGAGCCCATGACGAAGGCCTGCGCGCACCAGATGGTCAGCAGTGCGAGTGCAGTCCACAGCACCGCGCCGACGACGATCACATGTGGGCGACCGGATGGGAGAAGAAGTGACGACATCGAAAGGCGCGCCTGAACGTTGAGCGAGGCGGCTCCGCCAGGCTGTGCAGCACGACGCCGCAGGCAAGGTGCGCTGCGGAGGAGATAGATGGGGAGGGGGCGGTCGGAACAGGCCGGCCCGGCGCCGATGTCGGCAGCATGCGCTTTTGCAGGTGAGCCGGGTGAGACAGGCACGGCGATCAGGCTGATCGTTCAGAGTGCGTCGGTGCGCCCGACTACTGCGCTATCCGTCTGCGAAGCGCAGGCGCATGATGCGGACACGTCTACCGGACCCCGCCCATGGCGCTTGCCGACGATCGTCGTCACCAGATGTTCCCGGTGCTGGATGCCGCCCAGATCGCGACCGCGCGCCGCTTCGCCAGCGGCCCGCCGCGGACCTGCGTGGCCGGCGAAGTGCTGTTCGACGTGGGCGACTGCGATGCGCCGGTGTGGCTGGTGCTCGAAGGCGCAATCCATGTCGTGCGCCGTGATGGACTGGGGCACGAGAAACCCATCACCACGCAGGGCGCGGGCCAGTTCACCGGTGAGGTGAGCCAGCTCGCCGGACGCGCGTCGCTGGCGGCGGGGCACGCGGCGGAGTGCGGATGCACGGCCGTGCCGATCGATGCCGCGCATCTGCGCGCGCTGGTGGTGGGCGCGGCGGAACTCGGGGAGATCGTGATGCGGGCGCTGATCCTGCGCCGCGTGGGGTTGATCGAGGGCGACGCCGCCGGATCGGTACTGGTCGGCTTGCCGGGCGATGCGCATCTGACCGCGCTGCAGAGTTTCCTCACCCGCAACGGGTATCCGAACACGCTGTTCGATGCCGACAGTGACGAGGGTCGGGAGATCGTCGAACGGCTCGGCATCCAGCCCGGCGATCTGCCGTTGATGATCTGCCCGAACGGCACGGTGCTCAAACGTCCCGGTAATGCGGAGGCCGCGACGTGCCTGGGGATGACGCCGGAACTCGATCCCGACGCGCTGCACGACGTCGCGATCGTCGGCGCCGGCCCGGCCGGGCTCGCGGCTGCGGTGTATGCGGCCTCGGAAGGACTGTCGGTGATCGTGCTCGACCAGCGCGCGATCGGCGGACAGGCCGGTGCATCGGCGCGGATCGAGAACTACCTCGGCTTTCCGACCGGCATTTCCGGCCAGGCGCTCGCCGGGCGCGCCTACAACCAGGCGCTGAAATTCGGCGCCGAGCTCGCGATTCCGCTGGAAGTCGCGACGCTGGCCTGCGGCGGCGATCCGGACACGGGCAGCCGGCCGGCGCCGCACGCGCTGCATCTGACCTCGGGCGAAGTCGTGCGCGCACGGACCGTGGTCATCGCGTCCGGCGCGCGTTATCGGCGCCCTGACATCGAGAACCTGTCGCTGTTCGAAGGCGGTGGCGTGTCCTACTGGGCCTCGCCGGTCGAAGCGCGGCTGTGCGAAGGCGAGGAGGTCGCGCTGATCGGCGGCGGCAATTCCGCCGGGCAGGCGGTCGTGTTCCTCGCGCCGAAGGTGAAGACCCTGCACCTCGTCGTCCGCGGCGCCGGGCTCGAAGCCTCGATGTCGCGCTATCTGATCGACCGCATCAAGGCACTGCCGAACGTGGTGCTGCACACGCGCACCGAGCTGGTCACGCTGGAAGGCGACGCCGAACGCGGACTGGTCGGCGCGACCTATCGCGACCGCGATTCCGGCGACACCCACCACTGCGATCTGCGTCATGTGTTCCTGTTCGTCGGCGCCGATCCCAACACCGGCTGGCTGACCGATTGCATCGCACTGGACCATGCGGGCTTCGTGACCACCGGCGTCGATGGCGCGGGGCCCGGACGCTCGACTTCGCTGCAGACCGATCGCCCCGGCGTGTTCGCAATCGGCGACGTGCGCGCGGGATCGGTGAAGCGTGTGGCGGCGGCGGTGGGCGAGGGCGCCGCCGTGGTCTCGCAGATCCACCAGTACCTGGCCGCGGCCGACGAGGCCGCACGTTCCGACACCCGAGAGAAGGCGACCGCCTGATGGCCGACACCTGCACCCACCTCGACACCATCGCGACCGTCGTGCCCAGCGCACGCGGCTGCGAAGACTGCCTTGCGATCGACAGCCCCTGGGTGCATCTGCGCCTGTGCCGCAGCTGCGGCCATGTCGGGTGCTGCGACGATTCGCCCCATCGGCATGCCACCGCGCATCACCACGCGACCGGCCACCCGATCATCGAAGGCTACGACCCGCCCGAAGGCTGGGGCTGGTGCTTCGTGGACGACGTGGAGGTGGAGCTGCCGGACCAGACGCCACAGCGAGGGCCGATTCCGCGCTACGTGTGAGGGCGGGCGCCCTGCGTCGCCGGGGGTGGCGTGCGGCTACGGCGTCTTGGCCGGTCCCGGACGCGCATTCCGTTCTCACGGGATCGCACGTACGGTCTTTTCGCCATCAACGAGGACACGGGAATGACGCCACAGGAAGACGTGTCGCAGCACGACGCCCCGCAGAATCCGGACTCGCCCCCGCGCGATCCGACGCCGAATCCCAAGACGGGCATCGCCAGCGAAGTCGACGCCTTCGATGATCCGGATTCGCACGACGAGAATGCGTTGCCGGGGCATGCGGGCGGTGGATTGGCGGGCGCGTGAGTTCAGAGCGAACGCGCGTGCTCCGGGCGTGCCCGTCGCGCATCGTGATTCCCGATCTTGCGTTCTTCGAAGCTGCTGATTCGGTCTTCGCAGGAACCTGAGCACCTCTCCCTCTCGGAGAGGTCGACGCGCGGAGCGCGTCGGGTGAGGGCAGAGGTGTTCGCCGCGAGCATCGCCCTCACCCCAACCCCTCTCCCAAAGGGAGAGAGGCTTCAGAGCAGAGCTCGCGTCAGGCGATGTCCGGCAACCCGCCGATCACCTTCTCCAGCGTGATCGGGTACTCGCGCACCCGCACGCCGGTCGCGTTGTGGATCGCGTTGGCGATCGCCGCAGGCACGCCGCACAGCCCCAGCTCGCCCACGCCCTTGGCCTTCATCGGCGAACTGTCGGCGTCGGCTTCGTCGAGGAACACGACCTCCTGCACCGGGATGTCCGCATGCACGGGCACTTCGTAACCGGCGAGGTCGTGGTTGACGAAGAAGCCCATCGTCGTGTCGACGGCCAGTTCCTCGCTCAGCGCCGCACCGACGCCCATCGTCATCGCACCGATCATCTGGCTGCGCGCCTGCTTCGGATTGAGGATGCGGCCGGCCGCGGCCACCGACAGCATGCGGCGCACGCGCGTCTCGCCGGTGTGCACGTCGACGCCGACCTCGGCGAAATGCGCGGCGAAGGTGCTGAGTACCTTCTGCTTGTCGAGATCGCCGAACTCGATCGCGTCCTCGACGACGATCTGTCCGTCGCCTGCGGCATCGGCGAGTGACACCGACTTGCCGCCGGCGCTGACCTTGCCGTCGGCGAACTCCGCCGTCGCGGGATCGAGCTCGAGCTTGGTCGCCACGACCTCGCGCAGCTTCATGCAGGCCGCATAGACACCGGCCGTCGCACTGTTTGCGCCCCACTGGCCACCGGAACCGGCGGACGCGGGAAAATCGGAATCGCCCAGTTTCACGTCGATCGATCCGATCGGCAGGCCCAGCGTTTCGGCCGCGGTCTGCGCGATGATCGTGTAGCTCCCGGTGCCGATGTCGGTCATGTCGGTTTCAACGGTGACGCGGCCATCGCCATCGAGGCGCACGCGGGCGCCGGACTTCATCACCGGTGCGTTGCGGAAGCCCGCAGCAACGCCCATGCCGATCAGCCAGCGGCCTTCGCGCACGCTGCCGTGTGCCTTGCGCGCATCCCAGCCGAACTTCTCCGCGCCCTGGCGCAGGCACTCGACGAACTGACGCTGCGAGAACGGACGCTCGGGCTTTTCCGGATCGACCTGGGTGTCGTTGCGGATGCGGAACTCGACCGGATCCATGCCGAGCTTGTCGGCGATCTCGTCGATCGCGATTTCCAGCGCCATCATGCCCGGCGTCTCGCCCGGCGCGCGCATCGCGTTGCCTTCCGGCAGATCGAGCGTCGCGAGGCGCATCTTGCTCATGCGGTGTTCGCCGGCGTAGAGCAACCGCGTCTGCTGCACCGCGACCTCGGGACCGCCGCCTTCCAGATCGCCGGACCAGCTTTCATGGCCCATCGCGGTGATGCGGCCATCCTTGTTCGCACCGATGCGGATGCGCTGCAGCGTAGCGGGGCGGTGGGTGGTGTTGTTGGCGATCAGCGGGCGATGCAGCGCGACCTTGACCGCACGCTTGGCGGCCTTCGCGCCGAGTGCGGCAAGTACCGCGTCGGCGCGCACGAACAGCTTGCCGCCGAAGCCGCCGCCGATGTACGGCGACACCAGACGCACCTTGTCCGGCGCGATGCCGAGCGTACGGGCGACCTCGCCCTTGCCCCAGGCGATCATCTGGTTGGACGTCCAGATCGTGAGCTTGTCGCCGTCCCATTCGGCGAGCGAGGCCATCGGCTCCATCATCGCGTGCGACTGGTCGGGCGTGGTGTAGGTCTCGTCGAGCGTGACTTCTGCCGATGCGAATGCGGCGTCGAAATCACCGACCACGGTATCGGCGGGCGTGTCGCCGCCCTGCGGCTTCACCGCGTTGTCCTTCTCGGCTTCCAGCGAAAAACGGCCGCGGCCGCGCGTATAGACCACGCGCACCAGCGATGCAGCGGCGCGCGCCTGTTCGAAGGTGTCGGCAACGACCAGCGCGATGGCCTGGTGGTAATGCTGGATTTCCGGGCCGCCAAGCAACTTCGCGGTGTTCATGCGGCCCTGGCCCAGCTTGCCCGCGTTCTGCGCAGTGACGACGGCAAGCACGCCGGGCGCGCGTTCGGCAGCGCTGGTGTCGATCGAGGCGATGCGGCCTTTTGCGATCCCCGCGCCGATGACGTGGCCATAGGCCGCGCGCTCGGTGACGTCATGCCATTCGTAGGCGTAATGCGCGGTACCAGTGACCTTGTGCGGACCGTCGATGCGATCGAGCGGCTGGCCGACGACGCGCATCGCGTCGATCGGGTTCTGGCCTGCAGGTGTGTCGAACTTCATGACGTGGCCTCCTGGGCTTCGGCCAGGGCCGCAGCGATGGTGCGCTCGGCGAGGATCAGCTTGAACCGGTTGTCTTCGGTGGGCGCGGCGCCTTCGAACAGACGCGCCGCCACGGCCTTGGCGCCACGCGGCAGCTCGGCATCGGCCGCATCGCTGCGCCAGGGTTTGTGTGCGACACCGCCGACGACCACGCGACCACTGCCGTCGCGCTGCACGATAGCGGCGACCGAGACGAGTGCGAACGCGTACGACGCGCGATCGCGGACCTTGCGATAGATCTGGCGACCGCCGACCGGCGGCGGCAGCACGACGGCGGTGATCAGTTCGCCGGCTTCGAGCACCGTCTCGCGTTGCGGCGTACTGCCCGGCGCGAGATAGAACTCGTCGAGCGGGATGCGACGCGTCTGGCCGTCCGCCTTGACGGTTTCGACGACTGCATCGAGCGCGCGCATCGCGACCGCCATGTCGCTGGGATGCGTGGCGATGCAGTCCCTGCTGCCGCCGATCACCGCGAGTTGGCGGCTGTAGCCTTCGATCGCGCCGCAGCCGCTGCCCGGCAGGCGTTTGTTGCAGGCCTGGTCGGTATCGTAGAAGTAGGGGCAACGCGTGCGCTGCAGCAGGTTGCCAGCTGTCGTCGCGCGGTTGCGCAGCTGGCCGGACGCACCGGCGAGCAGGGCGCGCGACAGCAGGGGATAATCCTTGCGCACGCGACGGTCCGCCGCAAGATCGGTGTTGCGCACACCGGCGCCGATGCGCAGGCCACCGTCGTCGCTCTTTTCGATCGTATCGAGCGACAGCCCGTTGACGTCGACCAGATGCGCCGGCGTTTCGATCTCCAGCTTCATCAGATCGAGCAGGTTGGTGCCACCGCCGATGAACTTCGTGCCGGGCGTGCGTGCGGCCGCAGTGGCCGCCGCCGCGGGCGATTCCGCGCGTTCGAATCCGAAAGCCTTCATGCGCGTGCTCCCGTGCCGGCGACATCTTCGATCGCGTCGAGAATGTTGGCGTAGGCGCCGCAGCGGCAGAGATTGCCGCTCATGCGCTCGCGGATTTCGGTGCCATTGATCGCCGGGCGGGCGGTCAGGTCGGCGGTCACGTGGCTGGGAATACCGTCGCGGATTTCGCCGAGGACCGCGACCGCGGAGCAGATCTGGCCGGGCGTGCAGTAGCCACACTGGAAGCCATCGTGCTTCACGAACGCGGCCTGCATCGGATGCAGCTTGTCCGGCGTCCCGAGGCCTTCGATGGTCGTGACCTTCGCGCCGGCGTTCATCACCGCCAGGCTCAGGCAGGTGTTGATGCGGCGGCCGTCCACGATCGCCGTGCAGGCGCCGCACTGGCCGTGATCGCAGCCTTTCTTGGTGCCGGTGAGGTGGAGTTCCTCACGCAGGAAATCGAGCAGCGTCATGCGCGTGTCGATCTCGCGCTCGACGGTTTCGCCATTGACCTCCAGCGAGACGCGCTGGCGGACGGGCGGGCGCAACGGCGTAGGCGTGGCGGCGGCATTGGCGGCCTGCGCGACGGCGGGCATGGCGACTGCGCCGGCCGACGCGGCGCCGGCCTTCAACAGTTCCCGGCGGGTGAGGGGAGACATGGACATTCCTCTGGCTGGCTCGAAAGGCTGGCTGGATGGGGCACGCGGACTTGTGCAGGATGAGCATGCGGGTCCGCATGTTGTGGTGTGGTCAATGAATGCGGGTGGCGATGTCTGTGGGAGCGCGTTTGCGCGCGATCGTGCGGTCCATTGCACAGACATCCGCGCGCAAGCGCGCTCCCACGGTGGAATTCAGCGAGCTTGGGCGCCGCGCCACTGCTGCAGCTGGGTGGCGATGCTCAGGGCGATCGCTTCCGGTCCGCGCCCGCAGTGCGGAATGCCGACCGGCGAATGCAGGCGATCGGCCAGCGCTTCACGCTCTGCAGGGCACAGCAGCTTGAACAGATCATCGCGGCGGCGCTGCGGTCCCAGCAGGCCAATGAAGGGAATGCGCGAGCCGGCCAGTGCCGCCAGCGCGTCGCGATCGGACTCGAAGCCGTGGTGCATGACCAGCGCGACGTCGGCATGCGGGTGCGCGGCGATGGCATCGTCGGGGTGGAGGTCCAGCAGATCCGTATGCGGCCCCGCGGCATCGCGCCAACGCGCGCGGCGCTCCGAGACGATCACGCGCCAGCCCAGCGATCGCAGCATCGGGACCAGCATTGGTGTTTCCGGACCGGCGCCCAGGATCAGTGCCTCGGGGGCGCGTTGCAGGGTCAGTGTCCAGTCCTTCGATGCGGATTGCGGCGCCTCGCCGACCGGCAATTCCCACGACCACGCGCGGCCATAGAGACGACAGGCGATGCGGCCACCGCGTTCGAGTCTGATCTCCAGAGCCTGGCCGCCGGCGAGCCAGGCCGAGATCGCCTCCTTGACCTCCGGCATCGCGGCGAGTGGCAGCAGCGCCAGCACCTGCCGGCCCCGGCAGCCGACCGCGCTGCCGGAAAACAGGGACTCGTCGTCGGTGGTATCGATCTCCAGCCATTCGAGGCGGCCGGCATCCCCGGCCAGCAGCGCAACGCGCTCGATCTCCGGCTCCAGACACCCGCCGCTGATCCAGCCGACGTGCGGGCCCTCACCGAACAGCGCGAGCGCGCCGGTCGAGGCGTAGGTGGAGCCTTCGGTTTCGACGACGAGCGCGAGCACCGGCGCGCGACCGGCAGAGAGTGCATCGAATGCGGCCTGCAGCACGGCGCTCGGATTGCCTTCGGCGAAGCCTGGCGCAGGAGCGCGCAACTCCGCGGCATTCGCGGCGACAGCGGATGTGGCAACCGCCATCAGCAGGCGCCGTGCGCGGTGGCGTGGCGTGCGAAAGGCGAGTGCGTGGCTGGCTTGGGGCTGGCCATTGAAGAGTCCGGACGGGTCGGTGAAAGAGTGTGGGGTGGGTCGTGAGTGTCGTGTGGACTGGGTGGGTGATCGGTGTGGGTGATTCGCGGCGTTTGCCCTCCTCTCAACCCCTTTTCCGGAAGGAGAAGGGCTTTGTTGATGCGATCAGGGCGTTTGCGGCGGACGACGAGCGCCCAGTGTCGAGCCCCTCTCCCCTTGGGAGAGGGGTCGGGGTGAGGGCAGCTCTCCGCGAAACAGCCACCGCATCCGACGCACTCGGCACAGCGCCGCGCATGCACACCACACCCATTCCCGGCATCCTTGCAGGATCGCCCGCGTCTCTCATGTGGGCCGATACGACCACCACCGCTTCCAGGAGTTGCCGATGTCCTTCGCCCCGCGTCGCCACATGACGCTGTCCCGCCTCGTGCTGTCCCTGTCGCTCGCCTTAGGTATCGCGTCGCCGGTGCTCGCGCAGGACACACCAGCACCGGTACTCGCGCCGCCGGCGAATGCTGCCGAGACCGCCTTGCGCGATCTCTACACGCGCGAGTGGGAATGGCGTCAGGCGGAATTCGTGCGCGAGAAGGTGGACGGGCGCTGGCAGGGCAGTGACCGGTTGCCATCGGTGACGCCCGAGGCCTGGGCGCGCCGTGCGGATTACTGGAAGGCGGCACTCGATGCGCTCGACGCCATTCCGCTGGACCAGCTGGGCCGCGAGGAGCGCATCAACGCCGCCGTGTTCCGCACCTCGATCGAAGCCAGTGAAGCGAGTGCTCGCTGGCGTACGTACGAGGCACCGTTCAACAGCGACAGCTTCTTCTGGGGCGGCATCAATCCGCGTCAGCCGTTCCAGACCGAGGCCGACTGGCGCCGGTTCATCGGCCGCCTGTCCGACGTGCCGCGCTATTTCGACGAGCAGATCGCGAACATGCAAGCCGGCCTGGCGCGGGGCTGGAGCGTGCCGCGCGCGACGCTCGAAGGACGCGACAAGACGCTCGATTCCTATGTCCTGACCGGCGAGACGAATCCATTGCTGGTCACCTTCGACCGCATTCCCAACACGATTCCCGAGCCCGTGCGCACCCAGCTGCGCGAAGAAGGCCGGCGCGTCGTGCTGGACCGGACGATTCCGGCCTACGCGAAGCTGCTGACCTTCATTCGCGGCGAGTACCTGCCGCGTACGCGCACGACGATCGCCGCGAGCGATCTGCCCGACGGCCGCGCGTTCTACCAGACGCAGATCCGCGAGTACGTCACCCGCGACATGAGCGCGCGCGAGATCCACGACTTCGGCCTCGCCGAGGTCGAGCGCATCAGCGCGGAAATGCGTGAGGTCATGGGCCGCGCCGGCTTCGAGGGCGACCTGCCGGCGTTCATCGAGTACCTGCGGACGGATCCGAAGTTCTATGCGAAGACGCCGCGCGAGCTGCTGGGCGAAGCCTCGCTGATCGCCAAGAAGATCGACGGCCAGCTGCAGTACGTGGTCGGCACGCTGCCGCGCTACCGCTTCACGATCCTGCCGGTCGCCGACGACATCGCGCCGATCTACACCTCGGGCCGCGGCGGACTGGAGGCCTGTTTCTTCAACACCTACGACCTGCCGTCGCGTCCGCTGTACAACCTGCCAGCGCTGGTGCTGCACGAATGCGCGCCCGGCCACAGCTTCCAGGCCGCCCTCGCGCTTGAAGCACCGGCACGTCCGGATTTCCGCCAGCAGACCTACTTCTCCGGCTATGGCGAAGGCTGGGGCCTGTACACCGAATGGCTCGGCACGCGCATGGGCATCTACGAAACGCCGTACGAGGAATTCGGCCGGTTGACGTTCGAAATGTGGCGCGCGGCGCGCCTGGTCATCGACACGGGCCTGCACGAATACGGCTGGACGCGCGACCAGGCAATCGAGTATCTGGCCAGCCACACCGCGCTCGCGCGCCACGACGTGGTGACCGAGATCGACCGCTACATCTCCTGGCCGGGCCAGGCGCTGTCGTACTACATCGGCTACAAGACCATCCTCGACCTGCGCGCCGAAGCCGAGCGCGAACTCGGCCCGGCGTTCGACCAGCGGCCCTTCCACGACACCATCCTCAATCTGGGCTCGGTGCCGTTGCCGGTACTGGAAGAGGAAGTGCGGCGTTTCATCGCCGAGCAGAAGGCGGCGGGCGGGGCAGTGAAATGACGGAAGGGCAACTCCCTGCGTAGGGACTGGATCGCGTCGATTTCCCGCGCTACGCATCGTGCGTCGCAGCTGCCACGCACGGCGCAGGGTCGAGAGGCGAGCGCGCGACTCGACGGTGCGCGGACTCCGTGAGCCTTACGCCTCGCGCAGTTTCTTTTCCATGCGCGCGTGGTCGCGGCGGTAGCGCTGCGCCGCGCGGGTCTTCTGGGTGTCGGTCAGCAGCTTGCCCGACACCTGGAAGAACTTGCGCTCTTCCTCGCGCAGATGGTGGTGCACCTTTTCCGACAGCTGCTTCGCTTTCGCCATCCAGGCCGCGCCCGCATGGTCGTGCGTCTGCAGATCCTCCACCAGTTCGTCCATCTGGTGATGCTCGTGCAGGGCATGGCGCGAGGCGTCCAGGCCAGCGTCGTGCATCAGGATCGGCGCGTAGAGAAAGCGCTCTTCGGCAGCGGCATGGGCCGCCAGCTCGATCCGCAGATCGGTGAACAGTTCGACGCGGCGCTCACTGTGCGGCGGCGCGCGCAGCAGCTTGCGGCACAGCGAGCGCTGGCGTTCATGGCTTTCGCGCAGGGCGTCGTAGATG
This sequence comes from Luteimonas flava, assembly GCF_036584485.1. NCBI lineage: Bacteria > Pseudomonadati > Pseudomonadota > Gammaproteobacteria > Lysobacterales > Lysobacteraceae > Luteimonas > Luteimonas flava. The sequence continues at coordinate 1,330,347 of NZ_JAZHBM010000001.1, read as the reverse complement.
GTCTCGGGCATGGCGGGCTCCGTGGTGGGCTGGCTGGCTGCGGCCACGGTATGCAGCACCAGGTGGAGCCGGCGTTGACGCGCCGTTCCACCCATGCGCTTGAGCGCGTCCGCGGCAGCGCCGAGAATCGGACATCGGTCGCGCAGACGCGGCTCAAGGATCGCCTCATGCAGAACCTCCGCGTGTCCACCGTCCAGGGCGCCACCGTGTGGCACGACCCGGCGGCCAACCGTGCGTACTACGGCGATCTGATCGCGCCGCTGCATGGACTGACCGATCTGGTCGTCCTGCCCGAGACCTTCACCAGCGGCTTCAGCAACGACGCGATCGATCGCGCGGAAGACATGGACGGCCCGACCGTCGCCTGGATCCGCGCGCAGGCGGTCGCACTCGATGCGGCAGTGACCGGCAGTGTGCAGCTGCGCGATGGCGACGGCGTCTACAACCGCATGCTCTGGGCGACGCCGGACGGCGCGTTGACGCACTACGACAAGCGCCATCTGTTCCGCTACGCGAACGAACACAAGCGCTACGCCGCCGGTCGCGATCGGTTGACCGTCGAGTGGAAAGGCTGGCGGATCAATCCGCAGGTCTGCTACGACCTGCGGTTTCCGGTCTTCTGCCGCAACCGCTTCGACGTCGAACGCCCGGACGGACTGGATTTCGACCTGCAACTGTTCGTCGCCAACTGGCCTGCCGCGCGCGCGTACGCGTGGAAAACCCTGCTGCGCGCGCGGGCGATCGAGAATCTCTGCTACGTGGTCGGCGTCAATCGCGTCGGCACGGACGGCAACGGCCTGGCGTATTCGGGCGACAGCGCGGTGCTGGACATGCTCGGCCAGCCGCTGAGCGAATCGACGGACGAGGAAGTGGTGTCGACGACGACCTTGTCGGCCGAGCAGTTGCGGGCGCATCGGGAACACTTCCCGGCGATGCTGGATGCGGACCGGTTCGAGATTGTTTGAGGGCCCGCGCCTCGCGCCGCTGCTTCTGAGCGATCACGGATTACTTAGAGCCTGTCGCCCCGGCGAAGGCCGGGGCCCCGCGACTTCGCGCGTGCAGCTACGAATCTTTGAGCCCGTCATCCCAGCGCACGCTGGGATCCATTTTGATTTTCTGTGTGTGGTTTGACCGTCGAATGAGTTCGTCGTGTTCGAGAGCGAAAGTCACTGGGCCCCGGCCTGCGCCGGGGCGACGCTCGAATTGACCGAGCGCCTGAGAACGGCGGGAAAATCAGAATGGGTGACCAGCCATCCGGCTGTTGAAAAGCGCTTCCAGCTTTTGCTGGGACGACGGTGCTGATTCGTACAGTTGATCGCGCGCTTTAGAGTCTCCCTACACAAAGCCGGATCAACGTCCGAACCTCACCGCGCGCCCTTCACCTTCCCCATCGCATGCGCGCCGCGCAGCAGCATGCGGATCATGTGCGACAGCTCGTCCACCAGCGCTTCGTCGCGCTCGGGCGGAGAATCCAGCGCGGTGCCACCCATCGCGAACACTAGGCGGGTGATCGCCCGCGCCACCAGCCCCGGCTCGTGGAACACGATGCCCTGGGCGGCGGCGATGCGGACCAGATCCGCGCGCAGTTCGACTTCGAAGAACTGCAGCTGGCGGTCGACCGCGCGTTTGAAGGCGTCCGAGCCGACCGTGCCTTCGCGCAGCAGCACGTGCAGCAGCTTGTCGTCGGCGCGCAGGCGTTCCATGAAGGCTTCGAGCGAGCCGCGGACGATGCTGCGGCCGGCGACGGCGCGCTTGCGGGCGTCGCCGACGATCTTGCGCAGCGATTCGCCGGCCAGCTCGATCAGGGCGACGGCCAGTTCGTCCATGTCGTGGAACTGGCGATAGAAGCTGTTCGGCGCGATACCGGCCTCGCGCGCCACTTCGCGCAGGCTCAGGGTCGAGACGCTGCGATGGGCGCCAGTCAGGCGCAGGGCGGCCTTGATCAGGTCCTCGCGGACGATCACCGGTTTGCGGCCGGCCTGGTTCTCCGACGCGCTCTGGCCGGAGTCGCCGCTTTCTGATGCAAGGGTGCGGGCGGTCACGTTGAGCCGTCGGAAGACTGGGCGATCAGCATAGCAGTGTCCATTAATGTACAAGTGTATACACGGCTGTGCGGATGGGTGTACAGTGCCTCCCATGTCGACCGTCCAGCCCCTGAAGCCGTCCCGCCGCAGCCGCTTGCGCAGGCTCGCCACGCCGTTCGTCGTGCCGCCCGTGTTCGATTTCTGGGCGCAGCGCCTGCATCCGACCTGGAGCTGGGAGCGTCCGCTCGCCCGCGTGGTCGCGCATGCGCCGGCCGCGTCGAATGCGGTCACGCTGACGCTCAAGCCCAATCGGCACTGGGCCGGCGCGCAGGCAGGGCAGCATGTGAACCTGACCGCCGACATCGACGGCGTGCGGATCACCCGCAGCTACAGCCTCGATGCGCCGGTCGCCGCCGATGGCCGCATCACGGTCACGGTGAAGGGCGTCGACGAGGGCCGCATGAGCCGGCATCTGCTGGCCGCGGCGCGCCGCGGCGACGTGTTCGACATCGGTCCGGCGTTCGGTGATCTCGTGCTGCCGGCCCAGGTCGACGGCAACTGGCTGTTCCTGGCCGCCGGCAGCGGTGTCACGCCGCTGATGGCGCTGGTGCGCCAGCTGGCCGGGCAGGGCATGCCGGTGCCGCTGACGCTGGTCTACTGGGCGCGCACGCGCGCCGAGCTGTGTTTCGTGGACGAACTGCGCGCGCTCGCCGCGCGCCGTGCCGGTTTCGAGGTGCGTTTCGTGCTGACGCGCGAAGCCGCCACCGCGGACGATGAAGCGGCTGGTCGTATCGACGCCGCATTGCTCGACACGCTGGTGCCCGATCTCGCCACGCGCCAGGTGTTCGCCTGCGGCCCGGGCGGCTTCGTCGCCACGGCCACCGGACTCGTCGAAGATCGCGTGCCGTTGCTGCGTACCGAAGCGTTCACCCCGCCGCCGCGTCCGCAGACCGACGACAGCGGCATGGTCGAAGTGCGTCTGGCGCGCAGCGGTCGCGCGCTGCAACTGCCGCGCGGCGTGCCGCTGCTGCAGGCGCTGGAGGCCGAAGGGCTGAAGCCGAAATCCGGTTGCCGCATGGGCATCTGCAATACCTGCGCCTGCGGCAAGTCGGCCGGCGCCACGCGCGATCTGCGCACCGGCGCCGCCAATACCGAGGCGACGGCCGCGCTGAAGCTGTGCATCAGCAGCGCCGTGTCCGATCTCGTGCTCGATCTCTGAAACGCACCGCGTCGAAACGTTCCGCTCTGTCTCGAAAGACCCTGCTTCTGAATTCCGGAGTCGTCATGTCCAAGCTCACCGCCTCGCGCCGTCTCTCCACGCAGGAACTCGATGCCTTCGGCGCCGAGCTCGATGCGTTGCACACGCGCACGATGGCCCAGGTCGGCAAGGTCGACGCCACCTACATCCGTCGCGTCGTGCGCTGGGTGCGCTACTGCGCCGTGCTCGGCCGCGGCCTGCTGTTCGTCGGTGCCATTGGCGGCGCGTTCGTGCCGTGGCTGCTGTGGCCGGCATGCATCGCCGGCGTCGTGTTCCTGGCGCTGGCCAAGATCCTCGAGAACATGGAAGTCGGCCACAACGTCATGCACGGCCAGTACGACTGGATGCACGATCCCGAACTCGACAGCAACAAGTACGAGTGGGACATCGTCGCGACCGGTGACAACTGGCGCCATTCGCACAACTTCCGCCACCACACCTACACCAACGTCCGCGGCATGGACGACGACATCGGTTACGGCCTGCTGCGCATCTTCCCCGAACAGCGCTGGCGCCCGTTCTATCTGATGCAGCCGGTGATCGCGGTCGTGTTCGCGCTGTACTTCCAGTGGGGCGTGGCGATCCAGGAACTCAAGCTCGGCCGCTTCTTCGCCGGCAAGATGCCCAAGGGCAAGCTGGCGCGCGATTTCGCGCCGGTCGGTCGCAAGATGGGGCGGCAGCTGCTGAAGGATTACCTGATCTTCCCGCTGCTGGCCGGTCCGTTCTTCCTGCCGGTGCTGCTGGGCAACCTGGTCGCCAACGGCATCCGCAACGTGTGGACCTACGTGGTGATCTTCTGCGGCCACTTCACGGCCGACGTCGAGACCTTCCCGAAGGACAGCATCCGCAACGAGTCGCGCGGCCACTGGTACATGCGTCAGCTGCGTGGCTCGTCGAACATCGGCGGCGGCAAGGTCATGAACCTGCTGACCGGCAACCTGAGTCACCAGATCGAGCACCACTTCTTCCCCGACGTGCCGGCGCATCGCTACGCCGCGTTGTCGGTCGAGGTGCGCGAGATCTGCCAGCGCTACGGTCAGCCGTACAACACCGGCTCGCTGCCGCGCCAGTTCGGCGAAGTGTCCTGGCGCATCCTGCGGCATGCGTTTCCGAGCCGGCCGCGTCGCATGGCGGGCTCGCGCGAGTTGCAGACCGCCTGAGCGAGCGGCGCTGAGGCGCTGCAAGTGCGGCACTCGAAACGCGTCCGCTCCGGCGGGCGCGTTTTCGCATGTGCAATTCGGGATTCATGCGGAAGCGCGGCGCCTGCCGCGGCGATGGAAATAGACCTGCTCGGCGGCGCGACGCAGCAGCGGCGCATGCAGCAGCAGATTCACCGGCCAGTCCATCTGCAGATGATCGAAGGCCCAGCGCAGGCAGCGTTTCACGCGAAAGCGGGGCGCCGCAGTTTCGGCGATCCCTTCCGGCGCGATGTCGGCGCCGAGCCGGTGCTGCGCGATCGCGCGGCCGATCGCCTCGCCGTGCGCCCACGCCGAATGGATGCCGCCGGCGGTCAGCGGCGACACGATGCCGGCCGCGTCACCGGTCAGGATCACGCCGGGTGCGGCAAGGCGTTCCACCGGGCCGCCGCAGGGAATCAGGCCGGCGCGTGTCGCGTCGGGCTGCAGCCTCGACGGCAGGCCCAGGCGTTCGCCGACGTGCGCGCGGAAACGGTCGATGTCCGGTACGCCATGCCGGTCTGCGCGATGCCGGAACGCGAGTCCGAGCTGCACGCCGGTCGGCGACTGCGCCGCCCAGCCGATGTAGCCGGGCGCGAGCGTGCGACTGATGAAGCAGTGCAGGGCATCGGGCTCCGCCAGCGTGACGCCGTGGAATTCGTGTTCGACGCCGTAGAGAAACGCATCGACCAGACCGAGGCCGGCGCGCTGGGCCACGCGTGATTTCGCACCGTCGGCGCCGATCAGCCAGCGCGTGCTGCCGAGTCCTGCGATCTGCCAGCCGATGCCGTCGCGCTGCGCGTCGGTGAAGGACTGCATCAGCCGCAGATCGACGCCGGCCTCACGCATCTCGATGGCCAGCCAGCGCAGGACGTTCGGCGTGTCGGTGGTCAGGAACGCGTAGTCGTCCGCCTGCAACTGCAGGCTGTCGAGGCTCGGTGCATACAGCCGCACGCGCGGCACACGTCGGAAGAGAGGGGGCGGCATGCGCCCGAGCCGCGTCTGCGAGAACGCTTCGGCGACGATGATGCCGGTCGTGTGCAGGCGGATGCCGGGATCGTGCTTGCGTTCGAGCACGCAGACCCGCAGGCCCGCTTCGCGCGCAGCGAGCGCACACGCGGCACCCGCGAAACTCGCGCCCACCACGACGACATCGAAATCGAATCGCGCGTCTCCGTCCAAACCGTCGGTCTCCAGCTTCGAGCAGGACACCAGTTTCGATCGCGTGGATGGAGCGCCGATGGTGGCGCGGTGAAACGGGTATGAAGTCTCAGGCGCTGCGCGGCGGCAGGATCTGCTGCGTGGCCTGGCACAGTACGAACACCTTGCCGTCTTCGCTGCGCGCCTCGGCCGCGAGATGCAGCACGTTGCGCGTGCGGGCGACGAGGCGCGCCTCGCAGACGATGTGCGTGGTCTCCGGCGTGACCGGTCGCAGGTACTGCGTGTTGAGCGTCGCGGTGACGCTGGGCGGCGCGATCAGATACGAGAACGGCCCCAGCGTGTTGTCGAGGGCTGCGACGATGAAACCGCCCTGCATGTTGCCCATCGGATTGCGGTAGCGCGGCAGCACCTGAAAGCGCAGCGACATCCGCACGCCGTCTTCGTACTCGAGAAATTCGCCTTCCATGTCGAGCAGGCAGGGCGGCGGCAGCAGGGCGTGCATCGCCGCCGGCGCGTTCGCGCGGATCAGATCGTTGATGGCGTCGCCGGTGATGGTCATGCGCGGACTCGTCGGGAGAAGCGTCGAGTCTAGCCAGCGATGCAAACCGGGAGCCAGAGGCCACCAACGAACACGGGGCCGAAGGCCCCGTGCGTCAACACATCACGATGTGCGGGCGATCAGCGACCGCCGCCACCACCACTGCGTGGGCCACGATTGCCGCCGCCAGGCGGACGTCCGCCCGGACCACGATTGCCACCGCCGGGGCCACCGGGGCCACGTGCGCCGGGGCCACCCGGACCCTTCGGGCCACGGTTGCCGCCGCCGGGACGCGGACCGCGCGGGCCGGCGTTGGGATTGAAGCCGCCCGGATTGGCGTGATCGGACGGGAAGCTCGGCGCGCTGTCGGGATGACCGTAAGGCGCACGCGGGCGACCCGGACCACCGCCGCCACCGGCCGGACGCGAGGCCCACGGACCCTGTCCGCCGCCACCGCCGCCTGCGCCACGCGGACCGCCACCACCCGCACCGCGCGGGCCCTGTCCTGCGCCGCCGGGACCACCGGGGCCGCGCTTCTTCGCGCCGCCCGGGCCGCCGTAGGGCTTTTTCGGGCCGCGGCCGTCGGCGTTGCGGTGACCGGTCGGGCCGGTCTCCACGCCGTCCGGCACGTACCAGGTGCGGAACGCGGCGGGATTGCCCTCGGGCAGTGCGCGCGCGCCCTTGTCGGCGCGCTGCTTGAACGGCTTCTGCGACTGCTTGGCCGCGGCGTCGCCGCTGACCGTCAGGCCGCCGTGCGGTTTGCGCGGGCCCCCACGGCCACGGCCGCGGTCTTCGCGCACGTGGTCGAAGCGACGCAGTTCGCGGCCCTCGTCGGCGCCACTGTTCTGGCCGTTGACGTAGGCCTTGCCGGCACCGCCCTTGCCCAGATGCACGGTCGACTTGGCGGCCTTGCGCTGGCCGATGACCGGCTGCAGCGTCAACGCCGGCGGCGGACCTTCCTCGAGCTTGAGTTCCTTGCGCAGCGCTTCGACCTGCACGTCGGGCAGTTCCTGCGACTGGCCGCGCAGCAGCGGCTGCGGCAGCGTGACCTGGCCGTAGCGCACGCGCTTGAGGCGGCTGACCTGGCAGCCCTGCGATTCCCACAGGCGGCGCACTTCGCGGTTGCGGCCTTCCTTGAGCAGCACCTGGAACCAGTCGTGCGAATCGGTGCCGCCGATGCGTTCGATCTCGTCGAACTTGGCCGGGCCGTCTTCCAGCGCGACGCCGCGCTTGAGGCGATCGACGAGCTTGTCCGACACCGTCTCTTCGCCTTCCGGCGCGCGCACGCGGCACACGTACTCGCGCTCGACTTCGTACGACGGATGCATCATCGCGTTCGCGAGTTCACCGTCGGTGGTCAGCAGCAGCAGGCCGGTGGTGTTGATGTCGAGACGGCCGATCGCGATCCAGCGCGCACCCTTGAGCGCGGGCAGAGCCTCGAAGATCGTCGGACGACCTTCGGGATCTTCGCGCGTGGTGACTTCGCCTTCGGGCTTGTTGTAGATCAGCACGCGCGCCGGTTCGGTCAGCGCACTGGCGACGAACACCTTGCCGTCGAGCTCGATGCGGTCGCTGCCCTTGATCGACATGCCGGTCTGGGCGACTTCACCGTTGACCTTGACCAGACCGTCGGCGATGCGCTGCTCGAGCGCGCGGCGAGAGCCGAGGCCGGCCTGGGCCAGCACCTTGTGCAGGCGTTCTTCGAGCTTCGGCGCGGCGTCCGCAGCCGGGGCTTCGCCGCGCTTGAGCGACAGCGGGGAACGGGCGGGTTTGTCGGTATTGCGTTGTTGCGTCATGAATGGCTCCGGTCGCTGTCGCCGTCTGCGGCGAGGGCGTCTTGTGCGTTGGGTGTTGCGGTGTCGTCGTCGGACGGACTGTCCGACGGGGTCTGGGTGTCGTCTTCGGAGGCGTCGCCGGCGCTGTCGCCGTCGTCGTCTCCGGGTGCTGCTCCGGCGTCCTGCACGTCGTGCGGAACGTCGTCGTCGGCGGCGATATCACTGCCTTCGTCCGCGCCGTCTGTAATGTTGTCTGCGTCGTCGGTGTCGGGATCGGCGTCGTCAGCGACGGTGTCGTCGTTGGACGCGATGCCACCGACCGAGCGGTCCGCGGCGTCGGTGCCGGCGAAGCGCATCTGCGGATCGAGCTCGGCGAAATCCTTGAGTTCCGACAGCGGCGGCAGGTCGTCGAGACGACGCAGGCCGAAGTAATCGAGGAAGCCTTTGGTCGTGCCGAGCAGTTCCGGACGGCCGGGCATGTCGCGATGGCCGACGACGCGGATCCACTCGCGCTCTTCGAGCGCCTTGATGATGTTGCTGTTGGTCGCCACACCGCGCACCTGCTCGATCTCGCCGCGGGTGATCGGCTGGCGATAGGCGATCAGCGCCAGGGTTTCCAGCGTGGCGCGCGTGTACTTGGTCTGGCGCTCGGTCCACAGCCGGGAGACCCAACCGTGCACGTCGCCGCGCACCTGGTAGCGCCAGCCCGAGGCCAGTTCCACGAGCTCCACGCCGCGATCGGCGCAGGCGGCCTGCAGATCGACGAGCGCCTGCTTGAGGCTGCCCTCGGGCGCGGGTTCGTCGAGCGTGAACAGCGTTTCCAGCTGCGCCACGGTCAGCGGCTGCGACGAGGCGAGCAGGGCCGCTTCGACGATGCGGTTGATGAAGGTCTGTTCCATCGGGATATTATGGAAATCCGGTCGGTGGTCAGGACTGGGCGGGTTCGGGGACGTCATCGTCGAACTCGCTGGAGAAGTTCGTCGGCGGCGCGGCGCCGTCGGCATCGGCGAGCGACTTGATGTAGATCGGCGCCAGCGGCGCCTCCTGCACGATGTCGAGCAGGCGTTCCTTGGTGAGTTCGAGGATCGACAGGAACGTCACCACGACGCCCAGCCGGCCTTCCTCGGGTTCGAACAGCGACTCGAAACGGTGGAAATGACCGCCGGTGAGCCGGGTCAGCACTTCACCCATGCGCTGGCGCACGCTCAGTGCGTCGCGACGGATCGCATGGCCGGTGAACAGCTCGGCGCGCTTGAGCACGTCGTGCAGCGCCAGCAGCATCTCGCGCAGATCGACCGGCGGCGGATCGCGGTTGATCGTGCGCTCGGGCAACGTGGCCTGCGCCGGCGCGGTGTCGCGATCCTGGCGCGGCAGCCGGTCGATGTCTTCGGCCGCCTGCTTGAACCGTTCGTATTCCTGCAACCGGCGCACCAGCTCGGCGCGCGGGTCGCCTTCCTCGCCTTCTTCGACGGGCGGACGCGGCAGCAGCATCCGCGATTTGATCTCGGCCAGGATCGCGGCCATCACCAGATATTCGGCGGCGAGTTCGAACCGCAGCTCCTGCATCACGCCGATGTAGGCGACGTACTGCCTGGTGATGTCGGCGACCGGGATGTCGAGGATGTCGAGGTTCTGGCGGCGGATCAGGTAGAGCAACAGGTCGAGCGGGCCCTCGAACGCGTCGAGGATGACTTCCAGCGCATCCGGCGGGATGTACAGATCCTGCGGAATCTGCAGCACCGGCTGGCCATGCACCAGCGCCAGCGGGAATTCCTGCTGCTGCGGCTGGGCGGCATTGGCGGACGCCTTGGCGTCGGATGCAGGCTGTGTCATTCGATAGGCAACAGCAGCGGGGCGCTCGGGCGCGGAGAGTGGATCACGGGCAGTGGATCGCTGGCAGGGCGGGGCGACGGCTCGGCGGGCCGCGGGAAAGCGGATCCGGTCGGTTGCGCGGCTCGGGCCGGCGCGGGGACAACGGTGCTGCGGAACATCTTCGTCTGGGTCGGTCGTCGCCAAGCGCGAAGCGCGTCTGCATGCAGGGCAGGCGCGGAGATCGGAAGGGCGTTGGACCGGGCCGGTGGGGCGACCGCGTGCGGCAGCGTCTGCAGACGTGACGGGCGGCGAACTGGCCGGATGCTGGTGCACAGAGTACGCGGTGCCTGCCGGACCTGTCCAGCGGGCGCGCTCGCTACACTGCGCGCCTCACGAACGGACAGGGGACGCCCATGTGGTACGCGATCGAAGGCTATGACGGCGAGGACGTGCTCGCGCGTCGTGGCACGGCACGCCCGGCGCACCTTGCACGCCTGATCGCGCTGCGCGATGCGGGCCGCTTGCTGCTGGCGGGCCCGTGCCCGGCGATCGATGCCGAGGATCCGGGCCCGGCGGGCTTCAGCGGCAGCATCGTCATCGCCGAGTTCGAGTCACTGGCCGATGCGCGGGCCTGGGCGGACGCCGATCCGTACGTGGAGGCCGGCGTCTATGTGCGCGTCGACGTGCGGCCGTTCCGCCCGGTGCTGCCCTGATCGCCACGGCACGATCGACGAAATAGGCTGCAGATCGCGGCTTTTATAGTGCAGTGCAGCATCGATTGTTCGTTACATCCGGTTTACATGACATTGTGGAAACGCTTACAGTCCGGCCCATCGCGAGAGCGGGAGGGTGCGGTTTGAGCGTGACGATCAAGGATGTGGCCAAGGCCGCCAGTGTGTCGGTTGCGACGGTGTCGCGCGCCCTCAACGGCCACCAGAACGTCGCCGAAGCAGTGCGCGAGCGGGTGCTGGCCGTCGCCGCCGAACTGCGTTACAGCCCGCACCACGCCGCGCGCAGCCTCAGCAGCCGGCGCACCCAGACCGTCGGGGTGGTGCTGCCCGACATCCACGGCGAATTCTTCTCCGAACTGATGCGCGGTATCGACCAGGTGGCGCGCACCCGCGGTCAGCATCTGCTGGTGTCGAGCTATCACGGCAACCCGGAAGAGCAGGGCGCCGCCCTGCGTGCGATGCGCGGCCGCGTCGACGGCCTGCTGCTGATGTCGCCCTACGTGCACGACGTCGACTTTCTCGAACGCAACGTCGACGCCAGCCTGCCGATGGTGCTGATCAATGCCGCGCAGGGCCGGCCGCAGCTGTCGGTCGGCATCGACAACTACGGCGGCGCGCGGGCGATGGTCGCGCATCTGGTCGACGCGGGTTACACGCGCATCGCCTTCATCGACGGACCCGAAGACAACGACGACGCACGCGAGCGCAAGCGCGGCTATCGCGATGCACTGGCGGCCGCAGGCGAGACGTACACGCATTGGGAGCTGCCGGGCCAGTTCGACGAAGACTCCGGACATCGTGCGGGGCAGGCGCTGCTCGCGCTCGATGCACGACCCGATGCGGTGTTCGCCGCGAACGACATGATGGCGATCGGCTGTCTGTATGCACTCGGCCGCGGTGGCGTGCGCACACCTGCGGACATCGCGGTCGTGGGCTTCGACGATATTCCACTTGCACGCTACGTTCACCCATCGCTCACGACGATGCGCGTCGACATCGCTGAACTGGGCGCGCGCGCATTGAAGGCGTTGCTGGAGATCGAGGATGCGGGGAATGCAGAGGTCGCGGTCCATACCGCGTTGCTCGAGCCCGCGCTCGTGATCCGTGATTCGAGTGGCACTGCCACTGCCTCATCGTCCAGTGGAGAGCCGTCGAACCGGTCATGACCGGTCGACGTCGGCGCCTTGGGAGGGGTTGCATGACATCAAGTCCGATACCGACGCATCACCGTGTGTGCAGGGGCACACGCGTGACGTCGCGTGCCGGCGAATGTGTCGTGGGTCTTTCCGACGGACGTTCGAGGTGACACCGCCGCTTCGCGGCACACAGGACGGCGGGAATGCCGTCCGTACAAACATCCCCTGAAGATTGAGACCGACGACATGACACACAGCGACACCCGGCCGCGCGCCTTCTCGCGCTCACTTCTCAGTATCGCGCTGGGCGGTTGCCTGGCGATGGCGGCGCCCGCGCTGCTGGCCCAGTCCACGTCCGCCACGATCCGCGGCCAGGTGATGGTGGACTCCACGCCAGCAACCGATGCACGCATTACGGCTGTGAACACGGCCACCGGTCTGAGCCGGAGCGTCGGCGTGAGCGCGAACGGCAGCTACAACCTTGCGGGTCTTCCGCCAGGCACGTACCGGCTGCAGGTCGAAGCCAACGGACAGAGCACTTCGCAGACGGTGACTGTCGCGATCGGCCAGACCGCCACGCTCAACCTGGGCGTGGGAGGTGTTGCCGAAGCGGCGCCGACAGGGGAAGCCACGGATCTGGACGCGGTGACCGTGACCGCTGACGTATTGGTTGAGACCAAGACGTCTGAAATCGCGACTTACGTGTCGCAAAAGCAGATCGAATCCTTGCCGCAGAATTCGCGCAACTTTCTGGCTTTTGCCGACACCGTTCCGGGCATGCAGTTCGTCAATTCGCCCAACGGGACCGAGTCCCAGCTGCGCAGCGGTGCGCAGGGGTCGAACAACATCAATGTGTTCATCGATGGCGTAGGCCAGAAGAACTACGTGACGCCGGGCGGCATCACTGGTCAGGACGACAGTCGCGGCAATCCGTTCCCGCAGTCTGCGATCGGCGAATACAAGGTCATTACCTCGAATTACAAGGCCGAGTACGACCAGATCAGCAGCGCAGCGGTGACTGCCGTCACCAAGTCGGGTACCAATGACTTCAGCGGTAGCTTCTTCTGGGACCGCACCGCGGACGAGTGGACGGCAAGAACGCCGCGCGAGATCCAGGATGGCGTGCAGCAGAAGCAGGTGACAGAGCAGTACGGTGTCACCCTCGGTGGCCCGATCATCCGTGATCGTCTGCACTTCTTCGTTGCGTATGACGCCAAGGACTTCGTGGTACCGAAGGACACGCGGCCACCGACGGTGTTCGACCCGTCACAGCTACCGGCCGATCTCGCTGGCCTCTACGGCGGCTACAGCGTCCCGTTCAATCAGGACCTCTACTTCGGCAAGCTCAGCCTGCAGCTGGCCGACGCGCATTTGATCGAACTGTCGCTGCGATACCGGGAAGAGGATTCAATCAGTCCCGGAAACGACATCAGCACGCCGTCGTTTGCGACCAATTTCACCAACGATGAGACGCGCGTGGATCTGCGCTATCAGTTCAGCAGTACGGACTGGTTGAACGATGCCCACATCACGTTCGAAGAAGCTGCTTACAACCCGGTGCCGGTGACGGCGGCGCCCGGACTGCGTTACACGATCATCGACCCCAATAACCCCGCCGTCCTCGATCTGGGCGTGCTCAACGTTGGCGGCGGTCCGACCTTCCAAGACAAAGGCCAGCGTGGCGTCGGTTTCCAGAACGATCTGACTTTCTTCGGATGGGAGGGTCACACCGTCAAGATGGGTGTGAAGTACAAACAGGTTGACCTCAATGCCTTCCAGCAGAATCCCCCGTTCCCGCAGTACTTCTACGATGTCAACGAAGGTCTGACGCAGCCGTATCGCATCACGTTCTCCGCACCGTTGGAGGGCCGCAATCCGAACGTGGAGTCGAGCAACAAGCAGTTCGGCATCTATATCCAGGACGACTGGGAGGTCAACGATCGGCTGACGCTCAATCTCGGTCTGCGCTGGGACTACGAGGACAACCCCAGCTACACCGACAACGTAATGGACCCCGGCATCGCAGCGGCAATACGCGGCTGGAGCAATCTTGACAACGCCGATTACAACCGTGAGGACTTCATCAGCAACGGCCGGAACCGAAAGAACCAGAAGAATGCGTGGCAGCCGCGACTCGGCTTTTCATACGATCTGAGCGGTGACGAGACCCACGTACTCTTCGGTGGTGCGGGTCGCGCGTACGATCGCAACATCTTCGACCAGATGGCACGTGAATATTACGGTGGCGCCTTCACCGGCTACGAAATCCGCTTCGACACGCCGCTGCATCCCTGCGATTCGGCAACCGCGTCGAACTGTGTGCCATTCGATCCAGCACTGTTGACCCCGGAAGGCATCGCTGCCTATACGGCTGCGAACCCGCGCTCGGGTGGCGAGGTGTACGCACTCAACAACGATCTGAAAACGCCGTACTCCGACCAGTTCAGTCTCGGTATCCGCAGCCAGTGGCAGGTGATGGGCCACAACTGGAGCACCTCGGCGACCGTCGCGCATATCCGCAGTCGCGACGGCATCTACTTCCGTCTCGGCAACCGGTACGAGGACGGCAGCTTCCATCGTGTTGCGGGCGCTCCCGACGCGACGTGGGGCGGCGCGCCGTTTGATCAGCCCATTCCCGGTTACGGCAACCTGATCCTTGGTGACAACGGCATTGAGTACAACCTCAACTCGCTGCTGCTGTCGTTCGACAAGCCCTACACCGAAGATTCGGGCTGGGGATTCAATGTGGCCTACACGTTTAGCGATGCGGAAGAGAACCGTTCAGACGCATCGAACGGCGAGTCGTTCTATTTCGACGGCTCGCGCGTCGACCAGCGTTTCTATCGTTCCACCGGTCTGGCCCGGCATCGTCTCGTGCTCTCGGGCATCTACGAGCTTCCATGGGAGACGACGTTCAGCGCCAAACTGATCGTCGCGAGCCCGACGCCTCGCAACGCAACCAACTGCATCGCCGATCCGGCACGAGGCAATCCGTACTGCTTCTACGATCCCTATACACCTGACGGCACGTTCGGGTTCAAGCAGTTCGATTTCTCGCTTGAGCGGCGTTGGGACACCGGTACCGATATCTCGTTCAAGGTGCGCGCCGACGTGCTCAACGCGTTCAATTGGCGCAACTGGAACCAGTACGACTTGAACCGTGGTGGCTGGGGCGCTAATGACGCGCAGCTCACTGTCAACGAGAACTTCGGTTCGCGCAGCGGCAATGAGATTCTGCTCCCAACGCGTACGTTCAAGCTGTCCTTCGGTATCGACTGGTAAAAAACCCCGCTGCCGGTCCCCTTCGGGCGACCGGCAGTTTTATACTGGCCCCTGTAAACGATTTCAGCGCGAGGTTTCCTTCACGATGCAATCCCGTCTCCGTGCGTTCCAACTCCTGATGCTCGTCGCGCTTGCCGCGTTGTTCCTGGCCGGCTGCGGCAAGCAGGCACCTGCCGAACCCGATGTGCCGCCACCGAAACCGGGGCCCATCGAGCAGGTGCCGGAGGTGGCTGCGCCCGTGGAAGAAGTGAAGGGCCCGCCGGAACTGCCGCCGCTGTTCGCCGACATCGAGCGCCGCACGTTCCAGTATTTCTGGGACACGACCAACGAGGTCAACGGCCTGACCCCGGACCGCTTTCCGTCGCGTCCGTTCTCGAGCGTCGCCGCGGTGGGCTATGCATTGACCGCGTATCCGATCGGTATCGAGCGTGGCTGGGTGAGCCGCACGCAGGCCGTGGATCGCACGCTGACGACGCTGAAGTTCTTCAGCAGCGTCAAGATGGGCCCGCAGGCCACCGGCACCGCGGGCCACCAGGGCTTCTTCTATCACTTCATCGACATGCAGGACGGCCACCGCTTCGAGCCGTGGGTCGAGCTGTCGAGCGTCGATACCGGCCTGCTGATGATGGGTGTGCTGTTCGCGCAGTCGTATTACGACCGCGACGACCCGCGCGAGGTCGAGATCCGCGAACTGGCCGACAAGCTGTACCGCAACGTGCGCTGGCCGTTCCTGCAGCAGCGCAAGCCGCTGATCTCGATGGGTTGGTATCCCGAGAGCGGCTTCATCGAGCACGACTGGACCGGTTACGACGAGGCGATGCTGGTCTACATCCTCGCGCTCGGCTCGCCGACGCATCCGGTCGGTCCGGAAGCCTGGGAAGTCTGGACGCGGACCTACGACAAGCTGTGGGGCGTATTCCGCGGCCAGGAATACCTGAGCTTCGCACCGCACTTCGGTCACCAGTACACGCACGTGTGGGTGGATTTCCGCGGCATCCGCGACGACTACATGCAGCGCCGCGGCATCGACTACTTCGAGAACAGCCGCCGCGCGACGTATGCGCAGCGCCAGTACGCGATCGACAATCCGATGGGCTGGAAGGACTACGGCGAGAACGTCTGGGGTCTGACCGCCAGCGACGGTCCGCAGCGTACCGACCAGGATTTCAACGGCGAGCAGCGCGAGTTCCGGCACTACAGCGCACGCGGCGCAGGCCTGGACGTGGCGTTCGACGACGGCACCATCGCGCCGACGGCGGCGGTCGCCTCGATCGCGTTCGCGCCCGAGATCGTGATTCCGGCAACCGAAGAGATGCACCGGCGTTACGGTGACTATCTGTACTCGAGCTACGGCTTCCTCGATTCGTTCAACCCGAGCTTCACCTACGAAGGCGTGCCGCTGAAGACCGGTCGCATCGTGCCGGGCAAGGGCTGGGTGGCGAGCGACTACATCGCGATCGACCAGGGCCCGATCCTGGCGATGATCGCGAACTACCGGAACGACTTCGTCTGGAACGTGATGAAGAAGAATCCGTACATCCGCGCCGGTCTGGAGCGCGCGGGCTTCACCGGCGGCTGGCTGGCCGGTGAGGACGAGCCCAAGGATTCCGGTCCGCCGGACGCCGAGGCGGCGATGGCACGCTCGATGGGCATCGCCGAGTCGCGCGCTGCGAACCAGACGTCCGACCGCGATGGCCGCACGCCGGCCCCGGCGCCGTCGCGCGCCTCCGATCCGGTTCCGGCGGAGTAAGCCCTTGCGCGCATTCCGATGCGATCTCGGCGCCCGTCACATCCCTGCGGCGGCGCGCCTCGTCTGTCTGTTGCTCGCGCTGGTGCTGCTCGCAGCCTGCGCGCGGCGCGACGAACAGACCGTCGTCCGCTTCTGGGCGATGGGCCGCGAGGCTGAGGTCGTGTCGGAACTGGTGCGCGATTTCGAACGCGAGCATCCGGACATCCGGGTCGAGATCCAGCAGATTCCCTGGACCTCCGCGCACGAAAAACTGCTGACCGCATTTGCGGCCGATGCCTTGCCCGACATCTGTCAGCTCGGCAACACCTGGGTGCCGGAATTCGCGGTGCTCGGTGCGCTGGAGCCGCTGCAGTCGCGGGTCGACGCGTCCGACGTCATCGAGGAATCCGACTACTTTCCCGGTGTCTGGCACACCAACGTCGTCGACGACACGCTGCTCGGCGTGCCGTGGTACGTCGACACGCGCCTGATCTTCTACCGCAAGGACATCCTCGCCGCGGCCGGTGTCGACACCCTGCCGCGCACGTGGCAGGAGTGGGAAACCGCGATGGCGGCGGTCAAGGCGCACGTCGGGCCGGATCGCTACGCGGTGATGCTGCCGCTCAACGAGTTCGAGCAGTTGCTGTCGTTCGGTCTGCAGCAGCGCGATCCGCTGCTGCGCGACGACGACAGCCGCGGCAACTTCACCAGCCCCGGTTTCAGTCGCGCGCTGGGCTTCTACACCAACATGTTCGAACAGGGCTGGGCGCCGCGCATGTCGGAAACCCAGATCTCCAACGTCTGGGACGAATTCGGTCGCGGCTTCTTTTCTTTTTATGTCTCCGGTCCGTGGAACATCCGCGAGTTCCGCACCCGCCTGCCGGTCGAACTGCAGGACCAGTGGGGCACGGCGCCATTGCCCGGTCCCGATGGTCCGGGTGCGGGCATCGCCGGTGGCACGTCACTGGTGATGTTCCGCGATTCGCCGAACAAGGACGCGAGCTGGCAGCTGATGGAATTCCTGTCGCGCCCCGAGATCCAGCAGCGTTTCCACGCGATGATCGGCAATCTGCCGCCGCGCCGCAGCACCTGGGAATTCCCGCAGCTGCGCGAAGACCCGTACGCCCAGGCGTTCCGCGACCAGCTCGAACGCGTCGAGCCGACGCCGAAGGTGCTGGAGTGGGAGCGGATCGTGCAGGAAATGCGCCTGATGAGCGAACGCGTGGTGCGCGGCGGCATGGCGCAGGACGCGGCGCTGGAGGCGCTCGACGCGCGCGTGGACACGCTGCTCGAAAAGCGTCGCTGGGTGCGTGAGCGCGAGGCGGAAGAAGGCAAGGCCGGCGGTGCGCTCGGCGCGTCGCCCACCATTGACCGGGGTGCCGCCCATGCGCGCTAGTACCGCAGGCTGGATCTTCGCCGGCCCGGCGCTGATCGTGCTCGGCATCTTCTTCGGCATTCCGGTGGCGTCGGCGCTGCTGCTGAGCCTGACCGACTTCGATCTCTACGCACTGTCGGACATGTCGAACCTGCGCTTCGTCGCGCTGGGCAATTATTTCGATCTGCTGCAGACGCCGCTGTTCTGGAAATCACTCGGCAACACCGCGTATTTCGTCGTCGTCGGCGTGCCGCTGTCGATCGGCGTCTCGCTCGGCGCCGCGCTGCTGCTCAACGCAAAAGTCGCACGCTTCAAGGGTCTGTTCCGCACCGCGCTGTTCGCACCGGTGGTGACCACGCTGGTCGCGGTCGCGGTGATCTGGCGCTATCTGTTCCACACCAGCTACGGCCTGGTGAACTGGGCGCTGGGTCACATCGGCGTCGCGCCGGTCGACTGGCTGGGCGATCCCGCGTGGGCGATGCCGACGATCATCCTGTTCGCCGTGTGGAAGAACTTCGGCTACAACATGGTGATCTTCATCGCCGGCCTGGCCGCGATTCCGGAAGACCTGTACGAGGCCGCGCGCATCGACGGTGCCTCGCGCTGGAAGCAGTTCGTGCACGTCACGCTGCCGATGCTCGGGCCGGTGCTGCTGGTGGTCGCGGTGATCACCGTGTCCGGTTATTTCCAGCTGTTCGCCGAGCCCTACGTCATGACGCGCGGTGATCCGCTGCAGAGCACGGTCAGCGTGCTGTACTTCATGTACGAGGAAGGCTTCATGTGGTGGAACCTCGGCCGCGCATCGGCGGTGGCGTTCCTGCTGTTCCTGATCATCCTCGGCGTCACCACATTGCTGCTGCGCTTCGGGCGCAAGCGGGAGCTGGTATGAGCCGGATCGCGGCGTATCACGAAGTCGGCGCGACGCGCTGGTCGGCCTGGGCGGTCAATGGCGCGTTGATCGCGCTGGCGGTCGTCGCGCTCGCGCCACTGGCGTGGATGCTGTCGGTGTCGTTCATGCCGACCGGCGAGGCGAGCGGGTTTCCGCCGCCGCTGCTGCCCTCGGCCATTACGTTCGACAACTATCACGAGCTGTTCGCGCGCGCCGGCATGGGCCGCTACTTCGCCAACAGCCTGATGATCTCGGCGGCGATCACGGTCGGCGCGCTGCTGATCAACACCATGGCGGGTTACGCCTTCGCCAAGCTGCGCTTCAAGGGCCGCGAGCGGATCTTCCAGATCCTGCTCGCCGCGCTGGTGATTCCTGCGCAGGTGGCGATGTTGCCGCTGTTCCTGATGATGAAGGGCATGGGGCTGGTCAACAGTTTCGGCGCCGTCGTCATTCCGGGGCTGGCAACGGTGTTCGGCATCTTCCTGGTGCGCCAGTACGCGCGTTCGATTCCCGACGAACTGCTCGAAGCCGCGCGCATCGACGGCGCCGGCGAGATGCGGATCTTCTTCCAGATCGTGCTGCCGATGCTCAAGCCGGTCCTGGTCACGCTGACCATCTTCACCTTCATGGCCGCGTGGAACGACTTCATGTGGCCGCTGATCGTGCTGACCGACCAGACCAACTACACGCTGCCGGTCGCGCTGGCCGCGTTGTCGCGCGAGCACATCCAGGACGTCGAGATGATGATGGCCGGCGCCGTGGTCACCGTGATTCCGGTGCTGCTGCTGTTCCTCGCGTTGCAGCGCTACTACATCCAGGGCCTGCTGCTCGGCAGCGTGAAGGGGTGAGCAAGCCCGCTTGCGGACCACAGGTCCGCGGGCTTGCGAACGCCATGCCACGGATGGCATGGCCGGACCATCCGGCGCCTGTGCGGTTTCGCCATGGACGGCAGCGAAATCCTCTTGTGTGAATCGCGTGGTGAAGCGATTCCAGTACCGCGACATCGCGCGCGAGCGCGGCTTCAGATCAATCCGCAACACCCGTCCGAACCACGGAGCCACCGCACCGCATGAAGAACCTCGACACCCGCGCCACGCGCGCGCCTGCCGACACCGACATGACGCTGGCTGACGTCGCCATCGCGTCGTCCGACCGTTCCCGCATCGCACGCGTCGCCGGCATCGCCGCGCTGACCGCCGCGCTCGCGGCCTGCAACGTCGCGCCGACGCCGACCGGCGACACTGCCGCGCCCGCGGCGGGCGAGGGCGTCCGCATCCTCGACGACTTCGACGATCCGTCGACGTGGACCGTCGTGACCTCGAACCAGGTCACCGGCACGCTGCGCCAGGTCGACGTCGATGGCGGCAAGGCGCTGTGCCTGGACTACGACTACAACGGCGTGTCCGGCCATGTCGGCATCCAGCGCGATCTGAAGATGACGTACCCGGAGAACTACCGCTTCGCGTTCCGCATGCGCGGCGAATCGCCGGCCAACGATCTGCAGTTCAAGGTCATCGACGCCAGCGGCGACAACGTGTGGTGGGTCAACCGGCCGAAGTACGACTTCCCGACCGAGTGGACCGACATCCGCTACCGCAAGCGCCACATCGACAAGGCCTGGGGTCCGGAACAGGACAAGACCCTGCGCGCGACCGAGAAGCTCGAGTTCACGATCTACAACAACGCCGGGGGCAAGGGCACGGTCTGTTTCGACCAGCTCACGTTCGAAACGCTGCCGCCCGACGACACCTCGCCGCTGACCGCCAGCGCCGCGTCGACGACGACGCCCGAGGGTGTGGGCAACCTCGTCGACGGCAATGCCGAAAGCGCATGGACCACCGCGGCGGCGCCGCAGAACGTGGTGCTCGATCTCGGCAAGGTGCGCGAGTTCGGCGGTCTGCGCCTGCAATGGCAGCCCGGGCGTCACGCGTCGAGCTATGCCGTGTCGCTGTCCGCCGATGGCGAGCAGTGGACGCCCGTGCGTGAAGTGACCGAAGGCAATGGCGACGTCGACTGGCTGGCGCTGCCCGAAGCCGAGGCGCGCTACATCGGCCTCGATCTGCGCGCCGGCCCGGCCGACGGTTTCGCCCTGCGCGAAGTCGCCGTGCAGCCGCTGGCGATGTCCGAGCATCCCAACGACGTGCTGGAAGCGGTCGCCAAGGACCGGCCCAGGGGCCAGTTCCCGCGCGGTTTCAGCGGCGAGCAGACCTACTGGACGATCCTCGGCATCGACGGCGGCCTGCAACAGGGCCTGATCGGCGAGGACGGTGCGATCGAAGTCGCGGCCGGCGGCTTCTCGATCGAACCCTTCGTGCGCGTCGGCGACACACTGGTGACCTGGGCCGACGCGCAGATCGCGCAGACCCTGCAGGACGATTACCTGCCGATTCCCAGCGTGGACTGGACCCACGATGCGCTGGGCCTGCGGGTAACCGGTTTCGCCCGCGGCACGCCGGAGGATTCGCAGCTGGTCGCGCGTTACCGGCTCAGCAATCCGGGCGGCGAAGCGCGCGATTACCAGCTCGCGCTCGCGGTGCGGCCGATGCAGGTCAATCCGCCGACCCAGTTCCTCAACATCACCGGCGGCGTCAGCCCGCTGCGCCAGCTCGCCGTCACCACCGACGGCGTGCGCGTCGACGGCACGCCGCGCGTGTTCGCGCGGCAGCCGGCGCAGGCCGCGTTCGCCACGACGTTCGACGCCGGCATGGACGTCGAGCATCTGGCGACCGGCACCTGGCCGACGACGACCGCGGTGGACGATCCGCAGAAAATGGCGTCCGGTGCGCTGGTCTACACCGTGCGTCTGGCGCCGGGCGAGTCGCGCGAGTTCGATCTACTGATTCCGATGACCGGCGAGATGGCGAGCGCGCCGTCGAACTGGAACGCGCAGTCGATGCAGGACGCGATGGCGCGCGAGTGGCACGGCAAGCTCGATGAAGTCGGCTTCGACGTGCCGGCAGCGGGCAAGGATCTCGCCGATACGCTGCGCACGTCGCTGGCGCACATGCTGATCTCGCGCATCGGGCCGCGTCTGCAGCCGGGCACGCGCTCGTACGCGCGCAGCTGGATCCGCGACGGCGCGATGATCTCCGAAGGCCTGCTGCGTATGGGCCGTCCGGAAGTCGTCAAGGACTACGTCGAGTTCTATGCCCCGTACCAGTTCGACAATGGCAAGGTGCCGTGCTGTGTCGACGATCGCGGCAGTGATCCGGTGCCGGAGAACGACAGCCACGGCGAGCTGATCTTCAACATCGCCGAGTACTGGCGCTACACCGGCGACGACGCCTTCCTACAGAAGATGTGGCCGCACGTGCTGGGCGCGTACGCCTACATGGAAGAACTGCGCGCCAGCGAGCGCACCGAGGAGAACCGCAAGCTCAACGCGGCCTTCTACGGGATGATGCCGGCCTCGATCAGCCACGAAGGCTATTCGGCCAAGCCGATGCATTCGTACTGGGACAACTTCTGGGCGCTGCGCGGCTACAAGGACGCGGTGGAGATCGCCGAGGCGCTGGACAAGCCGGACGACGCCAAGCGCATGGCCGCCGCGCGCGACGAGTTCCGCGTCGATCTGGATGCCTCGCTGCGCAAGGCCGCCGAGCAGCACGGCATCGACTTCCTGCCCGGTGCCGCCGAACTCGGTGATTTCGACGCGACCTCCACGACGATCGCGCTCGCCCCCGGCGGCGAGCAGGGCCGTCTGCCCGAGCCGCTGCTGACCAACACCTTCGAGCGTTACTGGGAGAAGTTCTCCGCCCGCCGCGACGGCCGCGAACAGTGGGAGAATTACACACCCTACGAATGGCGCAACGTTGCTGCCTTCGTGCGTCTGGGCTGGCGCGAGCGTGCGACCGAAGTGCGCGAGTGGTTCTTCGGCCATCGCGCGCCGCAGCCATGGAACCAATGGGGCGAAGTGGTGACGCCGACGCCGCGCAAGCCGTTCTTCCTCGGCGATCTGCCGCATGCCTGGGTGGGCTCGGATTTCGTGCGCTCCGCGCTGGACATGTTCGCCTACGTGCGCGAAGTCGACGACAGCCTGGTGCTCGCCGCCGGCGTGCCGGCCGACTGGTTGAACGAGGGCGTCGCGCTGCGTGGCATGCGGACGCCGCAGGGCACCGTCGGCTACTCGCTGCGTCGCGACGGCGATGCGCTGCTGCTCGACATCGCGGCCGGCAGCGGGCTGCCGGAGGGCGGCCTGGTGCTGCAGTGGCCCTACGAGAGCGTGCCGGGTGCGACGACGATCGACGGCCAGGCGGCGCAGTGGGACGGCAACGAACTGCGCATCACGCGGGCCGGCGCGAAAGTGCGGATCGCGGGCGCGGGCTGAGACGCGACACCCCGTGGACGCGCCCGGAAACGCGCGTCCGCGGGTCACTGATAGGCAGGCGCGGCCCATGGCCGCGACGGGTCGCCCCAACAGGGCCTGTCGCGCGCATGGGCCGCGCCTGCACCACATTCGAGGGGAGGGGAGTTCGATGAAGACCCAGATGTCGACGCGCATGCTGGTGTGCGCGCTGCTGGTGGCCACGCCTGCGTTCGCGCAGGACGCGACCGGCGCGCAGCCGTGGATGGACGTCGGCAAGTCGCCGGATGCGCGCGCCGCGTTGCTCGTTGCGGCGATGACCCAGGACGAGAAGTTCGCGCTGATCCGCAGTCGCTTTGCGATCGGCGAGAAGAAGCCTGAAGAGGCGCTCACCGCCGCCGGTTACGTGGCGCCGATTCCGCGCCTGGGCATTCCGGCGCAGGGGCTGGTCGATGCCGGCCTCGGCGTGACCAATCCCGGCGGTGCGCGCGCGGGTGATCACGCGACGGCGATGCCTTCGGGCCCGATGACCGCGTCGACCTGGAGCCGCGACATCGCCTTCAAGGGCGGCGAGACCATGGGTCGCGAAGCCTGGCGCCAGGGCTTTAACGTGCTGCTGGCCGGCAGCGTCAATCTGCAGCGCGATCCGCGCAACGGCCGCAACTTCGAATACGCGGGCGAAGACCCGCTGCTCGCCGGCACGCTGGTCGGCGAATCGATCCGCGGCGTGCAGTCGCAGCACGTGCTGTCGACGATGAAGCACTACGCGCTCAACGACATGGAGACCGCGCGCAATTTCCACAGCGCGCAGATCGGCGACCGGGCGATGCACGAATCCGATCTGCTCGCGTTCCACGTCGCGATCGAGATCGGCCAGCCCGGCTCGGTGATGTGCAGCTACAACCGCATCAACGGTACCTACGGCTGCGAGCACGAGGAACTGCTCAACAACGTGCTCAAGCGCGACTGGCGCTATCCCGGTTACGTGATGTCGGACTGGGGCGGCGTGCACAGCGCATCGAAGGCGGCGAACGCCGGTCTCGACCAGCAGTCGGCAGGCGAGGTGTTCGACAAGGCCGTGTACTTCGACGGGCCGCTGCGCATGGCGGTCGGCGCCGGTGTGGTGCCGCAGGCGCGGCTCGACGACATGGTCCACCGCATCCTGCGCAGCTTCATCGCCGTCGGTGCGTTCGAACACCCGCCGCAGCGCCAGCCGGTCGACGACGCGCTCGATGCGATCGGCTTCGATGTCGCGCAGCGCACGGCCGAGGCCGGCGCGGTGCTGTTGCGCAACGAGAACGGCGTGCTGCCGCTCGCACCCGGCGTGCGCCGTATCGCGGTGATCGGCGGACATGCCGACAAGGGCGTGATCGCCGGCGGCGGTTCGTCGATGGTCGGCTGGACGTCGCGCGGCACCAGCGCCGTCACCGGGCTCGCGCCGACGACCTGGCCGGGGCCGGTGATGTTCCAGCCGTCGTCGCCACTGCTCGCCTTGCGCGACGCGCTGCCGGATGCGCGCATCGACTACGTCGACGGTCGTGACCGCGCGGCTGCCGCGCGGCTCGCACGCGAAGCCGATGTCGCCATCGTGTTCGCCACGCAGTGGGCCGCGGAATCGGTCGACCTGCCGGACATGCGTCTGCCCGACGGGCAGGACGCGTTGATCGCTGCGGTCGCCGCGGCCAATCCGCGCAGCGTGGTCGTGCTGCAGACCAATGGGCCGGTCGAACTGCCGTGGCTCGATGCGGTGCCCGGTGTGCTGCAGGCCTGGTATCCCGGCATCCGCGGCGGCGAAGCGATCGCGCGCCTGCTGACCGGCGCGGCGAATCCGTCCGGGCATCTGCCGGTGACGTGGCCGGTCGACGTCTCGCAGCTGCCGCGGCCCACGATTCCCGGGCTCGGCTTCAAGCCTGCGCAGAAGCCCGAGGACACGATCGACTACGACATCGAAGGCGCCAACGTCGGCTATCGCTGGTTCGCAGCCAAGGGTCTGACGCCGCGCTACGCGTTCGGCCACGGTCTGTCGTACACGACGTTCGCGACATCCGACCTGCAGTTGCATGCGGAGGGCGACCGCATCGTCGCGCGCTTCAGCGTGCGCAACACCGGCGAACGTGCAGGCGCCGCGGTGCCGCAGCTCTACGTGCATCTGCCCCAGGGCCACGCCACGCCGATGCGCCTGGCCGGCTGGGACCGCGTCGAGCTGCAGCCGGGCGAAACACGTGAGGTCGAAGTCGCGCTGGCGCCGCGCCTGTTCGCGGACTATCACCCCGACGACCGCAGCTGGCGGATCGCCGCCGGCGACTACACGGTCGTCCTCGGACAGTCGGCCGCCGATACGGGCGCGCGCGCCGCGCTGACGCTGCCGGCGCGTCGTCTGGACTGACGATAGGTGGAGCGCGCTGGTTTACCAGCGCGCTTCGAGACGTCGGAACGGCTTCGACAGGCATACGCCTCGCGCATCGAAGTCGTCCACCGCGCGGCCATCGACGTGCACCGACGTGGGGCGCGTGCGGTTCGGCCAGATCACCTGCACCGGTACCGCGTCCCGGAGGCCATCGCCGAGGGTGATGTCGAGCTGCTCGCCGGACTGCCTGGCCGCCATCGTCAGCGGCCCGAACGCGGTCGGCAGCGCACGCACTGACAGGCCGTCGCCGTCGAGCCACGCCGTGGGCGCGCCAGGCAACAGATGCAGGCCGTCGTCGCCTTCGTGCAGCAGCATGCCGACGAGCGTACGCGCGTATTCGGCGCCGATCCACGTATGCGGCATGTCGCCGATGTAGCCGGGATAGCGCGGACGCGAGTGCACGACCTCTGGCCACATCTGCCACGCGCGTGGACGGCGGTCGGCGAGCAGGCCCTGCAGCACGGTCTGCGCATCGGCGGGGCGGTCGAGATGCACGAAGGTCAGCACGTTGCGCACCTCGTACGGCGTGTAGGCCCACAACGCATCCGGGCCGCTGCGCTCTCCAAACTGCTTGGCGAGATAGCGGTCGAACGTGGTGCGCAGTTCGCGCTCGGGCAGCACGTGGCGCGCGCCGGTGGGATCGAGTGCGATCGACACGCTGGTGGGATCGCTGTCGCCGAGATCCGCCGAGGACGGAATGAAATCGATGCCTTTCCACGCGATCGTCGCGCGCAACGAGGCGGCGACCGAGTCCGACAGCAGACGCCCCTGTTCGCGCGCCCAGCCCGCGGTCTCCGCATCGCCGAGTGCCTCCGCGAGCCAGGCACCGTCGTGCCAGCCCTTGATGCCGTAGAAGTCGTCCCAGTAGCTGTGCGTCGGCGTGGAATAGCCTTCGTGGCTGATCGACGGCGCGAGGATGCCGTGGAAGCGTTCGGGTGCCGAATGGCTGCCCATGTAGCCGGCGACGAGCGTGCGTTCGCGCAGTTCCTGCAGGAAACGCATCGCGGCGGTCACGGCCGGCAGGTACTCGCGCACCGTGTCGGGACCGCCGTCGAGACGCGCGACATCGGCGACGAGCTGGATGTACTGGCCCTGGCTGTCGTACTCGATGTCTGACCCGAAACCGCGATTGATGCTGCCGTCCTCGTTGAGGATCGGCGAGATCATGCCGTTCGGATTGAGCGCGTGGTCGGTGTACCAGCGCAGGTAGTCGCGCGCGATCTGCGGCTGGCCCATGCGCAGCAACACCGCGGCGGTCGCGGCGCCATCGCGCAGGAACGAGCGGTTGTAGTTGCGCGGTCCGGGCTGCATCGCCGGACCGGTCTGGTTGATCAGCATGTACGCGCCCTGCGCGCGCAGCATGTCGACCAGGTCCTGGTCCGGCAGACGGATGTCGAAGGTGTCGAAGCGGTCGGTCCAGCCCGCGGCGATGCGCGCGGCCTGCGCATCGAAAGCCTCCGAGGGCGTCGCGGCATCGCCGGTGAGCGCGGCGAAATCGATCGCCGGGGGTTCTGTCAGTTCGCCCTTTGCGGGATCGAGTGCGGTCGTGCCCAGTGGCAGCGCGATGACGATGTCCCGGGTGGCGCCCGGCGCGATCCGCACCGGATACGAGAGCATGCCGGCGGCGAGTCCGGATGCGTCCGATGCCGCGCGTGCGTCGGGTGGCGTGCCGCGCGCGGCAGCGGAGGTGATCTCGGTGTCGCCGTGCGCGCCGAAGGGCGCGGCGCCGGCGGCGCCGACGGGCGTCATCGAGGTCAGCAGGGTGCGACCGTCGACGCGCACGCGCGTGTGGCCGGCGATCTCGTCGATCGCGATCTGCCGGATCGGCGACCAGCCGCCGTGCTGCCACGGCGGATTGACCTGCAGCGGGCGCACCAGCAGCGACAGCGCGCCGTCGATCGACCGGCGTCCGCGGTTGTGCAGGCGGTAGCGCATCAGCGTGACCGGCTGTCCGTTCTGTTCCAGCGCGAAGGCCTCGTTGCGGATCGTCAGATCGCGCTGGCCCTGCCACTCGACCGAGGGCATCGGCATCCAGCGCTCGCGCAGGGCGTGGCGGCGCTGCGGATCGTTGTCGGCGACACGCGCCTTGCCGTCACTGCCGCGCCAGACCGCCTGCAGCATCGGGCCGCCCTTGAACGGTTCGAGGTTGCCGTAGGCGTCGAGCAGCGATTTCTGCCGGCCCGCGGGAATACCCAGCGCCGTCCAATAGACCTGTTGCTGGTGCAGCGAGGACGGAAACAGCGCGCCGTGCGCGCGCGAGGCGACGATCTCGTAGCGCCGGGTCGGGGTCAGCAGCTGTTTCGGCCCGAGCAGGCGCAGGCGTGCGATGGCGGGCGAGCGGCCGTCGACCTCGCCGACGACGAGGCGCAGGGCGGTCGGCGACAGCGGCGCGTCGCCTGCGAGCCACGAGCGCGTGCCGTCGCGGCCGGGATCTTCGGCCAGCACGCGCCACTGGCCATCGGCATCGCGCGCTTCGAGCGTGGCGCCGTTGCGCGGGCCACTCCACCAGATTTCGAGCCCGGCGATCTGGTCTGCACGTGGCAGTGCGAGATCGAGCTGCCGCGTGCCGGGCGTGGGTCCTGCGCCTTCCACGAGGCCCGGCTTCGCGTCGGTGGCGAACAGCGTGGCGCCGTCGACGCCGGCTGCCAGGCCGTCGAGCTGCGGTGCGGCATCGCCCGCGAGCGGTTCGAACTCGAAGATCGACGTCGCCCAGTCGGATGATTTCGACGGACTCGCGATGCGCACGTAGCGCGCACTGCGCGCGGGAAACACGATGAGGTCGGTGTCGCCGCGCGAATCGGTGCTGGTGTAGGCGATGTCCCACTGCGTGCCGTCGAGCGAGGTCTCGAGCGTCCAGCGCACCGGGAATCCGCTGTCCCAGAGGATTGCGACACCGCCGACGTCGGACGCTCGTCCCAGATCCACCTGGAACCAGTGGCCGGGCAGGAAGGAACCGCCCCAGCGCGTCTTGGGGTCGCCGTCGATGGCGTGCTGCGGCGCGAGTGCGTCGACCTGCGTCGACGAGGCCGAGGCGGTCCAGTCACTGCGTGGCGGCAGAGGGGCCGCAGCGGCGGCGGCCGTTGCCCAGGCGAGCAGGGCGCCGAGCAGGATCGGCGCGACCCGCCGCCCATCCCGGACTTGGCCGACGCGCGCTTCAGGACACCGGGATCTGATTGCCATGCATGTGTGGTCCGCGACTGGAGAGCGGACGCTAACATTCGCTGGAAGCGGTTACATGCTGCGTTGCGGTGCGGGTTTTCTTCCCCGCCGGTTCAGACCGTGCTCGACATCAGCAAGTCTGCGAGCCGTCGTTCCGGCGGCATGCCGGAAATGCGTCTCAACAGCCGAAGGGCTGGTCACCCAGAGCGTGAACGTTTCCGCTAAAAGGACAAGCCGGTTACGGCGTCAGCCGCGCAACACGAAATGGTGTTCGGGGGCAGCTGACGTCGTTGGATGACCAGCCATTCGGCTGTTGAGAAGCGCCTCCGGCGTGACCAGACATGCGTCTGTTGCCAGCCGCCGGGATGACGATCCGGAGCCGGATGACGATCGGCGTGGCGCAGATTCATTGCACGAGTCGTCAGGCCTGCCTGTCCGCGTAACGCCGGATCCTTCAGCCCCGCACATCCCGCACGATCTGCGCCGCACGGGCCGCGGTCTCGCGGACACGGGCGTAGTCGCCGACTTCCAGCCAGCCCTTGTCGAGCATCCACGAGCCGCCGATGCACAGCACGTTCGGCTGCGACAGGAACTCGGCCGCGTTGGATTCGGAAATGCCGCCGGTCGGGCAAAAGCGCATGTCGTGCAGCGGACCGGCGAGGCCCTTGAGCATCGCGAGGCCGCCGACGGCGCTGGCCGGAAACAGCTTGCAGTTGCGGAAGCCGCGCTCGCGCAAGGCCATGAATTCGGTCGGCGTCGCGGCACCGGGCACGACCGGAATGTCGGCTTCGGCCAGTGCATCGGCGAGCAGCGGCGGCGTGCCGGGCGTGACCAGGAAATCCGCACCAGCATCGATCGACGCGCGGATGTTGTCGGCGTTGAGGATGGTGCCGGCGCCGATGACGATGTCCGGGCGCTCGCGCTTGAGCATGGCGAGCGCGTCGATCGCGACCGGCGTGCGCAGGGTGAGCTCGAGCGTGTTCAAGCCGCCTTCGAGCAGCGCATCGGCGATCGCGCGCGCCTCGTCGAGGGTGTGCACGGTGATCACCGGCAACACGCCGGCCTTGCGCAGGAACTCGGCGGCGCGCTGCTGGCGCTCGGACATGGTGGAAACGTTGGGCATCGTGGTCAGGCGTCCTTGGAATCGTGTGGCGCATCGAGCGCTGCTGCATCAGCGCCCAGGTCGTATTCGGCATCGTAGTGCCACGCGCTGCCGTCGGTGGTGGCCGGGCCGCAGGAAATCGACAGCGCGCCCTGATCGGCGGGTGACACGTTCGCGCGGTTGAAGCCGAACAGATTGCGGCCGTGGTCGGTGGGCGCGGGCGCGGTATCCGGCGCGGCCGTGCGGGCCTGCCACTCGGCCGGATCGACCAGCGCTTCGAGCGTGCCGGCCTCGCCGTCGAGACGGATGATGTCGCCTTCGCGCACGAACGCGAGCGGTCCGCCGCGCGCGGCCTCGGGCGTCATGTGGATCGCGGCGGGTATCTTGCCCGACGCGCCCGACAGGCGACCGTCGGTGACCAGCGCGACGCGCCGGCCCTGGTTCTGCAGCATGCCCAGCAGCGGCGCCAGCGAATGCAGTTCGGGCATGCCGTTGGCCTTCGGGCCCTGGTAGCGGACGACGGCGACGAAATCGCGCGGCAGTGCGCCGGCGGCGTGCAGGCGGTTCAGGGCCTGCGGCGCGTCGACGACGACGGCCGGCGCTTCGATGGTACGGAACTCCGGCTTCACCGCCGACAGCTTGATCAGCGAACGGCCCAGGTTGCCGCGCAGCAGACGCAGGCCGCCGTGGGCCTCGAACGGAGCGGACACCGGGCGCAACACGCTGTCGTCGCCGCTGGCCGTCGGGCCGGGCTCGTAGCGGATGCGCTCGCCGTCGAGCTTGGGTTCCTGACCGTAGCGCGCCATGCCGCCGTCGACGATCGTCGGCAGATCGCCGTGCATCAGGCCGGCATCGAGCAGTTCGCGGAACACGTAGGCGTTGCCACCGGCCGCGTGGTAGCGGTTCACGTCGGCTTCGCCGTTCGGATACACGCGCGCCAGCAGCGGCACGGCCTGCGACAGCTGGTCCATGTCGTCCCAGGTCAGCACGATGCCGGCCGCGCGCGCGACCGCGATCCAGTGGATGGTGTGGTTGGTCGAGCCGCCGGTGGCCATCAGCATCGCGACCGCGTTGACGATCGCGCGTTCGTCGATCAGCTGGCCCAAGGGGCGGTAGTCGTCGCCGAGCGCGGTGATCGACAGTGCGCGTTCCACCGCCTCGCGGGTGAAGGCTTCGCGCAGCGGCGTGCCCGGATTGATGAAAGCCGCGCTCGGCAACTGCACGCCCATCGCCTCGAGCAGGGTCTGGTTGGAATTCGCGGTGCCGTAGAACGTGCAGGTGCCCGGGCCGTGATAGGAATCGGACTCGACCTGCAGTAGTTCTTCGCGCGTGGCCTCGCCGGCGGCGTAGCGCTCGCGCACTTCGGCCTTGGTCTTGTTCGGTACGCCGGGCGTCATCGGCCCGCCGGGAATGAAGATTGCCGGCAGATGGCCGTAGGCCAGTGCGCCGATCAGCAGGCCGGGCACGATCTTGTCGCAGATGCCCAGATACACGCTGCTGTCGAACATGTCGTGCGACAGCGCGATCGCGGTGGCCTGGGCGATGACGTCGCGCGAGAACAGCGACAGTTCCATGCCCGCGCGGCCCTGGGTCACGCCGTCACACATCGCCGGCACGCCGCCCGCGACCTGGGCGGTGTGGCCCAGCGCACGCGCGGTCTGGCGGATGAACTCCGGATACGGCTCGTAGGGCTGATGCGCCGACAGCATGTCGTTGTAGGCGGTGACGATGCCGAGGTTCGCGGTCGGCCCGTTGCGCAGGCGCGACTTGTCGACTGGCCCGCAGGCGGCGAAGCCGTGCGCGAGGTTGGCGCAACTCAGGTGGCCGCGCAGCGGCCCCTCGTCGCGCATGCGCGCGATGCCTTCGAGATACGCCTGCCGCGACGGCGCGCTGCGCTTGCGGATGCGTTCGGTGACGGACTGGACGACGGGATGCAGGCTCATGGGCGGCGGCGATGAGAGGAACGGGCGCCCGGGGGACGGGCGGGGGCGCGCGGATCGCACTGCGCGCAACTGTGGAACGGCATGCGCATGCGCGCAGGTGCGCGGGTCACGGGCACCAGTGGACGTGCAGCTTCGCGCCCGGCGTGGTGAAGGCGATGCGCGCGGGGAACTCGGTGGCGTCGTCGCTCTGCAGCAGGCGGTCGAGCAGGGCGCGCTTCTTCTCGCCGCGGATCAGCAGGATGCGCGTGTGCGCGGGTGCGAGCCCGGCCGGCGTCAGGCTCACCCGACGCTGCCAGCTGCCCGCACCGGGACTGCCGCCGGCATCGACGCCGACATACGGCGACGTGGAGGCGAGCGCCGAGTCGAGATCGACCATGCCGGGAAACAACGACGCGGTGTGCCCGTCGTCGCCCATCCCCAGCACGACCACGCCCGCGGGCTGGCGCGCATGCAGGTTGGCGGTGGCGACGGCTTCGTCGAACGGACGGCCGGCGCGGGTGATGGTTTCCAGGCGCGCCTTCTGTGCCTTGTTCTGGATCAGCGATTCGCGCAGCAGGCGCGCATTGCTGTCGGGATCGTCGGGCAGCAGCCAGCGCTCGTCGACCAGCGCGACATCGACGCGGTCCCACGCCAGCGGCGACTTCGAAAGCGCTGCGTACACCGGCCCGGGCGTCTTGCCGCCGGACAGCAGCAGGCGCGCACGCGGCTTGAGCTCCAGATCGCGGGCAATCGCGGACGAGATCGCAATCGCGGCGCCCCAGGTCCACTGGGTCGCCGATTCGTAGGCGTGCAGCTGCATGCGCCCATCGTCGCCGATTCCGCCGGCGATGCCAAAGGCCGGGGCGCCGGTGGGCGTCATGCGGCGGCCCTGCGCGATGCGATCGCGGCCGCGCCGAGCAGGCCGGCATGCGGATGCAGCACCGCCACGCTGGGCACGCGGCCCATGTTGGGCGAGAAGCGGCCCTTGTGTTCGAAGCGCTGGCGGAAACCCGAATGACGGATCGAATCGAGCATCTTCGGCACCAGGCCGCCGGTCAGGAACACGCCGTCCCAGGCGCCGAGGGTCAGCACGAGGTCACCCGCGATCGCGCCGAACACCGCGCAGAACACGTCGACCGCGCGCGCGCAGCGGGCATCGCCGTCCTTCGCACGCGCGGTGATGTCCGCCGGCTGCATCGGACCCGGATCGACGCCTGCGATTTCGCTCAATGCGCGATGGATGTTGACCAGACCGGGACCGCAGATCAGGCGCTCGTTGGACACGCGGCCGAACTGCGCCGACAGGCGTTCGAGGATCGCGGTTTCTTCCGGCGTGCCCGGCGGAAAGCTGACGTGGCCGCCTTCGGTTTCCAGCGGGTAGTGCCTGCCGTCGCGAATCACCAGGCCGCCCACGCCCAGCCCCGTGCCGGGACCGATCACCGCATAGGTACACGGACCGCCCGGATCCTTCGGCACCGACCACGGCACGCCGCCGATGGCGCTGAAATCGCCCGGCTGCAGCAAGGGAATCGCCATCGCCTGCGCGGCGAAATCATTGGTCAGTACGACGTCTTCGATCCCGAGCCGCTGCTGCGTGCGCGTGCGCGAGATCACCCAGGGATGGTTGGTGATGCGCGCATCGTCGCCGTCGACGCGGCCGGCGACCGCGAGCACGGCGCGGGGCAATGCGCCCTTGCCGTCGTGGCCGATCTCCTGCAGGTAATGCAGCGCCGCATCGGCCAGCGACGGGAAGTCGGCGACCGGAAAGATCTTGACCGTGTCGAGCTGCAGCGGCGTCGGGCTGCCGGTGTCAGCCAGCGCGAAGCGCGCATTGGTGCCGCCGATGTCGGCGAGCAGGGCGAGCGCAGTCGTCACGATTTGCGTCCGTTGTGGGTGGTCAGCGTGCGCGGCAGGAACGGCTGCGCCTCGGCCGGGCCCCAGCTGCCGGCCGGGTAGTCGCGCACCGGCGTGCCGGCCTCGCGCCACGCGGCGCTGACGCTGTCGATCCATCGCCACGCGGCTTCGACTTCGTCGTCGCGCACGAACAGCGTCTGGTCGCCCTTGAGCGCATCGATCATCAGGCGTTCGTAGGCGATACGGCGCTTGGGCGGCAGCATCGCCAGGTCCAGCGACATCGGCTGCAGTTCGTTCGCGGCCCACTCCGATGCGGCGAGGCTGCCCATCAGGCCGAGTTCGATCGTCTCCTCCGGCTGCAGGCGCACGCGCAGCTGGTTGGCGCGCGCGCGCTTGCGCTCGCCCGGCCCGAACAGCCAGTGCGTGACCGGCTTGAAGGTCACGACGACCTCGGTCGTGCGCGAGGGCATGCGCTTGCCGGTGACCAGGCGGAACGGCACGCCGGCCCAGCGCCAGTTGTCGATCCACGCGCGCAGGCCGACGAAGGTTTCGACGTCCTCGTGCCCGCCGTGCTTGAAGCCCTGCACGGCCTGGCCGTCGACGACGCCCGGGCCGTAGCGACCACGCACGCTGTCGGCGGCGGCATCGGCGGCGGTCATCGGCCGCAGGGCGCGCAGCACCTTGCGCTTCTCGTCGCGGATGCTGTCGGTGTCCATCGCGGCCGGCGGCTCCATCGCGATCAGCGCCAGCAACTGCAGCATGTGGTTCTGCACCATGTCGCGCAGCGCGCCGTAATCGGCGTAGTAGCCCTCGCGGCCGTCCACGCCGGCGGTCTCAGCGACGATGATGTCGACCGATTCGATCCAGCGCCGCTCCCACGTGGCTTCCAGCAGCGTGTTGCCCAGCCGCAGCGCGAGCAGGTTCTGCACCGGCGCCTTGCCCAGGTAATGGTCGATACGGAAGATCCGCGACTCGTCGAGCGCGGACTTCAGCGTCGCGTCGATTTCCTGCGCGCTGGCGAGGTCATGGCCGATCGGCTTCTCGAGCACCAGCCGCGACGGCGCTTCCAGCAGTCCGGCGGCCTTGAGCCCGCGGCACGCGGAGGCGAACAGGTTCGGCGGCGTCGACAGATAGCTGACCGCCGGACGGTCGGAAAAGCGCGACAGCGACGCCGCCATCGCCTCGGCATCGCCCAGGTCCACCGGCACGTACTGGATGCGGCGCAGCAGTTCGTCGACCAGCGAACTGTCGTAGTCGTCACCGAGGCGCTCGCGCAGCCAGTCGCGGAAGCTCGCGTCGTCGTGCTCGCTGCGCGCGATCGCGATTACGCGGAATTCGTCCGGCAGCAGCCGGTCGCGCAGCAGGTGCAGCAGGGACGGAAACAGATAGCGTTGCGCCAGGTCGCCGGTGGCGCCGAACAACAGCAGGGAATCGTGCATGGGCGCCGGGACCGTCTCGGGTTCAGGATGGGTAATCACGGAGTGTGTCGCCGGAGGCGTGCAGATCGCAACGTCCACGCCATCGCGGCGTGTCCAGCGCTGTCACCTGGTGCGCACGAGGCGGCGTACGCGTGGATGGAATCTGTCGTTCGATGCACCAGGCTGTGCCTCCCACACGTGCGCCGGCTGGATTGGAAACGATTACATGCCAGAATAGCGCAATTGCATCGCGGCGCGCGGTTCACGCAGGCAGCCGCACGATGCGATCCACGACGGGTTTGCGACTCACGGGAGCGTGCATGGCACAGGTGCGGTTCGACGCGGTACGGAAGGTCTACCCCAACGGTTTCGTCGGTGTGGCCGGTGCGACTTTCGAGGTCGCCGATGGCGAGCTGCTGGTGCTGGTGGGCCCGTCGGGCTGCGGCAAATCCACGCTGCTGCGCATGGTCGCGGGACTGGAGGCGATCAGCGACGGCACGCTGACCATCGGTGAGCGCGTGGTCAACGACGTGGCGCCGAAGGATCGCGACATCGCGATGGTGTTCCAGAGCTACGCGCTGTACCCGCACATGAGCGTGGCCGAGAACCTCGCGTTCGGCCTGAAGCTGCGCGGCCAGTCGAAGACCGAGATCGCCGCGCGCGTGGACGAAGCCGCGCAGGTGCTCGAACTCGACAAGGTGCTCGATCGCAAGCCCGGCCAGCTTTCGGGCGGCCAGCGCCAGCGCGTTGCCCTGGGCCGCGCGCTGGTGCGGCAGCCGCAGGTGTTCCTCCTCGACGAGCCGCTGTCCAACCTCGACGCCAAGCTGCGCAGCGGCATGCGTGTCGAGATCGCCCGGCTGCATCGCAAGCTCGGCACGACGATGATCTACGTCACCCACGACCAGATCGAAGCGATGACGCTGGGCCAGCGCATCGTGGTGCTGAAGGACGGCCACATCCAGCAGATCGACACGCCGATGGCGCTGTACGAACGGCCGGCGAACCTGTTCGTCGCGACCTTCCTCGGCAGCCCGGCCATGAACGTGCTGCGCGGCGCGCTGGCGCAGGGTGCGGATGGCTGGATCTTCGATGCGGGCGCGGGCATCACGCTCGCGCTGGGCGATGCCGGGTTTCCGGCCGACTGGAACGGCCGCACGGTCGATCTGGGCATCCGCCCCGAACATCTGCTGCCTGCGACCGATTCGGATGCATCGCTGTCGCCCGTGGTCGAAGTGGTGGAGCCGGTCGGCAGCGAAGTCTTCGTCAACCTGCGCCTGGGCAGCCACGCCCTGATCGCACGCCTGCCGCCCGATCGCGTGCCGGTGCCGGGCGAAACCTTGCCGCTGACGATTCCTGTCGGCCGCGTGCATGCGTTCGATGTCGAGACCGGCGAGCGCTTGATCCAGCAGGTGGGTTGAGCCTCGCGACGCAGGAACCACACCTCTCCCTCTGGGAAAGGTCGACGCGCGAAGCGCGTCGGGTGAGGGGTGGCGTCCCAGGTGGACGGTCTTGAAGCACCCGCATCTGCCCTTTGGGCACCCTCTCCTAGAGGGAGAAGGGCTGGGAATTCACCGCACCGGAACTCTCGCTATACTGACCGCTTGCGCGCGCGAGGGGCGCTCCGTGCTTGTGGAATCAACCGCTTGCGATGGAAATTTCGCGTATCGCATGACACGCTATCCGTCATCCATCGCGCCCTGACGGGCGCCAAGAGGCCACCAAAGCCCGCATGCGCCTGTCCACGATCAAGCTCGCCGGTTTCAAATCCTTCGTCGATCCGACCACGCTGCACCTGCCGACCAACATGACCGGCGTGGTGGGGCCCAACGGCTGCGGCAAGTCGAACATCATCGACGCGGTGCGCTGGGTCATGGGCGAATCCTCGGCCAGTCGCCTGCGTGGCGACTCGCTGACCGACGTGATCTTCGCCGGGTCCACCGCGCGCAAGCCGGTGTCGCAGGCGATGGTCGAACTGGTGTTCGACAACTCCGATCACACGATCGCCGGCGAGTTCGCCGCGTTCAACGAGATCTCGGTCAAGCGCACCGTCAGCCGCGACGGGCAGAGCGGTTATTACCTCAACGGCACCAAGTGCCGCCGCCGCGACATCACCGATCTGTTCCTCGGCACCGGTCTGGGTCCACGCAGCTACTCGATCATCGAGCAGGGCATGATCAGCCAGATCATCGACGCGAAGCCGGAAGAGCTGCGCGTCTATCTCGAGGAAGCGGCCGGCATCTCCAAGTACAAGGAGCGGCGCAAGGAAACCGAGACCCGCATCCGCCACACCCGCGAGAACCTCGATCGCCTCAGCGATCTGCGCGAGGAAGTCGGCAAGCAGCTGCAGCACCTGGCGCGGCAGGCCAAGCAGGCCGAGCAGTACACCGCGATCCAGGCCGAGCGGAAGATCCGCGACGCGCAGTGGAAGGCGCTGGAATGGCGCACGCTCGATTCGCGTCTGCGCGCATTGCGCGAAGGACTGGCCCAGGAAGAAACCAGGCTCGAGCAGATCATCGCCGAGCAGCGCGAGGCCGAACGCGAGCTGGAAACCGGTCGCGAGCGTCGCCACGAAGCGAGCGAAGGCCTCAACCGCGCGCAGGCCGAAAGCTACGAAGTCAGCGGCGCGCTGGCCCGCGTCGAACAGCAGATCCAGCACCAGCGCGAACTGTCGGCGCGCCTGCTCAAGGCCCGCGACGAAGCGCAGGCACAGCTGGCCGAGATTGGTGAACACATCGACCAGGACCAGCTGCGGCTCGACGCCCTGCACGAAAGCATCGCCGATGCCGAACCGCAGCTCGCGCAGCTGCAGGACGACGACGCCGTGCGTCAGGACACGCTGCGCGAGGCCGAAACCGCGCTCGCCGACTGGCAGACGCGCTGGGAAACCCACAACCGCGAGCAGGGCGAGGCAGCGCGCGAAGGTGACGTCGAGCGCACCCGCGTCGACTATCTGGACAAGCAGTCGCTCGAAGCCGATCGCCGCCGCGAGCAGCTGCAGGCCGAACGCGGGGGGCTGGATCTCGACGCGCTGAGCGAAGCCTTCGCCGACCTGCAGATCCGCCACGACGAACAGAAGGCCGCGCTCGACACGCTCGGCGACGACCTGGAAACGCGCAAGGCCGCGGCGGTCGACCTGCAGGACGCCCAGCGCGGTGCGCAGGAAGAACTTTCCGTCGTGCGCAAGCAGGCGCAGGAAGCGCGCGGCCGCCTGTCGTCGCTGGAAACCCTGCAGAACGCGGCGCTCGGCCAGGAGCAGGGCGCGGCGGTCGAATGGCTCCGCCAGCGCGGGCTCGATTCCTCGGCGCGCGTCGGCGAGCGCCTGCGCGTGGAATCGGGCTGGGAATTCGCGGTCGAAAGCGCGCTCGGTCAACTGATCGAAGGTGTGCTGGTCGAAGGCGAGGGCGTGCCGGCCGAACTGGTCGACGCGCTGGGTGAACTCGGCGAAAGCCGCCTGGCGCTGGTATCGGCGGACACCGGCGATGAAGCCTTTACGCCGACGTCGCTGGCGGCCAAAGTGCAGGGCCCGCTCGCGATCCGCCGGCTGCTCGCGCGCCTGCATGTGGCCGA
Source organism: Luteimonas flava (assembly GCF_036584485.1). Taxonomy (NCBI): domain Bacteria; kingdom Pseudomonadati; phylum Pseudomonadota; class Gammaproteobacteria; order Lysobacterales; family Lysobacteraceae; genus Luteimonas; species Luteimonas flava. Next base: position 1,291,730 of record NZ_JAZHBM010000001.1, on the reverse strand, counting down.
AACCCTGGCCGAGGCGCGCGCGCTGCAGGCGGGGCTGGGCGATGGCGACTCGGTGATCACGCGCAGCGGCGAGCGTCTCGGCGCCGGCTGGGTGCGTGTGTCGCGCTCGGGCGCGGCGAAGCAGGGCGCGTTGCTGCGCGAACGCGAGATCCAGTCGCTGCGCGAGACGATCGCCACGCTGCAGGAGCAGGAACAGACGCTGGAAGCCCGCATCGCACAGGGCCGCGAACAGCTGCTCAGCGTCGAGCAGCAGCGTGAGGAAGCGCAGCGTGCGCTGTATGTCGCGCATCGCGGCGTCTCCGAACTCGCCGGCCAGGTCCAGAGCCAGCAGGGCCGGGTGGAAGCCGCGCGCAACCGCATCGAGCGTATCGACGCCGATCTCGCCCAGCTGCACGAAACCCTCGATACCGCGGCCCAGCAGGCCCGCGACGCGCGTGGCCGGCTGGAAGATGCGGTCGAGCGCATGGGCGAGTTCGAAGCCGCCCGCGCCGCGCTCGAAGCCGAGCGCCGCGGACTGGTCGAGGCGCGTGACCAGCTGCGATCGGCCGCGCGCGAATCGCGCGACACCGCGCACGCACTCGCGCTGACCATCGAATCGCAGCGCGCCCAGATCACCTCGCTGACCCAGGCGCTCGCGCGCATGGGCGGCCAGCGCGGCCAGATCGACAATCGCCTAGGCGAACTGTCCGCGCAGCTGGCGACGGGCGATTCGCCGGTCGACACGCTGGAGCAGCAGCGCCAGGTCGCGCTCGAAGAGCGCGTGCGCACCGAGCGCGCGCTGGCCGAGGCACGGTCCGCGCTGGAAGGCGTGGACAACGAGCTGCGTACCTTCGAACAGGTCCGCCAGCAGCGCGACGCGCAGGCGCTGACCCAGCGCGAGGCCATCGGCCAGCGCCGGCTCGACCAGCAGGCGCTGGTGATCGCCGCCGACCAGCTGTCGGCGCAGGTCGTCGAGGGCGGATTCGTCGTCGACGAGGTGTTGAATGGTCTCGAGGAGTCCGCGAACGCGAAGGACTGGGAGAAGATCGTCACCGACTTCGACGCGCGCCTGCGCCGTCTGGAGCCGGTGAATCTCGCCGCGATCGCCGAACACGCCGAAGCCGCGCAGCGCAAGGAATACCTCGACGCGCAGGACGCTGACCTCAATTCGGCACTGGACACGCTGGAAGAGGCGATCCGCAAGATCGACCGCGAGACCCGCGGTCGCTTCAAGGACACCTTCGACAAGGTCAATGCCGGCGTGCAGGCGCTGTACCCGCGCCTGTTCGGTGGCGGCCACGCGTATCTGGAACTGACCGGCGAGGATCTGCTCGACACGGGCGTGGCGATCATGGCGCGCCCGCCCGGCAAGCGCGTGTCCAACATTTCGCTGCTGTCCGGCGGTGAGAAGGCGATGACCGCGGTCGCGCTGGTGTTCTCGATCTTCCAGCTCAATCCGGCGCCGTTCTGCCTGCTCGACGAGGTGGATGCGCCGCTGGACGAGGCCAACGTCGGCCGCTTCACGGCGATGGTCAAGGAGATGAGCGAGCAGGTGCAGTTCCTGTTCGTCAGCCACAACAAGGCGACGATGGAAGCGGCGTCCCAGCTCAGCGGCGTGACCATGCGCGAGCCCGGCGTGAGCCGACTGGTGTCGGTCGATCTGGCCGAGGCCGCACGACTGGCAGGCGCCGCCTAGAGACTGTCATCATGTGGCGCGACCGTCGCACGGCCCGGCCGGCGGCGGTCGTCATGCCCGACAGGCCCGGCGCCTGCGCATAATGAACGACCCCGAAGGAGAACACCGCGAATGACCGACGACTGGATGATGCGTATCGGAATCCTGGTCGCAGGCCTGCTGCTGATGGGCGCCATGTGGTATTTCGGCACCCGCCCGCGCAGCGGGCAGGGTCGTCGCGTCGCCAGCACCGACGACCGCGAGCAGCGCCTGGAGCCCACGCTCGGCGCACAGCTGGAGCAGGATCTGGGCGAAGCCGGTGTGCCACGTGCCGAAGGCGACACCGATGCCGTGCAGGCCGAGATGGATCTGCTCGACCAGACCGTCGGCGCTGTCTCGCCGAACAGTGAGCTCGGCAAGCGCACCAGCGACGATTTCGACAAGATCGTGACCCTCTACATCGCCGCGCGCGCCGGCAATGTGCTGCGTGGCCCGGACATCGTGGTCGCCGCCGAGAAGACCGGCCTGACCTACGGCCACATGAACGTGTTCCACCGGCTGGTCGACGGCCATCCCGAGCGCGGCCCGATCTTCAGCGTCGCCAACATCCGCAGCCCCGGCAGCTTCGACATGAGCGAGATCCAGGGCCTCGAAACCCCGGCGATCGCGTTCTTCCTGACCCTGCCGGCACCGGTCCGCGCCCTCGACGCCTGGGACGCGATGCTGCCCACCGCCGAGCGCATGGCCGAACTGCTCGACGGCGTACTGCTCGACGAACAGCGCAACGCCCTCGGCCGCCAGCGCATCGCCGGCCTGCGCGATGAACTGCGCAGCTGGGACCGCGAACACGACGTCCCCGCGGTAACCCGCAGCCCGCGCTGGTGAGTCCGGTGCGATGTCGATTTCCGGCATCCGTCATCTGATGGGTGAGGTGCGCCTCATCTGACACCTCTCCCTCCGGGAGAGGTCGATGCGCGTAGCGCGTCGGGTGAGGGCCGGGGCTTTCGATTTCGTAAGTCGAACACTGCGTCAGATCACTTTTGCCGCGCGATCAGCAACTGCGAATTGCATGAGACGCATTAGCTGCGTGATTCACAGATATCGCGCTGCCCGCACCCCAGCCCCTCTCCCGGAGGGAGTGGGGCTGAAAAGCGCAAAGTTCGCGTGATGTAGCCCCTCTCCCTCCGGGAGAGGGGTTGGGGTGAGGGCAGACGCCCGCGGGAACGCCGCCGTCCTACAATTCCCCCATGCCAAAGCCATCTCCCGCCGGGCGCGTCGCCGAGCTGCGCGCGCTGATCGAAGACGCCAATCACCGCTACTACGTGCTCGACGATCCGTCGATCCCGGACGCCGATTACGACGCGCTTCTGCGCGAACTCGACGCGCTGGAAACCGCGCATCCTGAGCTCGCCAGCGACGACTCGCCGACCCGCACCGTCGGCGCGCGTCCCGATGGTGGGTTTCCCGAAGTCACCCACGCGATCCCGATGCTGTCGCTGGCCAATGCCTTCGAGACCGCGGGCGTCGCCGACGACGCGGACGATCGTGCGCGCTACGCCGAGGTCGCAGATTTCGAGCGTCGCATCGAGCAGAAGCTCAATGTCGAAGCGCCGGTGTTCTCGGTCGAGCCCAAGCTCGACGGCCTCGCGATCAGCCTGCGTTACGAAGACGGCGTGTTCGTGCAGGGCGCCACGCGTGGCGACGGCAGCACCGGCGAGAACGTGACCGCGAACCTCCGCCAGGTGCGCGCGGTGCCGCTCAAGCTGCGCGAAACCGGCACGCCACCACCGGCCGTGCTGGAAGTCCGCGGCGAAATCTACATGCCGCGCAAAGCCTTCGAGGCCTGGAACGCGAAGGCGCTCGACCACAACGAGAAGCTGCTGGCCAACCCGCGCAACGGCGCGGCCGGGTCGCTGCGTCAGCTCGATCCCGCAGTCACGCGCCGGCGGCCGCTGGCGTTCTTCGCGTACTCGATCGGTGAGGTGCGTGGACTGGAACTGCCGGAAACGCATTCCGAGACGCTCGCGCTGCTGCGCGACTTCGGCTTTCCCGTGGCGCCTGAAGCCGATACCGCAACCGGTTTCGACGGCCTGATCGCGTACTTTCGCCGCATCGGCGCCGCGCGCGACACGCTGCCGTACGACATCGACGGGGTGGTCTACAAACTCGACGACTACGACCAGCAGGCGACGATGGGCTTCGTCTCGCGCGCGCCGCGCTGGGCGCTGGCGCACAAGTTCCCGGCGCAGGAACAGTCGACGCTGCTGCGTGCGATCGAGGTGCAGGTCGGTCGCACCGGTGCGATCACGCCGGTCGCGCGGCTGGAGCCGGTGCAGGTCGCCGGTGTGACGGTCACGAACGCGACGCTGCACAACGAAGACCAGATCCGCCGCCTCGACGTGCGCGAGGGCGACACGGTGATCGTGCGCCGCGCCGGCGATGTGATTCCCGAGATCGTGCGCGTGATCGAGGATCGGCGTCCGGCGGGCGCCGTGGAATGGACGATGCCGGTCACGTGCCCGGTCTGCGGTTCGGACCTCGTGCGCGAGGAGGGCGCATCGGCCTGGCGCTGCAGCGGCGGCCTGACGTGCTCGGCGCAGCGCAAGGAGGCCGTGCGCCATTTCGCGTCGCGACGCGCGATGGACATCGAAGGCCTCGGCGACAAGCAGGCCGAAGCGCTGGTCGAGTTCGGTTTCGTGCATTCGCCGGCCGATCTGTTCGCGCTGACGGTCGAGGACCTGGTGCGGATGAAGACCGCGCTCGATGCCGCGACTGCGGCGGATCTCGCGCAGGCGATCGCCGACAGCAAGGGCGCGCTCGCGCTGGATGCCGAGGGCGAAACCGTGCTCGCGCAGGAGTCGCCGGTGTGGAAGGACGCCGCGTTCCTGCGCGCGCATCTGACCGTCGAGACCGGCGGCAGGCTCGCGACGAAGTGGGCGGAGAACCTCGTTGCCGGCATCGACGCCAGTCGCACGACGACGCTGCCGCGCTTCCTGTTCGCGCTCGGCATTCCGCATCTGGGCGAGACGACGGCCAAGTCGCTCGCGCAGTGGCTGGGCACGCTCGACTTCGTGCGTACGATGCCGGCCGTGCTGCTGCAGGCGCTGCCCGACATCGGCGGCGAGGTTGCGCGTTCGATCGCGACGTTCTTCGAACAACCCGGCAACGTCGAGGTCGTCGATGCGCTGCTCGCGGCCGGCATCACGTTCACCGACGAAACCGCGCCATCGGCCGCCCTGCGCGAGCGTCTGGGGCTCGCCCATCTGCTGTCGACGCTGCCCGTCGACAAGCTCGGTGCCAAGAGCGCCGAGCGCCTCGCTGACACCTACGGCACGCTCGATGCGCTGCTGCGTGCGAACGCGAGCGGCTGGACCGGCGCAGGCCTGTCGTCGGCAGGCGCGGACAACCTGTCGGCGCTCCTGGCCGACGCGGATGCACTCGCCGCGCTGCGCGCGAGTGACGCCGCGATGCGGCGTCTGCTCGATGCAGCGCCGGCCAAGGCAGTGAAGACCAGCGGCCCGCTCGATGGCAAGACCGTCGTGCTGACTGGCAGCCTCGAGGCCATGACCCGCGACGAGGCCGGCGAACGACTCGAAGCGCTGGGCGCGAAGATCGCCGGCAGCGTGTCGAAGAAGACCTCGCTGGTCGTCGCCGGCGAAGCGGCGGGCTCGAAGCTGGCGAAGGCGCAGGACCTCGGGATCGAGATCTGGGACGAGGCGGCGCTGCTCGCATTTCTCGAATCGCAATCGTGAGCGCATCGATGCAGCCCTCGGCCAGCTTCGACACCCTGCGCCTGCGCGCGCGCCTCAATGCGACGCTGCGTGCGTTCTTCGCCGGACGCGGTGTGCCCGAAGTTGAGACGCCGATGCTGTCGCAGGCCGGCAATACCGATCCCAATGTCGCCAGTTTCCGCACCGAGTTCGGCGGCCACGTCTCGGCCGGCCCGCGGACGCGCTGGTTGCGCACTTCCCCGGAATTTCCGCTCAAGCGTCTGCTCGCGGCCGGTTTCGGAGACTGCTACGAACTCGGCCGCGTGTTCCGCGACGGCGAAGCAGGTGGTCGCCACAATCCCGAGTTCACCATGCTCGAGTGGTACCGCGTCGGCTGGGACCAGTTCCAGCTCGCCGACGAAACCGTCGCGCTGGTGCAGGACGCGCTGGAGATCGTCGCCCGGCGCGCCGAGGTGGTGCAGACCACGTATCGCGCGCTGTATCTCGACACGCTCGGACTCGATCCGATGACCGCAGCCGACGCCGAATTGCAGGCCGCGCTCGGCAACGTGCAGATCGACCCCGAAGGCCTGACCCGCGACGACTGGCTGGACCTGTTGATGACGCATCGCATCCAGCCCGCGAATCCTGAAGACCGGATTCTTGTCGTCCACGACTACCCGGCGTCGCAATGCATGCTCGCGCGTGTCGCCGAGCGTGACGGCGTGCAGGTGGCCGAGCGTTTCGAGCTGTATCTCGGCGCGCTCGAACTCGCGAACGGCTATCACGAGCTGGCCGACGGCGCGGAGCAACGCGCGCGCTTCGAACGGGATCATGCGGTGCGCGGATCGCGCGATGCTGCACTGCCCGCGATCGATGAGGCGCTGCTGGATGCGCTGGATGTTGGATTTCCGGATTGCGCGGGCGTGGCCTTGGGGGTCGATCGCCTGATGATGGCGATGCTCTGGACGGGGCGCATAGCCGATGTGATCGCGTTCGATTTTGCGCGAGCGTGATCGCTCGCGTGGTTTCGGTGCTTCACCCGAACTCATTGTCGTCATGCCCGCGGCTCTCAACAGACGCATGTCTGGTAACGCGGGTATCCATCTTGATCTGAGTTTCAGTCCTGGCTTTGGCGTTGGCGTTGGCATTGGCTTGGCTTTCAGCTTTTGACTTGAATCGAGCCGTAAAGCGAGCCGAGCATCGCAGGGCGGCGGGGTCGAAGAGCAGCCCATGTCTGAGCGCAGCGAGTTTGGGCTGCGTGCCCCGTCGTCCGAGAAGCGCAGGGAACCGGCACGGCGCAGCCGTGTCGGATCGCGTCCGGCGAAGACGGTTTTGCTTACTTTTGCCAAGACAAAAGTAAGCCGCGCGACAGCGCGGAAGCCCTGTCTTCGATCTTCGCTCTGCGAGCAATCGCTTGGCGATAGAAAAGTCTAACGTCAAGGCTGAGAGGCGAGAGCAAGTGCACGGCTTTCGCCCGCTGCGCGCGCGAGTCCCTTTTGGATGGACCCAAAAGGAACCAAAAGGTCCCTTCGCCGGACGCGAGCCGATGCGATACAGCCGCATCGGTGCCCTGTGCTCCTCGCCTGACGCGGCACATTGGGACCTTCACGGTTCCGCAGCCCAAACTCGCTGCGCTCGAACATGGGCTGCTCTACGGCCACGCCAGGCTCCGGTGCTCGGCTCGCTTTACGGCTCGATTCGGATCAAGAGCTGGAAGCCACAGCCAAAGCCAATGCCAATGCCAGTGCCTCTGCCAATGCCAATGCCAATGCCAATGCCAAAGCGGACGCCAACATCAAAATGGATTCCCGCTTTCGCGGGAATAACGGGTCTCGCTAACTCGTCGCACTCTCTGCTGACCGTACTGGCGGGCAGGGCGGGCAGGGCGGGCAGGGCGGGCAGGGCGGGAGAGCGGCGATCGCAGCGAGAACTCGGCACCCACTTCCGCCAACAGCAATCCAACATCCCCGATTTACAATGCCCCCATGAACACATCCCCCCTCGATTTCGACCGCTACGACCACATCCGCCCGATCCTCTGGACCGGCGACACGCTCGATCTGCTCGACCAGCGCAAGCTCCCCTTCGTCGTCGAGCACGTGTCCTGCACCACCAGTGACGAGGTCGCGCAGGCGATCCACGACCTGACCGTGCGCGGGGCGCCGGCGATCGGGATCGCGGCGGCATGGGGTGCGGTGCTGGGCGCGCGTGATCTCGAGGCCGATGACGGAACGGCGGCGCTGGCGAAGCTCGAGCCGGCGTTGCAGCGGCTCAATGCCGCGCGGCCGACGGCGGTGAATCTGGCGTGGGCGCTGGCGCGGATGCGGCGTGTGCTGGCGACCTCGGGTGCCGACTGGCGCGAGGTGCTGGCGCGTGAGGCGCAGGCGATTGCGGAAGAAGACCTCGCGGCCAACCGCCACATGGGCGCGCTCGGCGCCGAGCTGATCGCGCCCGGCAGTGGCGTCATGACCCACTGCAACACCGGTTCGCTGGCGACCGCGGGTTTCGGCACGGCGCTGGGCGTGATCCGCGCGGGCATGGCGCAGGGGCGCATCGGCAAGGTGTTCGCCGGCGAGACGCGGCCGTGGCTGCAGGGCGCGCGCCTGACGGTGTGGGAGCTGCAGCAGGACGGCATCGACGCGACCCTGATCGCCGATTCCGCGGCTGCGCATCTGATGAAGACCGGCGCGGTGCAGTGGATCGTCGTCGGTGCGGACCGCATCTGCGCCAATGGCGACACCGCGAACAAGATCGGCACCTACCAGCTCGCGATCGCCGCGCGCCACCACGGCGTGAAGTTCATGGTCGTCGCGCCGTCTTCGACGGTCGACATGGACACCGCCTCGGGCGATCTGATCGAGATCGAGCAGCGTGATCCGGGCGAGCTGTTCGGCATCGGCGGCACGCGCACCGTGGCCGAAGGCATCCAGGCCTGGAATCCGGTGTTCGACGTGACGCCGGGCGAGCTGATCGATGCGATCGTGACCGAGCAGGGCGTCGTCGAACGGCCATCGACCGCATCGATGCAGGCGTTGTTCAAGGCCTGATGCCGGCGCGAGGCGGCGTGTGCGTGCGCGCGTCGTTCGCCGCCCGGGCGGTATTCGCCGGAAATACCGCGCGCGAAACCACATAAGTGATTGTTTTTGCGTCGGAAAGGCGGCCTGCGAGGGCCGCTTCTGTGCTAAGATTTCCTGTCGTTTTGATCGCGTTGCCGGCGGCCGGTACGCGCCGCGCTGGGGCCTCGTGCCCGGCGCCGGAAATCCGGACCGCGTAGACAGGATGCAAACCCTCTAGATGGTCGATTCCGCGAAAGAAATCATCCCCGTCAACCTCGAAGACGAGATGCGCCGCAGCTACCTCGATTACGCCATGAGCGTGATCGTGGGACGCGCGCTCCCCGACGTCCGCGATGGCCTCAAGCCGGTCCACCGTCGCGTGCTGTTCGCGATGCACGAACTCGGCGCGCACAGCAACAAGGCGTACTTCAAGTCGGCGCGTATCGTCGGTGACGTCATCGGTAAGTACCACCCGCACGGCGACCAGTCGGTCTACGACACGCTGGTGCGCATGGCCCAGCCGTTCTCGCTGCGCTACATGCTGGTCGACGGCCAGGGCAACTTCGGTTCGGTCGACGGCGACTCCGCGGCGGCGATGCGTTACACCGAGTCGCGCATGGCGCGCCTCAGCCACGAGCTGATGGCCGACATCGACAAGGAAACGGTCAATTTCCAGCCCAATTACGACGAGAAGGAAAGCGAGCCGACGGTCATGCCGACCCGGTTCCCGAACCTGCTGGTCAATGGCTCGGCCGGTATCGCGGTCGGCATGGCGACCAACATCCCGCCGCACAATCTCGGCGAAGTCATCGATGCGCTCGTCGCGTTGATCGACAACCCCGAGATCGACATCGACGGGTTGATGGAATACATCCCCGGTCCCGATTTCCCGACCGCGGGCATCATCAACGGCGTCGGCGGCATCCATCTGGCGTATCGCACCGGTCGCGGCCGGGTGCGCATGCGCGCGCGTGCCGACATCGAGGTGGCGGACAACGGGCGCGAGGCGATCGCGGTCACCGAGATTCCCTACCAGGTCAACAAGGCGCGGCTGATCGAGAAGATCGCCGAGCTGGTGAAGGAAAAGAAGCTCGAAGGCATCAGCGAGCTGCGCGACGAGTCCGACAAGGACGGCATGCGCATCTACATCGAGATCAAGCGCGGCGATTCCGCGGATGTGGTGCTCAACAACCTCTATTCGCAGACGCAGATGGAGTCGGTGTTCGGCATCAACATGGTGGCGCTGGTCGACGGCCGCCCGCAGCTGCTCAACCTCAAGCAGATCCTCGAAGCCTTCGTCCGTCACCGCCGCGAAGTGGTCACGCGCCGGACGATCTTCGAACTGCGCAAGGCGCGCAACCGCGCGCACATCCTCGAAGGCCTGACCGTCGCGCTCGCGAACATCGACGAGATGATCGAGCTGATCAAGACGTCCGAGAATCCGCAGGTCGCCAAGGAGCGGATGCTCGCCCGGCGCTGGGAAGCGGGTCTGGTCGGCGCGCTGCTCGGCGCGGCAGGCGCCGAGGCCTCGCGTCCGGAAGACCTGCCCGATGGCGTCGGTCTCATCGACGGTCACTACCAGCTGACCGACGTCCAGGCCCAGCAGATCCTCGAGATGCGCCTGCACCGCCTGACCGGGCTGGAGCAGGATCGTCTCACCGACGAATACAAGCTGCTGCTGGAAACGATCCGCGGCCTGATCGAGATCCTCGAGAACCCCGATGTGCTGCTGGACGTGATCCGCACCGAGCTGCGCAACGTCAAGGAAGAGTTCGGCGACGCGCGTCGCAGCGAAATCCGCGCCAGCGAAGAGGATCTCGACATCCTCGACCTCATCGCGCCCGAGGACGTCGTGGTCACGCTGTCGCACTCCGGCTATGCGAAGCGTCAGCCCGTCAGTGCCTATCGCGCGCAGAAGCGTGGTGGCCGCGGCCGCAACGCGGCGGCGACGAAGGACGAGGATTTCATCGAGCAGCTGTGGCTGGTCAACACGCACGACACGCTGCTGACCTTCACCAGCGCCGGCCGCGTGTTCTGGCTGCCCGTGCATCAGCTGCCGGACGCCGGCCCGAACGCGCGCGGCCGTCCGATCATCAACTGGATTCCGCTGGAAGCGAACGAGAAAGTCCAGGCCGTCGTGCCGGTGCGCGAGTATCTCGAAAGCCAGTACGTGTTCTTCGCCACGCGCGCGGGCACGGTCAAAAAGACCCCGCTCACCGAATTCGCCTATCGTCTGGCGCGCGGCAAGATCGCGATCCGCCTCGACGAGGGCGATGCGCTGATCGGCGTCGCGTTGACCGACGGCGACAAGGACGTGCTGCTGTTCGCATCGAACGGCAAGACGGTGCGCTTCGGCGAGGACCGCGTGCGTTCGATGGGTCGCACGGCCGGTGGCGTGCGCGGCATCCGCCTGACCAAGGGCGAACAGGTGGTGAGCCTGATCGTCGCCGAAAGCGCGGGCGGCATCGAAGACGAGTCCGAGGACACCGTCGAAGACACGACGATCGAAGCGACGGCCGGCGAAGCCGCAGTCGAGACGGGTGCGGGCGACGACATCCCGTACATCCTCACCGCGACCGAGAACGGCTACGGCAAGCGCACGCCGCTGTCGGAATACCCGCGCAAGGGACGCGGCACGCAGGGCGTCATCGGCATCCAGACGACCGAGCGCAACGGTCCGCTGGTCGGCGCGGTGCTGCTGCACAACCACGACGAGGTGCTGCTGATCTCCAACGGCGGCACGCTCGTGCGCACCCGCGCATCGGAGATCGCACGCGTCGGCCGCAACACGCAGGGCGTGACCCTGATGCGCGTGTCCAAGGACGAGCGTCTGCAGGGCATCGAGCGTGTGGACGGCTCGATCGTCGACAGCAGCGAAGACGACATCGATGCGCTGCCGCCGGGCGAGACGCCGGCGGTCGATGCGCCGACGGCGTCGCCCGACGCCTGAGGTTCGACGCGTTTCGAGTGAGGGAGAAGGGCCGGCACTGCCGGCCCTTCTTCGTTTCAGGGCCGCCTGCGAACCCTGACCCGGCGCCACGCCGAATCGCGACCCGATCCGCCAATCGACTGTCTCCGGAAGGTCGCAGCCGCGGCCTATACTCGCGACCAACGCCTAGCGGAGCACAGCGGATGTCCTTCGGAACCGAACGCGCGTCGCTGCGCACGCGTCATCTGCTGGCAGGCCTCGCCGTCCTGCTCCTCGCGTTCGGCCTGACGGCCTGCAAGCGCGACACGGCCGGCCAGACGCCCGCCGTCAGTGGCGAGGCGATCCAGACCGACCGCGAGACGATCGAAGGCTTCGGCCTGGTACGTGCCTTTCCCGACCAGCGCGACGGGTCGCTCGCGCTGGCGCTGGAGTTCTCCGAACCCCTGGTCGGCACCCAGGATTTCGACGCGCTGGTGACCTTCGCCGACGGCGCCGCCCGCGAGGGCAGCTGGACGCTCGACGACGACGGCAAGACCTTGCGTTTTCCGCACGTCGAGGCGAACCGCGATTACACCGTGCGTCTGTCGGGCACGCTGGCCTCGGCCGGCGGCGACACGCTCGGCGCCGATGTGGAGCGCAAGGTGTTCACCGGCGAGCTCGACCCCGTCGTCGGTTTCGCCTCGCAGGGCAGCGTGCTGCCGGCGAAGGAATCGCGCGGCCTGCCGATCGTCTCGATCAACGTCGCCGAGGTCGATGTCGAATTCCTGCGCGTCGATGACGAATCACTGCCCGCATTCCTGACCCAGTACCAGCGCGGCGGCCGCCGTGGCAGCTGGGAACTCGACAACCGCTGGGGCGAGAACACACCGCTGTCGAAGCTGGCCAAGCCGGTCTACGTCAACCGATTCGCGATCGACGGCGCGCGCAACGAACGCGTGCTGACCTATCTGCCGCTGCAGGAGATCCGCGAGCTGCAGCAGCCGGGCCTGTACTTCGCGGTGATGAAGCGCGCGGGCGCGTTCGAGGACCAGTACGAAACCGCGTTCTTCACCGTGAGCGACATCGGCCTGCACGCGCGCGCCTACGGCGAAAAGCTGTTCGTGCACACCGCATCGCTGCAGAACGGCGCGCCGATCGGCAGCACGGAGCTGAAGGTCCTCGACGCCAAGGGCGCGACCATCTATCGCGCGAGTACCGATGCCAAGGGCAATGCGATGCTCGACTACACGCTCGACGCCGGCCATGTGCTGGTCGCGAGCCGTGCCAGCGATGTGTCGCTGCTGCCGTTCAACCAGCCGGCGCTGGACCTGTCGGAGTTCGCGGTCAGTGGCCGCGAGCAGGCCTGGTTCGACGTGTTCGCCTGGTCGGGTCGTGATCTGTATCGCCCGGGTGAGACCGTGCGCGTGTCGGCACTGCTGCGCGACCAGGACGGACGACCGGTCGCGGCGAAGGACGGACGCTCGCAGTCGCTATTCGCGCGTCTGCGCCAGCCCGACGGCAAGACCTTCTTCGAGACGCGCGTCGAGCCAGGCGAGAGCGGCTACTTCCGGTTCGAGCGCGAGATTCCGGTCGATGCGCCGACCGGCAGCTGGCGCGTCGAATTCCGCACCGATCCCGCCGCGCGCGACGCGGTGCAGGGCATGACGCTGCGCATCGAGGAATTCCTGCCCGAGCGCATGAAGCTCGATCTCGACGCGCAAGCGGTGCTGCGTCCCGGTGAGCCGCTGAAGCTGCAGGCGACCGGCGCGTATCTCTACGGCGCGCCCGCGAGCGGCAACCGGTTCACCGCGCGCCTGGCGCTCGCCGTGGAGCGCTCGCCGGTCGAAGGCCTGCCGGGTTTCGTGTTCGGTGATGCGACCGTCGACCTGCCGCGCGAGGCCAAGGACGTCGTCGAAGGCACGTTCGATGCGCAGGGGCGCCTGACCGCGGACATCCCGCTGCCGGAAGAAGCCAAGCCCACCACGCCGATCGCCGCGATCGTGTCCGGCAGCTTGTACGAGACCGGTGGCCGTAGCGTCAACCGCACGCTCAAACGCGTGTTGTGGCCGGCCGATGCGCTGGTCGGCGTGCGTCCGCTGTTCGAGCCCGACGACGGCGCGGACCCCAACACCAATGCGCGTTTCGAACTGGTGCGCGTCGGCGCGGACGGCAAGCCGCGTCCACAGGCCGGGCTCAAGGTCTCGCTGGTCCGCGAGCATCGCGACTACCACTGGCGCAACGACGATGCCGGCTGGCGCTACGAATTCACCCGTCGCTTCGAGACGGTGGAGACGCGCACGCTCGATGCCGGCAGCGATGCCATGCGCTTCGATTTTCCGGTGGAGTGGGGCGAGTACCGGATCGATGTCGAGGACCCGGCGACGAAGCTGGTCTCGCGTTATCCCTTCCGCGCCGGCTGGAGCTGGGACGACGGCAACCGTGGCCTCGATGCACGCCCCGACAAGGTCAAGGTCGCGCTCGACAAGGCCGGCTATCGCGCCGGCGACACGATGCGCGTGACGGTGACGCCGCCGCATCCGGGCAAGGGTCTGCTGATGGTCGAAAGCGACCACATGCTCTATCTGCAGGAAATCGACGCCAAGCCGGGCACCACCTTCGACATCCCGGTCACCGAGGACTGGGAGCGTCACGATGTCTACGTGACCGCGCTGGTGTTCCGCGGCGGCAGCGCGACCAGCACGGTCACGCCGGCACGCGCGGTCGGCGTGGCGCACGTGCCGATGGAACGGCGTGAGCGACGTGTCGCCGTCGGCCTGAAGGCGCCGGATCTGATCCGGCCCGAAGGCCCGATGCAGGTCACCGTCAGCGCGCCGCAGCTGGCCGGCCAGGAGGCTTGGGTCACGGTGTCCGCGGTCGATGTCGGCATCCTCAACATCACCCGTTTCCCGGTGCCCGATGCGTGGACGCACTTCTTCGCGCAGCGCCGGTTCGGCGTGGATGCCTATGATCTTTACGGCCGCGTGATCGAGAGTTTCGAAGGCGGCACCGCGCGCCTGCGCTTCGGCGGCGATGCGCCGCTCGCCGCGTTGCCGCAGGCGCGGCGTCCGACCGCGCGCGTGCAGACGGTCGATCTGTTCGCAGGACCGGTGAAGCTCGATGCGCGCGGCAATGCGCGCGTGCCGCTGCAACTACCGGATTTCAACGGCACGCTGCGGGTGTCCGCGCTGGTGTGGTCGGCGGACCGCTACGGCAGCCGCGATGTCGAAACCGTGGTACGCGCGCCGTTGGTCGCCGAGGCCAGCATGCCGCGGGTCATGGCGCCGGGCGACACCAGCACGGTGACACTGGATCTGAGCAATTTCAGCGGACGTGCCGGCAGCTTCGATGTGCGCGTCGACGGCGTCGGTCCACTGGCGATCGGCGAGGGCAGCCGCAAGGTGGACCTGGGCGTCGACGGCAAGGCCACGCTGAGCTTTCCGCTGACCGCGCAGGAGGGCTACACCGTCGCCAAGGTGCGGGTGCGCGTGAACGGCACCGGTGTCCGCGTCGACCGCAGTTACGACCTGCCGGTGCGGCCGGCCTGGCCGGCGGTGCTGCGATCCAGCACCCGCGTGCTCGACGGCGCGACCCCGGTGACGCTCGATACCGGCCTGATGGACGGATTGATGGCCGGCTCGGTCAATGCGCGTTTCACCGTCAGCGCACTGCCGCCGATTCCGTTCGCGGCCGCGATCACCGGCGCGCTGTCGTATCCCTACGGCTGCGCGGAGCAGACCACGAGCCGCGGCTACGCAGCATTGCAGCTCGACGACGCCACGGTGTCGATGCTCGGCATCCAGGGCGTCGACGCGGCCAAGCGCCGGCAGTTCGTCGAGGCCGCATTCGGACGGCTCGCATCGATGCAGGTCGGCACCGGGCACTTCTCGATGTGGGGCAGCGACGGCTACGTCAATCCGATGCTGACCCCGTACATCGTCGAGTTCCTGCTCGACGCGCGCGATGCCGGCTTCGCGGTGCCCGACGCGGTGCTGCAGAAGTCGCTGGAGCGTCTCGGCGAGGATCTGCTCTCGGGCGGCAACGAGTTCTACGGCCAGGACCATCGCGAGCATCTGCGCTTCGCGTATCGCGCCTACGCCGGCTACGTGCTCGCACGGGTGAACCGCGCGCCGCTGGGTACGCTGCGCGCGCTCTACGACAACGACCGCGGCCGCACGCTCAGCGGCCTGCCCCTGGTGCACCTGGGCCTCGCGCTGTCGCTGCAGGGCGACAAGGCCCGCGGTGAGCGGGCCATCCAGGCCGGGTTCGACTTCAAGGGTGACCGTCCGGGCTATCTGTGGGACTACGGCACGCCACTGCGCGATGCTTCGCTGATGATCGCCCTGACCCACGAACGCGGCGTCGCCAAGCCCGCGTTCGACGCGCGCGCGATCGACATCGGCCGCGAGGTCGACGTGCGTCGCAACCGCGGCTGGATGTATCTCAGCACGCAGGAGCAGATCGCACTCGCGCGCCTCGGCCGTGCGTTGTCGTCCGACCAGCGCAAGCGCGTCGGCGGCACGCTGCGCGAAGGCGATGTCGACGAGGCCGTGGCGGCCGCGACGATCGTCGGCCGCGCCTACGACGAAGCCGGCCTGCGCCGCGGCGTGCGCTTCACCCCGCGGGGCGAACCCCCGATGTACGCGAACATCGACGTCGCCGGCGTGCCGCGTCAGGCGCCGGCCGCAGATGCCAGCGTCATCAAAGTGGAGCGCCGGCTCTACGGCACCGACGGCAAGCCGTGGACGCCCGGACCACTGAAGGAAGGCGAGGCGCTGATCGTCGCCGTCTCGGTCGTCGCCGACCGCGACATGCCCGATGCACTGCTGACCGATCTGCTGCCGGCAGGCCTGGAAGTCGAGAACTTCAACCTCGGCGATGCGAAGCAGGGGGCGGACGTCGTCGTCGACGGCATCCAGATCACCGAGCGCGGCAGCGCGGCGACGGTGCAGCACGAGGAGTACCGCGACGACCGCTACGTCGCCGCGCTCAAGCTCGACAGCGGCCGCACCGCGCGCGTGTTCTACCTCGTGCGCGCCGTCAGCCCCGGCACCTACACCGCGCCGCCGCCGCTGGTCGAGGACATGTACCGGCCGCAGTTGCGGGGTGTCGGGACGTCGGTGCCCGCGCGGATCACGGTGGTGCAGCCTTGAGCGGCGGGTTCGATGACCGCTGCGCGCCGGCGTCGGCCGGGTCGATGACGGCGGAGATGCAGGTCGTCTCCGCCTTCGTGTCCAGACAACCGTTGGTCGGGAACCCCGCGTAGGCGGGATCCAGCGTCTTGGCCGATCCACGCGTGAACCGGCGCAGCCGGACAGGGCAGGTGTGGCAGCGCGTCGCGCCGTGGCTGCGATGGGGCACGGCTGCCGTGCTGCTGATACTGCTGTTGCTCGATCTCGCATTCCCGCCGCAACTGCCGACACGCGCCGATACCAGCGTCGTCGTGGTCGCGCGCGACGGCACGCCACTGCGCGCGTTCGCCGATGCCGACGGCGTGTGGCGGCATCCGGCCACCCCGGACACGGTGTCGCCGCTGTATCTGCAGGCGTTGCTCGGTTACGAGGACCGCTGGTTCCGCCGGCATCCCGGCATCAATCCCTGGGCGCTCATGCGGGCGGGCGGCCAGTGGATGCGTGGCGGGCGCATCGTCTCGGGCGGTTCGACGCTGACGATGCAGGTCGCGCGCATCCTCGATCCGGTGCCGCGTGGCCGCACGGTCGGCGGCAAGCTCGTGCAGATGCTGCGCGCGGTGCAGCTGGAAGTGCATCTGTCCAAGGACGAGATCCTCGCGCTGTATCTCACCCGCGCGCCGTTCGGCGGGACGATCGAAGGTGTGGAAGCCGCGAGCTGGGCCTATCTCGGCAAGCCGGCCGCGCAGCTCTCGCACGCCGAGGCCGCATTGCTCGCGGTACTGCCGCAGGCGCCGAGCCGGCTGCGTCCGGATCGCGAACCCGAGGCCGCACGCGCTGCACGCGACAAGGTGCTCGCGCGCATGGCGACGCTGGGTGTGTGGTCGCGCGCCGAGGTCGACGATGCCAAGGTTGAAGCGGTCGTCGCGCGCAGCCTGCGTCAGCCGATGCACGCCGCCTTGCTCGCGCAGCGCCTGCGCGAAGCCGCGCCGCGACAAGCGCACATCGTGTCGACGATCGACATCGGTCTGCAGCGCGTGCTGGAACAGCGCGTCTCGAGTTACTTTTCGCAACTGCCCGAGCGTACCTCGGCCGCGCTGCTCGTCGTCGACAACCGAACACTGGAGGCGCAGGCCTATGTCGGTTCGGTCGCGTTCGGCGAGCGCGCGCGACTCGGGCATGTCGACATGGTGCGCGCGTGGCGCTCCCCGGGCTCCACGCTCAAACCGTTCCTCTACGGCATGGCCCTCGACGACGGCCTGATCCATTCCGGCAGCCTGATGAGCGATGCGCCACAGTCCTTCGACGGCTACCGCCCCGGCAACTTCGACGCCGCGTTCAACGGACCGGTCGCGGCGGACGACGCATTGCGACTGTCGCTCAACGTGCCTGCCGTCGATCTGCTCGATCGCGTCGGGCCCGCGCGCTTCGCGGCGCGGCTGGAGAACGCCGGGGTGACCCTGCGCTTTCCGCGTGGCGCGGCGCCGAACCTGTCGCTGATCCTCGGCGGCACGGGCGCGACGCTGGAACAGTTGGTCGGCGCGCACGCCGCCTTGCATCGCGACGGCATCGCCGGCCGCGTGCGGCTGACGCCCGAGGCGCCCCTGGTCGAACGTCGGCTGATGTCACCGGGCGCGGCGTGGATCGTGCGCGAGATCCTCGAATCGAATCCGCGACCCGGCGAGCGCATCGAGACCTTCGACACCGGCAGCCGTCCACGCGTGTCGTGGAAGACAGGCACCAGCTACGGCTACCGCGACGCCTGGGCGATCGGCGGCACGCATCGCTACACGGTCGGCGTGTGGGTCGGGCGACCGGACGGCACGCCGCTGCCGGGCCAGTACGGCGCGGTCACCGCGCTGCCATTGCTGTTCGAGACCGTCGACAGCCTGCCGCGCGATCGCGCCGACGCGGTGCGCACGCCGCCCCCGCGCAACGTGCGCGAAATCGAGATCTGCTGGCCGCTCGGTACCGCTGCGGACACGCAGAGCGCCGCGCTGTGCCAGCGCCGCCGCGATGCCTGGACGCTGGACGGCAACGTGCCGCCGACGCTGCCGGAGCGCGATGCGAGTCGCTGGGGCGCGGGCGTGGTGCGTTTCGATGTCGATGCGAGCAGCGGCTTGCGCCTGTCCGCCGAGTGCAGCGCGACGCACGTGCGACGCAGCGCCGAGGTCGCCCGCTGGCCGGCGCTCGTGGCGCCGTGGTTGCCGGCAACGGCGCGCCAGGCATCGAGACCGCCCGCGCTGTCGCCGGACTGCGCGCCCGACGGCCGCGACGCGTCCGAGGCGCTGCACATCGAAGGCCTGACGCCCGGCACCCTGCTGGCGCGGCCACCGAACAGCACCCATGGCGTGCGCCTGCTGCTGCGTGCACTCGGCAGCGAAGGTCGCGTGCAGTGGCTGCTCGACGGCCGCTGGATCGGCGAAACGCGCGGCACGCAGTGGCTGCGGCACGAGTTCGACACGCCGGGCGCGCATACGCTGACCGCGCTCGCGGATGACGGGGCGTGGCGGACTGTGGCGTTCCGGGTGGCGGAGTGAGGCTCTGATCGAAAAGCCTCGCGGGCGTATCGACCGTTACCCCAGCGAAGGCTGGAATCCAGTCTGTTCCTGTTTCCGACGTTGAAACCGAAAGCGAACCCCTCCCCAGCTTGCGTTGGAGCGACGACGTCTGGCGTCAGACAGCCAAGTGCGCCAGCACATGCTCCGCCGACGACACCTTGAACTCGCCCGGCGCTTCGACGAACAGCTGCTTCACCACGCCGTCGTCCGCATACAGCGCGAAGCGCTTCGCGCGCAGGCCCATGCCGTAGGCGCTGGCGTCCATTTCCAGGCCCATCGCCTTGACCAGATCGCCGTTGCCGTCGGACACCATCTGCAGACCGTCCGGCACGCCGACGCTATCGCCCCAGGCCTGCATCACGAAGGGATCGTTGACGGCGATGCAGATCACGTCGATGCCGCGCTTGCGGAAAGTCTCGAAGTGCTCGACGAAGCCGGGCAGGTGATGTTCCGAACAGGTTGGCGTGAACGCGCCAGGCACCGCGAACAGCACGACCTGCTTGCCGGTGAACAACGTCGGGGTGTCGACGACGCGGACGCCGTCGTGGATGTGCTTGAGCGCGACTTCGGGAATCGTGTCGCCGATCTGGATGGTCATGGGGGGTGTTCCGGGGAGGGTGAACGGAAGTCTAGCCGCTCGTGGCGTGAGCCCGCGGCGATGCTTGAAAGCCCCGCGCCGGCACCCAGATCGGGGACATCGCGGCCACCGGTGCCGCCCCCAGTCCGGAGTCATTCCATGCGCCATGAAGCGTTCCGCGCCGTCGCCCGTCCGTTAGCCCGCGACACCTCGCCGCGTCTGCACGACGAGATGCGCCAGTTCCTGCAGCAATTCGTCCACGGTGATGCCGATGCATCGTCGGTCGTCACCAGCGAGTGGACGCCGCGCGTCGACATCCGCGAGGAGCGCTCGCGGTTCGTGATCCTCGCCGACCTGCCGGGCATCGATCCGGCGCAGGTCGAGATCTGGATGGACAAGGGCGTGCTGAGCCTCAAGGGCGAACGTGCGCCTGCGAGCCAGGACGCCACCGACGGCGACGCCAATGAAGTGCGGTTCTCGCGCGTCGAGCGCAACACCGGTCGCTTCCATCGTCGCTTCACGCTGCCCGACAGCGCCGACGCCGATGCGATCACCGCCAGCGGCCATCACGGCGTGCTCGAGATCAGCATTCCCAAGCGCGCCGAGTCCACGCCGCGCCGCATCCAGGTCGGCGCCGCGCCGGAGGCGGGCACGCGCCAGTAACGGTCGATCGACCTTGGCTGCGTCATCTGCAGCTGCGGTATCCACGACGCGGCGACGGCCTGCAGGTATCCTGCGGGCCGTCGCCGATCGTGGCGTTCCATTCCTGACGGGCATGCGCCCGCACCGGACGCAAAACAGATGCAGTTCAAGGATTACTACGAGATTCTCGGCGTCGAGCCGAACGCGGGCGACGCGGAGATCAAGACCGCCTACCGCCGGCTCGCGCGCAAGTACCACCCGGACGTCAGCAAGGAGCCGGGGGCCGAAGACACCTTCAAGTCGGTCAACGAGGCCTACGAGGCGCTGCGCGACCCGGAGAAGCGCAAGGCCTACGACAGCCTGCGCGCGCGCGGCTACCGGCCTGGCGACGACGTGCAGCCGCCGCCGGGCGGATTCGGTGGTGGCCCCGGCGGCGTGGATTTCGACGAGATCTTCGCCGGCGGTGGCGCGGGCGGCGGGTTCAGCGATTTCTTCGAACAGATGTTCGGCCGGCGCGCGGGCGGTTATGCCGGTCCGCAGCAGCCCGGTCGAGGTGGCCCGCAGCCGCGCGGCGATACGCGCGCGCGACTGGCGGTGACACTGGAGACCATCTACCGCGGCGACAGCGTGCGCGTGCCGGTGATGGGCAAGACCTTCGAGGTGAAGATTCCGCGCGGCATCCGGCCGGGTCAGGTCGTGCGTCTGCCGCGGCAGGGCCAGCACGGCGGCGATCTGCTGCTGGAGATCGAATACGCCGCGCACCCGGATTTCGAAGTCGACGGTCGCAACATCATCCACACGCTGCCGATCGCGCCCTGGGATGCGGCGCTCGGCGCGACGATCAGTGTGGCGACGCTCGGCGGGCATGTGGATCTGAAGATCCCGGCGAGTTCGGAAGCCGGACGCAAGCTGCGTCTGCGCGGTCGTGGATTGCCGGGCGCCGGCGGCGCGCCGGATGGCGACCAGATCGTCGAACTCGAGATCCAGGCGCCGGTCGCGAACGACATGCAGCAGGTCGCGGCCTACGAGGCGCTGCGCGATTCGTTTGCGGTCGGGAAGAAGTAGACGGCGAATGCCCCGCCTGCAGGGGCAGGAACCGGATCATCGAGAGCGGCCAACCCGGCCGCATCATCCTGATCTGACTGCATCAGCGCGGACTCAGACAGCCGGCGCGGCGCCGCCTCCGATCGTCTTGAGGATCGCGTCCGACAGCTCGACTTCGCTGAAGGGCTTGGTGAGATAGGCCTTCGCGCCCTGGCGCATGCCCCAGACGCGATCCGTGTCCTGGTCCTTGGTGGTCACCAGGATCACCGGGATGTGTGCGGTCGTCGGCTCGCGCGTGATCGAACGCGTGGCCTGGAAACCGTTGAGGTTCGGCATCACCACATCCATCAGGATGAGGTCCGGCAATTCGCGCTTGGCCGCGTCGACGCCGGCCTGGCCGTCCTCCGCGGTCAGTGCCTCGTGGCCGAGCTTTTCGACGATGCGCCGGATGCCCATCAGCTGGGACGGCGAGTCGTCCACGATCAGAATGCGTGCCATCGATTCCCCCTCGATATGACGACTGCGATTCTATCCGCGCATTCAGCGCTCGCGCGCGCAGCGGATATCAAAGCGTGACGAGCGTCCGACCGAACGACCCGCCGTCGAGCATCGTGTCGAACACGTCCGGCAGCTCCGACAGGCCGACTTCGCGCGTGCAGATCGCATCGAGATGGCGCGGCTTCCAGTCGCTGGCGAGATGCTGCCAGACCGCGTCGCGCACATCGCGCGCGGTACCCGCCGATGCGACGCCGAGCAGCGAAACACCGCGGATAATGAAGGGCATCACGGTCGCACCGAGGTCTGCGCTCGCCGCGAGACCGGCGCTGGCGACGTTGCCGTAAGGTTCGGTCTGCGCGAGCAGACTGACCAGCATCGGGCCGCCGACGTTGTCGAGTCCGCCACCGAAACGCGCGGACTCCATAGGTCGCGTCGTACCCAGCGCATCGCGTCCGAGCACCTCGGATGCGCCGATCATTTTCAGATAATTCGCATGCTCGGCCTTGCCGCTGACGGCGTGCACTTCGAAGCCCGCGCTGCTGAAGATGTCGACCGCGAGCGACCCCACGCCGCCGGTCGCGCCGGTCACCGCGAGCGGGCCGAGCGCGGGCGTCTGCCGGTTCTCGTGCATGCGCAGCAACGCGAGCGCGGCGGTGAACCCGGCAGTGCCGAGGATCATGCTCTCGCGCAGGCTCAACCCGGCAGGCAGGGGCACGGCCCACTTGGCCTCGATACGCGCGTACTGCGTGTAGCCGCCGTCGCGCGTCTCGGACAGGCCGCTGCCGGTGACGAGCACCGCATCGCCTTCCTTGAACACGGGGTCGCGCGAGGCGACGACGTGGCCGGCAACGTCGATGCCACCGACCAGCGGAAAGCGCCGCAGGATCTTGCCCTTGCCGGTGCCCGCCAGCGCGTCCTTGAAGTTCACCGACGAATGCGCGACCGCGATGTCGATCTCGCCGTCTGCGAGGTCATCGATGGCGATCTGCTCGATGCCGCTGCGATAACCGGCGTCGTCGTTGTGGATGCGGAAGGCGTCGAAACGGGCGGGGATGGGCATCCTCAAGACCTCGGTGGCGTCAGATGAGGTCAGGATACAGGTCGTGCCAATATGGATTGGTGTCTTCGATCAGCGCGAGTTTCCAGGCACGCTTCCACTCTGTGAGTGACTTTTCGCGTGCGATCGCGGATTCCATTGTCTCGTGGACTTCGTGCCAGACGAGCATGTGGATTCCGTGTCGTCGGGTGAAGCCGGCGGCCAACCCGTTTCTGTGTTGCCAGACACGCTGGATGAGGTCCGAGGTCACTCCGATGTAGAGCGTGCCGTTGCGGTCGCTCGCCAGCATGTAGACGCAAGCAATCCGTCCCTGCATGCGCTCGCTCCCCGGAACATCGTTATTCGATGCTAGTCAGCGGGTGGCAGTGCGGTCAGTCGCTGGGTCCCGGCATTCGCCGGAACGACGGAGTATGTGCGCGTCAGATTTATCGCTCGTCATCCCGGCGAATGCCGGGATCCAGCGACTTGGAATTGAGGTGACGGGCGTCTGCTCGGGCAGCCCGCAAACAACTCACTTCACAACACTGCGCCGCTTCTCGTCGATCCACTTGCTCGCCTGCGCCGGCTCGTACGCCCGCATCCACGCCAGCATCTCGTCGATGTCGCTGCCGTACCACAGGTCGGCGCGCTGGTCGGGGTGCAGGAAGCGCTCTTCGACCATGCGGTCGATCATCCCGATCAGCGGGGCGTAGAAGCCGTCGATGTCGAGAAACGCGCAGGGCTTGTTGCCGATGCCGAGCTGGCGCCAGGTCAGCATCTCGAAGATCTCTTCCATCGTGCCGAAGCCGCCGGGCAGGGCGACGAAGCCGTCGGAGAGTTCGAACATGCGCATCTTGCGGGCGTGCATCGAATCGACGATCTCGAGTTCGGTGAGGCCGCGGTGCGCGACTTCCCAATCGGCGAGCTGCTGCGGGATCACGCCGGTCACTTGCCCGCCGGCTTCGAGCACGGCATTGGCCACGGTGCCCATCAGGCCGACGTTGCCGCCGCCGTAGACCAGACGCAGGCCGTCTTTCGCGAGCCGGTCGCCCAGCGCCATCGCGCGTTCGGCATAGACGGGCTTGCTGCCGGCGTTGGAGCCGCAGTAGACGCAGATCGATTTCATCAGGGATGTCCTTGTAGTCGGAGGTGATCGCCCGGTGTCGTACAGACGGTTTGCCGGGCCGGAAAGCAGGAAGGCTCCGCCTGGGCGGAGCCTTCCGTGTCAAGGCGATGGCACTCAGTTCGCCTTGTGGATCGACCGCTTGTCGACCGCCATCGCCGCGTCGTGTACCACTTCCGACAGCGACGGATGCGCGTGGCAGATGCGGGCGAGGTCGTCGGCCGAGCCGCTGAACTCCATCGTCAGCACGCCTTCGTGGACCAGCTCGGAGACGTTGGCGCCGACGAGGTGCATGCCGAGCACGCGATCGGTTTCAGCGTGCGCGAGCACCTTGACGAAGCCCGTGGCCTCGATCATCGCGACCGCGCGGCCGTTGGCGGCGAACGGGAAGCTGCCGGCCTTGTACGGGATGCCTTCGGCCTTGAGCTGCTGCTCGGTCTTGCCGACCCAGGCCAGTTCCGGCTCGGTATAGATGACCCACGGAATCGTGTCGAAGTTGACGTGGCCCGGCAGGCCGGCGATCAGCTCGGCGACCGCGATGCCTTCCTCGAAGCCCTTGTGTGCCAGCATCGGGCCGCGCACGCAGTCACCGACCGCCCACACGCCGTCGACGCCGGTGTGGCAGTGGTCGTCGACTTCGATCTGGCCGCGATCGGTCAGCTTCACGCCGCTGTCGTCGGCCAGCAGGCCCTTGCTCGCGGCCTTGCGGCCCACGGCGACCAGTAGCTTGTCGACGGTGAGCGTCTGCTCGCCGCTGCCGTCGGTGTAGCTGACGACGACTTCCTTCTTCTTGCCCTTGCCGGTGATCTCGGTCTTGGAGACCTTCGCGCCGAGCTTGATGTCCAGGCCCTGCTTCTTGAATTCCTTCAGCGCGACCTTGCCGACTTCGGCATCGGCCGCGGCCAGGAAGTCGGGCAGGGCTTCGAGGATCGTGACCTCGCTGCCGAGGCGCTTCCACACGCTGCCAAGCTCCAGGCCGATCACGCCGGCGCCGATGACGGCCAGGCGCTTGGGCACTTCGGTGAAGTCCAGACCGCCGACGTTGTCGACGATGGTGTCGCCGTCGAACTTCGCGAACGGCAGTTCGATCGAATCCGAACCCGCGGCGATGATGACGTTGGCGCCGGTCAGCTCGATCTCCGAACCGTCGTGCTGTTTCACCTTGACCAGACGGTTCGCATGCAGCGTGGCGAAGCCGTAGTACGGCGTGACCTTGTTCGCCTTGAACAGCATCGCGATGCCGCCGGTGAACTGCTTCACGATCTTGTCCTTGCGACCGATCATCGCTTCGACGTCGATCTTCGCGTCTTTGAAGCTGATGCCATGGTCGCCGAAGATGTGGCCCATGTTCCAGAACTGGCGCGAGGAATCGAGCAGCGCCTTCGACGGAATGCAGCCCACGCGCAGGCAGGTGCCGCCGAGGGCCGGCTTGCCGTCCTTGCCCAGCGCGGCGTCGATGCAGGCGACGGTCTTGCCGAGCTGCGCGGCGCGGATGGCGGCGTGGTAGCCGGCCGGGCCGGCACCGATAACGACGACGTCGAATTGTTCAGCCATGGGGGGATTCCTTCTTTCGATGCCTGCGGTGGAGGGCAGGATGCCGATGTGGCGAATTTGGGGGTGCGGCGCGGGCGCCACAAGTGCGAACCCCCTCCGTGGAGGGGGCTCGCGGCGCATCACATGCCGAGCAGCATGCGGTGCGGGTTCTCCAGCTGGTTCTTGATGTCGACCAGGAACAGCACCGCGTCCTTGCCGTCGATGATGCGGTGGTCGTAGGACAGCGCCAGATACATCATCGGCGCGGCGATCACCTGGCCGTTCTCGACGATGGCGCGCTCCTTGATCGAGTGCATGCCGAGGATCGCCGACTGCGGCGGGTTGACGATCGGCGTCGACATCAGCGAACCGAAGGTGCCGCCGTTGGTGATCGTGAACGTGCCGCCCTGCAAATCGTCCAGGCCCAGCTTGCCGTCGCGCGCCTTCTTGGCGTAATCGGCGATGCCCTGCTCGATTTCGGCGAAGCCCTGGCGCTCGACGTTGCGCAGCACCGGCGTCACCAGGCCGCGATCGGTCGAAATGGCGACCGAGATGTCGGCGTAGCCGTGATAGATGATGTCGTTGCCGTCGACCGAGGCGTTGACCACCGGATACTTGGCCAGCGCATTGGCCGCGGCCTTGGCGAAGAAGCTCATGAAGCCGAGCTTGATGCCGTGGTCCTTCTGGAACTGTTCGCCCAGCTCCTTGCGCAGCGCCATCACCTTGCCCAGGTTGACCTCGTTGAACGAGGTCAGCATCGCGATCGATTCCTTCGACTGCATCAGGCGCGCCGCGATGGTCTTGCGGATGCGGGTCATCGGCACGCGCTCTTCCGGACGTGCGCCGCCGGACACGCCGGGAGTCTTGCCCGATGCGTAGTTCAGCAGGTCTTCCTTGGTCACCGCGCCGCGGCGGCCGGTGCCTTCGACCTGCGAGGCGTCGATGCCCTTGGTCTCGGCGGTGAAGCGCGCGCCCGGCGGCAGGCCGTCGTTCTTGCCCGACGAGGTCTGCGGCTTGGTCGAGGCCGGCGCCTTGTCGTCGGCCTTCTTGGCTTCCGACTTCGGCTGCACTTCCTCGGCACCGGCGGCCGGCGCCTCCTTGTCCTTGGCGCCCGATTCGGCGGCCGGCGCTTCCGCGGCGGCGCCTTCCTCGATGATCGCGATGACCTGCGCGCTGTTGACCGTCGCGCCTTCCTCGAACTTGATTTCCTTCAGCACGCCGTCGACGGTCGACGGGACTTCGAGGACGACCTTGTCGGTCTCCAGGTCGACGAGGTTCTCGTCGCGCTTGACCGCATCGCCGGCCTTCTTGTGCCAGGTGGCGATGGTCGCGTCGGAGACGGATTCGGGCAGGACCGGGACTTTGATTTCAGTGGCCATGTGGCTTCCTGGAAAAGCGTTGAATGTGGGGAATGGGTGAGCGGGGTACGCGCCGGATTACTCGGCGAGGACCTTGCCGGCGAGATCGTTCACCAGCGCATCGGCGATCAGCTGCGTCTGCTCGGCGACGTGGTCGTTGAAATGACCGACGGCGGGCGAGGGCGAACGCGCGCGACCGGCGTAATGCACCGACTGCTTGGCACCCGAGCAGAACTCGAGGTGGTGCTTGATCTGGTACCAGGCGCCCTGGTTCTGCGGTTCTTCCTGACACCAGACGACTTCAGTGGCCTTCGGGAAGCGCTTGAGCTCGGCCGCCAGCAGTTCGCGCGGGAACGGATACAGCTGCTCCACGCGCAGCAGTGCGACGTTGTCGAGGCCCTGCTTGCGCGACTCTTCCAGCAGGTCGTAATAGACCTTGCCCGAACATGCGACCACGCGCGTGACCTTCTTCGGGTCGGCGTCGGTGTCGGGGATCAGGTGCTGGAACTCGCCGTTGGCCAGCTCCTCGAGCGAAGACACGGCCAGCTTGTGGCGCAGCAGCGACTTCGGCGTCATCACCACCAGCGGCTTGCGCGTGGTCATGCACAGCTGGCGACGGATCATGTGGAAGGCCTGCGCCGGCGTGGTCGGCACGCAGACCATCATGTTCTCCAGCGCGCACAGCTGCAGGAAGCGCTCCAGACGCGCCGAGCTGTGCTCGGGGCCCTGGCCTTCGTAGCCGTGTGGCAGGAACAGCGCCAGACCGCAGAGGCGATCCCACTTGGCTTCGCCCGACGACAGGAACTGGTCGATGACCACCTGGGCGCCGTTGGCGAAGTCGCCGAACTGGCCTTCCCAGATGCACAGCGTGCCCGGTTCCGACGACGCGTAGCCGTACTCGAACGCCATGACCGCTTCCTCGCTGAGCAGCGAGTCGATGATCGTGGCGTCTTCGGGGTTCTGCACCAGTTCGCGCAGCGGCATGTAGTTGCCGCCGGTCTTCTGGTCGTGCAGCACCGCGTGGCGGTGGAAGAACGTGCCGCGGCCGCTGTCCTGGCCCACCAGGCGCAGGCGGTGGCCGGCGTCGAGCAGGGTGGCGTAGGCGAGGTTCTCGGCGAAGCCCCAGTCGCCCGGCTGTTCGCCGGCGGCCATCTTGCGGCGGTCGTCGTAGATCTTGGCGACGCGCGCCTGCAGGGTGACGGACTCGGGCAGCGTGGTGATCTGCGTCGCCAGTGCCTTCAGCTTGTCGACCGAGACGGTGGTGTCGAGCGTGTCGGTCAGGCGGCCGGCGAGATAAGGATCCCAGTCGATCGTCAGTTCGTAGTCGCTCGGCTTGGCGTCGGCCAGCTCGACCGTGACTTCACCCGCGTCGAGCTTGTTGCGGTAGCC
Organism: Luteimonas flava; assembly: GCF_036584485.1. Classification (NCBI taxonomy): domain Bacteria; kingdom Pseudomonadati; phylum Pseudomonadota; class Gammaproteobacteria; order Lysobacterales; family Lysobacteraceae; genus Luteimonas; species Luteimonas flava. The sequence goes on along the minus strand of NZ_JAZHBM010000001.1, from coordinate 1,263,512 downwards.
GTCGACGATCGCCTTGGCGTCGGCCTCGGCCATCACGCCTTCGGCAACCAGCTTCGCGGTGTAGAGCTCGCGCGGGGTCTGGTGCTTGCGGATGACCTGGTACATCAGCGGCTGCGTCGCTGCGGGCTCGTCGGCCTCGTTATGGCCGTGACGGCGGTAGCAGACGAGATCGATGACCACGTCCTTGCCGAACTGCTGACGGAAGTCGTAGGCGAGCTCGGCGCAGTAGACGACCGCTTCCGGATCGTCGGCATTCACGTGCAGGATCGGCGCGCCGACCATCTTGGCGACGTCGGTGCAGTACAGCGTGGAACGCGCGTCCTGCAGATCGCTGGTGGTGAAGCCGACCTGGTTGTTGATGACCACGTGCACCGTGCCGCCGACCGCGAAACCGCGGGCCTGCGACATCTGGAACAGCTCCATGTTGACGCCCTGGCCGGCGAAGGCCGCGTCGCCGTGCAGCAGCACCGGCAGCACGAGCTTGCGCTCGGTGTCGCGACGGCGGTGCTGGCGCGAACGCACGCTGCCGGCGACCACCGGGTTGACGATCTCCAGGTGCGACGGGTTGAACGCGAGCGCCAGATGCACCGGACCGCCGGGCGTGGCCAGATCGGCCGAGAAGCCCATGTGGTACTTCACGTCGCCGGTGTGGGCGCGATCGGTGTCGTGGTGGTCGAACTTGCCTTCGAACTCGTCGAACAGCTTGCGCGGGTTCTTGCCGAGCGTGTTGACCAGCACGTTGAGACGGCCGCGATGGGCCATGCCGATCACGATGTCCTTGACGCCTTCCTTGCCGGCGCGCTGGATCACGCTGTCGAGCAGCGGAATCAGCGCGTCGCCGCCTTCGAGCGAGAAGCGCTTCTGGCCGACGTACTTGGTGTGCAGATAACGCTCGAGACCCTCGGCCGCGGTCAGGCGTTCGAGGATGCGCTTCTTCTCCGCTTCGCTGCGCGCGAAGCGGCCACCGGCATTCTCCAGGCGCTGGTAGAGCCAGCTGCGCTGTTCGAAGTCGGGGATGTGCATGAACTCCGCGCCGATCTGGCTGGAGTAGGTGGTCTTGAGCAGCGCGAGCAGGTCGCGCAGCTTCATCCGCGGCTGGCCGGCCACGCCGCCGGTGCTGAACTCGTCGTCGAGGTCGGCATCGGTCAGTTGATGGAAGGCCAGGCCCAGATCCGGCGGATTGAGCGGCGGCGCCAGATCCAGCGGATCGAGCTTCGCACCGAGGTGGCCGCGCGAACGGTACGCCGTGATCAGACGGCCGACGTGGCGCTCGCGCTCGTCGCCAGCGCCGCCGGGCGTCGCCTCGACGATGCCGCGGGCGGCCTTGCGGCCCGCTTCGGCCACGGCCGAGAGCACTGCGGAATGGGGAACATCGCCGGCTTCACGACCCTTGAAAGCGTCGAACCACCGCTTCCAGTCCGAACCGACGCTGTCGGGATCGACGAGGTACTGCTCGTACAGGTCTTCGATAAAGGCGGCATTGGCGCCGAACTGGGAGGACTGCGCAAACTGCTTCAGGAGACTGTCCACGTCGGGGAATTCGGGCTCGTTTGGAGGGGGGCAGGGCCGGACCCGGAGCGATCTCCGGAAAACAGGCGGGATCTGGCGCGAAACGACGCCGCACAGTATACGCGCGTCGTTCGCCGCGATGCACCATCGAGACACCCCGGCGCGCGCGCAACGCAGCGTCCGCGGCGCGTCCGGACGACGTCGAAACGACGCAAACGCCTCAGATCCCCAGTGCGCGGAACTCGCTGCAGGCGCGTGAACGTTCCCACACCGGCGCGAACTGTTGCGCCAGCTGACGGGCGCGGCCGGGCAGATCGGTCGCCGCTTCACCGTCGACGCGATGTCCGAGCGCGCGCACGTGGAAGCCGCCGGCATCGTTGACCAGAAACGCCCCGGCGTACTCGCGATCCACCGCATCCTCGACCGCGCGGAAGGCGAACGCACTGCTCAGCCGCTGCGACAACGCCAGCAACGCCGAGCCGCGTCGCTGCACGCTGGCGGGATCGTGCAGCAGCACCTGGATCTGCACGCCGCGGCCACCGGTCGCGAAGCGACGCAGTGCGGCGAGCACGTCGGGATGGTCGTAAAGGCCGGGGTCGAGATCGCGACTGCGCAGCCAAAGCGACCGGCGCGCGGCGGACACGAGGGTGACGGTCGCATCGACGGCCGCGGCGAGATCGTCGACCGGGAAGGCTGCACCGGCGACCCGTCGCATCGTGCGATGCGCGATGCCGGCTTCCTCGTAGCGCGCGCCTTCGGCGACGAAACCGGCGCGTGCGTACAGCGCCATCGCCTGCAGTTGCGCATGCAGATAGGTCTCGCGCAGTCCGGCCTCGCGTGCGGCCTCGAGCAGGGCACGCAGCATCGCATCGCCGACGCCGCGACCGCGCCAGTCGCTGCGCACCGCGAGCCGGCCGATACGGCCGTCGGGTGCGATGCGACCGGCACCGATCGGCGTGCCATCGGCAGCGGTCGCGAGGACGTGCCGGCTCAGGGCATCGAGCGCGTCGCGTTCGAGGTCCGCGGGCACGCCCTGTTCGTCGACGAAGACCGCGGTGCGCACCGCATGCGCCGCTGTCAGGTCACCGGCACCGGTGACGATGGCGACCCGGAACGGCGCCGCCGCGCTCATTCGGAATCCGCGTCCAGCAGGGTGTAGTGCCCCTCGGCCAGCAGCTCGAGCACCGCCTCGCGTCCCGCGCCCGACAGCGCCGCGTACGCGCGGCCGTCGATCTGCGCTTCCGCGGCCAGGGTGCGTGCATCGCGCAGCGGCAGCGGCCACGCCGTGCCCGATACGAACAGGCGTGCGCCGTCTCCGGCCCGACGCCAGGCCATCCGGCTGAAGGGATTGCGGTGCAGCACCGCCTGGCCCTGCGACAGCAACCATTCGAGTTCGATGCGCGGCGGGGCCGCGCCGCCGGCGACGACCTGCTGCGCGTTGCGGTAGCCGGTGATGAAGCTGCCGAACCAGTCGCCGAGGCGATCGGGATCCTTCATGCGCATCACGTTGAGCGCTTCGACGACGCGCGTCATCGCATCGGCATCGATCTCGTTCTGATCGGCCGGCGGCTGCAGCGTCTCGTCGTGATAGCGGATCGATTCGTCGGCGTCCGCGGCCAGCGTGTCGATGTAGTCGCCCATCAGTTCGCTGACCGACGGCGCGCGCATGCCGACCGAGAACGTCAGGCAGGGATCTTCGGCCACACCGTGGTGCGGCACCATCGGCGGCAGATACAGCATGTCGCCGGGACCGAGCACCCACTCGTGGGTCGGCGTGAACTCGCGCAGCAGCCGCAGTTCGACATCGTCGCGGAACGCCTGCGGCGGCACGCCGCGGCCCATCGCGTCGGACGCGTCGATCTGCCAGCGGCGGTGGCCCTGGCCCTGCAGCAGGAACACGTCGTACTGGTCGACGTGCGCGCCGACCGAACCGCCGGTCGCGGCGAAGCTGACCATGATGTCGTCGATGCGCCAGCGCGGCAGGAAAGAAAAATGCGGCAGCAACGCTGCGACATCGGCGTCCCACTTGTCGACGTCCTGCACCAGCAGCGTCCAGTCGCGATCACCGAGACCGGGGAACAGGTCCTCGTCGAACGGTCCGGTTTCGACCTGCCAGCCATCGTGCGCCCGGTCGTGACGGATCAGGCGCGACAGCGCGACCTCCTCGCAGGCCAGACCGGCGAGATCCTCGGGCTGCAGCGGGCTTTCAAGGTCCGGAAACGCATTGCGGATCAGCAAGGGCCGCTTCTGCCAGTAATTGCGCAGGAACTGCTCGGCGGGCATGCCCAGCGGGCCGTCGCCGGCGAAGCGGCGGGCATCGATTTCGAAGGGGAGGGGGGCTCTGCTCATGGGCGGGGAGCCTACGCGAAAACGGGGACGGGCTCGACGGGTTCAGCGGTACGCGCAGTGCTTCTTCAAGCACCTCTATCCCGGTTCCCTGACGAGGTTGGATTCGTCAGAAGCCTGAATCCCCGTCATTCCGGCGGAGGCCGGAATCCAGTGACTTCGGCGCGTTGATAGGGACAAGTCACTGGATCCCGGCCTTCGCCGGGATGACGACCAGAGCGTAGCCAGCTATCTCGCATCCCATCGCGTCATGTCGCAATCGCGTCATACCCGCGCGGACTGAAGGCCAGCAGACACCACCCATGTCCGAACGGGTCGGCCAGCTGCACGATCCGCCCATAGGCCTCGTCGCGGATGGCACCTTCCTGCACGGCGCCCGCGGCGAGCGCCCGGGTCAACGCCGTATCGAGATCGTCGACGACGACATCGAGGTGCAGCGGCATCCAGTGCCGTGCGTAATCACGCGGTGCGTTGCCTGCGCCGGTGCTGCCTGCCGACTTGCGCAGCAGGTACAGCGGCGCATCGGCGCCCATCAGCTCCACGCCGTGTTCGCCGAAGCGCCGCCCGGGCATCAGTCCGAACGCGGCGACGTAGAACGCCAGCGCGCGGTCGAGATCGTCGACGTCGAGATTGAGCAGGATGCGCATGGGCCGGCGCGCCGCGTCACATCACACGATTGCCGGTTCCCGAATCCTCGAGCGCCGGCGTGTTGTCGGGATTGACGACGTTCGAGGCGCCGGTGAACGTCACCCGGTCGATCCGCCGCGCGAGCACCGTATTGCGATCGCCGGAGATCTCCAGCGCGTCGACCTCGGTCAGGTTCAAGGTGTTGTCGGTGCCGCGGACGTCGACGTTGCCGACGTGACTGTTGAGCACGGTCACCTGGCTGCCTTCCACTCGTACAGAGGTCGCATGTTCGACATTGACCGCGCCATCGGACGCCGTGATGACCACGGCGCCGCAGTCGCCGTTCAAGACGAGATCGAAGCCGTCTCGGGTGATCGCCACGTCCTGGCCGCTGCACTGCGCCCCGCTGGCGGGATCGGTCAGCACGCCGGACACCGCTGCGGATGCACCCTGCGACGCGGCCTGCGTCGGCGATGCGCCAGCCGATGCGTCGGCCGGTGACGGCTGTCGATCGCAGGCGGTCAACGAGAAGGCGGTGAGGCAGAGCAGCAGCGGAAGATGTCGCATGGCGGTCCCGTCGGCGAGTGAAGTCGCCGCGAGCCTAGCGACGCGGATGTTCAGTCCGCGTCGCGCAATCGGGACGTCAGATGCCGCGGGCGAGCTGCTCGGCCAGACCGGTGTAGCCACCCGGCACCAGATCGCGCAGCCGCGCCATGTCCTCGGCCGGCAGGTCCAGCCCGTCGACGAAGCTGCGCATCGACTCGGCGGTGATGCCCTGGCCGCGGGTCAGTGCCTTGAGCTGCTCGTAGGGGTTGGGCAGGCCGTGGCGGCGCATCACCGTCTGTACGGCTTCGGCCAGCACCTCCCACGAGGCGTCGAGATCGGCGGCGAGGCGCTCGGGGTTGACGCTGAGCTTGCCCAGGCCACGTTGCAGCGCATCGAGTGCGATCAACGTGTGGCCGAATGCGGTGCCCAGCGCGCGCAACACGGTGGAATCGGTCAGGTCGCGTTGCCAGCGGCTGATCGGCAGCTTGGCGGCGAAATGCTCGAACAGCGCATTGGCGATGCCGAAGTTGCCTTCGGCGTTCTCGAAATCGATCGGGTTGACCTTGTGCGGCATCGTCGAGCTGCCGACTTCGCCTTCCTTCAAGGCCTGCTTGAAGTAACCGAGCGAGATGTAACCCCAGATGTCGCGGCACAGATCGATGCCGATCGTGTTGATGCGCTTGTGCACGTCGCTGATCTCGGCCACGCAGTCGTGCGGCTCGATCTGGGTGGTGTAGGGATTGAACTCGATGCCCAGCGATTCGACGAAGCGCTGCGAGAACGCCGGCCAGTCGACATCCGGATACGAGACGACGTGTGCGTTGTAGTTGCCGACCGCGCCGTTGATCTTGCCGGTCAGCGCGACGTCCCACAGCTGTTCGCTCTGGCGCTGCAGACGGGCGACGACGTTCGCCAGTTCCTTGCCGACGGTCGACGGCGATGCGGTCTGGCCGTGGGTGCGCGACAGCAGCGGCAGCGCGGCGTGGTCGTGGGCCATCGTGCGCAGTGTCTGGATCAGCGTGTCGAGCGTCGGCAGCAGCACGTCCCGGCGCGCTTCGGCCAGCATCAGGGCGTAGGACAGATTGTTGATGTCCTCGCTGGTGCAGGCGAAATGCACGAACTCGAGCGAGGGCGCCAGCGCGGCATCATCCTTGAGCTGCTCCTTGACGAAGTACTCGACCGCCTTGACGTCGTGGTTCGTGGTGCGTTCGATCGCCTTGACGCGCGCGGCATCACTGACCGAGAAGTCCTCGGCCAGCGACTTTAGGCGGGCGCGCTGCGCGTCGTCGAACGCAGGCAGTTCGGCGATGCCCGGCTCGTCGCCCAGCGCCAGCAGCCACTCGATCTCCACCCGCACGCGGGCGCGGATCAGCCCGTACTCCGAGAAGATCGGACGCAGTGCATCGACCTTGGTGGCGTAGCGGCCGTCGAGCGGCGACAGGGCGAGCAGGGCGGCTTCGGTCTTCTGGGTGTCGGACATGGGAGGCGTGGGGCGCAGCGGGCGAAGCCGTCATTTTAGCCTGTACGGCCCTCGCGTATCCTGCGGACACGACGCCAGCGACCGTGCCAGCCGAGTCATTCCCCCTCTGGAGCCGAATCGATGCGCAAGACCCACGACGCGAATGCGTTCCGTACCGAACACGACAGCATGGGCGAGCTGCAGGTCCCCGCTGACGCCCTGTGGGGCGCGCAGACCCAGCGCGCCGTGCAGAATTTCCCGATTTCCGGCCGGCCGATGCCGCGCGGTTTCATCCGTGCGCTGGGCCTGGTCAAGGCCGCGGCCGCCGAGGTCAATGCGGGTCTGGGTCTGTTGCCGGAAAAGTCCGGCAAGGCGATCCGCGCCGCGGCGCTCGAAGTCGCCGATGGCAAGCACGACGCGCATTTTCCGGTCGACATCTACCAGACCGGCTCGGGCACCTCGTCGAACATGAATGCCAACGAGGTCATCGCGACGCTGGCCTCGACCGCCACGCGCAGGGTGCATCCCAACGACCACGTCAATCTGGGCCAGAGCTCGAACGACGTGGTGCCGACGGCGATCCGCGTCTCCGCGCAGCTGGCCGTGGTCGAGGATCTGCTGCCGGCGCTCAAGCACCTGCGTCGCACGATCGACAAGCGCGGCCGTTCGCTCGGCAAGGTGGTCAAGACCGGTCGCACGCATCTGATGGATGCGATGCCGCTGACGTTCGCGCAGGAATTCGGCGCGTGGTCGTCGCAACTGGCATCCGCCGAAGCGCGCCTGAGCGATGCGCTCAAGCGCCTGCGTCGCCTGCCGATCGGCGGCACCGCGATCGGCACCGGCATCAACGCGCATCCGCAGTTCGGCAAGAAGGTCGCGCGGGCGCTTTCCACGCTGACCCGCACGAGTTTCGATTCGGCGCAGGACAAGTTCGAAGGCATCGCGACACAGGACGACGCCGTCGAACTGTCGGGCCAGCTCAATGCACTCGCGGTTGCGCTGATCAAGATCGCCAACGATCTGCGCTGGATGAACTCCGGGCCGCTCGGCGGCCTCGGCGAGATCGAACTGCCGGCGCTGCAGCCGGGCAGTTCGATCATGCCGGGCAAGGTCAATCCGGTGATTCCCGAGGCCACGGTCATGGTCGCCGCGCAGGTCATCGGCCACCACGCCGCGATCACGGTCGCCGGGCAGACCGGCAACTTCCAGCTCAACGTGGCGCTGCCGCTGATCGCGGCGAATCTGCTCGAATCCATCCAGCTGCTGTCGAATGTCACCCGCCTGCTGGCCGACGACGCGATCGCCGGTCTCAAGGTGCGCCGCGAGAACGTCGATGCCGCGCTCGCGCGCAACCCGATCCTGGTCACCGCGCTCAACCCGATCATCGGCTACGAAAAGGCCGCGGCGATCGCCAAGCGCGCCTACAAGGAACAGCGCCCGGTACTCGACATCGCCCGCGAGGACAGCGGTCTGTCGGATGCCGAACTCGAATTCCTGCTCGATCCCGCCGAACTGACCAAGGGCGGCATCCACGAAGGCGCCAGCGGCGGCGGCTGAGTCTTCGAGTGTTCCAACGGAAAAGACCGGCCAATGGCCGGTCTTTTCCGTTTCATGCAACGAGCGCCGGGTGTCTGCGTCAGTTCGACGCCGGCGCTGCTGCGGCATCCGCTTCCGCGGCTTCGTTGTCGCGATGGACCACGGTGTCCTTGCGGCAGTCTTCGACGTCGGTCGCATCCATCGTCGCGTAAGGCTGGAAGGCCGGCAACGCGGCCGCGAGTGCCTGCTGCGACGCGAGCAGCGGCGGCAGGTTGTCGCACAGCTTGTCGGCTTCGGCTTCGATCTTCGCGCCCTCGGCTTCCATGCGCTTCTCGAAGTCGGCGGACTGGCCCGACAGCGCGCTGGCGATCGCGCCCTTCGCGGCTTCGGCGCCGAGCTGGGCGCCCTGGATGCCGATCGTGATGCCGGCCTCGGCGATCGCGATGATGTTGGCGCGATGCGCCAGCAGCAGTTCGCGTTGCGCGGCGTCGACCTCGACCGTCTTGCCGTCGACCAGGAAGTCGCCGGCCGGACTGATCTCCGCCTTCGGCAGGCCGGACGTGCGCGTGTCGTCGCCGCCGAAGCGGAAGCCATTGACGTTCAGTCCGCCGCCACCGCTGCCGCCGACACTGATGTTCTGCTCGACCAGATCCTTGCGCGCCGTTTCCAGCGCGCGGCGGGTGGTGCGGGCGACGAAGCCCTCATCGGCCGGCGCGGTGTTGCCGTCGCCGCTCGCGGGTGCGGGCGCATCATCACGACCGCAGGCGGTCAGCATGCCCGCGCAGGCGAGCAGCAGGGCCAGGGGCAGGGCGCGGGACGGGCGGGTCTTCATGGTCGGACTCCGGAGCTGCAACTGTGAGAGGGTCAACGTTTACGCGGCACGCTGACGGTGCCGCGCACGTCGCGGTGCGAGACCTCGCCGCTGCCCTTGGCACCCACTTCGAGATCGCCGCCGATGCCGCGCGCATCCACATCGCCCGAGCCGATCGAGCCGACGTGCACGCTGCCCTGCACGTCGCGCAGATCGATGTCGCCCGAGCCGAGGCTGCCGATGCGGACGTTGCCGCCGGCGCCTTCGAGCTTGAAGTCGCCCGAGCCGACGCTGCCGACTTCGACCGCGCCGCGGATGCCGCGGGCTTCGACATCGCCCGAACCGATCGACAGCACCTTGAGTTCGCCGGCCGCGTCGACGGTGATGTCGCCCGAGCCGACCTTGGCGGTCGCGCGGCCTTCGATGCGGCGCAGTTCGGCGTCGCCGGATCCGACATCGGCGCTCGCGGCCGACACGCCGGTCACCCAGGCATCGCCGGAGCCGACGACGGTCTGTACCAGCACGTTCGCCGGCACCCGCCCGGACAAGTCCATGTAGGCGTACTGGTTGCCCATCCAGCCGGTCGAATTCGACGTGCGGCGCGCGGTGACGATCAGGGTGTCGCCCGAGCGCTGCTGCTCGAGTACCAGCGAGGCCAGCATCGCTTCGCTCGACGCGCAGGCGCGGCCGCGCAGCGTCGCGTCCGGACGCGCGGCGCCTTCGACGCGCAGCTTGCTGTTGCCGATCTCGAACCGCACCGTGCGCACGCCATCGAGCTGCAGCGCCAGATCGCGCGGCTGGCTGTGTCGACACTGCGGGCTGTCCTCGGCCTGCGCGGCGAACGGCAATGCGAGCGATGCGGCGATGAGCGTGGCGAGCAGCGGGCGAGCGGTACGGGCTGGCGTCATGTCGTGAACTCCCTGGCGAGGTGACCGGCCTGCGGCAGTGCAAGGCCGGCGTGCGTGGTGGCTGACGCTAACCTGAATCGATGCGATCGCGCGAGTGGCGCTGCCGCATCGGCTCAGCGGCCGGCGAACTCGCGCCGGACTTCGTTGCGGCAGCTGTCCGCGTCCCGGGCTTCCAGCCGCGCATAGGGCCGGAACGCCGGCAGGTCGCTTGCGAGCTGTTGCTGCGCGTCGTGCAATGCGGGCATGCGGTCGCAGATCAGCAGCACGCCGGGCCCGACGGTATTGCGCACGGTCCGCTCGATGCGCCGCTCCAGGCCGCCGGTCATCGCGCCGACCATCAGCGAGAACACGCCTCGGTCGACGGAGTCCACGGCCGCCAGTGCGGTGACCTCGCCGATGTCGATACCGGCTTTGGCGACCTCGATGACCATGCCGCGATAGCCGAGCAGCTGCCGGCGCTGCGCCGCATCGATGGCGACGGCCTCGCCTTCGATCAGGAAGTCGCCCTGCGGGGTGATTTCGGCTTTCGGCAACGCCGGTTCCGTCTTCGCCTTGCGGTTGCGGCGGGCATCGCCATTGGCCTGCAGGCTGTGGGTCACGTCGAGATTCTCGGTCTCGAGTTCGGCGCGGGCCCTGGCGAGATCGGTGCGGATGTCGCGCCGGGCGTCTTCCAGATCCCGGCGGATCTCCTCGCGCACACCGCGGGTGTCGGGCGGCGCCGACCAGGCGGCCAGCGGCAGACACAGGGCAAGGGCGAATGCGGTGACGGCTGCAGCTTTCATGGGTGATCTCCGGAATCAGGCGATGGCGAGGAGAAACGGGGTGGCTCAGCCTTCCTCGCGCCAGCGGCGCAGGCGGATGGCGATCGCGATCATCACGGCACCGGCGATGAGGCCGACCCACATCGAGGGCTCGAGGAAGTTGCTGTACATGCCGGGGATCGAGAACATTTCGCTGGCCTGCACCGAACCGGACTGGGCGTATGCCAGATCACGTCCCGTCACCGGTACGGTGCCCAGCAGCATCCGCGAGATCACGTTGCCCCAGAGCCAGTGGCGCTCCAGCCCGATCAGCTGCAGCAGGCCGGTCATCGACGTCGCGACGCCCAGGGCCAGCGGGATCAGCAGCGCCCACAGGAAGGGCTTGCTCTTGGCCCAGGCCGAGCACAGCAGCAGCCAGCCGACGGTCGGGAACATCCAGGCCGCGTACACCGGAATCGCCGCGAGGAACTGCCCCGAGAGCATGAACACCGAGCCGTTGCCCCACAGCAGCGGGAACGGATTGGCGCCGTGCGCCGCTGCGGCGATGCTCAGGGCGATCAGGAACGCGAACATGATGACGATCGCGAACAGCGTGGCGAACAGGGGAATCACCAGCGTCACCGTCGCGACCTTCGACAGGACGGTCGCCGTGTCGGACACCGGCAGCGACTTCCAGAACAGCACGCTGCGGTCGCGGCGGTCGTCGTAGAGCGCGCCGAGACAGTAGAAGAACGCGACGAAGATCATCACCAGGAACGGCCAGGTGGCCGACAGCGCCAGCGTGATCGTGATGCCTTCCGACAGCTGGTAGAGATCATCGCTGGTCAGCTGCTGGGCCAGGGTGCCCAGGTCCAGACCGTTGATGGTCACGCCGTTGTGCTGGACGAGGTTGCCCTCCGCGACCGCCTTGTGGGCGAACACGATGCCGGCGACCAGCAGGCCGAGCGACAGCAGCAGCGATACGCCACCGGCGATCATCGGCGCCCAGAAGATGCCGCCCCGGTGCTCCCAGTACTCGCGCCGCAGCAGCAGACGGAAGCGGTGGGTGGGGTGGGTCGGTGCGAACGTGCGGGACGGCACCGGGGTGTCCACGGATTCGGCGGCGGCATTCATGCGTAGGCTCCTTTCATCGTGGCCACGAACAGGTCGGCCAGGCCCGGGGTGCGGGTTTCGCCGTACGTCGACAGGGTGGACACGGGCACGTTGTCGAACAGCATCACGGTCTTGCCGAAGGGCAGGGCGCGTTCGTCGATCGGGCGGTGGGCGCGGGCGGCGTCGAGGTGTTCGGCGTTGACCAGCACTTCGACGAAGCGCTCGCCCACATCGTCCATCGGCGCGTCGAGCACGATCCTGCCGTTCTGGATGAACAGCACGTCGGTGAGGATGTGTTCGATCTCCTCGACCTGGTGCGTGGTGACGATGATCGTCTTCTGCTCGTCGAAGTAGTCCTCCAGCAGGCGCTGGTAGAACTGCTTGCGGTAGAGGATGTCGAGGCCCAGCGTCGGCTCGTCGAGCACCAGCAGCTTGGCGTCGATCGCCATCACCAGCGCCAGATGCAGCTGCACGATCATGCCCTTGGACATCTCGCGCACACGCTGCTTGGGGCTCAGCTTGGTATTGGCGAGGAAGCGCTCGCAGCGGGCGCGGTCGAAGCGGGGATGCACGCCTTCGACGAAATCGATCGCGTCACGCACCCGCATCCAGCGCGGCAGCACCGCGACGTCGGCGATGAAGCAGACATCGTTCATCAGCGCATCGCGTTCGGTGCGCGGGTCGCGGCCCAGCACCGACATCTCGCCGTCGAAGCGGATCAGGCCCAGCAGCGCCTTGAGCGCGGTGGTCTTGCCGGCGCCGTTGGGGCCGATCAGGCCGACGATGCGGCCGGCCGGAATCTGGAAACTGGTGCCGTCGAGCGCACGCGCGCCCTTGTAGGTCTTGCTGAGGTTGCGCGCGGTGATCACCGGGGTGTCGATGACGGCGTTCATTCGTTGGCTCCATTGCCGATGGACTGCAGCAGGTCCCGGGTCGACAGCCCCAGGCGTTCGATCCGTTCCACCACCTGCGGCCATTCGTCGTGCAGGAACCGCTCGCGTTCGCTGCTGCGCAGCTTCTTCGAGGCTTCCTCGGTGACGAACATGCCCAGGCCGCGGCGCTTCTCCACCAGCGCCTCGTCGGCGAGTTCCTGGTAGGCGCGGGACACGGTGATCGGGTTGAGCTGATAGTCGGCGGCCACCTGGCGCACCGAGGGCAGCGCGTCGCCGGGCTTGAGGACGCCGTCGAGCATCATCGCGATGACGCGTTCCTTCAGCTGGCGGTAGATGGGAGCGCCGTCGCTCCATTCGATGTTGGCCATGGCCTCAGCTCCTTCCACCAGCGCCCCGCGCGAACGAGAAGTACGGCAGGGCGAAGCCGCTGCGTGCACGGCGGGTGCGGGGACGCGGGGTCTCCGCTTCGATGTCGGTCGTCGTCGCAGTGCGCTCGGCCTGGGCGCGGGCCTTCGCGGCCACCGCGACGGTGACGGGCGGCGGTACGAGCTCGCCGGCCGACAGTGCCGGACCGGCGAACAGCAGGCCGGCCGAGAGCGCCAGAGCGGAAGCGGTGCATGCGATGATCGGGGTGTGGAGCCTGCGGTTCATGAGGACCGTCCTGCTCTAGTGGGTAGGTGTTGTAGGTGACTATAACACCACCGCAGCAGGTGTCAACGCGTCATTCCGAAATTTCTACCCAACTGATGGCACGGTTCACCGGCCGTCCAGGAGATCGCGACATGCGTGGTAATCAATGGTTCCGGCGCGTGGCGCTGGCAGTGGTTGCGACCCTGGTGGCGGGCGCGGTGTTCGCGCAGGGCCCGGCGGCGCCGCGTGGCGTGCTCGATCACCAGTTCCGCCAGCTCGCGGTCCGCGAGACCGTGGATCTGCGCCGTGCCTACGGCGGCGACGTGGTGCTGATCGTCAATACCGCGAGCAAGTGCGGCTTCACCCCGCAGTACGAAGCGCTCGAATCCATGCATGCGCGCCTGCGCCCACGCGGGTTCGCGGTGCTGGGCTTTCCGTCGGGCGACTTCAAGGAACAGGAATTCGAGGACGAGGCGGCGATCCAGGAGTTCTGCACGCTGACCTATGGCGTCAAGTTCCCGATGTTCCAGAAGGTGCACGTGATCGGTCCCGACGCGACACCCCTGTTCAAGCAGCTGGCGGAGGCGACTGGCCAGGCGCCGCAGTGGAATTTCCACAAGTATCTGGTCGGTCGCGATGGGCGGGTGCTGGGCCAGTGGGGCAGTCGCACCAAGCCGGATGATCCGCAGATCCTCGCCGCGATCGAGCGCGCGCTGGCCGCGCCGAGGCCGGCCGCCCGCTGAAGCCGCCGGCGGGCCTGATTGCTCCGCCGCCGCGCGCCCGCGACAATAGCGGGCTGCATCGCCCCGTATCCGGGGCAGGAGAACCATGCGGATGTTGAATCAGATGCGTGCCGCGGCCCTTGCGTTGCTGCTGGCACCGGTGGCTACGCTGGCCGTCGCCGCCGAAGGCACCGATCGCGACAGGAGCAGCTACGTGGTCGGCATGGACATGGCCGCCCAGCTCGCGCAGGTGACGCCCGATCTCGATCTGGCCGCGTTCGAAACCGCGGTGGCAGCCGCGCTCGCCGGCAAGCCGCCCGCGCTCGAGCAGGCGGAGACGCAGCGCATCGGCCAGGCGCTGGCGCAACGCGTCGCCTCGCGCAGCGGACGTCCGGTGCCGGGCCTGCCGCCGGGCAGCGAACCGCCCGCGGTGGATCGTGCCAAGGTCGGCCAGATGATCGGCGCCGATGTGGGGCGTTCGCTGACCGCGATGCGCGACGAGATCGCCATCGCGCCGCTGATGCGCGGCGTCCGCGACACGATCGACGGCAAGCCGCCGACGCTGTCGGCCGACGAGATCACCCAGGCGCGCCAGGCGATGATCACGCGTGGCCAGCTGCGCACCGCGCGCGCCGCCGACGACAACCGCCAGGCCGGCATCGCCTTCATGACCGCCAACCGCGGCAAGGCCGGCGTGTTCGCGACCGCCTCGGGTATCCAGTACAGCGTCGAGAAGCAGGGGCAGGGCCCGCGTCCGCGCGCCGGCGACCGCGTGCGCGTGCACTACCGCGGCACGCTGCTCGACGGCACCGAGTTCGACAGCTCCTACAGCCGCGGCGAACCGGCCGTGTTCGGCCTCGACCAGGTCATCGCCGGCTGGACCGAAGGTCTGCAGCTGATGCCGATCGGCGGCAAGTACCGCTTCTGGATTCCCGGCGAGCTGGCCTACGGTGTGCGCGGCAGTCCGCCGAACATTCCGGCGAACTCGACGCTCGTCTTCGATGTCGAACTGATCGACATCCTCTGATCTTCCGTTCCTGGATTCACCGTTCACCTCCCGCCGTCCGCTGTCAGCGGCCGTCCGTTCCAGATCCCTCATCCCGGAGTTTTGACCGCATGAAGAACACCAAGCGCCTCGCCATCGTCGGCCTCGCCGCCGTCCTGCCGCTGGCGATGATCGCCTGCAAGCCGATCGACAAGGAAACCGGCAAGCCGGCCGAAGGCGCGGCCGCCGAAACGCCGGCCGAAGGCGGCGAGATCGCCGGCCTCAAGGGCGAGCGCGAGCAGATCAGCTACATCATCGGCAACCAGATGGGCGAGCAGCTCAAGCAGATCAAGGACGAGATCGACGTCAAGACGCTGCAGCGTGCGATCAGCGAAACGCTCGACGACAAGGCCATCGAGATCAGCGACGAGCAGGCCATGGGCATCATGCAGAAGTTCGGTGAGCGCATGCAGGCCAAGCAGGTCGCGGAGATGGAAGCCAAGTCCAAGACCAACGCCGCCGAGGCCGAGAAGTTCCTCGCCGAGAACGGCAAGCGCGAAGGCGTGCAGACCACCGCATCGGGCCTGCAGTACCGCGTGATCACCGAAGGCACCGGTCCCAAGCCGGGCCCGAACGACACCGTGCGCGTGCACTACAAGGGCACGCTGCTCAACGGCGAGACCTTCGACAGCTCGATCGATCGCGGCGAGCCGGCGCAGTTCGCGCTCAACCAGGTCGTCCCGGGCTGGCAGGAAGGCCTGCAGCTGATGCCGGTCGGCAGCAAGTACGAGCTGTGGATTCCGGCGGCGCTGGGTTACGGCGAAATGGGCTCGGGTCCGATCGGCCCGAACCAGGCACTGGTGTTCGAAGTCGAGCTGCAGGACATCGTCAAGTAAGACCCTGGCCGGTGCGCCGCCCCGTGCGGCGCGCCGGTCCATCGAGAATGCAATGAACGACACCGGACACGACGCGCTGGAATCGCGCGTCACCGAACTGGAGACGCGACTCGCGTTCCAGGAGCAGACCATCGGCGAGCTCAACGATGCGCTGAGCCAGGCGCGACTCGAGCTGAGCGCCCAGACCGGGCTGCTGCGCCGGATGATGGACGACCTGCGCCAGGCGCGCACCGTGCAGTTCCCCGATGCGTCGGAAGAGCCGCCACCCCCGCATTACTGAGGTCGACAGCGATGACCGATTCCCTCCGCGACCAGCTGCTCGGCCTCGGATTCAAGGCGCCGGCACCGGCTGCGCCCAAGCCCAGTTCCCGCCGCGACGAGCGTCGTCCGCGGCCCGACGACCGGCGCGGCCCCCGGCCTGCCGGCCGCAACGCCGATGGCAAGCCCGGCGCGACGCGTGGCGACACAACCGCGCGTCCGCAGGCCCGCAACAGCGGTGCACCGCGCGGCGACGGCAAGCCGCGCGCGAACAGTGAGCGTCGCGGCGCGCCACAGGGCAAGCGCCCGCCGCGCGAAGACATCGATCTGGCCAAGGCCTTCGCCATCCGTGCCCAGCGCGAGAAGGACGAGCGCATCGAGGCCGAGCGCGTCAAACAGGAAGAGGCCCGACTGCGCCGCGAGGCGCGCGCGAAGCTCGAGGTGTTCCTGGCCGACAAGTCGCTCAACATCAAAGAGGCCGAGATCGCCCGTCATTTCGAATACGGCGGCAAGATCAAGCGCATCCACGTCGACGAGGCCCAGCTCAAGGCGCTCAACGCCGGCGAGCTCGGCGTCGTGCAGCTCAACGGCCGCTACCTGCTGGTGACCGCCGCGGTGCTGGAAGAGGCCGGTGCGATCTTCGCGCCGTCCGTCGCGCTGCGGATCGATCCGGATGCACCCGCCGCGGACGATCCCTACAGCGATCCGATGTACCAGGTGCCGGACGATCTCGTCTGGTGAGCGCGTCCGCGTCCATGCGGCTCGCGATGCGTGCTGGCGCGATCGGCCTGCTCGCGTCGGTCTGCGCGGCCGCGCAGGCGCAGGACGCGTCCGAGGTCGAGTTCGACCGGCCCGGCATCGGGTTTTCGCCCTCGGTGCTGGCGCCCGGGCAGATCGCCTGGGAGCAGGGCTTGCCCGACATCGGCCATGACGACAGCGACGGTGTGCGCACCACACGCTACGCCGCCGCGAGTCTGTTGCGCGTGGGCCTTGCCGAAGATCTCGAGCTGCAGATCGGCAGCGACAGCCGGGTGTGGGAGCGCACGCGCAGCGCCGATGCACGCGAGCGCGTGCACGGCGGTGGCGACAGCAGCATTGCGCTCAAGTGGGTGTTGCCGGGTTCGAACGACGACACGCAGTGGGCGGTGCTCGCGCGGCAGGGCGTGCTGACCGGCGCGTCCGAAATCCGCGCCGAGCGTGCGCAGCAGGATCTCGGCGTCAGCGTCGCGACCGGCGATCTCGCGTTCTACGTCAACGGCACGCGCGACGAGAACGGCACCGGCTGGACGGTCTCGCCGAGTTACACCTTCCTGTCGACCGACACCGTCGGTGCGTACGTGGAAGCCGGGCTCGGCACGGGCGCGCAGCGCTCACGCGCGCTAGGCACCGGCATCACCTGGCGCGTCGCGCCTGCGGTGCAGCTGGATCTGTCGGTGCTGCGCGGATTCGCCGAAGACGAGGACGACTGGACCGGCGGCTTCGGCGTGTCCTTCCTGTTGCCCTGATCGTCTCGCAGCGCCGACATCGCGACCCGCGCCGAAGCGCGGATCGCGTTCGCGCGTCGATCAGTCCCGCGCCTGCGCGTCGTAGTCGGCGATCGGGCCGGCGACCTTGCGACCGGCCTGCCACACCGCTTCGATACTGCGCGTATTGCGGATGTCGGCCAGCGGATCGGCCGACAGCACGATGAAGTCGGCGCGCTTGCCCGGCTGCAGCAGACCGCGATCGTCGAAGCGCAGCAGCTGCGCGGCCGCGCTCGTGGCGACGACCAGGGCCTGTTCGGGGCTGAAGCCGGCCTGGTCGACCATCAGTTCCAGTTCGCGATGCTCGGCGAAGCCCGGCACGCGGTGCGGCAGTGCGCCGGCATCGGTGCCGAAGCCGATACGCACGCCGGCCTCGCGCAGCGTCGACAGATTGGCGAGATTCACCGCGAGCGCGTCGCGGTGGGTCTGCGTCGCCGGATCGGCGAGTTTCTTTTCGCGCCACGCCGCGTCCGACCATTGCGCGCGCACCGAGGCGGGCAGGGCGTTGCGCAGGAACGGCGTGTCCAGCCAGTCCGCCTGCTCGGCGTAGATATAGTTCGCTTCGTCGATCTGCAGCGTGGCGATGTAGCCGGTGCCCGCGGCCTTCATCGCGTCGATGAGCGGCGCACCGATCGCCTGGTCGCGGATGCCGTGGGCGATGATGTCGACGCCACTGGCGACGAGATCGGCAGCCGGCACCAGATCATGGATGTGCGCGGCCACCAGCAGATCGTGGCGATGCGCTTCCTCGATCGCGGCCTTGTAGACCTCGGGCGTCATCTGCGGCGACTTGCCGCCGAGATCGTCGACCCAGAGCTTGATCAGATCGACGCCGGATTCGGCCTGCGCCCGCACGGCCGCGCGGGCGCCTTCCGCATCGGCGGGACGGGTGACGGGATCGTCCGACAGGCCCATGTTCGCGGCCGGCGGCGCGCCATCGGGTGTGCCGACACCGCCGCCTGCGCCGTAAAGCTGGGCGCCCAGCATCGGGTCTGCGTTGATCGCAGCGCGGATCTCGCCGAACGCACTGCCGTTCATGCCCAAGGATGCGACCGTGGTGATGCCGTAGGCCTGGAACTGGCGCAGGTCGGCCGAAACCTGATCTTGCGTGTAAAAGCGATCGCCGTGCTCGGTGCCGCGTGTGTTGCCGACGTGCGCGTGGTCGTTGACCAGGCCCGGGATGACGAAGCGGCCGCGATGGTCGATGCGTTCGGCGCCTTCGGGCAGATCGTTCGCGCCGGCCTCGGCGATAAGTTCGATCAGACCGTCGCGGATCACCAGCGAGACTTCGCCCAGATCGCGTGCGCCGTCGAACACGCGTGCGTTGTCGATGACGATCACGCCGGTATCCGGATCGGGTGCAGCGCTGGATGCGCCGGTGTCGGCGGCGTTCTGTGCGGGGCCGCTGCAGGCGGCGAGGCAGACCGTGGCGGCGAGCGCGACGAGCGCGCCGGGGCGTGGGGACATGCGGGCGTCCTTGTGCGATGAAGGGACGGTCCAGCCTAACGACCGCCGGGTGGCGGTCGCGTGTCCATGCCTGCGCGCGGGGCTATTCCGGGTCGTAGTCGAGGTTCGACGCGAGCCAGCGTTCGACCTGCGCGAGCGTGGCGTCCTTGCGCTTCGCGTAGTCCTGCGCCTGTTCCTTCGACACGCGACCGACCACGAAATACTGGCTCTTCGGATGGCTGAAGTAGTAGCCCGAGACCGCGGCGGTCGGCAGCATCGCGAAACTTTCGGTCAGCGTCATGCTGGTGTGCGCGGTGGCATCGAGCAGCTCGAACAATCGGCCTTTCTCGCTGTGCTCCGGACACGCCGGATAGCCGGGCGCCGGGCGGATACCGCGGTATTTCTCGGCGATCAGCGCGTCGTTGTCGAGGTCTTCGTCGGTCGCATAGCCCCAGTAGTCGGTGCGCACGCGCTGGTGCAGACGCTCGGCCAGCGCTTCGGCCAGACGATCGGCCAGCGCCTTGAGCAGGATCGCGTTGTAGTCGTCGTGCGCGGCCTCGAAACGGGCGACGTGCGGATCGATGCCGATGCCGGCCGTGACCGCGAACGCGCCGATCCAGTCCTGCTTGCCACTGTCCTGTGGCGCGATGAAGTCCGCGAGGCAGAAGTCCGGCCGTTCGACCGGCTTGTCGACCTGCTGGCGCAGGAAGTGCAGCGTCGCCTCGCCGCGCTCGTGCTGCAGCACCACGTCGTCGCCGATGCTGTTGGCCGGCCACAGGCCGAACACGGCTTTCGCGGTCAGCCACTTCTCGTCGACGATCCTGCGCAGCATCGCCTGCGCATCGTTGAACAGTTCGGTGGCCTGCGGGCCGACGACCTCGTCGCTGAGGATCGCCGGGTACTTGCCGAACAGCTCCCAGGCGTTGAAGAACGGCGTCCAGTCGATGATCGGGACCAGGTCCTCGAGCGGATAGTCGTCGAACACGTGCACGCCGGGCTTGTGGGGCGTGGGCGGCGTGTACTGGCCCCAGTCGCCATCGAAGCGCTGCGCGCGGGCCTTGGCCAGCGAGACCAGCCGCTTCGCGTCGCCACGATTGGCATGACGCTGGCGGATCTCGGCGTAGTCGGCATCGTTGGCGGCGACGAAGGCGCCGCGCAGTTCCGGGCTGATCAGCGACTGCACCACGCCCACCGCGCGCGAGGCATCCTTCACCCAGACCGTCGGCGAGGCGTAATGCGGTGCGATCTTCAGCGCGGTGTGGGCGCGCGAGGTCGTCGCGCCACCGATCAACAGCGGCGTCTCGAAGCCCTGGCGCTTCATCTCGCGGGCCACGTGGCTCATTTCTTCCAGCGAGGGCGTGATCAGGCCCGACAGGCCGATCACGTCCGCCTGCACTTCGCGCGCCTTGTCGAGGATGGTCTGGGTGGCGACCATGACGCCGAGATCGACGACTTCGAAGTTGTTGCAGGCGAGCACTACGCCGACGATGTTCTTGCCGATGTCGTGCACGTCGCCCTTGACCGTCGCCATCAGCACGCGGCCGTTGTTCTTGCCCGCGTCGCCGGTGCGCAGCTTCTCGGCTTCGATGTAGGGCAGCAGGTAGGCCACCGCCTTCTTCATCACGCGCGCGGACTTGACCACCTGCGGCAGAAACATCTTGCCGGCGCCGAACAGATCGCCGACGACGTTCATGCCGGCCATCAGCGGGCCTTCGATGACATCCAGCGGACGCGTGAACGACTGCCGCGCTTCCTCGGTGTCTTCGACCACGTACTGGTCGATGCCGTGCACCAGCGCGTGGGTGAGCCGCTGCTGCACCGGTGCCTCTCGCCAGGCGGTGTTCTCGACCCGCGCCGCGCCCTTCTTGCCCTTGTAGCGCTCGGCGAGATCGAGCAGGCGCTCGGTCGAATCGCTGCGGCGGTTGAGCACCACGTCCTCGACGCACTCGCGCAGCTCGGGATCGAGATCGTCGACGATCGGCATCGCGCCGGCGTTGACGATGCCGAAATCCATGCCGGCCTTGATCGCATGGAACAGGAACACCGCGTGGATCGCCTGGCGCACGACCTCGTTGCCGCGGAACGAGAACGACACGTTGGAGACGCCACCCGAGACGTGGCAATGCGGCAGCGTCGCCTTGATCTCGCGGGTCGCCTCGATGAAGTCGACCGCGTAGTTGTCGTGCTCTGCGATGCCGGTCGCGATCGCGAAGATGTTGGGGTCGAAGATGATGTCCTCGGGCGGAAACCCGACGACTTCGGTGAGCAACGTGTAGGCGCGCGTGCAGATCTCGACCTTGCGGTCCTTGGTGTCGGCCTGGCCCACCTCGTCGAAGGCCATGACCACGACCGCCGCACCGTAGCGCAGCACCTTGCGCGCCTGTTCGAGGAACGCGGCCTCGCCTTCCTTGAGCGAGATCGAATTGACCACGCCCTTGCCCTGCAGGCATTTCAAGCCGGCTTCGATGACGGTCCACTTCGAGGAGTCGACCATGACCGGGATGCGCGCGATGTCGGGCTCGGCGGCGATCAGGTTGAGGAACGTCGTCATCGCATGCTCGGAATCGAGCATGCCTTCGTCCATGTTGACGTCGAGGATCTGCGCGCCGCCTTCGACCTGCTGGCGCGCGACCTCGACGGCCTCAGGGTAGCGGTTCTCCTTGATCAGCTTGCGGAACGCCGCCGAGCCGGTGACGTTGGTGCGCTCACCGACGTTGATGAAGAGCAATTCCGGCGTGACGATCAGCGGCTCGAGGCCGGACAGGCGGGTGTGGCGGGGACGCGTCATGCGGCGACGTCCAGCGTCGCGGGCGGTCGGCGCGGCGCCACGTCGGCGACGGCCTCCGCGATCGCGCGGATGTGGTCCGGCGACGTGCCGCAGCAGCCGCCGACGATGTTCAACAGACCGGCGGTCGCGAATTCGCGCAGCACCTCGGCCATGTCCTCGGGCGTCTCGTCGTAGCCGCCGAACGCATTCGGCAGGCCGGCGTTCGGATGACAGGACACATACGTCTGCGCGACCTGCGACAGCGTTTCGACGTGCGGCCGCAGGTCTTTCGCGCCGAGCGCGCAGTTCAGGCCCACCGCATGCGGACGCGCGTGCTGCAGCGAATACCAGAACGCTTCGGCGGTCTGTCCCGACAGCGTGCGGCCGGAGGCGTCGGTGATCGTGCCGGAGATCATCACCGGCAGGCGTCCGCCGCGTTCGTCAAACACGGTCTCGATCGCGTACAGCGCCGCCTTGGCGTTGAGCGTGTCGAACACGGTCTCGACCATCAGGATGTCGGCGCCGCCGTCGATCAGGCCGTGTGACGCGTCGCGATAGATCGACACGAGCTCGTCGAAGGTCACGGCGCGATAGCCGGGATCGTTGACGTCCGGGCTGATCGACGCGGTGCGGCTGGTCGGCCCGAGAATGCCGGCGACGAAGCGCGGGCGATCCGGCGTCTGCGCCTGCGCGGCGTCGCAGGCGGCGCGCGCGAGCGCCGCGCCGGTCTCGTTGAGTTCGTGGACCAGGTGCTGCAGGCGGTAATCGGCCAGCGAGACCGCGGTCGAGTTGAATGTGTTGGTCTCGACGATGTCCGCACCGGCGGCGAGGTAGTCGGCGTGGATGCCCTGGATGATGTCGGGCCGCGTGAGCGTGAGCAGGTCGTTGTTGCCGCGCTGGTCATGGCTTTCGCAGCCGCAGCCGGCACCGTGCGCGTGGCCTTGCGCCGCATGCAGCGCGTCGTAGCCCTGCGCGAAGCGCTCGCCGCGATAGTCGGCTTCGGTCAGTTCGAAGCGCTGGATCATCGTGCCCATCGCGCCGTCGAGCACGAGGATGCGGTTGGCCAGCGCGGCATCGAGCGCTGCGACGCGTTCGGGGTGCAGCCACGTGGTCATGGCTTCCTCGCGATGATCGAGATCACCTGGAAATGCGGCGGACGCTTCTCGCGGGTGACAGTTTCGGCGCTGTGGATCTCCAGCCCGGCCTTGGTGACGAAGCGGCGCAGTTCCTTGTCCGGGAAGCCGAGGTTCGCGTGGCCGTAGGCCTGCACCGCGGTCTCGTGACCGTGCCGGTCCAGGCTCGACAGCAGCAGACGCCCGCCCGGTCGCAGCACGCGCGCGGCTTCGGTGACGGCCTGGGCGGGCTTGGTCGCATAGGTCAGCGCGTGCATCAGCACCACGAGATCGAAACTGCCGGCCTCGAAGGGCAGGGCGTGCATGTCGCCTTCGCGCACCTCGACATTGGTGAAGCGCTTGAGCCGCTCGGTCGAGGCCGCGACCACGCGCCGGCTGGCGTCCAGGCAGACGTAGCGATGCGCATGCGGCGCCAGCAGCTCGGCCAGCACGCCGTCGCCCGAGGCGATGTCGAGCACGTCGCCGGTTTCCAGCAGTGGCAGCGCGGAGCGCGCGAGCGCTTCCCAGGTGCGGCCGGGCGAGTAGTGCCGCTCCATGTCGCCGGCCACGGTGTCGGCCCAGCTCTGGTCGGCGGCGCGCGTCGCCAGCACCGCAGGCGTACGTTCGGCGTCCTGCCGCAGCAGCGGATCGTCGCTGCCGGTCGACAGCGCCTGCCACAGCGCACGCTGCGCGGGATCGAGCGCGGCGTCGTCGAAGCGGTAGTAGGCGGACACGCCGGCGCGGCGGTCGCGCACGAGGTTGGCTTCCTTCAACCGTGCCAGATGCGTGGACACGCGCGGCTGCGCGAGGCGGGTGATCGAGGACAGCTCGGCCACCGTCAGCTCTTCGACTTCGAGCAGGGCGAGCAGGCGCACACGCGTGGGATCGGCGAGCACTTTCAGGCGCGCGGACCAGGCCTCCAGATCCATCAATATCTCCATATCGCGATATAGAGATAATTGTCGGCGCGCGCGGCGGTGGGGTCAAGGTTGCCGGGTGTCGGCGTCACGCCACGGTCACACGATCCGGCGCCTGTCATACACCGTTTGCATGATGCGAAGCGTCGCGTCCGCCGCGCTGTTTCCGGTCGATTCATGCTGCACTGCGGAACCGGTTTTGCGGGTGTTTTACCGGGTTGGAACGTTACAATCGCCGGATCGTTTTCGAGCAGGAGTTGCACGCCGTGGAGTTCGGTTTCAGCGAAGAGCAGTTGATGATCCAGGACATCGCGCGACGGATCGCCCAGGAACGGATCGCACCCAGCGCCGAACATCACGACCGGACCGGTGACTTTCCCGTCGAGAACATGAAGGTGCTCGGCGAGAACGGCCTGATGGGCATCGAAGTGCCCGACGAGTACGGCGGCGCGGGCATGGACCCGATCTCCTACGTGCTGGCGATGGTCGAGGTGGCCGCGGCCGATGCCGCGCACTCGACGATCATGTCGGTCAACAACTCGCTGTTCTGCAACGGGATCCTGACCCACGGCACCGAGGCGCAGAAGCAGGAATACGTGCGCGCGATCGCCGAAGGCCGCGAGATCGGCGCGTTCGCGCTGACCGAGCCGCAGTCGGGCTCCGATGCCACGGCGATGAAGTGCCGCGCGGTCAAGCAGGCCGACGGCACGTACGTGATCAACGGCAAGAAGAGCTGGATCACGTCCGGCCCGGTCGCCAAGTACTTCGTGCTGTTCGCCGTGACCGAGCCCGACAAGGGTGCGCGCGGCATCACCGCCTTCCTCGTCGACGGCAGCCGCGAAGGGTTCCATCGCGGCAAGACCGAGCCCAAGCTCGGCATCCGCGCCTCGGCGACCTGCGAGATCGAATTCCAGGACTACGTGGCCCAGGCCGGCGACGTGCTCGGCGAGGAAGGTCAGGGCTTCAAGATCGCGATGGGCGTGCTCGATGCCGGCCGTATCGGCATCGCCTCGCAGGCGATCGGCATCGCCCGCGCCGCATACGAGGCGACGATCGCCTACGTCAAGGAGCGCAAGGCCTTCGGTCAGCCGATCGGCGCGTTCCAGATGACCCAGGCGAAGATCGCCGACATGAAGTGCAAGCTGGATGCGGCGCTGCTGCTCACGCTGCGCGCGGCCTGGCTCAAGGGCGAGGGCAAGCGCTTCAGCAACGAGGCCGCGATCGCCAAGCTCACCGCATCGGAAGCCGCGATGTGGATCACCCACCAGGCATTGCAGATCCACGGCGGCATGGGCTACTCGAAGGAAATGCCGATCGAGCGGTACTTCCGCGACGCCAAGATCACCGAAATCTACGAAGGCACCAGCGAGATCCAGCGTCTGGTGATCGCCCGCAACGAGACCGGTCTGCGCTGATCCGCATGCCGCTTCTCCACGCCAGCACCGCGTGTGTCCGTCGCCTGCGCCGCCCCCGTGGCCGCGCGGCGTCGGTGGTTCCCGACCCGGCCGCCCGTGCGGCCGCGTCGTATTGAGAGATTCCTTCCCGTCGGCCCGCGTGAGAACGCGGGCCTCATTGCATCGGAACGTTTGTCGTCATGACCTCATCGCGCAAGACAGGTAAATCCGCCGCGGCCGCAGTGCCGGCGAAATCCTCCAAGTCCGCCACCAGGGCCGCCGCGCCGGCGAAGAAGAAGGCTGCCAGCGTGCTGCCCGCGCCGCCGCGCCGCGCCGGCCTCGGCCTGCTCGACCCGATCTTCGACGCCGTGCGCCGCCGCGCCGGCAAGGCCGCGCACGCGGATGCCGGCGCGTTCGCGCAGGCCTTCTACCGCCGCATGACCGAAGACGAGCTGCCCCTGCACAGCGCCGACGGCTGGGCCGCGCTCGCCGCGGACCTGTTCGACTTCGCCGGCAAGCGCAAGCCCGGCACGGCGAACGTGCGGCTGTTCAATCCGGCGATGAAGACCCACGGCTGGGAGTCACCGCACACCGTGCTGCAGGTCGTCAACGATGACATGCCGTTCCTGGTCGACTCGGTGACGATGGCGCTGGCCGAGCAGGGCATCGGCGTGCACGTGCTGGGCCATCCGGTGCTGTCGATCACGCGCGACCGTGCCGGCCGTCTGACCGGCGTGGGCGAGGGCGACGCCGAATCGGTGATGCATCTGGAGATCGACCGGCAGACGCCGGAAGACAACGCGCGCATCGAGGCGCTGGTGCGCGGCGTGCTCGACGACGTGCGGGTGATCGTTGCCGACTGGCCGTCGATGCGCGAGAAGATGCTGCAGATGGCGACCGATCTGGAATCGCAGAAGATTCCGGTGTCGGAGTCGAGCCGCGCCGAAGCCCAGGAGTTCCTGCGCTGGGCCGCGAACGACCACTTCACGTTCTTCGGCTACCGCGCCTACAAGGTGAAGCGCAAGGGCGACGATGCGCGTCTGGAAGCCGTGCCCGACAGCGGCATGGGCCTGCTGCGCACGCCCGGGGCGGTGAAGTCGCGTCCGATCAGCGAGCTCGGCGCCGATGCATTGCGCCGCGAAGGCCTGATCGATGCACTGATCCTGACCAAGACCAGTGCGCGTTCCACCGTGCACCGTCCCGGCTACATGGACTACATCGGCATACTCGGCTACGACGATGCCGGCAATGTCGTCAGCGAACAGCGCTTCCTCGGCCTGTACACCTCGAGCGCCTACACGCGCCGTCCGTGGGACATCCCGCTGGTGCGCGAGCGCTTCGAACACGTGATGACCGAGTCCGGCCTCAAGCCGACCGGCCACAGCGGCAAGGCGCTCAAGCACCTGCTTGAAACGCTGCCGCGCGACGAGCTGTTCCAGTCGACGCCCGACGAGCTGTTCCGTCTGGGCACCGGCATCCTCGGCCTGCAGGAACGCGTGCGCAGCCGCCTGTTCCTGCGCAAGGACCGTTACGGCCGCTTCTATTCGGTGCTGGTCTACATTCCGCGTGACCGCTTCAACACCGACGTGCGTCGCCGCATCGAACAGCTGCTGCGCGAGGTCATGCAGGCCGACCACGTCGATGCGAGCGTCGTGCTCGGCGAATCGCCGCTGGCGCAGCTGCATCTGATCGTGCGTCCGCGCGCCGGCGTCGCGTCCGACATCGACCAGGGCGCGCTGGAGCAGGCGCTGCAGGCGATCGTGCGCAACTGGCAGGACGATCTGCGCGACGAACTCGTGCGCCGCCACGGCGAGGCGGAAGGCCTGCGCCTGGCGGGCCGCTTCGGTCGTGCGCTGTCGCCGGCCTACATCGAGTTCGCATCGCCGGCCGCAGCCGCGACCGACGTCGAGAAGCTGGCTGCGACTGCCGAGTCCGAATCGCTGCAGCTGAGCTTCTACACCCAGCCGCTGCCGACCACCGGCGAGTCGGTGCTGCACTTCAAGCTCTATCGCCGTGATGCGCACATCCCGCTGTCGGACGTGCTGCCGGTGATGGAGAACCTCGGCCTGCGCGTGATCGCCGAGCATCCCAACCGCATCGAGGTCGACGGCACCACGCTGTTCCTGCAGGACTTCTACGTCGAGGCCACCACCGGCGCGATCGACGTCGACGCCCGCGCGCAGGCCTTCACCGAGGCCTTCGACCGCGTGTGGCGCGGCGATGCCGAGAACGACGGCTTCAACCGCCTCGTGCTGGGCGCCGATCTCGACTGGCGCCAGATCGCGATGCTGCGCGGCTACTGCAAGTACCTGCTGCAGGTTGGCGTGCCGTTCTCGCAGGCCTACGTCGAAGACACGCTGGCACGCTATCCGCTGCTCGCGCGTCTGCTGGTCGAAGTCTTCGAATCGCGCTTCGATCCCGCGACCGGCGCCGAGAGCCGCGCGCAGATCGACGCCGGCCGCGAGGCCTTCGCGGCCCAGCTGCAGGCGCTGACCGGCAATGACGAGGCGACGCTGACCGCGCTGCAGCCGCTGCTCGATGCCCGCGGCAGCGATCGCGACACGCAGTACGAAGCCGCGCGCGCCGCGCTCAAGGGACTGCTCGATCGCGTGTCCAGTCTCGACGAGGACCGCATCCTGCGCAGCTATCTCGCCGTTGTCGACGCGACGCTGCGCACCAGCTACTACCAGAAGAGCCGCGACGGCGGCCTGCTCGACACGATCAGCTTCAAGTTCGATTCGGCGCGCGTGCCGGAACTGCCGAAGCCGCGCCCGTACCGCGAGATCTTCGTCTACGGCCCGCGCGTGGAAGGCATCCACCTGCGCTTCGGCCCGGTCGCCCGTGGCGGCCTGCGCTGGTCGGACCGCCGTGAGGACTTCCGCACCGAAGTGCTGGGTCTGGTCAAGGCGCAGATGGTCAAGAACACCGTCATCGTGCCGGTCGGCTCGAAGGGCGGCTTCATCGTCAAGCGTCCGCCGGTCGGCGGCGACCGCGACGCGCAGTTCGCCGAAGGCGTCGCCTGCTACTCGCTGTTCATCAACGGCCTGCTGCAGATCACCGACAACATCGTCGAAGGCGCGATCGTGCCGCCCAACGACGTCGTGCGTCACGACGACAACGATCCCTATCTCGTCGTTGCCGCCGACAAGGGCACCGCGACCTTCTCCGACATCGCCAACGGCATTGCCCGCGAGCATGGCTTCTGGCTCGACGACGCGTTCGCGTCCGGCGGCTCGGTGGGTTACGACCACAAGGGCATGGGCATCACCGCGCGCGGCGCCTGGGAATCGGTCAAGCGCCACTTCCGTGCGATGGGCCGCAATTCGCAGACCGAAGACTTCACCACGGTCGGCGTCGGCGACATGTCCGGCGACGTGTTCGGCAACGGCATGCTGCTGAGCGAACACATCCGCCTGGTCGCCGCATTCGATCACCGCCACATCTTCATCGATCCGAATCCGGACGCTGCGCGCTCCTTCGTCGAGCGCCAGCGCATGTTCGCCATTCCGCGTTCGAGCTGGGAGGACTATGACAAGAGCCTGATCGCCAAGGGTGGCGGCGTGTGGCCGCGCAGCGCGAAGTCGATTCCGCTCTCGGCCGAAGCGCGCGAAGCGCTGGGCATCGAGAGTGATGCGACCTCGATCAGCCCGAACGAACTGATGTCGGCGATCCTGCGTGCGCCGGTCGATCTGCTGTGGAACGGCGGCATCGGCACCTACGTGAAGTCCTCCGGCGAAACCCATGCCGACGTCGGCGACCGCGCCAACAATGCGCTGCGCGTCGACGGCCGCGACCTGCGCTGCAAGGTGGTGGGCGAGGGCGGCAACCTGGGCCTGACCCAGCTCGGCCGCATCGAGGCCGCACTGCACGGCGTGCTGCTCAATACCGACTTCATCGACAACTCGGCCGGCGTGGACACCTCCGACCACGAGGTCAACATCAAGATCCTGCTCAATGCCCTGGTGCAGGACGGCCGCATGAAGCTGCCGGCGCGCAACAAGCTGCTGGCGTCGATGACCGACGAAGTCGCCGGTCTGGTGCTGTGGGACAACTACCGGCAGAACCAGGCGTTGAGCCTGATGGAGCGCATGAGCGTGTCGCGCCTGGGGTCCAAGCGCCACTTCATCCGCACGCTGGAAGCGCAGGGCCTGCTCGATCGCCAGATCGAGTTCCTGCCGTCGGATGCCGAGATTTCCGAGCGCAAGACCAAGGGTCTGGGCCTGACGCGTCCGGAGCTGTCGGTGCTGCTGTCGTATTCGAAGCTGGTCGCGTTCGACCAGATGCTCGACTCCGACATTCCCGAAGATCCGTACCTGTCGCGCGAGCTGCAGCGCTACTTCCCGCAGCCGCTGCAGAAGAAGTACGCCGAACTGATGGAAGGCCACCGCCTGAAGCGCGAGATCATCGCGACCGCGGTCACCAACACCATGATCAACCGCATGGGCGCGACCTTCCTGCTGCGCATGCAGGAAGACAGCGGCCGCAGCCCGGGTGAAGTCGCCAAGGCGTTCACGATCACCCGCGAGACGATCGAGGCGCGTGCGCTGTGGGGCCAGATCGACGCACTCGACGGCCAGGTGCCGGAGTCGGTGCAGGTCGACGCCCTGCAGGTGATCTGGAACCTGCAGCGTGCGTTCACCCGCTGGCTGCTGGCGCGTCCGGGCGCGCTGCCGGACATCACCACGGCGGTCGACCGCTACCACGACGGCTTCCACGCGATCCGCGACGGCAGCAAGATCATCGCCGACGGCCAGCGCGCCGAACACGATGCCAGCCTGCAGGCGTGGATCGAGAAGGGTGTGCCGAAGTCGCTCGCGATCGAGCTGGCGGCGCTGCCCTACCTCGAAGCGGCGTGGGACATCATCGAGGTCGCGAGCGAGCGCAAGCAGAAGCCGGTCGACGTCGCGCGTCTGCACTTCCGTCTCGGCGAAGCGCTGAACCTGCCGTGGCTCACCGCGCAGATCGACGCGCTGGAAGTCGACGGTCGCTGGCATGCGGTCGCACGTGGCGTGCTGCGCGAGGAACTCGGCCAGCAGCACCGCGCCCTCGTGTCGCAGGTGCTGTCGATGCCGGGCGCCACGCCGGAGGCCAAGGTGCAGGCGTGGCTGGAACGCGACGATTCCGCGCTGCGGTTCACCCTGGCGATGCTCGGCGAACTCGCGGCGCAGAAGTCGCTGGACTATCCGACCGCCTCCGTCGCGGTGCAGCGCGTGTCGCAGCTGGTGCAGCGCAGCTGAGGCTGCGTTCCGCAGGCGGATATCCGCCGCCTCGATCCCGCCCGCATGCCGGGCGGGATCGGGTGCGCATTGCCGCACACGCGACATCCCGATACAGCGCCTGCGCTAAGCTGCGCGCCGACGTTCACGCACCGGCCCGCCGATGACCGCAACGCCCCGCATCGCTTTCATCGCCAGCCAGGCCGATGGCGCGCAACGCGCCCTGTCGGTGCTGACGGGCCTGCACGGGCAGTGCGAACCCGAGGCTGCCGACGTGCTGGTGCCGCTCGGGGGCGACGGGTTCATGCTGCAGACGCTGCACCGCCATGGTCAGCTCGGCAAACCGGTCTACGGCATGAAGCTGGGGACGGTGGGCTTTCTGATGAATCACTACCGGCAGGACGATCCCGCGTCGGGCTCGGATCTGCTGGCGCGCATCGCGGCGGCCGAGCCGGCCGTGCTGCGTCCGCTGGAGATGCGCACCGAAACGGAATCCGGCGCGACCGTCACCTCGCTCGCCTACAACGAGGTCGCGCTGCTGCGGCAGACGCGCCAGGCCGCGCATCTGCAGATCGATCTCAACGGCGTGACCCGGCTGGAGGAACTCGTCGCCGACGGCGTGATCCTGTCGACCGCCGCCGGCAGCACCGCCTACAACTTCTCCGCGCACGGCCCGATCCTGCCGCTCGGTGCGGGCGTCGTCGCATTGACGCCGATCGCACCGTTCCGGCCGCGTCGCTGGCGGGGCGCGATCCTGCGTGCGGAGACCGAAGTGCGCTTCCGCGTGCTCGATCCCTACAAGCGCCCGGTCAGCGTGACCGCCGATTCGCACGAAGTGCGCGATGTCGTCGAAGTCACGATCCGCGAATCCCGCGAGCGCACCGTGACGCTGTTGTTCGACGCCGAACACAATCTCGAAGAGCGCATCCTCAGCGAGCAGTTCGTGGTCTGATCGGCGTCAGTCGACCAGCGCTGCGCCATCGCCTGCGGCCACCGCGAGCGGACGCACGCGCTGCACCAGCGTCATCAGGGTGCGTCCGGGTTCCTCGATCGGTGCGAAGTGCGCCGAATGCTCGAACCACGTCGTATGCTTGAACGGCGCATCCACGGCGGCGATCCAGTCAGCGACCGGTCGCGAGGGCGTGGTGTAGTCGTGCCGGCCCAGCAGCATCACCACCGGCGCCTGCACGCGCTGCAGGCCGCGGAAATCGACGCTGCGCCACTGGCCGAGGATGCGGTCGAGCGTGAGCGTGCTGCCGGCGGCGATCGCGCGCCGGTCCTCGGGCGTGTAGTCGGGCGACAGCCGTTGCGCGCGGAAGTAGTAGTCGGAATTATCGCGGTACGCACTGTGGCCGCCGTAGTGGATGACCCATTTGCGCTGCGCGTCGATGCGGCCGCCCCGCAGATCGGCGCCGGGGTAGGGCGCCAGCGCTTCGAGTTCGCCTACCGCGGTGGCGTTGCCCTCGCTGCGCGCAGCGTCGAGCGCATGCGTGTAGCCGATGGTCTCGTCGCTCCACGGATGGATGATCTGGCCGATGCCGACGTAGGCGTGCAGCCATTCGGGCTTCTCCGCCAGTACGCGCATGCCGATCACGCTGCCCCAGCTGTGACCGACCAGGATCACCTTGCGCTTGCCGTAGGTCGTGCGCAGCCAGTCGATGAGTTCGATCGCGTCGCCGACGTAGCGGTCGATCGCAATCGTCGGCGCGACCGCATCGGCATCGTTCGCCCGCAGCGTGCGGCCCGCTGCGCGCTGGTCCCACTGCACGACGGTGAAGTAGTCCTCCCATGGCTTCTGGAAGGTCCACGAGGCCGGCATCATCGGCGCCGCCGGTCCCCCGTGGACGTAGAGCAGGATCGGATTCGCGCGATCCATGCCACGCACCGTGATCACCTGGTCGATGCCGCCGATCCGCACGGTGTGCGTCTCCTGCACGCCGGTCGGGGCGACGATGCGCTGCAGGTCGTCGACGATGCCGCGGGCCTCGGCGTAGGCATCGTCGTCCGGCGGCGCGGCGACCGCGGACAGCGGCAACGCGAGCAGGGCGAGGGCACACAGGCGGACCAGCGACATGGCGCATTCCTCGTGGTGCGGACTGTGATCCACGCTGCACCCGCGCGCAGATGCGGCCCAGTGCCGTTGGTCAGGGGCCCGTGTGCCGGGATCGCGCATAATTCGCGTAGGCCGTTCCGGCCGCGTCACGGTCTTCGCGCCGTCGGCGCCTCGCCGGACACCGCCGCCCCTTTCGTTCTGCGATCCGCCATGCCCGATCTGTCCGTTCCCACGCTCACCGTCGCGATCACCACGCGCGCCCTGTTCGATCTCGAGGACAGCCATGCCGTGTTCGAGTCGCAGGGCATCGAGGCCTACGCCGAACACCAGCGCGCCCACGAGGACGATGTGCTCGAGCCGGGTATCGCGTTCCCGCTGGTGCGCAAGCTGCTGGCCCTGAACATCGACGCGCCGCCGGATGCACCGCACGTCGAGGTCATCCTGCTGTCTCGCAACTCGGCCGACAGCGGGCTGCGGATCTTCAATTCGATCCAGCACCACAACCTGGGCATCACCCGCGCGACGTTCACCTCCGGCGAGCCGACCTGGCCCTACATCAAGCCCTTCGGCACCCAGCTGTTCCTGTCGGCGAATCCCGACTCGGTGCGCCGCGCCCTGGAGAACGGCGTCGCCGCCGCGACGATCATTCCGGCGCGTGCCCCGGCGCACCGCAACGACCAGCTGCGGATCGCGTTCGATGGTGACGCGGTGATCTTCGGCGACGAAGGCGAGCGCCTGTCGCAGGAAGGCGGTCTCGACGCGTTCCACAAGCACGAACGCGAGCGCGCGCGCGAGGAGATGACCGGTGGACCGTTCCGGGGCTTCCTGGCCGCGCTCCACGACCTGCAGGCCGCGTATCCAGCCGGCAAGGACGCACCGATCCGCACCGCGCTGGTCACCGCACGCTCGGCGCCCGCACACGAGCGCGTGATCCGCACACTGCGCGCCTGGGGCGTGCGCCTGGACGAAGCGTTGTTCCTCGGCGGCCGTCCGAAAGGGCCGTTCCTCGATGCATTCGGCGCCGACATCTTCTTCGATGATTCGCAGCACAACATCGAGTCCGCGCGCCCGCACGTCGCCGCCGGCCACGTGCCGCACGGCTGGTCGAACCGCTGAGCACGATGACGGACACGAAAGGACGCAGCCTGCTGGGCCGCTGGATCGAACGGCTGCGCGGTGGCGCGGCAGGTCTGCGCAAGCCCTATGTACGCGAGCACGACGGCTTCGTGTCGCTGCAGTTCGTA
Source organism: Luteimonas flava (assembly GCF_036584485.1). Lineage (NCBI taxonomy): Bacteria > Pseudomonadati > Pseudomonadota > Gammaproteobacteria > Lysobacterales > Lysobacteraceae > Luteimonas > Luteimonas flava. The sequence continues at coordinate 1,229,861 of NZ_JAZHBM010000001.1, read as the reverse complement.
CGCCGGCAGACCCAGAGCCGCATGGTCGGCAACGATCCCGACCGCCTGCTGATCGACTACACCCGCACGATGTTCGCCGCGCTGCTGTGGCAGCCGGCGCCGGCGCTGCTCGGCATGGTCGGCCTCGGCGGGGGTTCGCAGGCGAAGTTCGCGTACCGGCATTTGCCGGGCACGTGCATCGAGGCGGTCGACAACAATCCACACGTCGTCGCCTTGCGCGGCGCATTCGGCATTCCGGACGACGATGCGCGGCTGTCGGTTGTGGTCGACGACGGCGTGCGCTTCGTCACCGAGCGCCGCGACCGTTTCGACGTGCTGCTGGTCGACGGCTACGACGAGCACGGCATTCCGGCGGCACTCTCCACACAGGCGTTCTATGACGCCTGCCGCGATGCGCTGACCGCATCCGGCGTCATGGCCTGCAATCTCTACGTGCGTGATCCTGAAACGCACGTAGAGAAACTGCGCACCGCGTTCGGCGCCGATCACGTGCTGGTGGTCGACGAACCGAAGATGAGCAATCGCGTCGCATTTGCCTGGCGTGGTGCACTGCCCGCACTCGATGCCGAAGCGCTGACGACGCGCGTGCCGCTTCCGGTGCGGTCGTTGTTGCCCGAAGTGTTCCCGCGGATCGCGGTGCGGATGGTGCGGCATCGGACGGTGACGGGGCGGTAGACCCTACCTGGGGCGAAAAATCCGTCATCCCGGCGACAGCCGGGATCCAGCGACGTGCCGCGGACCCAGCACCGTGAGTACCGCGCCAGGTCGGCAGCCCTCGGCTACATCGCCTCGACGTCACTGGATCCCGGCTTTCGCCGGGATGACCGGATGCGGATAGCCACTCGAGGGGTGGCTGACACGGGCGGGTGCCCGCCGCGACATTGCACCCCCACGCATTCCCCTGCAAAGTCGCCGGTCGACTGCAACCGTTCACGGGGAACACCGAATGCAACGATGGATCTGGACTCTCGCCTGCGCGCTCGTGCTGGCCACAGGCGCGCCGCTCGCGGGCGCGGCCACGAAGACGGGCGGGATGACGCTCGAACAGGTCGCGCAGACGCGCGCCGTCACCCAAGCGCAGATCAGCCCCGATGGTCAGGACGTCGCGTACATCCTGTCGGTGCCGCGCACACTCGGCGTCGATCCGGATGGTCCGGCGCGCACGGAGCTGCACGTCGTGGATCGCACCGGCAACAGCCGTGGCTTCATCACCGGCAAGGTCGATGTGGCATCGCCGCGCTGGCTGCCCGATGGCCAGCGCGTGGCGTATCTGTCCAAGCGCGAAGGCGACGAGACCCGCGGCCTGTACACGATTCCGCTGCGCGGCGGCGAGTCGACGCGCGTGGCGAAGCTCGCCGGCGACATCTCCAGCTATGACCTCTCGCCCGACGGCCGCCGCGCCGCGCTGCTGTCGGCGCAGCGCGAGAGCGACGCGCGCAAGGCGCTGCGCGACAAGGGCTTCTCGCAGAAGGTCTACGAGGAGGACTGGCGCCCGGTCGAACTGTGGATCGCCGAGCTCGGCAGCGAGGCCGAGCCGCGTCGCATCGCCATCGAAGGCAGCGTACAGGCAGTGCGGTGGAGCCCGGCCGGCGATCGTCTCGCCGTCGTCGTCACCCCGCGTCAGCTGACCGACGACACCATGGTCGAGGCGCGCGTGCGCATCTATTCGGTCGAAGGCCGCGAGCTGGGCCGCGTCGACAATCCCGGCAAGCTCGGCGACATGGCCTGGAGCCCGGACGGCGCGCATCTGGCGATCATCTCGGCCGAAGACAAGAACGATCCCAGCGAAGGCCGCCTCACCGTGGTCGGTCGCGACGGCGGGGCGCAGCGCGATCTGCTGCCCGGCCTCGAAGGCCACGTGCGCGGTGTCGCCTGGCGCGACGCGACGACACTGGTGTTCCTCAGCCATGAAGGCGTGCAGAGCCGCATCGGCGAAATCCAAGTCGATGGCGGCAATGCGCGCACCGTGCTGGCCGCGGGCGGCCCGGTGCACATGGGCCTGAGCGTGTCGCCGCGCGGCGACATCGCGCTGGTCGGCAGCGATCCCACGCATCCGTCGGAAGTCTTCTATCTCGCTGCGGGCGCGGGCGAAGCGCGCCGCCTGACCGACAGCAATCCGTGGCTCAAGGATGTGCGTCTCGCGCGTCAGGAAGTCGTGCGCTACACCGCGCGTGACGGTCTCGAACTCGAAGGCCTGCTGGTGCATCCGCTGGAGCGCCGCGGCAACGCGCGCGTGCCGTTGATTCTGGTGGTGCACGGCGGCCCGGAATCGCATTTCTCCAACGCCTGGCTCAACGCGTATTCGCAGCCGGCGCAGGTCGCCGCCGCGCAGGGCTTCGCATCGTTCTTCCCGAACTACCGGTCGAGCACCGGCCGCGGCGTCGCGTTCTCCAAGCTCGGCCATGGCCGTCCGGGCATGGAAGAGTTCGACGACGTGGTCGACGGCGTCGACCATCTGGTCGAAACCGGTCTGGTGGACCGCGACAAGGTCGGCATTACCGGCGGCTCCTACGGCGGCTACGCCAGCGCCTGGGGCGCCACGTACTACAGCGAGCGCTTCGCGGCCTCGGTGATGTTCGTCGGCATCTCCGACCAGGCGAGCCTGGTCACCACCGGCGACATTCCCTACGAGCAGTACAACGTGCACATGCAGACCTGGCCGTGGGAAAGCCCGGAGATGTACCGCCAGACCAGCCCGATCACGCATGCCCAGAAGTCGCGCACGCCGACGCTGATACTGCACGGCGAGGCAGATCCGCGCGTGCCGGTGATGCAGTCCTACATGATGTACCGCTACCTGCAGCTGGCCGGCCAGGCGCCGGTGCGGCTGGTGCTGTATCCGGGCGAAGGTCACGGCAACAGCCGCGGCGCGTCGCGCTACGACTACTCGCTGCGCCTGATGCAGTGGATGACGCATTACCTCACCGGTCCTGGCGGGGAGCCGCCGGCGTACGAAATCGACTACGCATTGCCGGAGCAGGGCGCCAAGCGCTGAGTTCCAATCGGATCGAGGCTCACGAAGCCGCGCCGGTCTCCGGCGCGGCTTTTTTCTACGCCTCGCAATCTTGTAGCCGACAAAGATCAGACCCGTCATCCCAGCGACTCTCAACAGACGCGCGTCTGGTCAAGCTCGGATCCATCTCGATCGTCATACCCCGCGGACTCGTGGGGCGGGTGGAGCGCAGCGCAAACCATTGTCGTAATGGATAGCGGAAGCTTTACGGCGGAAGCGAACGATGGGTGCTGCCTCGCTCTATCCATCCCGCATATCGCGCGACTCGGGGTATTCAGCATCACCGGCTTCGCTGCGTATAGAACGCGCTGCATTCACGCCACCGTCGCCTGCGCGTCACGCCTCTTTCCCGGTTAGATCGATACCTTGCATCCCATCGATCCGCGCCACGGCACTCCCGGTCGCGCACCGCGACACCGGCTTTGTCCGGCAGGCGCACGGACGATGCGGCAGCGACACGCCGCCCCCTGATTCCCCCGAATGGAGAACCTTAATGTCCAACAAGACCGCGCACACCCTCAACGACCTGATTGCCATTGCCCGTGACGGCAAGGACTTCTATGAAGAAGCCGCGCAGAAGGTCGACGACGCCGAGCTGAAGACGCTGTTCGCACGCATCGCGACCACCAAGTCGCAGATCGTCAGCGAGCTCAGCGCCGCCGTGCAGGCCGCGGGTGGCAAGCCGGAAGATTCCGGCACGTTTGTCGGCAGCATGCAGCAGATGTACGGCAAGGTCCGTGCGACGCTGGGTGACAAGGAATATGGCTACGTCGCCGAGCTCGAAGAGTCCGAGGATCGTCTGCTCGAGGCCTTCGACGAGGCGTCGCGCGACGCCGACACGCCGCCGGCCGCCCGCGACGTCGTCGTGCGTCTGCTGCCGGAAGTGCGCGCCTGTCACGACGTGATGCGCACCCGCAAGCTCGCGATGAAGAACGCGCACTGATCCAGCGGCACGTTCTGCTGTGAGTCGAAGGGCCGGTCGATGACCGGCCCTTTTTTTTCGATTGCCAAGGGCAGGTTGCTCAGCGCTCTGGCAGCGGAATCTGCATGCCTCGAAGATCCGGGGCTCGCGGGTCAGTCCGACAGGTTGCGCACGCAACGGTCGAGGAACCGGTGCCCGGCTGGCAGAATCGCAGTCCCCCCGTTTCGCGCATTCCGATGACCGCACCTGCCGCCGCCGCGCCTGCCAAGGGCCGCGTGCTGTTCGCCAGCCTGATCGGCACGACGATCGAGTTCTTCGACTTCTACATCTACGCGACCGCCGCAGTGCTGGTGTTCCCGAAGCTGTTTTTCCCGTCGGCCGATCCCGCATCGGCGACGCTGCAGTCGCTGGCGACGTTCGCGCTCGCGTTCTTCGCACGGCCGATCGGTTCGGCGGTGTTCGGCCACTACGGCGATCGCGTCGGCCGCAAGGCGACGCTGGTCGCGGCTCTGCTGACGATGGGCATCTCGACGGTCGTCATCGGCCTGCTGCCGACCTATGCGCAGATCGGCGTCGCCGCGCCGCTGCTGCTCGCGCTGTGCCGGTTCGGCCAGGGTCTGGGCCTGGGCGGCGAGTGGGGCGGGGCGGTGCTGCTGGCCACCGAGAACGCGCCGCCGGGCAAACGCGCCTGGTACGGCATGTTTCCGCAGCTCGGCGCGCCGCTCGGCTTTTTCCTGTCGACGGCGATCTTCCTCGTGCTGACCGAGGTGATGAGCGACGACGCGTTCTTCGCCTGGGGCTGGCGCATCCCGTTCCTGGCCAGCGCGGTGCTGGTGCTGGTGGGGTTGTGGGTGCGTCTGCGCATCACCGAAACCCCGGATTTCCAGAAGGTGCTCGACAAGGGCGCGCGCGTGCGCCTGCCGATGCGCGAAGTGCTGGTCAACCAGTGGCGCGGCGTCGTCGCGGGCACGCTGCTCGCACTGGCGACCTTCGTGCTGTTCTATCTGATGACGGTGTTCGCGCTGAGCTGGGGGACGTCGCAGCTCGGGTATTCGCGCGAGCATTTCCTGATGCTGCAGCTCGCCGGCGTGGTCTGCTTCGCGGCGACGATCCCGATTTCCGCGCTGTATGCCGACCGCTTCGGCCGCCGCCGCGCGATGCTGATCGCGAGCGCCGGCATCGTCGTGTTCGGCCTGTGCTTCGCGCCGCTGTTCGTCGCCGACAGCCACATCGCGACGCTGGCCTTCCTGATGATCGGCCTCGGGCTCATGGGCCTGACCTACGGCCCGGTAGGCACGCTGCTGGCCGAGCAGTTCCCGACCGCGGTGCGCTATACCGGCGCGTCGCTGGCGTTCAATCTGGCCGGCATCTTCGGTGCATCGCTGGCGCCGTACATCGCAACCTGGCTGGGCGAGCGGCATGGTCTAGCGTCGGTGGGCTGGTATCTCGCCGGCGCGGCGGTGCTGAGTTTCATCGCGCTGTGGACGCTGCCACGTGACGGCGCGCCGGGCGATCCGCCGGCCGGGCGGTAGACTGGGGCGCCATCCCCCTGCGGAGTCGCGCATGCATCACTGGCTGCTGCTGAGCATCGTCGTGGCCGTGCTCGTGGGCATGCTGCTGCCGCTGCAGGCGCTGCTCAATGCACGCGTCGGCGCGCTGACCCAGGGCGCCTTGTTCGCGTCGTTCCTGTCGTTCGCGGTCGGCACGCTCGCGCTCGCGCTGGTGTTGCTGGTCACGCGCACGCCGCTGCCGACGATGCGTACGCTCACAGGCCTTCCGCCGTGGCTGTGGTGCGGCGGACTGATCGGCGCGGTCTTCGTGTTCTGCGGCACGCTGCTGGTGCCGCGGCTCGGCGCGGCCGGGATGATCTGCCTGATTGTCGCCGGTCAACTGGCCGGCTCGCTGCTGCTCGATCACTACGGCGTACTGGCGCAGCCGCGTCCTGTCGATGCGGTGCGCCTGATCGGCGCCGTGCTCGTCGGCATCGGCGCGCTGCTGGTCGTGCGCCCCTGGCAGGCTGGATAAGTCATGTCGAATCCTGAGAGCACTGTGTTTCCACTGTCTTCAGAGATGCAGGCTGCGCTTGAATCCGCCTACGCCACACCGCCGCGGGCGTATCACAACTTCGGTCATGTCGAGACCCTGCTGCGGCATTTCGACGAGGTCGCAGCGCGTGACGGCTGGGCGCAGCCGGTCGAAGTGCGGCTGGCGATCCTCTATCACGACGCGATCTACGACGCGCGCGCGGGCGACAACGAAGCGCGTTCGGCGGAGCTCGCGGTCGAGTCCATCGCCCGCTGGCTGCCCGATGCCGGCATCGACGCCGGGCGTGTGGCCGACCTGATCCGTCTGACCGCGCGTCACGGCCAGCTGTCGGCGGACGATTTTGCCGACGATCCGCACCCCGATGACGCACGCCGTTTTCTCGATTGCGACATGGCGATCCTCGCTGCCGACGATGTCGCGTTCGACGCCTACGATCGCGGTATCGCCGCCGAGTACCGGCACGTGCCGCGCTGGCTGTACGCGGTGAACCGCCGGCGTTTCCTGAAATCACTGCTCGCGCGTCCGCGCATCTATCTCGACGACGGCTTCCACGCGCGGCTCGACGCGCAGGCCCGGCACAACCTTCGCCGCGCGGTGACGACCAAGCGCTGACGCGCCCGCGCGGCGCCGTGCCGGTATCATGGCCGCATGGCGAAACTGCTGCTCAATCTGCGTTACGTGCCCGACGATGAAGCCGCCGATGTCTGCGCGTTTCTCGACGAGGCCGGCATCCCCTGGTACCAGACCCGTCCGAGCCCGTTCGGCATCTCGCTGGGCGGCATCTGGCTGCGGGAGAACGACGATCTGCCGCGCGCGAAGGCGCTGATGGCCGAATACCAGGCGAAACGCCAGGCACAGGCGAAAGCCGCACAGGCGCAGGCCGAGCGCGATGGCACGGCCGAGACGTTCGGCGACATCGTGCGCAACGATCCGAAGCGCGTGGTGCTGATCGTGATCGCGATCGTGTTCCTGATCGGCCTCATGGCTGTGCCCGGCTACATGCTGTCGCGCTGAGGCGCGCTGGCTGTCTGCGGTCGCATCACTCCGCGGCGACGATTGCCACGCGAAACTGCGCGCCTGTCCGTTACCGCCCGCGCCGGCGTCATGTCGCCGGGCGGGGGCGGGCAACCAGAGTCCAGCCCATGACCACGCCAAACGATCGCGCGCATCCCAAGCCGAAGACGAAGCCGTGGACGCGGCCGAATCCGAAACCGCGCGCCGCGCGCGAACCCCTGACCGACGCGCAGAAAGACCGCGCCCGCCAGCGTGCGGACGAAGCCGGTCGCCGTTATCCGAATCTCGTCGACAACATGTGGGCCAGCAGCCATCTCGCGAAAGACGGATCGCTGAAAACGTAGTCGTCCGTTGTTCGTGCGTTGCTGTTGAAGCGATCGCGACACCGGATGTCTCGTGCTTTACACACCTTTTTTCATCGCAGAGCGAACGCACGATGCGTGCGGCTCGGCATGCATTGCATGCCATCGACAGGCCCCGATGAACAGGCGAACTGCGGCACGTGCATGACCATCGGCACGGCCTGCGTCCGGTGACGCTTGCTAAGGTCGACGGTTGCCCGCGTCCAAGCGCGGCAGACCTCAGCCATCGCCCGGAGATTCCATGCGCGCACGTCGCACGCCCTCGCACACCCTGTTCGCCGCCCCGATCGTCCTGATCGCCGCATTAACCGCGCTGCCTGCCGCTGCACAGCGCGAGATCCGCTTCGAGGCTGCCGAAGCGCCGGCCAGCGGGACGCTGGTGCTGGCAGTGCCGGAAGTGGCGGACGGTGGCGCACGCGAAGGCGCGTTCGCGCGTATCGATGCGGGAAGCCAGGGCGCGCTGACGCGTGCTATCACCGCCGCGGGCTTCAGCGGCAAGGCCGACAGCCAGCTCGATCTGCCGGGCATCGCCGGCTTCGATCGCGTGCTGCTGGTCGGGACCGGCAGCGGCACGCCGGATGCGCGACGCATCGAGGATTTCGGTGGCCTGATCGGCCGCTTCGCCGCACGCAGCAAGGCGCCGCAGGTCGACGTGCTGTGGGAGGGCGCCGAGGCGGGTGCTGCGGCGCAGCTCGCATTCGGCGCAGCGCTGGGCGAATACCGCTTCGACCGGTACCGCACCACCGGCACGTCTGAAGACGCGGCCGGCACCGGCACGCTGGTCGTGCGCAGTCCGGCCGGCACCGGCGCCGCGAGCGCCTGGGACGGCGACTGGAAGGCCGTCGCCGAAGGCGTGAAGTTCGCCCGCGATCTGGTCACCGAGCCGGCCAACGCGCTCGGGCCGGAAGAATTCGTCGCCCGCACGCGCGAGGCGTTCGCGGGCAAGGCGAACGTCAGCATCGAAGTGCTGGACGTGCCGGCGATGGAGCGCCTGGGCATGGGCAGCCTGCTTGCCGTGGGGCAGGGCAGCGTGCGGCCGCCGCGGCTGATGGTGGTGCGGTACTCCGGTGGCGCGCGCGGCGAGGCGCCGGTCGCGTTCGTCGGCAAGGGCATCACTTTCGATTCGGGCGGCATCTCGATCAAGCCCAGCGAGAACATGTGGCGCATGAAGTACGACATGACCGGCGCCGCCAGTGCGACCGGTGCCTTGCTCGCGCTCGCCGGCCGCAACGCCAAGGTCAATGCCGTGGCGGTGGCCGCGCTGGCCGAGAACATGCCGTCGGGGTCGGCCACGCGCCCGGGCGATGTGATCCGCACCGCCGCCGGCAAGACGTACGAAGTCATCAGCACCGACGCCGAGGGCCGCATGGTGCTGGTCGACGCGCTCTGGTACGTGCAGCGCCAGGACGCTCCGCGCGTGATCGTGGACATCGCCACGCTGACCGGTGCGATCGTCACCGCGCTGGGCAACGATTACGCCGGCCTGTTCACCCGCGACGACACCCTGGCCGCGCAGCTCGAACGCGCCGGCAACGCCGCCGGCGAGCCGGTGTGGCGCATGCCGATGCATCCGGGCTACGGCAAGCTGCTGGAATCGCCGATCGCCGACATGCGCAACGGCGGCGGCCGTCCCGGCTCGGGCACGGCGGCGCACTTCATCGGCGAATTCGTCGATGCCGGTCGCCCGTGGGCACACCTCGACATCGCCGGCATGGCCTGGCGCGACGGCAACGAATTGTCGACGACGCCAGCGGGTGCGTCGGCGTATGGCGTGCGGCTGTTCGACCGGTTCGTGCGGGACAACTACGAGCGTTGATCCGTCTCTGCGCGAGGCGGTGATACATGCGCAGGACGGCTCCTTGCCCCGCGTGCGGGGGACGGATGGGATGGGGGCGAAGTCCGCGATCGTCGCATTTCCGTTTCGTGAGACGCCCTTGCGTATCTGTTGCGAGCCTTAATCTGAAGGTTCGCCCCCACCCAACCCTCCTCGCACGCGGGGGAGGGCTTCGGAGCAAAGGTCTGCTGCCGGCCCCGCTACAATTGCGCCCATGATCGACAACCTCGCCGCCTACCATTTCGTCGCCCTCGACGATCCGGACGCCGTCGCCGCGTGGCTGCATGCGTTGGCAGAGGCGGGCGCGTTGCGCGGGACGGTGCTGGTCGCGCCCGAAGGCATCAACCTGTTCCTCGCCGGCAGCGTCGACGCCATCGATACGCTGGTGGAGGCCGTGCGCGGCGATGCGCGGTTCGCGACGCTGCAGGTCAAGCGCAGCCGCAGTGAAGCGCTGCCGTTCGCCCGCCTCAAGGTCAAGGTCAAGCCGGAGATCATCAGCTTCCGCAAGCCGGAGGCCATGCCGCTCGACGCGCCGGCGCGTGCGCCCGACGTGTCGCCGGAGACGCTGGCGCGCTGGATCGCGCAGGGTCACGACGATGCCGGCAAGCGCCTGATACTGCTCGATACGCGCAACCGAGAGGAGTTCGGCTTCGGCACCTTCGCCGATGCGCTGACGCTGCCGATCGACAACTTCACCGAACTGCCCGACGCGCTCGCCCCGCATCGCGACGACCTGCGCGATGCGACGGTCGTGAGTTTCTGCACCGGCGGCATCCGTTGCGAGAAAGCCGCGCTGTGGATGCGCGCCGACGGCATGGACAACGTGCTGCAGCTCGACGGCGGCATCCTCGGCTACTTCGAGCACGTGGGCGGGTTCGGCTACGACGGACGCTGCTTCGTCTTCGACGACCGCGTCGCGCTCGATCCGCACCTGCGTCCGCTGCGCGACGGCGTGCCCGCATGACCTGGCTCGGCTTCGTCCTCGTGATTCTCGGTATCTGGTTGGCCTTCAAGGTCGCCGGTGTGGTGCTGCGCCTGATCGTCACGGTACTGATCGTGATTGCCGCCTACTGGTGGCTCGCGCCGGTGTTCGGCTGGCCGACGCTGGGCGAACTGTTCCACGTGCTGGGCCCTGACGTGCGTCTGCCTGACATGCCGATGCCGGAGATCAAGCTCCGCTGATCGCGTCGGGTGGGAGCGCGCTCCCACGGAAAACCTGCTTGGCCCGGATGCCTCAGCCGAATTCGCGGGACGGCAAGACGAAGCGCCTGTCCGGACGGCCGACGAGGTCGAGAAAATTGTTGAATACCGCCTCGGCCTGCGCCTGCATCGGGGCGATGTGGGTCTGCGTGAGGGCGCGGATCGCGGCGTCGTCGTGCGGCAGGCCGGACGACGCGAGCTCGTCGCGATAGGCGGGCGTCGCGAGCCAGCGTTCGATCAACGGCGGGTCCATCTCCAGATGGAACTGGAAGCCGTAGGCATTGTCGCCATAGCGGAACGCCTGCTGCTCGCAGCTGTCGGTGCGTGCGAGATGCACGGCGCTCGACGGCACCTCGAAATGCCGGCCGTGCCACTGGAACACGGGCGACGTCGCGCCCAGCGGTGCGAGCACCGGATCGAGCCGGCCGGCATCGGTGGTCATCAGCGGATACCAGCCGATCTCGGGGCGTTCGATGCGTCGGACCGGCGCGCCGAGCACATGCGCGAGCAACTGCGCGCCCAGACAGATGCCGAGCACCGGACGACCGAGTTCGAGCATGCGTTCGATCGCACGCAACTCGGTCAGCAGATGCGGTCGCACATCGCGTTCCTCGACATTCATCGGCCCGCCGAGCACGACCAGACCGCGATAGCGGTCCACGCTCGGCTGTGCGTCGGGCTCGCGTTCGAAATTGACGAAGCGGATGCGATGCCCACGCCGACGGATCAGCGGATCGAGCGTGCCCAGCGGTTCGGCGGCGACGTGCTGGAAGACGAGGATGCGGGACATCTTTCGATTCTAAACAGCGGAACGGTCACGCTGCGAAACAGCGCAGAACGCAGTCATTCATCCCAGCGGCGTCAACAGACGCATGTCTGGTCACGCTGGGAACTCCACTTCGATCTCGAGCTTCGTCGTGAAAGATCGAAATGGGCCCCAGCGTCCGCTGGGGCGACGCGCGAATCTGCTGACGTCTTACAACCTCACGCCCTGACGGCGCCACAAAGCCTCAGCGCGGATCGCGACGCGGCGGACCCTTGCGCGGGCCACCCGGCTTGAAACCACCGGGCTTGTGGCCCGGCGGCTTCGCACCGAAGGGACGCTTGGCGCGCGGCGGAGCCGCGGTCATGTCGGCGTCTTCGGCGCGGCGGATGCGGATCGGCTGGCCGCCGACACGCACCTTCTTCAAGTGCTCCAGCAGCTCGCGCGGCATGCCTTCCGGCAGGTCGACCAGGCTGTAGTCGTCGCGGATGTCGATGCGGCCGATGAACTTGCTCTCGAGATCGGCCTCGTTGGCGATCGCGCCGACGATGTTGCCCGGCTGCACACCGTGCACGTAGCCGACCTCGATGCGGAAGGTCTCCATGCCGACGTCCGGATCGCGCGGACCGGTATCGGGCCGCGGCGCACGCGGTTCGCGGGGCTCACGCGGCTCGCGCGGCTCGCGCGCGCTACGCGAGGCCTCGCGGCCACCCGGACGTTCGACGAACTCGCGCTCGAACGCGGGCTTCTCCGGCTTGCGCGGCGGCTCCAGCAGCAGCGGCGTGTCGCCCTGGACCACCTTGGCCAGCGCGGCGGCGATCTCGGCCGCCGGCACGTTGTGTTCGCGCTCGTAGCGTTCGATCAGCTCGCGGAACATGCCCAGCTCGCTGCTGCCCAGCGCGGCGGTGATCTTCTCGAGGAACTTGGACACGCGCGCTTCGTTGACGGTCTCGACGCTCGGCAGCTGCATCTGCTCGATCTTCTGCCGCGTCGCGCGTTCGATCGCGCCGAGCATGCCGCGCTCGCGCGGGGCCACGAACAGGATCGCCTCGCCACTGCGACCGGCGCGGCCGGTGCGGCCGATGCGGTGCACGTAGCTTTCGGTGTCGTAGGGAATGTCGTAGTTCAGCACGTGGCTGATGCGGTCGACGTCCAGGCCGCGCGCGGCGACATCGGTCGCCACCAGCACGTCGAGTCGGCCGTCCTTGAGGTTCTGGATCGCACGCTCGCGCTGCTTCTGGTCGAGATCGCCGTTGATCGCCGCGGCCGACAGGCCCCGCGCCGAGAGCTTCTGCGCCAGTTCCTCGGTCGCCAGCTTGGTGCGCGCGAAGATGATCATCGCGTCGAAGGGCTCGGCCTCGAGGATGCGCGTCAGCGCGTCGAGCTTGTTGACGCCGCTCACCATCCAGTAGCGCTGGCGGATGTTGGCGGCCGTCGTCGTGGTCGCCTTGATCGCGATCTCGACGGGATTCTTCAGATAGGTCTGGGCGATGCGCTTGATCTGGCTCGGCATCGTCGCCGAGAACAGCGCGACCTGGCGCGTGTCCGGGGTCTTCTTCAGCACCGCCTCGACGTCGTCGATAAAGCCCATGCGCAGCATCTCGTCGGCTTCGTCGAGCACCAGGGCGCGCAGTTCGGACAGATCCAGCGAGCCGCGCTCGAGGTGGTCGATCACGCGGCCGGGCGTGCCCACGATCACCTGCACGCCGCGCTTGAGCGCGCTCAGCTGCTGGGCGTAGCCCTGGCCGCCGTAGATCGGCAGCACGTGGAAGCCGGGCATGAACGCCGCATACTTCTGGAAGGCCTCGGCCACCTGGATCGCCAGTTCACGCGTCGGCGCGAGCACCAGCGCCTGCGGCTTGCGCTGGGCGGGATCGATGCGCGCCAGCACGGGCAGCGCGAATGCGGCGGTCTTGCCGGTGCCGGTCTGCGCCTGGCCCAGCAGATCGCGGCCTTCGAGCAGCGGCGGAATGGTCGCGGCCTGGATCGGCGACGGCGACTCGTAACCGACGGCGGTCAGCGCGCGCAGCAGGGTCTCGGGCAAGGCGAGATCGGTGAACTTGGGGGTCTCGGCAGCGGTGATGGGCGACTCGGCGCTCATGGTTCGGTCTCTTAGCGCCGGCGCAGCCGGTCGGGGAACCGCATAGTGTAGCGGGCGGCCCGCGACGCCGCAGTCGCGCAGACAGGAATTCCACGACGCCGATGGCTGGCGTTCACCTGCGGGAACGGATGCGGAAGACGGTGCGCCAGAGCACTTCGGTCCGGCCGACGCCGCCCCCATCATGACCGGATTCCGCTCCGAGTCCGTCCCCATGATCCGCGTGCACCACCTTAACAACTCGCGCTCGCAGCGCGTGCTCTGGCTGCTGGAAGAACTCGGCCAGCCCTACGAAGTGGTGCGCTACGCCCGCGATCCCAAGACCATGCTGGCGCCGCAGGCGCTGCGCGACGTGCATCCGCTGGGCAAGTCGCCGGTGGTCGAGATGGACGGGCGTCGCCTGGTCGAGTCGGGCGCGATCATCGAGGCGCTGGTCGAGCGTTTCGATCCCGATCATGCGCTGTCGCCGGCCCCCGACGACGAGGACGAGCGCCTGCGCTACCGCCAGTGGCTGCACTACGCCGAAGGCTCCGCGATGCCGCCGCTGCTGCTGTCGCTGGTGTTCGGGCGTCTGCGCAGTGCGCCGATGCCGTTCTTCGTCAAGCCGATCGCCCGCGGCATCGCCGACAAGGCGATGCAGCGTTTCGTCGGCCCGCAGTTGACGACGCACCTGCAATATATCGAGCGCGAACTCGGCGCCTACCAGTGGTTCGCCAGCGACCGCTTCACCGCGGCCGACATCCAGATGAGTTTTCCGCTGGAAGCGGCTGTGGTGCGCGCCGCCGATCGCGTGGGTCCGAACATCCGCCGCTTCGTCGAGCGCATCCACGCGCGGCCGGCCTATCAGCGGGCGCTGGAAGCAGGCGGCCCGTTCGAGCTGGGGCGATGACCGGGACCGCCCCGGCGTCCGTGCCGCTCGCGCATGCGCTGAGGTTCGACAACCGCTTCGTCCACGCATTGCCGGGTGACGCCGAAGCCGGTGGGCGCCGTCGACAGGTGGAGGGCGCGCTGTGGTCGCCGGTGCTGCCGACGCCGGTCGCAGCGCCGCGCCTGCTGGCGTACTCGGCGGAGATGGCGGATGCGCTCGGCTTCGATGCCGCTACGGTGGCGTCTCCGGCTTTCGCAGCCGTCTTCAGCGGCAACGCGCTGACGTCCGGCATGACGCCGTATGCCTCGAACTACGGCGGCCACCAGTTCGGCCACTGGGCGGGGCAGCTCGGCGACGGCCGCGCGATCACGCTGGGCGAGGGCGTCGCCGCCGACGGCCGACGCTGGGAACTGCAGCTCAAGGGCGCCGGCCCGACGCCGTATTCGCGCACCGCCGACGGCCGCGCGGTGTTGCGTTCGTCCGTGCGCGAGTTCCTGTGCAGCGAAGCGATGCACCACCTGGGCGTGCCGACGACGCGGGCGCTGTCGCTGGTCGGCACCGGCGACGCCGTGGTGCGCGACATGTTCTACGACGGCAACGCGGCGCCGGAGCCCGGCGCGATCGTCTGCCGGGTCGCGCCGTCGTTCATCCGGTTCGGTCACTTCGAACTGCCGTCCGCGCGTGGCGATACCGCGCTGTTGCGGCAGCTGGTGGACTTCACGATCGCCCGCGATTTCCCGCATCTGACAGGCGAGGACGAGGCGCTGTACGGCGACTGGTTCGCCGAGGTCTGCACGCGCACCGCGGCGATGATTGCTGGCTGGATGCGCGTCGGCTTCGTGCACGGCGTCATGAACACCGACAACATGTCGATTCTCGGATTGACGATCGATTACGGCCCCTACGGCTGGGTCGACGACTACGATCCGGACTGGACGCCCAACACCACCGACGCGCAGGGGCGCCGCTACCGCTTCGGCTGGCAGCCGCGTGTTGCGCACTGGAATCTCGGACGTCTGGCGCAGGCACTGGCGCCGTTGTTCGGGGATGTCGCGCCTTTGCAGGCCGGACTCGATGCCTACGCCGCGACGTATGCGCAGCTGGATCGCGAGACCATCGCCGCGAAACTCGGCCTGCCCGAGTGCCGCGACGACGATGTCGAACGCATGCAACGGCTGCATGGGCTGCTGCAGGCGGGCGAAGTCGACATGACGCTGTGCTTCCGCGGGCTCGCGGATCTCGACGCCGAGGCGCCGTCGCTGGACGTCGTGGCGGATGCGTTCTACGACGCTGCCAGGCGCGCGCAGGTGCAGGGCGAGTTCGACGCCTGGCTCGCCGATTACGCCGTGCGACTTCGGGACGCGGGCGAATCCGGCGACGTGAGGCGTGCCCGGATGCACGCGGCGAATCCGCGCTTCGTGATGCGCAACTATCTCGCGCAGCAGGCGATCGACCGCGCGGAAGCCGGCGATCCGTCCGGCATCGTCGAGCTGCTCGATGTCATGCGTCGGCCGTATGACGAACAGCCCGGACGCGACGCATTCGCCGGCAAGCGGCCTGACTGGGCGCGGACGAAGGCGGGCTGTTCGATGCTGTCGTGCAGTTCCTGAGAGCGATTGGTTCCACCGAAGGTGGAACGCCTACGCCCCTCTCCTGAGGGAGAGGGGGGAACCATCGGCGGATGCCGATGGTGGGGTGAGGGAGAGGGCTTTCTCAGGGGGGGGCGCTTTTTTCCGGTCGGCGAATTGCGTGTGCCCTCACCCCAACCCCTCTCCCGAAGGGAGAGGGGCTCGAAACACCGCACGAGTTGAAGCGCAACACCGCGCAAGTCCACAGCCGTCGCTCCGGACCCGCATCCGATCAGCGCCGACCCGCTAGAATGGCGGGATGCCTTTGATGACCTTGAATGACGTCGACTACAGCGTCGGCGGACCCTTGCTGCTGGACGGCGTCGAGCTTTCGATCGAACGCGGCGAGCGGATTGCGCTGATCGGCCGCAACGGCGCAGGCAAGTCCACGCTGATGCGCCTGATCGATGGCGAGCTGAAACCCGACGACGGCGAAATCCGCCGCGAGCAGGGCGTGCGCGTGACGCGGCTCGAGCAGGAAGTGCCGGCCGGCGCGGACGGCAGCGTCTACGACGTCGTCGCAGGCGGGCTCGGCGATGCCGGCGCGGCGCTGGCCGAATACCACCGCCTGCTGCATGCGGAAGACTACGACGGGCTCGCCGATGTGCAGGCGCGGGTTGAGGCGCTCGACGGCTGGCGCATCGACCAGCGCGTGACCGAAGTGCTCGAACGGCTGCAGCTCGACGGCGATGCGGCGTTCACCCGGCTCTCGGGCGGCATGAAGCGACGCGTGCTGCTGGCGCGTGCGGTCGTGTCGGCGCCCGACATCCTGCTGCTCGATGAGCCGACCAACCATCTCGACATCGCCGCGATCGACTGGCTCGAAGGCTTCCTCAAGCAGTGGCCCGGCGCGCTGGTGTTCGTGACCCACGACCGGCGTTTCCTGCGCGCACTCGCCACGCGGATCGTCGAGATCGAGCGCGGCGCGCTGACCAGCTGGCCCGGCGACTGGGACAACTACGTGCGTCGCCGCGAGGAACGCCTGCACGCCGAAGCCCAGGAGCAACAGCGCTTCGACAAGATGCTGGCGCAGGAGGAAGTCTGGATCCGGCAGGGCATCAAGGCGCGGCGCACCCGCGACGAAGGTCGCGTGCGCAGGCTCAAGGCGATGCGCCTGGAACGCAGCCAGCGCCGTGACCTGACGGGCAATGTGCGCATGGCCGCCGCGTCGGCGAATGCGTCGGGCAAGAAGGTCGTCGAGATGCAGGACGTCTCGTTCTCATTCGGCGAGCGCACACTCATCGAGAACTTCTCGACGACGATCTTCCGCGGCGACCGCATCGGCCTGATCGGCGCCAACGGCACCGGCAAGACCACGCTGCTGAAACTGCTGCTCGGCGAATTGCAGCCGCAGGCGGGCGAGGTCAAGACCGGCACCCAGCTGCAGATCGCATACTTCGACCAGTACCGCGCGACGCTGCGCGAAGACTGGAACGCGCTCGAGAACGTCGCCGAAGGCCAGGATTTCGTCGAGATCAACGGCACGCGCAAGCACGTGATCGGCTATCTGCAGGATTTCCTGTTCACGCCCGAACGCGCGCGCGCGCCGATCACCCGCCTGTCGGGCGGCGAGCGCAACCGCCTGCTGCTGGCCAAGTTGTTCGCCCAGCCGTCGAACCTGCTGGTGATGGACGAACCGACCAACGATCTCGACGTCGAAACGCTGGAGCTGCTCGAAGAACTGCTCGGCGAGTATCCCGGTACGCTGCTGCTGGTCAGCCATGACCGCGACTTCCTCGACAACGTGGTGACCTCGACGCTGGTGATGGAAGGCGAGGGCCGTGTCGGCGAGTACATCGGCGGTTACGAGGACTGGCTGCGCCAGCGTCCGCAGCCGGGTGCCGCGTTGCCGGGCACGACGCTCGCGCCGAAGGCCGCCGTCACGGCCGCGGCAACTGCTGCACCGTCGACACCGACCCCGGTCGCCAAGCGCAAGCTCAGCTACAAGGACCAGCGCGAACTCGAACAGCTGCCCCTTCGCATCGAGCAGCTGGAAGGTGACATCGCGCGCATGACCGACGAGATGAACACACCCGCGTTCTATCAGCGCGACGCCGAGGCCATCGCCGCGCATGGGCAGCAACTGCAGGACACGCAGACGGCGCTGGATGCGGCCTATCTGCGCTGGACCGAACTCGACGCCTGATCGCTGCCGCCGCGTCTGCGGCCCACTGGAAACCGCGCCGTGCTGATCACCTGTCCGCTGCCTGCCGAGACCGACCTGCTGGCGCTGCAACGCGCGGCGCCCGCGCGTCATCCGTTGCTGCTGCAGTCGGTCGCGCACGGCACCGAGCATGCGCGCTGGGATCTGCTGCTGGCGACGGATGGCACGCGCCTGCAGCTGGAGGTCGACGGCGTCACCCGTGATGCGACGGGCGCGGTGGTCGACGGCGATTTTCTCGCGGCGCTCGATGCCGCCTGGTCGGACCTGCGCATGCCGCGCGACGAACCGCGCTGGCCGTTCCGCGGCGGCTGGGCGCTGTATCTGGGGTACGAACTCGCGGCGCAGGTGGAACCGGTGCTGGATCTGCCGCCCGCCGTCGGCAGCCTGCCGGTCGCTGTGGCCTGGCGGTGTCCGGCTGCAGTATTGCGTGATCACGCGACCGGCGAATGCATTGCCATCGCCGAAGCCGGCGCCGACGCATTGCTCGCCGAACTCGTCGCGGCTGCAGGCGCCACGGTGGCGTCGCCCTCGACGTGGCATCCGCCCGAAACGCTCGACGAAGACATACCTGCGCGGTTCACCGGTGGCGTGCGCCGGGTCCTCGATTACCTCGCTGCCGGCGATGTGTTCCAGGCGAATTTGTCGCGCGGCTGGCAGGCGCGTTTCGACGGCGCGCTCGATCCTGCGGCGTTGTACGCACGTCTGCGCGAACACAATCCCGCGCCATTCGCCGGCCTGTTACAGGGCGAAGGCTGGGCGGTGGCGAGTGCGTCGCCGGAGCGGCTGGTCTCGGTGCGTGGCGATCTGGTGGAGACGCGCCCGATCGCCGGCACCCGCGCGCGCTTCGACGGCGACGACGACGCGGCGCGCGTGCAGGAGCTCGTCGGCCATCCGAAGGAACGCGCCGAGCACGTGATGCTGGTCGATCTCGAGCGCAATGACCTGGGCCGCGTCTGCGCGCCGGGCAGTGTGGAAGTCGACGAACTGATGTGCGTGGAGAGCTACGCGCACGTCCATCACATCGTCAGCAACGTCCGCGGGCGGCTGCGCGCCGATGCGACGCCGGGCCGCACGATCGCCGCGGTATTCCCGGGCGGCACGATCACCGGCTGTCCCAAGGTGCGCTGCATGCAGATCATCGCCGAGCTCGAAGGGCAGGGCCGTGGCGCCTACACCGGCGCGATGGGCTGGCTGAATCGCGACGGCGATCTCGACCTCAACATCCTGATCCGCAGCGCGGAAGTCGAAGGCGACGTTGCACGCTTCCGCACCGGCGCCGGCATCGTCGCCGACTCCGATCCGGATCGCGAACTCGAAGAGACCCGCGCCAAGGCCCGCGGCACGCTGCGCGCGCTCGGCTTCTCCGGCTGATCGCGCCGCTCGGCCTCAGTCGATCCGCGCCATCGCGCGCAGCCGCGGTTCGCCTTCGCCGACGCCTTCCGGGTCGGTGCGCAGGCCGTTCTCGTAGCCGCCGCCGCTCCCTGAGTACAACAACCACACGGGGCTCTCGTTGCGCAGCACGTCGAGCGCGTTGTGGAAATCGTCTAGGTGGTAATGCAGTGAGGGCGCGGCGCCCTGGATGGCGTCCTCGGGCAATGCTTCGCCGTTGGCGTGGAAGACCAGCTGGCCGATCGAACCGCTGTCGCCGTGCAGCCAGATGCGCGGCGGGAAACGGTTGGCCGAGTACATCACCTGATAACCGGTGATCCGGGTCTGCTGCATGACGGGCTCCGCGCGCATGGGATGTGCCGTCTGACACAGGGGAAGTCACGCGCAGCGGCCATGCATTGCATGGTCGTCCGCCGGCCACGGTATCCTGCACGCCCTCCCGCATCGACGGCCCACGCCGCCCATGACCGAATCCGCACCGCCACGTCCCCGTCGCCGCATCGGCAAGATCCTGCTGGGTGGGCTCGTGATCGTCGCGCTGCTGGCCGGTCTCACTGCCTGGTTCCTGCACGCGCGCTACACCCGCTTCGCGGACGCGCCGCTGGCCGGCCTGTCGAGCGACGGCACGCTAGTGGTGGCGCGCGGCGATTCGTTCCAGCGCGTGCTCGGCCGCCTGCGCGAGGCCGGCGCGGTGGAGGGGCACGAACTCGAATGGCGCCTGCTGGCGCGCGAGCTGGGCGCCGATGCGCGCATCCAGGTCGGCGAGTATCCGCTCGACCCGACGACCACGCCGCGCGATCTGCTGGTGCGCATGCGCGACGGCAAGGTCATCCATCACCGCTTCACGATCGTCGAAGGCTGGAACATCCGCGAGCTGCGCGCCGCGCTCGGCCGCGCAAAGCCGCTGGTGCAGACGCTGCAGGACATCGACGACGCGGCGCTGATGGACGCGCTCGGCAAGCCCGGCGTGCATCCCGAAGGCCGGTTCCTGCCAGAGACGTATCTCTACACCACCGGCGACAGCGACGTGGACCTGCTGCGCCGCGCGAATACCGCGCTGGAAACCGCGGTCGATCGTGCCTGGGAATCGCGCGCCGACGGCCTGGAATTGCGTGACCGCGAGCAGGTGCTGGTGCTGGCCTCGATCATCGAGAAGGAGACCGGCATCGCCGAAGAGCGTCCGGCGATCTCGGGCGTGTTCAACCGCCGGTTGAAGATCGGCATGCGCCTGCAGACCGATCCGACCGTGATCTACGGCATGGGCACCGCCTACGACGGCAACATCCGCCGCAGCGATCTGCAGACCGACACGCCGTACAACACCTATACCCGTGACGGCCTGCCGCCGACGCCGATCGCGATGGCCGGTGCCGCGGCGATCCACGCCGCGACGCATCCCGAAGACGGCAATGCACTGTATTTCGTCGCGGTCGGCGACGGCAGCGGCCGCCATGTGTTCTCGCCGACGTACGCCGCGCACAACGTCGCGGTCCGCGAATACGTGCGCCGTTACCGCTCCAAGTTCGGCAGCGGGGACGCCAGCAGCGGCAATGCGGCCGAAGCGGCGGCAGGCGGTGAAGCCGCGCCGCCGAACGAGGTGGAAGTCGAAGCCGCCACCGGCGCAGCGGACGACGGCGCGTGAGCGCACTCCGCACGTTTCCGCGTTTCGTGACGATCGAAGGCGGCGAGGGCGCCGGCAAGACCACCGTGCTGCGCGCCCTGCGCGATGCGCTGGCGGCGGACGGCGACGAAGTGGTGTGCACGCGCGAGCCGGGTGGCACGCCGCTGGCCGAACTCATCCGTGGCCTGCTGCTCGATCCCGGCCACGAACCCGCGCGGCCGGACACCGAGCTGCTGCTGATGTTCGCCGCGCGTGCCCAGCATGTGCAGGAGACGATCCTGCCTGCGCTCGAACGCGGCGCCTGGGTGATCAGCGACCGCTTCACCGATTCCAGTTACGCCTACCAGGGCGGCGGCCGCGGCATCGATCCGGCGCGCATCGCCGCGCTCGAAGCGGCGCACGTCGGCATCGCGCCGGCGATCACGCTGCTGCTCGATCTCGGCGTGGCCCAGGGTCGCGAACGTGCGCGTGGACGCGATGCGTTTCCCGATCGTATCGAGGCCGAGCAGGACGCATTCTTCGAACGCGTGCGCAGTGCGTTTCTCGCCCGCGCGCAGGCCGAACCGCAGCGCATCCGCGTCATCGACGCGACGCGCAGCGCCGAGATCGTCGCTGCCGACGCCGTGCAGGCCCTGCAGGCGGCGCGGGCGGTCGCATGAGCGTGCAGCCCGCATTCGCGCCCTGGCAGGCGCGTATCCACGACCAGGTGCGCGCTGCGCTCGACAGCGGCCGGCTCGGCCATGCGCTGCTGTTCTGCGGACCGGCGCGTCTGGGCAAGCGCGCGGTCGCCGATGCGCTCGCTGCGCACGTACTCGGTCTGGATCGCGAAGTGCGCAGCGCGCAACTGCTCGCAGCCGGCACGCATCCCGATTTCCACAGCGTCTCGTTCGTGCCGACCAAGGACGGCACCAAGCTGCGCACCGAAATCGTCATCGACCAGATCCGCGAGCTGTCGGCGAAGCTTTCGCTGACGCCGCAGTACGGCAGCGCGCAGGTCGCGATCGTCGATCCGGCCGATGCGGTCAACACGTCCGCCTGCAACGCGCTGCTGAAGACGCTGGAAGAGCCGCAGCCCGGCCGCCACCTGTGGCTGGTGGCCGCCAATCCGCTGCGCCTGCCGGCGACGATCCGCAGCCGCTGCCAGCGCATCGAGTTCCGCCTGCCGCCGCGCGAGGAAGCGCTGGCCTGGCTCGCGGGGCGCGGCCATCGCGAGGCGGACGCGGTCGAAGCGCTCGACGCCGCGCGCGGGCATCCCGGTCTCGCCGCCGAATGGCTCGACGGTGGCGGCATGGCGCTGCGTCGCGAAGTCGCCAAGGATCTCGCCGGGGTGGCGAAGGGCGATCTACCCGTCGTCGCCACCGCGCAGCGCTGGGCCAATGGCGACGATGCGGCCGAACGCGTCGCACATGCCGCCGATCTCGCGCTCGCGCGTGCATCCGGCTTGACCGATGTCGCGGGAATCGGGAAGCTGGCTGCGTGGTTCGACGCCGCCAACCGCACCCGTGATCTGCTCAGGACCACGGTGCGCGCCGATCTCGCCATCGCCGAGCTGCTGCTGGCCTGGCGCGGTACCGTCGCCCGCAACTGACTTCTTCGCTGGAAACCGATCCATGAGCGCAACCGCTGCTGGGGCACGTCAGGGCATCCTGTCGCTCGCCGTCAAGGACAAGGCCGCGCTGTACAACGCGTACATGTCGTACCTCAAGCACGGCGGCATCTTCGTGCCGACGCCGAAGCGCTATTTCCTCGGCGACGAGGTGTTCCTGCTGCTGACGCTGCCCGAATCCAGCGATCGCCTGCCGACTGCCGGCAAGGTGGTGTGGGTAACGCCGGCCGGCGCGCAGGGCAACCGCACCGCGGGTGTCGGCGTGCAGTTCGCCGAGACGCCGGAAGGCGAGGCGGTCAAGAACCGGATCGAGACCCTGCTCGCCGGCACGCTGCAATCCGAGAAGTCGACCCACACGATGTGAGTCCGTCGCCCGCATCGCGCGGGCGTCTCGTCGCGACGGATGCGCTCAGCGCGCGTCCTCGAGCATCGCGCGCAAGGCGGGATGCCGGATGTCCATGACGTCGAACAGACCCGCTGCGCGCAGATACACGGCGCGGCGCAGCAGTTCGTCTTCGTAACCGCGGCGCAGCACTTCGTCGTCCTCTTCATCGATCGCCAGCCGCGCGAGTTCGGTGAATTCCTCGATCCAGCCCATGGCCGCATAGGCATCCGGCACGGCCGGCTGCACCCGTAGCGGCGCGTGTCTGGGCGGATTCGGACGGGCTTGCATGCGGAATTCCTTCAGGCTAACTAAACCGACTGGACGGTATAGTCTAGAATCCCGGTTCCTTCGTCAAGACGCGTGCCCATGACCACCCGCAAGCCCCGCAGCGACGCCCGCGCCCGCATCCTCGATGCGGCGCTCGCCGTGTCCGATCGCGTCGGCGCCGCGCACATGACCCTCGACGCCGTGGCCGCGGAAGCGGGCGTCAGCAAGGGCGGCCTGCTGTACCACTTCGCGAGCAAGGACCTGCTGCTCAAGGGCGTGGTCGAGCACCACATGGACCAGCACCATCGCGATCTGGAGATGGCCGAGACGATGTTCCCGGCCAATCCGGGCGGCTATCTGCAGGCGTTCGTGCACGCCCAGCGGCAGGGTCTGGAGGCCAAGCGGCTGCACGGCCCGAAAGCGACGCAGTCCTTCATCGCCGCGGCGGTCAATACGCCCGAGCTGATGGATTCGCCGCGGCAGTACGCCGCCACGCATGCCGCGCGCCTGCGCGAACTGGGACCGGATTTCGTCGAAGCGCTGCTGGTCACGCTCGCATTCGACGGCCTGTTCTTCGGCGACGCGTTCGAGATGCTCGACCTGACGGCCTCAGAGCGCGACGCGCTGATCGCCGCGCTGGAATCGCGCGCCGCGGGCTTAGCCACGCGGCACTCGGGCTGACCGCCGGACGGACTCCAGGATGGGATGCATCTGTGGGCGCGCGCTTGCGCGCGATCGGGACTTCAGAGAAAGTCCATCGCGCGCAAGCGCGCGCCCACGGAAAAGTGCGGGATCAGATGTCCCACGGCCGCGTCATCGAACGCGGCCGTCGTAACCTGATTCACGCCGTACGCGGCACCGGCTGCAGCGCCGGATTGTCCCAGCCCGGACGCGGTGCGAAGCGGTCGCCGTGGCGCGCCTGCAGGGTGCGCAGGCGTTCGACGATGACGTCGGCGCCGGTCTCGCGGATGTACTGGATCGGGCCACCGCGGAACGGCGCGAAGCCGGTGCCGAAGATCACGCCCGCATCGAGCAGATCCGCGTCGGCGACCACGCCGTCGTGCAGCGCGGCCACGGCCTCGTTGAGCAGCGGCAGGATCAGGCGGTCCTGCAGATCCTCCGGCGCCTTGTAGTCCTTCGGCAGTTCGGGTTTCTGCGCCTTGCCTTCGACCCAGGTGTAGAGACCCTGGCCATCCTTCTTGCCGCGCTGGCCCGGTTCGGGTGGCGTGGCGAGCGAGGCGGGAATGCGCAGGCCCAGGAACGGCGCGAGTTCCTGGCCGACGCCGGAGGCCACGTCCAGGCCCACGGTGTCGATCAGCTCGATCGGGCCCATCGGCATGCCGAAGTCGACGGACGCCTTGTCGATCGCCTTGCCCGGAATGCCTTCGGCGTAGGCGCTCGCAGCTTCGAGCATGTACGGGAACAGCAGGCGGTTGACCAGAAAGCCCGGCGTGCCGGCAACCGGGACGGGCAGCTTGTCGATGGCCTTGCAGAACGCGGCCAGACGCTGCGCGGTGGCCTCGTCGACAGCGTCGTGATGGACGATCTCGACCAGCGGCATCGACGCGACCGGATTGAAGTAATGCAGGCCGGCGAACTGGCCGGGACGCTGCACGCCGGTGCGCAGCTCGTCGAGCGGAATCGACGAGGTGTTCGTCGTCAGCAGCGCATCGACCGGCAGGCGCGGCTCGACATCGGCATAGAGGCTGCGCTTGGCCTCGGCATTCTCGACGATCGCCTCGATCACCAGATCGGCATCTGCAATGCCGTTACCGGCGAGATCGGAGCGCAGGCGCGCAGCGACTTCGGGGCGCTTGGCCGGATCCTTGACCTTCTTCTCGAACAGCGTCGCGGCGCGGGCCTGCGCCTTGTCGATGAACTGCTGCTCGCGGTCCTGCAGGGTGACGTCGAAGCCCTTGTAGGCCGACCACGCCGCGATGTCGCCGCCCATGACGCCGGCGCCGACCACGTGCACGCGGCGGATCGGTGCCTGACCGCTCGCGGCCTTGCCGCCGAGGCCCTTGAGGCGCTCCATCAGGAAGAACACGCGGGTGAGGTTGCGTGCGGTCGGCGTGCCGGCGAGCTTGACCACCGATTTGCGTTCCGCCGCCAGCAGACTGCGCGTGTCGCCTGACGCGCGGCGCCAGGTCTCGATCATCGCGTAGGGCGCGGGGTAGTGCTGCTTTTTCGCCTTGCGCGCGACCTGCTTGACCAGCACCGGCGCCAGCGCCTGGCGCACCGGCCAGATGTTCGTCGCCCAGCCCATGAAACGCTGCTTGAACGGACGCGTCGTGCCCTTGCGCGCGAGTGCGATCGCCGCATCGACGAGCAGCGCCGGCTCGACCACCTTGTCGACCAGGCCGATGCTGCGCGCGGCCTTCGCCGACAGCGCGCGACCGGTGAGCATCATGTCGAACGCGGCCGGCGCACCGACCAGTCGCGGCAGGCGCACGCTGCCGCCCCAGCCCGGATAGATGCCGAGCTTGACCTCGGGCAGACCGATCTTCGTCGACGGATCGTCGCTGGCGACGCGGTAGTCGCAGGCCAGCGAAATCTCCGTGCCGCCGCCCATGCAGAAACCGTGGATCGCGGCGACCGTGGGGCAGGGCAGCTCGGCCAGGCGCTGGAACGTCATCTGGCCGCGGCGGATCGAATCGCCGATCGTGCCCTTGGCGTCGAAGGCCTGGAACTCGCGGATGTCGGCGCCGGCGATGAAGCCCTTGGCCTTGGCCGAGCGGATGACCAGCGCTTTGGGCGGATCGAGCGCGAGGCGTTCGAGCAGGGCGTCGAGTTCGATCAGCACGTCCTGCGCGAACGTGTTGACCGATTCGTTGGCGCGGTCGAAGGACAGCACGAGCACACCGTCTTCGCGCGGCTCGGCTTGCCAATGACTGAAGCGAAGCCCGTCGAGGCCTGCGAACATACGGCACCATTCTTGAAGGTATGGGGGATCCGCCTATGATCCCGAGGTTGCTTCCACGCCGTCAAATCGGCGCTTGAAAGTGGCGTTTGAATCGAGCGCCGCGTGCGGGATCGAACGGGAGGCGCCCAGACGACTTGCAGGGCGCTGGCGCCGCCCCAAGACATGCAGCACGGTGACGCGGCGACGATGCCACACCGCCTGTGACGGAACTTTTCGCGCAGTGACCTGTCCTAACTACCCGAGCCAGGCCGGGTGTCCCCAAGGAGATCCGGCCCGATGGTCGAAGAGCACGACAGCCAGGAGCGGATTCAACTGGACGAGGAACTGGTCAAGCGGGTGCAGGCGGGCGACACCGCGGCGTTCGATCTGCTGGTACGCAAGTACCAGCACCGGATCGCGGCGTTGATCGGCCGTTACGTGTCCGACTGGAGCGAAGTACAGGACGTCGCCCAGGAAACCTTCATCCGCGCCTACCGCGCGTTGGGGAACTTCCGTGGCGATGCGCAGTTCTACACCTGGCTGCATCGGATCGCAGTCAACACGGCCAAGAACCATCTGGTCGCGCACAACCGCCGGCCGCCGACCGACGACATCGATGTCGAGGACGCCGAGCACTTCGACAGCGGCATCCGTCTGCGCGACAGCGATACGCCCGAGCGTGAACTGATGCGCCAGCAGCTGGAACAAACGGTGATGCGCGCGGTCGAAGCATTGCCCGAGGAACTCCGGGTCGCGATCAACCTGCGCGAAGTCGACGGTCTGAGCTACGACGAGATCGCCGAACGCATGGGATGCCCGATCGGCACCGTCCGCTCCCGGATCTTCCGGGCGCGCGAAGCGATCGATCGCGAACTGCGACCTTTGATGGACAACGAAAGACAAGTGGAGCGCGTGACCCGATGAACACTGCCGACGACATCGACACCCTGCAGATCGGCCCCGACCCCGACAAGCTCGAGCGGTTCCACCGCCAGCAGCTGTCGACGATGCTCGATGGCGAGCTGTCGCAGGACCAGGCGCGTTTCCTGCGCCGCCGGCTCGAACACGATGCGGAGCTGTCCGGCTGCTTCGAGCGCTGGCAGGTCTGCGGCGATGTTTTGCGGGGCCGTCAGGTCTCGCTGCTGCCGCCCGATTTCGCCGACCGCATCGCGCGCGGCATCGCGGCCGGCGACGTGGTGATCGCACCGGTCGCGACGGCGAAGCGCCCGCGTCTGCTGCGCTGGGGCGGTGGCGCCGCACTCGCGGCATCGGTCGCTCTGGTGGCGCTGTTCGTGGGCCTTCCGGGTGCGTCGTTCGACGATGCGGACGACGTGCTGCCGATGGTCGCCGACGCTGCGCCCATCGCGCCGGGCACGCCCGGTGCCCACGATGCGACCGCCGATGCGTCCGCGCTCGTGTCGGCATCGCCGCTCGAAGCCACCGCGGCAGTCGCCGGCGCCGCCGCGCTGGCAGTCGCAGAAGTGCCGCGTCGCGGCAATGGCGATCGCGCCTCGCGCGGCCAGTCACAGCGCGCCGCGCTGCGCAATACGCAGACGCGTCAGGCATCGGAATCCCGCATGGTCGCGTCCGCCGCGCCGCCGCGGCCGGTCGCCACGAATGACGCGATCGCGGCGCGTGCGCTGGCGTCTGCGCCGGTGATCGCGACCGGTCTTCCGGAAGCGCCCGCGGTGTCGCGTCCCTGGCCGAAGGCCTCGTCCTTGTCGGCCAACAGCAGCTTCTCGGTGCGCTACGGCGACGCCTTCGCCGCACCGTCCTGGGGGGCGCCGCAGGCGTCGGCCAGCAACGTGCTGCCGAGCTTCCCGGTCGACCCCGCCGATGCCGCGCGGCCGCAACTGCGCGCGGTGCCCTGAGTCGTCCCGGTCCGCCTTCTGACGCGATGCGCGGCCACGTGATGGCCGCTGCGCCGTGTCGCATCGCACATCCCCCTCAGAGTCCGTCATGTCCTCGATGAAGAAATCCCTGCTCGCGGTGTCGCTCGTCGCCGTGCTTTCGGCCGGCACCACCGCCTTCCTGCTGCCCAACGCCACCGCGCAATCCGGTGCGCAGACGCCGGCCGATGCCGCGTCCAGCGTGTCGTCGACCCCCGAAGCGCCGCTGGTCTCGGGTCTTCCCGACTTCACCCGTCTGGTCGAGCGCGTGGCGCCGGCCGTGGTCAGCATCGAATCAACGATCGGCGCGCGACAGACGCGCGGCCAGCAGATGCCCGACGATGCGCAGATTCCCGAAATCTTCCGCCGCTTCTTCGGCCCGGGTTTCGAAATGCCGGGCGGTCCGGGTGGTCCCGGGCGTGGCGGCGCCGCGCCGCGCGGCACCTCGATGGGCACCGGTTTCATCATTTCGGCCGATGGCTATCTGCTGACCAACCACCACGTGGTCGACGGCGCGGACGAGGTCAAGGTGCGGTTGTCGGACCGCCGCGAGTTCACCGCCAAGGTCGTCGGCAGCGATGCCGAATCGGACGTCGCGGTGCTCAAGATCGACGCGACCGGCCTGCCGACGCTGCGCTTCGGCAACGGCGCGAGCGTGAAGCCGGGCCAGTGGGCGGTCGCGATCGGCTCACCGTTCGGCTTCGAGCAGTCGGTGACCGCCGGCATCGTCAGCGCCGTGGCGCGTTCCAACCAGTACGCCGACCAGCGCTACGTGCCCTTCATCCAGACCGACGTGCCGATCAACCAGGGCAATTCGGGCGGTCCGCTGCTCAACGTGTCGGGCGAGGTGATCGGCATCAACTCGCAGATCTTCAGCAACTCCGGCGGCTACATGGGCGTGAGTTTCGCGATTCCGATCGATCTCGCGGCGAACGTGGCCGAACAGATCAAGAAGACCGGCAGCGTGCAGCGCGGTTCGCTCGGCGTGCAGGTTTCCAATGTGACCTCGGAAGCCGCGGCCGGTTTCAAGCTGCCCGACACCAAGGGTGCGCTGGTGCAGGAGGTGCTGCCGGGCAGTCCGGCGCAGCGTGCGGGCATCGAGCCGGGCGACGTGATCCGCGCCGTCGACGGCACCGAGATCGTCGCGTCGAGCGAACTGCCGCCGCTGGTCGGTGGCAAGACGCCGGGCACCAAGGTGCGCATGCGCATCCTGCGCGAGGGCCGCACGCGCGACTTCGACGTCACCCTGACCGCGCTCGATTCGGCGACGGCGAGCACGACGACGCGGGGCGAACCGGCGCCTGCATCGGCGGCGAGCGGCAACCCGCTGGGCATCACCGGCCGTGATCTCGACGCCGCCCAGCGGCGCCAGTTCGGGCTTGCCGGTGATGAAGGCGTCCTCGTTGCCAGCGCCGGCCGCGGCCCGGCGGCGAACGCCGGCATCACCCAGGGCGACGTGATCCTGCGCGTCGGTCGCACGCCGGTGGGCAGCGCGGCCGCGCTCGACCGGGCGCTGCAGAGCGTCAAGCCGGGCGATACGGTGATGCTGCTGGTCCGCGGACGCGGCGGCGCGACCCAGTACCGCGCGATCACCGTGTCGGAGACCGCCGAACGCTGATCAATCGCTTCAACGATGCGACATCCACGGCCCGCGCATTCCGCGGGCCGTCTTCGTATGCGGCGGGCCGGCGTGGTGAACGGCGCACCCGTCCCGATCCGCCGGCCGCGTGCGACGCGGGCGCTGTGCGATAATCGCCCGTTACCTTTTCGACGACGGCCCGGCCGCCGCCCAATGACCCACGATCCGATGCGGAACATCCGCAACTTCTCCATCATCGCCCACGTCGACCACGGCAAGTCGACGCTCGCCGATCGCATCATCCAGATCTGTGGCGGCCTCCAGGCGCGCGAGATGGAAGCGCAGGTGCTCGACTCGAATCCGATCGAGCGCGAGCGCGGCATCACGATCAAGGCGCAGTCTGTGTCGCTGCCGTACAAGGCGCGCGACGGGCAGACCTACCATCTGAACTTCATCGACACGCCCGGGCACGTCGACTTCTCCTACGAGGTCAGCCGCTCGCTGGCCGCGTGCGAAGGCGCGCTGCTGGTCGTCGACGCGGCGCAGGGCGTGGAAGCGCAGTCGGTCGCCAACTGCTACACGGCGATCGAGCAGGGTCTGGAAGTGATTCCGGTGCTCAACAAGATCGACCTGCCGACGGCCGACATAGAAAAGGCCAAGGCCGAGATCGAAGCGGTGATCGGCATCGATGCCGAAGACGCCGTCGCGGTGAGCGCCAAGACCGGCCTCAACGTGGAGGAGGTACTCGAGGCGATCGTGCATCGCATCCCGCCGCCGAAGCCGCGCGATACCGATCGCCTGCAGGCGCTGATCATCGACTCCTGGTTCGACAACTATCTGGGCGTGGTGTCGCTGGTGCGCGTGATGCAGGGCGAGATCACGCCCAAGAGCAAGATCCTGGTGATGTCGACCGGACGCACGCACGACGTCGACAAGGTCGGCGTGTTCACGCCCAAGCGC
The DNA here is from genome assembly GCF_036584485.1 of Luteimonas flava. Classification (NCBI taxonomy): domain Bacteria; kingdom Pseudomonadati; phylum Pseudomonadota; class Gammaproteobacteria; order Lysobacterales; family Lysobacteraceae; genus Luteimonas; species Luteimonas flava. The sequence continues at coordinate 1,199,351 of NZ_JAZHBM010000001.1, read as the reverse complement.
AAAGAACTGCCGGCACTGCGCGCGGGCGAGGTGGGCTGGATCACCGCGTCGATCAAGGACGTCCATGGCGCGCCGGTCGGCGACACGCTGACCCTGGCCGCGAAGCCCGCCGAGACGCCGCTCGCCGGTTTCCAGGAAATGCAGCCGCGCGTGTTCGCGGGCCTGTTTCCGGTCAATGCCGAGGATTTCCCGGATCTGCGCGAAGCGCTGGACAAGTTGCGCCTCAACGATGCCGCGCTGCGCTTCGAACCGGAAAGTTCGGAAGCCATGGGCTTCGGTTTCCGCTGCGGCTTTCTCGGCATGCTGCACATGGAAATCGTGCAGGAACGTCTGGAACGCGAGTACGACCTCGACCTGATCAGCACCGCGCCGACGGTGATCTACGAGGTGCTCAAGACCGACGGCGAGGTCATGCCGCTGGACAACCCGGCCAAGTTGCCGCAGGCGAACCTGATCCAGGAAGTGCGCGAGCCCATCATCCGCGCCAACATCCTCACGCCCGAGGCCTACATCGGCGCGATCATCAAGCTCTGCGAAGACAAGCGCGGCATGCAGATTGGCATCCAGTACCTCGCCAGCCAGGTGCAGATCAGCTACGAACTGCCGATGGCCGAGGTGGTGCTCGACTTCTTCGACAAGCTGAAATCCGCCAGCCGCGGCTACGCCTCGCTGGATTATCACTTCGTGCGTTTCGACGCCGGCCCGTTCGTGCGCGTGGACACGCTGATCAACGGCGACAAGGTCGACGCGCTGTCGCTGATCGTGCATCGCAGCCACGCCGATCGCCGCGGCCGCGAGCTGACCGAGAAGATGAAGGATCTGATTCCGCGCCAGCAGTTCGACGTGGCCATCCAGGCCGCGATCGGCGCCCAGGTCATCGCCCGCACGACGGTCAAGGCGCTGCGCAAGAACGTGCTGGCCAAGTGTTACGGCGGCGACATCTCGCGCAAGAAGAAGCTTCTGGAAAAGCAGAAGGAAGGCAAGAAGCGCATGAAGCAGGTCGGCCGCGTGGAGATCCCGCAGGAAGCCTTCCTGGCGGTGCTGAGCACGTCGCGCGAGTCCTGATTCGTGTTTTCATAGCGGCGGCCCAGCGCGGCCGTCCGATCCCGTGTCCGAGGATGCTGCATGAAATGGTTTGAGACCGCTCTGGTCGTGCTGACGCTGCTCACCGGCATCATCTGGCTGCTCGACAAGCTGGTGCTGGCCAAGGCGCGCGCGCGCCGCGCCGGACTGCTCGAGGAGAAGGAACCGATCGTCGTCGACTACGCGAAGGCATTCTTCCCGGTGCTGTTCGTTGTACTGATTCTGCGCAGCTTCGTCTCCGAGCCGTTCCGCATTCCGTCCAGCTCGATGATGCCGACCCTGCTGATCGGCGATTTCATCCTCGTCAACAAGTTCGCCTACGGCATCCGTCTGCCGATCACCAACCAGAAGATCATCGACATCGGTGAACCGGTGCGTGGTGACGTGGTGGTGTTCCGCCCGCCCCAGCATCCCGACCAGGACTGGATCAAGCGTGTGATCGGCCTGCCGGGCGACACGGTCGAGTTCCGAGACAACCAGGTGTTCGTCAACGGCACCCCGTTCGAGTACCAGCGCGTGGGCACCTACGAGGGCGTGGGCCGCGGCGCGGAGATGACCGGCGCCTCGCTCATGACCGAGCAGATGCCCGGCCGCAGCCACCAGATCCTGCACATCGACCAGGCCGCGCCCTTCCATCTGGGCGAGGGCACGTTCCACGTGCCGCAGGGCCATTATTTCGTCATGGGCGACAACCGCGACCGCAGCGATGACGGGCGCTTCTGGGGTACGCTTCCCGAGACCCAACTGCGCGGCAAGGCGTTCCTGATCTGGATGAACGTCGACACCGCCGCGCCGGGCTGGGTCGACTGGGGAAGGATCGGTCAGGGCATCAAGTGACCAACGGCATCGGCTCGAGGGGACGTCCATGAAACGCACGCAACGCGGCATTACCCTGCTTGGATTCATCATCGTCCTGGCAGTCGTCGGCTTCTTCGCCTATGTCGGTATGAAGCTGTTTCCGATGTATTCGGAGTACTACAGCGTCAAGGCCGCGCTCAAGGGGCTGGCCAGCGAGCCGGGCACCGCCGCGTCCGACCCGGCCCGCATCCAGGACCTGTTCTTCCGCCGGCTGTACATCAGCTACTCGGAGAACGTGAAGCCCGAGAACGTGAAGATCCGCCGTGCCGACAACGGCTGGCAGATGGACGTGCAGTACGAAGTGCGTCGTCCACTGGTGTTCAACCTCGACGTCGTGGGCAAGTTCCACGCGACCCAGGCGCTGACCCGTGGTGGCGACGGAATTTGACCGTCAGCAGGGTCGGTTCGCCGGGCACGTCTTCCGTGATCCCGAGCTGCTGATCCAGGCGCTGACGCATCGCAGTGCCGGCGCCCCGCACAACGAACGTCTGGAGTTCCTCGGCGACGCCGTGCTCGGCGCGCTGGTCGCCGAGTCGCTCTACGCCCGCTGGCCGAATGCCGACGAAGGCACGTTGACGCGTGCCCGCGCGGAACTGGTGCGCGAGTCCTCGCTGGCCGCGGTCGCGCGCGAACTCGATCTCGGCGCGCGGCTGGTGTTGGGCCCGGGTGAACTCAAGTCCGGCGGCCACCGGCGCGACTCGATCCTGTCCGACGCGCTCGAAGCGGTGATCGCGGCGGTCTATCTCGACGCGGGTCTCGACACCTGCCGCGAGGTGGTGTTGCCGCTGTTCGAGAAGACCATGGTCGCGCTGGCCAGCGGCCGCGTTTCCAAGGACGCCAAGACACGTCTGCAGGAATGGCTGCAGGGGCGGCAGAAGGCACTTCCGGTGTACGAGCTGCTGTCGGAAAGTGGCGAGGAGCATGCCAAGACCTTCCTCGTGCGCTGCGCGCTCAACGATGCCGGTCTGGCCGCCGAGGGGCAGGGCAGTTCGCGCCGTGCGGCCGAACAGCAGGCCGCCGAAGCGGTCATGGGCCTGCTCGAAGCGCCGGGCTGAGCCGCGCGCAACGCCCTTCAGAACGCTGCCTGCGTCGTGCCACCGGCATTTCCGTAGAATGCGGACATGACCGAACCCCACACCACGCCCCACCATGCCGGCTACGTCGCCGTCATCGGCCGACCCAATGTCGGCAAGTCCACCCTGGTCAATGCCCTCGTCGGCGCCAAGGTGAGCATCGTCTCCAACCGTCCGCAGACCACGCGCCATCGTCTGCTCGGCATCGCGACGTTCCCGGAAGGCCAGCTGCTGCTGGTCGACACCCCCGGTATCCATCACGAGCAGAAGCGCGCGATGAACCGGATCATGAACCGCGCGGCGCGCGGCGCGCTGGAAGGCGTCGACGTGGCGCTGCTGGTCGTCGTCGCCGGCCGCTGGGACGACGAGGACAGCCTGGCGTTCGACACGCTGCACGAGGCCGGCGTGCCGGTGGTGCTGGTCGTCAACCAGGTCGACAAGATCAAGGACAAGACGCTGCTGCTGCCGTATCTGCAGAAGGTGACCGAAGGCCGTGACTTCGCCGGCGTCGTGCCGCTGTCGGCGCTCAAGCGCAAGGGTCTCGAACAGTTGAAGTCGACCGTGCTGCCGCTGGTGCCGGAGCAGGACGCACTCTTCGCCGAAGACGAGATCACCGACAAGAGCCAGCGCTTTCTGGCCGGTGAACTGGTGCGCGAGCAGCTGATGCGCCAGCTCGGCAACGAGCTGCCGTATGCGACCACGGTCGAGATCGAAAGCTTCGCCCTCGATGGCCGGATGCTGCGCATCGGCGCGGTGATCTGGGTGGAGCGCGAGGGCCAGAAGGCCATCGTCATCGGCAAGGCCGGCAGCCGGCTCAAGGACATGAGCACCAAGGCGCGCATGGGCATGGAGCGTCTGTTCGACGCCAAGGTGTTCCTGGAAACCTGGGTGCGCGTGCGTGAGGGCTGGTCCGACGACGAGGCGGCGCTCAAGGCGCTCGGTTACGGCGAGTAGGAGGGGCGCGCGCATGAGCGGATCCATCGACAGCGCCGACCGTCTGCACGGGCACTGCCTGTGCGGCGGCGTCACGCTCAGCGTGCCGGCGACGACGCACGCCGTACACGCCTGCCACTGCGGCGCGTGCCGTCGCTGGCACGGCGGTCCCGCGATGGTGCTGCAGGCCGGCGACGATGTGCGCATCGAAACCGGCGATGCGCTGGTGCGCCGGTTCGCATCGTCGGACTGGGCCGAGCGCGCGTTCTGCAGCGCCTGCGGCAGCAGCCTGTTTTTTCTCAGCACCGGCGACGGCCAGCACTTCGTGGCCGCCGGTCTGTTCGATGCGATTCCCGGTGCGCGGTTCGAAGCCGAAATCTTCATCGACGCCAAACCCCATTGGTATGCGCTGACAGGCTCGGACGAGCAGTTGACCGGCGAGGCGTTCCTGGCCCGGATCGGCGCCGGCTGACGCCGCGGGCCGACCGTGCACATCGAGGACCAGCCCGCGTTCGTGCTGCATGCACGGCCCTGGCGCGAAACCAGTCTGCTGGTCGAAGTGCTGACCCTGGATCACGGCCGTCTGGGCCTGGTTGCACGTGGCGTACAGGGGCCGAAGAAGCATGTGCTCCGCGCCGCGCTGCAGCCGCTGCAGCACATCCGCCTGACCGCGGTGCTGCGCGGCGAACTCGCCCAGCTGCGGTCCGCGGAATCGCTGGATGCCGCGCCCCGGCTCACCGGCGATGCCATGCTCGCCGGCTTCTACATCAACGAACTGGTGCTGCGGCTCGCACCGCGACAGGATCCCGCGCCCGAACTCTACGAAGCATTCGCGGATGTGCGACAGCGGCTGGCGCTCGACGGACTGGCGTGGACGCTGCGCCGGTTCGAGCGCGATCTGCTCGACGCGATCGGTCTGGGTTTCGCCTTCGATAGCGACGGCGACGGCCAGGAGATCGAGCCGGCGGCGCGGTATCGACTCGATCCCGAACATGGTCCGCGTCGTCTGCAGCGCGACGGCGAGGCGGCGGATCGCAGCGCCGCGGCCACCGGACATGCCTTGCTGGCGCTGGCGGCCGACATCGCCCCGGAAGCGGCCGACATGGCCAGCCTGCGGCGCGCACTGCGTGCGGTGCTGTCGCATCACCTCGGCTCGCGTGGGCTGAAATCCTGGGAGCTGGCCGCGAACTTGTCGCGGCGCTGAGACTCAGGCGTTCGCCAGCGCGTTGGCGCTCGTGCGGGTGGCGTCGAGTGTGTCGAGGAAAGCCTTCAGCGCGCTCGTCGAGGTCGGATCGACGTGCAGCGTTCGCGCCGCCAGTCCGAGGCGCTCGGCGCCGACGAAGCCGCAGCCCGCGCGCAGGCGATGCAGGTCGTTGCGGATCGCATGCGCGTCGCCCGCCGTGGCCGCCGCCGTGATCCGGGCGCGTGTGCCGTCGAGCTCACCGACGAACAGTTCGCGCAGGCCGCGCACGTTGCGGCTGTCGCCGCCCACCGCGGCCAGTGCGGTCTCGCCATTCCACAGGGGCGCCTCGCCACTGCGTCGCGCGTCGGGCAACGGCAACAGGGGCGGGGCAGGCCGCGCGCCTCCGCGCCGGACCAAGACCCGACGGATCGCGCCCAGCCAGGCGTCGGCGGCCACCGGCTTGCTGACCGCGATCGCGAACCCTTCGGCGCGCAAGGCGTCGAGCTCGCGGCGTTCGCGCGCGGCGGTGTGGGCGATCGCAGGCGTCGTCCGACCGTCCGCACGCAGGCGGGCGAGCAGGGCGCTGCCGGTGCCATCGGGCAGGTTGGCGTCGATCAGCCAGGCGTCGTAGGCGTTCACCGTGGCCAGTGCGTAGGCCGCTTCCACAGAGTCGGCAATGTCGACCTCGGCAGGCAGTGCGGCACTCGCGGCTTGCAGGAAACTGCGGCTTGTGGGGTCGTCCTCGACCAGCAGCAATCGATTCATCGCGTCCTCGATGTCGCGGGTATCCTGCGGCGATGCCGCGTCCCGTCCTGTCGATCCTACCCCTGTTTCTCGCCTGTGTGCCGATCGCGGTGCAGGCGCAGTCGATCCAGGCCCGGATTTCGAAGGTCGAGGCGGCCGGCGCGACACTGCGCGATGTCCGCCTGATGCTGGACTGGCCGGTCGATGCGCCGGACGGCCGGCTGCGTCTGCGGGCCGGCGACATCGACGCCGGCGCGCTGGGCTGGCACTTCGAGGGTGTCGACTGGCGCTGCCCGCTGCGCCGCGAGACCGTGGGCGGCGACACGCGCTGGCGCTGCGACGGCCCGCTGCGCGCGGGGCAGGGCGCGCCCTTGCAGCTGTCGCTGGTGCTGGACGCGGCCACCACGACGGCCACGCTGACGGGCGGAGACGCGCGTGTCGGCCTGTCGCGCACAGCGGCCGCGCCCGACGCCACCCGGATCGATCTGCGACGCGTACCCGCCGCCTGGATCGAAGCGCTGGTCCGCGCGGGCTGGGCGTCGGCGCGGTTGACCGGGGGCACGCTGGACGGCGACGTCCGGATCACGGCACCGGACGATCGGCCGATGCGCGTGGACGCCGATCTCGCGATCGCCGGGCTGGCGCTGGAGACCGACGACGGCAGCATCGCCGCAGGCGATGTCGATGGCGATCTCGAGGTGCGCCTGACGCTGCCGGACGACGCCTTGCAGGCGCGCGTCGATGGCCGCCTGCGCGGCGGCGAACTGCTATTCGGCAACGCCTATGTGTCGTTGCCGGAAACGCCGGTCGGCATCGGCGTCGACATGATCCGCGTCGGCGAAGGCGACTGGGCGCTGCCGCGTTTGCAGTGGCGCGACGGCGACGCCTTGCGCGTCGACGGCCACGCGCGCCTGACGCCCGACTTCGGCATCGGTGCACTCGCGCTCACGCTGGCCAGCGACGACACCACGGCGCTGCCGGCCCGCTATCTGTCCGGTTGGTTGGGCCCGGCCGGCGTGCCGGGTCTGTCGCTGTCGGGCGGCTTTCGTGCCGGGCTCGAACTCAAGGGCGCGACGCTGCGCAAGGCCGATGTCGCATTGCGCCGTCTCGACATCGGCGACGCCGGCGGCCGCTTCCGGCTTGATCGGCTGGACGGCGCGGTGCGCTACTCGGCGTCGGACCCCGTGCGCAGCGCATTCGCCTGGCGCGGGGGCGCGCTGTACGGCATGCCCTTCGATGCGGCGGCGTGGAGTCTGGAAAGCGGCGCCGGCCTGTTGCGCCTGCGCGAGCCGGTCGCGTTCTCGTTCCTCGGAGGCGAGATCGGCTTCGAATCGCTGCAGTTGCAGCCACCCGCGGACGAGACCGGACTGCGGATGCAGACCGAATTGCGCCTCGATGCGCTCGACATCGGCGTGCTCGCGAAATCGCTGGACTGGCCGGCGTTCGAAGGCACGCTCGCAGGTCGCATTCCGACGGTGCGCTACGCCGACAATCGCATCGACTTCGATGGCGGCCTGTCGATGGAGCTGTTCGACGGTCGTATCGACGTGTCGTCACTGGCGATCGAGCGGCCGTTCGGCGTGCTGCCGACGGTCACCGGCGATCTCGCGTTGTCGGCACTCGATCTGCACGCGCTGACCGGCGTGTTCGGCTTCGGCAGCATCGAGGGCAGACTCCACGGGCGGATCGACGGCCTGCGCCTGGTGGACTGGAACGCGACCGCGTTCGATGCCGAACTGCACACCGAGGCCGCGCGCGGGGTGCGCCAGCGCATCAGCCAGCGCGCGGTGCAGGACATCTCCAGCGTCGGCGACGCCTCGTTCGTGACCACATTGCAGGGCCGGGCGATCGCGCTGTTCGACGACTTCGGCTATCGCGGCATCGGCATCTCGTGCCGCCTGCGCAATGCGGTCTGCCGGATGGGTGGCCTGCGTTCAGAGGGCAACGCCTTTACTATCGTCGAAGGCGCCGGCCTGCCGCGACTCGACGTCGTGGGATTCAATCGCGACGTCGATTGGCCCACCCTCGTCGAGCGCCTGGCAGCCGCCGCGGGCGGTGACGTCGCGCCGGTGATCGAATGACCGGCGTTCGAATTTCTGACAGGAGAGTGTCGATGGCGCGTTGGATGGGTTTGCCGGCCGTGGCCGCACTGGCGTTGACCGCCTGCGTGACGATCAATGTGTATTTTCCCGCCGCCGAAGCGAAGGAAGCGGCGCGCGAGTTCGTCGAGAACGTGATCGGCGACCAGGCGCCCGCCACCGACACGCCGCCTGCGACGGTGCCGGGCGGCGGCATGGCCCAGACCTCGACGCGGTTCGATCCCTGGATGCTGATCGGCATCGGCAGCGCGCAGGCGCAGACGCCCGACATCAGCATCCGCACGCCCGCGATCCAGGCGATCCAAACGCGCATGGAGCAGCGCTTCAACGGCACGCTGCGTCCGCATTTCGATTCCGGCGCGCTGGGCTTCGGCGGCAACGGCTCGATCGTCGTGCGCGATGCCTCGCAGCTGCCGATCAAGGATCGCGTCGCGGTGAACTCGGCCGTCGCCGACGACAACCGCGATCGCCAGGCGGTGTACCGCGAGATCGCGGTCGCGAACGGGCATCCCGAGTGGGAATCGCAGATCCGCGACGTGTTCGCGCGCCAGTGGATCTCGAGCGCGCGCGCCGGCTGGTGGTACCAGCAGGGTGGGAGCTGGACGCAGAAATAAGGCGCATCGGGGATGCGTGCGAAGGCCGCCTGCGGGCGGTCTTCTGCGTTCCGGGCCGGGCAGTCCGCGCGCCGCTTCTGCGACAATGTGCGGCCCTTCTGCCCGCAGCCTTCGCCACGTGGCCCGTAAACGTCTCGATCAGACCCCCTTCGAGGTCGATGTCCTCAACCTCACCCACGACGGCCGCGGCGTCGCGCGTTTGCCGGACGGCAAGGCGCTGTTCGTCACCGGCGCGCTGCCGGGTGAGCAGGTCGTCGCCCAGCGCTTCGCGCGCTCGCGCAGTTTCGACGAGGCGGTGACGCTCGAGGTGCTGCGCGCGTCCGAACACCGGATCACGCCGCGCTGTCCGCATTTCGGCACGTGCGGCGGCTGCGTACTGCAGCATCTCGATGCCGAGCAGCAGATCATCGCCAAGGACCGCGTGTTGCGCGAGAACTTCGAGCGCATCGGCCACGTCACGCCCAAGCGCTGGATGGCGCCGCTCGTCGACCACGCCTGGGGCTATCGCCGCAAGGGCCGGTTCTCGGTCAAGCGGGTGGAGAAGAAGGACAAGACGCTGGTGGGCTTCCGCGAGCGCGATCCGCGCTTCGTCGCCGAGTTGCAGGAGTGCCACACGGTCATCCCACCGATCGCCGCGATCATTCCCGCGCTGGCACAGCTGATCGACGGCATGGACGCGCGCAGCACGCTGCCGCAGATCGAGTTCATCGCCGGCGATCCGCGCCCCGAATTCGACGGGATCGCGCTGGTGTTCCGTCATCTGCAGCCGCTGATCGAAGCCGATGTGGCCGCGCTGCTCGCGTTCGGTCAGCAGCATCGCATGGCGATCTTCCTGCAGCCCGGCGGCAATGACAGCGTGCATGCGCTGTGGCCCGAGGCACCGGAGTTGTCGTTCCGGCTCGAAGACTGGGACATCGAACTCAAGTTCCGTCCGCTGGATTTCATCCAGGTCAATGCCGGGCTCAACCGCACGATGATCGCGCGCACGCTCGAACTGCTCGACGTGCAGCCCGACGACCGCGTGCTCGATCTGTTCTGTGGACTCGGCAATTTCACCCTGCCGCTGGCGCGCCGCGTGCGCGAGGTGGTCGGCGTGGAAGGCGAGGGCGGACTGGTGGCGCGGGCCAAGGAAAACGCGGCCCACAACGGGCTGGCGAACGCCCAGTTCCACGCGGCCGATCTCACCCAGGACCAGCGCAGCGCGTCGTGGATGCGTCAGGGGTTCGACAAGCTGCTGCTCGATCCGCCGCGCTCCGGCGCGATCGACGTGCTGCGCCAGCTGCCGTTAGAGCGCTTCAAGCGCATCGTCTACGTCAGCTGCCATCCGGCATCGCTGGCGCGTGATGCGGGTTATCTGGTCAACGAACGCGGCTGGACGCTGGCCGATGCCGGGGTCATGGACATGTTCCCGCAGACCGCGCACGTCGAATCCATCGCCCTGTTCGAGAAGCGCTGAGCACCGCATGGGCATCGAGATCGAGCGCAAGTTTCTCGTCACGACCGACGCCTGGCGCGCGGCCGCGCATGCGGTCGTGCCGATGGCGCAGGGCTATCTCAACGACGCCGCGTCGATCGCCAGCGGCGCGCAGAACGCGTCGGTGCGCGTGCGGATCGAGGGCGATGTCGCGTTCCTCAACATCAAGTCGCGCGAGGCCGGCACCACGCGGCAGGAGTTCGAGCTGCCGCTGCCGGTCGACGATGCGCACGCGTTGCTGAAGCTGTGCGTCGGCGGTCTGGTCGAGAAGCGCCGGCACCTCGTGCGTCATGGCGCGCATCTGTGGGAAGTCGACGAGTTCCTCGGCGACAACGCCGGCCTCGTGGTCGCCGAGATCGAACTGGGCGCCGCCGACGAAGTCTTCGCGCATCCCGACTGGCTCGGCGCCGAGGTCACCGCGCATCGGCGCTACTTCAATCTCGCGCTCGCCGCGCGGCCGTTCTCGCACTGGGACGCTGCGGAACGCGGCTGAGGTCTTCGCGCGCATCCGCGCGGTGCCGACCTGCGTCATCGACGGACGGCTGGCAGTGCAGGGCTCGCAACCCCCCGACGCGATGGCCGATGCCGTGCGCCAGGCGCTTGGCAGCGCTGCACTGACGCCTGCGTCCGCGCCGGCCTGCGGTCCGTCGGGCTGCGACTGAACACGCCGCGTCGCCTGACGGCAGACGCGTCCGCATCTGCGACAATGCCCGTCCGCGCCATGGGGCGTGTTCGATGGAGAAGTCCGCAATGCTCGTGATCGGCGTCGCCGGCACCGAACTTACCGCACAGGAACGCGACTGGCTGCAGCACGATGCCTGCGCCGGCGTGATCCTGTTCAAGCGCAACTTCGCCTCGCGCGCGCAGATCGCCGAGCTGTCCGCCGCGATCCGTGCCGCCGCGCCGCGTCCGCAGCTGGTCTGCGTGGACCAGGAAGGCGGCCGCGTGCAGCGCTTCCAGGACGGCTATTCGGAACTGCCGTCACTGGCCGGTTTCGGTGCGCAGTACCTCGCCGATCCCGATGCCGCGATGGCAGCCTCGCGTGCGCATGCGCGCCTGATGGCGCAGGAAGTGCGCGCCAGTGGAGTCGACCTGAGCTTCGCGCCGGTGGTCGACGTCGGTCATGGCAATCTCGCGATCGGCGATCGGTCGTTCTCCGAAGATCCGCGAATCGTCGCCGCGCTCACGCGCGCCTATGTCGAAGGCATGCACGAAGCCGGCATGGCCGCGACGCTCAAGCACTTCCCGGGTCATGGCTCGGTGCGCGAGGACACGCATTTCGACGACGCGGTCGACGACCGCAGTCTCGACGCGATCCGCGCGCACGATCTTGTGCCGTTCGTGGCCGGTATCGATGCCGGCGCCGACGCGGTGATGCTCGCGCACGTGGTCTACCCGCAGGTCGCGCCCGAGCCGGCCGGCTATTCGCCGCTGTGGATCAACACGATCCTGCGCGAGCAGATGGGCTTCCGTGGCGTGGTGTTTTCCGACGACATCGGCATGGCCGCGGCGTTCTCCGCAGGCGGCATCAAGTCGCGCGTCGATGCGCATCTCGATGCCGGTTGCGACGTCGTCCTCGTCTGCCACCCGGAACTCGTCGCCGAATCGCTGGCAGCGGTAGAAGGCCGTACGCTCAACACCATGGCGCTGACCGGCCTGATCGGACGCGGTCCGCTCGGCTGGGACGGCGCGCTCGCCGGCGACGCATCCGCCCCCCGCACCGGAGACATCGCATGAACGTCCCACGCCTCGACGACGTGATCGACACCGCCGACCTGCTGTTCGATCGCGACGCGCTCGAAGACGCCATCGAAGCGATGGCCGAGGAGATCGCCGACGAATACGGCGACGACGACGTGCCGCCGGTCTACATCACGATCATGCATGGCGGCATGCCGTTCGCCGCGCAGCTCGCATTCGCGATCGGCGAGAACGAGGTTGACCTCGAGTTCGACTATCTGCACGCCACCCGTTACCGCGGCAACACCACCGGCTCGGGCCTTGCCTGGCTGCATCGTCCTGCGACCCCGCTGCAGGGACGCCGCGTGCTGCTTGTGGACGACATCCTCGACGAAGGCCACACCCTCAAGGCCGTGCGCCAGTGGGTCGAAGACCAGGGCGCGACCGACGTCCGCGTCGCCGTGCTCGCGGTCAAGGTGCACGACCGTGGCGTGGATGGTGTCGAAGCCGATTACGTCGGCGTCGAAGTGCCGGATCGGTATGTGTTCGGCTACGGCATGGATTTCCACGAGCAGGGGCGCAATCTGCCCGGGATCTACGCGCTCGCGGAGTAGGACGTGGCAACGCTGTGCTCGCACTTCGGCACCGTCCGCTCTGGCGCCCTCGATTGTCTGGCTCCGGCCGGGTTCTTCTGCGTTCTCGCGGCTGACGAGTTGGCGGAACGCTGCTCGGTTGCGTACGTCCGAATTCTCGATGGCCCAAGCCCGGTTTTTCAGACTGCCTTGCCAGTCGAGATGTCTTGAGTAAAGGGCCGTCGCACGCATTCGCAACCCACGTCGGTTTTGCGCGCCAGATACGCCTGTACGACCGGCTCGCCATCATCGGACAAAGAAAATCCGGCCCCTCGCGGGGCCGGATTCGTTGACGCGAGCGAGAACGTGGATCAGTAGTCGTAACGCAGGGTCAGACGCACCGTGCGCGGCGACTGGTAGTTCACATCATTCAGATAGTTCGGACTGATGTTGTCGCGCGACTGCTCCTTGAACTCGTTGTACTCGGTGACCTTGTCGTTGTTGAACAGGTTGAACACGTCGACCTTGAAGCGCAGCCGGTTGTCGGCCCAGTTCGGCACGTACGCGGCACTCAGGTCGAACGTCCACGCCCACGGCGTGCGTCCCTCGTCGCCACGCTGACGCAGTTCGCGGACGCCTGCGTCATTGAGGCAATAGAAGCTCGAGCCCGAGTAGGGGGTCAGTGTGCCGAGGTCAGGCTGGGCGATGCCCTCGAGCGGGATGTAGCCCTGACAGTTGACGGGACGGCCGGACTGCACGATCAGGTTGCCACCAAGCTGCCATTCCGGCGTGAGCCTGTAGGCACCGAACAGCTTGAGCGAGTGGAGTCGATCGTTCGGTGTCGGACCGTAGGTGCCGTCGGTGAACAGCGGATGGTCGAAGTCCTGGGTCAGACCGGCGTCTTCCTGCTCGAGCGTGGAGTTGACGTAACCCTCCACATTGCCGCGCGTCTTGGAGATCGTGTACGAGCCCTGCAGGTTGAACCGCTCGCCCGTGCGTTCCCAGAAGAGCTCCAAGGCGCTGTAGTTGCGCTTGTAGCGCGGCAGTCCGAGATAGGAGGCAGGCAATGTCGCCAGCTCGAGCGTGCCATCGCCGTCGAGGTCGACGTTGAGGATGGCGTCTTCGCCCGGATTGACGAAGTAGCAGCTCGGCACCGAGCCCGGATCGAAATCGTCGAAGCCGTTGTCGTCAGCCCATTCGATCCACGGATTGGTCTGGCAGGTGTCGTCCATACCCGACTTCACCTGGCGCCGCGTGGCGCGGATGCCCGCCATCCAGTTCTCATTGAGCTGCAGCTGTCCACCCAGGATCAGTTCGTCCTGGTACATCGGCGACAGGTTGGTGGACGCGACCGATGCGGGGTTGGGCGCCACGAGCGAGCCGTTGGTCTGGGTCTGGCCGATCTGCGCACCCTGGCCCACGGGACGACCATCGGCTTCGTTCCAGCCGGTGACGTAGTACCAGTTGGACACGGTCGATTCCGCGCCCGTCGCACGGATGCTCGAGTTGGTGGCCACCGGAATGTAATAGCGACCGAGCGTACCGAACACTTTCAGGCTGGCATCGCCGTTCGCATCCCACGAGAAGCCCAGGCGCGGTGCGATCTCGTAATCCGATTCGACCCACGCGATACCGTCACCGTTCCTGCTCTCGAACTTCTCGCCGCGCAGGCCGATGTACGCCAGGAAGTTGTCGGTGATCTGCCAGTTGTCTTCGACGTAGATGGCGCTGTTGATGTTCTCGTAACTGGAGCTGCTGCTCTGGAAGTCGCGCGAACGCGCATACCGTGCGCCGCGCGGTACCAGCGTGCCGTTCACCGTGCGCCCCGGCTGACCTGCGAATGCGCCCGTCGCCACGGCATTGTTGGGCACCAGGTAGTAAGCCCAGTTGATGCCGCCGGCGTACGTCAGGCCGCGATGGCTGGAGTCGTAGCTGTCGTGATCGACGCCGAACCGCACGCGGTGATCGCCGAGAATCCATTCGGCATCCACGCGGAACGCCTTGCGGACATCCTCGTCCGGCGGTGCGTCGGCGTCGGGCACCGTGCTGATGGTGCCGGGATTGCAGCCGATGTAACGCTCGAGCGTGCCGGTCGTCAGGCCGAAGCTGTACGCCCAAGGGCACTCGGATCCCGCGCCCGCCGCGGGCAGCCGTGACGAGATGAGGTTGCTCAGATAACCGAACTGCGTGGACACCGTGAAGTTGTCGGTGAAGTAACCCGTGTACTTGAGGATGCCCACCTTGCCACCGGTTTCGACCTCGTACTGGTCGGTCGGCAACTCGTGGCGTCCGACGTTGTAGCGTTCGTCGCCGTTGGCATCCAGGTCGTTCTCGAAGGTGTTGTACTTGGTCTTGGCCTGGTTGTAGATGCCGGTGAATTCGAGCAGGTTGCGGTCGCTGATGTACCAGTCCAGCTTCAGGATGCCCTGCGGACTGGTGTTGCGCGTACGCTGGCTGGTGAGGGCGCTATAGGTATCGAACGTATCGCTGCGACCTTCCGCGAGGGCGAAGAAGAACAGCCGGTCCTTGACGATCGGTCCGCTGGCATAAGCCGAGTACACCGTGCTGTCCGACTCGTTGTCGCTGCGATACTGGTACAGCGGGTTCGGTGCATCCGGATCGCGCTGCTGTACGTTCCGGCCGTCGGAACGGCCCCAGTCGGGCGCCCATTCGACGCTGCCGCCGTAATGCCAGTCGTTCGAACCGGACTTGGTCACGATGCTGATGATGCCGCCCAGCGACCGCCCGTACTCGGCACCGTAGCCGCCGGTCTTCACCTGCTGCTGCGCGATGCTCTGGAACGGCGTGTCCGCGAACGACAGGAACGTGCGCATGTTGGTCACGTCGAAGCCGTTGATGTAGTAACCGTTCTCCGCGACGGACGAACCGCCGAACGACGCGAGATTGCCGCCACCCAGGCCGGTGTCGCCACGTACGGTGCCGGGTGCGAGCAACGCCACCGAGGACACGTCACTGGCGACCGGCAACGAGATCAGCTGCTCCGCGGTGAAGACCGAGTTGGATTCCACCGACGACACGTCGATCGGATTGAAGGCACGTGTTCCGGTGACGTTGACCCTGCCCAGGTCGGTCGTTCCACCACCGAACACGACCTGCGAGCCGCCGCCGATCTTGACCTCGACTTCCCGTCGCTGGCCGTCCGTGGTGACCACGTAGGTGCCGGACGGCAACTGGCTGAAGGTGAAGCGTCCGTCGGCGCCGGCCGTGCTCGTCCGGCTCAAGCCCGTTTGTGGATTCTGGATCGTGATGGTCGCGCCCGGCTGTCCGTTGCCGAAGATGGAACCCACTGCACTCTGCGCCTGCACGCCACCCGCGACACACATACCCAGCGCGATGCTGAGGGCACTGAACCTGATGTTTCTGGACAGCAGACGATTGACTCGACGAGTCGCCATGTTCGGTCTTCCCGCTAGATGGATGTTCATGCCGCCCGGTGATCCGGGTCGGTCCCCGCCTGTTGCCGCCGCCTGGGCGGTTATCGACCGCTCCACCCAGCGCCCCTGAACGAATTAGTAACAACAGGTTTTTCGGATACTAGTCGAATTCGAGCTTGTGTAAAGAGTCTGTAGTCAAGTGCTGATAGGCATTTCCCTTGTCAGGAAATTCCGTCTGTTCATGTAGCCTCCCTGCCAGGCGCGATGACATGAGGCCCATGACCGTCAATGCGCCGTATGTGTTCATGCGCACTGCCGCAGCGGCGCGATGGCAGGGTCCGTGACCGATCAGGGCGGATGGCCGAGAATGGCGAACCGCTTCCGTCATCCCCGCGAGAACCCTCATGCACCTCGACATCGATCTGGCCGTCATCGGCGGCACCGGCCTCTATCAGCTGGCCGACCTGCAGGATGTGGAGCCGCATCAGCCGGTTACGCGCTATGGCGCGTTGTCGGGTCCGGTGCGGGTGGGCACGCTCGACGGCAAGCGCGTCGCGTTTCTGGCGCGGCATGGCGAGGGGCATTCGGTCCCGCCGCACCGGGTGAACTACCGGGCCAATCTGTCGGCGCTGCAGGCGCTGGGTGCGACGCGGGTGCTGGCGCTCAACACTGTCGGCGGCATCACCGAGCGGTTCGGGCCGCGCGTGCTGGCGTGCCCGGACCAGTTGATCGATTACACATGGGGCCGCGTGTCGACCTATTGCGAGGAAGAGGGCACAGACGTGCTGCACGTCGACTTCGGCGATCCCTACACGCCGGTGCTGCGCAAGCGCGTGCTCGAGGCGGCCGCGTCCGCCGGGGTGACGCTGGTCGACGGCGGTTGCTACGGGGCGACGCAGGGGCCGCGGCTGGAGACGCGTGCGGAAATCGCGCGCATGCGCCGGGACGGCTGCGATCTGGTCGGCATGACCGGGATGCCGGAAGCCGGGCTCGCGCGCGAACTGGGGCTCGATTACGCGTGCCTGGCGATCGTCGCCAACTGGGCAGCCGGCGCAGGCCCGCAGGTGGACGAGGTGATCACGTTCGAGGATGTGCTCGACAACGTCGCGGCCGCATCGTCGGGCATTCCGTCATTGCTGCGCGCGATGCTCGCGGGATGACCGGGCGGCGCTTCGTCCGCGCGTGATCCGCAATTCCCCGCACCGGCGGGGCGTTTTCATGCGCGACGTTCGGCCTCGATGAAGCGCAGCCCCACGCCAGGTTCCGTCGCGATGTAACGGGGCTGCGCGGCGTCGTCGCCGAGTTTCTGGCGCAGTTTGCCGACCAGGATGCGCACGTAATGCGCGTCGCCGGTGTGGGTCGGGCCCCAGATCTCGCGCAGCAGCTGCGGCTGGGTGATCACGCGGCCGGCGTTGCGCAGCAGCAGCGACAGCAGGGCGAACTCCTTGCGCGACAGTGCGAGTGCGGCGCCGTCGAGGCTCGCCTCGCGCCGGGCGAGATCGACACGCAGATGCCCGTCGTCGAACACCGGCGGTGCATCCGGCGCCTGCGTCTGCTGTCGCAGCAGGGCGCGCACGCGCGCCATCAGTTCCTGCGTGCCGAAGGGTTTGGTCACGTAGTCGTTCGCGCCGGCGTCGAGCGCGGCGACCTTGCCGCTCTCGTCGCTGCGCACCGATAGCATCACCACCGGCACCTGCGACCAGTCGCGGATCGCGCGCAACACCGCGTGGCCGTCCATGTCTGGCAGGCCAATGTCGAGTACCACGAGGTCGGCGCCGTCGCGCGCGAGCACCTCCAGCGCCTGCGTGCCGGTCTCGGCCAACGCGACCTGCCAGCCCTGCGCGCGCAGGCTGATGTCGAGGAACCGGCGGATCTGCGGCTCGTCGTCGACGACCAGGATGCGCGCGGCGGTGGCGGGCGTCGTCTCAGTCATAAGGGTCGTCGCGCTCGGGTCCGTTCGGGTGCTGCATCGGCAGCTCGATGCGGATCAGCGTACCCGCGCCGCCGGGTCCGCGCAGCGCCGACACCGCGCCGCCGTGCGCGCCGATCATGCCCTGGCAGATCGTCAGGCCCAGGCCGGTGCCGGTGCGGCCGCGATCGCCGCGTTCGACGCTGTAGAACATGTCGAAGATCCGGCTGCGTTCGTCCTCGGGAATGCCCGGGCCGGCGTCGAGGACGTCGATGCGCAGCCACGCACGCGTATCGCCTGGGTCGGGCGCGGATATCGCGCGCGCTTCGACGTGGATCGGCGCGTCCGGCGGCGAGAACTTCGCCGCGTTCTCCAGCACGTTGAACAGCGCCTGCTCGACCAGCGCCGGATGCACCCAGACCGGCGCCAGCTCCGGGGCGATGTCGAGCTCGATCTGCTGCGCGGGCTGGTAGCGACGCAGGCGCCCGGTGGCCGCACCGACCAGTTCGTCGACGCCGATCCAGTCGCGGTTGAGGGTGAGGCCGTCGTGGCCGAGCCGGGTCATGTCGAGCAGGTTCTGGATGTAACGGTCGAGCCGTTCGCCTTCGAGCACGATGGTATCGAGCAGGGCGTGGCGATCGGCGGCGTCCATCGATTCGCCGTAGCCGACCAGACTGCTGGCCGAGCCGATCATCGAGGCCAGTGGCGAGCGCAGGTCGTGCGAGACCGACGACAGCAGCGCCGAGCGCAGGCGTTCGGTTTCGCCGCCGACGCGCGCGGCTTCGAGATCGGCGACCAGCCGCGCGCGCGACGCGGCCTGGGCGATGTCGTCGAGCATGGCCTGCACCAGACGACGTTCTTCGAGCCCGGGCCGCGCGGCGTCGTCGGACGGGCGCAGCGCGGCGACGCCATGCAGCGTCTCGCCGTCGCGCACGGGCAGCAGCCACCAGCGCGATGCGGACAGGGTGTCGGTGAAGCGGCCCGCGGGCTGGCCGTGGCGTCGCACCCAGTCGCTCGCCGCGGCGTCGACATCGACCGGTTTCGACACGTCGCCACCGGGCTGGCCGATGTCGAGCCAGGCCGGCACACCGAGTACGCGTGTGAGCGCGAGGCGGCCCGCGGCGGCCACCTGGCCGAGATCGGCGGCGCCGGCCAGATCACGGCCCAGCGCCTGCAGACCGGTCGCATGCGTGTTGGCGGCGCGCAGCGCGAGTACCTGCTGGCGCAATCGCGACGCCAGCCGCCCGGCGATCAGCGCGGCCGCGAGAAACAGCACCACGGTCACCAGGCCGCGATGGGTGGCGACGTCGAACGTGAAACGCGGCTCGATGAAGAAGTAGTTGTAACCGCCGAAGCAGAGCACCGCGGTCAGTACGGCGGTGGCCATGCGCGTGCGCGCGGCCACCAGCACCACCGCGACGATGAACACCATCGACAGGTCTTCGAGCCCGAGCAGATGCTGCGCGGTCCAGCCGATGCCGCTGGCCGCGGCAGTAGCGGCCAGCGCGAATGCGCCTTCGCGCAGCAGATCGCCGTCGGCACGCAGCCGCTGCGCGCGTCGCGCCCGCGCGCGGGCGCCGGGCGTGCCGATGATGACCAGTTCGTAATGCGCGCCCTGCTGCAGCAGGCGTTGCGTCAGCGTGCGGTTGAACATGCGCGCGACCGGACGCTCGCGCGTGCGGCCGACCACGATCGACGAGGCGGCGCTGCGCTCGGCGTGGTCGAGCAGGGTGGCGGCGATCTGGTGGCCGTGCAGCAGTTCGGTCGACGCGCCGAGGCTGCGTGCGAGGGCGAACGCGCGGTCGAGTTCCAGTTGCCGTGCTTCGTCCGGCGGACGGCCGGTCTGTACGGTGACCACCGTCCACGGTGCATCGCGGCGTTCGGCGATGCGGCGCCCGGCGCGCACCAGATACTCCGACGCGCCGAGCCCGTCGATCGCGACCAGCACCTGCCGGCGCAGCGGAATGCCCGGCAAACCGCGCGCGGCCTGCGATTCGCGCAGATCCGCATCCACGCGATCGGCTGCGGCCTGCATCGCCAGTTCGCGCAGCGCGGCGAGATTCGACGGCGAGAAGAACGCCTGCAGCGCCTGCGCCGCCTGGTCGGGCAGGTAGACCTTGCCGGCGTTGAGCCGCTCGATGAGTTCGCGCGGCGGCAGATCGACCAGACGGATGTCGCGCAGCCGGTCGAACACCGCATCGGGCACGGTCTCGGTGACGCGCACCCCGGTGATCGCGAAGACCACGTCGTTGAGGCTTTCCAGATGCTGGACGTTGACCGTCGTGAACACATCGATGCCCGCGTCGAGCAGATCGATGACGTCCTGCCAGCGTCGTTCGTGACGACTGCCCGGCGCGTTGCGGTGGGCGAGCTCGTCGACCAGCACCAGCGACGGCCGGCGCGCCAGCACCGCGTCGACGTCGAAGGCGTCGAGCATGCGACGCGTGCCATCGGCGGCGGTATGCGGGAGGCGCCGGCGCGGCAGCTGCTCGAGACCGTCGAGCATCGCCGCGGTCTCGGCGCGGCCGTGGGTCTCGACGACGCCGACCAGCACGTCGCGCCCCTGGGCCTGCAGTTCGCGCGCACGCGCCAGCATCGTCCAGGTCTTGCCGACGCCGGGCGCCGCGCCGAGAAAGACCGTCAGCCGCCCCGGGCCGGCATCACGCGCGGCATCGGCGAGCAGGGCATCGGCGCGGGCATCGCGATCGGCGGGCATGGGCCTATTCTGCGCCTCGCGTGGCGTCGGCCGCATCGAGTGCGAGATTGAGTGCGAGCACGTCGACGCGCGCCGCGCCGAGCACGCCCAAGGTTGGTCCCTGCGTGTGCGCACCGACCAGCGCCCGGACCTGCGCGGGATCGAGACGACGCGCTGCCGCAACGCGCGCGATCTGCACGCGCGCGGCGTCGGGCGAGATGTGCGGGTCGACGCCGCTGCCGGAGCGCGTGGCCAGATCGGCCGGCACATCGGCGATGTCGATGCCGTCGCGCGCCGCGATCTCCGCGCGGGTATCCGCGATGGTCTGCAGCAGTTCGGGATTGCTGCGCGCCTGGTTGCTGCCGGCCATCGCCATCGGGTCGAAGCCGGCCGCCGACGGCCGTGGGATGAAGTAGCGCGCATCGGCGAAGGGCTGCGCGACCAGCGCGGAGCCGACGATGCGGCCGTCGCGTTCGACCAGGCTGCCCTGCGCCTGCGCCGGGAACAGCAAGCGGCCGAGGCCAGTCGCGACCAGGGCGTAGGCGAGGCCGGCGCACAACAGGGTGAGCAAGGCGAGCATCAACGCAGGGCGCAGCGTGCCGGCATCGGGTGCGGCGGGTCTGTGGACGGTGGATTCTCTGGACGACATGACGGGCTCCTCAGGGGCCGACGCTGGCGGCCAGCGCCAGGTCGATGAGCTTGATGGCGACGAAGGGCAGCAGCACGCCGCCGACGCCGTAGACGAGCATGTTGCGGCGCAGCAGCGCAGTGGCACCGGCCGCGCGCACGCGTACGCCGCGCAGCGCGAGCGGAATCAGCATCGGAATCACCAGCGCGTTGAACACCAGTGCCGCGATCACCGCGTTGCGCGGACTCGACAGCTGCATGACGTCGAGCGCGGCGAGCGACGGCACCGAGGCGGCGAACAGCGCCGGCAGGATCGCGAAGTACTTCGACACGTCGTTGGCCAGCGAGAACGTGGTCAGCGCGCCGCGGGTGATCAGCTGCTGCTTGCCCACTTCGACCACGCGCAGCAGCTTGGCCGGATCGGAATCCAGATCGACCATGTTGCCGGCCTCCTTCGCCGCCTGCGTGCCGGAGTTCATCGCCAGGCCGACGTCGGCCTGGGCGAGCGCCGGCGCATCGTTGGTGCCGTCGCCGACCATCGCCACGAGGCGACCGCCGGCCTGTTCGGCGCGGATGCGCGCGAGCTTGTCCTCGGGCCGCGCTTCGGCGATGTAATCGTCGACACCGGCCTCGGCCGCGATGGCTGCGGCGGTGAGCGGGTTGTCGCCGGTGATCATCACCGTGCGCACGCCCATCGCCCGCAGCTGCGCGAACTTGTCGCGGATGCCGGTCTTCACCACGTCAGACAGTTCGACGACGCCGAGCACATGACGACCATCGGCGACGACCAGCGGCGTCGCACCGTTGCGCGCGACCTGTTCGACCCGGCCCCGCAGTTCCGCCGGCACCTCGCCGCCGAGCGCCTGCACGTGGGCGATGATCGCGTCCATCGCGCCTTTGCGGATCTGCCGCGTGCCGGTGCCGGCGGGCATGTCGACGCCGCTCATCCGCGTCTGCGCGGTGAAGGCCACGAAGTGCGCCTGCGCCGGTGCGTCGAGCGAGGCGCCGGGCCGCCGCGCGAGCGCGACGATGGACTTGCCCTCGGGCGTGGGGTCGGCCAGCGAGGCGAGCAGGGCGGCGTCGCGCAGCGCATCGGGATCGATGCCCGCGAGCGCATGCAGCGCGGTCGCCTGACGGTCGCCGTAGGTGATGGTGCCGGTCTTGTCGAGCAGCAGCACGTCGACGTCGCCGGCCACTTCGACCGCCTTGCCGGATTTCGCCAGCACGTTCGCCGACAGCGCCCGGTTCATGCCGGCGATGCCGATCGCCGGCAGCAGGCCGCCGATCGTGGTCGGAATCAGGCACACCAGCAGCGCGACCAGCAGCAGCGGATCGAGGCGCGCGCCGACGAAGCCCGCGATCGCCGGCAGCGTCAGCACGACGACGAGGAAGGTCAGCGTCATCGTGCCGAGCAGCAGGCCGAGCGCGATCTCGTTCGGCGTCTTCTGCCGGTTGGCGCCTTCGACGAGCGCGATCATGCGATCGAGAAAACTGTGGCCCGGCTCGACGGTCACCCGCACCACGATCTCGTCCGACAGCACCTTCGTGCCGCCGATCACGCCGGACCTGTCGGTGCCGGCCTCGCGCAGCACCGGTGCCGATTCGCCGGTGACGGCGGCCTCGTTGATCGTCGCCAGACCGCGCACGATTTCTCCGTCGGCGGGAACCAGCCCACCTTCGGAGATCACGACCAGATCGCCGGGCGCGAGATCGGTCGCGGCGACCTGCGTTTCGTCGCTGCCGGAGGCATCGCGGACGCGGCGTGCGACGAGATCCTTGCGCGCGCGTCGCAGCGAGGCGGCCTGCCCGCGACCGCGCGCTTCGGCCAGTGCCTCGGCGAAGTTCGCGAACAGCACCGTGATCGCGAGCAGCGCGGTGACCGTCCAGCCCATGGCGGGCGACGACGCGTGACCGGATGCGGTCAGCACCGCGGTCAACACGGTGCCCAGCCAGACCACGGCCATCACCGGATTGCGCAGCGCATGACGCGGCGAGAG
The DNA here is from genome assembly GCF_036584485.1 of Luteimonas flava. Lineage (NCBI taxonomy): Bacteria > Pseudomonadati > Pseudomonadota > Gammaproteobacteria > Lysobacterales > Lysobacteraceae > Luteimonas > Luteimonas flava. Next base: position 1,176,415 of record NZ_JAZHBM010000001.1, on the reverse strand, counting down.
TTTGCGGAACGCGTGGACCAGCGCGGCGCGCAGGATGGCCGCGTCGAACAGGCCGGGGTTGGTGCCGCGCGTCGGCGCGGCGGTGTCGGTGGCGGGATTCATCGGATCGATCCGGAGGTGGCCAGTGCGAGGTGTTCGGCAACGGGGCCGAGCACCAGCACCGGCATGAACTGGAGAAGGGTGAGGATCACGACGATCGCGACGAGGGTCAGTGCGAAGGTCGGCGTCTCGATGCGCAGCGTGCCGACGCTCTCAGGCGCGACGCGCTTGGCGGCAAGCAGCGCGGCGATCGCAAGCGGAATCACCAGCGCCGGATAGCGGCCCAGTGCGAGCAACGCAGTTGTCGACAGGTTCCACCACGCGCTCGCGTCGCCGAGACCTTCGAAGCCCGAGCCGTTGTTGGCGAACGCCGAGGCGTACTCGTAGAACACCTGGGACACGCCGTGGAATCCGGGATTCGAGGTGCCGGCGAGCGACGGCATCGCCAGCGTCGCCGCGGTCATGCCGAGCAGGGCGACCGGCTGCAGCAGCACCAGCACCGCCAGCAGTTTCACTTCGGGTGCTTCGATCTTGCGGCCGAAGAGTTCCGGCGTGCGTCCGGTCATCAGCCCCGCGACGAACACCGCGAGCAGCAGATAGACCAGGAACTGCTGCAGGCCGCAGCCGATGCCGCCCCAGATCGCGTTGACCAGCATGTTGGCCATCGCGACGAGGCCGGTCAGCGGCGCGGCAGAGTCGTGCATCATGTTGACCGAGCCGTTGTTGACCTGCGTGGTGAGCGCTGCCCACGCGGCGGATGCGTCCACGCCGAGACGGACTTCCTTGCCTTCCATCAGCGCGGACGCGCCACTCGCCGGGCCGTGCGCTTCCGTCCAGGTCGCGGCGCCTGCCGACAACAGCGACATCAGCAACATGCTGCCGAACACCAGCGCGGTGAATCGCCGGCGTCCGGTGAACGCGCTCACCATGAACACCACTGCCATCGGCAGCAGCACGATTGCGAGCATTTCCAGCAGGTTCGACAGCGGCGTCGGATTCTCCAGCGGCACCGCGCTGTTGGGGCCGTACCAGCCGCCGCCGTTGCTGCCGAGCTGCTTGGCCGCGACCATTGCCGCGACGGGACCGAGCGGGATCTTCTGCGACGCCATGCCGGCGCTGGCGTCGACGGGCGTCGCCTCCGGGCCGCCGGCGAGCGTCGACGGCACGCCCTGCGCGGTGAGCAGCAGCGACCACAACAGGCACAGCGGCAGCATCACGCGCACGGTGGGACGGATCACGTCGGCCCAGTAGTTGCCGATGTCGATGCGGTCGGCCGGCTTCGCAGGCGTCGCCGGCGAACCGTCTTCGCGTCGTGCCATGTCCTGCGGATTCGCGCGCCCGCCGAACAGGCCACGCAGGGTCGCGGCGACCAGCGCGAGCCCCATCATTGGCGTCACCACCTGCAGACCGACGATGCCGGCCATCTGCGCAAGATGCGACAGCTGCGCCTGGCCGGAGTAATGCTGCTGGTTGGTGTTGGTCAGGAACGACATCGCGGTGTGCAGCGCGAGATCCCAGCGCATGTTGGGCGCGCCGTTGGGATTGAGCGGCAGCCAGGCCTGGGTCATGAAGAGCAGTGTCGCGAGGGCGAGCAGGATCGCGTTGCTGGCGAGGAAGGCGAGGGCATAGGCCTTCCAGCCCATGCCGCGCGCCGGGTCGACGCCGAGCACGCGATACAGCGGACGTTCGATCCACGCGAACACGCGATCGCCGGGCGCCGCGCCGCCGCGGATCACCGCGGCGAGGTAGCGCCCGAGCGGCCACGCGAGTGCGATCGCGAGCGCAAGGGGAATGAGGAATTCAATCATGGGAAGGGCCGGTGGGAAGCGGACGAAGGAGGTCGGATCAGAACGCGGCCTGCAGCGCCGCTTCCACGCGTGCGCCGGCCCAGGGGCCGAAGACGCGTTGCGCGTCTCCGTCGGTGTCGTGCGCGGTCACGCGCAGTTCGAACGGCACGGCGAACGCCCACACGGCGCCGAGCTGCCAGTGCGTGTAGTCGTTGTCGCCGTTCGCGGTATCGAGCCGGTAATGACCGGCGGCGGCTTCGAGCCGGAACGTGTCGCCCAGCGGCAGGCGCGTGCCGAGCTGCGCGTAGTTACCCGTTGCATCGCTGGCGAGCGCGTCGTTCGAATGCCCGATCTGCAGCCAGTACCGGTCCTGCAGGGTCAGCGTCGCGTTGGCTTCGGTCCAGTCGAGATCGACCGTCGTATCGGGATAGCGGTAGTGCGTGAGGTTGACGTCGAGCGCCCAGGCGGCGGACAGCGCGCCGCTCCAGCCGGCGACCAGATCGAACTCGCTCGAGGCCTGCGTCTGCGGCGCGAACTCGACGCTCGACGCCCAGACCTGTGCGTACAGGCCGCTGTCACTCGCGACTTTCGCGCCGGCCTGCACGGCCGGGCGTTCGTTGCTCTGGCTGGTGCCGCGCCAGACGTAATCGGAGGTCAGCGCGGCCGTGCCGCTGACATCATGGGCCTGCGCCGCGGATGCGGTCAGCAGCGTGAGCAGGGCACAGGCGACGGCGTGCGGGCGTCGCGGACAGAACCGGGTGGACATCGTGGCATCCAGGGCGGAACCGTTCCGCCGATGCCGCGCATGGTCCGCCCGGCGCGCATAAAGTCTCCATGCACCCGGCGGCCTCGCGGCATAAATTCGCCGTAAAACCTGCCCTCCGAAACGCACACGGCCGTCATGCGACGGCCGTGTGGAGTGACGCGAAACGCGGCCTGCGCCGCGCCTGGATCAGCGCGTGACCGGGGACCAGCGCAGCGCCAGACCATATTCGCGACCCGGCTGGTAATACCAGTTCACGGTCTCGTAGGTCTTGTCGAGCACGTTGGTCGCGCGGGCTTCCAGCGTCCAGTCGGGGTTGAACGCCCACGCGGCGCGCAGGTCCAGCGTGCCGTGGCCGGCGACGCGCACCGTATTGGCGGCGTCGTCGTAGCGGCTGCTGCTGGCGCGCAGCGTGGTGCCGATGCGGAAGTCGCCGAAGCTGCGGTCGATGTCGAGACGGCCGCTGTTGCGCGCACGACGGGCGAGCAGGTTGCCGTTGTTGGCGTTGTCGCTGCGGTCGCGCGGATCGACGTGGCTCAGTTCGGTCGACAGGTCGAATCCGGCGAGCGTGGTCGCGAACGTCACCTCGGCGCCGCGGATGCGCGCTTCCTGGATGTTCTGCGGGACGAAGTTGCGGTCGAGGAAGATCAGATCGTCGACGCGGCTCTCGAACACGTTGATCGACCAGTTCCACGCATCGGCGTACTGGGACAGACCGAGATTGGCCGTCTTCGCGCGCTCGGGCTCGAGATCCGGATTGCCGCTGCCGAACGGGAAATACAGATCGTTGAACGTCGGCGCCTTGAAGCTGGTCGCGGCGCTGGCGTTGAGGCGCAGCCCGTGGTCGAGGTCGAGGCCCCAGCCGAGGCTGCCGGTGGTGTGGCCGCCGAACTGTTCGTTGTCGTCGTGACGCACGCCGGCCTGCACGCGGTGCGCGCCGAACCGCGCCGTGTAATCGGAGAACACGGCGAAGTTGTTGCGCGAGGTCAACGCATAGTCGGTGTCGCTCTCGACGTTGTCGGACATCCAGTCGAAGCCGAGCGAGAAGCGCTGGGTTGGCGCCAGACCGAAATCGGCCTGCACCGCGGCGGTATCGCGACGGGTGTCGATCTGGCCGACATCGACGCGCGTGCCCGCATCGATGTCGCGGAAGTAGGTCGTGGACTCGTCGTAGTTGCGGCCGGCCTGCGCGGTCAGCGTGACGACGTCCGACGGTGCATAGGTCAGCTTGCCGCCGGCGACCTGCTGGACGTTGTCGGCCTCGTTGCCGCCGAAAACGCTGCCGTCGTACTCGTTGAACGCTTCGGCGCGCAGAGCGTTGGCTTCGAACGTCAGGCCTTCCGCAAGCTCCACGCCGCCACGCAGATTGAGCGAACGGTTGCGGTAACCGTCGCGGTCGGGCTCGTCGACGAAGCAGCCCGCTCCGAAATCGCCGTCCAACGGACCACGGCCGCGGCAGCTGTCGATGCCGTCGGTGCGCTGGAACGCCGCGTCCACGCCGAACCAGCCGCGGCCGGCGCGGCCACCGATGCCGGCGCTGGCTTCGCGCAGGTTGTGGCTGCCCACGCCGATGCGTGCGTGCGGGTTGATCGCGCCGGTGTTGCGGCGGGTGAAGATCTGGATGACGCCACCGATGGCTTCCGAGCCGTAGAGGCTGGAGCGCGGGCCGCGGACGATCTCGACGCGCTCGATCTGGTCGACCGGAATGTCCTGGAACGCGGCGAGGCCGGCGGTCGCCGAGCCGATGCGCACGCCGTCGACCAGCACCAGCACGTGGTCGGACTCGCTGCCGCGCATGAAGACCGAGGTCAGCTTGCCGGGGCCGCCGGAGTTGCCGATCTGGATGCCGGCGCGGCCGCGCAGCAGTTCGGGCAGGTCGCGCGCCTGGGTGCGTTCGATCTCGGCGCGGTCGATGACCTGGGCCGGCACGATGGTGTCGCCGAGCGTGCTTGCGCTGCGGTTGGCGGTGACGAGCACCGTGTCGAGATCGCGCGCGTCGGCGGCGGTCGCGGCGGCGGCGAATGGCGAAGCGAGAGCGGCGACGATCGCCACGGTCAGGGTGCGGAACGGCATTGCAGTCTCCTTGTCGCGTGCGCCCACGCACGCGGGGTATCGGGAGATCGCGAGGACGGACACGGCTGCCGGCCGGACGCGCGCACGCCGTCCGGAACGCCGCCGCAATGCCCGCCGCATCGCAATCGAGGAAGACTTCGTGGCCGGTCTCCGGACTCGCGCGTGGGAGGACTCCCGGGCGTCGCGCCTTCCCGTGCACGGGCACAGTGGCGGATGCGATGCCTTGAACACGCTTACCGTTGCGGGGGCAGTGCCGGACTGGCGCCTGGGCGCGTCACCGGCTTCCCGTTTCAACCCGGACGGCGGAACGCCGGCGGGTCACCATGAAGCTGGCGCGGATTGTACGTGAGCGCGGGGCTGCGGGCGCGGACAGGCCGCGCCGGGGACGCGGTCAGTCGTCGCGGCGGTCGAACAGGCTGTCGAAGGGCGATTCCGATTCGACCGTTTCGGTTACCGTCGTCGTCACCGGGCCGGCGGCCTGGCGCGCGCGCGGATCGGGCAGCAGGGCAGTCGCGGCCTCGGCGGCTTCGACCAGTTGCAGGCGGCGCGCCTCGGGCACGTCCTGCCAGTGGCAGTCGAGCAACGCGCCTTCCAGCGAATACAGCAGGTTGAGGCTGGGCTTGAAACCGGCACGGCGCACCTTGACGAATGCGTCCACCGCGCCCGCCGCTTCCAGATCCTCGCGCGTGCGCAGGCCCACCTGACGCAGCCAGGCCGCGGACTTGGGTCCGATGTTGCGCAGCTTGAGCGGCGTCGGTGCGGTCATTGCAGCGATTCGAGATAGACGGCGGCCAGGGACTCGATTCCGGTCTGATCTTCAACGTCGAAACGCGCCGGTACCGGACTGTCGATGTCGAAGACGCCGATCAGGCGCTCGCCGACGTACAGCGGGACCACCAGTTCCGAGCGCGAGGCGCTGTCGCAGGCGATGTGGCCGGGGAAGGCATGCACGTCGTCGATGCGCTGCGTCGTGCGTGTGCGAGCCGCGGCGCCGCACACGCCCTTGTCGAGCGGAATGCGCACACAGGCCGGCAATCCCTGGAACGGGCCGACCACGAGTTCGGTGCCGTCGAAGAGATAGAAGCCGACCCAGTTGAGATCCGGCAGCGCGTGATAGACCAGCGCCGAGAGGTTCGCCGCATTGGCGATCGCATCGCGTTCGCCGTGCAGCAGCGCCCGTGCCTGTGCCGCCAGCGCGGCATACTGTTCGGCCTTGGAGCCGGTCAGGGGAGATGAAGTGAACATGCCGCGGAGTGTAGCAGCGGCCCCGCAGGGGCTCGGGGGACGGGACGCGTGGTCGCGCGATGCTGACGGCCGCCCATTGCGAACCGCGCCGGTCCCGCGCTGCGGTGCGCAGCCCCGCATCGCCACGGAATCCGCATGAGCGCGCGCAGCTTTCTGGTGACCGGCACCGATACCGGCATCGGCAAGACCCATTCGAGCGTGGCCTTGCTGCATGCACTGCGTGCGCACGGTCTCCGCGCGGTCGGCATGAAGCCGATCGCCAGTGGCTGCGACTGGATCGACGGGCGCTGGCGCAATGAAGATGCGCTCGCCCTGCAGGCGGCCAGTGCGCCGCGACCGGACTACGCCGACGTCAATCCGGTGGCGCTGCCGGAGCCGACGGCGCCGACATTGGCGGCGATCGCGGCGGGTGTGACGGTCGACATCGCGGGTCTCTACGCCGCGCATGCGCGGCTCGCATCGACTGCAGATGTGGTGCTGGTCGAAGGCGCCGGCGGCTGGGACGCGCCGCTGGCGGTAGGCCTCGAACACCGGGATCTCGCGCGACAGCTCGGCGGCGCCGTCGTGCTGGTCGTCGGCCTGAAGCTCGGCTGTCTGAGTCACGCGCGACTGACTGCGCGTGCGATCGAGGCGGATGGCTGTCGACTCGTCGGGTGGATCGGCAATCGCATCGATCCGGACTTCGCGCGGGCGGACGATTACGTCGACCTGCTGACAGACGCGTTACCGGCGCCGTGTCTCGGGGTGTTGCCGTTCGTCGCGGACGGGCGCGATCTGCCTGCGAGCTTGTCGCTCGATGCGGAATGGATCGCGACCCTCTAGCGCGTTGCGCGATGGGTTTCGCTTGCGCTCCACTCATCCTGCGGTGGGAGTGTCGGCGCCTTTGCAGGATGGGTAGAGCGCCAGCGAAACCCATCATCGTCACCGGATCGAACGGGATAACCCCAAAAGAAACAGGCGCGACCGAAGCCGCGCCTGTTTCCGTGTCACCTGTCGCCGGGACTCAATGCCCCTGCGGCGCCGGCGTCAGATCGTCGTCGTCGCGATGGTCCGCCTTCCGTGCTTCGGTCGCGTCGCGATCGTGGCTGTGGTCGCGGGCCAGCAGCAGATAGAACGCCGGCAGCACGAACAGCGTGAACGCAGTGCCGATCGACATGCCGGCGGCGATCACCAGACCCATCGAGAAGCGGGCCGCAGCGCCCGGACCGCTGGCGATCAGCAGCGGCACCATCGCGAACACCAGCGCGGCGGTCGTCATCAGCACCGGACGCAGGCGGATCGCGGCGGCACGCTCGATGGCCTCGGCCTTCGACACGCCTTCGTTGACCTGCAGCTTGTTCGCGAACTCCACGATCAGGATGCCGTGCTTGGAGATCACGCCGACCAGCGTCACCAGGCCCACCTGGGTGTAGATGTTGATCGACATGCCGGGGAAGGCCTCGATGCCGGCGAACTGCAGCACACCCGACAGCAGCGCCAGCGCATTGAGCACCAGCAGCGCGCCGCTGATCGCCATCGGCACGGTCATCAGCATAATCACCGCATCGCGGAAACTCTCGAACTGCGCCGCCAGCACCAGGAAGATGATCACCAGCGCGAAGGCGAGGGTGATCAGCATCGTCGTGCCTTCCTGCTTGAACTGCCGCGACTCGCCGGCGTAGTCCACGCTGTAACCCTGCGGCAGCACGTCGGCAGCGATCTCGTCGAGCACGCGCAGCGCCTCGCCCTTGGTCACGCCGGGGCGTGGCGCGAAGGTGATGCCCACCGCGTTGAGCTGCTGGAAGCGCTTGAGCGATTGCGGCTGCGCGCTTTCCTTGAACGAGATCACCGTCGACAGCGGAATCAGGTCACCGTCGCGGGTGCGGGTGTAGTAGTTGCCCAGCTGCTCGGCATTGAGCCGGTCGCTGCGCTGCACCTGCGGGATCACGCGATAGGAACGGTTCTGCATCGCGAAGCGGTTGACGTAGCCGCCGGCCAGCAGCGCGCTCATGTCGGCCGCGAGCGTGCGCATGTCGATGCCGAGCAGTGCCGCCTTGTCGCGATCGATCTGCACTTCCACGCGCGGCTTGTCGATCTTCAGATCCTTGTCGAGGAAGATGAAGCGACTGCTGGCCTGCGCACGCGCCACGACTTCGTCGGCGATCTCCGACAGCTGTTCCAGCGAGCCGATGCCGCCGATCAGGAACTCGCCGCCGCCATCGCCACCCGCCGACGGCAACGACGGCGGCACCAGCGCGAAGATGTTCAGGCCGGTGATCTCGGCCAGCTTGGGCTGCAGGTCCTGCTGCAGGATCTGGTTGGTCGAGCGCTCGCGCTGGCTCCACGGCTTCATGACGAAGCCGCCCATCGCGCTGTTGCTGCCGCCCATGCCGCCCATGCCGCCGTTGAACAGGAAGAAGTCGTTGATCTCGGGGATCTGCTCGACGACGGCGGTCATCTCTTCGGTGTAACCCTCGACGTAATCGAGCGTACTCGCGGCGTCGGCGCTGCCGATCGCGAACACGAAGCCTTCGTCCTCCGGCGGCGCCGGTTCCTTGGGCGCGCCGATGTAGAGGAACACGCACGAAACCAGCACGATGGCACCGAAGGTCAGGATCACCGCGCGCGTCTGCAGCGCGCCGTGCAGCCTGCGCTGGTAACCGCGCTCCACCGAGTCGAAGCGGCGGTCGAGCCACTTCTCGAGGCGGCTCTTGCTGTGTTCGCCGTGCGGCTTGAGAATCTTCGCGCACATCATCGGCGTCAGCGTCAGCGCGATGATGCCCGACAGGAACACCGCGCCGGCGAGCGTGAACGCGAACTCGGTGAACAGCACGCCGGTCAGGCCGCCCTGGAAACCGATCGGCAGATACACCGCGATCAGCGTCGTGGTCATCGCGACCACCGGCCACGCCAGTTCGCGCGCGCCGCGGATCGAGGCATCAAAGGGCGTCATGCCTTCTTCGATGTGCCGGTGGATGTTCTCCAGCACGATGATCGCGTCGTCGACCACGATGCCGATCGCCAGCACCATCGCCAGCAGCGTCAGCAGGTTGATCGTGAAGCCCATCAGCAGCATCAGGAACAGCGCGCCCACCAGCGACAGCGGCACGGTGACGGCCGGAATCAGCACGCTGCGGAACGAGCCGAGGAACAGGTAGATCACCACGATGACGATGATCACCGCCTCGATGATCGTGCGAATGACCTCGTTGATGCCGTCCTGGATCGACTCGGTGCTGTCGTAGGGAATCGTCGCTTCGATGCCTTCGGGCAGCTGCGGCACGATCTCGTTGTCCCAGGCCTTGCGGACCTCCGCGATCACGTCGAGCGCGTTCGCATCGGGCGAGACGTAGATGCCCATGAACGTCGCCGCGGCGCCGTTGATGCGCACCGACGAACCGTAGTTCTCCGATCCCAGCACGACATCGGCGATGTCGCCAAGCCGCACGATCGCGCCATCGGCCTCGCGCACGACGAGCGCGCGGAATTCCTCGGGCGTGCGCAGATCGGTACGCGCGGTCAGGTCGACCGCGACCATCTGGCCCTTGGTCGAGCCCAGCGCGGACAGCACGTTGTTGGACTGCAGCGCGGCCGACACGTCGCTCGCGGTGACGCCGAGCGCGGTCATGCGGTCGGGTTTGAGCCACACGCGCATCGCGAACGAACCCGGACCCATGATCTCGGCGCGCTGCACGCCGGGAATCGTCGCGATCGTCGGTTCGACCGCGCGGGTCAGGTAATCGGTGATCTGGTTGTCGTTGAGCGCATCGCTGGCGAACGAAACGTACATCGCCGCGACCTGCTGGCCCTGCTGCAGGTCGATGACCGGATCTTCCGATTCGGTCGGCAGCTCGCTGCGCAGTTTGTTGACCTTGGCCGCGATCTGGGTGAGCGCTTCGTTCGGGTCGTAGTCCAGACGGATGTAGGCCTGGATCACGCTGACGCCGGCCGAACTGGTCGAGGTCAGATAGTCGATGCCCTCGGCGCTCGCGACCTCGCGCTCCAGGGGCGTGGTGATGAATCCCTGGATCAGGTCGGCGTCGGCGCCGAAATAGGTCGTGCTGATGTTGACGACCGCATTCTGCAGCTCGGGGTACTGGCGCACGTTGAGCTCGGAGAACGCGCGCAGGCCGAACAGCAGGATGAAGAGGCTGACGACCATCGCCAGCACGGGTTTGCGGATGAAGATGTCGGTGAATTTCATCTCGGTCTCCCCCGCGCGGTGGCGCGCGGGTCAGGGAGCGGGGCGGGCGCAGGGCGCCCGGACACATCGATCAGGAAGGTGCGATCGCGATCAGCGGCGCGCGCTCATCGGTTTTCGGGCGTCGGCGCGGCGTCCGCACTCGGCTGCACCTTGTTGTTGATCGTCACCACGGCATCGTTGCGCAGCTTGAGCAGGCCACTGGTCGCCACGCGCTCGCCGGGCTTGAGGCCATCGGTGACCGCGATCAGATCGCCGCGGGTCGCGCCGGTCTTGATGAAGCGCTGGCGCACGATCAGGGTCGGCCCCTGCTGCGCGTCTTCGCCTTCGGCCTTGGGCGCTTCAGGATCGACCGGCTTCTCGGACACCACGTACACGGCGTTGCCGTAGGGATTGAAGGTCACCGCCGTCTGCGGGATCACCACCACGCTCTGCTCGCCGCCGACCGCGAGGCCGACGCGTGCGAACGCACCCGGGCGCAGCTTGCCGTCGGGATTGGCCAGCGTGGCCTGCACCATGAAGTTGCGCGTGCCGGCATCGACGGAAGGCTCGATCGCGGTGATCGTGCCTTCGAACTGCTCGCTTGGCAGCGAATCGACCACCGCCTGCAGCGTCGCGCCGGTCTCGATCAGCGGCAGCTGCTGCTCGGGCAGGGTGAAGTCGAGGAAGATCGGATCGAGCTGCTGCAGGCCGACGATCGCCGTGCCCGGCGAGATGAACTGGCCGAGGTTGACCTTGCGGATGCCCAGCACGCCGTCGAACGGTGCGCGGATGGTTTTCTGCGCGATCAGGGCGCGCTGCGCCTCGACCTGCGCGATCGACGTCGCCGCCTGCGTCGCGCGTTCCTCGACTTCGGCTTTCGACACCAGCTGCGTCTCGCCGAGTTCGCGCCAGCGGTCGCGCTGCACGATGGCGAGCTTCGCTGCCGCTTCGCTCGAGCGCAGCACCGCGAGCTCGTTATCGGTGTTGAGCTCCACCAGCACCGTGCCGGCCTTGACCGGCTGACCGGGCTCGAACGACAGCTTGCGGACCACGCCGCCGGCTTCCGTCGTGACGTCGGTGCCGTTGACCGCGACCAGCGTGCCGACCGCTTCGAGCGGCGTCGACCACGACTGCTGCGCGGCGTCGTAGGTCGTGATCGCGACCGGCGGTTGCGGCATGTTGTCGAAGAAATCGTTCATGCCCTTGCCCATCAGGGCCTTGGCGAGAAAGACGCCGCCGAAGATCACGGCGACGAGGATCAGCATCACGATCATCCGCAGACGGGGACGCGGTTTGCGCGGCGTGGATGGGGTATCGGTCCTGGACATGGGCGGGTTCCGTCAGGAAAGAGGAAGAGGCGGCGGCAGGTCTGGCGTGATGCTGGACCAGTCGGTATCGAAGACGTCACGGCTGACGCGGGCGATCAGCGCATCGAGCGCGGCATCGTCCTCGGCGTCGAACAGCGGTTGCCAGCCGTAGCCGTTGAACAGGTACTGCAGCTGGCGGATCAGCAGGCGATAGGGATCGCCGGTCACGGCGGTGTCGACCAGGCCCTGCTGCTGCACGAGCGCGTGCATGCCGACGGTCATCATCCAGGGCCCCATCGTCATCGCACCGACCGTCAGCACCGAGGCGGGCAACTCGCCGCGTTCGCGACCCTCGGCGACGATGCCGTCGACGAGCGTGCCCAGGGGTTCGCAGGCTTCGAGCGCGCGGCGGCGGCTTTCGTTCGAGGCCGCGCCCCAGACCACGTCGGTCCAGACGAACTGGGCGAGACGGAAGTGCTCGGGCTGCTCGCGGATGATCAGCATGTCGGCGAGCGTGACGGCGAGCATGCGCTCGCGGGTCGGACCGTTCCATCTCGCGGCGCGTTCGAACAGCTCCACGCGGTCGAGACTGTTGCGCGTTGCCAGTGCGACCAGCAGGTCTTCCTTGCTGGCGAAATGCTTGTACAGCGTGCCGATCGCATAGCCGCATTCCTCGGCCACGCGCGCCATCTGCAACGACAGCAGCCCGTCGCGCTGGATCTGCGTCTGGGCGGTGTCGAGCAGCGTGCGTTCGCGCGCGGCGATCTCGCGCTGGCGACGAGCGACGGCGGGGGACAGGGGCGGCATGGAAACCTGAATGGACCGGAAGCGGCGCGGATTATGAACTTGATTCATTCCGTGAGCAAGGTTCGATTTCACCGGCCTCGCACCGCGTGCAACGCAGCATCGCGCCCGCGCCGGCAGCAATGACTTCCTTCACGGTGCGAACCGCAATCTGAATTAGCTATACTGGCCGGTATAGTAAATCCCGTCCCACCTCTCCCAGGTCTCTCCCCCATGCGCCGACTCCTCTCCATTGCCGTGCTCGCTGCGGCACTTTCCGCCTGCGGTCAACAAGAGGAGCAGGCCGCGCCGCCGCCGCCCGAAGTCGGTGTGCTGACCGTCCAGCCGACCAGCATCGCGCTGGAACAGGACCTGGTCGGCCGTCTGGCCCCGTTCCGCAGCGCCGACGTGCGTGCCCGTGTGCCGGGCGTGCTCGAACGCCGGGTCTACCAGGAAGGCAGCGACGTCACCGAAGGCGACGTGCTGTTCCGCATCGATCCCGCGCAGCTGCAGGCCGCGCTCGGCACCGCGCAGGGCGCGCAGGCGCAGGCGCAGGCCAACGCGGTCAACGCCAAGAGCGCCGCGGACCGCGCGCGCCAGCTGGCGCCGACCAACTTCATCTCCAAGTCGGATCTCGACAACGCGCTCGCAGCCGAGCGCAGCGCCGAAGCCGCGCTGCAGGCCGCGCGCGCGTCGACCCAGACCGCGCAGATCAATCTCGGCTACGCCACCGTGCGCGCGCCGATCTCCGGTCGCGCGGGCAAGCAGCAGGTCACCGAGGGCGCACTGGTCGGGCAGGGCGATTCCACGCTGCTGACCACCGTCGACCAGATCGATCCGCTGTACATCAACTTCTCGATGAGCGCCGGCGAATTCGCCCGCATCCGCGCACTGCCGCTCGACCGCGACGCCGGTGGCGGCCAAGTGGAGATCGTGCTCGGCGACGGCACGGTGCACGACCAGCTGGCGACGCTCGACTTCTCCGGCGACGTGGTCGACCCGGCCTCGGGCGCGATCCAGCTGCGTGCGACGCTGCCGAACCCCGATCGTCGGCTGCTGCCCGGCGTCTACGTGACGTTGCGCGCGAACATGGGCCAGCAGAGCGGCGTGTTCCTGGTGCCGCAGGCCGCTGTGCTGCGCGATGCCAACACCGCCTACGTGCTGGTGGTGGGCGAGGGCGACAAGGTCGTCCGCAAGTCGGTTCGCACCGACCGCGCCCAGGGTGGCCAGTGGGTGATCACCGACGGCCTGGTGGCCGGTGACCGCGTGATCGTCAGCGGCGTGCCGAAGGCACGTCCCGATGCGGTGGTCGCGCCCAAGCCGTGGACGCCCGAGCAGGCGCAGGCGCAGGCGGCGCCCGGCGCGGCCGCAGGTGCAGCGCCGGCGGCGCAGCCCGCAGGCGAGGCCACCGCACCCGCGGCGCCCGGCGACGCGGCCGCGGCACCGACGCAGGACGCCGCCGGCCAGGCGCCCGCTGCGAACGACACGCAGGACTGATCCGCCATGCCCAAGTTTTTCATCAACCACCCGGTCTTCGCCTGGGTCGTCTCCATCCTGATCTCGCTCGCTGGCGTGATCTCGCTGCTGAACATGGGCGTGGAGTCGTATCCGAGCGTCGCACCGCCGCAGGTCACCGTCTCGGCGACCTATCCCGGCGCCAGCGCGGACACCACCGAACGCGCGGTCACACAGGTCATCGAGCAGCAGCTCACCGGTATCGACAACCTGCTGTACTTCAGCTCGACCTCGAGCTCGTCCGGCCGCGCCAGCGTCACGTTGACCTTCGAAACCGGTACCGACGCGGACATCGCGCAGGTGCAGGTGCAGAACAAGGTCTCGCTGGCCACGCCGCGTCTGCCCAGTGAAGTGGTGCAGCAAGGCGTCGTCGTGGCGAAGGCCAACGCCGGCTTCCTGATGGTCGTGGGCCTGCGTTCGGCGGACACGACGGTCACCCGCAACCAGCTCAACGATCTGATCGGTTCGCGCGTGCTCGAGCAGATCGCGCGCGTGCCCGGCGTCGGCAGCACCCAGCAGTTCGGTTCCGAGTACGCCATGAACATCTGGCTCAACCCGGACCAGTTGCAGGGCTACGGCATGTCGGCGACCGAGGTCATGGCCGCGGTGCGTGGACAGAACGTGCAGTTCGCCGCGGGTTCGGTCGGCTCCGACCCGGCGCCGGAAGGCCAGGGCTTCACCGCCACGGTCTCGGCCGAAGGCCGCTTCAGCACGCCCGAACAGTTCGAGAACATCATCCTGCGCGCCGACAACGACGGCGCGACCGTGCGCCTGAAGGACGTCGCGCGCGTGGAGATCGGCGCGTCGGGCTATGGCTTCGACACCAAGTACAACGGCCAGCCGACCGGTGCGTTCGCGATCCAGCTGCTGCCCGGCGCGAACGCGCTCACGGTGGCCACGGCGGTCGAATCGCGCATGGACGAACTGCAGCCCTCGTTCCCGCAGGGCATCGAGTGGTTCAAGCCCTACGACACGACCACGTTCGTGACGCTGTCGATCAAGGAGGTCATCAAGACCCTGATCGAGGCGGTGATCCTCGTCTTCCTGGTGATGCTGCTGTTCCTGCAGAACCTGCGCGCGACGATCATTCCGACGCTGGTCATTCCGATCGCGCTGCTCGGCACGTTCCTGGGCCTGAGCATGCTCGGCTACACGATCAACCAGCTCACCCTGTTCGCGATGGTGCTGGCGATCGGCATCGTGGTCGATGACGCGATCGTGGTGATCGAGAACGTCGAACGCATCATGGCCGAGGAACATCTGCCGCCACGCGAAGCGACGATGAAGGCGATGGACCAGATCACCGGCGCCGTCGTCGCGATCACCGTCGTGCTGGCCGCGGTGTTCATTCCCAGCGCGCTGCAGGGCGGCGCCTCGGGCGAGATCTACAAGCAGTTCGCGATCACGATCGCAGTCGCGATGGGCTTCTCGGCCTTCCTCGCGCTGGGCTTCACGCCGGCGCTGTGCGCGACCTTCCTCAAGCAGCACGCACCGCCCGGCGAGCGCAAGGACAACGTCGTCGTCCGCACGTTCAACAAGTACTACGACAAGGTCAACGCGACCTACGTCGGCCACATCGGCAGTGCCGTGAAGCATGCGCCGCGCTGGATGGCGGTGTTCGCGGTGCTGTGCGTGGTCTGCGCGTTCCTCTACATCCGGCTGCCGTCGAGCTTCGTGCCCGACGAGGACCAGGGCTATGCGCTGGCGATCGTGCAGCTGCCGCCAGGCTCGACCCTGCAGCGGACCAATGCGGTGTTCGAGGACGTGCGCGCACGTCTTGAGCAGAACCCGTCGTACGAGGCGATGCTGCAGGTCGCGGGCTTCAGCTTCGTCGGCCAGGGCGAGAACGTCGGCATGGGCTTCATCAAGCTCAAGGACTGGGGCGAGCGCGACGTCGACATCAACGGCTTCCTCGGCGAGGCCAACGGCGCGCTGCAGGGTGTGCAGGACGCGACGATCTTCGTCGTGAACCTGCCGACGGTGCAGGGTCTGGGCCAGTTCGGCGGCTTCGACATGTACCTGCAGGACCGCACCGGCGCCGGCAACGCGGCGCTGCAGCAGGCACGCAACCAGCTGCTGGGCGCGGCGGCGCAGAAGACCGACGTGCTGCAGGGCGTGCGTCCGAACACGCTGGAAGATGCGCCGCAGCTGCAATTGCACGTCGACCGCGTGCAGGCGCAATCGATGGGCCTGTCGGTGACCGACATCTACGGCGCGATCCAGCTGATGCTGGCGCCGGTCTACGTCAACGACTACGTGTCCGACGGCCGCATCAAGCGCGTCAACATGCAGGCGGATGCGCAGTACCGCACCGAGCCGGGTTCGATCGGCCGCTTCTACACGCCGAGCACGACGTCGACGAATCCCGACGGCACGCCGACGATGATTCCGCTGAGCACGGTGGTGAAGCCGGAGTGGGGCGCGAGCACGCCGTCGCTGACACGCTACAACGGTTACTCAGCGATCAACATCGTCGGTTCGCAGGCACCCGGTCGCAGTACGGGTGAGGCAATGGCCGCGATGGAAGAGATCGTCGAGAACGAACTGCCGGAAGGCTTCGGCTACGACTGGGCGGGCATGTCCTACCAGGAGATCATCGCGGGCAACACGGCGACGTTGCTGTTGCTGCTGTCGGTGGTCGTGGTGTTCCTGTGTCTGGCCGCGCTCTACGAGAGCTGGTCGATCCCGGTCGCGGTGTTGCTGGTGGTGCCGCTGGGCATCCTCGGCGCGGTGGTCTTCACGATGCTGCGCCCGGGCCTGTCGAATGACATCTTCTTCAAGATCGGCATGGTCACGGTCATCGGTCTGGCGGCGAAGAACGCCATCCTGATCGTCGAGTTCGCGGTGCAGCAGTACAAGGAGGGCAAGACGCTGCGCGATGCGACGATCGAGGCGGCGAACCTGCGCTTCCGTCCGATCCTGATGACCTCGTTCGCCTTCATCATGGGCGTTACGCCGATGGCACTGTCGAGCGGCGCGGGTTCCAGCGCACGCCATGCACTGGCCACCGGCGTCATCGGCGGCATGCTGTTCGCGACGTTCCTCGGCCTGCTGCTGATCCCGGTGTTCTTCATCATCGTGCGTCGCGTGCTGGGCGACAAACTCGACGAGCCGGATCCGCGTCTGGAAGCGGCACGCGAGCGTGATCGCCAGCTGGAACACGACGGCGACGAACGACCGGCGCACTGACCGCGCGTTCGTCTGAGCGACACGGGCCGCCCCGGCAACAGGGCGGCCCTTTTTCTTGGTGGCGCGGGATGCGTGTGGCTGCCGGGATCCGCAACTCACCGGATATGCTGGCCGCCCTGCTGCGGAGCCGTCATGACGTCATTGCGTATCGCCATCGTCGGTTACGGCACGGCCGGACAGGCCGCAGCGGTATTGCTGGCCCGCGACGGCCATCGCATCGAGGTCTTCGAACGTGCGCCCGAGCCGGGCCCGGTCGGTGCGGGCTTCCTGCTGCAGCCCACCGGCCTGCAGGTGCTGTGGCGCATGGGGCTGCTCGAGCAGGTGCTCGCGCACGGCGCGCGTGTCGATCGGCTGTACGGCGAGACGCCGTGTGGCCGCGCGGTCATGGACATGCGCTACGCCGGGCTCGACCCGCGCCTGTGCGGCGTCGGCCTGCAGCGCGGCGCGCTGTTCTCGATCCTCGACCGGGCGCGCGGCGACACTGTGCGCCTGCATGCCCGCGTCACCATCGAAGGTCCCGACGGCGCCGACGATCGCTGGCTGTGCGATGCCGACGGCGCACGGCACGGCCCCTTCGATCTGGTGCTCGCCGCCGACGGCGCCGCTTCGCGTCTGCGCGGCAGGTTCGGTGGCGTGCGGCGCGACGCGGTGTATCCCTGGGGTGCGCTGTGGTGCCTGCTGGATGCGGACGACTGGCCGCACTTGAACGAACTCCGCCAGCGCTACGTCGCCGCGCGCCGGATGATCGGCCTGCTGCCGGTCGGCACGCGTCCGGGCGATACCGTGCCCAGGCTGAGCTTTTTCTGGAGCCTGCCGATCGCCGCGTTCGATGGCTGGCAGTCCGCCGCGCTCGACGACTGGCGCGATGCGGTGACCGCGATCTGGCCCGAAGCCGCGCGTCTGGTCGCGGCCACGACCACGCACGCACAGCTCGCACGCGCGACCTACCGCGACGTCACGCTGACGCAGTGGCATTGCGGCCGTTGGGTGCTGCTCGGCGACGCCGCGCATGCGATGAGCCCGCAGCTGGGGCAGGGCGTCAACATGGCCCTGCTCGATGCCGAAGCCTTGCGCGATGCCTTGCGGGCGCAGGCGTTGCCGGACGCACTGGCCACGTATGCGCGTGTGCGTCGCCGGCACGTGGCGATCTACCAGTTCTGGAGCCGATGGCTGACGCCGGTGTTCCAGTCCGAACGCGACATGATCGCGACCGCGCGCGATGTCGCGTTCCGGCCGCTGGGGAATCTGCCGGGTGGGCGGGGGCACATGTTGCGGGTGCTCAGTGGCACGCAGCATGGGGTGTTCGGGTCGATGGCGTTGGCGCCGGGGTTTGTGGACGCGCTGGGGACCTTCCGGGTGTCAGGAGTTTCTACGAAGTAGTCGCGCCTCTTCCTGGCTTTCGTTGTTGCTCAGGTTTCTGGCTTCTGGCTTCTGGCTTCCGGCTTTCCGCTTTGGATTTGTTCTCCGGCTCTTGCTCTAGCTTTGGCTTTGGTTTCTGACTTGAATCGAGCCGTAAAGCGAGCCGAGCACCGGAGCCTGGCGTGGCCGAAGAGCAGCCCGTGTCTGAGCGCAGCGAGTTTGGGCTGCGGAACCGTGAAGGTCCCAATGTGCCACGTCAGGCGAGGAGCGGAGGGAACCGACGCGGCTTCATTGCGTCGGCTCGCGTCCGGCGAAGACGGTTTTGCTTACTTTTGCCAAGACAAAAGTAAGCCGCGCGACAGCGCGGAAGCCCTGTACTTGATCTTCGCCTTGCGAGCACCTCGTTTAGCGGCGCTCCAGAGTCCAGCGCCGAGGCTGAGAAGCGAACAGCAAGTGCAGGGCTTTCGCCCGCTGCGCGTGCGAGTTCCTTTTGGATGGACCCAAAAGGAACCAAAAGGTCCCTTCGCCGGACGCGATCCGCCGCGATACAGCCGCGGCGGTCCCCTGCGCTTCTCGGACGACGGGGCACGCAGCCCAAACTCGCTGCGCTCAGACATGGGCTGCTCTTCGACCCCGCCGCCCTGCGATGCTCGGCTCGCTTTACGGCTCGATTGAGATCAAATGCTCGAAGCCAAGGCCAGAGCCACAGCTACAGCTACAGCTAAAAGCACAGCAAGAGCCGCAGCCACCGTTCCGGCAGCTGGAGCCAAATCGCTACAGCCGCACCTCATGCCGCTGCGCAGTCAACGCAGCCAGCAAGCCCATGCTCGACTGCTCACAGCCCGACGCCGATCCCAGCGGCGTCGCCGTCAGCAGGCATCGACCAGACTTGACACTCCACCATCAACGGCGTAATTAATTAGGTAATTAGTTAACTGTATGCCGCCATGGAACGGGTCTTCGAAGCCCTCGCATCGACGCCGCGCCGCCAGATCCTGGCGTATCTCAATGCCGGCGAACTCACCGCGGGCGAGATCGGTGCGCGGTTCGAGTTCAGCAAGCCGGCGCTGTCCGGGCACCTGCGGTTGCTGGAAGAAGCCGGTCTGATCGAGCGCGAGAAGCGCGGCCAGTTCGTGTTCTTCCGGCTGGTGCCCGACCGGCTGGCGAACACGATCTTCGCGTGGGCGGCGGAAGTGTGCCCGGTGGCGCGTCCGCTCAAGCGAGAACGTCGCAAGGCGGGCGCGGTTTGAACGCGGTGGCTGGCGATGCGCTGCGCACTGCAGCGGCGCCGCGTGCGGCGTTCACCGCGATCCGCGCCTCGTCGACGTTTCCGTCGGTGCGCCTGCCGTCCCACTGCGGCGGACTGCCGGTCGAGATCACGCTGATCGCGCAGTTCGCGCCGGGACAGGGCGATGTCGCGATCGGCGATGCGCTGCGTCGGCAGCGGGCGCATCCGGCCTTCGTCGATGCGCTGGACGAGCCGTCGACACGACTCGGCGCGATGGATCTCGCGCGTGGGGATCCGTCGTCGCTGTACACCTTCGGCGTCGGCGCGAACGGTCACCCGTTCCACCGCCATGCCGGCAACCGCATGTTCACCGCAGTGTCCGGCAGCGCCGGTGCACATCTGCGGTTCTCGACCGCCTCGCAGACGCAGATCGACGCCGACCCGCGCGCGTTCGTCGATGCCCTGCACGTGGTCGAGGTGCCGCCGGACTGCCTGTTTTCGGTACGTTTCGGCGGCGGTACCTGGCACCAGTTCATCGCCGCACGTCCGGGGGGCCCGCATCCCACCTTGTTCGCACTGTCCTGCCATCCCGACGAGACCGCCGGCGGACTCGACGCCGCGACGCAGGCCCGCGTGCTTGGCAATACCGCCGACATTCCTGCGCTGACCGAAGTGCTCCCGCCCGCGGTGCAGGCGCTGCTCGATACGGCCTGGCGTAGCCCGGGGTCGATCGCGACCACGGCGCTGTCGCTGCACGCGCCGCCGGCGTCGATCGCCGCGCGCTTCTGCGCCGGGGTGCGCGGCGCGATGGGACGTCTACGCGCGGGTATCGCGCAGCGCCGCGTCGCTGCGGGCTTCCGCGCGGACAATGGCGGCGGACGCGATGTCGTCGCGAGCGGCGTGGATGCGGATTCGCTGCTGCAGTCGCAATTGCCCGGCCGTATCGCGCACGAAGACCAGGTGGTGCTGCGGCTGGGCGCGCAGGTCCACGGTGCGACAGCCGCGCACGTCATGGAGCATCTGCTGACCGGCTTCGTCGCGAATCCGCCCGATGGCGTGTCGCGATTGATGGCGCTGCGCAACGTGCTGGTGCGCCCTGCGGGGCTGCGCACCTCGCCGCTCGGATGTCCCGCGTCCTCGCTGCTGTCATCCGATGCACCGCTGCAGTTCGCCGGCCGACATCCGGTGCTGTCCGAACGCCGCAGTGCCGACGGGCGCCGCGTCGAAGTCATCCTCGGCGCGGACGACAAGCACCTGATGTTCCGCACCTGTGTCGGCGTGCGTCTCGAGGCCGACGGCGCGTTTGTCTGCTCGATGGCGACGCGCGTGCGCACGCGCAATCCGTTCGGACGTCTGTACATGGCGGTGATCAGCGGCGTGCACCGCCGCTACATCGCACCGGCGATGCTGCGGCATGCCGCGGATTACGCGGTGCGATCCTTGCGCGGCCTGGACGCTGCGCGCGCGTAGGAAGATCGCACGGCGACACGCGGCGAGCGGGTCGCCGTGCGCGTGCTCAGTCGATGAACTGCAGCCGCGCCAGTTCCGCGTAGAGGCCGCCCTGCGCCAGCAGGTCCGCATGCGTGCCCTGGGCGACGATGCGACCGCGGTCCATGACCACGATGCGGTCGGCCTTGAGGATGGTCGCCAGCCTGTGCGCGATGACCAGCGTCGTGCGACCTTCCATCAGCCGCGCCAGTGCTTCCTGCACCGCGAACTCGCTCTGCGCATCGAGCGCGGACGTCGCTTCGTCGAGCAGCAGCACCGGTGCATCACGCAGCAGGGCGCGGGCGATCGCGATGCGCTGCTGCTGGCCGCCGGACAGACGTGCGCCGCGCTCACCCAGCTGGGCGTCGTAGCCGTCGGGCAGGTCGCGGATGAAGGCATCGGCCTCGGCCGCGCGCGCCGCCGCTTCGATGTCGGCGTCGCTGGCATCGAGCCGCCCGTAGCGGATGTTCTCGCGCGCGCTCGTGGCGAAGATCGTCGGCGACTGCGGCACCAGCGCGAGGTGATCGCGCAGCGCCGCGGGATCGAGCCCGCGGATGTCGACGCCGTCGATCGACACCGTGCCTTCCGCCGGATCGTGGAAGCGCAACAGCAGCGACAGCACCGTGCTCTTGCCGGCGCCCGACGGGCCGACCAGTGCGACGGTCTCCCCGGGTGCGACGTGCAGGCTGAAATGTTCCAGCGCCGGTGCATCCGGGCGCGACGGGTAGTTGAAACGCACGTCCTCGAAGCGCAGCGCGCCGCGGACCGGCACCGGCAACGTCACCGGCGCGTCGGGCGCGCGGATGCCGGGATGCTCGACCAGCAGTTCGCCGATCCGGCCCATGCCGCCCGCGGCGCGTTGCAGCTCGTTCCAGACTTCCGCCAGCGCGCCGACCGAGCCCGCGCCGAACAGCGCATAGAGCACGAACTGGCCCAGCGTGCCGGCGGTCATGCGGCCTTCGATGACGTCGTGCGCGCCCGACCACAGCACCACGGTCACCGCGCCGAAGATCAGCGTGATCGCCACCGCGGTGATGATCGACTGCAGACCGATGCGCCGGCGCGCGGTGGCGACCGACTGCGCAACCGCATCGCCGAAGCGTCCGCGCTCCCAGGGTTCGCGCGCGTGCGCCTGCACGGTGCGGATCGCGGTCAGCGTCTCGTTGGCGAGGGCGTTGGCATCGGCCACGCGGTCCTGGCTCTGGCGCGAGATCTTCGCCAGCTTGCGGCCGCCCAGCACCAGCGGCAGCACGAACAGCGGAATGCCGATCAGGGTGAACGCCGCGAGCCGCGGACTGGTGACCACCAGCATCGCGACGCTGCCGATCACCATCACCGTGCTGCGCAGCGCGACCGACATCGTCGAGCCGACGACCGCGCGCAGCAGTTCGGTGTCCGCGCTCAGGCGCGAGACCAGATCGCCGCTGCGGGTCTGTTCGAAAAAGGTCTGGTCGAGATCGAGCAGATGGCCGTAGAGCCGATTGCGCAGATCGGCGACGACGCGCTCGCCGAGCAGCGACACGAAGAAGAACCGCGCCGCGGTGAACACCGCCAGCGCGATCGCGACGAGCAGCAGCAACGCGAACGCGCGATCGATCTGGTCGCCGCCGGTGAAGCCGTGGTCGATCATCTGCTTGACCGCCATCGGCAGGCTCAGCGTCGCCGCCGACGACAGCGCGAGCGCGACCATCCAGGCGGCGAACAGGCCGCGCTGTCGCATCACGAACGGCCACAGGGTCTTCAGCGCACCGATGCGCGCTTTGGGTTCGCCGGCGTCAGGCGTCGTGCGGGGGGATTGGAATGCCATCAGCCATTGTCGTCGATGCGGACCCGGTCACGGGTGGCATCGCGCAGACGGGTTTTCAAGTCGTCGACGCGGTCTGCCGGCAGGTCCAGCACCACCGACACGCCGCGGGTGTCGAAGCTCTCTTCGCGTTTGACCGCGAGCGCGCCCGGCAGCGCCGCGTGCACGCTGCCGATCGCGTCGAACGGCGCGTGCAGCCGCAGCGTCGCCATCTCGACCAGCGCAACGCGGGGCGCGATGCGCAGGCACTCGGCTGCGCAGCCGCCGTACGCGCGCACCAGCCCGCCGGCGCCGAGCTTGATGCCGCCGTACCAGCGCACGACGACGACGGCGATTCGGTCGAAGCCCTGGCCATCGATCGCGGCGAGGATCGGCCGGCCGGCCGTGCCGGCCGGCTCGCCATCGTCGCTGGAGCGGTACTGGTCACCGATGCGCCAGGCCCAGCAGTTGTGGGTGGCATCGGCGACGTGCACCTGCTGCATGAAAGCGGCTGCGCCGTCGGCATCGTCGACCGGCGCCGCGTATGCGATGAAGCGGCTGTGCTTGACCTCGAGCGTGTGGTCGACCGGTCCTGCGAGTGTGTCGAGCGGCATCAGTCCAGCAACGCGCGCAGGTCCGGTGGCAGCTCGGCCTGCGGATGCCGGCGGTGGAATTCGGCCAGGCTGGCCTTGGCCTCGCCAATGCGGCCGGCATCGAGCAGTTCGCGCACCCGCGCCAGCCATGCGGCGCGGACTTCGGGTGCATCGGCCGACGCGGGCGGATCGCCGTCGTCGGGCCCGTCGTCGATCGAGTCGAGCACCATCGCCTGCGATTCCGCGCGTGTCTGGCGTGCAGCCGCAGGCGCGGGCGCTGCCGGCGCCGCGCGACGCGCCGCTGATTCAGTGAGCGCCTGCATGGGCGCGGGCGGGGGAGGCGAGGGTGGGGCCGGTGGTGGTGCGCGTGCAGGCGCAGGTGCTGGCGGTGCGGGCACCGACTGAGCGGCGGCGGGGATCGCAGCCGGTGGCGGCGGTGCGGCGGCTGGATGCATCTCCGCGCCGAACGCGGTCGGTCGCTCGGCCGGCGCCTGCACGTTTGCGGCAGAAGCCGAAGACGCGTTGTCCGCGGACTCGGCGCTCACCGTCTCCTTCCGTGTCGGTGCAGCCGCCGGCGCCGCGTCTGCGGCGGGCGCCTCAGGTGCCGGTGCGTCGGTGACGGCTTGCGCGGGCGGCGGCGCAGGTTCGGCGAGCGGCGGTGCCGGGACCTCGCGGGAACGCATCGCTTCGGGCGCTGGCGCGATGTCCGCCGCGGGTGCAGCCGCAGGCATCTCGGACGCCGCACGCATTTCGGTGTCAGGCACTGGACGCAACTGCCACGCGATGCCGACCGCCAATGCCAGCGATGCGGCGATGCCGGTAGCGAACGGCCAGCGCCGGCGACGCGGGGGCACCCGTCGATGCGCGACGGCCGTCCGCGCCTGCGCGGGTGTTGCGCCTGCGGCCTCTCGGGCAGCGCCGAGGATCGCCGCATCGAGCGCAGGCGACGGCGACGCGGCACTGCCGTCGCGTGCCAGGCGGTCGGCCAGCATGCGTTCTTCGGGCGTCAGCGGTTCGCGGTCGGGTCGTTTCATGGGTTCAGCAGCGTGCGCAGTTTGTCCATCGCGTAGCGCAGTCGCGATTTCACGGTTTCGCGGCCGACGCCGGTGATCTCGCCGATCTCCTCCAGCGTCAGTTCCTGTTCCAGCCGCAGCAGCACCACTTCGCGCTGCTCGTCCGGCAACCCTTCCAGCGCGAGTTGCAGCTGGCGACGCTGCTCGAACTCGGAGCGCTGCCGTTCGGGCGAATCGGGATCGACGATCCGCGCGGTGCGCAGGTCCGCATCCTCGGGCGGCGGCGGACGGTGCTGCGCGGCGCGCCAGTGATCGGCGAGACGATTGTGGGCAATGCGGTAGAGCCAGGTCGTGAACATCGCGTCCGGTTTCCAGTCGGCGCGCGCGGCGATCACGCGCTGCCAGATGTCCTGGAACACCTCCTCGGCCAGCGCGCCATTGCGCAGCTGGCGCACGAGAAACCGGTAGAGCTTGTCGCGATGACGACGGTAGAGCGTCTCGAACGCCGCGACATCGCCCGCGACCCATGCCTGCATCAGGGCATCGTCGCCGGGCGGCTCCTGCTGGCTGGCGATGTCGGGCATGGCCTGCAGGTTACGTGC
The DNA here is from genome assembly GCF_036584485.1 of Luteimonas flava. Lineage (NCBI taxonomy): Bacteria > Pseudomonadati > Pseudomonadota > Gammaproteobacteria > Lysobacterales > Lysobacteraceae > Luteimonas > Luteimonas flava. The sequence goes on along the minus strand of NZ_JAZHBM010000001.1, from coordinate 1,151,486 downwards.
TGCGGACGTGGCCGGGAAGACCGGACGGATCGGAAACGCGGGAGCGACGTGCGCGTGCATGGACTGTCGAACGTGCGGATGTCGCAGATGGGGTCGCGGGCACGGATCGATGTGACGATTTGGTTATGCTCGTGTCAGCCAAGGCCTGCAAAGTTCCCGTGTCCGATCGCCAGCTTCCGGAATCGCCCGCCCAGCCGTCCGCCGACGCGGCGGCGCGTGCGCGGGAGATTCTCGCCACCGCGCCCGACGGGCTGGCGCTCGCGATCGCCTGGCACTGTCCCTACGGCGGTCGCGGCGCGATCCACGCACGGGCCGCGTCCGCTGCGCTGGCGGACACCGCGCAGGACGCGCTCGACGACGATGCAAACGCGGAAGGCGCGTACGTCCTGCGCGCGACACGCGGCGGCGCACGTGTCGCGGTCGCCGTCGACGCGGCGCACGACGATGCGATGTGCGCCGCCTGGGCACGGCTGGCGGCGAACAGCCTGCTCGCCGCGCTCGATGCGCTGGCCACCGAACACATCGTCGCGACCCTGCAGCGCTCCGAACGGCTGCAACAGGCCCTGTACGAGATCGCCGACCTGGCCGGCTCGTCGCTGGAGATGGGCGAGGTGCTGGCGCGCATCCACGGCGTCGTCGGCGGCCTGATGACCGCCGAGAATTTCTACATCGTGCTCTACGACGATCTCAGCGAGACCTTGCGGTTCCTGTACTTCGTCGACGCGCTCGATCCCTGGGTCGCCGATCCCGAGCAGGAACTGCACGTCAGCGACATGCCCAACAGCCTGACCATCGCGCTGTTGCGCGAAGGCCAGCCGATGCTGGGACCGTCGGCACAGCTGCGGCGTGCCCATGGCGTCGACGACGGCGATCTGCTGCACGGCCCCGACAGCGCCGACTGGCTGGGCGTGCCGCTGCGCCGCGACGGGCGCGTGTGCGGCGCGATCGTTGTGCAGAGCTACGACCGGCCCGACCGCTACAGCCAGGACGACCGGGCGCTGCTCGAATTCGTGGCCCAGCACATCCTCACCGCGCTCGACCGCAAGCAGGCGCATGCCGAACTCGAGCGCCGCGTCGATTCGCGCACCCAGGAACTGCAGGAAGCGAACTTCGGCCTGCAGGCGCAGATCACCGAGCGCGCCCGCGCCGAGCGGCTGCAGCGGGCGCTGTACCGGATCAGCGAGCTCTCGGTCGCGGCCGGCAGCGTCGAACGCTTCTATGCCGATCTGCACGCGATCGTCGGCGAACTGCTGTACGCGCGGAATTTCTACATCGCGATGCTGAGCCAGGACGGCCAGCGTCTGGAGTTCCCGTATTCGGTCGACGAGCGCGACGTGGCGCGGCGTCCGCGCGAACGGGCCAACGGCCTGACCGAATACGTCATCGACAGCGGCGAACCGCTGCTCGCGCGGCGCGAGAGCATCGTGCTGCTGGAGGCCAGTGGCGAACTGCAGAGCCGCGGCACCCAGGCCCAGTGCTGGCTGGGTGTGCCGCTGAGTCGCGATGGCCGACCGGTCGGCGCGATCGCGGTGCAGAGCTACGACCCCGAGATCAGCTTCGCGCACAGCGACCAGGCGCTGCTGACCTTCGTCGCGCATCACATCGACAGTGCGCTGGAGCGCAAGCGTGCGCAGGAAGCGCTGAAGGCCGCACACACCGAACTCGAGTTCCGGGTCGATGCGCGCACGCGCGAGCTGGAAGAAGCCAACCGCGAACTGCGCGCGCAGATCGGCGAGCGCGTCCGGGCGCAGCAGCGGCTTGTGCACCAGGCGCGTCACGATCCTCTGACCGGGCTGCCGAACCGCGTGCAGCTGCTCGAACGTCTCAATGCCGCGCTGGCGTCGTCGGAGAGTCGGCAGGAGCCGTTCGCGGTGCTGTTCCTCGATCTCGACCGCTTCAAGCTGGTCAACGACAGCGTCGGCCACGCCGCTGGCGACGCGATGCTGGTCGAGATCGCGCAACGCATCTCGGCACTGCTCGGTCCGCAGGACATGGCCGCGCGGCTGGGCGGCGACGAGTTCGCGCTGGTGCTCGGAGGCGTCGATGACGCGGGCGTCGCGGACACGATGGCCGCTGCGCTGCTGGCGACGCTGTCGCGGCCGATGTGGGTGGCCGGTCGCGAGCTGTATCCCTCGGGCAGCATCGGCATCGCGATGTCGCATGCGGGCGCCGACGGCGATGGCCTGCTGCGCGACGCGGACGCGGCGATGTATCGGGCCAAGGCCTGCGGCCGCGACCGCAGCGAACGTTTCGACGAAGCGATGCGCGCCGAGGCGACGCGCCTGCTCGATCTCGAAGCGGATCTGCGCCGGGCGATCCTGCAGGACGCGTTCGAACCGTTCTTCCAGCCGATCGTGCGCCTGACCGACGGCGCGGTGATCGGCCACGAAGCCCTGCTGCGCTGGCGCCACGAGCTGCACGGCATCCTGCCGCCGGCCGACTTCATCGGCGTGGGCGAGGACAGCGGCCTGATCGAGCAGGTCGACTGGCTGATGTACCGCAAGGTCATCGGCATCATGGCGGGATCGAACGCGCCGGGTTACGTGTCGATCAACGTCTCGCCGCGGCATTTCCGCTCCGACGATTTCGTCGAACGCCTGCTGTTCCTGCTCGAAAGCGCGGGCGCCGATCCCGGGCGTCTGCGCATCGAGATCACCGAAGTCGCGCTGCTCGACGATGCGCCGCGGGCGCTGCGCATGCTCAGCCAGCTGCGCGAGCGCGGCGTGCTCGCGTTGCTGGACGATTTCGGCACCGGGTTCTCCGCGCTGTCCTATCTGCACCGGTTCCCGATCCAGGCGTTGAAGATCGATCAGAGCTTCGTGCAGGGCCTGGGCAGCGATCTGCATGCCGAAAGCCTGGCGCTGGTGCGCGCGATCCTTGCGCTGGCAGGCACCCTCGGCATCGACACGATCGCCGAAGGCGTGGAAACCCAGGCGCAGCGCGACATGCTCGACGAACTCGGCTGCCAGTACGGACAGGGCTATCTCTACGGACGGCCCGCGCCGGCCTGAGGTCTGCGCCGTCGACGCGGTGCTAGAGTGCCCGCGATTTTCAAGCACCGGAGCACGCCATGCAGCAGACCCCGTTCTATCCGATCGGCACCCCCGGCCAGCGCTGGGGCGATGCCGAACGCGCGGCTTGGCGGGCCCGTCAGGTGCGGCAGCGCAGCCACGCCGACGATGTCGTGACGCGGATCGATGCGCTGCGCGACCGCTTCGACGTCGAGACCTACGACACCCTCGATTACAGCGGGCGCGAAGGCGGCGGCCGGTATCCGCTGCTCGCGATCCGCAGCCGCGACTGGAATCACGATCTGCCGATCGGCGTGATCACCGGTGGCGTGCACGGCTACGAGACCAGCGGCATCGAAGGCGCACTGGATTTCGTCGAAACGGTGGCCCGGAACTACGCCGGCCGGATCAATCTGCTGGTCGTGCCCTGCGTCAGCCCCTGGGGCTACGAACACGTGCAGCGCTGGAACATCGACGCGATCGATCCGAACCGCGCGTTCCGCGCCGGCAGCCCGGCGAAAGAGTCAGCCGCGCTGGTCGCGCTGCTCACGCCGCTGCGGGGCACCGTGCTGGTGCATGTGGATCTGCACGAGACCACCGACACCGACGAATCCGAGTTCCGTCCCGCACTGGCCGCGCGTGACGGGGTGGCCTTCGAGCCGGGCGGCATCCCCGACGGCTTCTATCTGGTCGACGACAGCGAGCGCCCGCAGCCCGCGTTCCAGCAGGCGGTCATCGCCGCGGTGGAGCAGGTGACCCACATCGCGCCGGCCGATGCGGACGGCGAGATGATCGGTTCGCCCGTTGTCGCCCACGGCGTGATCGAGTACCCGCTGGAGCAGCTCGGCCTGTGCGCCGGCATCACCGGCGCGCAGTACGTGACCACGACCGAGGTCTATCCCGACAGCCCGCGCACGACGCCGACCGAATGCAATGCCGCGCAGGTGGCATCGATCGTGGCCGCACTGGATTACGCGCTGGCGCATCGCTGACCGCGCTCGTTTCGCGGAGTGAAAGAAAAGGCCACCGCAAGCGGTGGCCTTTTCCATGTTGCCTGCGCAGCCGGACTCAGAAATCCGCGCGCAGCCCTAGCGAGATGCGGCGGCCCGACAGTTCGTACATCGTCGGGAACGACGGATCCATGGTGTAGCCGGTCGTCGCCTCGTCGGTCATGTTGATGCCCTTGAGGCTCAGTTTGAGGTTGTCGGCCAGACGCAGGCCGATCGACACGTCGAGCTGGCCGTAGCCGTCGCGGTAGATCGGATACATGTTGTAGCCGATCGATTCCACGTACTCGCTCTTGTGGTTGTAGGACACGCGGGCGTCGAAGCGTTCGTTCTCGTAGTAGGCGGTGAGGTTCCAGGTCTTCTCGGCCAGGCCGGGCATCGGCGTCTGGATGCCGAGGTCGGATTCGCCGGCCAGCGAGCTGTCGAGCATCGTGTAGTTGGCGTTGATGCCGAACCCTTCCAGCGTCGGATGCAGCATCGTCAGCGGCAACTGGGCGATGAGCTCGATGCCGTCGACCTCGTAGGCGCCCGCCGCATTGACCGGCTGGTAGACGTCGAAATCGAAGATGCCGTTGAGCGTGCCGTTGGCGTTGTAGACCGGCACGTCCTCGACCACGCCGGTCAGTGCATTGATGACCACACCGTCGATCTTCTTGCGGAAGTACGACGCGGCAAGCAGACCACCATTGTCGAGATACTGCTCCAGGCCCACTTCCCACTGGTCGGCATAGGTCGGCTTCAGTGCCGGATTGCCGTCGGTGAAGCGGTAGGAACTCCAGCTCGCCGTGCGCTTGTAGGCGATGTCGGTCATCGCCGGGCGGATCAGCGTCTGCGACGCAGCGGCGCGCAGCAGCAGCCCGTCGCGCAGCTCGGCGGTGATGTTGAGGCTCGGCAGCACGTCGCTGTAGTCGCCGTCCATCGACACCGGCGTGTCGGTGTATCCGGTGCTGCCGTCCGGGTTCTGCACCGGGTGATAGCCGAACGACGTCACCGAGGTATCGACCCAGCGCACGCCGGCGTTGATGTCGACCGGTACGCGACCGAGGTCGAAGGCGAAATCCGTCATCGCATACAGCGCCGTCGCCTGTTCGTCGACGCGGTAGTACTGGGCGTCGTCGAACGGGGTGGAGAAGCCTGCGTAGCGGAAGGTGTCGCGCGCGTAATCGTTGCCGACCATCTGCCAGTCGAGATCGCGCGCGGTGTAGGCGCCGCCGGGCACGATGTCGCCGATCGGCTGCAGCCGGCTGTCGGCCAGCGTGCGCGTGTTGACCCAGCTGTTGTTGCCGGCCGACGGACCGCCGATCTTGGCTTCGCCGTACTGGCGTTCCTTGGACTTGTCGGTGTGGCGCGCGCCGAAGCGGATGCTGCGCAGCGCCGGCAGGAACGCGAGATCCAGCGTCTTGCCCACGTTGACCTGCGCGGCGTACTTGTCGTCGCTGATGTGCTCGAGCGTCGTCTCGTAGGCTTCGAACAGGTAGCGCTCGGGCGAGTCGTACATGTCGAAGCCGTTCGACGATGCGCTGGGAATCGTCTCGCCGGCGCGATCGGTCCAGCGTGTGCGCGAGGGCGCATAGGCCACGTGCTTGAGGTTGGCGTAGTCGAGGGTCTTCTTCGCGCCCGAGTAGCCGAGCAGGGCGTCGATGGTCCAGCTCTCACCGCGCCAGTCCAGCGCCGCGCTGTACTGGCGGAAGTCGGTTTCGTTGCGGCGTTCCTTGCTCAGGAACTCGTGCTGCGTGGCGGTGTAGGACACGTCGCGCAGCACCAGGATGCCGTGCTCGGCCAGTGTGGTGTCGTCGTAGGCGTGGATGGTCTCGAGCGTGCTGCGGCTCGAGGCGGAGTACGCGGCGGCGTCGTACTCGTCTTCGGTCGCGTCGTAGCCGCCGACCAGCGCGTCGAAGCTCAGGCTGAAATCATTGCTCGGCTTGAACTGCAGCGACGCGGTCGCGCCCCACTTGTCCTGTTCGTTGAGGAACACCCGGTCGCCGACCTTGTCCTGGAACACGATCAGATTCGATTCGGCGGTGTTGGCGCGGTTGCCGATCTGGCGACCGGTATCACGTTCGATCACGGCTTCGGCCTGCGACCCGCGCACGCCCGACGCGCCGAGGAAGCGCGACATCGGACGGAAGTTGATGCCCGACGTGCCGTCGGTGCGGTTGGTACGCTTGGCCTTGGAAAACGACACCAGCGCGCCCCAGTCGCCCCAGGTGTCGGACGCGAGGAAAGACACCTTCGGATCGGTCTCTTCCGAGATCGAGTTGTGTGCGCCTTCGACCGAGCCGACCAGCTGGCGCGTGCTGTAGTCGAACGGGCGCGCGGTGGAGATCTTCACCGTGCCGGCGATGCCGCCTTCCTCGTCCGCCGCGGTCGGCGACTTCTGCACGGTGACCTGCTGGATGATCTCCGACGCGAAGATGTCGAATTCGACTTCGCGACCGCCGCTGCCCGAGGCCGTGGCGAGATCGTTGATCGACACATGCGTGTAGTCGGACGGCAGGCCGCGCACGTTGACGCGCGAGCCCAGACCCTTGTTGCGTTCGATGGTGACGCCGGGCATGCGCTGCAGCGCCTCGGCGAGATTCTGTTCGGGGAAATCGGCGACGTCGGTGGCAACGATCGAATCGGAGAAGCCCACGTTGTCGCGCTTCAGATCGACGGCCTGTTCGAGGCTGCGACTGTAGCTGCCGGTGACCGAGACGGCGTCCAGTGCCTGGATGTCGTCGGCCGCCGGCGCGTCCTGCGCGAGGGCGAGCGTCGGCATGGCGACCATGCCGCCGACGAGAAGGAAGTGGATGCTGCGGCTCAGGCAGCGCGGGCGCGGCCCGGACGCGCGGCGCGCCGGGTGGTAGGACTTCATGCCAGGTATTCCCCTTGAGACGGATGGACGAGCGCGCCGTGCGCTTGCACGCGACGCGATGGGCCGACGTGCGACCGGGGCCGGAGGCTAACGACGATGTATTGAAGTTTTGTTGCGGTGCAACGCGGCGTTGCGGACGGTGCACGCCGCACGTCACGTGTGGCGATTACCATCGAGTTCCGATCCGCCGCAGGAGCCCGTCATGGCCACACCGCCGAAACAGACCGCACGCGATTTCGATCCCGACGTCCTCGCGTTGTTCGACGACTACGTGCACGGCGCGATCGACCGCCGCGGCTTCCTGACGCGCGCGGGCCGTATCGCCGGCGCCGCGGGCGCGGTGGGGCTGCTGGCCGCCCTGAGCCCGCAGTTCGCGAGCGCGCAGCAGATCGCGCCGGACGATGCGCGCCTGCAGGCGCGGCACGTGGAATTCGATTCGCCCAAGGGCAATGGCCGCGGCCGCGGCTATCTCGCGCAGCCGGCCGGGGCGAGCAGTCCGTTGCCGCTGGTGCTGGTGGTGCACGAGAACCGCGGCCTCAATCCGCATATCGAGGATGTCGCGCGGCGCATCGCGCTCGAGGGCTACATCGCGTTCGCGCCGGACGCGCTGTTTCCCAAGGGCGGCTATCCCGGCGAGGAAGACGCCGCGCGCGCCCTGTTCGCGACGCTGGACCAGGACGCGGCGCGGCAGGATTTCGTCGCCGCTGCGGGTTGGTTGCAGGCGATCGAGGGCGGCAACGGTCATCTCGGTGTCGTCGGCTTCTGCTACGGCGGTGGCATGGCCAACTGGCTGGCGACGCAGCTGCCGACGCTGCGCGCCGCGGTGCCGTTCTACGGACCGGCCGCGCCGCTGGAGGACGTGCCGAAGATCACCGCGGAACTGCTGGTGGTGCTGGCGTCCAACGACGCGCGCGTCAATGCGCAATGGCCGGACTACGAAGCCGCATTGAAGGCGGCCGGCAAGACGTTCGCGCTGTACCAGCCGGCCGATACCGAACACGGCTTCAACAACGACACCACGCCGCGCTACGACGAAGCGGCCGCCAGAGAGGCGTGGTCGAAGATGCTGGCGCTGTTCGCACGCACGCTGAAAGTGCCGGCCTGACGATGCTGCGCGGTATCCACCATGTCGCAGTGATCTGCGACGACTACGCGGTGTCGAAAGCGTTCTACGTCGAAACGCTGGGCCTGCGCGTGCTGGGCGAGCATTACCGCGAGGAGCGGCAGTCCTGGAAGCTCGATCTTGCGCTGCCCGACGGCGGGCAGGTCGAGCTGTTCTCGTTCCCGGATGCACCGGCGCGACCGTCGTGGCCGGAAGCGCGCGGCCTGCGCCATCTCGCCTTCGCCGTCGATGACATCGACGCGGCCTGCGCACGCCTGACCGCGCGTGGCGTCGTGCTGGAACCGGTGCGCGTCGATCCGTATACCGGCCAGCGCTTCGTGTTCTTCGCCGATCCCGACGGCCTGCCGCTGGAACTCTACGAAGTCGCCGCGGCCGGCTGAGCGTTCACATGGCCCGTCGCGACGCGGGCGCAGCATCCGGGCGTCGAATCCCCGGGAGACGGTCATGCACGTCGAACTGCGATGCCGCTGCGGACAGTTGCGCGGCGAAGTGGACAACGCCCACCCCTACGGACATGCGCGCTGCTACTGCCGCGATTGCCGCGCCTATGCACGCTTTCTGGGCGCCGACGACGTTCTCGATGCGCAGGGCGGCACGGCGATCGTCGCCGTGCCACCGGACGCGATCCGGTTCACCACGGGAGATGCGCGACTGGCCTGTCTGTCGCTGTCGGACAGGGGTCTGCTGCGCTGGTACGCCGGCTGCTGCAAGGCGCCGATCGCCAACACGGCGCGCGATGCGCGGATTGCCTATGTCGGTGTGATCGCCGACGCACTGGAACCGCAGGATCGGGATGCAGCATTCGGCCCGCCGCGCTTCGTACTCAACCAGGCGTCGGCCGAAGGGCAGGTGCCAGGCACGCCCCTCGCGACCGCGATCGGCGGCGGTCGCATCTTCCTGCGCCTGCTCGCGGCGAGACTGCGCGGCCTGCGCAACCGGGCCTTCTTCGATGTCGACGGTGCGCCCTTGCGCACACCGCAGGTCGTCGACGCACCGCGCGGCGCCTGATTCAGAACGGCGCCGGAAACGCGGGTTCGGGACCCACCGGCACGATGCCGGTCGGATTGATCTGGCGATGGCTCTGGTAGTAGTGGCGACGGATGTGGTCGAAGTTCACCGTCGGCGCGACCGCCGGCTCGGCGTAGAGCCGCTGCGTGTACGCCGACAGCACCGGGTAGTCCTCGAGCTGCCGCAGATTGCACTTGAAGTGCCCGTGGTAGACCGCGTCGAAGCGGAGCAGGGTGGTGAACAGACGCCAGTCGGCTTCGGTCTGCACGTCGCCGCACAGCCAGGTCCGGCCGGACAGATGCGATTCCAGCCAGTCGAGCGTCTCGAACACGCCGCGCACGGCCTCGTCGTAGGCGGACTGGCTGGTCGCGAAGCCCGCCTTGTACACGCCGTTGTTGAGGCCGTCGTAGATGCGGTCGTTGAGCGCGTCGATCTCGCCGAGCAGCGCTGCCGGCGCGTAATCGCCAGGCGTCGCGCCGACGCCGTCGAACGCGCTGTTGAACATGCGGATGATGTCGGCCGATTCGTTGCTGACGATGGTCTCGCGCTGCGTGTCCCACAGCACCGGCACGGTCACGCGTCCGGTGTAGCGGGGATCGGCGCGCACGTAGAGTTGCCAGACGGTCTCGGCGCCGTAGAGCGGATCAGGAATCACGCCGGGGCCGGTGGCGAAGGTCCAGCCGTCGTCGGCCATCAGCCAGTGCGTGACCGACAACCCGATCATCGTCTGCAGGCCCTTGAGTTCGCGGAACAGCGTTGCGCGATGCGCCCAGGGGCAGGCCCGCGCCACGTAGAGGTGATAGCGGCCGGGCTCGGCGGCGAATCCACCTTCGCCGGTCGGACCGGGTGCGCCGTCCGGCGTGATCCAGTTGCGGAACGCCGAGTCGGGCCGTTGCAACGTGCCGTCTTCGCTGACGAGCTTGTCGTCGTCGGATTCCCAGCGGCCTTCGATCAGCATGCCCATGCGGTCAATGTCCTGTGCGGTTGCGGCGCGGTACGCGCGGGGGCCAAGCGTCGCCGATGCCGGGTCAAGACCACGTACCCGGAGGCGTGTTCAGTCGTGCAGACCGCACATTCGGAAGACGCGTGCACCGGAATCCCGGCTGCGGCAGGCCGTCGCCCGGCTCGACTGAAAACGGTTACGCTCCCGATCGCGACGGCCCTCGTGCCGGCGTCGCGACCCTGGGGAGGGCGTGCGACAACAGGACGGGTGCGCGATGCGGAATCGGGTGCGGTGGCTGGGTGGTGTGGTGTGTGCGCTGGTCGGCGCGTCGGCGCTCGCGCAGGATGGCCTGCCGCCGCGCGCGGCGTGGACGGCGACGAGTTCGTCGGCGCAGGTGCAGGCCGAGGCGATCGGTCATCTGATCGACGGTGATCCGGCCACGAAGACCGGCGGCGCGTTCAGCGCCGGGCACTGGTTCCAGGTCGATCTGGGACGCGCGGCCGATATCGGTGGCGTGCGTATCCGTTGGGATCTCGCCAATCCCGAAGGCTTCGTGCTGCAGGCGGCCGAGCGCGACGGCGAATGGCGCGATGTGCACGTGCAGGCGGATTCGCTCGGCGGCGTGGAGACGCTGTTCTTTGCGCCGGTGCGTGCGCGCTGGCTGCGGCTGGCGGCGCTGCCGAAGACCTCGGACTGGGGCGTGTCGATCTTCGAGTTCGAACCGTTGCCGGTCGCCGAGGCGCCGCGTATCGAAGGCCTGGACGATCCGGACAACGCACGCGTGTGGCGCAAAGACAAGTCGCCGGTGCCGGTCGAGATGGACGGCGATTCGGGACGCATTGCGCTGTCGTTCGCATCGCCGCAGCCCACTGCCGGGTTGCGCGTCGAATGGGCCGGCACGCGCAGCGGCGCGACGCTGGAGGCACGCGACGCCGCGGGCGATTGGCAGGTCGTGGCGCGCGATCCGTTCCCCGGCGACGGCGGCATGTCGACACTGGCGAGTCCGGTCGCGCTGGACGCGCGCGAACTGCGCGTGCGCGTGTCCGCCGGGGTTGGTACGCTGCCGGCCGTCACGCGCCTGCGGCTGCTCGGGCCGGGCGAAGTGATGACGCCGATGCGCGCCTATCAGGCGGCCGCGGCGCGCGGCACCGCGGCGCTGTTTCCGCCCTCGCTGCGCATGCAGCAGACCTACTGGACGGTCGTCGGCGTGCACGGCGGCCTGCAGAAATCGATCTTCGACGAGTGGGGCAATCTCGAAGCCTGGAAGGGCGCGCCGCTGGTGCAGGCGATCTGGCGCGATGCGCGCGGCGCGGCCAGCGCGGCAACCGGGACGCCGGCGCACACGTTGCGCGAACGCTGGATGCCGATGCCGGCCGTCGACTGGACCGCGACACCGGACATCGCCGTGCGCAGCGAGACCTTCACCGCGACGCTCGACGGTCAGCCGGTCACCTTGCTGCGGCATCGCGTGACCAATCGCGGCGCGACCGCGATCGACGGCACGCTGTCGCTGCTGGTGCGACCGATGCAGATGAATCCGCCATGGCAGAACGGCGGGCTGTCGCCGATCCGCGAGATCGCGATCGCTGCCGATCCACTCGGCACCGCGGTCCGCGTCAACGACCGCACGTTGCTGACGTCGCTGACCCCGCCGACGCACCAGGGCGCGGCACAGTTCGGCGAAGACGGCGCGAGCGAACTCACGCCGCATGCCGCGGCCGGCACTGCGCCGGATGCGCAGGCCGCGCACGACGATGCGGGCCTCGCCGCATCGCTGCTCGGCTACCGCATGCGGCTCGCGCCCGGCGCCAGCGAATCGGTCGTTGTCGCGTTTCCGCTCGGCATCACGCGCACGGACCGCAACCACGGCCCGCTGCCCGAAGCGCCGGCGCTGGTGCCGGCCTCGCTGCGGGTCGCCGCGACGCCCGACGCGAGTTTCGATGCGCTGGCCGCAGATGTCGCCGACGACTGGCGCGCACGCTTCGGCGACGTGCACATCGCATTGCCCGATGCCGACATGGTCGATGCGCTGCGCACGCAGGCGGCCTACATGCTGATCAACCGCACCGGTCAGGCGATGCAGCCGGGCCCGCGCAACTACGACCGCTCCTTCATCCGCGATGGCGCGGCGACTGCTGCGGTGCTGCTGCGCATGGGACAGGCCGATGTGGCCCGCGATTTCCTGCGCTGGTACACCGATCACGCGGTGCGCGAGTCCGGTCTGGTCTCGCCGATCATCAACGACGACGGCACGTTGTTCACCGGCTTCGGTTCCGACATCGAGTTCGACGCGCAAGGCCAGTACATCGCGCTGGTGGCCGATGTCGCGCGGCTCGACGGCGGGCCGGAGACCGTCCGCGACTACCTGCCGCAGGTGACGTCCGCGATGCGGTTCCTGCAGACACTGCGCGAGCGCACGCTGGTGCCGGGCTACATGGCGGATGCGCCAGCGCCCGAGCGCTTCCGCGGCATCATCGCGCCGTCGATCAGCCATGAAGGCTATTCGAGCCCGACGCACAGCTACTGGGACGACTACTGGGCGCTCAAGGGTTGGCACGATGGCGCCTGGCTCGCCGAGCAGCTTGGCGATGCGGAGACCGCTGCCTGGGCGCGCGCGCAATACGACGCGCTGCGGACCGACGTCGCCGCATCGATCCGCGCGACGATGGCCTGGAGCGGCCAGGACACCGTGCCCGCGGCGGCCGATCTCGGTGGCAACGACCCCACCAGCGTCTCGATCGCGCTCGACCCGACCGGGCAGCAGGATCTGTTGCCTGCCGATGCGCTGCGCAACACCTTCGACCGCTATCTCGCCGACTTCCGCCGCAATGGCGCGCCCGATGCGCTGTACGCGTACTCGCCCTACGAACTGCGCAACGTGCTGACCTTCGTCCATCTGGACCAGCCCGATGCCGCATGGGAGATGCTCTCGCGCATGCTCGCCGACCGGCGCCCGCAGCCCTGGCACGTCTGGGGCGAGGTCGTGCATTCGCGGCTGCGCTTCCCGCGCTATCTCGGCGACATGCCGCACACCTGGATCGGCGCCGAATACGCGCGTGCGGTGTTCGGCATGCTGATGCGCGAGGAAGACACCGTGCTGCAGCTGCTGCCCGGCACGCCGACCGACTGGCTGGCGGGCGAGGGCCTGCGACTCGATGCGCTGCCGACGGCCTACGGACCGTTGACCCTGCACGCGCGCGGCGATGCCACGCGCCTCGATGTCGCGCTCGGCGACGGATTGCGTGCGGGCAGCACCGTGCATCTCGCATGGCCGCAGCGCACGCGGCCGCAGCGGGTGCGCGTCGACGGGGTGGAGACGCGCGACTACGACGCGCAGGGCATTACCCTGCCCACATCGTTCCGCACACTCGAAGCGGACTGGTCCACGAACTGAGGCCGTGCTGGCGTGACCGGATGGTCACGCCTTCGACGCCATGCTGCGGAGCCGGCACATCCGCCGTTCCCCAGCCGAGGCGTCATGCGCAGTCCCCCGCAGAATCCGCACGATCTGAGCCGCCACGATCTGCAGGACATCCTGAAGACGATCCACGCGGAGGTCCGCGAACGCTTCGACGCGCAGAAGGGCAAGGTCGCCGATTACATTCCCGCGCTGGCGTCCGTGCCGCGCGACACCTTCGGCATGGCGGTCGCGACGCTCGACGGCGACGTCTATACGGTGGGCGAGGCGCATGCGCCGTTCTCGATCCAGAGCATCTCCAAGGTGCACACGCTGACCCTGGCGCTCGACAAGGCCGGCGACGATCTGTGGAAGCGGGTGGGGCGCGAGCCCTCTGGCGATCCGTTCAACTCTCTGATCCAGCTGGAGCACGAGGCCGGCATTCCGCGCAATCCCTTCATCAATGCCGGTGCGATCGTCGTCGCCGACGTCATCCTCTCGCACTACGACGACCCGGAAGCCGCGCTGCTGCAGTTCATGCGCGAGCGCACCGGCAATCCGGACATCGGACGCGACGACGAGATCTGGGAATCGGAGCGCAAGAGCGGCTATCGCAACGTGGCGCTGGCCAACTTCATCCGCAGCTTCGGCAACATCAAGAACGACGTGCAGGCGGTGCTGGATTTCTACTACTTCCAGTGCGCGTTGAAGATCAACTGCATCGACCTCGCACGCAGCCTGCAGTTCCTGTCCGACCGCGGCAAATGCCCGTCATCGGGCGCGCAGGTCACCAGTATCGAGCGCGCCAAGCGCATCAATGCGGTGATGATGACCTGCGGCACCTACGACGCTGCCGGCGAGTTCGCGTTCCACGTCGGCCTGCCGGCCAAGAGCGGCGTCGGTGGCGGCATCGTCGCGGTGGTGCCGCACGTGCTGAACCTGTGCGTCTGGTCGCCGGCGCTCGACGAGAAGGGCAACTCGCTGCTCGGCGGCTACGCGCTGCACCGCTTCACGCGCATGACCGGCTTGTCGGTGTTCTGAAGCCGGGCGCGGCGTGCCACGCCCGGCCTGCGTGATCACGGACTCTGGTAGTAGACGTTGTCGATGACCAGTTCGACGTCCTGCGCCGGCGGATCGGCGACGACCATGAACATCTGTTTCACCGCGTGCAGGTCGAGATCGTAGAAGGCACTGAAGGGGATCGTGACCTGGTGCCACTGCCCGTCGCGCACCAGGCCGTAGTTCGGCCCACCGGCGGTGAAATCGACCCAGCTGTCACCGAACGAGGTGTTGATGCCGATCTTGAACGTCGATGGCGTGGTCGTGCGCATGTGGAACTTCAGCGCACCGCCAGCATAGGCACTCATGTTGCGGTAGTCGGTCAGGATGCCGAGACCGAACCACTGCCCGGCGCTCGCGCGAAACGCCATCGCTTCGTTGCCTTCGAACGGCGCGGCGCTGATCGGGGCGAGGTTGTTCCAGACGAACAGATCGGCGTCGCTGCCGAAATCCAGTGCGCCAGCCAGCCCACCTTGTTCGGAGTAGACCCCGAAGCGCCCGGCCGGCACCGCGCTGTCGCCGCCGAGCTGCAGTTCGCTGTCGGGATGGTCCTGGTAGAGGCGGATCCAGTCGACGAGCATCCGGCCGGGCAGCGGCGCGGTGACGCCGTTCGGGTTTGAAATGCCGGTGTAGGTGCCGCCGACCGCGAGATTGAGCAGCAGGAAATGCGGCGCGTGGAACTCGTGCAGCGAGGCGCCTTCGATGTCGGAGATCGCCATCTCGAAGTACTGCAGACCGTCGACCGTGACGCGGATGAAGTCCGGATCCCAGGTCATGCGGTAGGTGCGGTAGTCGTCGTGCAGGTTGCCCGGGAAATCCGCGAAATCGCCATGGCTGGCGTGGCCGCCGCCGTAGTTCCAGTGCACCGCGCCACCGACGCGGCGATTGGCCATGCCGGCCGCGATGCCGTCGACGTGACCGATCTCCATGATGTCGATCTCGCCGCGGTCGGGCCACACACCGATGGCGCCGAGCATCCAGTACGCGGGCCACAGGCCGTTGCCGGCTTCGGGCGTCTTGATGCGTGCCTCGAGCGTGCCGTACTTGAAGTGCACGCGGCCTTCGGTCTTCAGGCGCGCCGACGTGAAAGGGCTGCCTTCGAAGGTTTCGCGACGCGCCTCGATGACGAGATTGCCGTTCTCGACGCGCGCGTTCTCCGGGCGGCTGGTGTAGTACTGCAACTCGTTGTTGCCCCAGCCGCAGATGCCGATCTGGCAGCCGGTGCCGACGTCGAAGGTCCAGGTGTTGCCGTCGATCGAAGTGCCGTTGAAGTTCTCCTCCCAGACCGGCGTCTGCGCCTGCACGGCGGCGGGCAGGGCGAGCGCGGCGAAGCCGAGGCAGGCGGCGATGGGAAGGGCGATGCAGGATGTGCGATCCATGTGGGCTCCTTGCGTGATGGTGTTGGGCCCACCCCCTGCGCTGGACCGGCATCGACGCTGCCGCCGACTGACAACGCTGTCAAAAGCGCCTCCACCTCGATGTGCCGATCGGGGCACGGGGTCACGGAATTGCGTTCGGATCCCGTGAAACGTCGCGCATACACACGCCGCCGATGCTGCGTGTGCAGCATCGGTGGGCGAGTGCGAAGCGCTTTCAGCGAAGCGCGATGAAGGCGGATGGACGCGATTACCGCGCCGTGTCGACCAGCACCAGTTCCGCGTCTTCCAGCGCAGTCACGCGGATCACCGCCTCGTCGCGGATCGCCGCGCCATCGCGTGCATCGATGCGGGTGCCGTTGATCTCGACTGCGCCCGAGGCCGGCACCAGATAGCCGAGACGGCCATCGGCGAACGCGTACTCGGCGGTGTCGCCGGCCTTGAGCGTGGCACCGAGTACGCGGGCCGCGGCGCGGATCGGCAGCGCATCGTCGTCGCCCTCGAAACCGCTGGCGAGCGCGATGAAATCACCGCTGCGCCCGTCCTTCGGGAACGGCTTGGTGCCCCAGGCCGGCGCGCCACCGGGCGCATCGGGAATGATCCAGATCTGGAAGATCCGGGTCTGCTCGCCTTCCATGTTGTACTCGGCGTGCTGGATGCCCGTGCCCGCGCTCATCACCTGCACGTCGCCAGCGGTGGTCCGGCCGGCGTTGCCGAGATTGTCCTTGTGGCTGATCGCACCTTCGCGGACGTAGGTGATGATCTCCATGTCGGAATGCGAATGCGGCGGAAAGCCGGTACGCGGTGCGATCAGATCGTCGTTCCAGACCCGCAACGCGCCCCAGCCCATGCGCGCCGGCTCGTGATAGCTGGCGAACGAGAAGTGGTGGTGCGCGTCCAGCCAGCCGTGGTTGGCGGCGCCGAGGGTGTCGAAGGGGCGGCGTTCGATCATGTCGTTCTCCAGTGGATGTCGGGAATGGCGCCACGTTACGCCTTGCGCGCCATGCGGGGAACGGAAAGAATGGAACACCATCCATTCCATTTATGACGCGATGAAGCTTCCGGATCTCGAAGCCTGGGCCATCTTTGCGCGTGTCGCGGAGCTGGGCTCGTTCGCCGCGACCGCCGAAGCGCTGGGCATCACCCAGCCAACGGTGTCGAAAGCCATCGCCCGGCTCGAGGCACGCATCGGTACGCCGCTGCTGCATCGCACCTCGCGCCGGATGACGTTGACGGCGGCAGGCGAGGATGCCGTCGAGCGTGCGAGCCGTCTGCTGGCCGAGGGCGAAGCGGTCGAGGCATCCGTGACCGCGCAGGCGGTCAGCCCGCGTGGCCACGTGCGCATGGCCGCGCCGATGTCGTTCGGCGTCGCCCATGTCGCGCCGCTGCTGCCGGCCTTCATGGCGAAGTTTCCGGACGTGACGCTGGAACTCGCGCTCAGCGACGAGACCGTCGACATCGTCGGCGGCGGCTTCGATCTCGCGTTGCGCATCGGCACGCTGGAGGATTCCAGTCTCGTCGCACGCCGGCTGTGCGGCGTGCGCATCCTGCTGGTCGGCGCGCCGGCGTATTTCGAACGCGTCGGTCGGCCGAAGCATCCGCGCGATCTGGGCATGCATCGCGGGCTGACCTATGCCTACGCGCGCTCGGGCGCCGCGTGGCGTTTCCACCACGCCCGGCACGGCGACTATTCGGTGGGCGTGCCGTCGGTGCTGCGCGCGAACAACGCCGAAGCCCTGACGCCCGCGCTGCTGGCCGGCGCCGGGCTCGCCCTGCAGCCTGAATTCCTGGTCTGGCGCGAACTGCGCCGCGGCGCGCTCGAAGTCGCATTGCCCGGCTGGCAGCCACCGGAGATCGCGGTGCACGTGGTCATGCCGCCGGGACGCGGCCGACCGGCGCGCGTGCAGGCGCTGGTCGATCATCTGGCCCGCAAGCTCGCGCAGGCGCCGTGGGCCTCGGGCGAGTGACGCTTCGGCCTGCACGGCGAACTTAGGCGCATCGTCCACGAGGGCGGGCAGGGCGGGAGACCCGCACTGGCCGCCGCGCGCCGTGCGCTACCCTGCGCCGGTTTCCCACGAGCCCTGCCATGCCCCGTGCCATCCGCCTGCCGCTGCTCTGCCTGATCGCCGCGCTCGCCGGTTGCGCAACCGGCATCCAGAACACCCCGCGTCCCAAGACCGATGCAATGACCGACTCCACCGCCATGACCGAAACCCGATTCACGACACCCGCCCGCTACGAAGACGAGGTCACCGCTGCCGGCGCTCCCGGCGCCGCGACGACCGCGATGGAGGTGGACGGCGTGCGGATCGGCACGTTCGCCGGTTATCCGGCGGTGCTGGTCGACACGGCCGATGCGCGTGCGGCGATCGCGCTGCATGGCGGCCATCTGCTGTCCTACGTGCCGACTGGTGGCGAGGACCTGCTGTGGTTGTCGCCGCGCCTGGCGGCTGTGCCGGCTGCGATCCGCGGTGGCGTGCCGGTGGTGTGGCCGTTCTTCGGGCGTCAGGGCCAGGGCGACGACGTGCCGTCGCACGGCTTCGTGCGGACCGTGCGCTGGCAGCTCGTCGCGGCCTCGCGTGATGCCGACGGCAGCGTGTCGCTGACGCTCGCGCCGCCGCCTTACGCGGATCTCGGTCTGGCGTTGCGCATGCATCTGCGCATCGGCACGACGCTCGAGCAGACGCTCGAGACCACGAACACCGGTGATGCGCCCGTCGCGTTCACCCAGGCCCTGCACAGCTACTTCCGGGTGTCCGATGTCGCCGACGTGCGCGTCGAAGGTCTCGACGGGCTGCGTTTCCTCGACAAGAACGACGGGTACGCCGCGCATGCGCAGACCGGCGACTGGGTGCTGGACGACGCGCGCGATCCGGGTCGCAGCGATTACATCTACGCCGATGCCGGCGGGCGCTATCTGCTCGACGATCCCGGCCTCGACCGGCGCATCGAACTCGTGACGTCCGGCAGTCGCGCGCTCGTGGTGTGGAATCCGGGCAAGGCGGCTGCGGAACGCAGCAGCGACATGAACGACGGTGCCTGGCGCGGTTTCCTGTGTCTGGAAGCCGCGAATGCGGGGCCTGACATCGTCCGTCTCGCCCCCGGTCAGACGCATGTCCTGACGCAGCGTGTCCGCGTGCTGCCGCGCGACTGAGTCGGCAGTAATTCGCCTCGGCGTCCGGAGTTCGCGCGTTCTTTCCGCGATTTCCCGCACCGCGAGTGCCATTCGTTGGGTCCGGATCAGGACGGCGTGCACGCCCGGGCCGGTATGCTGGGTGACCGGTTTCGCGTGCAACCGCGCGACCGGACCCGAACGAATTCCCGGAGATCGACCTTGAAGAAGACCCTGCTGTCCGCGGCCACGGCCGTCGCGCTGACGATGGCGGCCTCGGCCGCCATCGCCCACGACCACGAGCACGCCTGCCTCGACGACCTGTGCCAGCTGCAGTCGCTGTTCCAGGCCGACACCTCTGCCGCCGGCAGCGCCGAAGCGACCGTCGCCGCCAAGCGCATGGGCACCTGGGGCATCGACACCGCAGGCATGGACACCACGGTGCGTCCGGGCGAGGACTTCTTCCGCTACGTCAGCGGCAACTGGGCCAAGAACACCGAGATCCCGTCCGACAAGTCGAGCTATGGCGCGTTCCTCGTGCTGCGCGACCTGTCCGAAGCGCGCGTGCGTCAGCTGGTCGAAGGCTATCCGGCCGGCGATCCCGCCACCGACGGCGACCAGGCGAAGGTTGCCGCGCTGTACGCAGGTTTCATGGACGAGGCCGCCATCGAGGCGCTCGGCGCCAAGCCGCTCGCACCGAAGCTGGCCGCGATCCGCGCCGCCGACAGCCGTGAGGCGCTCGCGACCCTCATGGGCGAGAGCCAGGGCGACTTCGGCCGCAGCTTCTTCGGCCTGGGCGTGTCCGACGACCAGCGCGATCCCGATCGCTACACGCTCTACATGAGCCAGTCGGGCCTCGGCCTGGGCGATCGCGAGATGTACCTGCGCGAGAACTTCGCGCCGCAGCGCGAGCGCTACCAGGCCTACATCGCGCAGATGCTCGAGCTCGGCGGCTGGGACAACCCGCAGCAGAACGCCGAGGCCATTCTCGCGCTGGAGACCAAGATCGCCGAAGCGCACTGGACCCGTGCCGAGAGCCGCGATCGTGACAAGACCTACAACCCGGTCGAGCTGTCCGCGTTCGAGACCACCGCACCGGGCTTCCCGTGGGCCACGTACTTCGCCGCGGCCGGTGTGCCGCAGGCGCCGCGCGCCGTCGTGCGCCAGAGCACCGCGATTCCGAAGCTCGCGGCGATCTTCGGCGAGACCGACATCGCCACGCTGCAGGCCTGGCAGGCGTTCGGCACCATCGACAGCGCCTCGCCGCTGCTGTCGAAGGCGTTCTCCGACGCCCGCTTCGAGTTCCGCAACAAGTTCCTGTCGGGCCAGCCCGAAGAGCAGGAACGCTGGAAGCGCGGCGTGTCCTTCGCCGAGAACACGATGGGCGAGGCGATCGGCCGCGACTACGTGCAGCTGTATTTTCCGGCCGATTCCAAGGCCAAGATGGACGAGCTGGTCGCCAACGTGAAGGTGGCGATGGGCGCGCGTCTCGACCAGCTCGACTGGATGGGCGCCGAGACCAAGGCCGAGGCGCGCAAGAAGCTCGAAGGCTTCGGTCTGAAGATCGGTCACCCGGACACCTGGCGCGACTACAGCGGCCTGCAGGTCGCACGCGGCGACGTGTTCGGCAATGCCGAGCGCTCGATGGCGTTCGAGTGGGACTACCGTCGCAACCGTCTCGGCCAGCAGGTCGACAAGGGCGAGTGGGGCATGACCCCGCAGACCGTCAACGCCTACTACAACTCGGTCAAGAACGAGATCGTGTTCCCGGCCGCGATCCTGCAGCCGCCGTTCTTCGATCCCGACGCCGATCCGGCGGTCAACTACGGCGCCATCGGTGGCGTGATCGGCCACGAGATCATCCACGGCTTCGACGACCAGGGCCGCAAGTCCGACGGCGAAGGCGTGCTGCGCGACTGGTGGACGGCCGAAGACGCGGCGAAGTTCGAGGCCCAGGCCGCCAAGCTCGGCGCCCAGTACGAGGCCTACGAGTTCCCGCAGCTGCCGGGCATGCACATCAACGGCAAGGTCGCGATGGGCGAGAACATCGGTGACCTCGGCGGCATCACGATCGCGCTCGAGGCCTACCGCCGTTCGCTCGACGGCAAGCCCGCGCCGGAGCTCGACGGCTTCAGCGGCGAGCAGCGTCTGTTCATGGGCTGGGCGCAGGTGTGGCGCACCCTGTGGCGCGACGACGCGCTGCGTCAGCAGCTCGTCAACGGCACGCATTCGCCGGGTCACATCCGCGCGTTCGCCCCGCTGCGCAACGTCGACGCGTGGTACGACACGTTCGACATCACCGCGCAGGACGCACTGTGGATCGCGCCGGAAGATCGCGTCCGCATCTGGTGATCCACGCGGATCGCTGAGCGACGAAAAGGGCCGGAATTTCCCGGCCCTTTTCTGTTGGGGAGCCCGCCGGTATCTGGACCGACGTCCTGCGGACTCAACCGGTCAGCGCGCTCGCGATCCGCACTTCGCCCGTCAGCAGCTTGTGCACCGGGCACGCATTGGCGACCTGCAGCAGGCGCTCGCGCTGGTCCGCATCGAGCGGGCCGCGCAGCATGATGTGCCGCGCGATGTCGGTGCCGGCGGCCGGCTTGCCGTCCGGATCGAGCGCCAGTTCGACGTCGACACCTTCCAGTGGCCACTGCTTGCGCGCGGCGTACATGCGCAACGTGATCGCCGTACACGCACCGAGCGCCGACAGCAGCAGCTGATCGGGCGTCGGGCCGCTGCCGCCGCCGCCCAGCGATGCGGGTTCGTCGGCTGACCACTGATGACCGGTGCCGTCATCCAGCACGACATGGAAATCGGCGCCGTCGGTGCGGGCCGTGAGTCGGGCGCGTGCGGTCATTGTCGGGTCTCGGGTTGCGATGGATCCATTGAGTACAGGCTTGCGGGCAGTGCGGCGCGAAGCGAGCCGTTACGACCCCGGAGTTTCGGTCCTGAACGATGTTTCGAAGATCCGTCGACCTTCCTCTGCAATCTCCGTCCATTCCGCATCGCTGAATGCATCTGGCGGATACCGGTCCGGCCCATTGCGCAGCAGCGACTGGAACGTTTCATCGCGTGTTGCACCACCTCGTTCAACGCGGTCCTTGTCGACCACTGCCTGCAACGCAGCCATGCGCGGATCGACCGTGCGTGGCTGTTGAAACGCTAGCTGTTGCACGTACCCATAGACCTGGGCTGCCCGGCGATCCTCCGGATAGAGCGGGCCGCGACCATGCTGTGCGTCGGCATACGTGTGAAGCGCCTGGCGATCACCTGCCTGCACGGCATCTTCGAGATAACCCCGCGCGAGTGTCTGCCTGCGTTGCGCCTCCTTCGCATCGCGGATGATGCCGTCGCGTGTCTGGAATTCGGCCATCGCCAGCGATGGGTAGTCCTTGCGCGCCCCTGCATGTCCTGCGGCCGCTGCCCGCTCGAGCCATTGCGCGGATTTCTCGATCAGCGCGGGCGTCAGTGCGCTGCAGTCCGCAAAACCATCGACCCGTCCGGCGAATCTTCTCTCGACATTACCCCGTATGACCGCGTACGCGGGCGTGCCCTCGCGCTGTTGGAGCTCGAGAAGATCGTCCCGGTAACTCGCGAGCACCGACTGCGGCGTATCCTCACGCAGAATCCGGTGACATTCGGCGAGGCGCCGGCCGACGATGTAGGCCGACCCCGCATCGCCGGCATCCGCGGACGCGGCGAATTGCGCGACGACCTCCTGTCGCGTCATGCGCCAGGGGTCGGGCCCGTTATCGATTGTGTCGGTGACCATTGCCGTCAATTCGGGCGGCATGTCGGGCAGCGTGATTGCTTCGCGTATGCGCGCGATCTCGGATGTCGTTTCCGGTGCAGACGAGGGGGCATCTGCTGCTGCATGAGATGTCATGTCTGCATTGCGTTCGCCGCAGGCGGAGAGCAGCGCCATCGGCAACACCGCGGCAAACAGATACCGCTTCAGCATGTCATTGCGCATCCGCTCGCCCTCCGGACAGACCCATGATGCGTGCAGCCTGGGCCGCGGCCCGCTCGCGCTGCGAGGCCGTGGCCATGCCTTCCAGTTCGGCGGTCCGCTCGTTGGCTAGACTTTCGGGAATGCGCCTGAAGTCGTCGGTCGCCGCGTATGTCAGCCAGTAGGCCAAAGCCTGCTCGGGGTCGCGGGCCAGCCAGCCGTCGGCGGAATACGCCTTCGACGCCGCGAGCAGCGCCTCGGGCGCGCCGGAGCGGACCGAGCGAAGCAGGTAGGACCGTGCGCGCTCCCGACGCCGCTCGACTTCGTCGGCGTTTTCGATCAGTTCGGCCGGCGTGCGGAACTCACGGAAGGCGAGATCGGGATACAGCGCTGCCGCGCCGGGGTGACCGGCCTGGGCCGCCTGTGCGATGTAGTGGAACGCGTCCAGCGTCGGTGGGGTCGTGCGTAGGCTGTCGGTATCGGTGCACAACCGCTCGCCTTCCTGTTGCGCGAACAGGACCATATCGATGCTGCGCTCGTCGCCGAGCGGACGATCGCCGATGCGGATGTGCGTACCCGCCTGTGCGATCAGTTCCGCCATTCGTTGCGCTGCCCGGCCACTGGCGACGGGGCTGTAATTCAGACAGTGCGCGATCGCCTGGCCGAGGCGGAAGGCGGCATGGGCATCACCATTGGCTGCCGCCGCCTCGAGCTGCACACGCTGCGAGTCGAAGGGGCCGTCAGGAATCGCCGACCGGTTCGTGCCTACCGACGCGTCGCTTGCGCTGCCTGCAACATTTTCGGCTGAGACAACGCCCGCATCCGCATCGGTGTTTCTGACCAGCAAGGCGGCGACCAGCAACCCTGCGGCGACGACGCTGGCGCCCACGATTAAGCGCTGGCGTATCAACTCCGCTCCTGCACGATGAAGGCATCCACTTCGCGTTCCAGCAGTTCCAGCGGCACCACGCCGGTCAGCAGCACGCGGTTGTGGAAGGCCCGCGGGTCGAAGCGGTCGCCGAGTGCATCGCGCGCCTTGTCGCGCAGGCGCACGATTTCGAGCTGGCCGATCATGTACGACGTGGCCTGTCCCGGCATGACCACGTAGCGGTCCACTTCGGAGGCGGGGATGCCGTAGTCGATCGTCTGCTGGCGCGTCCAGCGCATCGCGTGCAGGCCGGTGTCGGCAACCAGGCGACGCGCGCGGAACAGTTCGGCGTCGAGCTGGCCGAGGCGGCCTTCGGGATCCCCCTCGTACCAACCTTCCTCGGCGGCGAGGCGTTCGGCGTACAGCGCCCAGCCCTCGCTGAAGGCGGAGATGCCCCCGAGCGCGCGCGTCTGGCGGAACTTCGGCAGCGCGGCGTTTTCGACCGACAGCGCGACCTGGAAATGATGGCCGGGCACGGTCTCGTGATAGACCAGCGTGCGCAGGCCGAAGCGGGTCAGGCGGTCCTTGCGCAGCGGCATCTGGTAGACGCCCGGACGCGAGCCGTCGAGCGGTGGCGCGGTGTAGCTCGCCGCGGCGCTGTCCCAACGATATTCGGGGTAGGGCTGGGCGATCACCGCCGAGCGCGGACGGATGTCGAACAGCGCATCGCTGCGACGCTCGGCGTCGCGCATCATCGTGTCGATGTCGGCCATGATCGCGGCGCGCCCGGCATCGTCGTCCGGGTAGGCGAGATCGACGCGCAACTGCTTGAGCCGCGCTTCCACGCTGCCGTCGCTGCGGCCGATCGAGCGCAGGATGGTGTCCATCTCGGCCTCGATGCGCGCGACTTCGCGCAGGCCGATCGCGTGGATCTCCTCGGCGCTCAACGCGGTCGACGTGAACCGCCGCAGCTGGAACGCGTAGGCCTCCGCGCCGTCGGGGAAGCGCCACAGGCCGGCATCGTCGGTCGTGCGCGGCAGCTGGCGTTGGAGCTCGGCGATCGCACGCGACCACGCGGGATAGACCCCGCTTTCGACCAGCTGCGTCGCCTTGTCGACGAGCGCCGCACGCGCGGACGCATCGATGGCCTCCACGGTCTGCAGGCGCGTGTCGAAGGTCGCCACCAGCGGATTGCGCGCAGGCGCGTCGGCGATGAAGCGGCGCATCTGCGCGATCGTCGCTTCGACGATAAAGCGCGGCGGCAGCACATCGCGCGCGGCGAGTTCGGCTGCACGCGCGGTGGATTCGTCCATGCGCGATTCGAACTGCGACAGCCGCGCGAGATAGCTGTCGGCGTCCGCGGCGGTGCGCAGCGGATGCACAACGGTCATCAGGTTCGGCAGATTGACGTTGGCACCGCTGAACTGCTGCAGCGGAAACCCGTAGTCGTCGAAGCGGTCGCCTTCGACGAGGTTGCGCAGCTGCCAGTCCATCAGCTCGGCGGACACGCGGTCGGTGTCGCCCATCGATGCACGGTCGAGCGCGGACAGTTCGGTCAGGCCGCGCTGCGCGAGCGCGATCGTCTCCGCGCGGAAAGCCTGCGTCTGCGGCGTGAGTTCGCGGTCCATGCGCGCCTGCTCGGCGTCGCCGAAGTAGCGGCTCGCGGTCGAGGCCGACGGCTGGCGTCGCATCCATTCGTCGGTGAAGCGCTCGAAGAAGAGCGAGGCCTGCGTGGCTGATCCGACACTGGCGCGCGCGTCGGCCGGTTCGCCGCGTTGCACGGGCGCGCATGCGGTGAGCAGGCAGGCGCCAGCGAGCGCAAGCACAAGAGACGCGGGACGGATCGGCAGGCGCATCGGAACTCCGGATGAGGCAAGGCCCTGCGATTCTACGCAGGGCCTGGCGATGACCGGAATGCGCGGCGGAGATCAGCCGTGGACGCGGAACCGGATCGCGTCGTCGATGAAGGTCTTCTCGCCGAAACCGGCTTCGTGCGAACCGAACGGCATCTGCGCGCGCAGGCGCCATGTCGACGGAAGGTCCCACTCGGCCGCGACGGCAGCGTCGGGCAGCGGGTTGTAGTGCTGCAGGCTCGCGCCGATGTCCGCTTCGGCGAGCGCGGTCCACACGGCGTACTGCGCGATGCCGCTCGCGTGCTCGGACCACACCGGGAAGTTGTCGGCGTAGAGCGGGAACTTCTCCTGCAGCGCCTGCACCGTCGCGGTGTCCTCGTAGAACAGCACCGTGCCGGCGCCGGCGGCGAAGCCGTCGAGCTTGGCCTTGGTGTCGGCGAAGCCATCGGCCGGCACGATCTTGCGCAGCGCGTCTTCGACGAAGCCCCAGAACTTCAGGCTCTCGTCGCCGAACAGGATCACGGCGCGCGAGCTCTGCGAGTTGAACGAGGAGGGCGCCTGGCGCACGGCTTCCTGGATCAACGCAGTGGTGTCGGCCTGCGACAGCGGCAGTGACTTGCCGAGGGCGTACTGGCTGCGTCGGCGGGTGGCGGCGGCGATGAAGGCGTTGGACATGGCGGAGACTCGTGGTGGACGGATCGATGCCGCGTAGGGCGGCCTGTTCACAAGTCTGGCGACGTATCACGGATAGAACGACCCGGAGTATCGGGAAGGATCGTTGCATATGGATCAACGATCGTGCCGCGCCTCGTTCAGCGCTGCGTGTGCTCGGGCATCTCCCGATGCATGAGATACAGGCGCAGATCGAACTCCAGCTGGTGGTAGTCCGGCGACATGTGGGTGCATAGATTGTAGAAGGCGCGGTTGTGGTCGCTCTCCTTCAGATGCGCCAGTTCGTGCACGACGATCATCTCGAGAAACGCGGCCGGCGCCTCGCGGAACACGCTGGCGATGCGGATCTCGCGATTCGCCTTCAGCCGCCCGCCCTGCACGCGCGAGATGGTCGTGTGCGTGCCCAGCGCATGCTTGAGCACCTGCAGCTTGCCGTCGTAGATCGCCTTGTGCAGCGGTGTGGACTGGCGCAGGTGCCGGTCCTTGAGCGCCTGCACGTAATCGTAGAGCTGGCGATCATTGCGGATCGAATGCGGATGGGGATAGCGGCGGGCGAGGTAGTCGCCCAGACGTCCGTCATCGCGCAGTGCGCGCACACGCATCTGGACGTCGGCCGGATAGCCGGCGAGATAGGGCAGGGGATCCATCGGGGCACGATAGCGCCGGAGCGGATATCGCGCAGCCGGTATCATCGACGTCCGAACACCGTGGACGATGTGGCATGCGCAATCCGCTGCAGGAACAGCTGTTGAAGGCCGGTCTGGTCAAGAAGGGCAAGGTCGCCGAGATCGCGCGCGAGCAGACGAAGGCGCGACACGGCAAGCAGCCCACGGCCAAGACCGACTCCCAGCGCGAGGCCGAGCGCCTGCGCCAGGAGAAGGCCGAACGCGATCGCGCGCTCGCGCAGGCACGCAACGAGGAAGCCCGCGAACGCGAGCGTCGTGGCCAGGCGCGGCAGCTGATCGCCGACCATCAGGTCAAGTCGGCCGGTGAGCGCGGGTATCGCTTCGATGTCGACGGCGGCATCCGCAGCGTCGTCGTCGACGACGCACAGGCGCGTCAATTGGCGAGCGGTGCGCTGGTGATCGCGCGTCTGGATGCCAGCTTCGTGCTGCTGCCGCGCGCCGTCGTCACGCGCGTGCGCGAACGCGATCCGCGGGCGATCGTGCTCGACCACGGCGGCGACACGCCGGCGCAGGGCGGTGATGACGGATACGACGATCCGAAGTATGCAGTGCCGGACGATCTGGTCTGGTGACACCGCGCATACGCGAACGGGCCGGCACATTGCCGACCCGTCCGGGTGTTCGATTTTCAGGAATATCGACGCTTGATCAGCGACGCACGCGCTCGCAGTGGGTTTCGACGACGCGGTTGCCGTTCGCTTCCTGACGGTTGCCCTGCACGTTGCGCCCGATCGCGCCACCTGCGACGGCGCCACCGACCGTGGCCAGCTTGCGGCCGTTGCCGCTGCCGATCTGGTTGCCCACCAGGCCACCGATCACGGCACCCGCGGCAGTGCCGGCGACGCGGTTCGGGTCGGAGGAGTTGCGACGCACTTCGACGTCGTTGCAGACCACACGGCTGCCGTCGTTGAAGCGGCGTCCTTCGTCCTGCGGGCCGTAGGTCTGGGCGTGGACGAGACTCGTGCCGGCCAGCGACAGCAGGCCCAGCGCGGCAAGGGTACGGATCGGCTTCATGGATGTTCTCCGTGCGGATGACAGAGCCGCATGCTTGCAGTCGCGCGCGCAATCGCAGGTGAAAAACGCGGCGGTTCGCGACGGCGGTTCAGCGCCGGGGGTGCAGCGTGACGCCGGCGTTAGGCGTACTGCATCTTGCGCGACATGCCGCCATCCACGACCAGGTTCTGGCCGGTGATGAATCCCGCAGCGTCGGAGAGCAGATGCACTGCGAGCGAGCCGATGTCGTCGGGCACGCCGGCGCGGCCCGCCGGGTGCTGGCCGTGGTCGCGTTTCGAGAGTGTGGGCTTGCGACGCGCCGACGGCTTGCGCCAGTCGTCGGTGACGATCCAGCCCGGACTGATCGCATTGACCCGCACCTGCGGGCCTTCGCTGATCGCCAGTGCATGCGTGAATCCGGCGATGCCGCCCTTGGCCGACGCATAGGCTTCGGTATGCGGCTCGGACTGCAGCACCCTGCTGGACGCGATGTTGACGATCGCGCCGCGCGCTTCGCGCAGCGCGGGCAGCGTGTACTTGCTGCACAGGAAGGTGCCGGTCAGATGCGCGTCGATGAAGCGTCGCCAGTCGGCCAGCGACAGCGTCGAGACGTCATCGATCACCGGATCGGCAGGTCCTGCGTTGTTGACCAGACCGTCGATGCGTCCATATGCCGCGAGCGCCCTGGACACGAACGCACGCACCGAGGCCTCGCGCGCCACGTCGAGCGGCAGGAAACGGGCGCGGTCGCCGACATCCCATTCGACGAGGCAGGCCTTGCCGGCATCGCGATCGAGATCGCCGATCACCACGCGTCCGCCGGCGCCCAGCACCGCCTGCGCAATCCCGCGCCCGATGCCCTGCGCGCCGCCGGTGACCAGCACCACGCGATCGCGCAACGGTGTGGCATCGAAGGGTCGGATCGGCGGCGTCAGCGACATGTGGGCGGCTCCTGGATGTCAGGCCCACAGGATAGGGACACGTGCATCGCCGCGCCGTCGTCGACGCGACGGCAGCGGAGTTCAGCTCGCGCGGCGTTTGCGCGGCGCAGCTTCGGCCGGCGGCGCGGCAGGCGCGTCGATGCGGGTCAGGGTGCGCGTGTTGCCGAGCACTTCGATCTTGCCGCCCGACTTGCGGAACGAGGCCAGATCATCGGCGATGCGGTCGCTGGTCAGCGATGCACCACGTTCGTTGGGTTTGCGCGCGCCTGCGAACAGGTGACGCGTGTCGGACTGCGGGGGACTCGGGGGTTTGGTGCGGGACATCCGGTGGACTCCGTCAATACATCGCCAGCGGGATGCCGCGACTGCCACGCTCGATGTAATCGGCGCGGATGTCGCGGCAGTAGGGACCATCCATGACGAATCGGCGGCACACGTCGGGACGGCTTTCGTAGATCGAACAACACATGCGGGCGCTGTCGATGGCGACGCACCAGCCCTCCTCGTCACGCGCCATGACCGGCAGCCCGGCGTCGGTGACATCGGTGAAACGCGCCGGGACGACATCGCCCGGTTGCAGTACCACCGTCAGGCGGCAACACACCGCATCGCAGCGGTCGCAGTCGGCGCGCGCGCTCATTGCAGGCGGCCCATCGCGCGGCGGTAATGCAGGATGCGACCGCGCGGCAGGGCGTCGGCCTCGTTGTCGATGCCGGCGCGCGACTCCTGCAGCGAGAAGCCCTGCGCGTCGAGCAGCCGGCTCAACGCCGCGCTGTTGCCGCGGCCCGGGTCGCTGATCACGACCTCGGCGCTCGGCTGCGCATAGCGCTCGACCACGTCGGCCAGCAGCGCCGCATGCGTGCGCTCGTACAGCACGTCCGACGCGATGATCATGTCGAACCGCCCCAGCGTGGTGAGCGCGACGTCCCAGCGCATCTGCCGGTAATGCACCGCATCCAGCGCGTTGAGCGCCGCGTTGTAGGCGAGGAATCCTTCGGTCAGCGGGTGGATATCCGATGCGACCACGATGGCGCCGCGACGCTGCAGCACCAGACTCGACAGGCCGATGCCGCAGCCGGTCTCGAGAATGCGTTTGCCAGCGACATCGGCGCGTTCCATCGTCTGCGCCAGCAGGCGACCCGACGGCCACAGCTGGCCGAACAGGGACCACTGCGCCGACGAAATACCCAGGTCCGCGCCATGACCATCGGGATCGGCGAACTGCTGCAGATCGCCGAGCACGCGCAGGCGGTAGTCGTGTTCACCGACCTGGACGTTCACGATACGGGTGGAATAACCGGGCACGACGCTTCCTGTGAGCGGAGCCCCGAACGGGGCGGTCACGCGGGAGAGAAAGCGAGGCGGGCGACGGCTCAGGTCGCGCGGAGCGCACGGATCGGGCGCGGCCCGAGGATCGAGCATAGCACCCGGGGGCGCCGGCCCGGCCCGGTGCACGCGCTGCGGTTCAGGCGCGGCGGTTGGTGTAGCTGGCGTTACCCAAGCCGGTACCGATGGTCAGCACGCCCCAGCGCTCGACGGATGCCATGCGCGGGCGCTCGCTCAGCCCCTGCACCACGGCATCGTTGTGCAGCAGGACCAGCGGCGCGCGCGTACCGATGCGGTCCAGCCGCTGTTGCAGCACGTCCGCGAGGCGGAAATGCTCGGCCTCCCAGTCGCCGGGCAGGTTCTGCGCGCCGTGCAGGATGCGTCCGTCGACGTGGATCTGCCCGGGGCAGGCGATGCCCACGAACGGCGCCAGCCGCAGTCCCAGCGTGCGCGCGTGCGCGATCAGGCCATTGAGCATCGCCGCCATCCGGGTCACCGCGTCCTCGCGATCGGGCGATTCGGTGGCATGGCGCCACTGGCTGCGTTCGAGCACGCGGGCGCGGCTGCCGTCCTCGCGCTGGTCGAACCGTGGCGCCACGATGCCGCAGCGGATGTTGGTGCCGCCGATGTCGACCGCGAGGAAGGCGTCGTGCCGATGCGTCGCCGCCGGGGCGAGCGGCACCCAGCCGAGCAGGCCGGCATCGTCGCCGTCGTGGCGCAGCAGCGACAGGTCCACGCCGCTGCGCGCGAGCTTGAGCAGACGTGCGGCGCGGCGCACCGACAGCGCGCCGACGCGGCTGCCGGGAAACCCGCCGCCGATGACGATGCGGCGCACGCCGTGCCAGTCGTCGGTCGCCAGAAAGCCGCGTACCACACCGGCGAGCTGGTGCGCATGATCCTCGACCGCCGCGTGCACGAGGTGCGCGGCATCGGCGTCGCCGCCGACCAGCACCAGATCGATCTCGCTTTTGGAGATGGCGTGGGTCGCCGTGCGGCCGAAGGGGTCGCGGCGTCCGGTGAAATGGTGCCGACGCCGCGCATCGAGAAACCGGCGGAACGCGGTCTGGCTCGCGCGATCGCCGAGAAACCCGTCGCCGTCGGGATCGCGCAGGGGCAGGTTGCAGCTGTCGATGCGCAGATCGGGCAGGCGGATCGCGGCGTGTCGGTTGCGGGTGTCGCGCGGCATCGGAGCACGGGATCTACGGAGTGGTGCGCATCGTCACGGGTGCGCGGCTAGCGGAACGTGACGGCTCCGGTAGCATGCGTCGCGAAGTTCCGACGCCCGTTCCCGATGTCAGCATTTATCGATCCTGCGCAGCGCCTGGCGCTCCATCGCGCTTGCCACGTCGCGACCGCGAGTCTCGCCGTCTTCGTCGCCGCGGCCATCGCGCTGCATCTGCTGCGGTCCGAACTCGATCCCGTCGCCAGCCAGATGAGCCTGTATCTGATCGGTGATTGGGGGCCGTTGCTGCAGATCGCCTACATCGCGCTCGGCATCGGCATGGTCGCGCTCGGCTGGGCCTTGCGCGAAACGCATGCGCCGCCCGCCCGCAGCGCGGCGGCGCTGCTGCTGTTCGCGCTCGCGGGCACCTCGCTGTCGATCACCGCGTACGCGTGGATGGACATGCCGGGCGTGGACCGGTCACTGGAGGGCCTGATCCATGGCGTGTCCGCGCAGGGCGCGTTCCTGTTCGCGACGACCGGCATGGTGGTGCAGGCGCTCGGCTTTCTGCGCGATCCCGCGTGGCGCCGCACTGCGCGTTGGGCGTTGCCGTGGGCACTGCTGTGTTTCGCGTCGGTCTGGGTGCTCGCCGCCTGGCGCGATGCACCCCGCGGTCTCACGCAGAAGACCGTAATCGTGCTGATTCTCGGCTGGATGTTCTGCGTGCTGCGCGCGCTCGCCCGCCGCGTGCGCTGACGCGATGCAGGCGTGCGTTCACGCGATCCGCACCGCATGCGGCGGAAGATTTCGGCCACTGGCGACGTGGATTCGCGTCGCCCCGCAAGGAGAACGTTTCATGATCAAGTGGGCCATCATTTTCGCAGTCATCGGCCTCGTCGCCGGCGCGCTCGGCTTCAGCGGTATTGCCGGTGGCGCGATGGGCATCGCGAAGTTCCTGTTCTGGGCAGCGGTCATTATCGCTGTCGTGCTGTTCGTGCTGGGCCTGACGGTCGCCAAGAAAGTCGCCAGTTAGTCCGTACTGCTGCACAGGTGTCGACCGAACCGCCCGCATGCCGGGCGGTTCGCGTGTCCGGCATCCGGAATTCCGCGTGCGCCTGAAACGGCGTTGACGCAGGCCGCGTTAGGCTCGGTGCACGACCAACCTGGAGTGCATCGTGGAATCGACCGTCCATCCGTTTTCCGAACTCTTCGCCCAGTTGGGCCTGCCGAATGACGAGGCCTCGATCCGCGCCTTCATCGCCGAACACGGTCCGCTGCCCGACGACGTGCGCCTGGAAGAGGCGCCGTTCTGGAGCGATGCGCAGGCGCAGCTGCTACGCGAAGAGCGCATCGAGGACGCCGACTGGATCGTGGTGATCGACCAGCTCAATGTCGCGCTGCATGCGCGTCCGTCCACATGAGGTGGTGGCACGGCCTTGCCGCCACGAGTCTGCTGCTGGCCGGCGCGGCGCAGGCGCAGACGACCCCGGATGCCGGCGCTGCGGGCACGTTCGCATTCGTCGACGTCGACGTGCTGCCGATGGACCGCGACGTGCGGCTGTCGTCGCAGACGGTGGTCGTCCGCGACGGCCGCATCGCCGCGATCGGCCCGCGCGACGACATCGACGTGCCGGACGATGCGACGCGCATCGACGGCGCAGGCCGCGTGCTGATGCCGGGCCTCGCCGAATTCCACGGCCACGTGCCGGGCGGCGACGATCCGGTCTATGTGCAGGACACGCTGGACCTGTATCTGGCGAACGGCGTCACGCTGGTGCGCAACATGTCCGGCGATGTTTCACATCCCGAACTGCGCGCGCGCATCGAACACGGTGAGGTCAACGGTCCGACGATGGTCGTCGCCAGCCCGTGGCTGCGCAGCCGGGATGCAGACGAAGCCGTGCGCGAGGTGCGTGCGCATCACGCCGCCGGCTTCGATCTGGTCAAGATCGGCAGCATTCCGGCCGATGCATATCCGCGCATGGCCGAGACCGCGCACGCGGTGGGCATTCCGTTCGCCGGCCATATTCCCGAGGGCGTGCCGCTGGATGTGGCACTCGATGCGAAGCAGGCCTCGATCGATCACTTCGACCGCTACGTCGAGTTCCTGGTGCCGCCAGGCACCGAGACCGGCGACCGCGACGCGGGCTGGTTCGGCAGTGGCTGGGTGCAGTGGGCCGATCGCGGACGTATCGACGAGGCCGTCGCACGCACGCGTGCGGCCGGCACCTGGAACGTGCCGACGCTGACCCTGGTGGAACACATGGCCTCGCCCGAAACGCCCGAAGCGATGCTGCAGTGGCCGGAGATGCGCTACATGCCGGCGTCGGAGCGTGAGCGCTGGCGCCGTGCGAAACACGAGTACGCGGCGCGCGACACCTTCCAGCCCGATGCCGCGCAGGCGCTCGTCACGCTGCGACGTGAGCTGCTGAAGGCATTGCACGACGGCGGCGCGCCGATCGTGCTCGGCTCCGACGCGCCGCAGTTCTTCAACGTGCCCGGTTTCTCGATCCATCGCGAGATGGCGATGATGCAGGCCGCCGGTCTGACGCCGTACGAGGTGCTGGTCACCGGCACGCGCAACGCGGCGCAGGCGCTCGGCACGCCCGATGCGTTCGGCACCGTCGAAGTCGGCCGTCGCGCGGATCTGGTGCTGCTGGCCGGCGACCCGCGCGAAGACCTGTCGCATGCGCAGGCGCCGCTGGGCGTCATGGCACGTGGCCACTGGTGGCCGCGCGACGCGCTCGCTGCGCGACTGGCCGAGATCGCGGAGCGTCACGCGGAGTGAATCAGGACCCGCCGCGCGTCATGCGCGCGGCGGCTCTGCAGCAACGATCAGAGCAGCAGGAACACTAGGCCGATGATCACGCCGGATGCGAACAGCAGCATCAGGCAGTACCCCATGATGTCCTTGATCTTGAGCCCGGCGATCGCGAGCAGGGGCAGGGCGAAGAACGGCTGCAGCATGCTGGTCCACGCATCGCCCCAGGCCACCGCCATCGCCACGCGCGGCAGATCGGCACCCAGCGCCTGCGCGGCCGGAATCATCACCGGCGCCTGCACCGCCCACTGGCCGCCGCCCGAGGGTACGAACATGTTGATCAGGCCGGCCGACAGGAAGGTCCAGAACGGCAGGCTGCCGGCGCTGGCGAAGGACACGAACCATTCCGACATCGTCGTCGCCAGACCCGAGCCAACGAGGATCGCCATGATGCCGGCGTAGAACGGAAACTGGATGACGATGCCCGCGCCGCCCTTGATCGCTTCCTGCAGCGCGGCCAGCAGCCGGGCCGGCGTGCGATGCAGCACGATGCCGAGCATCAGGAACCCGTAGTTGACGATGTTGAGGTTGAGCCCGCCGCCGGCGATGAAGTGGTCGACGAGGAACACCAGACCGGCGACACCGACCGCGACCGACAGGATCCAGCCGTGTTCAAGACGCTCGGCCGGGCTGGATTCCTGCGCGAGCACCGGCGGCTCGGGATCTTCGGGCGGGGTAAACAGCACGGCGTCCTGGTCGGACGGCGTCATTGCGCGGTTGATCAGTGGAATCGCAATCACCAGCAGCGCGACGATCAGCAGATTGAACGGCGCGAAGATCGTCTCCGACGTCGGAATCAGACCGATCGCTTCCTGCATGAAGTGGCCTTCGGTGGCGATCGTCAACGGAATCGAACCCGACAGTCCGCCGTGCCAGATGATGAAACCCGAGTACGCGCTCGCGACGAGCAGGCGGTAATCGACCTTGACGAAGCGTGCGACCTCACGCGCGAACAGCGCGCCGATCACCAGGCCGAAACCCCAGTTGATCCAGTTCGCCGCCATCGCCACCAGGGTCACGACGACGATCGCGTTTTTCGGCGTGCGACAGCGCGAGGCCATCCAGGTCAGGCCGCGTTTGACCGGCGGCGTCTTGGCCAGAATGAAGCCGGTCACCAGCACCAGCAGCATCTGCATCGAGAAGCCGAGCAGCTCCCAGAATCCGGTGCCCCAGTAGCGGACGAGTTCGAGCGGCGGAGTCTGTTCGATCGCGAAGGCGGCGATGAAAGCCAGCGCGGTGAAGATCAGGACGAAGACGTAGGCGTCGGGCAGGAACCGTTCGACTAGTCGGACGGACAGGCGCGTGGCGCGCTGGAACATGGCGGGTACCGTCGTGGAAAACGACCGCCCAGCTTAGCGGCGCACCCACCCGATGCCTGCTGGACCATGGTCTACCTGCCTGCCACGAAACGGAACGCGCGCCTGCCTGGAGGCGCGCGTCCACACCTACAAGAAACACATGCGCGCGTTCGCGCGCACACGGAGACTCAGACCGGCGCCGCGGGCGAACCCGTGCAGGTGCGGTCGGGATGATCGGGGCGCGTCAGCAGCGCATCTTGTGCACCGCGTGTCCACAGCACCACGCCGGCGTCGTCGACGTATTTCGTGCCCGACGCCGCTTCTTCTGTCCGCAGGACGTACGTGGCGCCGTCGACCGCGACGCTGACCTGGCCGCGGCCATCGAACGTCGCATCGACCGGGGTGCCTTCGCAGTCGTAATGCATCACCTGCGGCAGTGGCGCCGCATCGGTGCTCGGTGTTTCCGGAGCGGGAGCCTGTTCTTCGGTACTGCCGCTTGCCGGCGGCGTCGCCGCATCATCGGCGGGCGGTGCTTCTGCCGGCGAACACGCCGCCAGCGACAGGCCGATGGCCACAGTGAACACGGGGGTGAACCAGCGCATGGTCGTCTCCTTGCCTTGGGTGGATCGGATCGACGCGTGGGGGCGAGGAGGGGCGTGGCGAGCATATCGCCTCCGTTTCCCGGAGGCGATGAATGCGCCGATGCGTCAGTAGACGCGGGCGCAGTTGCGCTCGTGCTGGCCCTGGAGGGTCAAGCGTGCCTCGTCGGTACCGTGGCTCCAGAACACGTTGCCGTCGGCATCGGCGAAACGATCGCCCTGCGCGGTCTCGGCACGCGGCAGGTCGAGCGTCACGCCGTCGACGACGAACTGCACGCGGGCGTCGTCGCCTGCGCCTTCCTGGGCGAGCGTGATGCGCGTGCCCTCGCAGTCGTAGTTGATCGTGTTCGACGGCTCGGTCTCGGCATCGCGCGCGGCGAGCGAACCGGTCGGCGGTGCCTCTTCCGCAGGCGCGGCGGCAGGCGGCGGAGGCGGCGGGGTGTCCACGGCCGGCGATGCGGGCGTCGATTCGCCGCTGCAGGCGGCCAGTGCGAACGTGAGCAGGAGAGCGGTGGCGGGTGCTGCGCGCATGTGGCGTCCTCTTCGAGTCGGGCGCCGGCGTGGTGCCGACAGGTCACCGCAGGCTAGGGAAGGCGCAGTGAACGGAGAGTAGCGTCGCCGAAGCGACGCTGGTTCTACGCAGGATGGGTGGAGCGCAGCGAAACCCATCGTTGCTTTCATCCAGCGTATCTCCAGCCCTGAAGCTGCGAGGAAGCGCGGGACTTCAACTTGTTCCGTCAGTCGTTCCCTCACCCGACGCGCGATGCGCGTCGACCCCGGATCAAGTCCGGGGCAGGCGCTCTTCCGGAGGGAGAGGTGCTGGATTCACGCGATGCGTCTGGAACGGCGCGTCCGATGCAGTGGAACGCGAGTCCCACGCAACACGCGGAAGCGCTTCGCACATGCCTGCGCGAAGCGCTCCCGCATCCGCTCAGGCGGCGAGTCCACGCATCGCATAGCGATGCTGGTCGGCGCCGCTGCCGGCAGTCTCCACGGCGGCGAGGAAATCGCGGCCCCAGCGTTCGACGTCGTAGTAGTGGACGATGTCGAACAGCTGGCGCTGGCGGCCGACGGCTTCGTGTTCCGGCATCGACAACGCCTGGCGCAACCCGGCGACGAGATCGGTCAGATCGTGCGGATTGGTCAGCACCGCGCCCTTGAGTTCGGCGGCGGCGCCAGCGAATTCCGACAGCACCAGCGTGCCCGAGGAGCCTTCGATGCCCTGCGCGGCGACGAACTCCTTGGCGACCAGATTCAGGCCGTCGCGCAGCGGTGTGATCCACATGATGTCGGCGGCCGCGTAGTGCGCCAGCACCTCTTCGAACGGCAGGCCTCGTGCGAAGAAGCGCACGGGTGTCCAGTCGAGCATCGCGTAGCGGCCGTTGATGCGACCGACCGCCTGTTCGATCTGCGTTTGCAGTTCCCGGTAGACGGTCATCTCCTTCGCCGCCGGCACGCACACCATCAGCAGGTTGACCTTGCCGCGCAGATCCGGCTGTTCGGTGAGCAGACGCTCGAACGCGAGCAGTTTCTCCAGCGTGCCCTTGGTGTAGTCGAGCCGTTCGACCGACAGCACCAGCTTGCGGCCGGAGAACTCGCGTCGGATCTGCTCTAGGCGCACGCGCACGCGCGGATGCGCCAGGCCGGTCTCGATGCGCTTGATGTCGGTGCCGACCGGATGCGCGCCCAGGCCGACGACGCGATCGCCGACGCGGATGCGCGTCGTGGTCTCGTCCAGACCGACCGCGCATCCGTAGGTCAGGAAGCGCGGCGCGCAGCCTTCGCGTTCCAGCACTTCGGTCGGCATCGCACCGCGCACCACGTCGACGAAGTTCTCGACCTGGCGCGGGATGTGGAAGCCGATGTAGTCGCACTGCAGCAGGCTGCCGAGGATCTCGCGGCGCCACGGCACCACGTTGAACACGTCGGCCGACGGGAAGTAGGTGTGGTGGAAGAACGCGATGCGCACGTCCGGGCGCAGTTCGCGCAGGTAGGCCGGCACCATCCACAGGTTGTAGTCGTGCAGCCACACGGTCGCGCCGGGCGCGGCTTCGGCCGCGGTGGCCTCGGCGAACTTGCGGTTCACCCGCAGGTAGATGTTCCAGTCGTCCTCGCTGAAGCGCGCGCGCTCCCAGAACGTGTGCAGCATCGGCCAGAAGGCTTCCTTCGAGAACCGCTTGTAGAACGCGTCGACCTCGGTCTGGGTCAGCGGCACGCGCGCGACGGTGAGGTCGGGATACGCATCGGGATCGACCGGCGTGCGCGTCTCGAACTTGCCGAGCTTGGGATCGTCGACGCTCCACGCGACCCACGAACCTTTCTGGCCGCTGCCGAAGAAGCCGAGCAGGCTCGGGATGATGCCGTTGGGCGACGTCGGGCGGCGGCGCTTGCGCTGGCCGTCCTCCACGTATTCCTCGTAGGGCAGACGGTGATAGACCATCACCAGATCCGACTGGCCGGTGCTGCGCTCGATCGTCTGGCGCAGATACGGATCGTCGGAGTCGAGCAGATCGAAGTGCGTGATCGCTTCGAGAATGCCGCCGCAGCCCGGCGCCTGCGCCTGGAACACGTTCGACAGCTGGTCGGTGGCCTTGACGAGTGCGGGCTCGGATTCGCCCACGCAGACGCCCTGGAATCCGGAGGTGTACATCGACAGATCGTTGAGCGTGTCGCCGGCGACGAGTACGCGATCGCGCGGCAGCTCGAGATGGTCGGCGAGCGCGGCGAGCGTGCGGCCCTTGTCGGTGTCAGGCGGCAGGATGTCGAGATAGCGGTCGGCCGAGTACAGCACCGAGCAGCCGAGCTTGCGTACGGTGGCTTCGATCTCGCCGCGGATGCCGGCCAGCGCGTCGGGCTCGCAGAAATAGGAACAGCGGCGCTCCTGCGGCACGTCCTGGCGCACGAGGCCGTTGAAGCCGGCCATCGCATCGGCCACCGCGCGCTCACCCGGCCAGCGACGGTCGATGCGCGTCTGCAGGGGCTGGATCGGCTGCAGCGTGTGGCCGTCGACGACGGTGCCGCCGACATCGCAGATCACGTAGTCGGGGCGCGGCAGGCTGGGGTCGGACAGCAGCGGCATGACGGCTTCGAGGCCGCGGCCGGTGACGAAGGTCAGGCGGATCTCGGGGTGGCGGTCGACCAGACGGTAGAGCTGCTGGCGGTGCGCGGGCGAGCCGGCGAGGAAGGTGCCGTCGAGATCGGTCGCGAGCATGAGTCGCGGGACGAACGGGGTATTGGCGGGGGTGAGGTCTGTGTTGGTGGATTCCTGAGTCAACGTGGGTCCTTGTGGTGCGGATCGGAAAGGTCGGGGCCCTCGGGTGCGGGGCCGGTTTCGGGCAGCAGTTCGAGTGCGGACGGGGTGGTGCGCAGCATCGGGTGGAAGACGGACGGATGCTCACGGTCGCGACGACGGATCAGGCGACGGCCCGCGGCGATCACTGCCAGTACGCCGAGCACGATCGCGAACGAGGCGGGCAGGGCGGACGGCCCGAACCGCACCATCGCGGCGCCGGCGAGTGCGGGGCCGATCGCCGAGCCCACGCCGTTGAGCAGCAGCAGGCTCGAGCAGCCCGACAGCGTGTCCTCGACCGGCAGATGGTCGAGCAGATGCGCGACACACAGCGGGTAGATCGCGAACGCCACGCCCCCGAACAGGAAGAACAGGCCGAACAGCGCGACATGCGACCGGTCTGCGGCGAACATCATCGCCACGCCGATCACGGCCGCGATCGCGCAGATGATGGCCAGCGTCGTGCGGCGATCGCCGCGATCGGACGCGCGGCCGATCGGCCATTGCAGCAGCGCGCCGCCGAGGATCGTCGCGCTCATCAGCGCCGCGATGCCCTGCAGATCGAGGCCCAGGCCGGTAGCGTAGACCGCGCCCATGCCCCAGAAACCGCCCATCGCGACGCCTGCCAGCAGCGAACCACTCGCGGCCGCCGGCGCCGCGCGCCACAGCGAGGCCAATGCCAGTCGCGGCACGGCCGGCAGTGTGGGCTGCACCATGCGGCTGGCGACGACCGGCAACGCCGCGACGCAGATGAAGATCGCGACGACGCTGAAGAGCACGAACGTCGACGGATCCATGAAGCTGATGAACCACTGGCCGGCGGCCAGTGCCAGCAGGTTCACCGCCATGTAGACCGCGAACACCTGGCTGCGCTTGTCCGGCGGCGCCTGCACGTTGAGCCAGCTTTCGATCACCGTGTACAGGCCGACCAGGCCGACGCCGGTCAGCACGCGCAGCGCGCCCCAGGCCCAGGGATTCACGAACACCGGATGCAGCAGGATCGCGGCGGCGACCAGCGCCGAGTAGAACGCGAAGGCGCGGATGTGGCCGATCCGCTGGATCAGCCCCGGCGCCAGATACGTGCCGAGGAAGAAGCCGACGAAGTAGCCCGACATGATCAGGCCCATCGTCTGGTCGTCGAAGTTCTCGATCCGGCCGCGCACCGCCAGCAGCGTGCCCAGCAGGCCACTGCCCATCAGCAGCAGGGCGACGCCGGCGAACAGCGCGGCAAGATTACGGACGACTGGAATGGCAGACCTCCGGCAAGATCAGCGAAGGTCCGAAATTATAACATATTGAATATGCTGGATATTTTCACCCGGAGTCGACATGTGGGCGTGATGCTGCGCTGCAGCGAAAACCGCAACGCAATCATGCGCTTGCGGCGGATTCCGGACGCGCGTGACCGGACATGAACACGCGACCGGCGATGCTGGCGTCCAGTCCACTCCGAGGCATCCCGACATGCGAATCCACCCGGTCCACCTGCTGCTGCCTGCCGCATTGCTGCTGGCCGCCTGTCAACCCGAAATCGCACCCGGCAGCGCCACTGCACCTGCGACGCCAGCACCGGAGGCGACTGCGCCGGCCGCGAGCAGCGACGACGACGTGGTCGTGTCGACCAACGAACCGTTCTGGCAGGCCACCGTCGAGGGCGACACGGTGGTCCTGCGCGGTGTCGATGCGCCGGAACGCCGCTTCACCGGGGCACGCGTCTCGATGACTGCCGATGGCCGGCGCATCGACGCATCGGATGCGGACGGCTCGGTGGTACTGATCGTGCGCCGCATGCGCTGCGAGGACGACATGTCCGGCGCGCGCTTCCCGATGACGGGCCTGCTGACCATCGATGGGCGCGGCCCGTTCCGCGGCTGCGCGCGGCCCGCATCGATGCCGGTGCCGACACCGCCGGGCGAGCTGGGAGACGACGACGCGTCGACGACGATTCCAGACCGTTTCCTCGGCCGATGGGATGCGGATGCCGACGCCTGCAGGTCCGGCGGCAGTGATATGGCGCTGCGTCTCGAACCGGGCGCGCTGCGCTTCCACGAAAGCATCGCCACGCCGACGTCGGTACTGCCACTCGACAACGACGCAGTGCGCGTGACTGCGGATTACGAAGGCGAAGGCCAGACCTGGACTGCCGAGCGGCTCTTGCGTCTGGACGGGCCCGACACCCTGTTCGTCGGCGACGATGCCGGCGAGGGCGTCAGTCGCGTGCGCTGCGAGGAGTGAGGCAGGGCACTGGCGACGCGCCAACATGCGCGGCGCCATCGCGTGATCGACGCGGCTCAGGCTGTACCGAGCCGCTCGATGTCGCGGACGTCGCCCACCCACACGTAATGCGGCGTCGCCGGCTGCGCGGCATCGTCGAGCCTCAGCCGTGCGTTGTGGCCTTCATCGCCGTCGCCGTTGCGGAAGACCTCCAGCGTCGGCCGGGCAGAGACCGTGCCTTCGACGACGCTGCCGTCGTCCAGCGTGACGCGCACGCGCGCCTCGTCATCGAGCAGCACGATGCGCTGTTCGATCGCATCGAGATCCTCGCGGCTGGTGAAGATGCGGGGTGGGATCCGGCTCATGGACGACTCCTTGTAGGGAAGACATACATGCTCGCGCGGCCCGCGCAACGGGCCGTGATGCCGAGGTGTGACGAGGCCCGCGCCGATGCGCGCGCCCGTGGCGCTCAGCCTTCGAGCGCGGGGCGCAGCAGCCGGTCGTACTCGGTCCGCACCACGCCGTAGC
The DNA here is from genome assembly GCF_036584485.1 of Luteimonas flava. Lineage (NCBI taxonomy): Bacteria > Pseudomonadati > Pseudomonadota > Gammaproteobacteria > Lysobacterales > Lysobacteraceae > Luteimonas > Luteimonas flava. The sequence goes on along the minus strand of NZ_JAZHBM010000001.1, from coordinate 1,109,394 downwards.
ACTCGCAGGAGCGCGCCACGAGACATTCGCGGTCCAGCACCTGGATCACGCCGCGGCTGTAGCGGATGCAGCCGTCTTCCTGCAGACGGCGCGCGGCCTCGGTGATGCCTTCGCGGCGCACGCCCAGCAGATGCGCGATCTGCTCCTGGGTCATCTTGATCTCGACCGAACCCACCCGATCGTTGACCAGCAGCAGCCAGCGCGACAGTTGCTTGTCGACCGTGTGGTGGCGGTTGCAGACGCCGGTCATCGCGGTCTGGGTCACCAAGGCCTGGAAATAGCGCAGCAGGATTTCCTGGAACGCACCCCCGCGCTGGAACTCGCGGATCGCGAACTCGCCGCGCAGGGCCAAAGCTTCGCCGCCGACCTTGACCACGGCGCGCGTGGGGACGCTGCGGGCGCCGGTCAGCAGACCGATACCGACCACGCCTTCGTTACCGACCATCGCGAACTCGCTGGTATCGCCACTCTCCAGCGCATACATCAACGACACGATGCCTTCGCGCGGGAAGTAGATCGTCGTCTGGGCCACATTGGCTTCGTGCAGCACCTTGCCGGCCGGCATGTCGACCAGCTGGACCTCGTCGCCGACGCGGTCGCACACGTCGTCGGGCAGGTCCTGCAGCAGTCCATTGAGCGGCGCCCAGGGCGCTTTCTTCTTCATGCGCAGCGAAAGGTCCATCGGATGAACGAGTATGGATTTTCCCGTCTGAATGCGGTGTCGTATGTACGGCAACGCGCATACAGCTGACTGAACTACGTGCGTTAGCGCACAGACCCTGACTGCGCCCTGTTCACATGCTGCCGACACGGTGCGGCCGAGCTGGCCGCGTCTCACCCTCCAACAAGGATGCCGACGTGAACGCTGAAGACGTCGAGTTGTGCCGGGTGTACGGACAGATGTCCCGGGAATATCTGGGCGAGCGCTCGTGGGACGAGTGCGAGTCCCAGTTGCGCGAAGGCTGGCTACGGCTGCGTCGCAACCCTGATGTGAGCTGGGAGGATGCGGCGCCCCTGGTGCAGACGTTCTGGGAGCTCACGCCGGTCAGCCCGGCCTGACGGTGTCTCAGTCCTCGCGTCCGGCGTCGAGGCGGATGCCGTCGTCGTCCACGGCGAGATGCATTTCAATGGGTCGGCAGCAAACCGGACAGTCCTCGACGTAATCCGCATCGCCGACGCTGGCGTCGACCAGTGTCTCGAAACGTTCTCCGCACCAGGGGCAGCGCAATTTGGCGACATCCTGCATGGGCTCACCTTGCGCCCGTGGACGTTGAAACGTCGTGAGGCCGACATTCACGTCGCGGGGAGATGTAGTCGGCGACGGTAAGGCATGAGTCGAAGCCGGAGTCCGTCATGAGCGAGTCGCATCCCACGTTCAAGCCCTACGAGGCGCCCGCGGGCGGATGGGGTTCGGTGCGATCGCTGCTGCGTTACGGCACCGGCGACGGTGCGCAGACGATCGAGGGTGCGCGACAGCTGCAACGCCAGAACAAGATCGACGGCTTCGCCTGCGTGAGCTGTTCCTGGGCCAAGCCGGCCGAGCCGCACACCGCCGAATTCTGCGAGAACGGCGCCAAGGCCACGATGTGGGAGCTGGACACCCGCCGCGCCGATGCCGCCTTCTTCGCGCAACACACCGTGACCGAACTGCTGACCTGGGCCGATCACGATCTCGAAGCGGCGGGCCGGCTGGTCGAGCCGATGCGCTACGACGCGGCCAGTGATCACTACGTGCCGGTGTCCTGGGACGAGGCCTTCGCGATCGCCGGCGGCGTGATGCGCGGCATGGCGCCCGAGCGCGCCGTGTTCTACGCCTCGGGACGCGCCTCGCTCGAAACGTCCTACATGTACGGCCTGCTGGCGCGGCTGTACGGCAACAACAATCTCCCAGACAGCTCCAACATGTGCCACGAGAGCACGTCTGTGGGCCTGCCGCGCAGCATCGGCGTGCCGGTCGGCACCGTGCTGCTGGAAGATTTCGAACACACCGACTGCATCATCTCCTTCGGCCAGAACGTCGGCGTCAACAGTCCGCGCATGCTGCATCCGCTGCAGGAGGCCGCGCGCCGTGGCGCAGAGATCATCACCTTCAATCCCTTGTACGAACGCGGCTGGGAGCGCTTCACCAATCCACAGGAACCGCTGGCGATGGCCACCGGCGCGTCGACGCGGATCAGCAATGCCTACTTCCCGGTGCGTGCGGGCGGCGACATCGCGCTGATGCAGGGACTGGCACGCGCGTTGCTCGATCTCGACGACGCCGCGCAGGCGCAAGGCCGCCCGCGCGTGCTCGATGTCGGCTTCATCGAGACCCACACCAATGGTTTCGAAGCCTTCGAAGCCTGGCTGCGGGCCGCGGACTGGACCGACATCGAACGCGAGAGTGGACTGTCACGCGCCGACATCGAGGGCGTCGCGGGTGTCTACGCGCAGGCGGAGTCGTCGATCCTGATCTACGGCATGGGCCTGACCCAGCACCGCCACGGCGTCGACAACGTGCGCATGGTCTGCAATCTCGCGCTGATGCGCGGCAACGTCGGCCGTCCGGGCGCGGGCATCTGCCCGGTGCGCGGGCATTCAAACGTGCAAGGGCAGCGCACCGTCGGCATTTCCGAAAAGCCCGAGCTCGTGCCGCTCGACAGAATCGTCGCGCAGTACGGCTTCGAGCCGCCGCGCGAGAAGGGGCTCGATACGGTCGGCACGGTCGAAGGCATCCTCGATGGCAGTGTCGAAGCCTTCATCGGGCTGGGTGGCAATTTTTCCCGCGCCGCACCCGATACCGGTCGTCTGGAGCCGGCGTGGCAGGGACTTACGCTAAGCCTGCAGGTGGCCACGCATCTCAACCGCAACCATTTGTTGTGCGGGCGCGAGACGCTGTTGCTGCCGTGCCTGGGCCGAATCGAGGAAGACGTGCAGGACGGCGTGGCGCAAAAAGTCAGCATCGAAGACAGCACGACCTGCATCCACGCCTCGTTCGGCAACAGCCCGCCGGCGGGTCCGATGTTGCGCTCCGAGCCTGCGATCGTCGCCGCGCTCGCGCAGGCGATCCTGTCGCCCGAACGCGCCGCCTGTGTACCGTGGCAGGACTGGGTCAAGGATTACGCAAGTGTGCGCGATGCGATCGAGGAGACGTATCCCGAGCAGTTCCGCGATTTCAATGCACGCCTGTACACGCCAGGCGGTTTTCCGCGTCCGGTCGCGGCGCGCGAGCGGCGCTGGTCGACCGAGAGCGGTAAGGCCGAGTTCCACGTGCCCGACGTGATCTGTGCGACCGGCTTCGCCGACAAGGTGGGGCGTTATCGCCTGTTGACCGTGCGCAGCAACGACCAGTTCAACACCACGGTCTACGGCTATCACGACCGCTTCCGCGGCATCGACGGCACGCGCCGCGTGGTGCTGATGCACGCCGACGACATCGCCGAGCTGGGTCTGGACGACGGCGAACAGATCACGCTCGCAGCGGACTTCGATGACGATTCCGAAGTCCGCGAAGTCGGCGGCTTGCGCGCGATCCCCTATCGCATTCCCCGCGGCTGCATTGCGGCCTACTACCCGGAATGCAATCCGCTCATTCCGGTCTCGCACCATGCGATCGACAGCCACGTGCCTGCCGCCAAATCCGTGCCGGTGCGTGTGGTGCGCGGCGGCAATGCGCCGGTGCCGGCGGGGCCTGCGCCGGGTTGAAGCCTGCGCGGTCAGGCTGCCGCGCGACACATCGATCCATGCCCATCGCTGGCCTGCGTGACCCCGCAGGCCGATACTGACCGCCCACGTCGCTGCACCTGTCCCCGATGTCCGCCACTTCGCCGGCGCCTCTGCGCCCCGGCCGTATCCGCCTTGCGTTGTTCCTCGCCGGCTTCGCCACGTTCTCGCTGCTCTACGGCGTGCAGCCGCTGCTGCCCGAATTCGCGCGCGAGTTCGACGTGGGGCCGGCGGCGAGTTCGCTGCCACTGTCGCTGGCGACTCTCGGGCTGGCGCTGTCGATCTTCTGCGCCGGCGCCGTATCGGAAAATCTCGGCAGACGTGGCCTGATGTTCGTGTCGATGGCGGTCGCCGCGATGCTGACGATGCTCGCCGCGATGCTGTCGCACTGGCCGAGCCTCGTACTCGTGCGCGCACTCGCAGGCATTGCGCTCGGCGGTGTGCCCGCGGTGGCGATGGTCTATCTTGCCGAGGAATTCCCCGCCCAGCGGCTGGGGTCGGCGGTCGGGCTCTACGTCGCCGGCAACGCCTTCGGCGGGATGATGGGGCGGCTGTCGGTGAGCTTCCTGACCGACTGGTTCGACTGGCGGACCGCGCTCGCGCTGCTGGGCGGCTTCGATCTGCTGGTCGCGATCGCCTTCGTCTGGCTGCTGCCGAAATCGCGACACTTCGTGCGCCAGCGCGGGATCAATCTGCGCTTCCATCTGCGCGCCTGGGGCGGGCATCTGCGCGATCCGCTGCTGCCGTGGCTGTTCGCGATCCCGTTCCTGGTGATGGGCGTGTTCGTCAGCGTCTACAACTATCTCGGCTTCCGGCTCGGCGCGGCGCCGTTCGCTCTGGGGCAGGCCGAGATCGGCTGGATCTTCAGCGCCTACGTGTTCGGCATCGTCAGTTCGACCGTCGCCGGTGGTCTGTCGGATCGCTTCGGTCGCGGCCCGGTCGTCGTCGCCGGTGTCGTGGTGGCCGCGGCCGGCGTGCTGCTGACGCTGGCGCCGACGCTATGGATGATCGTGCCGGGTCTGGTGCTGCTGACGATCGGCTTCTTCATCGCGCATGCCGCGGCGAGCGCGTGGGTGGGCCGGCTCGGCCGCACGCATCGCAGCCATGCGGCCTCGCTGTATCTGCTTTCGTACTACATGGGCTCGAGCCTGATCGGCGCGACCAGCGGCTGGCTGTGGGCCCACGGCGGCTGGCCGGTGCTGGCCGGCGGTGCGCTCGTGTTGCTGGCGTTCGCCTTCGTCGCGGCTCGACATCTCCAGCGCCACGCGCCGGACACGCCGTCACCGGCGCATCCGTCCATCGCATCGACCGGAGACTGATGCCATGCGCATCAACGCACTCGACCATCTGGTGTTGACCGTCGCCGACATCGACGCGACCTGCAGGTTCTACAACCGTGTCTTCGGCATGCAGGTCGTGAGCTTCGGCGCGGGCAGACGGGCGCTCGCGTTCGGAGCGCAGAAGATCAACCTGCACCAGGCCGGCCACGAATTCGAACCGAAGGCACTGCGCGCCACGCCCGGATCGGCGGACCTGTGCCTGCTGACCGCGACGCCGCTGGACCGGGTGCAGGCCGAACTGCATGCGGCGGGCGTCCACATCGAAGACGGGCCGGTGCCCCGCACGGGGGCGACCGGCCCGATCCTGTCCGTCTACGTGCGCGATCCGGACGGCAACCTCATCGAGATCGCCAACCGGATCTGACGCCCGCGTGGCTCAGAGCATCGCCAGTTCGACGTTGCTGAGCGTCCTGCCGTAATGCTTGCGCAGGCGCAGCTTGCGCTCCAGGTCTTCGAGGATGCGGCCCGAGAAATCGAGACCGGTCAGTTCCTCGAGCATGTTGATGCCGCCGGGGGTGTCGACGTTCACTTCCATCAGCTTGTCGCCGACGATGTCGAGGCCGACGAAGTACATGCCGTCGCGGATCAGTTTCGGCGCGACCAGTTCGGCCAGACGCAAGGCATCGGCGTCGGGCTTGGCCATCTCGTACTTGCCGCCGGCGCTGATGTTGCTGCGCGCATCGCCGCTGTCGTTGTAGCGACGGATGCAGGCGTAGGTGCCGTCGACTTCGAGCGGACGGCCGTTGAGCATCAGCAGACGCAGGTCGCCGTCCTTCGCCTTGGGCAGGTATTCCTGGGCGATCGCGTAGCCGTCGCGCAGCACCGCGTCGATCATCTGGTTGAGATTGCCGGCGCTTTCCGGGGTGACCACGAACACGCTCTGGCCACCGGAGCCCTGCAGCGGCTTGATGACGCCGTAGCCGTCGCGCGCTTCGATGAAGGCCTTGATCTCGTCGATGTCGCAGCTGATGCAGGTGACGGGGCGGACTTCTTCGGGGAAATGCTGGAAGTAGGTCTTGTTCGAGGCGTCGGTCAGGTGCGTCGGGTCGTTGACCACCAGTGCCCGCTTCAGCGCGCTGAGCTGCGCGAACAGCAGGCCGCTGCCGGGCGCCCAGGGGCGCTCGACCATCTCGTCGGCGGGATCGCTGCGCAGCATCAGCACGTCGAGATCGTCGACGGAAATGCGTTCGGTCGGACACTCGTCCGACTGCAGGTCGGCGAGCAGGGCCGCATCGTCGGCGTAATCCTGTCCGCAGGGCATGTGCGCGCAGGCGCGCACAGTGCCGTCGGCGTCGTAGGTGAAGTCGGCGAGACCGATCAGCGCGATCTCATGGCCGCGCGACAGGGCGCGGCGGGCTAGACGGATCGTGGTGTAGTTGTCCTGCTCGGTGTCGACATCGTTGACGACAAAGCCGAAACGCAGGGGGTGTCCGTCTGTCATGCAGCATGCTCCGGGGTGCGGTGTGTGTGGAAGAGGCGCTCGACCGGCGTGCGCCGGCAGGCGTCGAGGCGGCTGCGGAAATCCTCGTGGGTGGTGTAGCGGGGCAGCAGGACCGGCGGCACGATCCAGCCGTCGTCGACCAGCGCGTCCAGCAGTTCCAGCTGCGGCAATGCGAACTTGCCGAGGAACAGGGCGTCGAAATCGCCGCCGGCTTCCAGGTATGCGAGCAGATCGCGCAAACCGCGCAGATAGACCGCGTCCTTGGTCAACCCACCACCGCGTCGCGCGCGCACGGCGACATCGAACGCGTCGTCGGTCGGCATGTCGTGGGTTTCGTGCAGGCAGGCGAAAATCGCCGGCAATTGTTCGCCGCGTGCGGCCATCGAGGTCGCGACCACGCGTGCAGCGAGGATGCGCAGACGCTCGCCGGGCAGGTAGCCGGCAAGAAACTCGCCGAGTACGCCGAGGCCTTCCTGCATCGGGTCGTAGTGCGCCAGACCGACTTCGAGTTGGCGCAAGGCCTGCTGCCGGCCGTTGTGGCGGGTGACGACGTGCGTGCCGATCTCGTGCTGGATCAGCGGCTGCACGCGTGCCCGCGGCAGGCGGATGTTGCCGTCGATGTAGAACGTGCCGTGCGAGACCATCAGCATCGAGCTGATGTCGGTATCCACGACGACGTCGATGTGGAAGTCCGGCGCCTGCGTGCGGTACCAGGCGATCTCGGCGTCGACCTGGCTGCGCACCTCGTCGATGCCGCAGTCGGCAGACAGCGGTTCACCGCTGCCCACGCTCGCCAAGATGCGCTCGGCAAGCACCAGCAGTTCCGGCTCCACCGCGCCGAACAGCGCGACGCTGGCATCGACGAAACCGGCCTGGTCGCGCTGTTCGACCAGATCGATCATGCGGCCCAGTTCGCCCTGCTTCTCGGCCAGCAGTGCCTGCAGCGCCGGCGATTCGATCTCGCTGACGGGCAGGGCATCGAGTGCCCGGCGCGTTTCGACCAGATCGGTGTCGAGATCGACGTATCGCAGCGTCGGTTCGAGCGTGCGGCCCGAGGTTTCGAAGGCGTTCCACAAACCCACGCCGTCGAGCGGCGACAGGGCCAGCAGCCAGTCGAGCCGTGCATCAAGCGCGGCGAGCGCTTCGTCGACGTGCGCGGCCACCGGCGGCAACGGTCGTGCGACCGGCCGCCGGGCAACACCCACGCTCACTTGAGGAACTCCGGACGCACCGCGTCGACCGCATGCGACAGGCCATCGCGCAGCGCGTACAGCGCGGGGACGTCCGCCTGGCCGCTCCATTCGTCCATGAAGATCTTCTTGTACTCGGGCGAGATCGTGCAGACGCGATCGCCCCAGTTCTCGAAGACCCATTCGGGAAAGTGGCCGCCGGTCGGGAAGCGCACATTGCAGCGCACGTCCGGCAAAGCGCCGCGCACGGGATGCCGGCGCAGCACATTGGCGAAGCGCTTCGCAGTCTCGCCCCAACGCTCGGGATCGAGTGTGGTGATGCCGAGTTCGATGTCGGGATTGGCATCCTGCGACGCGGGCGCGGCGTCGGGTCCATCGCGGCGGTGGTTGTAGCTGTGAATGTCGATCAGCAGCGCGCTGCCCCAACGGGCGACCGTGCGGTCGATCAGCTCACCGATCGTGTCGTAGAAGCGGTCGTGCAGTGCCAGCGACGTCTCACGTTCCGCGTCGTCGAGCGGTGTGGTCCAGACATCCAGGCCCCAGCAGGCCTCGGGACCGGTGTAGACGGCTTCGGCCCGCGGGCGGTTGAGATCGACCTCGAAGCGCGACTGGCGCACCCGCAGTCGGGTGTCGCCGACCTGGGTCAGCAGGCTGGTGAGCGGGTCTTCCTCGCGCCAGCGCGCATCGTCGTCGAGCTTGACGCGTGCGCGCAGCGACGGGCGAAGCGTATGCCCGTCGTGGATCGCGGTCGCGATGACCGGACCGTCGGCGACGGCCAGATCCCAGGCGTCGACTCGCTCGAGCAGCGCGGGCGGCGTGGTGTCGGAAAACAGGGGGGCAGGGGCGGAACGGCGTGTATCAGGCATGTCGCGCATGCTCTCAGCCGGGGAATGATGTGCCCGTGACCACATCCGCGCCCAGCCTTGACGCCTGTTTAACCTACAATCGCGCCTCTCTCGCGCAGACCCGTCCTCATGGCGCCCAAGGCCACCGTCTACAAAGCCGAACTCCAGGTCACCGACATGGACCGGCATTACTACGCCTCGCACGACCTCGTGCTGGCGCAGCACCCGTCGGAGACCGAAGCGCGTCTGATGGTGCGGCTGATCACCTTCGCGCTGTTCGCCGACGAACGCCTCGAATTCGGCCGCGGCCTCAGCAACGAGGAAGAGCCGGATCTGTGGCGCCGCGACTACACCGGCGACATCGAGCAGTGGATCGATCTCGGCCAGCCGGACGAGAGCCGCATCCGCAAGGCCAGCGGACGCTCGCGCCAGGTCGTGGTGGTGAACTACAGCGGCAACGCCGCGCAGATCTGGTGGGAGCGGATCGCGAATTCGCTCACGCGCCTGAAGAACCTCACCGTGGTCGATCTCGACCCGGCGAAGATCGAAGAGGCGGTCGGTCTGCTGCAGCGGAGCATGCGTCTGACCGCGATGATCCAGGACGGCGAACTGCAGCTGATGAGCGAGTCGCAGACCGTCACGATGACGCCGGTCTGGCGGGTGCGTCCGGCGGACGAGCGGTAGACGAAATCGCGGTGTCGCGGGACCGGCACGGGCCTCCCGGAACGCGCCCGCAGTCGCTCGCCGCTGGCGCTTATCCGGCCGTGTCCGGCGCCTGGCTACCGGGACGCTGCGTCGTCACCAGACGCAGGAAGGTGTCGTTCTGATAGCGGCTCATGCGCAGCTGCTGGCCGTTGTCCATCGTGACCACGTGGTGGCCGTTGAACCAGGGGTCGATGGTCTTGATGCGCTGGATGTTGATGATCGCCGAGCGATGCACACGCGCGAAGCGACGCGGATCCAGACGGGCCTGCAGCGCGGTCATGGTTTCGCGGAGCTCGTGCACGCGGCCGGGCACGTGGATCTGCACGCTGTTGCGGTTGGATCGGATCCAGATGATGTCGTCGACATCGACGAAGACCACGCGGTCGTCCTCTCGCACCGGAATGCGCGCGAGGTAGTCGTCGCGCTGCCGGAGGGCATCGAGCGCCTGCATGATCCGCACGGCCGTGTCGGCGCTGGTGTCCTGCGGTGCCGCCAATCGGGTCTTGACCCGGCGCAGCGCATCGGCGAACCGTTCGCGGGCGAAAGGCTTGACCAGATAGTCGACGGCGTTGGCATCGAAGGCGCGCACCGCGAATTGTTCGTAGGCGGTCACGAAGACGGTCGCCGGCATGCGCGCCGCGCCGATCGTCGCGACCACGTCGAGTCCGGTGATGCCGGGCATCTGGATGTCGAGAAACACCAGGTCCGGCGAACCGTGACGGATCGCCTCCACCGCGGAGACGCCGTCACCGCACTCGCCGATCACCTCGATCTGCGGGTCGTCGCGCAGCAGGCGCACGATGGCCAGGCGGGCGATCGGCTCATCGTCGACGACCAGTGCGGTGATCCTCATGCGCGCGGTAGTTCCGGGGCGTCGTCGTCATCGAGCGGGTCGGCATGCGTGCCGTCGGCGAAAGAGGCGGCCGTCTCCTCTGCCTCGAACCTGCGGAAGGGCAACTGGATGCGGCAGGCGACGCCCTGTGGCCAGGTGATATCCAGGCGCACCTGCGCGGCATCGCCGTACAGTTCCTGCAATCGGAGGCGGGTGTTAGACAGGCCGATGCCGTGGCTGGGTACCCCGGTGGCATCGCGGCCCATGCCGCCATTGCCGCCAACGGCACCCGGGTCTTCGAGCGTGCTGTTGCGGTTGCGCACGTCCAGGTAGAGCGTGCCGCCCTCGCGCCGGCTCTCGATCTCGATGCAGTCCGCGCCCACGCGCTTGCCGATGCCGTGGTGGATCGCGTTCTCGACGATCGGCTGCAGGATCAGGCTGGGCACCGCGCAGTCGAGCGTGTCCGGCGCGATGTAGATGCGCGTGGTCAGGCGGTCCTTGAAGCGCGTGCGCTGGATGCCGAGATACAGATCCAGCAGCACGAGTTCCTGGCGCAGGCTGATTTCCTGGCCATCGTAATCTTCCAGGAATGCGCGCAGCAGTTCGCTCAGGCGCAGCAGCATGTCCTCGGCGGACACCTTGTCTTCGTCGAGCAGGGTCACGATGGCGTGCAATGTGTTGAACAGGAAGTGCGGCTGCAGCTGCGACTTGAGCGCCAGCAGGCGCGATTGCGCGAGGTCGGTGGCCAGCCGGCTGGCCTCCAGTTCGCGTCGCGCCTTCTCGGCGTGGAAATGGATGGCCTGCTGGACCGCGAACAGCAGCCAGTAGGTCAGCAGTCCGATGGCGAAGTGCTGCTCGATGAAGTACCGCAGCTGCTCGTCGAAGCCGCTGGGCTCGAACAGCGTCGAAACCATCGCGCCGATCATCATCGCGAGCCAAGTCATGCCCAGGCTGATCAGCAGCTGGGTGCGCAGTCCGTAGAAGCGCAGCGTGGCGCGTACCGGGTAGCGCTCGGCCAGCCGAAACACGATGGGCGCAAGGGCCGCCCAGGTGTACCAGACGATCAACGACCAGCGGAGCACGTCCCACAGCGGCCAGCGGGTGTTCGGCGAGCCGCCGTTGAGTCTGTTCTGCAGGGCGAACAGCACCGCGATCGCCGTCCACAGCGCGAGGTAGTGGAACAGGCCGATTTCGTGGCTGCCCAGGCGAATCTTCATGCTGCTCCGGTGTCGATGTCGCTTGTGCGGTCGTGGCGTACGGGTCGTGCGGTCGGCGTGGTACCGCGCGTCGCCTGCAGGGGACGTCCGCATCCTAGGTGCATTCGCGGGGGGCCGGAAGCGATGGCGGCGTCGCACTACGATTGGCACGTCCGGTACGACGATTCGTCCCGAATCGCTGTCCGGCGCCACCACGACGCGGCCTGATGCCGGTGCCGGAGCGTGGATCGTCTGCCTCCGGTCCCATTCCTGCACCGGAGCCACCGCCATGTCCATCGCGCACACCCTCGCCCTGGTCGCGTTGCTCGCGACCGTGTCCCATGCCTCCGATGCGCGTGCCGGAGACGCCGGGATGCGCTACTTCGATCTGATCAACGTCAGTCACGACAGCGTCGTCTCGGCCTCGGCGGCGCCCGCCGGCGACACCGCGTTCGTACCGATCGCAATCGCGCCACTGCGGGGCGGCTTCAATGTGGCGACCGTGGAAATTTCCGGTGCGCATTGCGTCCAGGATTTCCGGATCGGCTTCCGCGACGGCCGCACGCTGCTCTACAGCGACATCGATGTCTGTCGCCACCGGGGCCTGTACCTGCGGGCGAGCGATGGCCGGCGCGATGGTCCCGGCGCGACCCGGGTGGCGGCGGCGCCGCACGCCGATTGAGCGAAGCCCTGTGTCCGGAGGGAAGGGGCCCGGGCGGGTCGCATCGGCATCGACCGCACGCGGGCACACCGATCCGCCGCTGCTCCATGACCTCCGACCGTTGCCCCGGCCGCGACCGCTGGCTAAGGTCGCGGCTCGCCAGTTTCTATCGGATCCCCGTATGCCGCTCCGCCGTCCTGCCACCGCCGCGCTTGCCGCCGGCCTCGCGCTGTCCGCCGTGACCGCACATGCCGATGAAGGCATGTGGATGCCGACCCAGCTGCCGGACATCGCCAAGCCGATGCGCGAGGCGGGGTTCCGCGGGCGCGCCGACGCGCTGGCCGACGTCACCGCGCCGCCGCTCAGCGCCGTGGTCAAGGTCGGCGGTGGCACCGGCGCCTTCGTCTCCGATGACGGCCTGCTGCTGACCAACCACCACGTCGCCTACGGCGTGATCCAGTACAACAGCAGCGCCGAACGCAACATCATCGACGGCGGCTTCATCGCCGAAGGCCGCGGAGACGAGCGGCCTTCGAATCCCGACTTCCGCGTGCTGGTGACGGTCGGCTTCGACAAGGTCACCGATGAAGTGCTGGCCGAGGCGCGTGGCAAGACCGGTCGCGCGTACTTCGATGCGGTGGACGCCGCCGGCAAGCGCATCGTCGCCGCGTGCGAGGCGTCGGGCGAGGTGCGCTGCAGCGTCGCCAACATGTATTACGGCACCGATTTCTATCGTATCCGCCAGCTGGAGCTGCGCGACGTGCGTCTGGTCTATGCGCCACCGCGTGCGATCGGCAACTACGGCGACGAGATCGACAATTTCATGTGGCCGCGCCACACCGGCGATTTCACCCTGCTGCGCGCCTATGTGGGCCGCGACGGCAAGCCGGCCGACTACAGCGCCGACAACGTGCCCTACGCGCCGCCGGCGCATCTGCAGATCGCCCGCGGCGGCCTGCACGCGGGCGATTACGCGATGCTCGCCGGCTATCCCGGCACGACGTTCCGGCATCGCACCGCGGCCGAGTTCGATGCCCAGGTCGCGCGCGTGCTGCCGCAGCGCGTGGCGGTGTTCGATGCGCTGATCGACGCCGTCGAGACCGCCGCCGCCGATGACGCCGACATCCGCACGCGCTACGCCTCGCAGCTGCAGTCGCTGAAGAACAACCGCAAGCGCGCGGCGGGCGAGCTCGAGGGCCTGCTGCGCAGCGACGCGGTGCGCCTGCGCGGCGAGGACGAGGCCGCGATGCTGGCTGCGACCACCGGCGAGGACGCGAGCGACATCGCGGCCTTGCAGGCGATCCTCGGCGAAGCCGATGCCGCAGGCGCGCGCGACCAGTTGCTGACCCTCGTCGCCAGCCAGACCCAGCTGCTGCGCTCGGCGTTGCTGCTCGAACGCCTGCGCATCGAATCGGCGAAGGCCGACGATGCCGCGCGTGAGACCGGCTACCAGCAGCGCGACCACGCGCTGATCGAGGGCGTGCTGCGCCAGGCCCAGCGTCGCTACGCGCCGTCGGCGGAGAAGGCCGTGCTCGGCGTGCTGGTCGGCCGCTACCAGCAGTTGCCCGATGCGCAGCGTCTGCCGGCCTTCGACGCCGCGTTCGGCCGCACGCCCGAATCGCTGAAGACGGCGCTGGACACGGTCTACGCGCGCACGACGCTGGGCGAAGAAGCGCAGCGCCTGTCGCGTTTCGCCGATGCCCGCGCCGGCCGTCCGCTGGCCGACGATCCGCTGCTCGCGCTGGCCGCGCAGCTGGTCGCCGCGCAGCTCGATGCCGAGGACGCGCGCAAGACCCGCGAAGGCGAACAGCTGCGGCTGCGCCCGGCTTACATGCGTGCGCTGTTCGCCTGGCGCGCGCAGCAGGGCCGCGCGGTGTATCCGGATGCCAACGGCACGCTGCGCGTGAGCTACGGCCAGGTCGAAGCGCTGGCGCCGCGCGATGCGGTGGCGTTCTCGCCGGTGACCACCGTCGCCGGCATCGTCGAAAAGAACACCGGCCAGGTGCCATTCGACGCGCCGCAGCCGCTGATCGACGCGATCGCCAAGGGCGACTTCGAAGGCACCGCCGAAGCCTCGCTCGGCACCCAGCCGGTGAATTTCCTGACCAACCTCGACACCACCGGCGGCAACTCGGGCTCGCCGGTGCTCAATGCGCGTGGCGAACTGGTCGGCCTGAACTTCGACAGCAACTGGGAGTCCGTCAGCGCGAGCTGGTGGTTCGATCCGCGCTACAAGCGCGCGATCCACGTCGACATGCGCTACATGCGCTGGCTGATGGCCAAGGTGTATCCGGCGCCGGCGCTGCTCGAGGAGATGGGGTTGCCCGCACGTTGAGGCGTCGCGCCGGTCGGGTGCCGTTCGGGCGCGCGGCCGGCGCAGGCCGCACAATGTCGGGCCACACCCGGAGCCCCACGGCACCATGAAGATCCCGCAGGGACTGCAGCCACTGATCGAGGACGGCATCATCGACGCCGTGCTGCGCCCGCTCAAGAGCGGCAAGGAGGCATCGGTCTACGTCGTCCAGGTCGGCGACGAGGTGCGCTGCGCGAAGGTCTACAAGGACATGGCGCAGCGCAGTTTCCAGGCGCGCGTGCAGTACCAGGAAGGCCGCAAGGTCCGCGGCAGCCGCGAGCAGCGTGCGATGGGCAAGGCGACCAAGTTCGGCCGCCGCGAGCAGGAAGCCGCGTGGAAGACCACCGAGGTCGATGCGCTCTACGCCCTGGCCGAGGCCGGCGTGCGCGTGCCGCAGCCCTACGGTTTCTTCCACGGCGTGCTGCTGATGGATCTGGTCACCGACGCCGACGGCTTCAGCGCGCCGCGCCTGGCCGAGGTGGACCTCGAACCCGACCAGGCCCGCGAATGGCATCTGATGCTGGTGCGCGACATCGTGCGGATGCTGGTGCTGGGCATGGTCCACGGCGATCTGTCCGAGTACAACGTGCTGGCCACGCCCGACGGCCCGGTGCTGATCGATTTCCCGCAGGTCGTCAGCGCGGCCGGCAACAACGCCGCGCGCGACATGCTGCTGCGCGACGTGCACAACATCCGCGACACGCTCGCGCGCTTCGCGCCGGAGCTTGCCGACACGCATTACGGCGAGGAGATGTGGGCGCTGTACGAGGCGGGTGACCTGAAGGCCGATACGCCGCTGACCGGCACGTTCGTGTTCGACACGCGCAAGGCCGACACCGGCGCGATCCTGTGGTCCATCGAGGATGCGCGCCAGGAAGCGGTGATCCGCCAGCAGGGCCGCGAAGAGGCCGATGAAACCGACTGATCTGCGTTCGCGCGCATGAGCCGCCCGCGGTTTCCGCCGCGGGGCGGCGTGCCGGCGAGCCGGCTGCAACTGCCGCCGGGTCCGTGGCCCACCGTCCTCGATGCGCTGGTCGCGCACTTTTCGCAGATCGATCCGTCGATCTGGCGCGACCGCATCGCGCGGGGCAGGGTGCTCGATGCGCAGGGCGATCCGGTCACGGCGCAGACGCCGTATCGCCTCGGCGCCGAGATCGGCTACTACCGCGAAGTCGTCGACGAACCGGTGATCGATGCGGCCGAACGCATCCTGCATGTCGACGCGCACATCGTGGTCGCCGACAAGCCGCATGGCCTGCCGGTCGCGCCGACCGGCGCCTTCGTCACCCAGACCCTGCTGACGCGACTGGTCGCGACGCTCGGCAACTCCGATCTCGTGCCGTTGCACCGGATCGATCGCGGCACCGCGGGGCTGGTGCTGTTCTCGGCCGATCCCACGAGTCGCGCCGCATATCAGGCGCTGTTCCGCGAATCGCGCATCACCAAGACCTACGAGGCGCTGGCGCCGTCGTTGCCCGGACTCGTCTTCCCGATGACGCGCCACAGCCGCATCGAACGCGGCGAGCCGTTCTTCCGCATGGCCGAGGTCGACGACATGCCGAACAGCGAGACGCACATCGACGTGCGCGAACGCGGCACCAGGACGTGGCGCTACGCCCTGTCGCCGGTCAGCGGACGCAAGCACCAGTTGCGCGTGCACATGGCCGCACTCGGCGCGCCGATCCTGCACGACCCCTGGTATCCGACGCTGCAGGATGAGGGTGACGGCGCGCGGCCGCCGTTGCAGTTGCTGGCCCGCGCACTTGCGTTCGACGATCCGCTCGACGGGTGCCCGCGACGTTTCGAATCGAAATTCCGGCTTTCGGAGTCGCTGGACTGAAGCCGCGTTGCGCCTGTCAGGCGGCCGGCACCCGGCGCTGCAGCCACGCCCGCACGCCATCCACCGCGACGGCTGCACTCGCATAGCAGGCCGTCAGCAGATACCCGCCGGTCGGCGCTTCCCAGTCCAGCATCTCGCCGGCGACGAACACGCCGGGCAGAGCCTCGAGCATCAAGGCATCGCCGGTCGCCTCCAGACGCACGCCACCCGCGCTGCTGATCGCCTCGGCGATCGGTCGCGGCGCCTGCAGTCGCAGCGGCAGGCGCTTGATCGCCGCAGCCGTCTTCGCCGGATCGTCCAGCGCGGCGCGGTCGAGCAGCTCGAACAGCAATCCCGTCTTCGCGGCATCGAGACCCGTCGCGCGACGCAGATGTTCGCCGACGCTGCGGCGGCCGCGCGGGCGCGCCAGATCGGACTGCAGGCGCGCGAGGTCACGCCCGGGCGCCAGATCCAGTTCCAGCAGCGCGCTGCCATCGCGGGCGATGGTGTCGCGCAAGGGGCCGGAAATCGCGTAGATCGCGCTGCCTTCGATGCCGGTCGTCGTCAGCACACATTCGCCCTGCAGCGCATGCGGCGTGCCGTCGAGTCCGGTCCAATGCAGCACGACCGGTTTCAGCGGTGCGCCGGCGTGACGTTCGGCGAGATGCGCGCTCCAGCCGATGTCGAAGCCGCAGTTCGCCGGCACCAGCGGCGCCACGTCGACGCCGCGCGCCGAGAGCACCGGCTGCCAGCGGCCATCGGAGCCGAGCTCCGGCCAGCTGGCACCGCCCATCGCGAGCAGCGTGGCATCGGCCGTGTGCGTCACGTTGCCCGCCGGTGTCTCGAACACCAGCGCGCCGGCATCGTCCCAGCCGGTCCAGCGATGCTGCACGTGGAAGCGCACGTCGTCTTCCCGCAGCTGCCGCACCCAGCCGCGCAGCAGCGGCGCGGCCTTGAGATCTTCGGGAAACACGCGCCCGGAACTGCCGACGAAGGTCGGGACGCCGCGCGCCGCGGCCCAGTCGCGCAGGGCCTGTGCATCGAAACGATCCAGCCAGCCGCCCACCGCCGCATCGCGCGCGCCGTAACGCGCATCGAACGCAGGGCGCGGTTCGGAATGGGTGAGGTTCAAGCCGCCCTTGCCGGCGATCAGGAACTTGCGGCCGACCGAACCCTTGGCTTCGAACAGATCGACATCCAGTCCCGCCGCGCGCGCGCGTTCGGCGGCGAACAGGCCGGCCGGCCCGCCACCGACGATGGCGAGCCGCGGGATACGCGCATCTGGCATCTCAGGCGCCTTGCTGGAACGCCAGGATGTAGCCGTTGCAGTCGACGATGCCGAACTCGCGGGCGCCGTAGGGCATGTCCTGCAGCGTCCACGCGAGCTGCGCGCGGCCCTGGGCCTGGGCGAAGGCGGCATCAATGTCGGCAACGGTGAAGTACAGCGTGCCGGTCAGCGTGGGCGCGCGGTGCCACAGATCGGCAGCGGTGAAGACGATGCGTGCGCCGTGGCCGGTGACGGTCAGGGTGTCGCCGGTCGAAGGCGCCAGCGAGAAACCGGGCAGGGCGGTGTAGAACGCGCGGGTGCGTTCGAGATCGGTGCAACGCAGCAGCAGGGTCAGGGCCATGTCGTTCTCCAGCGGAATCGCCGCCATTATGACCGGGGCCGCCCCTCATCCCGGGTCAACGCCGTGCCTGCTAGCGTCCACACTTCGTCAACACGCGACATGCAGGAGGCTGTCATGGCCACGGGCTGGGCAGGCGATGGCGCGGTGCAGGACCAGATCGACGCCACCGTGAAAGATGCGATCGAGCGTGCCCGCAGCCAGCTGCGCAGCGGGCCGGGCCTGACGCACTGCGAAGAATGCGACGCGCCGATCCCAGAAGCGCGACGTCGCGCCGTGCCCGGCGTGCGCCTGTGCGTCGAGTGCCAGGCCGCGCACGACGATGACGACGCGCACAGCGGCTACAATCGCCGCGGCAGCAAGGACAGCCAGCTGCGCTGAGAGCTGCACCGGATTTGCACGCGCGATATGGGACAAGAGGCGCCGCGTCGTGACGCGGCCCCTTTCTCATCGGATCGACCATGCCCGCGTCGCAGGATCTCGCGTACTTCACCCGTCAAGTTCTGATCGTCCTCGCACTGCTCGCGGTGCTGGTGCTGTGCTGGGCGCTCACGCCGGTCTTCATGCTGGTGTTCGGCGCGATCGTCGTGGCCGCGCTGCTGCTGTCGCTGTCGGGCCTGCTCCGGCGCTTCGTGCCGATGCCGCACGGCGTCGCGCTGGCGATCGTGCTGGTGGTACTGATCGGCGGGCTGGGGCTGCTGCTGTGGATGTTCGGCGCGCAGGCCACGCGCGAACTCGCCACGCTGACCGAGACGCTCCCGTCGGCGTACGCGCAGTTCCAGCAGTGGCTCGGCGAAACTAGCGTCGGCAGTCTGGTGCAGGAACAGCTCGACGCCATCCGCGACAACATGGGCCGCATCGCCAGCGGCGCCGGCGCGATCGCGATGACGGTCTCCAGCGGCACGATCGACATGTTCCTCGTGCTGGTCGGCGCGATCTACATCGCCGCGCAGCCGGAGATGTACCGCAACGGCCTGCTGCATCTGGTGCCGCCGTCGGCGAAGAAGGCCGCGGCCGATGCGCTCGATTCCAGCGGCCGTGCGCTTCGCCTGTGGCTGGGCGGCCAGCTGGTCGCGATGCTCGTCGTCGGCATCATGACCGGCATCGGTCTGTGGCTGCTGGGCGTGCCGGCGGCGTTCGCGCTCGCGCTGATCGCGTTCCTGCTCGACTTCGTGCCGATTATCGGGCCGATCGTCGCCGCCATTCCCGGCATCCTGCTGGCCTTCACGGTCAGCCCACAGGTCGGCTTCGCGACGATCGCGCTGTACGTGGTGCTGCAGCAGATCGAGAGCAACGTGCTGCAGCCGCTGATCCAGCAACGCGCCGTCGAACTGCCGCCCGCACTGCTGCTGTTCTCGCTGGTGATCTTCGGCAGCCTGCAGGGCGCCGCCGGTCTGCTGCTGGCCGCGCCGCTGACCGTGGTCGTCTACGTGCTGGTCAAGCGGCTTTACGTGCGCGAAGTGCTGGGCGGCGACACCGCGGTGCCGGGCGAGCGCGAAGGCTGACGGCGCGCATCGGCTTGTCGTCGACGCGTGCGCCGTCCAGCATGGGTGGCCCACTTCACAAGGCAGTCCCATGAAGCGCATCGACGCCGGCCCACGCATGTCCGAGGCCACGATCCACAACGACACCGTCTACTGCGCCGGGCAGGTACCCGAGACGAAAGGCGCCGACATCGGCACGCAGACGCGCGAAGTGCTCGAGGCCATCGATGCGCTGCTCGCGCAGGCCGGCAGCGACAAGACGCGGATCCTGCAGGCGCAGGTGGTGCTGGCCGACATCGCGGATTTCGCCGGCATGAACGCCGAATGGGACCGCTGGGTCGTGCCCGGCCAGGGACCGGCGCGCGCGACGATCGAAGGCAGGCTCGCCGATCCGGGCTGGCGCATCGAGATCATCGTGACCGCGGCGCTCGGCTGACGGGTCCCGCGTTCAGACGTCCAGTGGATCGCCTGCGGCCGTGCCGCCACGCGCCGCAGGCAGCGCGCCGCCACGCCAGCGGCGCAGCGCACGCTGGAAGAACAGGCTGTTGGGAATCTGCAGGCTGGTGCCGGCGCCATCGCCGTCATCGGTCTCGCGCAGCGTGGTGTAGACCAGATTGATGTCGACCACCTGGCCGCGCAGGCCGGGCTTCTCGCCGTTCTCCAGCAGCTCGACGTGGTCGTAGAGACGAAACGGACGCGTGGTGAGGATCAGCATCGTGCAGAAGATGTTCGACAGCACGCTCCACGCGGCGAAGAACGCGACCGCCGCCACGGCTGCAAAGCCGGTGAACGCCGTCCACAGCACCGTGCCTGACACGCCCATGCGCTCGAGGATCAGCAGCAACGCGGCCGCATAGATCAGGAACGAAGTGACGCGGCGCCCGCCGACGACGGCCTCGACCGGCAACGTGTAACGGTGTCCGATGCGTTCGATGATCCGGCGCACCAGCAGCCGCAGGAGCCAGGCGACGATCAGGATCAGCAGGATCTGGCCGATCGGCAGGACGATGTCGAGCCAGTCGTGCAGCCACACGGGCAGGCGGTCCTTGAAACGCACGGCAGCTCCACACACACGGCGCCGATCGCGCCGGCGCACAGTTTACGCCGCGATGCAGCACGCCCCGTAACGCAGGCGCGTTCGAATGCGCATTGCGCGAAGCGTCTTCAGCGCCGCGTTACCATGTCCGGCCCCACCTGCGCGAACAAGAGGACCTCCCGTGAGCACGATTCTGGCCCCGGTGTCGATCGGCGAACTCGCCGACAAGATCACCATCCTCGAGATCAAGGCCGAGCGCATCGGCGACGCGCAGAAGCTGGCCAACGTCCGCACCGAACTCGACGGCCTGCTGCCGCTGTGGGCGCCGCTCGCGGACAGGCAGCCGGAGATGGCCGAACTCAAGACCGCATTGCGCGAGGCCAACACGCGCATGTGGGACGTGCAGGACGCGCTGCGCGCGAAGGAAGCCGCGCAGGATTTCGGCGACGAATTCGTCGAACTCGCCCGCGCGGTCGCACGGCACAACGGCGCCCGGGTCGAGGTCAAGAACACGATCAACCGGCTCGCCGGTTCGCGCTTCGTCGAAGAGAAGCAGTACCGCGCCTGATCGCGCGGGATATTCCGGACGCCGGAAAGCAGAAAAGCCAGGACCTGGGTCCTGGCTTTCCGGCGGTATCGAGTGGTGGAGCCAAGGAGGATCGAACTCCTGACCTCGTCGATGCGAACGACGCGCTCTCCCAGCTGAGCTATGGCCCCACATGATGCGTGGCGATTATACGGTCCCCGCTGCGGGCTCGCCAGCCCTGTCGAGCAACGGCGCCAGCGACGGTTCCAGCTGGCCGCGGCGCCAGCCCGAGAGCGCGCCAGGCCAGTCCGCACCTTCGACCAGCGCTTCGAGCCATTTGCGCGAGGCGAGCACGCCGTCGGGCAGGCCGATCTCCGCGCTGCGCGCGGCCACCGCCTGCTGCAGGCGCTTGAGCTGCTTGCGATCGGGTTCCTCGCCGCGCGAGAGCGGCATCTCCGTCTCGTCCGGCAGCTCGGTGGTCAACGCCTGCCAGATCACATGGGTCAGCTTGCGCGGCGCCTTGGGGTGCGTATCCAGCCGCTGCTGCAGCGCGGCCATGTCCGCAGGCGGATCGCGGGCGAGCAAGGTGGCCAGTTCGTTGTCGAGAATCCAGCTGCGCGGGCGGTCGGTGGTGCGTGCGTAGGTCTCGCGCCAGCGCAGCAGGCGGGCGAGACGGCGCTGTGCGTCCGCGTCGAGGAACAGGCCCGCGCGGCCGCCGAGCTGCGGCCAGCGATCGCCTTCCATGTTGCCGGCGGTCGCGACGAGGCGTGCGCAGTCCTCGACCAGCCAGTCCGCGCGGCCGAGCGCGTCGAGCTTGCCGGCGAGCACGTCGTGCAGCGCGAACAGATGCGCGACGTCGTCCACCGCATATTCGAGCTGGGTCGCCGACAGCGGACGCCGCAGCCAGTCCGAACGCGTCTCGCCCTTGGCCAGCGCGATGCCCAGCGTGTCCTGCACCAGGCGCTGATAGCCCATGCCCGTACCCGTGCCCGAAAGCGCCGCGGCGATCTGGGTATCGAACAGCGGCGCCGGCACCGCGCCGCAGGCGTGGCCGAAGGCGACGAGGTCCTCGCTGGCGCTGTGCATGATCTTGAGGATCGAGGGATCGGCGAGCAGCGGACGCAGCGCTTCGGCGATGCCCGGCGCCAGCGGATCGACCAGCAGCACTTCGATGCCGTCGGCGCCTTCGAACGCGATCTGCACCAGCGCGAGCTGGGGCCAGAACGTGCGTTCGCGGATGAATTCGGTATCCAGACCGATGCGGGTCGGGGCGTCGGGCAGGCGGGCCCGCAGGATCGCCGGATCGTCGATCCAGGCAGCGTTGGGAGATGACATGCGCGAAAGCCTAGCGGTGCGGGCCGGTGGCGGCAATCGCGGGCGTGCTCGCATCGCCGCCACGGCCGCGATGGCTTAATCTGGCGCGATGCGGTCCAGGGAGCCCCGTTTGCGCAGTTTCTTCGTCGTCGGCCTGTTGGGCGCACTCGTGCTGGCGGGCTGCAAAGGCGATGCCGACACCGATGTCGCGCCCGGCGACGGCAGCGTGACCATCACCGGCGACGACGCGGCGGTGCCGCAACTCAACTGGACGCCGCCACCGGTGGTCATCGCCGAAGACGGCGACGCCGAGGCGCTGGACCAGGCACGCGCCGCGATGGCGGCCGACGATCTGTATGCGACGCCGACCTCGGCGATCCCGCTGTATCTCGCGCTGGCGCAGCGGCCCGACAGCGCACGCGTCGCGCGCACCGGCCTGCAACGTGCGCAGGCACGGCTGCTCGCGCTCGGCACGCAGGCGCTGGTGGAGGCCGACGAACTCGACTCGATCGCCGGCATGCGCGCCGCGCACGATTTCGCCGCGGTCGCGCGATATCTCGCGGCCGGCGACGAGGCGGTGGTGCGCTATCTCGAACGCGTCGACGATAGCGACCGGCTGTGGGAACTCAACCGGTCGGCCGAACGGGCGTTGCAGGCCGGCGAACTGGGCGAGGCGGGCGGCGGCGCGCTGGCGCTGTTCCGCGAAGCCGCGGCGCTGCGCCCCGGGCAAGCGCGTGCGCTGCAGGGCATGGCCGCGGTGGAGAGCGCGATGATCCGCCGCGCGGAACTGGCGGCCGACGAAGCGAACTACAGCGGCGCCTCGCGCTGGCTCGCGCATGCCACGACGATCCGGCCCGGCTTTCCGACCGTCGGCGATGCCGAGCAACGCCTGGAGCGGATGCGCGCCGCGCACATCCGCCGGCTGCGCGACGAAGGCGTCGACGCGCTGCCGAACATCAACGGCGTGGCGGTCGCACGCGAGCGGCTGGCCCAGATCATCGGCATCGCCGAGCCGGGCGACCCGGTGGTCAACGATCTGCGCGAACGCATCGACCGCACCGTGCACTACGGCGATTTCCGCCCGGGACAGGTCTTCACCGATGCCCTGGAAGGCGGCGCGCGCGGGCCGCAGGTCGTGGTGCTGCCGCACGGCGGTTTCATGATGGGTGCGCTGCCCGGCGACCGTGACGCCGAAGACAACGAATCGCCGCGGCACCCGGTGCGGTTCGAACGCGGCTTCGCGATGGGCGTGCGCGAAGTGTCGGTGGGCGAGTTCCGCCGCTTCGTCGATGCCACGGGCTACCAGTCGCGCGCGGTGCGACGCGGCTTCTCGCTGGCCTACGACGAGCGCACCGGCAATTTCCTGCGTCGCAGCAACGTCGACTGGCGCTCCGATTACGTCGGACGTCCGGCCGGCGACACGATGCCGGTGCTGCACGTCAGCGCCAAGGACGCGCAGGCCTACGTCGACTGGCTGTCGACGCAGAGCGGCCGCCGCTACCGGCTGCCGAGCGAGGCCGAATTCGAGTACGCGTATCGCAACGGCACCGCCGAGCGCTATCCCTGGGGCGAGGGCACGCCGCCGGATGGCGCCGGCAACATGACCGGCGCGCTGGACCGTTCGCCGGGCGGCCGCGCCTGGGGCAACGCATTTCCCGAGTACGGCGACGGCTACTGGGGCCCGGCGCCGGTCGGCAGCTTCGAACCCAACACCTGGGGCGTGCACGATCTCGCCGGCAACGTCAGCGAATGGATGGCCGACTGCTGGCACGCGACCTACCGGCGCGCACCCGGCGACGGCTCGGCCTGGGTCAATCCCGGCTGCCGCGACCAGGTGATCCGCGGCGGCTCCTGGGCGAGCTCGCCGGCGCAGACCCGGACCAGCTGGCGGGCACTCGCGCAGGTTGACACGACTAATGCGAGACTCGGCTTCCGCGTGGTACGCGAACTTTGACGTTGAGCCGGGCGACCGGTCAGGGGAGACGAGATGAGACAGGATCCTTTCGGCGGCGGTGACCGTCGTCAGCCCGGACGCGCGCCGCGGCGCCGCTTCGGCATGCGCTTCATCGTGCTGCTGCTGTTCGCGGGCTACGGCGCCTATTACTACTTCTCCAACCAGAGCGTCGACCCGGTGACGGGCGAGACCGTGCTGATCGATCGCACGCTCGACGTGAAGCAGGAGAAGGCGCTGGGCCTGGAGGCCTACCAGGAAATCCTCGGCCAGGAGCGGCCGGTCGATCCCGACAGCGAGATCTCGAAAGAAGTCCGCCTGATCGCCGAACGCCTGATCGCCAAGGTCGACGTCGTCGAAGCCGAACTCGCACGCGAACACGGACTGGAACCGACCCGCTTCTCGCAGAGCTTCGAGTGGGAGGTCAACGTGCTCGAATCCGACCAGGCCAATGCCTTCTGCCTGCCGGGCGGCAAGATGGCGGTCTACACCGGTCTGATTCCGGTGGCGAAGAACGCCGATGCGCTGGCCGTGGTGATGGGCCACGAGATCGCCCACGCGCTGCTGCGCCACGGCGCGCAGCGCATGGCCCAGCAGAAGCTGACCCAGGTCGGCCAGATGGCCGGCGCAATGAGCGGCATGGATCCGCAGCAGCAACAGATGGTCATGGCCGCGATGGGCTACGGCTATCTGCTGCCGTACGCGCGCAAGCACGAAACCGAAGCCGACAACGTCGGCCTGATGCTGGCCGCCGCCGCATGCTTCGATCCGCGCGAAGCCGTGCCGCTGTGGGAGCGCATGTCCGAGGCCAGCGGCGGACAGGCGCCGCCGGAGTTCTCGTCCACGCATCCCAATCCCGGCACCCGCATCCAGACACTGGAAGCGCTGATGCCCAAGGCATTGGAGTACCGCGCGAAGTTCTGCGAGGACGCGCAGGGCGAGACGGCGACCGCGCTTCGCTGATCCGAGGCCGGTTGGCAGGCAACGGCCGGTCTTACGGTCCCGAGAAGATCGAGCGCGCTTTCCGGGCGTCGCTCGCAGTCTTCAGAACCCCATCAGCAACCCGCCGTTGACCGGCAGATTGATGCCGGTGATGTAACCGGCATCGTCGGCGACGAGAAACACGACCGCGCGTGCGATGTCGTCCGGCTGGCCGACGCGGCTCACCGGCACGCTGGCGACGGTGCGGGCGAGCACCTCGGGCGGCATCTTCGAGGTCATCGGCGTTTCGACATAGCCGGGCGACAGGCTGTTGACAGTGATGCCCTTGGCCGCGACTTCGCGGGCCAGCGACATCGTGAACCCGTGCAGACCGGCCTTGGCCGCGGCGTAGTTGGTCTGGCCGAAGTTGCCGGTCTGGCCACTGACCGAACTGATGTTGACGATGCGGCCGAAGCCGCGCGCGACCATGCCCTCGAGTGCGGCGCGGCACAGGTGGAACGCGCTGTCGAGGTTGATGCGCAGCACATCGTCCCACTGCGCGGTGTCCATCTTGCGCAGCGTCGCGTCGCGGGTGATGCCGGCCGCGTTGACGAGGATGTCGAGCCGGCCGTGGCGCGATTCGACGTCGGCGATTGCAGCCGCGCAGGACTCGGCATTGCCGACGTCGACGGCGAGCGTGGTCACCGGCAGGCCGGCCATGTCGGCGGCGAACGCATCGAGGCGCGCGGCGTCGGCCTGCAGATCGGCGGCGACGACGTGCACGCCGCGTTGCGCGAGTTGCCTGCAGATGGCGCGGCCGATGCCGCCGAGGCCACCGGTGACGATGGCGACGCGTGGTGTCTGGGTCATGCTGGGGATTCCGGAAGCGGACACGACAACGGCGCGGAATCCGCGCCGTGCCGGTGGTGCGGAAGGATCAGCGGCCGCGCTTGGGCGGATCGCGATCGGCAGGCTTGGCGCTCGGCGTCGCGGCGCCGACCATCGTCTTCTGGAATTCCTTCCACAGGTCGAGGTTGCGCTCGGTGAGCTGGTTCATCATCGTCCACGGCGTCTGGCCGAGCAGGCCGCCCATCTGCTGGCGGAACTGCTGCTGCTGGTCGAGGAAGGTCTGCATGGAGCGCTCGAGGTAGTTGCCCATGAAGCCCTGCATCGAATCGCCGTAGAAGCGGATGATCTGGCTCAGCAACTGG
Source organism: Luteimonas flava (assembly GCF_036584485.1). Taxonomy (NCBI): domain Bacteria; kingdom Pseudomonadati; phylum Pseudomonadota; class Gammaproteobacteria; order Lysobacterales; family Lysobacteraceae; genus Luteimonas; species Luteimonas flava. Next base: position 1,083,242 of record NZ_JAZHBM010000001.1, on the reverse strand, counting down.
GTCGACAGCACCGGCTCGCCGTCGGACTCGTGCTCGGAAATGATCTGCAGCAGCACCGAGCGGGTGATGTCGGTGCCGCTCTTGGCGTCGCGGACTTCGAAGTCCTCGCCGTCGACGATCAGCTGGCGGACGTCTTCGATGGTGATGTAGCTGGAGATTTCCGTATCGTAGAGGCGACGGTTCGGGTACTTCTTGATGATGCGCACGGCACTGCTCATGAAGCCAACACTCTGATCCTTTGATGCTGCGCAGCATGGCGCAGCGGATTGGGGGGCGCAACTGGACGAAGGGGCTGAACGGGGCCGCGCCGCGTCGCGACGCGGGCCGTCCAAGCACATACGGTGCCGTCGGTCCGCGCGCGATGCGCGGCGCGCGTCACCAGCCCATGTGGTGGCCGCCGTTGATGTCGAGGTTCGAGCCGGTGATCCACGCGGCTTCGTCGGCGACCAGGAAGTTCACCGCGTAGGCGATCTCCTCCGGGCGGCCGAGGCGACCGGTCGGAATGTCGGCGGCGATCTTCGCGCGCACTTCCTCGGGCACCGCCATCACCATGTCGGTGGCGACGTAGCCGGGCGAGACCGTGTTGACGGTGATGCCGAGCTTGGCGTTCTCGCGCGCCAGCGAAATCGTGAAGCCGTGCATGCCGGCCTTGGCCGCGGCGTAGTTCGCCTGGCCGTACTGGCCCTTCAAACCGTTGATCGAGCTGATCTGGATGATCCGGCCCCACTTGCGATCGCGCATGCCCTCGATCACCGGGCGCGTCACGTTGTAGACCGAATTGAGATTGGTGTTGATGACGTCCTGCCACTGCAGCGCGTGCATCTTGTGGAACGTGCCGTCGCGGGTGATGCCGGCGTTGTTGATCAGGATGTCGATCGGGCCGAGCTGCGCTTCGACATCGCGCACCATCTTCTCCGCCTCTTCGTGATCGGACACGTCGCCCGAGGCGATCGCGATCTCGTAACCGGCATCGCGCATCTGCGCCTGCCAGGCCTGCGCCTTCTCGGCGTTGCGGTAATTGGTCGCCACGCGATAGCCGTTGTCGGCCAGCCGCTTCACGATTGCCGTTCCGATACCGCCGGTGCCGCCGGTCACCAGTGCCACGCGTCCGCTCATGCCGTCCTCGTCTGTGGGGTGCGCTGCCGGTCCGACAGCGGGTTTTGCAGTCTATGCATCGCGCGTTGCAGCAGTGTTGTGCGATGCAGCAATTGCGATGTCGTGCGTCGGCACACGTGCGATGTCGAAGTGTGCGGTCGCGTGTTCGAGAAACTCAGACGGCGTGTCCGCGTCGATCCCCGCTTGCCCCAGCGCGTGCCAGACCACGTGCAACGTGGGCATCGGGTCGCGGGCATCGACGGGTAGGGCAAGTTCCGACTTCGACAGCTTGCGGCCGTCGCCATCGAGCAGCAGCGGCAGATGTGCGTAGCGCGGCGTCGGCAGACCGAGAATTCTCTGCAAGAGGATCTGCCGCGCGGTGGAGTCGAGCAGGTCCGCGCCGCGCACGACATCCGTGATGCCCTGGTCGCCGTCGTCGACGACGACCGCGAGTTGATACGCCCAGAAGCCGTCGGCGCGACGCAATACGAAATCGCCGACTTCGACATCGACGCATTGCGTCTGGGGTCCGCGGATCGCGTCGACGAACTCGATCGTCGTGCCCGGTTCAACGCGCAGGCGGATCGCGGGATCGGGGCGCGTGCCGCTCGCACGACACACGCCGAGATGACGACCGTTTGTTGCCGCGAGATCGGCGCGGCTGCAATGACAGACGAACGCGTGCCCGCGCGCGAGCAGAGCGTCGACGACGGCGGCATAGCGCGCATCGCGCGTGCTTTGCACGAGCACCGGTCCGTCGTGCCGCAGACCGAATGCCTGCAAGGTCGCCAGTTGCCCTTGCGCCGCGCCGGCGACCTCGCGCAGGCGATCGACGTCTTCGATGCGGACGGCCCAGTTGCCGCGCGCCTGTCGCGACATCACCCAGCTGCCAAGCGCGGCGAGCAACGAGCCTGCATGCAGTGGACCGGTGGGCGAGGGCGCGTAACGTCCGCGATACGCGGACGCATCGGAAGCGCGCATCAAACTGTCTGGCACATGAACTGTCATGGGGTCGCCACTGTGCCTTGCACGCTGCCGAATTGAAATCGTGCGTTCGTGCACGCAGATTGTCGCGTCACGTTTCCATCTCCGCCTGGCGCAGGCGTCATCCGGACTCAAGGTACCCAATGTTCAAGCGTTTCGGTCTACTCATCGCCACCAATCTCGCCGTGCTCGCGCTGGTCAGCATCGTCATGGCGATCTTCGGCATCAATCCGTCCACCTACGGCGGACTGTTCGTGTTTGCGGCCCTGTTCGGCTTCGGCGGCGCGTTCTTCACGCTCGCGATCTCGAAGTGGTCGGCCAAGCGCGCGACCGGCGCATACGTCATCAAGGACCCGCGCGACGAATCCGAGCGCTGGCTGGTCAACACCGTGCGCCGCCAGGCCGAGCAGGCCGGTATCGGCATGCCCGAGGTCGCGATCTACGACGCGCCCGAGATCAACGCCTTCGCCACCGGTGCGAACCGCAACAACGCGCTGGTCGCGGTGTCGACGGGCCTGCTGCGCTCGATGACGCGCGATGAAGCCGAAGCCGTGCTGGGTCACGAAGTCGCGCACGTCGCCAACGGCGACATGGTGACGATGACCCTGCTGCAGGGCGTGCTCAACACCTTCGTGATCTTCCTGGCCCGCGTGGTCGGCCGTGCGATCGACGGTTACCTCAACGGCGGCCGCGACAACGGCGGTGGCGGCATCGCGTACTTCGCGATCGTGTTCGTGCTGGACATGATCTTCGGCCTGTTCGCGTCGATGATCGCGATGTGGTTCTCGCGCTACCGCGAGTTCCGCGCCGACGAAGGCGGCGCCGCGCTGGCCGGCCGCGAGAAGATGATCGCCGCGCTCGAGCGCCTGGCCCAGACCTACGGCCAGAGCACGATGCCCAAGACCATCGCCGCGTTCGGCATCAGCGGTGGCGTGGGGCACGGCCTGAAGAAGCTGCTGATGAGCCACCCGCCGCTTGAAGAACGCATCGCCTCGCTGCGCAATGCCCCGCCGAGCCGCGATTCGGTGCGGCAGGGGATCGTGGCTTGATCCATCGGCCAATGTGACTAGCGAAAAGCCCGCCGAAAGGCGGGCTTTTTGTTTCCGTCATTTTGTACGGGTCATTCCCGCCAAGCGCGCGCTAGGGGGCTCGCCACTCCCGAAACCCGTCATTCCGGCTTTCGCCGGAATGACGGTATGGGGGCGTCAAATCAGCCAGCGTGTTTCTTCTGCGCCGCCTCGAACGCCGCCAGCTGTTCCGGCGTCGCCTCCTTCTGGTGCTGCGCCTTCCATTCCGCGAACGGCATCCCGTAGACCGCCTCGCGCGCCGCGTCCTTGTCCAACGCCATGCCTTCCGCATTGGCTGCGTCGCGGTACCAATCCGCTAGGCAGTTCCGGCAGAAGCCGGCGAGGATCATCAGGTCGATGTTCTGCACGTCCGGACGCGCGTCGTTGAGATGCGACAGCAGGCGTCGGAACGCGGCGGCTTCGACGCGGGTGCGGGCGTCGTCGGACAGGGTGGGGGTGACATCGGCCATGGGGGGAACTCCGGGTGCGTGAAGCCCCACAGGATCGGGGCGTCGCACACCCCCTGCAAGTCAGAGCGCACCTGTGTGGGAGCGCGCTTGCGCGAAGGACGCTCAAAGTCAAAACGCATCGCGCGCGAGCGCGCGCCCACATCTGCGGGCTCTGGCGGAGGGACGCGCGCGGCACCGCAAGGCTCCCGCCCGCGAAATCGGGGACAATAGCCGCCCCTCGACGCACGACCTCCGCATGACCGCCGCTGATCCCACCCCGGCCCGCATCCTCGACGGCAAGCGCATTGCCGACACCTTGCTCGACCAGCTGCGCGTGCGCGTGGATGCGCGCGTCGCGTCCGGCGGGTCGCGCCCGGGGCTGGCGGTGGTGCTGGTGGGCGGTGATCCGGCCTCGCAGTCCTATGTGCGCAACAAGCGCCGGGCGGCGGAGAAGGTCGGCATCCAGGCCTTCGATTTCGATCTGCCCGTCGGCACCACCGAAGGCGAACTGATCGCCCTGATCGACCGGCTCAATGCCGATCCGGCCGTGCATGGCATCCTCGTGCAGTTGCCGCTGCCTGGCATTCCCGACGCGACCCACATCATCCATCGCATCGATCCGCGCAAGGACGTCGACGGCTTCCATCCCGAAAACGTCGGCCGCCTCGCGCTGCGCCAGTTCGGCCTGCGCCCGTGCACGCCGCGCGGCATCACCACGCTGCTGGCCTATACCGATCGCCCGGTGCGCGGTGCCAGCGCGACGATCGTGGGCGTCAGCAATCACGTCGGCCGGCCGATGGCGCTGGAACTGATGATCGCCGGCTGCACCGTCACCACCTGCCACCGCTTCACCCCGTCGGAGGTGCTGCGCCGGCACGTGGGCGAGGCCGACATCCTGGTCGTCGCGGTCGGGCGTCCGTCGCTGATTCCGGGTGACTGGGTGAAGCCGGGCGCGGTGGTGATCGACGTCGGCATCAACCGCATCGAGGACGGCCGCCTGGTCGGCGACGTCGGCTTCGACGCCGCCGCGCAGCGCGCCAGCTGGATCACGCCGGTGCCGGGCGGGGTGGGGCCGATGACCGTGGCCACGCTGATGCAGAACACGCTCGAAGCTGCCGAAGCGGCGCACTGATCCCGGCATCGCCGGTCCCCGGGACCGGCGCAGATGCACGCCTGCGGACCGCTGCGTTGCCTGCGTCGAGGCCTCAAACGCGCTAGAATGGCGCGCTTCCTCCTCCCCGGCACCCCGCATGCTGCGCATCCAGGCCGAAGCACTCACGTACGACGACGTATCGCTCGTTCCCGCCCACTCCTTGATCCTCCCCAAGGATGTCCGGCTCGCCACCCGCCTGACGCGCGACCTGCGCCTGAACCTGCCGATCGTCTCCGCGGCGATGGACACCGTCACCGAAGCCCGCCTCGCGATCGCGATGGCCCAGCTCGGCGGCATCGGCATCGTGCACAAGAACCTCAGCGTCGAGCGCCAGGCCGCCGAGGTCTCGAAGGTCAAGAATTTCGAAGCCGGCGTGATCCGCGAGCCCTTCACCGTCGGCCCGGACACCACCATCGGTGAAGTCCTGCGCCTGACCCGCGCGCGCAACATCTCCGGCGTGCCGGTGGTCGACGGCAGCCGCCTGGTCGGCATCGTCACCGGGCGCGACCTGCGCTTCGAGACCAAGCTCGACGATCCGGTCCGCAACGTGATGACCAAGCAGGACCGCCTGATCACCGTGCGCGAAGGCGCCAGCGACACCGAAGTGCTGGCGCTGCTGCACAAGCACCGCATCGAGAAGGTGCTGGTGGTCAACGACGATTTCGCGCTGCGTGGCCTGATCACGGTCAAGGACATCCAGAAGGCGCACGACAACCCCAACGCCGCCAAGGATGCCGACGAGCAACTGCTGGTCGGCGCCGCCGTGGGCGTGGGCGGCGACACCGAAGCGCGCGTCGAAGCGCTGGTGGCGGCCGGCGTCGACGTGATCATCGTCGACACCGCGCACGGCCATTCGCAGGGCGTGCTCGACCGCGTCAACTGGGTCAAGAAGACCTATCCGCAGGTGCAGGTGATCGGCGGCAACATCGTCACCGGTGAAGCGGCGAAGGCGCTCGAAGATGCCGGCGCGGACGCGGTGAAGGTCGGCGTGGGTCCCGGTTCGATCTGCACCACGCGCGTCGTCGCGGGTGTGGGCGTGCCGCAGGTCACCGCGATCGACATGGTCGCCGAGGCCCTGCAGGACCGCATCCCGCTGATCGCCGACGGCGGCATCCGCTACTCGGGCGACATCGGCAAGGCGCTGGTCGCCGGCGCATCGACGGTGATGATCGGCGGCCTGTTCGCCGGTACCGAGGAAGCCCCGGGCGAAGTCGAACTGTTCCAGGGCCGCAGCTACAAGAGCTACCGCGGCATGGGCTCGCTGGGCGCGATGGAGCAGGGCTCCAAGGACCGTTACTTCCAGGATTCGTCGGACGCCGACAAGCTCGTCCCCGAAGGCATCGAAGGCCGCGTGCCGTATCGGGGTGCGCTGGGCGGCATCATCCACCAGCTCGCCGGCGGCCTGCGCGCGACCATGGGTTACGTGGGCTGCGCGACCATCGAAGACATGCGCACCCAGCCGAAGTTCGTGAAGATCACCGGCGCCGGCCAGCGCGAGAGTCACGTGCACGACGTCACGATCACCAAGCAGCCGCCGAACTACCAGGCAGGCTGAGGCCGCGGCATCACGCACCGATCCGGGATTCGCGAAAGCGGATCCCGTTTCGTATCCGGCCTCCACACACCGCACCTCCAGCGCTACGCGCCACCACATTCCAGACAAAGCCACGCCGATGACCGACCTGCACAGCGACAAGATCCTGATCCTCGACTTCGGCGCGCAGTACACGCAGCTGATCGCCCGCCGCATCCGCGAGCTGGGTGTCTACTGCGAAATCTGGGCCTGGGACCACGATCCGGCCGAGATCGCCGCGTTCGCGCCCAAGGGCATCATCCTCTCGGGCGGCCCGGAATCGACCACCGAGCACGGCTCGCCGCGCGCACCGCAGGAAGTGTTCGACAGCAATCTGCCGCTGCTGGGCATCTGCTACGGCATGCAGACGATGGCCAAGCAGCTGGGCGGCGAGACCGAAGCCGCCGACGCACGCGAATACGGCCACGCCGAAGTCGCCATCGTCGCCAAGGACAGCCTGTTCGAAGGCCTCAGCGACCACGCCGGCGCCCAGCGTCTGGACGTCTGGATGAGCCACGGCGACCACGTCAGCGCCGCGCCGCCCGAGTTCACCGTCACCGCCAGCACCGACCGCGTGCCGGTGGCCGCGTTCGCGAACGAGGACAAGCGCTGGTACGGCGTGCAGTTCCATCCCGAAGTCACGCACACCAAGCAGGGCCTCGCGCTGCTGCGCCGCTTCGTCGTCGACATCTGCGGCTGCGCCACGCTGTGGACCGCGGCCAACATCATCGACGACCAGATCGCGCGCGTGCGCGAGCAGGTGGGCAGCGACGAGGTGATCCTCGGCCTGTCGGGCGGCGTGGATTCGTCCGTCGTCGCCGCGCTGCTGCACAAGGCCATCGGCACGCAGCTGACCTGCGTGTTCGTCGACACCGGCCTGCTGCGGCTGGGCGAGGGCGACCAGGTCATGACGACCTTCGCCGATGCGTCCAGTTCGCATGGCCTGGGCGTGCGCGTGATCCGCGTCGACGCGCGCGAGCGCTACTTCAGCGCGCTCGCAGGCGTGAGCGATCCGGAAGCCAAGCGCAAGATCATCGGCAACCTGTTCGTCGAGATCTTCGACGAAGAATCCAACAAGCTCAGCAACGCCAAGTGGCTGGCGCAGGGCACCATCTATCCCGACGTCATCGAGTCGGCCGGCAGCAAGACCGGCAAGGCCCACGTCATCAAGAGCCACCACAACGTCGGCGGCTTGCCCGAGCACATGAAGATGGGCCTGGTCGAACCGCTGCGCGAGCTGTTCAAGGACGAAGTACGGCGCCTCGGCGTCGAACTCGGCCTGCCGCGCGAAATGGTCTACCGCCACCCGTTCCCGGGCCCGGGACTGGGCGTGCGCATCCTCGGCGAGGTCAAGGCCGAGTACGCCGACATCCTGGCCAAGGCCGACCATATCTTCATCGAGGAACTGCGCCGCGCCGACCTCTACGACAAGACCAGCCAAGCCTTCGCCGTGTTCCTGCCGGTCAAGTCCGTCGGCGTCGTCGGCGACGCCCGTGCCTACGAGTGGGTGATCTCACTGCGCGCCGTGGAGACCATCGACTTCATGACCGCCCACTGGGCGCACCTGCCGTACGACTTCCTCGGCCGCGTCTCGAACCGGATCATCAATGAGGTTCGCGGCGTCTCGCGTGTCGTCTACGACATCAGCGGGAAGCCGCCGGCGACGATTGAGTGGGAGTGAGCTTGCATCCGCGGTACTGACTGATCAAACAGACAAGCCCGCTGCGCGCGGGCTTATCTTCGACACGTCCAAGGCGGCAACGTTCGCTCGGCCGCTGGCGGGGATGATCGCTCTCGCGCTGCAGTGCTGTCGCCGTGCGGCCAGATCTAAATCTGGATTTCAGCGCGTAACGGCACTTCAGATAGCACGTTGAACTGCTGCAAAACCTGTGTGCCAAGATCATCGACGTCCGGGACGCGCATGCGCACCACGAGGGCGAAGGGCAGTGCACTTGGCTGTTCGGCCGAAGGTAAGGGGCGACCGGTTATAGGGTCGCGAATCGTGTCGGCGTCATTGCCGCCTTCCTCTCGGCCTTGGTATCTGATCAGGAAACTGGGATTCGTCAGGAAAGTGGGGTCGAAGGTCTTTTCCTTATGACGGCACGTCTCCCACTTCAACGCATCACGGCGCAGCGTCTGTTCGGCGTCGAAGTCCGTTCCGCTGAAGAAGCCTGCAGACGTCACGCTGTCCGGCTGAAAGCGCACCTCTAAACCCGAGCGCGTGTAGTTGACCGGATGCGCAGGGTCCACCGGCGCCCGGTAAGCGAACGTGGCAGCGATGCGAATGCGCCCGGAGGTGACCATCCCGGTCGGCAACGGTACGGCGGCACGAATGGGTTGGCCCTTCGCGATCATGCCCTGATACATAACGACCACTTCGTCCGGCGCGGAGAAGAGGATGTCGTCGACCGACTCCGGAAGGATGCCCCAGCCGACATCTGTCTGGTTGTGCAGACGGGAGTTCCACTGAGCTCGCGAGATCAGCAGGGCATGGAGCATGATCGGCTGGATGTCCTGGGCGACGCTGGCACGAACCCCGGACGCGAGCCGCAGCGCCAGAGGCGCGGAATAGCTGGTTCCCAAGCGGGTTTGCACAAGACCCGTCGCGGGATCGAACAAACGAATCGGCGCCCCTGGTGCGCCGCCGAAAGCCGCGGCGTCGGGTTTGACGAGCCCGGGGCTGCGCCCGGGACCTAAGCAGCTGTAGGGCGCACGCAGTGCGCGGCCGTGGTGGCCGTCACAAGCGCCCACGGCGAAGGCGTTGACGGCGTCCGCAGGCGGCTGGATTCGGCCCAGATCCGGTCCATGGACGCCGTCATTTCCTGCGGCGACGGTCATAAAGAGATCGCCGAGCGACAAGAAGTCGTCGAGTCGGACCGTCCACTCATGCGGATCGTCGTCAACGATCGGCATCCGCGGTCCTAAACTGAGGTTTGCCAGCGTATATGGGTCGCCGGCATCGCGCGCGCTCTTAAGCGTGTTCACAATCCGGTCGATGACGTCGGCCACTCGCAAATCCGTCGCCGTACTCGGAAGCACTCGGACGTGGTCGATGTTGCAGTAAGGCCGCGGCAGGGTGCTCTGGGCAGCGCCGATCGAGCCGAATAGGAATGCTGAGCTGACAGACTGGCCGTGGGCGAGTTCCGTCGCCGTCCCGGGGACGCCGGGCGCGTCCATCGCGGTCACCCAGGGCAGCAGCCCCGAAGTGCAGCCGCCGTCAAAGATCACCGCGCGCAATGACTCATCGACGGCCGGTTCGTCCGGAAGAGGCGGCGCCGCTTCAGCCGACCGAGTCACGGAGGCATCAACATCAATGGGATCCAAACTCAAGAACGGCATGTTGCGGATTGCCCGCAGATGCGTGAAGTCCTCGATCCCTCGGATCAGGGCCGGCGCGGCAGCGGCGTCAACGTGCAGCGGAACGAACGTCAGGCCGCCCACTGTGCGCGCGCGGTCACGATCAACCTCGCCACCCAGTTGCCGCACGCGCTCGATGAAGGCGTTCACGATGTCGCGGTCTTCGAAGGACGCGTGTAGGAGCGTCTCCGCCCACCCGTCAAAGTGCGCCAGATCGAGGCCCCGCTTGCGGTCGCTGGCAGCGAACGGCTCGACGCGCTCGAGGCGATTGACCTGCTCGATCATGGCGATCGAGAGTTGGGTGTTCTGCAGCAACTGTGAGGCGCGGGCGTAGTCGCGTTCGGTGCCTGCCACTATGAGTGTGGCGGTCGGCATTTCCTTGAGCTCTTTGTCACGCACCATTCGACGGGGTGTTACGTCGGTCGCGCGCGATCCAATGAGGCGCAGGCCAGACGCCGAAATCAGGCTTGCGGGGAAGTAGCTCTTGGCCAAAAACTGCGGGTGGATCGTCAGCTTGGCCGCAACTTCTCCCCGCGGCATGAGCGATGATTCGGCCTCGCGTGCGAGGCCGACGAGCCGGTCCAGAACAGGGACGAACAGCGAGCGTTGCTGTTCGAGGCTGTAAGGCTCGGGTTTCTTACGACTGCTGCCAGTCCACGCGCCGTCCTGGATGAGTCGCTCGCCGTGTCCGATTAACAAGTTGCGCCGGGGTATATTCACGCTAGTCCTCCGAGATGACCTTTAAGTCACGCAGCACTGTGGTGTGCGAGACCCCAAGCTCCTTTGCGATCTGATGGGCACTCTTGCCGGCTTCGTGTAGGGTCGCCACGACATTTCTGCGGCTTTCCACTTGCGACTGCGCTTTAAACTGCTCCGCGACCATGATCTCGAGGGCGGCCTCGAAGTCGATCTGCCCCAGAACAGCGCGCTTGCGTGCGGCCGTGACCAGCCGCGTCGCATTTGAAATGGGCTGGCCTTGGAGCCGGCGGCCGAGACTGGTGGCGAGCGACGGAGGCACGCCGAGCGACTTCAGCACGCTGCCTACTTGTTGGCTCGACGGAGCGGGAAACTCGATCGTAGCTTCGAACCGACGCACGATCGCCGTGTCCAGGAGTGACTCGTGGTTTGTCGCCGCTACCAGTAGCGAGGGGCCGCTCCACTGGTCCACCGCCTGCAGCAAGACATTGACGATGCGCTTGAGCTCGCCGACGTCTTGGTCGTCGCTTCGACGCTTACCCAAGGCGTCGAATTCATCAAGGAACAGCACGCACGCATGGGTGCGCGCGTACCCGAGCACCTTTGTGAGGTTCTGCCCGGTTTTGCCCAGGTAGCTGTTCATCGTCGCCGCGAGGTTCAGCGTGGCGAGAGGCATGCCCAGTTCGATCGCGAGCCATCGGGCAGCTAGGGTCTTGCCAACACCGGGCGGACCGTGGAGCAGGGCCGTCTTGATTGGATGTAGGCCTGCCGTGATCAGCGCGTCCTGCGCATGCCACTCATAAACGATCTGCCGCAGTTCGGCCGCAACGGACCGGGGCCAATGGGGCATCGCTGACAGAATGGGCTCGGCCTCAACGGACAGCAGATCCGGGACCTCCGCGGGTCCGGCGGTGGGCGCCAACCGGGTGAGCGCGGATGTCTCGGCCAAGCCCGAGGCCAGCGCAGCCGCCAATTCGGGGCTCACCGTGCGCATGAGCTGGGAGAGCCGCGTTGCCCGTAGGCGGAAGCGCGTCGCCTGGCCATGGACTCCCTCTTGCATCAAGGCGACCCATTCCCGTCTGAGCTGATCTTTCACTGTTGAAGCCCTTGGAACAAATCGGAACTAATTGGAACATATTTTACTAGATGTTCCAAGCGTCTGTGGGGCGGCAGAGGAGAGCTACGAGCACGGCGAACAATGATGGGGCGCCACATTAGGCAAAGTGTCTTCCGCAGTCTTGGCAATCCAGCCAAACGTAGTCGGTCGTGCTAAGGCGGATGCCGGACCATTTGGGCGCTTGCTGACTTTGGCGATCAAACAAATCGCCTGATGCGCCGATTTGTTTGATTGATATTTTCCTAGTCGTCCTATTCGGCGACATATGAACACCCCCCCTACCGCCATAACGTCCGGTCAATCGCACAATTGGGGCAGCCGACCGGCGCCTTGTGCGTGGCGCGCAACCTTACCCAAACGGAGCTGGCCGAGCATGCAGGCGTGTCCAAACAGACGGTCGAACGCCTGGTGGCGGGGGGAGTCGGTGGTGGAGAGCCTTGTTCTCAGTCTTGTCGTGGACGCGTTATGACGAGCGCTGGGGCTTCTTTCTCTTACAACCTCACGCCTAAAGCACTCAGCGTTTCTGTCGTCATCGTCCCGGTAACGCCGAGCCCGTGCGCTGTTTGAAAGGAGCGCAGCGCAGCTTGTGTCTGGGTGCCCAAGACCCCGGCCTCCGCCATCGATGAACACCCGAGCTGACTCGGCAGCAGATGGCGATTTCGGTATCCTCGCAAAGCAGCGGGGAACTGCGTCGGCCAGGGGAAGGCTGTAAACATGTTCGAGCACGCCTACAGGTACGCGAGACCGTCATCGCTTCGGACTGGCGCAACGCCGCGCCTGACACTCGAGACAAGTGGTCCCGATTCCGACCCGAACCCTCATTTCTTTGAAGGTCGACTACGCCAGCCGCGGCTGGTTGCCGAGCTTCTGACAGCGGTCCATCTGATCGTAGGCGCAAGATTCTTCACGCCGGCCAACAGCGTCGAGCGCGCGATCGCGCTGGCCGATCCCGTTGTAACCAGCGGTGGTGGCCTCCTGCGGTTCGAGGGATTTTCTTCCTGCTGCAGTGCCTACATACGTGTCGACCTGCTACCGGATGCCTACGAAGGCGATGTCGTCGGCAAAGGCACGACCAATGTCGATTTCAACGCACCCATGCGTGCTGCCCTCGCGTCAGTTCGCGACGAAACAGGCCTTTCGCTTTCGGTAGGAAGTGATGTAGTCACATTGCGGTCGGGCGGACTCGATGTAACGGAACGCAAGGTGCCTTTGCCCACGCGCTGGCTGCGGGGCATGGTCGAGGTGCAGTCATATCAGGCCGGAATGCGACTTCGTCTGCAGGCCAAGCCGATCGAGGCTTTGCGCTTCCTGCGCACGCTACCGAAAACCTCCACCAGCCGTACGCCTCTCTGGATATCGCGTGTCGCGAATGGCCTGGCCTCTTCAACGCGTCCATCCTCAAGCGGGGTTCGGATCACGGAGGTCGCCCGTCTGAGAGTACTGCAGGCACTTCTACCCCGTGCTACCAGTCTGTCAGTGTTCGCGGACGACACACATCAAGCGAGTACATGGGTTCTCGACTTCGGGTCCGCACGTCTGAGCTTGGTGCTGAGCAGTGAGGTCTGGCGGGGGTTTTCGGGCGAGGGCCAGGCCCTTTTGTCACTGATCCGCGCTGGCGATGGAGATGCCCGGACACTGGCACATGTGCGTGCAGCACTGAACTGGCAGGCAGCGATCGAAGCCAACGAGTTGGCTGCCCAGCTCGGTGTTGATTCCGGCGCGGTCGATGATGCCTTGCGCACCTTGGGGGCGTCCGGTCTTGTCGGATTCGATGTCAGCCTCGGACGCTTCTTCCACCGGGTGTTGCCATTCGACCTGACGAAGATCGAAGACCTGCATCCTCGCCTGGCTTCGGCAAGGGAGCTGCTCGCGACCTCCGCTGTCCAGGTTCTCGCCGATCGACCTTTTACTGCGACCGTCAACAGTGGTGGGGTGCAACATCGCGTTCTCGAAAAGAACGATGAGCTGCATTGCACATGCCCTTGGCATGCCAAACACCATGGCGAGCGGGGTCCGTGTAAACATGTGCTTGCCGCATCAGTACTACGCGCAAGCAATCACTGAGGGGCACATCGCGTATGGCCAAGGTCTTTGCCCCTGAGACACCCATCGAACATGCAGTACACGAGGGTGACTATGGGCTCACACTCCAGCTTCTCCGCGAGCTGCCGCGGCAAGAACGTCTGATGCACCGCGCGAGCTCGCGTCGCATGAAGAAGCTCATTGACGATTGCCGCTGGTATGCAAGCGTTGCCGCCTTGGCAGCGTGGGGAGGCGCCCCGACAGATGCTCAGGAGGACGCGATGTTTGCGGTCCTCGTGGTCTGTGGGACTGCGCAAGACATCGCCTCCACCTACGGTGCAAGTCGCAACAGCCTGGTGTCGCTGTGCGAGGAATTCAGGCCAGAGTGCCTCCCAGACCTCGCCGCAACCAAGCTCGCCGACAGCCCATTTTCCATCGAGATCGTGCAGGAACTGATCGCCGCCGGTCTCGTATCTCGTCCTGATAGCGACGACTACACTCTGGGATTGATCAGCCTCGTCGGATCGCGTGCACTACACAGGGTCTGGGCGGCGGACCCAGGCCTTCGCGCCGTGATTCTCAGGGTAATGGAGATCGAGGGGACCCGGGAGCACAGCCTGGCCGCGGTCGATACCTACAGTCCCAGGAACCAGTCCTGGGCCCACTCTCTGGTCCAGTGGCGTGATGAAGGCATCTTCTCGCAGGAAGAGCTTCTCGATCGGACCTTGGCGGCGCTTGCAAAGGACTGGCCGCAATTTCGCTCTGGGTGGTTCTCGAGATTTCATGGCGATCTGGATCCGGATGCCGCTCTTCTGCAGGCGCGCGCCCAGCGATACCTCGGTCTCTGTCATTCCCGGATACCGCCAACGGTTTCGTTGGCGCTGGCGGTCATCAGGAAGCTCGAGGCGACAGCGGCGATCGATGATGCGGCACTGTCAGAGGCCTTGCGCCCCGTTATGCACTCACAGGTCAAGAGCCAAGTGCTCGCAGCTCTGAAGCTGATCGATGCTCGGGTGAAGCGAGACGTAGCGTTTTCCGCATTCGCATCGGATCTGGTGATTCCAGCGTTGGCACACGAGTCGGCTGACATTCAAGCGCAGGTTCTGGCTCGTCTGAAGCAGTGGGGGTGCAGCGCGGATCAACGCGATCAGATTTCTCGCTACGCCGATGGAGTCGCGGCGCTTCATCGTCAAGCCTTCGAGGATTTGACCGGTCTGTCGAAGATCATGATCGAGCCTTTCGAGCACCTGCCAGCCGAGCCTCGTCGAGGCCTGGGGCCAATCAGCCCACTCGCGTCCGAACGCCGCCTCGATGTTCCCCTGGGGGATGACGCGATCGTGGCGTGCATCTCGCATGTATTCGAGAACTCTCACGACACGGATGCGTTCGAGATCGCCTGCAGCGCGCTGCTGGAGGCTGCTCCCTTCGAGCCCGCCTTGCGCGAGCGTCTGGGGCCAGTCATCAAGCGCGCAACAAAAGTCAGAACTGTTGTTGCGAATGAGTTGGCATGGCTTTTACGTGTTCTTTCCAGTGATTCCACTTCGTCCCCGGTGGACCAAAGGGAGAACAACCCTTGGAACTGCGATGCGCAGAAATTTCTCCGACAGCGCACGGATCGCTGGATCGCGCTGGCATCGCGAGGCCACCGTCTCCCACCGATCTCGTCGCCGACGCATCGTAATGGCTTCATCGAGCCAACCGTTCTTGTAAAGCGTCTAGCCGACTATGCGAGATCCGGCTATCTACCAGACGTCGAAGATCAGGTTCACGCTCTGCTGCGTCTCGCCCCGGCTGGGAGCGAGAACGCTTTACCGGAGGCAAGAACGCTTGAACTGATGCCGTTCGCGCGTGCCTTGCGTTATGCGCTTGGCGATGACATTGAGGCTGACGCGGCGTATCCGGAGCTGTTTGCGGCGGCGGCGCGTATTCGCCATCCGGGAACCGACGACATCGCGCTGCTGAACCTGATCGGCGACACGGGGCCGGATGGAGCCATTGCCGCACGTCATAGCTGGCGTTGCGCGCCTTGGAAGAACTACGTCGGCGGCGTAGTGACGAACAGCTATCCCGCACTTTTCCTGGACTCCCGACCTCCGGCGCGACAGGTCTCTTCCAGGATGCTTGCGACCCACAGATACCAGTACAGGTCGGAGGAGACCGAGGCCAGGCCATTGGACCAGGAGTTCGGGGGTCTCGAAGAGGATGTCCTGAGATTCTCCGCCACGATCTTCCCTTCGTGCATGGATGGCTTCTTTGCCGATGGCGCCCGCGCAATCGGTAACAACCTCGACTGGGCAAGTGCTCGTTGGGGGGACAAGGCATATCTGGACACTCTCCTCGACCCGGCTTTTCCGATGACGCCGATGGCCAATGCGCTCCTGGCGCTTGGCCTGGCCGTCAAGGAGCCAGGGCAGAGTGCACTTTCGACTGACATCCTTGCGGCGACGTGGATGGACGGGCGTTTGGACGTCGGTGCGCTCGCGACAGAGATAGGCGATCTATCGAAGACGCCATTGATCAAGGTGGGGCGCTATGTTCGAAGCTTCCAAGCAGCAATGCGACTTGAGCCGAGCTTGCATCAGCCCGTGTTCGCATTTCTCTGCAAGATTGTCGAGTCGTCACCGCAGCGCCCACAGCGAGACATTGCGAAGGTTCTGGAGATGCTTATCGAGATTTCAATGACCTATGGTCACGCGCGACCAACTTCTACGCAGTCCGCACTTTCAGAAATGCCCTTGAACGGAAAGGCAAAGATTGCTGCGAATGCGTTGTTGACTTACTAACTCCACCGGAGCACGCGCACTTCGAGTACATCGATGCGGTGATTCCACTTGATGTAAGTGTTGTCCGGCAGACCGCCGCGCATCAGCGATCGGCCAGCCCGGAGAGGGCGCGGCGCATGAGTTTTCGATGGCGGCGCCCAGATTGTCTTGGGCGTTGGTGCGGGCAGCGGCCGCGCCGCGCAGGATCACGATCTCGGCGTCGATGGCGACCGTAAGCACTTCGACGAACAGTTCCGCCTTGAACTGACTTTCGGCCATACCTGGCGCGCTTGTGCCGTTTATCCAGAGCATCACGCTAGCCGTCGCATTGCCCGGTATTCACGAAGACGTCGACGGCCCTGCCAACGCGAGAGCCAGAGTGTTCCCAGCGCGCAAATCGCCGCGTAGACCAGCAGGTCCCGGGCAGGTGCTTGCCAAGCAGGGTCACCGAAAGCGAATGCGCTGATCGCGCCGATGATGGCGTAGGCGAGCAGGGCAATTGCGGCGATCCGGGCAATGCGCAGCTCACGCAGGCCGGCGCGCAACTGCGTGAGCCGGGAGTGCGCATAGGTGCGCACGCTCTGTGCGGCGTCGACCGGAGAGGGCTGCGTGTTACGTAGCAGCAGCCACCAGATGGTGGGCAGGTAGGCGACGAAGAAGGGCATCACTAGCCAGTACGCAGGTGTTGTCGCGGCGCCGAACAGCGGCCGCGCCAGAAGCGCGATTCCGGCGAGTGTCAGCGCGATCTCGAGGCATCGCCGAAGCCGGCGATGCGAGCGGGTGCGATGCACGCTTGCCGCCAGCGCCGCGCCGTCGGCCGGTGGACGCGCAGTCTGCCAGGCGGATTGCATCAGCTTGTCGAACTCGGTCATACGATGTCTTCCTGCGAAAGCAGTGTTTTCAGAAGGGCGCGGCCTCGATGCAGACGCACCCCGACGTTTTCCTGCGAGATTCCAAGCAGGCTGGCGATCTCGCCGTAGTCGAAGCCCTCCAGCTGGAGCATCAAGGGTTGCCGCAGGCGCAACGGCAGCGTGACGAGCGCTTCGAACAGCCACTCGCTACGTGCACGCTCGGCTTCATCGGTGGTGGCGGGGTCGGGAACGTCGTGCTGGATGGGATCCAACTGCAGCGGTGCGGGCGCACGCGTCGCGGTGCGCACATGGCTGGCGCCGAGGTTGTGTGCGACCCGCAGAACGAATGGCAGTAGCCGGTCGTGCTCGCGCAGCGTCGGCAGGGCCTGCCAGATCGCGAGCAGCACCTCCTGCATGAGCTCTTCGCGCAGCGCGGGGTTGAGCTCGTAGCCGCAGACAGCGCGCCACAGTTGCGGATGGAAGGCGTTGACCTGGGACCACGAAGGCGGCATCGGACTCGGATTCGGTGGGATCAGATAGTCAGTCGTCGAGGAGTGCCGGTTTCTTACAACAGATTTTGCGCGAGGTTGTGCGTAAGAAACCGGGTGGACGGCGCGACTGAAGCGGGTACACCCACACCGGATTTCAACATGCATCGTCTCATCTCGTTGTCGCTCGCCGGCGTGTTGGCCTGCGGGCCCGCGCTGTCCCTCCAGGCGGCTTCGAAGCCACTGGCACTGGACCGGGTGCGCATCGTCGACCTCGAAGCGGGTCGCAGCGGGGAAGCGCAATGCGTTCGGATCGAGCAGGGACGCATCACGCGCATCGCGAGTGCCGGCAGCCGTGCTTGTCGACGTGGCGCCACCGTCGTGGCGCTCGATGGCCGCTATCTGATGCCTGGTCTTATCGACATGCACGCGCATCTGACGCTTGGCCCACTCGAGGTGCGCCGGGAGGGAGAGGAGGTGATCATCGAAGCACTGCCCGACGACGCGATCGCCGACCACAATGCTGCACGGCTGGTTGGATTCGGCATCACCACGATCCGCAATTCCGCGGGCGATCTCGCGGCGGCCATGCGCTATCGCATGCGGCGGACCGAGGGCGCGGTCACCGGCCCCGAGAGTTTCGACGCAGGCAAAGTGCTCAACGACGCCGCCCTGCCAGGCCTCGGCATCGGCGTGCGGACGGTGGACGACGTGCGCCAGGCCGTGGCCGCGCAGGTCGAGGCGGGCGCCGACTGGATCAAGCTCTATACGGGTCTGACGCCCGCGTTGCTGCAGGCCGGTATCGACGCGGCGCATGCGCATGGCCGGCCGGCGGTGGCGCATCTGGAG
This sequence comes from Luteimonas flava, assembly GCF_036584485.1. Lineage (NCBI taxonomy): Bacteria > Pseudomonadati > Pseudomonadota > Gammaproteobacteria > Lysobacterales > Lysobacteraceae > Luteimonas > Luteimonas flava. The sequence continues at coordinate 1,064,779 of NZ_JAZHBM010000001.1, read as the reverse complement.
GAAGTGGCGTGGACGGAGGCGTTGCCGATGGGACTGGATGGCATCGTGCATCTGATGCCGATCAGCCCGGATCTGCTGGCCGCTCAGGATGTCGAGGCATATCGTGAAGCGCGCCGCCCCGGCACGTTCGGTTTCTTCGAGTGGTGGGAGCGTTTCGATCCTGAGGGCGCGGAGGCTGACCGCATCGTTGCCGCTTTCGATCGCTACCGTCCCGTGTTTGACGCCACGCTCGTCGCCTTCCATGCCGCATTTGTGCAGGACCAGGCCGACAGCCGCTATCTGGATGAGGCCCGGCGCTACGCGCATCCGCGTTTGTTCGAGAACTGGACGTCGTTCTTCACTTTCGCGATTGGCTGGGAGTCAGACGACTTTGCGCGCGCACGCGCCGTGTGGCCGAAGGTGCAGCGCATGGCCGTGCGTCTGTACGCAAGCAATGCACGCATGACGATCGGCACCGACATGAGCAATCCCTGGATCGCGCCGGGCATCAGCTTTCATCGCGAGATGAACCTGTTGGCCGATGCCGGTGTTCCGACCGCACGGATACTGGCTGCTGCGACGTGGCAGGCAGCCGATGCATTGGGAGCAGGCGATCGCCTGGGGCGGGTGGCGATTGGCTACGAAGCCGATCTGCTGGTGCTCGATGACAACCCGCTGGGGGATCTGGCGCATGCGCGTGAGGCGCACGCGGTGGTCGTCGATGGCCGCTATCTCGATTCGGCTGCGCTTGCCACCTTGCGGGGTGACGAATGAGCCCGCGCGAAGAGCGTGTCGTGCCAGAGGCTGCACGCAGAGTCAGGCGACCGTGGCGCTGGATCGCTCTTGGCGGCGTCGTTTGCCTGCTGGCTTGGCTCGCACTTGGCATCGGATTGGTCACAGGCGTGGAGAGGACGACACGCCTGGTGCTGGTCACCGTTGCAGCGGTCGCCACCGAAGGTCTCGTCTGGCTGAGCGCCGCGCTGCTCGGGCTGCGGGTATTCGAAGCCCGCCGCCAACTGTGGCAGACCCTGCGGGCACGTGTGCTGCGCTGAGACACGTCTTGGAAGAAAACGGGCGCAGCTTGGCGCCCGTTCTGGCATCACATCTGCTTTTGGTCCCCACAGAGAATGCCCAGCGCAATTGGAATTGCTGCCTTAGTCATCACGGTGATGTCGCGCTTCAACACCCTTTAACGCGGGCTCGCTTAGCTTTCGAGCCACGACATGGAGAGCAGAATCATGGGGCGATTGGCGGAGACACTGAAGTGCGTAGGCATCGCTGCACTGAGTCTTTCAGCCTGTTCAGTGGTGCTGGGTCGCGAGGCGGCGCGCGCGGGTCAAACGATTATCGAAAGCAAGGAAGCGTTCGTAGAGCTACTCGCTGCGCTGCCAGAAAGTGATCCGAAGACTCGGGTCGCGCTCCTGTCTAGAACAGCGGATCTTGAGAAACGTGATCTGCGGCATCTCACCGCGCACGATCCCACTGCCTATTTTCGCTCGGATGCGTATCCGAACAGCGTTGGCCTCGTGAGCGTCGATTACGGCGTGGGGCCAAGCTGGCTTGACCCGGAACGGCCGATAAGCTCGATCCGCTTCAACTTCGTGGAGCGCGATGCAGATCTGGCGACCTGCGTGCAGTTTGGCCTTGCGCGGGCCGCTCTAGGCTTGCCCGTCGACAGTGTGCCGCGGCGTGTGCCGACCGCGGCACTTGATGTGGGCTATCGCCAGCGGGACGAGCGCAAGAGCGTACGCGCGAACATCGGAGTGGCGACAGATGGACGCGTTGCACCATGTCTTCAAGCGGCTTGGATCAGGTTTCATCAAACGCCCCGCGGCGAACCCATCGAAGACGATCAGTGATACGAAAGCGGACCTCTACCGGAGGCGCTGTCGCGGCTCTGGCGGGGTTCAACGGCGGCACTGAGATGCCAGCTAAAACGGTTTGCCTGATCAGGTAATGCCGCAGTCCAAAGAGGTGGCGCGGCACGTGCGCCAGTCCAGAATTGCAACAACAAGAGGCGCAAAATCTTGCGTGGTGCGGAAGTAGCGCCCCCGACAAGACATATCAGGTCAATACCCGATACGGCCATCACTACTGGCGCCAAGAGATCGAGGGAGCGCGTGAGCAGCATCGTAGCGATCTACCGCCAAAGCAGAAGCCGCCCCCACTGCTTTCAGGCCTGCACAACGCTTCAGCGCACGTCTTCCTGCACGCTTGCTAGCACTTCGTTCCGCACGCGTGACGAGCGCGAACGATGTGCCTCGACCCTCGACGCAGCAAAGCGAATGCCCCTTGTCAAACTGGGCCGTCCTGTCACCCTTGAACCTCAGCACAGGATGCACCTGCGTCCGTGCCTGGAGGAAAACAACGCATGAAGCTATCTCGGATGTCGAGGCTCGCCCTTTTCTGCTGCCTGCTCTTGGGCGGAGCAAGTGTCGCCGCAGAAGGACCGCCCGTGCCTCCCCAACAGGAAGATCGCACCGGCGCGGTTGACCTGCGAGGACTCCCGGCAAAAATGAGGTCCACACGGGCGAAGTTCGAGTTCTTGCAGCATTGCTCCGCTTACTGGCGAATGAAGGTGCACTACGAGCGAAACCGGGACGAACCCGGGAGCATTTTCAACAACCCTGGCGCCGTGGCGGCGAAGCCGCCGATCGAGCGACGTCTGTTCGAGCGCAGCCAGGCAATCATCGCTGCGGGAGATCCCGGCTGCGAGCACTGGATGCGCGAAGTCTCGATTCCGGATGCGAATTGGCAGTTCTACAACGCCACGCTTGCGGAGGCACTGGACGGGAGCGGGGCGGCAGCGCTCTGCTTCGTCGCGAGCTCATGGAACCCGCTCGACGTCCTAGGATCGGTCTATCCATTCCTCAGCCGTAACTACGCCCGTCATGCACGTCACTTCATCGACCGCGAGATCGCGAATGGTTCTTGGCCGATGGTGCTGGCGGCATACAACGCGCAGCGTGCACATCACGGGGTGCAGACCGCAGTCACGCTCTCCAAGGAGAGCCGCTATCTTTGGTCGCGGCTCATGGAGCTCGGTGCTCACAATCCCGACTTTCGATCTGCCTACGCCCAGGACGCTGCAGAGCATGGTGCTGGTTTGACGCCGACGCAATTTGCCGAAGCTGATGCAGAAGCGAACGCGCTATATCGCGGAGCATTCGCGTCTCGTCAAATGACGGAAGACGAGTTCTATGAGAACTGCGGAAACTTGTAAGGTGCTCGCTAGAGGCCGCTGCACCCTCGAAGCGCGGCGCTCTCAGCATCAATGCCGGCTTGCGGCCAAAACCTGACATCTCACACGTTAGACAGCGCCTGCTGGCGTCGATCTTGCACTTCGGCACAGCGAGGCAATCAGATAGCCGAGCAACAGGCCCGCGACATGTCCAGGCTTCGGATAGTGGGCGTAGATCAGATCGAGCATCAGGGCTAAGGCTATCGCGAATACGACCGGCAGTACCAAAGACTTCGAACGGTCGATTCCCTTCGCTGCCAACCAGAGCCCAGCGCCCGCAATTGCCATGATCGCCTGCGATGCGCCGGTACCCAGGTTCCACGGCGGCGTGTAGATGGGCTCGCTGATCAACATCGCGACTGAGCCGCCTATCAGCCAGAGCACGAGCATGCGGACGAAACCCATGTGGCGCTCGACAGCAGTGCCGACTAACAGTAGGCAGAACACGTTCGACAGCATGTGCGGCTGCTTGACGTGTACCAGCTGTGCGGTGACCAGACGCCAAAGTTCGAGTTCACGAATGTATTTGAAGCGCAGACCGTAGTTTTCGAGTTCAACGATCCTGACGCTTCCGAGCCACGCCCCGCTGATTTCGATCGCCGCGAGAACGCTCATGGCTGCCGTTGCTGCACAAAGCAGAAGCGTGCACCAGGGAACGCGGCGCGATGTTGATGCCGCGATGAATGGTTTCGGGTGGGTCATCCAAAGTCCTTTTGAGAATCGCATGGCCGCTGGGCGAGCATCGCCAAACAGAAATGCCCTTCCGTGCGGTTTCCGTTGCCTCCGGATCTCAGACCGTCGCGTCTCGTCTCCGAGAAAATTGTCACGCAACCGTATCGAGTAGGCCTGAAGCTGCAACTGGAGCGCAGGCCATCGGCTCGCAGCACTTCGGCGATCTCGTCGCATCGCTATGTTCAACTGTGAGCGGGCGCCGCTAGGGGCTATCCAACCGACCCAGCCGCCCGCAAACACACCTCCCGGATCGACTCCACCAGCTGCGACGGCCCCGACGTCTTCTCTTTGAGGATCGGCGCCACCGGTCCGACCAGCGCTTCGGTGAACGCGCCGACGATGCAGGCCGCCGTGACGTCGGCGTCCTGGGCGGGGAATTCTTTGCGTTCGATGCCGGCCAGCAGGATGTCGCGGAAGACTTCGCCGAAGCGGCGGCGGCCGCGGATACGTTCGGCGTCCACTTCGGGGTCGACGGGCTCGGCGATGAAGGCGTAGGCCAGGGCCGGGCCGGCGAGGGCGCGGCGTACGAAGGCTTCGATGGCGGCGCCCAGCTGGTCGCGGGCGTCGGTGTGGGCGGCGGCCGCGCCGCGCAGGATCACGATCTCGGCGTCGATGGCGACGGTCAGCACTTCGACGAACAGTTCCGTCTTGGACGGGAAGTAGCGGTAGATCAGCCCGGTCGACACGCCGGCCTCGGCGGCGACGGCGGCCACCTGCGCCTCGCGGAAGCCGCCCACGGACACCAGCGTGCGCGCGGCGTGGACGATCCGCTCGCGGTTGCGGGTCATCCGCTCTTCCATCAGGTCCGAACGCCGGTAGCTCAAAACGTGATCCTCAGTTCAATTTTTGAATATTAGTTCAATTCTTGCCCGGAACCCGCTAGCCTGTGCCAATCGGGACCACTGCGCAGGCGCGATGCCATGCGGGTCGTCGTCCCCGGGAACCTGGAGTCCAGCATGCGTATTCCGTCCATCGATTTCCAACTCGGCGAAGAGATCGAGATGATCCGCGAGTCCGTGCAGGACTTCGCCGCGCAGGAGATCGCGCCGCTCGCCACGCATGCCGACGAGGCCAACCAGTTCCCGCACGCGCTGTGGACCAAGCTCGGCGCGCAGGGTCTGCTGGGCATCACGGTCGAGGAAGAATACGGCGGCACGGGCCTGGGCTATCTGGCCCACGTGGTCGCGATGGAGGAGATTTCGCGGGCCTCGGGCGGCATCGGTCTGTCCTACGGCGCGCACTCCAATCTGTGCCTCAACCAGCTGCGCAAGAACGCCAGCGAGGCGCAGAAGCAGCAGTACCTGCCGAAGCTGTGCAGCGGCGAGTACGTGGGTGCGCTGGCGATGAGCGAGCCGGGCGCGGGTTCGGACGTGGTGGGCATGAAGCTGCGCGCGGAACTGCGCGGCGACCGCTACGTGCTCAACGGCAACAAGATGTGGATCACCAACGGCCCGACCGCCGACGTGCTGGTGGTCTACGCCAAGACCGATCCGGATGCCGGCCCGAAGGGCATCACCACCTTCATCATCGAGAAGGGGTTCAAGGGTTTCTCGACCGCGCAGAAGCTCGACAAGCTCGGCATGCGCTCGTCGGATACCTGCGAGCTGGTGTTCGAGGATTGCGAGGTGCCGGTCGAGAACGTGCTCGGCGAGGTCGGTGGCGGCGTCAAGGTGCTGATGTCGGGTCTCGATTACGAACGCCTGGTGCTGTCGGGCGGCCCGCTCGGGCTGATGGCCGCGGGTCTCGATGCGGTGTTGCCGTACGTGCACGAGCGCAGCCAGTTCGGCGAGGCGATCGGCAATTTCCAGCTGATGCAGGGCAAGGTCGCCGACATGTATGTCGCCTACAACGCCTGCCGCGCCTACGTGTACGCGGTGGCGAAGGCCGCCGACGCCGGCAAGATCACCCGTCAGGACGCCGCGGGCGTGATCCTCTATGCCGCAGAGAAGGCGACGTGGCTGGCCGGGCAGGCGATCCAGGCGCTGGGCGGCAACGGCTACATCAACGAGTACCCGGTGGGCCGCCTGTGGCGCGACGCCAAGCTCTACGAAATCGGCGCGGGCACGTCGGAGATCCGGCGCATGCTGATCGGCCGCGAACTGTTCCGCCAGACCAGCTGAAGGAGCACCGATGGCCATCCTGCAGAGCCGGATCGACCCGGCCGGTGAGAGTTTCCAGACCAATGCCGCCGCGATGCAGACGGCGCTCGACGATCTGCGCGCCACGCATGCGCGCATCGCCCAGGGCGGCAGCGAAGCGGCGCGCGAGAAGCACCGCAAGCGCGGCAAGCTGCTGGTGCGCGATCGCATCGATGCATTGATCGATCCCGGCGCGCCGTTCCTCGAGGTCGCGCCGATGGCAGCGCACGGCATGTACGGCGGCGAGGTGCCCAGCGCGGGTGTCGTGGCCGGCATCGGTCTGGTCAGCGGCGTCGAATGCATGATCGTCGCCAACGATGCGACGGTGAAGGGTGGCACCTACTACCCGATCACGGTGAAGAAGCATCTGCGTGCGCAGGAGATCGCGCAGCAGAATCGTCTGCCGTGCATCTATCTGGTCGATTCCGGTGGCGCCTTCCTGCCGATGCAGGACGAGGTGTTCCCCGACCGCGACCATTTCGGCCGGATCTTCTACAACCAGGCCAATCTCTCGGCGCAGGGCATTCCGCAGATCGCCTGCGTGATGGGCTCGTGTACCGCCGGCGGCGCCTACGTGCCGGCGATGAGCGACGAGACGGTGATCGTCAAGGAACAGGGCACGATCTTCCTCGGCGGCCCGCCGCTGGTGAAGGCGGCGACGGGCGAGGAAGTGGACGCCGAATCGCTGGGCGGCGCCGACGTGCACACGCGCATCTCGGGCGTGGCCGATCACTTCGCCGAAGACGATCTCGATGCGCTGGCGCGCGTCCGCGACATCGTGGCCTCGCTCAACTGGCGCAAGCAGGGCGAGCTGCTGACGCAGGCGTCGGAAGAACCGGCGTATCCGGCCGAAGAACTCTATGGCGTGATTCCGGCCGATACGCGTAAACCGTATGACGTGCGCGAGGTGATCGCGCGGCTGGTCGACGGCTCGCGCTTCGACGAGTTCAAGGCGCGCTACGGCACCACGCTGGTGACCGGCTTCGCGCATCTGCACGGCTATCCGATCGGCATCGTCGCCAACAACGGAATCCTGTTCTCCGAGAGCGCGCTAAAGGGCGCGCACTTCGTCGAGCTGTGCGCCAAGCGCGGCATTCCGCTGCTGTTCCTGCAGAACATCACCGGCTTCATGGTCGGCAAGAAGTACGAGAACGGCGGCATCGCGCGGGATGGCGCCAAGCTGGTGACCGCGGTCGCCTGCGCGAAGGTGCCGAAGTTCACGGTCGTCATCGGCGGCAGTTTCGGCGCCGGCAATTACGGCATGAACGGCCGTGCGTATTCGCCGCGCTTTTTGTGGATGTGGCCCAACGCCCGCATCGGGGTGATGGGCGGCGAACAGGCGGCCGGTGTGCTGGCCACCGTGCGTCGCGACGGCATCGAAGCCAAGGGCGGCACGTGGTCAGCGGAAGACGAGGACGCGTTCAAGGCGCCGATCCGCGAGCAGTTCGAGCAGCAGGGGCATCCGTATTACGCCAGCGCACGACTGTGGGACGACGGCATCATCGATCCGGCCAAGACCCGGCGCGCCCTGGGGCTGGCCCTGTCGGCGGCATTGAACGCACCGAACGAAGAGACGAAGTTCGGCATCTTCCGGATGTGACCGGGCGCGACGAGGACACCCAATGACCGACACACCGAATATCGAAATCGAACGCAACGGCGCCGTGGCGACCTTGTGGATGGATCGACCCGAGCGTCACAACGCGTTCGACGAACACCTGATCGATGCGATCGATCGCGGCCTGCAGACGCTGGGCGCCGATGACAGCGTGCGCGTCGTCGTGCTCGCCGGACGCGGCCGCAGTTTTTCGGCCGGCGCCGATCTCGACTGGATGCGCCGCGCGGCCAACTACGACGTCGCGCGCAACCGCGACGAAGCCGAAGCGCTGGCGCGCATGTTGCGTCGCCTGGCGGAACTGCCGAAGCCGACGATCGCGCGCGTGCATGGCGCGGCGATCGGTGGCGGGCTGGGCCTCGTCGCCGCCTGTGATATCGCGGTCGCCAGCGACAAGGCTGTGTTCGCGACATCCGAGGTCAAGTTCGGATTGATTCCCGCGACGATCGGCCCGTACGTGCTGCGCGCGATCGGTCCGCGCCAGGCCGCGCGCTATTTTCTGACCGCTGAGCTGATCCAGCCGGCGAAGGCCTACGAGATCGGACTGGTGCATGAGCTCGTCGCCGACGACGCGCTCGACGCCGCGATCGACACGCTGGTGCAGGCGCTGGCGCTGGGCGGCCCGAATGCGCAGGCCGAATCCAAGCGGCTGATCCGCGATCTCGATGGCCAGACCATCGGGGATGCATTGATCGCCGACACCGCCGCGCGCATCGCCGGCATCCGCGCTACCGACGAAGCTCGCGAGCGGCTGGACGCCTTCCTGTCCGCACGCCGCGCAAAGGACGCCCGATGACCACTGGAATTTCCGAAGGCGCGCTGTTCGACACCGTGCTGATCGCCAATCGTGGCGAGATCGCGTGTCGCATCATCGCGACCTGTCGCCGGCTCGGCATCCGCACCGTGGCGGTGTACTCCGACGCCGATCGCAATGCGCGCCATGTGCGTCTGGCCGATCAAGCCGTGCACATCGGACCATCGGCTGCGCGCGAGAGTTATCTGCGCGCCGACAAGCTGCTGGACGCCGCACGCCGCACCGGCGCGCAGGCGATCCACCCCGGCTACGGCTTCCTCTCCGAGAACGCGGCATTCGCGCAGGCCTGCGCCGATGCCGGCGTGGTCTTCATCGGCCCGAAGCCGTCATCGATCCAGGCGATGGGTGACAAGCGCGAAGCCAAGGCGCTGATGCAGGCCGCCGGCGTGCCGGTGACGCCGGGCTATCACGGCGACAACCAGGATCCCGCGTTCCTGCAGCAGCAGGCCGACGACATCCGCTACCCGGTGCTGATCAAGGCCAGCGCCGGCGGTGGCGGCAAGGGCATGCGTCTGGTCGAAAAGCGCGAGGACTTCGCGGCGGCGCTGCTGTCGTGCCAGCGCGAGGCCGAGAGTGCGTTCGGCGATGCGCGCGTGCTGATCGAGCGCTACATCGTGCGACCGCGCCACGTGGAGATGCAGGTCTTCGGCGACAGCCACGGCAACGTGGTGCATCTGTTCGAGCGTGACTGCTCGGTACAGCGCCGGCATCAGAAGGTGCTGGAAGAAGCGCCCGCGCCCGAACTGAGCGGCGCGCAGCGCGAGGCGATGGCGCAGGCAGCAGTGGCCGCCGCGCGCGCAGTGGATTACATCGGCGCCGGCACGATCGAATTCATCGTCGGCGAGGGCGGCGATTTCCACTTCATGGAAATGAACACCCGGCTGCAGGTCGAACATCCGGTCACCGAACTGGTCACCGGCATCGATCTCGTCGAATGGCAGTTGCGCGCGGCCGCCGGCCAGGCGCTGCCGCTGCGCCAGGACCAGATCCACCATCACGGCCATGCGATCGAAGCGCGTCTGTATGCAGAAGACGCGCTCAAAGGCTTCCTGCCGTCGACGGGCACGCTGCAGGTCATGCAATTCCCTGAAGCGAGCGCGCATGTGCGCATCGACACCGGCGTGGAGCGGGGCGACGCGATCAGCCCGTGGTACGACCCGATGATCGCCAAGCTGATCGTCTGGGACGAGGACCGTCCGCGTGCGCTGCAGCGTCTGCGTCAGACCATCGATGCGGTGCGCGTCGTCGGCGTGACGACGAATGCGGTGTTCCTCGGCCGTCTCGCGCGCCAGGCGGATTTCTCTGCTGCGCGCTTGGATACCGGACTCGTTGCACGCGAGATCGACACGCTGCTCGCGCCGCTGCCAGAGGCCGACGAAGCGGCGTGGATGCTGGCCGCGCTCGGGTTCTGGGCGCAATCCCAGTCGGCGAAAGACGACGCGACTTCCAATCCCTCTCCCTCCGGGAGAGGAGCAGGGGTGAAGGTCGCTTCTCCGTGGACAATCGCCGACGGCTGGCGCCTCGACACCCACGCCGCACGCTTCATCGAGTTGTCGGCGAACGGACAACACCGCCGCATCGCGGTACGTGAGGACCACGACGGCCTGCGCATCGGCTTCGACGGCGAGGCGGCCAGTCCTGTCAGCTTCCAATGGACCGCACCGACGCTGACCGCCGCCCTTGACGGCGTGCGTCGCAATGTTGACGTGCTGGTGCAGGGCGCGCAGGTGGTCCTGTATCGCGGCGAAGACCGCTTCGTGTTCGAACACGTCGACCCGCTGCATCGACACGCCGGCGCGGAAGCGCACGCCGGCGCGGTGATCGCGCCGATGCCGGGCCGCATCGTGGAACTGCTGGCGCCGGTCGGCACGCCGATTACCAAGGGCACGCCGCTGCTGGTGATGGAAGCGATGAAGATGGAACACACGCTGCAGGCGCCGCACGACGGCGTGGTCAAGGCGTTCCTCGCGAAACAGGGCGACCTGGTGGCCGATGGCGCCGTGCTGGTCGATTTCGTCGAAGGCGATGCGGAGTCCGCGGCATGAGTGATTTCATCCGCGTCGTCGAGGTCGGTCCGCGCGACGGCCTGCAGAACGAGAAGGCACTGGTGCCGGCCGCGACCAAGATCGCGTTGATCGACCGGCTGTCCACCTGCGGTTTCCAGGTCGTCGAAGCCACCAGCTTCGTCAGCCCGAAGTGGGTGCCGCAGCTGGCTGATGCCGAAGACGTGCTCGCCGGCATCCAGCGCTGCGACGGCGTGGCCTATCCGGTGCTGGTACCCAATGCGAAGGGTCTGGAACGTGCGCTGGCCGCCGGCGTGCGGCACATCGCCGTGTTCACCGCGGCCTCGGATGCGTTCAACCTCAAGAACACCAATATCGACGTCGACGGCTCGCTCGAGCGGCTGAAGCCGGTCGTCGAGCAGGCACGCGCTGCGGGCGTCTCGGTACGCGGTTATGTGTCCACGGTGCTCGGCTGCCCGTACCAGGGCCACGTGCCGCTGGTCGACGTGGTGCGCGTGGCCGAGGCCCTGCACGCGATGGGCTGCGACGAGATCTCGCTCGGCGACACCATCGGCGTCGGCACGCCGGCCAAGGCGCGCGAGATGCTGCTGGCCTGCGCGCAGACCGTTCCGATGACGCAGCTCGCGGTGCACTTCCACGACACCTACGGCCAGGCGCTGTCCAACGTGCTGGCGTGCTTGGAAGCCGGCGTGCGCGTGGTCGACAGCGCGGTCGGCGGGCTCGGCGGCTGCCCCTACGCGAAGGGCGCCAGCGGCAACCTCGCCACCGAGGATCTGCTGTACATGCTCGACGGACTGGGGCTGCGCACCGGCGTCGACCTGCAGGCCGTGACCAACACGGCGGTGTGGATCAGCGGCGAGCTCGGGCGCAAGCCGGCCAGCAAGCTGGCGACGGTGGCGCTGGCGAACGCGGCGGGCTGATCCGGGCTGACGCGACCGGTCGCAGCCCTGACTCAGCCCTGCTTGAAGACGGTCCGCTGACCGATCGGACTGCTCTTCTTCGCAGTCGGCCGGGCCAGGCCTGGAATGAGGAAGTCCGCGGCGCTCTGTCCGCGCTTGGTCTTTTCCGCCAGCCAGCGTGGCATGCGGCCACGGCCGGACCAGGTGTTCCGCCTGTTCTGCGGATCGCGATACTTCGCCGCGACCTTCGCCCGCTTGCCCTTCTTCGCGCGCCTGGCGGCGACGGGACCCGGAGGCGCGGCGTCGATGAGTTCTTCGATCGCGTAGCCCTGGGAAAGCACGAACGCGATCAGTTCGGCGCGGACGACCGCGACAGGTCGACGGCGTGACAGCACCGCCTTGCGTCGCTCGGCGGCGGCCAACAATGCATCGAGCTCGCGGAGGCTGAGCGCGTCGATATCTGGTTTCATGGCGACGAGCGTCGGGCCGACTCGGCAGTCTGTCAATCAAAGCTTCTCGCGGGCGGGGTGATCTCGGCAGGTGCGCATCACAGGGGCAGCTTCCGATGCCGGCAATTCGAATCGGATGGGCTTCACCCGGATCATCGACGAGCGCACCGCCAAGCTGAGCGGCCGCCCAACGTGCCACGATGCGCCATCCCGGGGCATTTCACTTTCGGGCCCCTGGTTCGTTGATGTGTCCATGCACGATCAAGACGATCCCGTCCTCCACCCGGATCCGCCCGACGGCCCGCAACCGCGGGGCGATGCCGAGCATCTGGTGCGCGCGTTCAACCAGTCACTGGTGCGGATGCTCCAGGTGCGGCTGCACTCCTACGACGATGCGCGCGACGTCGCCCAGGAGGCCTACGCCAAGCTGCTGAGCCTCGGCCCGGACGCGGCCATCGGCTTCCACCGTGCCTATCTGTTCCGCATCGCCCAGAACCTCGCCACCGATCTGCTGCGCCGTCGTGCCTACACCGAACGCAGCGCGCCGGACGTGCTGGAGTTCCATGCCGACCCCGCCGCCAACCCCGAGCGGGCGGCCGGCGCAGCGCAGGCCGTGGCGCGCCTGCCGGCGCTGCTGGCCGAGCTTCCCTTCAATTGCGCCGAGGCGTTCCGTCTGGTCCGGGTGGAGCAGCTCAGCTTTGCCGAGGCCGGCGCGCGCCTCCAACTGACCGAACGCATGATCCGAATTCATGTTGCACGAGCGCTGGCGCATTGCCAGCTACGCCTGGAAGGCATCACCGAGGGACGGGAGGGATCCGATGACTGACACGACCGCTGAGCGGCGCCGCGTTGTGGTGCGCGAGGCCAGCGAATGGCTGGTGCGCCTGCAGGACGATGATCTGCTCGACACCGAGCTCATGGCGTTCGGCCACTGGATCGCTGCATCGCCCGAGCATGCGGCGGCCTTCGAAGAGGTCGGCGCCTTGTGGGATGCCGCAGGCGGGCTGGATTCCGGCAACCTGCTGCAGGCGCGCGAGCGGCATGCCGGGCCTGCGCCGGTTCCTGCGGCATCTGCCGGACGCCGGCGATCGCGCCGACCGCGTGTCCTGCGTTGGGCCGTGGGCCTCGCCGCATCCCTGGCCGTTGTCGCCGGCGCGGTGCATCTGCTGCAGCCACAGGACGCGGCCGTGCTCCATTACGCGACCGGCATCGGCGAGCGACGCCACATCGCGCTGGACGACGGGTCCACGCTCGATCTGGACGCCGGCACAGAAGTGGTTGTCCGCTATGCAGACGACCGGCGCAGCGTCGAGCTGCAGCGTGGTACCGCGTTCTTCGATGTCGCGCATGCGCCGCAGCGGCCGTTCTTCGTCGATGCCGGCGCCGTGCAGACGCGGGTACTGGGCACGCGATTCGCCGTGGGACATCGCGCCGATGGTGATATCGCGGTGACCGTGCTGCAGGGCCGGGTGCGCGTCAGCGAATCGTCGGGAACAGATCCCGGCACCGGATTCGAAGCGACCGCAGGACAGCGCGTGGATTTCCGGGTCGCACAGGGTCTCGAACCGCCACGCGGCATCAATGCGGAGCTGTCCACTGCCTGGCGCGGCGGCACCGTGGTCTATCAGGGCGAGCGGCTGGCCAACGTCATCGCCGATCTCAACCGCTACTCCCGCGTGCCGGTGCAGTTGCAGGATCCGGCGTTCGGCGACATGAAGGTGACGGGGCGCTGGGAATTGGGCGGCGTCGACCGTTGGCTCGACGGGCTGGCCCGTTCGGTCGGGTTCCGCGTGGTGCGCGGTGCGGATGTGGTCTTGCTGTCACGCGACGCAGATGCGAACAATGGATCGCACCGCAGTCCGGACACCTCGGGTAGCGGCGTGGACTGAGAGATCGCCTTTGCCCGTTTCGAAGCATCGTCACACGCCCGGGCGCACACGCGCCGCATGCGCGTACGCGGCGCTTCGCAAGCGGGCAGGGCTGGGGCTTCTGGCCGCAGCGCTGGTGTGCGCACTGTCGGCGCCAGCGGCGGCTGAAGAGAGCGAGACGCGTCTGCTGTTCTGCGTCCCGGCGCAACGGCTCGACGAAGCGCTGCTCATGCTCGCGCAGCAGGCGGATGTGCAGCTGGCGGCCTCGGGCGATCTGGACCAGGCGCGGCACAGCGGCGAAGTCAGCGGTGTGATGTCGCTGCGCGCGGCGCTGTCGAGGCTGCTCACGGGCACGGGCTACACGTTTTCCCTGATGCCGGACGGCGTGGTCACCATCCTGCGTGCCGATGCATCGCCCGGTGCGAAACCGGCAGCACCGGCCGTGCCGGTGTCGCCGCCGTCCACCCAGAATCTCGCGCACGTCGTGGTATCGGCGCGTCGCCGCGACGAACTCTGGATCGACGTACCGATGGCGGTGTCCGTTCTCGATGGCCGTGACCTCGCTGCACAGGGCATCGAGAACGTGGCGGCCTCGCTCGCACTGGTGCCCGGCGTGACTGCGATCGATGCCGGCGCGGCGTTCACCCAGATCCAGATCCGCGGCGTCTCCAGTTCGCTGGGCGGCAACGACAACGGCTATTACCTCGACGATCTGCCGTTCACCGGGGTCACGGTGCCGTGGCATCCCGATACGCGCATCTTCGATGTCGAGCGCCTGGAGATTCTCAAGGGCCCGCAGGGCACCCTGTTTGGTGAAGGCTCCATGGGCGGCACCGTGCGCATCCTCACCCGCGCGCCCGAGATGGAACGCATGCGGGCCACCCTGCAGACCGGACTGGTCAGTACGCAGAGCGGCGGCAGTGGCGGCTCGGTCCGCGCGATGGGCAACCTTCCCCTGGTGCGGGACACGCTTGCGATGCGCGCGGTGGTCACCCGTGAGGTGCTGCCCGGATGGGTCGATGCCGCCGACGGAACACGCGACATCAACGAACAACGCATCCGGACCGAACGCGTCCGGCTGCGCTGGTCACCGGACGACCGCTGGCTGACCGATCTCAACGTCGTGCACGCGCAGACCGATGCGCCGGGTGGGGATTACGCAGCCGACGACACGTTGGCATCGAGCCTGCGTCTCGCGAACAGAACGGCCTGGAACAGCGCGAGCCTCTCGACGCAACGGGTGCTGCCGCATTCCCGACTGACCCTGCTGGGTTCGCGGGCCGTCCTGGACACGCGGATCGCAGGCGACCTCACACCGACGACCGCGCTGTCCGACGACATCCGCATCGAATCGCGGAACCTGGAGCTCAGGTGGGCGTCGCTCGGGGGTGGCAATCTGGACTGGCAGGCGGGCATCTCGCGTCGCGATGCGATACGCCGGGACTGGATCGCGATCAACGACACCGCGTTCGACGAAACGGTGCGCAATCGCGCGGATGCCGTGTTCGGCGACGCCACGCTGCACCCGCAGGCGGCGCGCTGGTCGATCGGCGCGGGTCTGCGCTACTTCCGCGAGGATGCGCAGGCACGCGCGCTCGTGTCGAATGAACCCGATGCAGGCGAGATCCGGGCGAGCAGCGACCGGTGGATTCCGCGCGTGAGCCTGGGCTGGCATCTGCCGGCATCAGGCCTGGTGTACGCGAGCACGAGTACCGGCTTCCGCTCCGGTCTGGCCCAGCCGGTCAGCAGCCGCGTCTACGCGCGTGCGGCCGGCATCGCCGTCGCCGATCATCTCGATCCGGATCGGCTGGTGTCGCACGAAATCGGATTCAAACGATTGCTGCAGGATGGTCGCTGGCGTCTGCAGGGTGCGCTCTTCCGCAGTCGCTGGCACGGATTGCCCGTGCGCGTGCCGATCGACGACGCCAACAATGCACTGGCCAATTCCGACGGCGCGCGCATCCACGGCGCGGAACTCGAGCTGCGTTTCCAACCCGACGAACGCCTGGACCTGAGTGCCGGCGCGACCTTCGTTGATGCCCGCTACAGCGCCGACGTCGTCGACACGCCGATCCGGCGTGGTGCTCCCGTATACAACGTGCCGCAGGTCAGTCTCGCCGGCACAGCACGTTACAGCTGGCCGTTCGGCCGCCACCTCGCGAGCATCGCAGGGACCGTCAAACATCATTCGCGTCGACGCACGGGGCTGCTGGGTCGCATGGACGGCGGCGATCCGATCACCGCCCTCGACGTGCGCATCGGCCTGGAATCGATCCGATGGGGCATGTCGCTCTACGTCGACAACGTCACCAACGAGGACGGCGCGATCGACGGCCGCAGCAGTTTCGTACAGGCCACGCGCCTGCGGCCGAGGAGCCTCGGTCTGGAAGTGCAATACAGCTACTGAGCGCCTTTGCACGAATTCCATTTCACTTTCCACCTCCTGGTTCGTCACAGCTTCTGAATCCGATCCTGCGCGACCCGTGCGCAGGGACGGCCCATCGCTGTGTCCACCGGAGTCCGCCGTGTCTGCCTGCCTCATTCCAGAAAGCCCGCGTCACCGTCTCAGCCTCGCCATCGTCGCCGCATTGCTGTGCGTGCCGGCCGCCCATGCACAGGACACCGCGTCCGGGCGGGCGACGCCGTCGAGTGATGAAGCCACCACGCTCGGCACGGTGATCGTGTCCGCGCGCAAACGCGACGAGCGCCAGCTCGACGTGCCGATCGCGATCACCGCCGTGACCGGCGAACAGATCGACGCGATGGGTCTGCGCAATGTCGTGGATGTAATCAACGTGACGCCGGGCGCGTCCTCGATCGACAACGGCGGCGGTTTCACCCAGGTGCAGATCCGCGGCGTGTCGAGTTCGCTCGGCGGCAACGACAACGGTTACTACGTCGACGAAACCCCGTTCACCGGCGTCACTGTGCCGTGGTACCCGGATACGCGTTCGTTCGACATCGATCGCGTGGAGATCCTGAAAGGCCCGCAGGGCACGCTGTTCGGCGAAGGTTCGATGGGCGGCACCGTCCGCATCCTGACCCGCAAGCCGGAGTTCGACCGTTTTGCCGCTGGCGTGGAACTGGATGCGTCCACGGTCAAGGACGGCGGCAACGGCCGCGGCGCCAAGGCCTACGTCAACGTGCCGCTGGTCGACGACCGCCTCGCGCTGCGCATCGTTGCGACCGACGAGCACACGCCGGGCTGGATCGACGACTCGGTCACCGGCGCGCAGGACGTCAACGACAGCGACGTGCGCACCTTCCGCGGCAAGCTGCGCTTCGCACCGACCGATCGCTGGAACATCGATCTCGCCTACTGGAAATACAAGAACGACAGCACGGCGGCGAGCAACACCGCCTACGACGACATGACCAACAACTCGTTCCTGGCGAGCGACAACAGTTGGGACTCGAAGAGCCTGACCAGCGTCTACGACTTCGAAGACTCGCAGATCGTCTACGCGTTCTCGGACGGCAACATCCACTATCCGCAGGACGGCGCGCTCGGCGGCGGCCTCACGCTGACCGCCGAGATCGACATGGGCATCCGCACCCACGAGCTGCGCTGGGCGTCCACCGGCGAGCGCGCAATCGACTGGACGGTCGGCTATTACAAACGCGATGCCGAGCGCATCGATGCGATCGAGATTCCGGGCATCATCAGCAGCAACTCGCGGCAGACCAACAAGGCGCAGGCCGTCTTCGGCGAAGTCACGGCAGAGCTGCCTGATCCCGCGTGGTCGCTGACCGCGGGCCTGCGTTACTTCGAGGACAAGATCGACGCGATCGACGTCGGAAGCGACGGCAGCGTGTCGACCTTGAACGGCACCTTCGACAGCTGGAATCCGCGCCTGAGCCTGTCGTGGAAGCCGGCCGAGAACGCGACGATCTACGTGAGTGCCGCCAAGGGCTTCCGCTCCGCGCAGCTGCAGCCGATCAGCTCGATCCTGCTGGCGCAGCAGTTCGGTGTGGATCTGCCGTCGGTCATCGACGCCGACACCATCGTGACCTACGAGCTGGGTGCGAAAACGACTCTGGCCGATGGCAAGGTGCTGCTCGAAGGCGCGGTGTTCCGCAGCAACTGGGACAAAGTGGCCGTGCGCGTGCCGATCACCCCGCAGATCAACGGTCTGGCGAACTCCGACGGCACCACGACCAACGGCGTCGAGCTCAACCTCGTCTATCAGCCCAACCAGGCAGTGATGCTGCAGGTCGGCGGCAGCTGGATCGATGCGGTGTATTCGGAAGACGTGCCGAACACGCCGCTCAACAAGGGAACAGCGGTCTACAACGTGCCCAAGACCACGCTGCACGCGTCGGCGTCGTACGGCTGGGACATCGGCGAGCAGCTGCGCGGCACCGTCAGCGGCTACGTCAATTACAGCTCGGCGCGCGAGACCTCGCTCACCACCGGCACGCCCGGTGATGCGCTGACGCAGCTCAACCTGCGCACCGGCCTGGAATCGCCGGCCGGCTGGGCCGCCTATCTCTACGGAAGCAATCTGACCAACGAGAAGGGCGCCATCAACGCACGCGGGGCGACCGAACTGGATGCCGACGGTGCCTTCGTTCGCTTCGGCCCCGCCGACCGTCTGCAGCCGCGCACCTTCGGCGTGCTGCTGCGCTACGACTACTGATCCACGGAGATCACACCATGCACAACTCACTACGTTCCGGACTGATCGCACTGGCGATCGTGTCGCAGGGCTTCGTCGCGGCCGCACACGCCGACCATGATCTCCAGTGGCTGGAAGATCCACACGGCACGCGCGCGCTCGAATGGGCGCGCGAGGCAACGCAGCAGACCAAGGCACGGCTGTCCGCACTGCCGTCGCATGCGGCACTGCGCAATGCGCTCGATACGGTACTGGCACAGCCGCCGGTCGAAGCCGACCGCTTCCTGCTCGGCACCCGTGCCGCACGGGTGTTCCGTGATGCCTCGCATCCTTACGGCCTGCTGCAGACCAGCCCGCAGGATGCCTCCGGGGCCACCGGCGAATGGACCACCGTGCTCGACGTGGCTGCGCTGCGCGAGAAGGAGGGCATTCCGTTCGAGCTGCAGGCCTACGACATGGGCAGCAGCTGCCTGGCGCCGGCCTATGTTCGCTGTCTGCTGCGGTTGTCGCCCGCGGGTGGCGACGAAGTCGAGATCCGCGAATTCGATCTGGCAAAGGCCGATTTCGTCGATGCCGGATTCCGCGTTCCGAAGACGCGCGCGTTCGCGAACTGGATGAGTGCGGACCAGATTCTCGTCGCACACGCACTGGGCGATGCGCCGAAGACGATCGCCGGCTGGCCGGTGGCGTACCAGATCTGGAATCGCGGACAGCCGCTCGCGAACGCGAAAACCGTATTCGAGGGCCAGCCTTCGGACGCGATCATCCAGGCGAACGTCGTGCAGACCGGCGACGGTCCGATCGCGGTGATCACGCGGGCGATCGACTACTCGACGTTCGCGTCGACAGTGCTCGACGCGTCGGGTGAGACACACGACGCGCCGCTGCCGCAGAAGCTCAAGCCCTTCGGCGTCCTGGCGACGACCGATCGCCACGTCCTCGTGCAGCTTGCGGAAGATGCGCAGATCGAAGGCAAGCCCTACAAGGCCGAAGCGTTGCTGGCCTACGACGTCGATCCCGCGACGCCGACCGATCGCCGTGTCACCCAGGTCTATGCGCCTGCCGCAGGCGAATTCCTCGACAGTGCGCTCAGCGGCGTGGCGTCGGATGGATCGCACGTGTATGTGGTGCTCAACCGCGATCTGCGCCAGCGAGTCATGGCGTTCGAATACACCGCGTCCGGCTGGCAGGGACGCGATGTGTTCGAGGCCGCGCCCGGCGATTCGGTCACGGTGAGCAGCGGTGCCCATGACAGCGGCGGCGTGATGTCCGCAGTCGCGGGCTTCGTGACGCCGCGCACCCAGTCCGTGCAGAAGGCCGACGGCGCACGCCAGCTGCTGGCGCAGGATCCGTCCCTGATCGACGCGAGCCGCTTCGTCAGTGAAGTGGGCACCGCGACGTCCAAGGACGGCACGGTGGTCGATTACTTCCTGCTGCGCCCAAGCTCGCCGGCCAAGGGCCCGTACCCGTTGCTGATGACCGGATACGGCGCGTTCGGACTGTCGTTCCGCCCCGGCTATTTCGATGGGGTCGTCGGCGGCCCTGCATTGAAGCTGTGGCTCGAGAAGGGCGGCGCGCTTGCGATTCCTGCGATCCGCGGCGGTGGCGAGCGCGGCGCGGCCTGGCACCAGGCGGCACTCCGCGAGCAGCGTCAGAACTCCTATGACGACTTCATCGCCGTCGCCGAACATCTGATCGACAGCGGCGTGAGCGCGAAGGGGCACGTGGGCGTGTTCGGCATGTCGAACGGTGGCCTGCTGGCTGCGACCCTCGGTACGCAGCGTCCGGACCTGTTCTCGGCGATCGTCAGTGACGTGCCGCTGACCGACCTGATCCGCATGCGCCATATGGGTATGGGCGCTGCCTGGATGAACGAGTACGGCGATCCCGATGTGCCGGCGCAGGCGCAGGCCATGCTCGGCTACTCGCCGTACCAGAACGTCCGCAGCGGGACCGAGTATTCGCCGTTCCTCGTCACCATCTCGACCGAGGACAACCGCGTCGGCCCCGGCCACGCGCGCAAATTCGCGCATCGTCTGATGGACGTCGGCGCACCGACCTACTTCTACGAAGACGAGGAGGGCGGACACGGCGTCAGCGACGCGCTGCGCAATCCGGAACTGATGGCGCTGCGCATGAGCTTCCTCATCGACACACTGATGACGCCGGAAGACTGATGGCTGTCGCGAGGCCCCGCAGCTCGGGGCCTCGCATCTTTCCGGGCGGCAGGCGCGCCCTCATGGCGTCATCCAGCCACGTCCTGGCTGCGGAGCGAGGCGATGTCGCGCTTCGGCGGCGCGCCGAACAGACGGCCGTATTCGCGGCTGAACTGCGAGGGGCTCTCGTAGCCGACCTTGAACGCTGCACTTGCGGCGTCGGCATGTTCGTTGAGCATCAGGCGCCTGGCTTCGTTGAGACGCAGCCACTTCTGGTACTGCAGCGGGCTCATCGCGGTCAGCTGGCGGAAGTGCTGATGGAAGGTCGGCGCACTCATCTGGACGCGTGCGGCGAGATCCTCGATCCGCACCGCTTCGGCGTAGTGCAGCTTCAGCCAGTCGATCGCCCGCGAGACGCGGTGGCTGTGGCTGTCGACGGACGCGATCTGCCGCAGCCGCGCCGCCTGGTCGCTCAGCAGCAGACGGTAGTGGATTTCGCGCTGGATCAAGGGCGCCAGCGCAGGAATCGCATCGGGCTCTTCCAGCAATGCGACCAGACGGGCGAACGGGTCCAGCAACGCGGGCGTCGCGGTGCCGATCCCCACGCCGGTGCCGACGGGCCTTGCTGCACCTGCCGGAAAGCCACCCTGGGCGACCAGTTCGGCGAGCATCCGCAGATCGAGCTTCAGGGTCAGCCCCACGCAGGGCTGCGCGGCAGTGGCTGCAGTGACTTCCGAGTTGGCCGGCAGATCGAGCGACGTCACGAGGAAGCGCGACACGTCGTACGGATAGCCCGTCCCGCCGACCCACATCTGCTTGGCACCCTGTGCCACCAGCACGATGCTGGGCGGAACCATGCACACGACCGGCGCTGCAATCGCATTGCGCCGGAACAGGCCCAGACCAGGAATCGCCGTGCCGTAATCGCCCGTGTGCGGCAGGTGCGACTCGACGATGCGCGCGATCGACTGCGCCGGTGAGGCAGGGCGGGCAGGGGCGGGATAGGTGGTCATGGGGGCTCCGATGGCAGGCGGAACTCTAGCGCGCCGCCAGACTGCGGTTGTCGGAAACGCGGGCAGTTGCATCGGATCAGGCAAGAAACCCAGCGGAATGCAATACCGCCACCGGGCGCGTGCCGGAGAGGATGGCCACCTCTTCACCGACAGGACCACGCCATGTCGATCAATGCCTACGGCGCGCTTTCGGGCGACCGCCCGCTCGAACCGCTCCGGATCAGCCGCCGCGCACCAGGCGCCCACGATGTCCAGATCGACATCGCCTTCTGCGGCATCTGTCACTCCGATCTGCACCAGGCGCGTGCCGAGTGGGCCGGCACGATGTTCCCGTGCGTACCGGGCCACGAAATCGTAGGTCGCGTGGCGGCGGTCGGTTCCGACGTCACCGGGTTTGCGATCGGCGATCTCGTCGGCGTCGGCTGCATCGTCGACAGCTGTCGCGATTGCGCGGACTGCGGGGACGATCTGGAGAACTACTGCGATCACATGGTCGGCACCTACAACAGCCCGACAGCCGACGCGCCGGGACATACGTTGGGCGGCTACGCCGAGCAGATCGTCGTGCACGAACGTTACGTGCTGCGCATCCGCCATCCCGATGCGCAGTTGGCGGCAGTCGCGCCTCTGCTCTGCGCCGGCATCACGACCTATTCGCCGCTGCGCCACTGGAACGCGGGTCCCGGCAAGAAAATTGGTGTCGTCGGCATCGGCGGGCTCGGTCACATGGGCCTCAAGCTGGCGCATGCGATGGGCGCGCACGTGGTCGCGTTCACCACGTCGGAATCGAAGCGGGATGCCGCCAGAGCGCTGGGGGCCGACGAGGTGGTCGTGTCGCGCAATGCGGACGAGATGGCCGCGCATGCCAAGAGCTTCGACTTCATCCTCAACACTGTCGCGGCACCGCATGACCTCGATGCGTTCCTGGTGCTGTTGAAGCGCGACGGCACGATGGCACTGGTGGGCGCGCCCGCATCGCCGCATCCATCGCCCCAGGTGTTCAACCTGATCATGAAGCGGCGTTCGATCGCGGGTTCGATGATCGGCGGCATCGCCGAAACGCAGGAAATGCTGGATTTCTGTGCAGCGCACGACATCGTCTCGGACATCGAACTGGTCGACGCAGACCAGATCAACGCGAGCTACGAACGCATGCTCGCCGGCGATGTGAAGTACCGCTTCGTCATCGACACCACCACGCTCGCCGCCTGAGCGCCGACCTCCAATGGAGCACACCATGAGCCGACGCTTCGCGCCGCTGGCACCCCTCGCACTGGCGGCAGCATTGCTGGCCAGTCCCGCCCACGTCTCCGCCGCCGATCTGTCCCGCGGCGCCGACAACTTCTACGTCAGCGATGCAGTGGACATCCGGAAGGTCACATTCCGGAACCAGTACGGCATGACCGTCACCGGCAATCTGCATGTGCCGAAGACGCTCGATCGAAGCCGCCGTCACGCGGCCCTCGTCGTCGGGCATCCGATGGGCGCGGTCAAGGAACAGAGCGCGAACCTCTACGCGGCGAAGATGGCCGAGCAGGGATTCGTCACGCTCTCGATCGATCTGTCGTTCTGGGGCGAAAGCGCGGGCGAACCGCGCAACGCGGTGTCGCCCGACATCTACGCCGAAGACTTCAGTGCAGCCGTCGATTTCCTGCGCACGCAGACGTTCGTCGATGCCGACCGCATCGGCGCGATCGGCATCTGCGGCAGTGGCAGCTTCGTGATCAGCGCGGCGAAGATCGATCCGCGCATCCGCGCGATCGCGACCGTCAGCATGTACGACATGGGCGCAGCGAACCGGCAGGGACTGCGCAACGGCGTGAGCGTCGAGCAACGCAAGGCCGCGATCGCCGAGGCCATCGCACAACGCGATGTGGAGTTCGCGGGCGGCCCGACGCGCTACACCAGTGGCAGCGTGCATGCGCTGGACGCGAAGTCCACGCCGATCGAGCGCGAGTTCTACGATTTCTACCGAACGCCCCGCGGTGCGTTCACGCCTGCCAGCGCTTCGCCGGAAACGACCACGCATCCCACGCTCACCAGCAATCTGAAGTTCCTCAACTTCTACCCGTTCAACGACATCGACACGATCTCGCCGCGGCCGATGCTGTTCATCACCGGCGACAGTGCGCACTCGCGCGAGTTCAGCGAGGACGCCTATCGTCGCGCCGGCCAGCCGAAGCGGTTGCTGGTGGTGCCGGACGCGAGCCACGTGGATCTCTACGACCGCGTCGACCTGATTCCGTTCGATGCACTGACGACGTTCTTCCGCGACGGTCTCGAGTGAGCCTCGCGGCCACGCTTTGACACCTCGCCGCGGGGCGCCGGTCGCGGCGTCATGCGGCGCAGCCCGTGACGCCCAAGCTCCGCGTCCGTGGCTGTCTGCTCTCCGACGGAATCCTCTGCATGTCTCCTGAAATCCGGAACGCCGGCCGCCGCGAGTGGGCGGCCGTGCTCGCGCTGTCGCTCGGTGCGTTCGCCCTCGTCGCCGCCGAGTTCATGCCGGTCAGCCTGTTGACGCCGATCGCCGTCGACCTGCAGGTGACGGAAGGGCAGGCGGGGCGCGCCATCGCGGTGTCGGGCGCGTTCGCACTCGTGACCAGCCTGCTCATCGCACCGCTCGCTGACCGCCTCAATCGCAAATGGCTGCTGCTCGGGCTCACCCTGGTCATGGTGGCCTCGGGCACGCTGGCCGCACTCGCATCGACCTATCCCGTTTTCATGATCGGCCGCGCGCTCATCGGCGTGGCGATCGGCGGCTTCTGGTCCATGTCCGCGGCGACGGCGATGCGACTCGTGCCCGCGCACCAGGTGCCGCGCGCACTGGCGCTCGTCAACGGCGGCAATGCGTTGGCGGTGGTGCTGGCGGCGCCGCTGGGGAGCTACTTCGGCGCGATCGTGGGCTGGCGCGGCGCGTTCCTGTCGCTCGTGCCGCTCGCACTGGTCGCCTTCGTCTGGAAAGCGATCACGCTGCCGCCGATGCCGGCCACCGCCGTGCGCCCCGCGTGGAATGTGCTTGCGCTGCTGCGGCGCCCGACAGTGACGTGGGGCATGGTCGCCGTCAGCCTGTTCTTCATGGGGCAGTTCGCGCTCTACACCTACGTGCGCACGTACCTCGAGACCGTCGCGCACGTCGAGGTCGGCACGCTGTCCATGCTGTTGCTGCTGCTCGGCGTCGCAGGCGTCGTGGGCACGCTGGTGATCGAGCCCTTCATCCGGCGCGGCATGTACACGACGCTGGCGCTCCTGCCGCTGCTGATGGCCGGCATCGCCATCGCGCTGGCACTGACCGGCAACCGGCTTCTGATGACTGCGTTGCTGCTGGGATGCTGGGGGCTGTTCGCAACGGCCGCGCCCGTTGCCTGGTGGACGTGGCTGGCGCGCACGCTGCCGCACGACAGCGAATCGGCGGGCGGTCTGATGGTCGCCGCGGTGCAACTGGCGATCGCTTCCGGCGCGACTTTGGGCGGCTTGCTGTTCGACAGCGCGGGCTATCGGATCACGTTCTTCGCGAGCGCAGGACTGCTGATCGCGTGCATGGTCGCGGCCGCGCTCACGTCGCGTGCGGCACGGCGCGAAGCGGATGGGATGCGGCTGCAGACCGGCGTGGTGACCGGCTGATCGGAAGTCCGCAGGTCGAACGCCTTGCGCGTCTCTCGCACCGCTCGACCGGTTGCATCCATCCAGATCCGGCGTGTTCCCCGGTGCTTTCAGCCACAAGAAAACGGCCCGCAATGCGGGCCGTTTCCGTCACATCTGACGCGATGGATCAGACCAGGCGCGTCAGCCAGCCATGCCGGTCCGGCGCGCGGCCGTACTGGATGTCGAGCAGATCCTTGCGGATGCCCATCGTCACCTCGCCCGGCTGCGCGTCCGCGTCGCCGACGCTGAAATCGGCGCCCTTGAGCACGCCGATCGGCGAGATGCTCGCCGCGGTGCCGCAGGCGAAGACCTCGGCGATTTCGCCCGAGCGCACGCCTTCGATCCACTCGGCGATCTCGACGCGGCGCTCGGTCACGGTGTGGCCGCGATCGCGCAGCAGCTGGATCACGCTGTCGCGGGTGATGCCTTCGAGAATGCTGCCGGTCAGGGACGGCGTGATGACGCTGCCGTCGCGCTGCACGAGAAACACGTTCATGCCGCCGAGTTCTTCGACGTACGTATTGGTTTCCGCATCGAGGAACAGCACCTGCGCGCAACCGTTCTCGACGGCCTCGCGCTGCGGCAGCAGCGACGACGCATAGTTGCCGCCGCACTTGGCCGAACCGGTGCCACCGCGGCCGGCACGTGCGTAGTCGCGCGAGAGCCAGATCGAGACCGGCTTGATGCCGCCCTTGAAGTAGGCGCCGGCGGGGCTGGCGATCACGTAATAGGCCACGCGACGCGCCGGGCGCACGCCGAGAAAATCCTCGTTGGCGATCATGAAGGGCCGGATGTACAGGCTCGATTCGCCACCGCCCGGCACCCAGGCTTCATCGGTCTTGACCAGTTGCCTGATCGACTCGACGAACAGATCCACCGGCAGTTCCGGCAGCGCCATGCGGCGGGCCGAATGCTGCAGGCGACGGCCGTTGGACTCCGGACGGAAGGTCCACACCGAACCGTCGGCATGACGGAACGCCTTCATGCCTTCGAAGATTTCCTGGCCGTAGTGCAGCACTGCGGCGGCGGGCGAGAACGTCAGCGGACCGTAAGGCCGCACGTGCGCGTCGTGCCAGCCGTCCTCGACGGTCCAGTCGATGGCGACCATGTGATCGGTGAAATGCACGCCGAAACCGGGATCGGCGAGGATCTTCTCGCGATCGGCCTGCTCGCGTGCCTGCTGCGAGGGGACATGGTGGAAGGTGGGGAACGTGGCGTCAGTCATGCGCGGGACTCAGATGTGCAGGGCGTGGCCGAGTGCGCGGAGTGCGGCTTCCTGCACGGCTTCGCCCAGCGTCGGGTGGGGGTGGATGGTACCGGCGATGTCTTCGAGCGTTGCACCCATCTCGATCGACTGCACGAATGCGATCGACAGTTCGGAGACCTGCACGCCGACGGCCTGCCAGCCGAGGATGCGGTGATCGCCTGCGCGCGCGACCACGCGTACGAAACCGTCGGTCGATTCCAGCGACATCGCGCGGCCGTTGGCGGCGAACGGGAACATCGAGGTCTTGATGTCGATGCCCTGCGCCTTGGCTTCGTCCGGCGACAGGCCGACGACGACGACTTCCGGATCGGTGAAGCACACGGCCGGAATCGCCGCCGGCATGAAATGACGCTTCTTGCCGCTGACGATCTCGGCGACGAGTTCGCCCTGCGCCATCGCGCGGTGCGCGAGCATCGGTTCGCCGGCGACATCGCCGATCGCCCAGACGTTGCGCATCGAGGTCTTGCACTGGTCGTCGATCCTGATCGCCTTGCCGGCGAGATCGAGCCCCAGCGATTCGAGGTTGAAGCCGTCCGTCTTCGGACGACGGCCCACCGCGACCAGGATCTGGTCCGCATCGAGCGTGAGTTCGGTGCCGTCGGGATCGCGCACGCGCAGCGCGCCGCCATCGCTCAGGCCGAGCACGCTGTGGCTGGTCAGCACCTTGACGCCTGCCTTCTGCAGGTGGGTCGCAACCGGCTTGGTCAGCTCATTGTCGTAGGCCGGCAGGATGCGGTCCTGCGCTTCGACCACGGTGACCTCGCAGCCGAGCTTGCGATAGGCAGTGCCGAGTTCCAGGCCGATGTAGCCGCCTCCGACGACGATCAGATGCTTGGGCAGCGACGTCGGCGAGAGCGCTTCGGTCGAGGAGATCACCTTGCCGCCGAATGGCAGGAACGGCAGCTCGACGACGTCGGAACCCGTCGCCAGCAGCAGGTGCTCGCACTTGATGCGCAGCGTGCCGCCGTCCTCGCCAGCGCCGGCGACTTCGACGGTCTTGCCGTCGACGATCGTCGCCCAGCCCTTGACCAGTTGCGCGCCGTTCTTCTTCAGCAGCGCGCTCACGCCGCCGGTGAGCTTTTTGACGATGCCGGCCTTCCACTCGACGGTCTTGGCCAGATCCAGCGCCGGTGTCTGCACGCTGATGCCGAGTGGGGACGTGCCGGCCGCGTAGCTGGCAACCTTGGCGAATTCCTCGGCGGCATGGATCAGCGCCTTGGACGGAATGCAGCCGATGTTGAGGCAGGTGCCGCCCGGATTGACGCCTTCGACGACGATGGTCTTGACGCCGAGCTGGCCGGCGCGGATGCCGGCGATGTATCCGCCGGGACCGCCGCCGATGACCAGCAGCTGGGTTTCAATGGTGTTGGACATCGATTACTCCACGAACAGCAGTGCAGGGGTTTCCAGGCGCTGACGGATGGCCTGCACGAACTCGGCCGCGTCCATGCCGTCGACGATGCGATGGTCGAACGAGGACGAGAGGTTCATCAGCTTGCGGGCGACGACCTGGCCTTCGCGGAACATCGGACGTTCGATGATGCGGTTGACGCCGACGATCGCCACTTCCGGGTGATTGATGATCGGCGTCGACACCACGCCGCCAACGGGACCGAGGCTGCTGATGGTGATCGTCGAACCGGACAGCTCATCGCGGGTCGCCTTGCCTTCGCGCACGGCGGCGGCGAGACGGCCGATCTCGGCCGCGGTCTGCCACAGGTCCAGCGATTCGGCATGCGCGATCACCGGCACCGACAGGCCCACCGCGCTCTGCGTCGCGATGCCGAGCTGCACGCCCTCGTAGCGGGTGACGATGTTGGCTTCGTCGTCGAACCGGGCGTTCATCTGCGGGAAGTCGCGTGCAGCCAGCACCACCGCGCGTGCCAGCAAGGGCAGCAGGGTCAGTTTGCCGCGCGTCTTGCCCCAGCGGTCGTTGAGCTTGGCGCGCAGCGCCTCGACCTCGGTAACGTCGATTTCTTCCACATAGGTGATGTGGGGAATGTTCGACCACGACTGCTGCATCTTCTGCGCGATCTTGCGGCGCAGGCCCATGATCGGCACCTGCTCTTCGCCGGTGCGACGCGCATAGCTGCTGCCGCCCGCGCCACCACCGACCGGCTGCGCCTTGCCGCCGGCTTCGGCGTAGGCGTCGAGGTCGGCGTGCAGGATGCGGCCACCCGGACCGGTCGCCGGCACGTAGCGCAGTTCGATGCCCAGATCCCAAGCGCGGCGACGCACGGCGGGCGAAGCCAGCGGCTGTTCGCCGGCCGCGAGCACGCTGTTGGTGACCGCGCCGCGTGCATCACTTTTGGCAGCCGGTGCAGATGCCGCGGTCTTCGCAGGCGCGGCAGCAGGCTTGGCTTCAGCAGCCGGCGCGGGCTTGGCGTCGGCTGCCGGCTTCGGCGCTTCGGCCTTGGGTTCGGCAGCGGCGTCTGCGGGCTTGGCCGCAGCCGGCGCGCCGGCAGACGCGGCATTGCCGGCGCCTTCGACTTCGAGGCGGATCAGCTCGCTGCCGACGGCCATCATCTCGCCGGGCTTGCCGCCCAGCGAAACCACGGTGCCCGCGACGGGCGAGGGGATCTCGACCATGGCCTTGTCGGTCATGACCTCGGCCACGACCTGATCTTCGGCAACCTGGCCGCCGACTTCGACCTTCCAGGCGATCACTTCGACTTCGGCGATGCCTTCGCCGATGTCCGGCATCTTGATGACGTGATGTCCCATGGCTCAGTCCTCCAGCACGCGCTGCAACGCTTCGATGACCCGGGCCGGGCCCGGGAAGTAGTCCCATTCCTGCGCATGCGGATAGGGGGTGTCCCAGCCGGTGACGCGTTCGACCGGTGCCTGCAGGTGATAGAAGCAGTGCTCCTGCACCAGTGCGACCAGCTCGGCACCGAAGCCGCAAGTGCGCGTGGCCTCGTGCAGCACGATGCAGCGACCGGTCTTCTTGACCGATTCGGTGATCGCGTCGAGATCCAGCGGCCACAGGCTGCGCAGGTCGATGACCTCGGCGTCGATACCGGCATCTTCGGCCGCGGCCTGCGCCACCCACACCGTGGTGCCGTAGGTCAGGATCGTGACCGCCTTGCCTTCGCGGACGATGGCGGCCTTGTCCAGCGGCACGCTGTAGTAGCCCTCGGGCACGAGGTTGTCGGCGTGCTTGGACCACGCCGTGACCGGGCGGTCGTGGTGGCCGTCGAACGGGCCGTTGTAGAGGCGCTTGGGCTCGAGGAAGATCACCGGATCGTCGTTCTCGATCGAGGCGATCAGCAGGCCCTTGGCGTCGTACGGGTTGGACGGCATCACCGTGCGCAGGCCGGCCACGTGGGCGAAGATCGCCTCCGGGCTCTGGCTGTGGGTCTGGCCGCCGTAGATGCCGCCGCCGCAGGGCGTGCGGAACACCAGCGGCGAGGTGAACATGCCGTTCGATCGATAGCGCAGGCGCGCGGCCTCGGACACGATCTGGTCGTAGGCCGGATAGATGTAGTCGGCGAACTGGATCTCGGCGACCGGACGCAGGCCGTAGGCCGCCATGCCGATCGCCGCGCCGGCGATGCCGCTTTCGGAAATCGGCGCGTCGAACACGCGCTGCTTGCCGTACTTGGCCTGCAGGCCATCGGTGCAGCGGAACACGCCGCCGAAGTAGCCCACGTCCTCGCCGAACACGACGACGTTGTCGTCGCGCTCGAGCATCACGTCCATCGCCGAACGCAGCGCCTGGATCATCGTCATCGGCGAACCGCCGCTGTTCTGGGTTTCGCTCATGGTCAGACTCCCAACTGCTGGCGCTGGCGACGAAGGTGTTCGGGCAGCTCTTTGTAGACGTCGTTGAACATGTCGGCGGCACCAGGACGGTTGTCGCTGCCGAGCAGGCCGTGGGTTTCGGCTTCCTTCAATGCACGCGAGACTTCCGCGTCGAGTTCGGCGCGCACGGTCTCGTGCTGTTCGTCGCTCCACAACCCGCGCTTGACGAGGTGCTGTTTCAGACGATCGATCGGATCACCGAGCGGGAAGTGCTGGGCGTCGTCGGCGGGGCGGTACTTGGACGGATCATCCGACGTCGAGTGCGGACCGGCGCGGTAGGTCACCCACTCGATCATCGTCGAGCCCAGGTTGCTGCGCGCACGCTCGGCGGCCCAGCGCGAGGCGGCATAGACGGCGAGCAGGTCGTTGCCGTCCACGCGCAGCGACGGGATGCCATAGGCGGCGCCGCGCGCGGCGAAGGTCGTGTTCTCGCCTCCGGCGATCGCCTGGAAGGTCGAGATCGCCCACTGGTTGTTGACCACGTTGAGGATCACCGGCGCGCGATAGACGTGCGCGAACACCAGCGCGGCATGGAAGTCGCCCTCGGCCGTCGCGCCGTCGCCGACCCATGCGGTCGCGATCTTGGTGTCGCCCTTGATGGCCGAGGCCATCGCCCAGCCCACGGCCTGGATGTACTGGGTGGTCAGGTTGCCGGAGATCGAGAAGAAGCCGGCGTCCTTGTACGAATACATGATCGGCAGCTGGCGGCCCTTCAGCGGGTCGGCGGCGTTCGACAGGATCTGGCACATCATGCTGACCAGCGGCACGTCCTTGACGATCAGGATGCCCTGCTGGCGATAGGTCGGGAACTGCATGTCGCCGTCGCGCAGTGCCAGGGTCTGGCCGACCGCGATGGCTTCCTCGCCCGTGCACTGGATGTAGAAGGAGGTCTTCTTCTGGCGCTGTGCGATCAGCATGCGCGCATCGAACGCGCGGGTCTTGAGCATCGCGTGCATCGCGCGCAGCAGCACATCGTCGTCGATGTCGGCGGCCCACGGACCGACGGCGTCGCCGTTGTCGTCGAGCACGCGGATCAGCTGCCGGGTCATCGGCATGGTCTGCTGGGCGGTCACGTCCAGCGTGGGCTTGTCGACGCTGCCGGCCGGGCTGAGCTGCAGATAGGAAAAGTCGGTGGCCTGGCCCGGACGGGCACTCGGCTCGGGCACGTGCAACCGCAAGGGTTCGGTCGCGGCCGGATTCTGGGATGTGGACATGTCAGGGGCCTCGCTGGGCATGGGTCATGGAGCTGCAGGCATGCCGGCGGCGGGGGACGGCGGCAACGAAGAGGGCGGTGCGGATGCGGGACGCGCGGTCGTGGACCGGAACGGCTGGCGGCGCGACGGCAGGCGCGCGATGCGCGGGCCTGGGCGGACTGGACGGGGCACAGTGCAAGAACGCTTCTCCCGGTCGGACGGGCGTCGGCCCGCGGCTTTCAAGGCGGCGTGGAGCGTGACGCAGTCCGCCAGACGTGAAGTCTAAAGGCGGCAGCGAATATCGTAAATTTGTTTAATTGACTATGAGGTATTGTTTATTCAGATACCCGAGCCCCGCCGGAGCGCCGCATGCAGATCCCCGCCAACATGTCGCTGCGGCAATTGCGCTATTTCGCCGAGGCCGCCGAGCTGGGCCAGTTCTCGCAGGCCGCGCGCAAGCTGCACGTCTCGCAGTCGGTGATCACGACCGCCGTCGCCCAGCTCGAAACCCTGCTGGGGCTGCGCCTGTTCGACCGCATGCCGCACGGCGTGGCCCTGACCGCCGAAGGGCACCGCTTCCACCAGCACGTGCGCCACATCCTCGACACCCTGCAGGACGCCCTCAGCGAGCCGATGTTCCTGGCCAACACCCTAGCGGGCACGGTGCGGGTGGGCGCGTCGTACACCGTGCTCGGCTATTTCCTGCCGAGCCTGCTGGCGCGGTTCAAGCGCTCGTATCCGCTGGTGGAGATCGACCTGATCGACATGGACCGGGTCGAGATCGAACGCGGCGTGGCCGAAGGCGCGCTCGACTTCGGGCTCTGCATCATCTCCAACATGGTCGAGCCCTACACGCTGAAGCGGCAGCTGCTGATCCGCTCGCGCCGGCAACTGTGGCTGGCCGAGTCGCATCCGCTGGCCCAGCAGCCGGTGATCGGGCTGGCCGACGTGGCCGCGTATCCCTACATCATGCTGAAGGTGGACGAGGGCGAAGCCTCGGCGCTGCGCTACTGGCAATCGGTGCAGCGCGAGCCCAACGTCGCCTTCCGCACCTCGTCGCTGGAAGCGCTGCGCGGACTGGTGGCCTACGGATTCGGCGTGAGCATCCTGTCCGACATGGTCTACCGGCCGTGGTCGCTGGAAGGCCGCCGGATCGACGTGCGCACGCTCGACGATGCAGTCCCGCCGATGGAAGTCGGCCTGGTCTGGCGGCCCGACGACGCACTGTCGGCACCGGCGAACGCACTGCACCAGTTTCTGGTGTTCGCGTGCAGCGCCTGAGCATGCAGGGCCCGGCTGCCCGCGGCTGCGGATCGGAGATCATGTGCGCTACGCAGGAACGGTCGCACGTCCTGCGACGCCGATCCGGATCATCCCGTGGTTGCACGGACAGGGCAGGGTAGCGATGTCACCCAGGCGCGACGGCGGATTCGCCGGCAACAAGAGCTTCCTGCCCAGCAAACCCTGCGCGGTCTGCGGCCGCACGATGACCTGGCGTCGCGCCTGGGCGAAGACTTGGGACGAGGTGCGTTACTGCTCGGAGCGGTGCCGTCGCAACAGGCGCGCTGCGGACGCGCCCGATTCGTCACGTGATGGCTGATCCAGTCCGCCATATCATCGTCGTGCTGGGCGACCAGCTCGATCCGACCGCGGCGGCCTTCAATGGTTGCGACCCGGCGCACGACGTCGTGTGGATGGCGGAAGTCGCCGAAGAATCCACGCACGTGTGGTCCACGAAGATGCGGACCGCGCTGTTCCTGAGCGCGATGCGGCACTTCGCGCAGGATCGGCGCACTGGCAACTGGACGGTCGACTACCGGACGCTCGATGCGCCGGACAATCGCGGCACGCTCGCCGCGGAACTGGCATCGGCCATCGAACGCCATCAGCCGCGGTCCGTGCGAATGACCGCACCTGGTGATTGGCGCGTGCTGCAGGCGATCCGCACCGCGACATCCGCGGCAGGCGTCGAACTGGTGATCGAACCGGACAGGCACTTCTACTGTGATGTGCGCGCATTCGCCGCGTGGGCGCGGGGTCAGCCCGAACTGCGGCTCGAAACGTTCTATCGGCACATGCGCCGCACGCATCGCGTGCTGATGGAAGGCGACGTGCCCGCCGGCGAGCGCTGGAATTTCGATACCGAAAACCGCGCACCGTTCGACGCGCAGGGTCCGGGCGTGGTGCCAGCGCCACCGCCTGTCGAGCCGGACCCGATCACGCGCGACGTGCTCGCTCTCGTGCGCACGCGCTTCGCCGATCACCCCGGTGATCTGGACCGGTTCGCGTGGCCGGTCACCCGCGCGCAGGCGCTGCACGCGCTCGAACGTTTCGTCGAGGAGCGGCTGCCGGCCTTCGGCCGCTGGCAGGATGCGCTGTGGCCGGATGCGCCGTGGCTCTGGCATTCGCAGATCGCGTCCGCGCTGAACCTCAAGCTGCTCAACCCGCGCGAAGTCGTCGACGCGGTCGAGGCCGCATGGCGCGCGGGCAGGGCACCGCTGGCGGCCGCGGAAGGCTACATCCGCCAGATCCTCGGCTGGCGCGAATACGTGCGCGGCGTCTACTGGACGCAGATGCCGCGGTACGCGGAGTCGAATGCGCTGCAGGCGACCGGCGATCTGCCCGGCTTCTACTGGACCGGCGACGCGCCGATGCCGTGCCTGGCCGACGCGCTGCAGCAGACACTCAAGCTCGGCTACGCCCACCACATCCAGCGGCTGATGGTCATCGGTCTGTACGCGCAACTGCTGGGTGTCGAGCCGGCGCAGGTGCACCGCTGGTTTCTCGCGGTGTACGTCGACGCGGTGGAATGGGTCGAGATGCCCAACGTGCTCGGCATGAGCCAGTTCGCCGATGGCGGGCTGATGTCCAGCAAGCCCTACATCGCCAGCGGTCGCTACATCGAGCGCATGAGCGCCGGCAGCTATTGCCGCAGATGTCCGTTCGATCCCGGGCAGCGCACCGGACCGCAGGCCTGCCCGTACACGCGTCTGTACTGGGATTTCATGCTGCGCCACGACGCGCTGCTGGCCGCCAACCCGCGCACCGCGCAGCAGGTGCGCAGTCTGGAACGGCTCGACGCCACCGAGCGCGCACTGATCCGCGAAGAGGCCGCGCGATGGCGCCGCGATTCGCGCTGAGCCACGCCCGGCTATCGCGCCTGCGGTAAAGTCGCCGCCGAACTGCGGCGCGGCGCCGCCAGACCCCGGCGGATTGCGACATGGTCAGACTTCTCGGCATTTCAGGCAGCCTGCGCGCCGCTTCGTACAACACCGGCCTGCTGCGCGCCGCACAGGCGTTCGCGTCCGATGCGCTCACGATCGACGCAGCCACGCTGCACGGCATTCCGCTCTACGACGGCGACGTCGAAGCACGTGACGGCATTCCGGCCGCGGTCGAAGCGCTGAAGGCGCAGATCCTCGCGGCCGACGGCCTGCTGCTCGTGACGCCCGAGTACAACAACGGCATCCCGGGCGTCTTCAAGAACGCGATCGACTGGCTCTCGCGACCGGGCAGCGGCATCCCCGCCCTGTTCGGCGACCGCCCTGTCGCGGTGATCGGCGCATCGCTCGGCGGCTTCGGCACAATCCTGTCGCAGACCGCGTGGCTGCCGGTGCTGCGCACGCTCGGTTGCCGGCAGTGGGCCGGCGGTCGTCTGCTGGTCTCGCGCGCGGGCCAGGCCTTCGGCGAGGACGGCACGCTTCAGGACGACAAGGTACGCGCGCAGCTCGGCACGTTCGTGCAGGACTTCGCCGCGCACATCCGCGAGACGCGCTGAGGTTTCGATGCCGTCGATCGTGCCGACCAGCGCCCAGGACACCGACGCCTCTTGGATGGCGCGCGCCCTGGCGCTGGCCGAGCGCGCGATGCACGAGGACGACGAGATTCCGGTCGGCGCGCTGGTCGTCGACGCGGACGGCAGCGTGATCGGTGAAGGCTGGAACCGCAACATCGCCGAGCATGATCCCAGCGCGCATGCGGAGATCGTCGCGATGCGGCGTGCCGGCAGCGCACTCGGCAATCACCGGTTGATCGGCTGCACGCTGTACGTGACGCTCGAACCCTGCGCGATGTGCGCGATGGCGATGATCCATGCCCGCGTCGCGCGCGTCGTGTTCGGTGCATTCGATCCCAAGACCGGCGCCGCGGGCAGCGTGTTCGACGTGCTCGGCGACGCGCGCCACAACCATCGCATCGAAGTGACGGGTGGCGTTCTGGCCGATGTCGCCGGGCCGATGCTGACGAACTATTTCCGCGCCAAGCGTGGGCTGACACCGCGCTGAGTGCCCGATCCTTCGCCAGAGGGCAGGCGAGGGCGGTGCACGCACGTCGCGCCGGCAGCCGCCGCGCAACCGTCTCAGATCAACGGACTGCGCCGGTTCGCCCGGCGGTGCGCATCGTCCATTTCCTCGTTGACTGCATGCACGGCCATCGAGGCCTCGCGCGCCAGCAGCAGGCTGGCCGCGAACATCGCCAGCACGCCCAGGCAGGCCAGCAGCGTCGGCGCTTGTTCGAACTTGTGGCCGAAAAAGGAATCGCCGGCGACCGTCAGGCTGGTGCCGACGAAGCAGCTGATCGCCACGTACAGCAGCTGGCTGCCGCGCAGGATGATGCGACTGCGGCGACGCTGCAGCGCGATGCGCTCTTCAAGAATACGGCGGTCTTCTTCATCGTTGCCCTCGTCATCGGCGAGATCGCGCAGCAGCGAGCGCGTGCGGTCGATGACGCGCGCAAGCCGCGCGTTCGCGGATCCGAGCAGCGAGGCGGTGGCGGTCAGGAAGAACGCCGGGGCGAGCATCGCGGTGAGAATGGCGTAGTGCGTCAAGGCGGGATTGGACAACATCTGGGAAGGGAACACTGCGGACCTGGCGGCAGCGACGGCTGCGATATCATGCGCCGTCACTCCGCGTAAGGCGAATGCACGCATGAATGCCGACAAGGCCATCGAGGGCCGGCTGATCTGGATCGATCTGGAAATGACCGGCCTGGATACCGACCACGACCAGATCCTCGAGATCGCGACCATCGTCACCGATGCCGAGCTCAACGTGCTCGCCGAAGGCCCGGAACTGGCGATCGTGCAGCCGCTCGACGTGCTGGAAGCAATGGACGACTGGAACCGCAGCCAGCATCGCCGTTCGGGCCTGTGGCAGCGCTCGCTGGAGCAGGGCGTGGGACTGGCCGAGGCGCAGGCGCGCACGCTCGAATTCCTGCAGCTGTGGGCCGAGCCGGGCAAGTCGCCGATGTGCGGCAACTCCATCTGCCAGGACCGGCGCTTCCTGCACCGGCAGATGCCGGCGCTGGAGAAGTTCTTCCACTACCGCAATCTCGACGTCAGCACGATCAAGGAACTCGCGCGCCGCTGGGCGCCGCAGGTGCTGTCGGGTTTCACCAAGCATTCGGCGCACACCGCACTCAGCGACGTGCGCGATTCGATCGACGAACTGCGCCACTATCGCCGGCACATGGCAGCACTCGCGAGTCCCTGACGGGCGTTCCCTGGGCCGCAGGACCCGCTGCCGACCGGCGCCACACAGCAGAACGCCCGGGCATCAAGCCCGGGCGTTCTGCGTTTCGACGCTGTCGCTGCGAATCAGCCGGCGCGGGCCTTCGACTTCGCGAGCTTGAGCCAGGTGTCGACGACGGTGTCGGGATTGAGCGACACCGACTCGATGCCTTCGTCCATCAGCCACTGGGCGAGATCGGGGTGATCGCTCGGGCCCTGGCCGCAGATGCCGATGTACTTGCCCTTGGCGCGCGCGGCCTTGATGGCCATCGACAGCAGCTTCTTGACCGCCGGGTCGCGTTCGTCGAACAGGTGCGCGACGATCGACGAATCGCGGTCCAGGCCCAGGGTGAGCTGGGTCAGATCGTTGGAACCGATCGAGAAGCCGTCGAAGATGTCGAGGAACTCGTCGGCCATCAGCGCGTTCGACGGCAGCTCGCACATCATGATGATCTTCAGGCCGTTCTCGCCGCGCTTCAGACCGTTCTTCTCCAGCACCTCGATGACGCGGCGACCTTCGTCGAGCGTGCGCACGAACGGGATCATGACCCAGAGGTTCTCCAGGCCCATGTCGTTGCGGACCTTGAGCACCGCGCGGCATTCGAGCGAGAACGCTTCGGTGAACGACGGATCGACGTAACGGCTGGCGCCGCGGAAGCCGATCATCGGGTTCTCTTCTTCCGGCTCGTAACGCGTGCCGCCGATCAGGTTCGCGTACTCGTTGGACTTGAAGTCCGACAGACGCACGATCACCGGGTTCGGCGCGACCGACGCGGTCAGCGTCGCGATGCCTTCGGCCAGGCGGTTGACGTAGAAATCGACCGGGCTGCCGTAACCGATGGTCTTGGCGTCGATCTTCTTCTTCGTTTCGGCGTCCTGCTTGTCGTACTCGAGCAGGGCGTTGGGATGCACGCCGATGTGCGCGGCGATGATCATCTCCAGACGTGCCAGGCCGATGCCGGCGTTGGGCAGCTGGCCGAAGTCGAACGCGCGCTCGGGGTTGGCGACGTTCATCATGATCTTCAGCGGCGCCTCTGGCATCGAAGTCAGATCGGTGGTGATGCGCTCGAACGGCAGGATGCCGCTGTAGATGAAGCCGGTATCGCCCTCGGCGCAGCTGATCGTGACTTCCTGGCCGTCTTCGATCGTGTCCAGCGCATTGCCGGTGCCGACGACGGCCGGCACGCCGAGTTCGCGGGCGATGATCGCCGCGTGGCAGGTACGGCCGCCGCGGTTGGTGACGATCGCGGCGGCACGCTTCATCACCGGCTCCCAGTCGGGATCGGTCATGTCGGCGACGAGCACGTCACCGGGCTGCACGCGGCTCATGTCGTCGAGCGAACGCACGACGCGCGCGACGCCGGCGCCGATCTTCTGGCCGATCGCGCGGCCTTCGCAGACCACGTCACCACGCTGCTCGAGCGAGAAACGCTCGATCTGGGTGTTCTTGGCACGCGACTTCACCGTCTCCGGACGCGCCTGCACGATGAACAGCTTGCCGCTGGCGCCATCCTTCGCCCATTCGATGTCCATCGGGCGCTTGTAGTGCTCCTCGATGATCAGCGCCTGGCGCGAGAGTTCCTGCACGTCCTCGTCGGTGATCGAGAAGGTGTCGCGCAGGTCGGCCGGCGTGTCCTCGATGCGCACGCGCTCGCCCGGCACATCGGAATAGACCATGCGCAGCTGCTTGCTGCCGATGCCGCGACGCAGGATCGCCGGCTTGCCGGCGCGCAGCGTGGGCTTGTAGACGTAGAACTCGTCCGGGTTCACGGCGCCCTGGACGACCATTTCGCCGAGACCGAAGCTGGACGTCACGAACACCACGTCGCGGAAACCGGATTCGGTGTCGAGCGTGAACAGCACGCCGGACGCGCCAATGTCCGAACGCACCATCAGCTGCACGCCCGAGGACAGGAACACGTCCTCGTGCTTGAAGCCGTGGTGCACGCGGTAGGCGATCGCGCGGTCGTTGTAGAGCGAGGCGAAGACTTCCTTGACCTTGACCACCACGTCGTCGGCGCCGGTGACGTTGAGGAACGTCTCCTGCTGGCCGGCGAACGAGGCATCGGGCAGATCTTCGGCGGTCGCCGACGAACGCACGGCCACGGCGACGTCGCCGCCGCCGTTCTCGGACGCCAGCGTGTCGTAGGCGGCGCGGATGTCCGCGTCGAGATCGGGCTGCAGCGGTGCATCGATGACCCAGCCGCGGATCTCCTTGCCGGCCGCGGTCAGCGCGGCGACGTCTTCGACGTCCAGCGGCGCCAGGCGATCGAAGATGCGCTGGTGCAGATCGTTGTGGGCGATGAACGCCTTGAATGCATCGGCCGTGGTGGCGAAACCGCCGGGCACCGAAACGCCGAGCTTGGCGAGGTTGCCGATCATCTCGCCGAGGGACGAGTTCTTGCCGCCGACCTGGGCGAGGTCGGACAGGCGCAGGTCATGCAGCCACAGGATGTTGGCGCTCAAGGTGAGACTCCGTGTCGCGTTGATCGAAAAGGAGGTCGGGCAGGCCCGGCATCGAACGGCTATTTTAGCCTTCCCGGGCGCCGCGGCGCTCATCCGTGACTTCCGGAGTCCGCATGTCCAGTCCCCGCCCGGTGTTCTACGTGTCCGACGGCACGGGCATCACCGCCGAAACCATCGGCCACAGCCTGCTCACCCAGTTCAGCGGCACGCAGTTCAGTACCAACC
The DNA here is from genome assembly GCF_036584485.1 of Luteimonas flava. NCBI lineage: Bacteria > Pseudomonadati > Pseudomonadota > Gammaproteobacteria > Lysobacterales > Lysobacteraceae > Luteimonas > Luteimonas flava. The sequence continues at coordinate 1,025,129 of NZ_JAZHBM010000001.1, read as the reverse complement.
GGATTCCGTTCGTCGACAACGAGGCACGCGCGCGCGAGGTCGCGGGATTGATCCGCGCCCGCGGCGAGGCGATGGGCGTGCGTCCGATCGTCATCAGCTCCTGCGTCGACACCGGCCTGGCACTGGTACTCGGGGAGAGCGGGGCGCTCGTACTCGACGTGTTCGCACCGTTCATCGAGCCGCTGGAGCGCGAACTGCTGGAAACGCGCGAGTCGCGCGTCGGTCGGGCGCACGGCATGGTCGATTTCGAGACCTACCACCGCCGCATCAACGCGATGAACTTCGCGCTGACCCACGACGACGGCATGGCGACGAACTACGACGAGGCCGACGTGATCCTGGTCGCGGTGTCGCGCGCGGGCAAGACGCCGACCTGCGTGTATCTGGCGCTGCATCACGGCGTGCGCGCAGCGAACTATCCGCTGACCGAGGAAGACCTCGAGCACGACCGGCTGCCGCCGCGGCTGCGCGCGCATCGCGCCAAGCTGTTCGGCCTGACGATCGATCCGGTGCGCCTGGCGCAGATCCGGCAGGAACGCCGGCCCAATTCGCGCTACGCGAAGCTGGAGACCTGCAAGCACGAAGTGAGCGCGGCCGAGGCGCTGTTCCGCGCCGAACGCATGCCCTCGTTGAGCACCACGCACACCTCGATCGAGGAGATCTCCAGCAAGGTCCTGTCGACCCTGGGCATCGAACGCGTCATGTACTGAGACGTCGCTCCGGAGATGGGGACGGCGGGCCCGGAACCCCATCCCGCACGCTGTCGATCGATCCTGACGGATTCATCGCCGCGGATGTAGCATCGATCCATGGAAAAAGTCCTGACCCGCCGCCGTCCCCGCGTGCCCTCGATGGGCCGCTTCGGCTGGCTGATGGCGCTGTACGCGGAGAACCACGAGCGCCTGGTGCGCCTGTTCGATCCCGCGAGCCTCGCACCCGGCCGCTACCGGTCCGAGGTGCCCGGCGCCTTGCCGGTGTTGCTGGACGTCGTCGAGCAGCATCCGTACACGACGCAGCTGCGCCTGAGCTACGCGATGCTCGACCCGGTGACCGGTCAACCGGATCCGTCCGCGCATCTGCGTCTGTATCGCGATGCGGGGCAGGTCGAGGCGACGCATTGCTATGTGGGCCGCCGCTGGCAGGACGTGATCGGCATGTTTCCGCCACCGGACGAAGTGGTCGATCACCGCTTGCGCATGAACACATTCCTCGGGAAGTGGCTGCAGTATCTCGACGATCAGGGACATGGGCTTGCAAGCCTGCGTCCAAATCCGGATGATGCGCGGCTCGATCGCAGCAACGCCGGCGCCACCGGCTGAGACGTTCTCCGGAACGAATCGGAGCGAACGAAGGAAGTGCGAAATTCTGTTGACGTTGCCGATACGGAACACTACAATTTCGCGCTCCCAAACGTGGGGCCATAGCTCAGCTGGGAGAGCGCCTGCATGGCATGCAGGAGGTCGGCGGTTCGATCCCGCCTGGCTCCACCACAATTTGTCTGTCGATCAAAGGCCGATCGATAGAATGATGCAGGTTTCTGCGTCCCCATCGTCTAGAGGCCTAGGACACCACCCTTTCACGGTGGACACCGGGGTTCGAATCCCCGTGGGGACGCCACTTTACAAACAGACGGGCAGCTCGCGAGAGCTGCCCGTTCTGCCATGTGCGATCGCTGCGCCGGCTCGCGCACCGCGACGCATTCGCGCGCCGACGTATACTCGCCGCATGCGTTCTTCCGAGCTCGTGCTGCTGCATCTGCTGCTCGCCGTCCTGCTGGCATTCGACGGCGTGGGCGCTGCGTTCGCAGCTGCGGGGCCAGCGCCGGTGATGTCGCACGCGGCGCACGTCGCCTCCGAGGCGCCGCCGCCGTGTCATTCGACGGATGCGGATGCATCCGCAGATGCTGCTGCGCCCGAACAGAAGTCCCCCGCGCCCGACAGCTGTTGCGACGGCGGCGACTGTCTGTGCCTGCACGGCTGCGGCAGCGTGTTGCCGGTGGTGCCACGCATCGCCGCATCCACTGGCGGCACGGTCGTCGCCCTGCTTGTGACCACCGATCGCGCCGCGCCGCGTCTCGACGATCCCGTCCGACCTCCGATTCTGCGCACCTGATCGCATCGCTGCCTCGACAGGGGCAGGGCATGGGTCGCCTCGCGATCCGGTTTCCGATCTGGAGCAAGACATGACATTCCGAATTTCCGCGGACGACGGCGTCGCGCCGTCGCGCCGTCGTTTCGTGCAGGGCCTCGCGCTGGGTGGCATCGCCGCCGCGGGTGCAGGCTTGTGGCCACGCGCCAGCTGGGCGCTGCAATCGCCGACGAGCCGCGTGCTCGCCGGCACCGATTTCGACCTCGTCGTCGGCGAGACCCTCGTCAACTTCACCGGCCGCACGCGACCCGCGGCGACGATCAACGGGTCATTGCCCGCGCCGATCCTGCGCTGGCGCGAAGGGACGACCGTCGGCCTGCGCGTGCGCAACGCGCTGCCCGCCGGTTCGATCTACGGCGACATGACCTCGATCCACTGGCACGGCATCCTGCTGCCGTCGAACATGGATGGTGTGCCGGGCCTGAGTTTCGACGGCATCCACCGCGGCGAGACCTTCCAGTACCGCTTCGACGTGCGCCAAGGCGGCACCTACTGGTACCACAGCCATTCCGGTTTCCAGGAACAGGCCGGCATGTACGGCGCGTTGATCATCGATCCGATCGAGCCGGAACCGTTCGCGTTCGATCGCGATTACGTCGTGCTGCTGACCGACTGGACCGACCTGCCGCCGCAGGCGCTGTTCGCGCGGCTGAAGAAAATGGCCGAGCACGACAACTATTACAAACGCACGCTCGGTGACTTCATCCGCGACGCGCGCGAGGACGGCCTGCGGGCGACGATGGCCGAGCGCCGCGGTTGGGGGCACATGCGGATGACGCCGACCGACATCTCCGACGTCAACGCACACACGTACACCTATCTGATGAACGGCACGACGTCTCCGGGCAACTGGACCGCGCTGTTCCGCAGCGGCGAGAAGATCCGCCTGCGTTTCATCAACGGCTCGGCGATGACGTATTTCGACGTGCGTATCCCGGGTTTGAAGATGACGGTGGTCGCTGCCGACGGCCAGTACGTGCATCCGGTCAGCGTCGACGAGTTCCGCATCGCGGTGGCCGAAACCTTCGACGTGATCGTCGAGCCGTCGGGACAGGACGCCTACACGATCTTCGCCCAGGACATGGGCCGCACCGGTTTCGTCAGCGGCACGCTCGCCGTGCGCGAAGGCCTCCGCGCGCCGGTGCCCGACGTGGACGCGCGACCGATCCTGACGATGGACGACATGGGCCACGGCGGCATGCACGGCGGTGGTCATGCGGGGCACGGCGCGGGGCAGGGGAGTGCGCCCGATCATGCGGCGCTGGGGCATGGCATGGATCACGCCGCAATGGACCACGCCTCGATGGATCATGCGTCGATGGGGCACGCCTCGATGGAGCAGGGCGATCACGGCGCCGTCGCGATGCAGACGCATCCCGACAGCGAACGCAACAATCCGCTGGTCGACATGCAGACGATGGCGCCGACACACCGGCTCGACGATCCCGGCATCGGCCTGCGCGACAACGGTCGTACCGTGCTGACCTACGGCATGATGCGCAGCCTGTTCGAGGATCCCGACGGCCGCGCACCCGGGCGCGAGATCGAGCTGCATCTGACCGGTCATATGGAAAAGTTCGCGTGGTCGTTCGACGGCATCAAGTTCGCCGATGCGGAACCTCTACGGCTCAACTACGGCGAGCGGCTGCGCGTGGTGCTGGTCAACGACACGATGATGACGCACCCCATCCATCTGCATGGCATGTGGAGCGACGTCGAAGACGCGCAGGGCAACTTCCAGTTGCGCAAACACACCGTGGACATGCCGCCCGGTTCGAAACGCAGCTATCGCGTGCGCGCCGACGCGCTCGGACGCTGGGCCTATCACTGCCATCTGCTGTACCACATGGAAGCGGGCATGTTCCGCGAAGTGCAGGTGGTCGAATGAGCGCCTCATCGACACTCCTGCGCACCGGCGTTCTGGCCGCCGCATTGTGGACCGCGATCGGGAGTGCGCACGCGCAGCACAGCGCGCATGGGCATCATCCGCCGGCCACCAAGCCTGCTGCAGCGAAGCCGACGCCGCAGCGACCAAGCGCGTCGAAACCCGCAACGCCACCTGTGACAGATCCCCACGCACATCACCGCACGCCCGCAGAACCCGCCGCGACACCTCGCCCCCAAGCGGCCCCGGCGGCCGCGCATCCGGCACATGGAAGCGGGCACGCGGACTCTGCGGCCGGGAACGACAAGCGTGCAGATGACCCGCATGCGCAGCATCGCGGAGGTGCCGAATCCGACACTGCGCAGGATGATTCGGCGCACGCAGGTCACACAGGTCACGCGGGACAACCGGAATCCAGCAAGCCGGAGATGCCACCCGCAACCGACGACGCGCACGCGCATCATCGAAGTGAAGCCGCGCAGCCAGCCGGCGATCTACCGGCCGACCATCCGCCGCGCGAACCGCTGCCACCGATCACCGATGCCGATCGCGCCGCCGCGTTTCCCGCGCATCTGCATGGTCACGACATGCACGGCGACGCGATCCGCAGCTTCGTACGCATCGACCGGCTGGAGGCATTCGATGGCGACCACGGCAGCGGCCAGGCCTGGGAAGCGGATGCCTGGATCGGCGGCGACACCGATCGATTGTGGTTGAAGGCCAGCGGCGAGCGCAGTGCAGGGCGCACCCATGCCGCGGATCTCGACGTGCTCTACGGACGCAGCATCTCGCCGTGGTGGGACGTCGTCGCCGGCGCCCGGCAGTCGTTCCGGCCGGGCCCGTCACAGACGTTCGCGGCCGTCGGCATCCAGGGCCTCGCGCCGTACATGTTCGAGGTCTCGGCGATGGCGTATGCCGGCGAAGGCGGCCAGGTCATCGGCGAGCTCGAACTCGAATACGAACTGCTGCTGACGAACCGCCTGATCCTGCAGCCCGTGGTCGAACTCGAACTGGCGCGCCGCGACGATCCAGCCCGCGGCATCGGCAGCGGACTGGCCAAGGCCGAAGCCGGCCTGCGACTGCGCTATGAGTTCACCCGCAGATTCGCGCCTTACATCGGCGTCGTACACGAACGCGCGTACGGCGATACCCGGGATCTGCGGGACGCCATGGGTGAAGCACCGGACGACACCCGGATCGTGATCGGGTTGCGGACCTGGTTCTGAAGATGGTTGAGCAGGTGGCGCCCGGAATGGGCGCCACCTGCGCATACGCAACAGCAATCCAGTTATTACATAATGTACATTATGCGAAGTTCATGATGGGCCCGAGACAGCAGCGTCCACCCATCAAAAAGCTTCGGAATTGCCCTCCCGCTGCATACCGGAACGCTTGCCTCGACACGCTTCCAGAATCTCATCCGCCAGCGGAGAGTCGTCCGGGCATGCACGTGACAGCACCAGCGCGCCAACGAGGCGCGCCATCATCTCCAGCGTCTCTGCGCGCGAGACGTGTCTGCCGTCCGGCGACGCGGTCTCGCCCTTGGCGTTCTGGATGTCGGCCAGCAGACCTTCGATGCCTTCTGCGAACGTCGCCCTGACGGCGTCCGACTGCCGTGCCGCATCCGCACCGAGTGCGGCCATCGTGCAGCCGGCGCCGCGATGGTCGCGGTGCTCGCGTGACAGGTAATACGCGACGAAATCGGCGGGCGTCTGTGCCGCGGCGCGTTGCGCGGCCTGTTCGAATCCGCAGGCGGCGGCCTCGGCCATGAGATCCGCCTTGGACTGGAACTGCTTGTAGAACCCGCCGTGGGTAAACCCGGCGGCGGCCATGAGGTCGGCGACGCCCACGCCGTCGTAACCGCGCTCCCGGAACAGCGCAGAGGCCGTTTCCACCACGCGTGCCCGGTTCGCCGATGCCTGTGCCTTGGTCACCCGCATGCCGCCGTCTCCTCGTGAGTACGGCGACAAGCATACATTGATGTCGATCATCATCAATCCATTGACTTCAAAGATTACGGTCATCATCATTGTTCGGCGGGCGTGAAGTGTGCCGCCCACCGACCCGGAACGGGCCGACCTCGATCGATCAATCAACGCGAAGCGGATGCCATGAATGACCTTCCCGCAGTCCTGATCACCGGCGCCTCCAGTGGCATCGGTGCCGTCTACGCCGAACGCTTCGCACAGCGGGGCCACGATCTCGTGCTGGTTGCGCGCGACCAGTCCCGCCTGGAGGCACTGGCCGCCCGTCTGCACACCGAAAACGGTGTCAAGATCGACGTACTGCGCGCCGATCTGACGCATCCGCAGGATCTCGAAGCGGTGTCCGCGCGCCTGCGCACCGACGCACGCATCGGCATCCTGATCAACAACGCAGGTGCGGCCCAGTCCGGCGGTTTTCTCGCCCAGTCGAGCGACAGCGTCGCACGCCTGATCGCGCTCAATACGACGGCGCCGACACAACTCGCGGCGGCCATCGCGCCACGCCTCGCCCAGTCGGGTGCAGGCGCGATCGTCAACATCGGATCGGTGGTCGGCTTCGCACCGGAATTCGGCGCGCTGGTCTACGGCGCGACCAAGGCATTCCTGCTGTATCTGTCGCAGGGATTGCGTCTGGAACTTGGACCAAAGGGTGTCTACGTGCAGGCCGTGCTGCCCGCCGGCACGCGCACCGAGATCTGGGAGCGGGCAGGCGTCGATCCCACTACCCTCCCCGATCTGATGGACACCGCCGAACTGGTAAATGCCGCGCTCGTGGGGTTCGACCGGCGCGAAGCCGTGACCATTCCGCCGCTGCACGTGGCCGAACGCTGGGATGCGCTGGAAGGCGCGCGTCTGGGCCTGATGTCGGATCTGCGCCAGGCGCATGCCGCCGAGCGGTATCTCGCCACGCGCTGATCCACTTCAGACGCGGCCGGTCGCATTGCGAACGGCCAGACCCACGCAAGTTCAAGGACGCACCACGATGCAGGCACTCACGTTCAAGCGTTACGGCAAGTCGCCGGATATCGGGTTCAGCGATGTGCCGCGCCCGGTCCCGGGCCCCGACGAACTGCTGGTACAGATCCACGCGGTGGGTCTGAACCCGATCGACAACGTGATTCCGACCGGTGCCTTCAAAGCGGTGCTGAAGTTCGATCTGCCGGCGACGCTGGGCAGCGATCTGGCAGGTATCGTGGTCGAAGTCGGCCAGAACGTGACGCGCTTCAAGCCGGGCGATGCGGTCTACGCGAGTCTGTTCGATCTGGGCAACGGATCACTCGCGGAGTTCGCAGCGGTGCCCGAGCGCGTTGCCGCCCACAAGCCGGCCAATCTCGATTTCGTGCAGGCCACGTCGATCCCGATGGTCGGCCTGACCGCCTGGCAGGCACTGCGCGAGCGCGCGAATCTCGCACCTGGCGAGAAAGTGTTCGTACCGGCCGGATCTGGCGGCATCGGCGCGTTTGCGATCCAGCTGGCGAAGCATCTGGGCGCACACGTCGGCACGACCACCAGTACCGGCAACGTCTCGCTGGTGCGTGACCTGGGCGCGGATGAAGTCGTCGATTACACGCGGGACACGTTCGACACGGTGCTGCGCGATTACGACGTCGTACTCGGCACGCTGCGTGGCGACGTGATCGAACAGTCCGTCGGCATTCTCAAATCCGGTGGCCGCATCGTCTCGCTGGTCGGGCCGCTCGACCCGGCGTTCGCCCGTGCGCGCAAGCTCAATGGCCTGCTGGCGCTGGTGTTCGGATGGATGAGCCGGAAGATCCGGCGCCTCGCGAAGCAGCGTGACCTCTCCTATTCCTTTCTGTTCGCGCGCCCGGACGGCGCGCAACTCGCGGAGATCGCCGCGCTGCTCGAATCCGGCCGGATCCGGCCCGTGATCGACCGGGTATTCCCGTTCGACCAGGCGCACGCGGCCCTCGTCCACCTGGGCAAGGGCCGCGCGAGAGGCAAGGTCGTCGTGCAGGTGAAACCGGACTGAAGCTGCATCCGCACAGTCGCTGCCTCGCGGCACGACACGATTGAAGACGTCCGTCGACTGCCCGCGCGTCAGTCCCGATCCAGCTCCGGACATCGGCTTTCGATGGACGAAGGCTGGATCGCTCCACGGCTGCACCTGTTGCGAGCGAGCGTGCCGACTTCGCGGACTTTCAGCTGCCCGGGCCACGCGTGTGATTGCAATGCGCGGAGCGCAGCCTTGCATCCCCCGCGAGTGTTTCGATGTTCCGGTAACGCCGGTGGCCACTGGTCGCCGCGGTCGCGACGCCGCACAGCGCATCCGACTTGTAGCTGCCATCGGCGTTCTGTGGGCTGCCGTAGCGCCGCGACAGTCCGGGATCGTTCGCGGCCGTGCTGGGCACGAAGTTGCGGACGACGCGGCCGTCGACCTCGATCTCGCGGTTCGTGTCGTACACGCGATCGATCCGGTCGCGATCACTGCAACGCTCTGACTGGTAGGTCACCGCGCCTTGCCAGTTGACGCATTTGTAGACCTGCTGGGCCGCGACCGGACTGGACCACACAAGCGCGTACGCCAGCAGCGCGAGCCGCTTCGACATCGAATCCATTCGTTGAGGCTCCATCCCCTGAACGCCGGATTCTAAGGAGACGCACACGTTTGTCGAGCGGCCACGCCGGTCGCATGGACACGGCGGGCATCGCCCTGCACCGCCGGTGATCACCCACTTCGCGGCGGCCCGACCCGATCCAATGCACTGTCGACCTCCAGAACGCGACAGACCGTGTCGCCGCCGCGCAAGACGGGCGCTGCGCGAGGCTCTAATCTGCAGCCCCCCCATGACCCGCGCATCCGGCGCAGTCGCCCGGCCGCGATGCTCAGCGGATGTCTGCTGACGCACGCCGCCGCGCCACGCCGGAACGCCATCGCATCCGATGTCCGATCCCGTACGCCTCCCTGAAGTCGCGGCTGCGCCTGCAGCCGACCTCTCCGCCCCGCCCCAGGGCTTCGCGATCCGCGTCGTCGGTGCGGCGGCGTTCGCGCATCTGCTCAACGATCTGATCCAGGCGATGCTGCCGGCGATCTTCCCGATGCTGAAAGGCGATTTCGATCTGGACTTCGGCCAGATCGGCGTGATCGCGCTGGTCTACCAGATCACCGCGTCGCTGCTGCAGCCGTGGATCGGTCTGTACACCGACAAGCGCCCCCTGCCCTGGCTGCTGCCGTCCGGCATGGCGGTGACGTTCGTGGGCATCGCGGTGCTGGCGATGGCGCACAGCTATTCGATGCTGCTCGTCGCTGCGGCGATCGTCGGTGTGGGCTCGGCAACCTTTCACCCGGAAGCCTCGCGCGTGGCGCGAATGGGTTCGGGCGGACGCTTCGGCACGGCGCAGTCGACATTCCAGGTCGGCGGCAATACCGGCTCGGCGATCGGCCCCTTGCTGGCCGCGGCGATCGTGATTCCGCACGGCCAGTCCGCCATTGGGTGGTTCCTGCTCGTCGCAGCGCTCGCCGTGTTCGTGCTGCTGCGGCTGACGAAATGGACGGTGCTGCATGGCCAGGCGCGCCTGACGCGTCTTGCGGTCACCCGCGGCACGGGACTGCCGCGCGGCAAGATCGTGCAGGCGATCGCGGTGGTGTCGGTGCTGATGTTCGCGAAGTTCGTCTACATCGCCTCGTTCACCAACTACTTCACCTTCTATCTGATCCAGCGTTTCGGCTTGAGCGTGCAGCAGAGCCAGGTCTATCTGTTCCTGTTCCTGGGCGCGATCGCGCTGGGCACGTTCGCGGGTGGTCCGATCGGCGATCGCATCGGCCGCAAGGCGGTGATCTGGATTTCCTTCCTGGGCGTCGCGCCGTTCGCGCTCGCCCTGCCCCACGTCGGGCTGGCGATGACGGCGGTGCTCGCAGTGCTCATCGGTCTGGTGATGTCCTCGGCCTTCGCCGCGCTGGTGGTCTACGCGCAGGAAGCCGTGCCCGGCCGCGTCGGCATGATCTCGGGCCTGATGTTCGGGTTGATGTTCGGCATCGGCGGCATCGGCGCCGCCGCACTCGGTCAGCTCGCAGATGCGCGCGGCATCGTCTGGGTCTACCAGGTCACCGCGTTCCTGCCGCTGCTCGGCCTGGCCACCGCGCTGCTGCCGCGGACCCGGCCGCGCGCTGCCTGAGGCCGCAATCCCGAATCCGGCCGCATGCCGGAGCCTCCGGCGCTGCAACGCGCGCGGTCCCCATCGCGCCCGCGACGACAGCCGCCAGCGCGCTCACCGATTGCCGACGTGTCGTTGAATGCGTATCTGCCGCCCGTCGGAATGCTGCGCCGCAAGGTTGCGCCTCTTTCGTAATTATGGAGTAATTAATACATCATCACGAGAGACCGCCATGGCGCAGCCCAGCTGGGACCACCGCGAACGCAGCCGCCGCACCCGTCTGGAGCGTGCATCCGAGTGGACGACCGGACATGAGGTCGCTGCGGCCGATATCGGCCATCTGCTCCACGCGATCCTCGAACCCGGCGACAAGGTGTGTCTCGAAGGCAACAACCAGAAACAGGCTGATTTCCTCGCCCAGTCGCTCGCCGACCTCGACCCCGCCCGCATCCACGACCTGCACATGGTGCAGTCGGTGCTGTCGCTGCCGTCGCATCTCGACGTATTCGAACGTGGCATCGCGTCGAAGCTCGATTTCTCGTTCTCCGGCCCGCAGGCCGTGCGGCTGGCGAACCTCGTCGCCGAAGGCCGCATCCAGATCGGCGCGATCCACACCTATCTGGAACTGTTCGGTCGCTACTTCATCGACCTGACACCGAATGTCGCACTGGTCGCCGCCCAGGCTGCCGACCGCCACGGCAATCTCTACACCGGCCCCAATACCGAAGACACGCCGGTGATCGTCGAAGCCACCGCATTCGGCGGCGGCATCGTCATCGCCCAGGTCAACGAGATCGTCGACACCCTCCCCCGCGTCGACATTCCTGCCGACTGGGTGAACTTCGTCGTGCACGCGCCGAAGCCGAACCACATCGAACCGCTGTTCACCCGTGACCCCGCGCAGATCTCCGAAATCCAGGTGCTGATGGCGATGATGGCCATCCAGGGCATCTACGCCGAGTACGGCGTCAACCGGCTCAACCACGGCATCGGTTTCGACACCGCGGCGATCGAACTGCTGCTGCCGACCTACGCCGAGTCGCTGGGCCTCAAAGGAAAGATCTGCCAGCACTGGGCGCTCAATCCGCACCCGGCGCTGATTCCGGCGATCGAATCGGGCTTCGTCAAATCCGTGCACTCCTTCGGCTCCGAACTCGGCATGGAGCAGTACATCGCCGCGCGCGGGGATGTGTTCTTCACCGGCGCCGACGGGTCGATGCGTTCGAACCGGGCGTTTTCGCAGACCGCCGGTCTCTATGCCTGCGACATGTTCATCGGCTCGACATTACAGGTCGATCTGCAGGGCAACAGTTCGACCGCGACGCGCGATCGCATCGCCGGTTTCGGTGGTGCACCGAACATGGGCTCGGACGCACGCGGCCGGCGCCACGCCAGCGAGGCCTGGCTCAAGGCCGGACAACAGGCCGCGCGTCCCGGCGAGCTGCCGCGTGGCCGCAAGCTGGTCGTGCAGATGGTCGAAACCTTCCGCGAACACATGGCGCCGGCCTTCGTCGATCGCCTCGATGCCTGGGACCTCGCCGAACGCGCCTCGATGCCGCTGCCGCCGGTGATGATCTACGGCGACGACGTCAGCCACGTGCTGACCGAGGAAGGCATCGCCAACCTGCTGCTGTGCCGCACGCCGGAGGAACGCGAACAGGCGATCCGCGGCGTTGCCGGCTACACGGCCGTGGGTCTGGGACGCGATCGCGCGATGGTCGAGAACCTGCGCGACCGCGGCGTGATCCGCCGTCCCGACGACCTCGGTATCGACGTGCGCGATGCCAGCCGCGACCTGCTGGCCGCGCGCTCGGTCAAGGATCTCGTGCGCTGGTCCGGCGGTCTGTACGACCCGCCCAAGCGCTTCCGCAACTGGTAAGGGCCTGCGATGGAAACCCTCGATTATCGATTCGATGGCACGACGTCCGTGCGCTTCGCCGGCGATGCGGTACTGGTCGGCGTGCTGGCCTCGGGCAATCTCGAAGTGCTGCTGGAACCGGCCACACAGGACGGGCAGTTGACCGTGCGCATCGTCACCGCGGCGCAGGGCTTCGGCACGATCTGGGAGGCGGTGATCGCCGACTTCGCTGCGCGCCATCCGCTGCGCGACGTGCGCGTGTCGATCAACGACGCCGGCGCAACGCCGGCGGTCGTGAGCCTGCGGCTCGACCAGGCGGTCGAAACCCTGCACGCCGGGAGCCGCGCATGAGCCTCGCGCGCCGACACAGCTTCTACGAGGCCGATGCGCGCGCACGCATCGCGGGTCTGCTCGACGCGGATTCGTTCGTCGAGTTTCTGGGACCGACGCATCGCGCGATGAGTCCGCATCTGGCGCAGCTCGACCAGCCGGCGGCGTTCGACGACGGCGTCGTCGTCGGCGCGGGCAGCTTGCGCTGCAAGTCCGTGCTGGTGGCCGCGCAACAGGGTGAATTCATGGGTGGTGGCGTCGGTGAAGTGCACGGCGCCAAGCTCACCGGCCTGCTGCGTCGTGCGGCTGCGCAGAAGCCGGATGGCGTATTGCTGCTGCTCGATACCGGCGGCGTGCGTCTGCACGAAGCCAACGCGGGGCTGATCGCGATTTCCGAAATCATGCGGGCCACCCTCGCCGCGCGTGCGGCCGGCGTGCCGGTGGTCGCCCTGATCGGCAGTGGCAACGGCGCATTCGGCGGCATGGGCATCGTCGCCCGCTGCTGCACGACGGTGATCATGTCCGAGGAAGGCCGGCTGTCGCTGTCGGGCCCGGAAGTGATCGAGACCGTGCGCGGCGTGGAGGAATTCGACTCGCGCGATCGCGCCCTGGTCTGGCGCGTCACCGGCGGCAAGCATCGCTATCTGATTGATCAGGCGCAGGGTCTGGTGCCCGATGCGATCGAGGCCTTCGCCCAGGCGGCGTTCGAGGCGCTGCAGCCGGACACGCCCAGCATCGACACCGACGATGCACTCGTCGCCTTGCAGGCGCGCCACTCCGCGCTGAAAGCACGCGCGCAGGCTTGGGGCGAGTGCCGCGACGGCCTGGAGATCTGGGCGCTGCAGGGCATTGCCGATCCGGCGCGTCTGCCGTTGCTCGAAACCGATGCCTTCCTCGCCGCGACCGCGAACCGGAGCCTGCCATGACCGCGCCGCTCGACACCCTGCTCGATGCGCTGTTTCCGCGCGGCCATGCGATCGACATCAGCGATTCCGTGCTGACCGGCAGCGCGACCACCGACGACGGCACCGTCACCGTCATCGGCACGACCGACAAGATCGAAGTCGGCGTGGATCACGCCCTCGCACTCGCCGACACCGTACTCGCGAGCACGTCCGCGCATCCGCAGCGACCGATCGTGATGCTGGTCGACACCGCTGGCCAACGCCTCGCGCGCCGCGACGAACTGCTGGGCATCAACGGCTACTTCGCGCATCTGGCCCAGACGCTGGATCTCGCGCGGCGACGCGGCGCGACGCTGGTGACCCTGGTCTACGGCGAATCGGTCAGCGGCGGCTTCCTGTCGTTCGGGCTGATGGCCGATCACATCCACGCCCTGCCCGATGCGCAGGTGCGCGTGATGGATCTGCGCGCGATGGCGCGCGTGACCAAACAGCCGCTGGAAAAACTGCAGGCCCTGAGTCGTACCTCGCCGGTATTCGCGCCTGGCGTGGAGAACTACGTGGCGATGGGCGCGGTGCAATCGGTCTGGGACGGCGATCTCGCGCAGGCCTTGCTGCAGGCCTTGCGCACACCGGCAGGCGGCGATCGCCGCGCGGCGCTGGGTGCCGAACGTGGCGGGCGCACGCTGTCGGCCCGCGTTGCAGCTGCTGTGGCCGACAGCGATGCCTGAGCGGCTCGCCCGCCACACGCTGGTCTGGCTGTCGGCGGAGGCCGACTGGCAGGCCGACGTGGCCGCACACGAAGCGCGCCTGACGGCGTGGTTCGCGCGCGGATTCCCGGCGGTCGTCGCGCGGCGCACTGCCAGCGATCCCGATCCGCGCCTGCGCTTGGGCGTGCCGCTGCCACCCGACGAAGGCAAGCAGCGCCTGTCGCTGCGCGTGCCGATGCAGCATGTGGTCTGCCACCAGTCGCCGCTGAGCCTCCGTGATGTCATCACGCGACTGGATGCGCACCTGCCCGACGACTGGCGCGATGCGCTGACCGCACTCGACACCATCCGCCCGGCACGCGTGTTCGGCGCGTTCGCCTGGCAGGCGCTGACCGGTCTGTCATATGTGCATGCGCGCTCGGACATCGACCTGCTGTGGACGGTGGACGACGCCGCGCAGGCCGATGCACTCGTCGCACGTCTGCTGGCCTGGGAATCGAAAACCGGCAAGCGTGTCGACGGTGAGCTGTGTCTGGCCGACGGCGGCGCCGTGAACTGGCGCGAATACGCTGGCGACACGCGCCAGGTGCTGGTCAAGCGCATCGACGGCGCGATGCTCGAACATCGCGAGCGGCTGTTCGCTGCGCAGGACGTGGCCGCATGAATCCCATCGTGCGCAGCGTCTCCACGCCCCGCGTCGACGTCGACAGCGCACGTATGGGCCGGCTCGCGATCGCCAGCCTGCATGCCGAGCTCGCCTGCGATCTGAAACCCGGACTGGTCACGCCATTCGACACCGGCAGCCACGACGACATGGACGCCGGCACGTTCCTGCGCAGTCTGTTCGCGTTGCGGCATTATTTCCGCGCGGTGGCGTCCGCAAGTGCACGCGGCGACGGCTTCGAGGTGCTGCGACAGCACGGCATCGCGGCGGAGACTGCGATGCTGCGCGCGACGGGCGGCGTCAACACCCATCGCGGCGCGATCTTCAGCCTCGGCCTGCTGGTCGCCTCCGCCTCGGCGTATCGCCAGTCGTCCAGCACGACGCCGACCGGCGAACAGGTTTGCGAGGGCGTACGGCAATGGGCGCATGCGCTGGGCGCTGCGCCGCTCGATCCACACAGCCCGGGCCAGCGCGCACGCATCCGACATGACGTGGCCGGGGTGCGCGAACAGGCGGCGGCCGGCTATCCGGTCCTGCGCACGCTTGCGCTGCCGACCTTGCGGCATGCAATCGCTGCCGGTCTGTCTCGGGAAGCCGCGCTGTGCCACACGCTGATGCACCTCGTCGCACACGTCGACGATCTCAACCTGCTGCATCGCGGCGGCGCCGAAGGCCTGCATTGGGCGCGCGAACAGGCGACCGGATTCATCGACGGCGGCGGCGCGTTCGCGCCCGGTTGGCGCGCGCGTCTGCAGACGATATGCAACGCATTCGCCGCGCGCCGGCTCAGCCCCGGCGGCAGCGCCGACCTGCTGGCCTGCAGCTGGTTTCTGCTGCAGCAGGAGCGCGCATGAGCCTCGCGCTGCTCTGCCCCGGCCAGGGCGCGCAGCATCCCGCGATGTTCGATCGTGTGCGCGACGTGGCCGCCGCGCAGTCGATTCTCGGCGCGGCTGCGGAGGTGCTCGGCCGCCCCGCAGACAGTGCCGCCGCTTCAGAAGACCGCTTCGAGAACGCCAATGCGCAGCCGCTGCTGTGCGCGGCCAGCCTCGCGCACTGGCAGGGCCTGCGCGATCGCGTACCGACGCCGCTGCTCGTCGCCGGCTACAGCATCGGCGAGCTCGCCGCGCATGCGATCGCCGGCAGTTTCGATGCCGCAACCTGCCTCTCGCTGTCGAGTCAGCGCGCACGTCTGATGGACGAGGCGAGTCCTCCGCAGGCCGGCATGCAGGCCGTGCTCGGTCTGGAACGCGAACCGCTGCAGGCCCTGTGCGCCGCGCACGACGCGCACATCGCCATCGCCAACGGCGCCGACCATTTCATCGTCGGTGGTCGCCTCGACGCGCTGCAGGCACTCGCCGATGCCGCGACCGCGCGCGGTGCCGACGTCCGCCCGCTGCCGGTGCACGTGCCGGCGCACACGCCGTTGCTCGCCGATGCCGCGCGCGGATTCGCGCAGGTGCTCGCCGGAGCCTCGATCCAGACGCCGACGCTGGCGGTGCTCGCCGGCATCGATGCGCGTCCGGTGCGCGATCGCGCCTCGGTGGAACGCACGCTCTCGCTTCAGCTCGCACAGACCGTCGAATGGACGCAGGTCATGCGTCAGGCGTTCGAACGCGGCGCGCGCGTGTTCCTGCAACTGGGCCCCGGCAACGCGCTCGCGCGCATGGCCGCGCCCGCGTATCCGTGCTGCGAAGTGCGCGCGGTCGAGGAATTCCGGAGTCTGGACGGTGCTGCCGATTGGGTGCACGCCGCGCTGGGCCGGATGCAATGAGTGTGCGGCACCGCAAGTAGGCGTGTTGACCCGGGATGGCGGGCTTCCATCCGTGATGTAGCCGAGTCAGGTGTCTGGGAGGGCGCATGAGTCCACAAATTGCAACGATCATCGGTCTGGTGATCATGTTCATCGTCGCCACCGCATTGCCCATCAACATGGGCGCGGTCGCGTTCGCGCTCGCCTTCATCATCGGCGGCCTGTTCGTCGGGATGGAAGGCAAGGAAGTGCTCGCCGGTTTTCCGGGCGACCTGTTCCTCACCCTCGTCGGCATCACGTATCTGTTCGCCATCGCGCAGAAGAACGGCACGATCGATCTGCTGGTGCACTGGGCGGTGCGTGCGGTGCGCGGACGCATCGTCGCCATTCCGTGGGTGATGTTCGTCGTCACCGCCGTGCTCACCGCGTTCGGTGCGCTGGGTCCGGCAGCGGTCGCGATCATCGGTCCGGTCGCGCTGCGCTTCGCCAAGCAGTACAAGATCAATCCGCTGATGATGGGTCTGCTGGTGATCCACGGCGCGCAGGCCGGCGGTTTCTCGCCGATCAGCGTCTACGGCAGCATCACCAACGGCGTCGTGCAGAAGGCCGGACTCGAGGTCACCGAGATGGCGGTGTTCCTGACCAGCCTCGGCTTCAACCTGATGATGGGCGTGATCTGCTTCTTCGCCTTCGGTGGCATCTCGCTGCTGCGCCGCGGTTCTGTGACGATGGCGGCGACGGCGGGCGGCGGCGAATTCGCGGTCGCCGGTGGCCCGCAGGCCTCGTCGCGGCAGTTCGCGATCGAAGGCCACGGCGCGCTGCTGTCGGCCGGCGGCGGCACGCTGTCGAACGATCCCGATGCGCTCGAAGCCGTCGGCATGACCCGCGAGCGGCTGTTCACCCTGATCGGTCTTGCAGGTCTCGGCGTCGGCGCGTTGATCTACGACCTCAACGTCGGTCTTGTGTCGATCACCGTCGCGGTGGTGCTCGCCCTGCTCTCGCCCAACAGCCAGAAGGGCGCGGTCGACGGCATCAGCTGGTCGACGGTGCTGCTGATCTCGGGCGTGGTGACCTACATCGGCGTGCTGCAGAACGCGGGCGCGGTCGATTTCGTCGGCCATGGCGTGTCGAGCATCGGCATTCCGCTGCTGGGCGCGCTGCTGGTCTGCTACGTCGGCGGCATCGTGTCGGCGTTCGCTTCGTCCGCCGCCGTGCTGGGCGCGACGATTCCGCTGGCCGTGCCGTTCCTGATGCAGGGGCATCTGAGCGCGGCCGGGGTGATCTGCGCGCTGGCGGTGTCCTCGACGGTCGTCGATGTCAGCCCGTTCTCGACCAACGGTGCGCTCGTCGTGGCCTCGGCCGCAAAGGAAGAGCGCGAAGCGCTGTTCCGCCGCTTCCTGATCTACAGCGGACTCGTGGTCGCATTCGCCCCGCTGCTGGCCTGGTTGCTGTTCGTCGTGCCGGGCTGGATGTAAGCGTTCCAGGCGGCGCCCGGCCTGTCGCCCCTCCGCGGCAGGCCGGGTCGTCCGCACACCAACCCCGATACACTGCACCGTCCTGGATTTCCGCTCAGATCATGGCCATCGGCTCCACACCCACGCGCAAGCGTGCACCGCTCTACGAGGAAGTCGCCGAGCAGGTGCGCGAGCTGATCTACGACTATCAGCTGCCGCCGGGCGAATGGATCGATGAGCCGGACCTGTGCGAACGCCTCGGGATCAGCCGCACGCCGCTGCGCGAAGCGCTCAAGCTGCTGGCCGCCGAAGGCCTGGTGCAGATCGACGCGGGCCGTGGCAGCCGCGTGACCCGGCTGACGCTGGAGGATCTCAACCAGCTGTTCCCGGTGATGGCGATGCTCGAGGGCCGCTGCGCGCACGAGGCGGTGCGCAACATCGACGATGCCGGGCTGGCGCTGCTGGAAAGTCTGCACGCGGCGATGGAATCCGCGGTCGAGACCGGCAACATCGCCGAGTACTACCGCAACAACTACGTGATCCACGAGACCGTGCAGCGCTACGCCGGCAACCCGTGGCTGATCCGCATCACCCACGACCTGCACCGGATCCTGAAGATGCACCGCGGCCGGCAGTTGCTGACCCCCGGTCGCACCGCGCAGTCGCTGTCCGAACACCGCGCCCTGATGGACTGCTTCCGCAGGCGCGATGCGGAGGCCGCCGGCCGCACGATGGAACAGCATCTGCTGAGCCAGGGCCAGGCGCTTGCCGCCTACGTCGCCTCGGGCGGCCAGCTCAACGTGCCTGCCCCGCTGCCCACCTCCGGTGCCATCTGATCCACACGCCGGCGTCAGATCCTGCGTGCTCCGATGCGCGCCTGATCGCCCCCGCGCTGCCTAGAACCCCACTGAGGATGTGTCACCGATGATGGAATTGATTACCGACCCGCAGGTCTGGATCCTGCTGATCACGCTCAGTGCGATCGAGATCGTGCTCGGCATCGACAACCTGGTCTTCATCTCGATCGCGGTGTCGAAGCTGCCGGTCGAGCAGCGCGAGTTCGCGCGCAAGTTCGGCATCGCGGTGGCGTGCATCACGCGCATCGGCCTGCTGCTGATGCTGGCCTGGCTGGCCGGGCTGACCGAGCCGCTGTTCGAACTGTTCGGACGCGGCATCTCGGTGCGCGATCTGGTGCTGATCCTCGGCGGTCTGTTCCTGATCGTGAAGGGCGCGATGGAGATCCGCGAGCAGCTCAAGGGCGAGGACGGCGAGGCGCACGGCACGGTCGGCAAGGCGACGGCCTCGTTCGGTGCGGTGATCGCACAGATCGCGGTCATCGACATCGTGTTCTCGCTGGACTCGGTGATCGCCGCCGTCGGCATGGCCGGCGACTACGTGCCGGTGATGGTCTGCGCGATCCTGCTGGCGGTCGCGGTGATGCTGCTGGCGGCGCAGCCGCTGGGCAAGTTCATCGACGCGAACCCGACAGTGAAGATGCTGGCGCTGACCTTCATCGTGCTGATCGGCATCTACCTGCTGCTCGATGGCTTCGGTCTGCACATCCCGAAGGGCTACATCTACGGCTCGATGGGCTTCTCGGCCGCGGTCGAGATGCTGAACCTGTGGGCCAAGCGCAACGCGATGCGCGTGCGCGGCGAGCGGACGCCGCCGGTGGACGAGCCGACCGACCCGATGCCGCGCTGAGGCGGCATCACCGGCTCAATTGATGATCGAGTCGATCGTCGTGCTTCGATCCGTTGCGCGACTTGATCCCGGCACTCCACGTTCGTGCGATCCCTACACCTCTCCCTCCGGGAGAGGTCGACGCGCTCGCGCGTCGGGTGAGGGCCGGCACGCTCAAGCACCAACCCAAGCCCCCTCAAACCACCTCCGCCGCGATGACATAATCGTGGCCGGTCCGCAGACCGCCGTGCTCGGCGATTTGCAGATGCGCCCCCATACGCAAGGCTTCGACGTTTGCATGCAAAGCGGCGGCCAGCTGGCGATCCGCCACGCGTTCCAGCACGCGCCCGCACATGTCGAGCTGCCCGTCGACGAAGCGTGTGCCGAAGCGGATCGGCACCTGTTCGGCATGCAGCACACGGAAGCCCGCACGTTCGATCTGCCGCAGCGTCCAGTCGGCCGGATACTCGCGATAGGGACGATCGCCGGCCAGCAGCAGGCAGGCATCGCGCAGACGCCCGATCCGCGTGACCAGACTGCCGGCCGCGTCGAGCGCATCGGGATGTTGGGGCACGTAGGGTTCGAGACCGACGACGTACAGACGACCGCCCGGCGCGACCAGATCGTGCAGACGCGCGAACAGCTGGTCCTGCCAGTACGGCGCGAAGCCTTCGATCGCGCCGAGCAGATAGTCGGCGAGCACGGTGTCGTAGCGCTCACCCGCGAGCAGCGTGGGATCGAGCCAGTTGCCGACGACCAGACGATCCACGTCGCGCCTGCGTGCACCGATTTCGGTTTCAGTCGTGCGTGCCATCGACGTCGCTCCGGTGACGGCAGTCCAGCGATCGGTCTTCAGCGACAGCATCCAGCGCATCGAATTGCGGCCGGTGCCGGCGTCGAGCATGGCGCCCCATGGGCGATCGCCCTGGAGTTCGGCGATCCGGTGATACAGCGACATCGAAATCCCGTTGCTTCTGGCGCGAAAAAGGCCGCGAAAGTTACAACATAACAAACAGGAGGCCAATCCCGGCGTTGCGCCTCAGTGGAAATCCCGCGACGGCAACTGCATCCCGCCGAGCATGCCGCTGAGATCCTGCAGATCGCCGGCGATCAGATGGGCGACGCCGTCCACGCGCTCCCATCTGCCGCGCACCGCGAGCAGGCGCGATTCCAGTAACGCGCGACGGCGCCGCAACGCGAGATGCGGCCAGACGATCACGTTGATCATCCCGGTCTCGTCTTCCAGCGTGACGAAGATCGTGCCCTTGGCGGTCGCCGGGCGCTGGCGTTGGGTGACCAGACCCGCGACGTGCACGCCGCTGCCATGCCGGCGCTGCTGCAGATCGCGCAGGCCGATGATCCGGCGCTCGACCATCTGCGCACGCAGCAGGGCCATCGGGTGCTGGCCCAGCGTCAGGCCGGTGCTGCGGTAGTCGGACAGGATTTCCTCGCCCGCACGCGGCTCCGGCAGTTCGACCACGTCCTCGTCGGGACTGCCCGGCAGCAACGGCCGTTGCCGCTCGATGCCCGAGACCGCCCAACGCGCCGCGTTGCGATGCCCGGCCAGCGAGGCGAGCGCACCGGATTCGGCGAGCACGCTGCGCGCCTTCTCGTCGAGACCGGCGCGCAGGCACAGATCCTGGACGCTGGAGAACGGACGGCGCGCGCGTGCGGCAACGATCGCTTGGGCCATGGTGTCCGACAAGCCGGCGACCAGACGCAGGCCGAGCCGGATATCCGGCTGCGTCCCGGGATCGGCGTCACTGCGCCACGGACGTCCGCCGACCAGCGTGCAGTCGCGATCGCTGACCATCACGTCGACCGGCAGCACCTCCACCGCCGCGCGATGCGGACTGCCGCGACGGGCGTCCTGCACGATCTGGCTCGGCGAATAGAAGCCCATCGGCTGGGCGTTGAGCAGGCCGCAGGCTAAAGCCGCAGGCTCATGCCGCTTGAGCCAGCAACTGGCGTAGACCAGCTTCGCGAACGAGGCGGCGTGGCTTTGCGGGAAGCCGTAGGAGCCGAAGCCCTTGATCTGGTCGAAGATCTGGTCGATGAATTCCGACGCGTAGCCCTTGCCTTCCATCAGCCCGCGGATGCGCAGGCGATGTGGTTCCATGTCACCGCCGCGACGCCAGGCCGCCATCGAACGACGCAGGCCATCGGCCTCGTCGGCGTCGTAGCCGGCATGGATGACCAGTTCCATGACCTGCTCCTGGAACAGCGGCACGCCGAGCGTCGGTCCGAGGATTTCGCGCACGCCTTCGGACGGATACGTCACCAGCTCGTGCCCCTGCCGGCGCCGCAGATACGGATGCACCATGTCGCCCTGGATCGGACCGGGTCGCACGATCGCGACTTCGACCACGAGGTCGTAGAACTCTTTCGGCTTGAGCCGCGGCAGCATCGCCATCTGCGCGCGGGATTCGATCTGGAACACGCCGACGGTGTCGGCGATCTGGATCATCTCGTAGGTCTGCGCATCCTCGCGCGGCAGGGACGCGATCTCGAAATCGCGTCCGCGCTGGCCGCGCACCAGATTGAGCGCCTTGCGGATGCAGGTCAGCATGCCGAGCGCGAGACAATCGACCTTCAGCAGCTGCATGGTCTCCAGATCGTCCTTGTCCCACTGGATGATTGTGCGGTTGTCCATCGCCGCGTTCTCGACGGGCACCAGATGCGACAGCGGTTCGTTCGAGATCACGAAACCGCCGACGTGCTGCGACAGATGCCGCGGGTGGTCGCGCAACATTTCGGTGATGACGAGGATCTTGCCGATCAGCGGATTGTCGAGATCGAACCCGGCCTCGCTGATGCGCTGTTCCATCGGCGCCTCGCCGTTGCCCCAGCCGTAGCAATTGGCGAGCAACGCGATCTGGTCCGGCGGCAGACCGAAGGCCTTGGCGACATCGCGCACCGCGCTCTTGCCGCGATAGGCGATGACCGTCGCCGCCAGCGCAGCACGTTCGCGGCCGTATTTGGCGTAGACGTACTGGATGACTTCCTCGCGGCGTTCGTGCTCGAAGTCGACGTCGATGTCGGGCGGCTCGTTGCGGTTCTCCGACAGGAAGCGCGCCATCAGCAGGCGCGTGTCGTCCGGATTCACCGCGGTGATGGCGAGCGCATAGCAGACCGCCGAATTGGCCGACGAGCCGCGGCCCTGGCACAGGATGCCCTCGCCTCTGGCGAAACGGACGATGTCGGCGACGGTCAGGAAGAACGCCTCGTACTTCAGCTTCGCGATCAATGCCAGTTCGAAATCGATCAGCTCGCGGACCTTGGGGGTCGGTCCGTCCGGCCAGCGCAGGCGAATCCCTTCTTCCGTCAGATGACGCAGCCACGTCGTCGGCGTATGGCCCTCGGGCACCAGCTCGACCGGATAGTCGTAATGCAGTTCGCGCATGCCGAAGCTGCAGCGCGCCGCGAGATCGACGGCGGCCTGCATCAGATCGGCGCCGTAGATGTTGCCCAGTGCACGCCGCGAACGCAGATGCCGTTCGCCGTTGCGGAACAGATGTGCGCCGCAATCGGCGATCGGTGTGGTGTGGCGGATCGCGGTCAACGTGTCCTGCAGGATGCGTTCGCGTCGCGTCGCCATGTGCACGTCGCCACTGGCTATGGCAGGGATGCCGAGCGTGCGCGACAGTGCCAGCAACATGGCCAGGCGCTCGGCGTCGTCGCATTCGCGGTGCAGTTCCACGGCCAGATGCGCGCGTTCGGGAAACACGTCGCGCAGCCAGGCGCCCTGCCCCGCTTCGGGCGTCGCGCCCGGCAGCCAAACGGCGAACACGCCGGGTGTTGTCCCTCGGAATTCGGCTTCGACATCCGCACGCGAGAGCCGGTACTGGCCCTTGGTGCCGGCGCGGCGGCCGCAGGTGATCAGCGCGCACAGCTGCGCGTAACCCGCGCGGGTTTCGACCAGCAGCACGAAACGCGTGTCGTCGAGCAGCCGGAACTCGCTGCCGACGATCAGCTTGAGTCCGGTTTCCTCCGACGCCTCGAGCCCGCGCACGATACCGGCGAGCGAGCATTCGTCGGTGATCGCGAGCGCGCTGTAGCCGCAGTGCACGGCGCGCGCGAACAGCTGCTCCGCGCTGGACGCGCCGCGCAGGAACGAGAAATCCGACAGGCAGTGCAGCTCGGCATACGCGGGCAGATCGTCGCGGGTGTCGTGGGCGACGTCGTCGTTCGCGGCTGCGCGCAGGCGCCCGGCGACGCGCAGTGCGCGCGGCACATGGCTGCCGGGCGTATCGCGGTCGACGCCGTCGATCGCATCGTCCCAGCTCATGCGAACCAGCCGTGCAGCATCCAGCCCTCGAAGCGGCCCGGCGGCACGAAGGCCCAGCCGCGCTGGCCCGCGCGGGTTTCGACGACGTAGTAATCGCGGCGCGCATCGGCATCGTCCCACCAGCCGCTTTCCAGACGCTCCGGCCCGGACACGATGCGCAGGCCGGCGTCGTGCAGCGGTACCGGTTGCGGCAGCAGCCAGGCCGGACGCGGCGGACGCGCGGGCGCATCCGCAATCGCGCCGCCATCGCCGATGCGGCGCGACCACGCGCGTTCGGGGCGCGGATCGCCGGCCGGCGTCACCCGATAGACCGCATCGTCACCGAGACGCGCACGCAGACGTTCGCGCAGATGCGGCCAGTCGAGCGCCTGCTGCGGCCGCGTATCGAACAGATCGCGCGCGGCCGGCACGAACGGTGGCAGTTCGCGCGCGAGCAGGCGCATCGCGACGACGGGTCTGGCGATCTCGGTGCGTTCGAGCCGGTTGCGCGCGAGTTCGAACAGCATCGTCGACGTGCGCTCGGGCGCGAGCAGGCCGACCTCGACATCGGTACTGCCTTCTTCATGCTCCAGCCCGATCACGAAACGCTGCACGCCACCGTCGCGCGCGGACAGATACGTGCACAGATCATTGATCAGACGCCGCAACGGAAACAGCAGTGGCGGATGCGCTTCCACCTCGTAACCCAGCTCGACGCGCATGTCCAACCGGTCCGGCGGCGTGTAGCAGGCGACCGGATCGTCGCTCTCGCCATACAGCCTGCGCACGTGCGCCAGCACGTCCGCGCCGAAGCGGCGTTGCACACCCGCGCCCGGCAGTTCACGCAAGGCGCCGAGTGTGCGCACGCCCATGCGGTACAGGCGTTCGCCGGCATCGCCCGGCAATGCGGCACGGCGCACCGGCGTGCGATCCAGCAGCGCCGACAGTTCCGCCGCGCCGGTGACCGCGAAGCCATCGCGCAGACCGACCAGTACCCGCGCGGCGGTCGGCGACGGCGCGAGCGCGATGCGATGTGCGAAGCCAAGCGCCGACAGTTCCTCGCGCAGCGTGCGTTCGAACTGCGACCACGGCCCGAACAGGCGGAAGCTCGCCTGCACTTCCAGCACGATCGCGCGCGACCACTGCTGGCTCACCAGCGAACTGTGGCGATACGCCCAGGCGGCCAGAAAACGATGCGCCGTCGATTCGGCCAGTGGATCGTGCGGTTGCGTGCGCACATCGGCCAGCAGCGCATGCGCGGCCGACAGGCGCATGCCGGCCTTCAGTCCGTGCGCGCCCGCCGCATCGTTGACGCTGTGCAGCGTGCGCAGCTGCGCGGGGCCTTCGACCAGCGCGAACGGTGCGTCGGGATCCGGCAGACGACGGAGAACGGCGTCGAGCGCCAGTTGCGGCAGGAGAAGACAGGCCCAGAGCATCGCAGGAGCATTCAGCTCGCCAATCGCAGCGGTTGCGACGGCACCTGCCCGCCCCGGCATTTGCGCACCTGCCAGGCCTGCACTTCGGGCAGATATTCCAGCCGCAACGCCGCCGGCGATGCATTCGCCGCATGACGTCGATCGCGCAATGCGAAGGCATGGCAATCGCCGCTGTCGGCCGCCACCTGCAGGCGCCGCATCAAACGCGCATCGCCGGTATCGGGCCAGCCCAGCACCGCCGCGCAGGCGCCGCTGCGCAGGCACTGCTCAAACGCCCACAGCGCATCGGCAGGCGAAGCCTCGACGACGTCCAGCGCGTCCAGCCGCACGCCCGCCGCCTGCCAGGCCGGTGCATACGGAATGCACGGCGGTGCGACCAGCACCACGCGACCGCCGGCCGCGGTGATACGCGACAGCGCCGGAAACAGCAGCGAGATTTCGCCCACGCCATCGGCCGGCAGCAGCAGCTCGGTCAATGCACGCGGCGGCCAGCCACCGCCCGGCAGCGCGGCATCGAGCGCGGCATGTCCGGTCGGCTGCCCGATGTCGGCGCAGCGCGTGCCGCGCCCGGCCGACCACACGGTGCGCGCGGCGAGCAGGGCATCCAGCGATTGGAGCGCCGGCGCCATGTCAGCCCTGCCGCACCAGACCGCAGTACAGGCCTTCGATCGCGAAGTCGGCGTCGGCGGCGATCACGATCGGCGCATGCGCGGGATTGCGCGGCAGCAGACGCACGCCGCCTGCGCGGTGTTCGAGCCGCTTGATGGTGATGGCATCGTCCAGCCGCGCGACGACGGTCTGGCCGTCGCGCGCATCGCGACTGCGGTGCACGCCCACGAGATCGCCCTCGAGGATGCCGTCGTCGATCATCGAGTCGCCCTCGACCCGCAGCAGGTAATCCGGGCGCAGCGAGAACACGCTGCGGTCCAGCCACAGCACGCGATCGCTGCCGGTGTCCGGACCGATCGGCACGCCCGCGGCCACGCGCCCGAGCACCGGCAACGCGGCCATGCGGTCGCCCTGCCCCGGCAGCCGCAGCCCGCGCTTCTGCCCGGCCTGCAATTCGACCAGCCCGGCCGAGACCAGCGCCTGCACATGCCTCTGCGCGGCATTGCGCGAGGCGAAACCGAAGGCCGCGGCGATTTCGGCTAGGCTCGGCGGCACACCGGCGGCGATGCGCTCGCGCAGGAATTCGAGGACGGCAGCACGTTGGGGGGACAGATCGCTCATGGTGTACATTTGTACACCTTCGAAATCCGATCCGCCACCGCTTCCGGGAACGGTCTTCCAGAGGTCCTGGCGAGACTGGCGATGGCGGCGGCGACACGCCTGACCGGTTCAGGCAGACCCCTCTGCCCAAGCGACCCGTCCATCCCCCGATGGATGCACGCGAAAACGTTTACAGGGTTGTCCCTAGTGGTCCGCCGTGGCCACGGCGCCTAGCATCGAACCCGGTCTGTCTGGACTCCGGAGTGCCTAGTGGATCAGCAACGCAACGTGTTCCTGTTCCCAGCCCGCTGGCGGCGTTCGACCTGGCAGGCGATGGCGATCGTGCTGCTGGCCCTGCTGGTCGCGTCCAATGCGGCCTGGCTGCATGCCAGCCGCAGCGACGACGATGCGGGCGGCTTCTCCCGCCTCGGCCATCTGCCTTCGCCAGAGAGGGTGATCTACGAGTACCCGAAGCCGGCCGTCGCGGCGCCTGCTGCGCCGAAACTGGTGGCCTACCGTTCGACCCCGCTCGAAGCCGGCGAACGCTGCGCTGGCGGCCAGGTCATCCGTCGCCTGCCGAACGGCTGGGAAGGCACCAACCGCCCCTGCAATCCGTGATCACCCGGCGCCTCAGCCGCGTCCGCGATGATTGCAGACCGCGGACACGCGTTCGTTGAGGCGGCGCAGATCGTCGTAGCGGCGCTGGGTGCCGAGCTTGCGCAAGGCATTTTCGCGACTGGCGCGTGCGGCCAGACATCGCGCGTGCTGGTCGTCGCGTCGGGGCGTCGTCGCGGGCGTCGTACGGTCCCGCGTCGACGCGGCCGCGCGACGCTGCGTCGGCGGTTTCGCCGGGCGCTGCACTGCCGTCGTCGCCGGCGGATCCTGCACCTCGGCCGTCCACGTCCGCAGGCTTTCGCCATCGACGCAGGGCTGCGACTGGTAACTATGGCCACCGCGCCCATCGGCGCATTTGTGCACCGACTGCGCGGCGACCGGCCACGCGACGAGCAGCAGCAGAACTGCGCAGATCCGCATCGGCATTCCCTCCCTGGAAGAACCGCCTACGAGCGTGCGCGCGTGCCGCGAACCGCACCATCGTGCGAACGCCCACGCGGTTTCGGTCGCGCGCCGCAGGCGTCGTCAGGAAATCCGCTGACGCTCAGTCGTCGCCGGCCTCGCGGACCTTGCGGATCGCTTCCGCGCGTGCGGCGCGCAAGGCGTCGAGCTTGTCCTTGAGCTTGATCTCCATGCCGCGCGCGACCGGCTGGTAGTACACCCGCTCGCCCATCGCATCGGGAAACGCGGTCTGGTCGAGCGCGATGCCGCCTTCGGTGTCGTGGTCGTACTGGTAGCCGGTGCCGTAGCCGAGTTCCTTCATCAGCTTGGTCGGTGCATTGCGGAAATGCATCGGCACGTCCTGCGTGCCGTATTCGCGCACGTCGCGCTTGGCCTGGTTGAAGGCCATGTAGCCGGCGTTGGATTTCGCGGTGCTGGCCAGATAGATCACCAGCTGCGCGAGCGCGAGTTCGCCCTCGGGACTGCCGAGGCGGTCATACGTCTCCCAGGCGTCGATCGACATCTGCAGCGCACGCGGATCGGCCAGGCCGACGTCTTCCACCGCCATGCGCGTCATGCGCCGGGCGAGATAGCCGGGATCGCAGCCGCCATCGAGCATCCGCGTCAGCCAGTACAACGCCGCATCGGGATTGGAACTGCGCACGCATTTGTGCAGCGCCGAGATCTGGTCGTAGAACTGCTCGCCGCCCTTGTCGAACCGGCGCGTGCGGTCGGCCAGTACCTGTTCGATGGTGCCGGCAGTGACTTCGCCGCCCTCGCCCGCCAGTTCGGCGGCGATCTCCAGCAGCGTCAGTGCGCGGCGCACGTCGCCATCGGCGGCCACTGCGATCAGCCGCAACAGATCGTCGGCGATCCGCAGCCCGCGATCGCCGAGTCCGCGTTCGGCATCGGCCAGCGCACGGCGCAGGGTCTCGAGGATGTCGTCGGGCGACACCGCCTCCATCACGTGCACGCGGCAACGCGAGAGCAGCGCGGAGTTCAGTTCGAACGACGGGTTCTCGGTGGTCGCACCGACGAACACGATCGTGCCGCGTTCGATGTGCGGCAGGAACGCGTCCTGCTGGGTCTTGTTGAAGCGGTGCACCTCGTCGACGAACAGCACCGTGCGACGCCCGCCATCGAAACGGTGCGCGGCTTCGGCCAGTACCTGGCGCACCTCCGGCAGGCCCGACAGCACTGCCGAAATCGCCTTGAACTCCGCGTCCGCGTAATGCGCCAGCAGCAGCGCCAACGTGGTCTTGCCACAGCCCGGCGGCCCCCACAGCACCATCGAATGGATCTTGCCGGCCTCGACCGCCGTCCGCAGCGCCGTGCCCTCGGCGACCAGACGACGCTGGCCGACCATCTCGTCGAGCCTGGCGGGGCGCATGCGCTCGGCCAGCGGACGCATCGCACTGCGGTCGACCTGCAGCAGGTCACCGGTGTCGGCGCGGGATGGGCGGGATCGGGACACGCGTTAACCTGTCGGGACTGGAGCGCAAAGGAGTGCGACATGCCGATATTGCGGCACCGGGACGTGATCACAAGCGCAATGCAGCCGTTGAAGCGGCTCGCGATCGGCGTCGCGCTGTGTGCCATGTCGACCGCATCGGCCGCCGACTGGCGCCAGGATGCGGCGGACACACTGCTGCAGGCCGCGGGCGGCCATCGACTGGTCGTGCTGGGCGAGATGCACGGCACGCGCGAGATTCCGCTGCTGGCCGGCGATCTGGTCGAGCGCTGGAGCGCGGCATCGCCGTTGCTGCTCGCGCTGGAGATTCCGGCCGGCGAACACGCAGCCATCCGGGGTGCGGTGGTCTCCGGCGGGTCCGATGCCGCGATCGAGGCCTTGCGGGCACGCCCGTGGTGGCGCGTCGCCGCAGCGAGGACGTGCTCGCCCTGATCCAGCGCGTCGGCAGGCTGAAGATCTCCGGACGCGATGTCGCGATCCTGCCCTTCGATCCGCGCGATCTCCGCTGCTACCGGCGCGGCACCTGCGAGGTGGCGATGGCGCAGGTGCTGCGCCGGGCGCATGACGGATTGCCGCGTGGCCGCCTCGTGGTCGTGACCGGCAACGTGCATGCGATGCACTTGCGACCGGCCGATGCGCCCGCGGGATTGCCGGCGCAGCCGATGACCGCGCTGCTGCAGGATCTGGCGCCGTACTCGGTGAACGTCACGGCGGCGCGTGGTGCGTAATGGGCCTGCGGAGAAGCGTGCGGGGTCGTCGAAGTGGTGCCATCGCGTGGTGGCGGCCGCGAGAGCGCGGACGCGCCCTTCGATTACCGGCTGGTACTGCCGGCGTTTACGCCAATGCGGCAAGTTGGCGAGTCGGAGGTCCAGCCGTTCGAACGCGATGTTTGACGCCGTCGTTCCAGCGGCCTTCAAGAGACGCCTAAGTGATCAAGCCGGGACCCTTTCGCGGTCAGCCCGAAGATCAGAGTGGGCCCCAGCTTTCGCTGGGGCGACGGTCGATACCGATCAGCGCGGCGAATGAAGTACGCGAGCGAACCCCGCCCACTGACTTCTTTCGTCTGACTCCTTACGCCTTACTCCTCACCCACGACGTCGACACCCGCAGGCGGCGTGTAGCGGAAGGTGTCGGCGGCGAACGTCGGATTGCGCTTCCAGCCGCTGAAACCGATCGTCGTGCGCTGGCCCAGCGTGTCGTGGATTTCCATGCGCGACAGGCTGCCGTCGCTGCCGAAGCCCAGACGGGCGCGTTCGAACGCGGCGTTCTCGGTGCGCTTGGGACGCAGCTCGAGCCAGTTCAGTCCACCGGCGCTGCCGGCTTCGGCAACGCTGAAGTCGCGGTCGAGCTTGGACGGATCGATCAGCGCGGCGAGCGGACTGTCCTGTTCCTCGCTGCCTTGCGAGCGGCGCGTGACCTGCTGCAGATCGGGATCGAAGACCCACACCGTGCGGCCATCGGCGACGATCAGCTGCGGATACGGCTTCACGTATTCCCAGCGGAACAGACGCGGCGCCGACAGCGCCAGCGTGCCGCTCGAGCTTTCCTTGACCCGGCCGTTGCCGTCGGCGACCTGCTGGGTGAACTGCGCTTCGAGGCCCTTGAGGCCGCGCGTGAACTGCTCGAGCTGCGGGCGCGCATCGGCGGCCTGCGCGAGGCCGCCCACCATCAGCACGGCAGCGGCGGCAAACCAGCGGGAATGACGGATCATCGAGCGCATGCGAAGGAACCTCTGGGTTCGGTGACGTTGGACCGGAGTGTGCGAATTATTTGCTGAATGCGGCGACGACGACGCGGCGGTGCACAGATGCCGTGCATCGACGATTCATCGCAGGTCGCGCAGCGTCGGCTCGATCAGCGCGGCGGTGGCGGCGGCGCAAGCACGCTGCGGTCGCCGTTGTGCTCGGGCGGCGTGACCACGCCGGCCGCTTCCATCGCCTCGACCAGACGCGCGGCGCGGTTGTAGCCGATCTTCAGCCGGCGCTGCACACCGGAGATCGACGCGCGGCGGGTCTCGGTGACGATCTTGACCGCTTCGTCGTACAGCGGATCGCTCTCGTCGCCACCACCGCCGCCGCTTTCCGGCAGCCCGGTCGCACCGACCACGGTGCCGTCGCCCATCGTCTGCACTTCGTCGAGCACGCCCGAAATGTACTGGGCCTGGCCACTCTGCTTCAGGTGCTCGACGACGCGGTGCACTTCCTCGTCCGACACGAACGCGCCGTGCACGCGTTCGGGCATCGCCGTGCCCGGCGGCAGATACAGCATGTCGCCGTTGCCGAGCAGCGTTTCCGCGCCGGACTGGTCGAGGATGGTGCGCGAATCGATCTTGGAACTGACCTGGAACGCGATGCGCGTCGGGATGTTGGCCTTGATCAGACCGGTGATCACGTCCACCGACGGCCGCTGCGTGGCGAGGATCAGATGGATGCCGGCCGCACGTGCCTTCTGCGCGAGACGCGCGATGAGTTCTTCGACCTTCTTGCCGACGATCATCATCATGTCGGCGAATTCGTCGATGAAGATGACGATGTAGGGCAGCGGCTCGAGCAGTTCGGCGACGTCGCTCGATTCCGGATTCGGGCGGAACAGCGGGTCGGACATCGGCTGTCCGGCGTCCTGCGCGTCCTTCACCTTCTTGTTGAAGCCGGCCAGGTTGCGCACGCCGACCGCGCTCATCAGCTTGTAGCGGCGTTCCATCTCCGCCACGCACCAGCGCAGGCCGTTGCCGGCCTCCTTCATGTCGGTGACCACCGGCGCCAGCAGATGCGGGATGCCTTCGTAGACGCTGAGCTCCAGCATCTTCGGGTCGATCATCAGCATGCGCAGCTCTTTCGGACTGGCCTTGAACAGCAGGCTGAGCACCATCGAGTTGACCGCGACCGACTTGCCCGAGCCGGTGGTACCGGCGACGAGCAGATGCGGCATGCGCGCGAGATCGGCGACCACCGACTGGCCGCTGATGCCCTTGCCCAGCGCCAGCGTCAGCGGGCTCGGCGACTTGTCGTATTCCTTGGAGCGCAGCAGCTCGGAGAGATAGATCATCTCCCGGCGCACGTTCGGGATTTCCAGGCCGATCACCGACTTGCCCGGAATCACGTCCACCACGCGCACCGATTTGACCGACAGCCCGCGGGCGATGTCCTTGTCCAGCGAACTGATCTGGCTGACCTTGACGCCCGGCGCCGGCTCCATCTCGAAGCGCGTGATCACCGGGCCCGGCTGCGCTTCCTTGACCTCCACGTCGATGCGGAAGTCCTTGAGCTTGAACTCGATCTGACGCGACAGGGTTTCCAGCGTCTCCTCGTCGTAGCCCTTGGGCTGCGGCTTGGGATCGTCGAGCAGCGACAGCGGCGGCAGGTCCGAGCCGTTGGCGTTGACGCCATGGAACATCGGGATCTGCTGCTCGCGCTTGGCGCGTTCGCTCTTTTCGACCACCGGCGGCACGACCGGCGCTTCGATCTTCACCGGCGCGCGCTTGGCCCGCAGTTCGGTGTCGACCTTGCGCGCTTCGGTGCGCTCTTCGCGATGCACGCGGGCTTCCTTCCAGTCCGTCGCCTGCTTGCTGCTGCGGCGGAACAGCACCGGCAGCTTCATGACCCAGCCACCGAGGCGGTCCATCAGCGCGAACCACGACAGGCCCGTCGCCAGCGTCACCGACACCAGGAACAGCGCGAGCAGGAACAGATTGCCGCCGACCGGGCCGATCGCGCCGTAGAGCGAATTGCCGACCAGCCGGCCGAGAATGCCGCCGCCACCGGCCGACAGGTTCTGCACCGCCGGCACCCGCAGGTACAGCAGACCGGTCGCGGACACCAGAAAGCCGACGATGCCGACCAGACGCAGGGCCGGGCCGAAATCGGCGGTGCCCTCGGGGTCGCGTTCGATGCCGAACAGCGCGATCCATGCGATCGCGCCGAGGATCACCGGCAGCAGATAGGCGACGTAGCCGCACAGATGCAGCAGCACGTCGGCGATCCATGCGCCGACCGGGCCGCCGACATTGTTCAGCGGCGCGGTGACGCTACCGGCATTGGTCCAGCCCGGATCGGTGTGCGAGTACGTGACCAGACACGCCAGCAGATACAGCAGCAGCGGCGCGATCAGGATCAGCGCGATGTCACGGACCAGCCGCTGGCGACGCGGGTTCGGCGCCGCCTTGGCGGACGCCGCGGGTGCGGCGTCCTTGGCTGCGCTGCGCGTGCGCTTGGAGCGGTCTGAAAGCGGTCGTGCCACCGTGCGTCTTTACCTGAGAAAGTCAGTACAGGCCTTTGATCTTACGTCAAAGTTTCATGCCCTGCAGCGCAGGATGCACGAGCTTGCCGCCTTCGACATTGATGCCGCGCACCAGCGCCGCATTGTCGCGCCACTGGCCCGACGCAAGCTTGTTGACCCACGGCAGGATCGCCGCGCAGATGGCCTGCGACGAGGTCTGCGGCACGGCGCCGGGCATGTTGGTCACGCAGAAGTGGGTCACGCCCTCTTCCACGTAGACCGGCTCCTTCCAGGTCGTGCCACGCGAGGTCTCGAAGCAGCCGCCCTGGTCGATCGAGATGTCGACGAGCACGCTGCCGTCCTCCATCGACTTGATCATCTCGCGGGTGACCACGTGCGGTGCGACCGCACCGGTGACCAGCACCGCGCCGATCACCAGGTCCGCCGAGGCGACCTCGCGGGCGACGACGTCGTCGTAGGGATACAGCGCGGTGACGTTGTTGCCCAGGCGCATCATCTGTTCCATGCGGTCCTGACGCTTCTCGAACACCACGACATTGGCACCGCCGGCCGCGGCCAGCGCCGCCGACGCACCGCCGGCCACGCCGGCGCCGAACACCACGACCTTGCCGCGCTCGGTCGACGGCAGGCCGCCGAGCAGCTTGCCCTTGCCGCCGAGCGGCTGGTGCAGGTAATGCGTGCCGACCTGCACCGCGATCTTGCCGGCGATCACCGACATCGGCGCCAGCAGCGGCAGCTCGCCGTTGTCGAGCTCGACGGTTTCGAAGGCGACGCCGGTCAGGCCGATGTCGAGCAGGCGCTTCGTGAGTTCGGGCAGCGGTGCCAGGTGCAGGTAGCAGAACAGCAAGTGGTCCTTGCGCAGCAGCGCGAGGTCGCCTTCGATCGGCTCCTTGACCTTCACGATCAGTTCGCCCTTCTCGTACAGCGCGGCCGCGTCCGGCGCGATCTTCACGCCCAGACGGGTGTAGGCCTCGTCGCTGAAGCCCGACTTCAGGCCCGCGCCCTGCTGCACCCACACTTCGTGACCACGGTTGACCAGATCGCCTGCCGCTTCGGGCACCAGGGCCACGCGGCCTTCGAGGGTCTTGGTCTCACTCGGAATACCGATACGCATGTCGCCGACTCCTGCACAAAAAAACGCCGCTTTCGGCGGCGTGTCGCGGATGGATTGTTCCGGTCGGCTGACGTTGCCGAACCTTGTTTTGCGGGGGGCGCACCGCCAAGCTATGGACCACGTCAGGCCGCAGTGCCGAAGCCCGCGAGTATACATGAGCGCCCCGAATACAAGCCCCCGCCACCTCCGTCTGCTGATCCTCGGATCCGGCCCCGCCGGCTGGACCGCCGCCGTCTACGCCGCGCGCGCCAATCTGAAACCGGTGGTCATCACCGGCATGCAGATGGGCGGCCAGCTGATGACGACCACCGAGGTCGACAACTGGCCGGGCGACGCGCACGGGCTGATGGGGCCGGACCTGATGGCGCGCATGCAGGCGCATGCCGAGCGTTTCGACACCGAGACCATCTTCGACCACATCCACACCGCGGATCTCTCGCAGCGTCCGTTCCGCCTCAAGGGCGACAGCGGCGAGTACACCGCCGACGCGATCATCATCGCGACGGGCGCGACCGCGAAGTACCTCGGCCTGCCGTCGGAAGAGGCGTTCAAGGGCCGCGGCGTCTCCGCCTGCGCCACCTGCGACGGCTTCTTCTACAAGGACCAGGACGTGGCCGTGGTCGGCGGCGGCAACACCGCGGTCGAGGAAGCGCTGTACCTGTCGAACATCGCCAGGACCGTCTATCTGGTCCATCGCCGCGACACACTGCGCGCCGAGAAGATCATGCAGGACAAGCTCAACGCGAAGATCCAGGCCGGCAAGATCGTCCCGGTGTGGCACCACACCGTCGACGAGGTGCTCGGCAACGATGCCGGCGTGACCGGTCTGCGCCTGAAGTCCGTGCAGGACGACAGCACACGCGAGATCGCCGTGCACGGCTTCTTCGTCGCGATCGGCCACACGCCGAACACGACGCTGTTCGAAGGCCAGCTCGCGATGAACAACGGCTACCTCGAGATCCGTTCGGGCATCGACGGCAATGCGACCTCGACCAACGTGCCGGGCGTGTTCGCCGCCGGCGACGTGACCGACCAGCACTACCGCCAGGCGATCACCTCGGCCGGCTTCGGCTGCATGGCCGCGCTCGACGCCGAACGCTTCCTCGACCAGCAGGGCTGAGTTCCGATGCCAGGCGCATGCGTTCCGGCCCCGCGCGCGGGGCGTCGCGCATGACCCTGGCGCAACTGCGCTTGATCCTGCGCCGGGAATCCCGGCGCATGTGGGTGCGCGCGACGATCTACTGCGGCCTCGCGATCGTCACCGCGCTGGTCGGCGCCCTGGTCAAGACCTGGATTCCCGAATCGCTGGCCGGGCGCATCGGCGCCGATTCGGTCGGCAACCTGCTCGGCATTCTTGCCGCGTCGATGCTCGCGGTGACGACGTTCTCGCTGTCGACAATGGTCTCGGCCTACAGCTCGGCCTCGACCAGCGCCACGCCGCGCGCGACACGCCTGCTGATCGCCGACAGCGGCGCGCAGGGCGCGCTGGCGACCTTCATCGGTGCGTTTCTGTTCGCAGTCGTCGGTCTGATCGCATTGAGCACCGGCATCTACGGCGACAGCGGCCGCGTCGTGCTGTTCGCGGCGACCGTGCTGGTGATCGTGCTGATCACCCTGACCCTGCTGCGCTGGATCGAACAGCTGTCGAGCTTCGGCCGGCTCGGCGCGACGATCAATCTGGTCGAAGACGTGACCCGGCGCGCGGTGCGCCAGTACGCGGACGATCCGTTTTTCGGCGCGGCACCGTCGCCCGGCGTGCCGGCCGATGCGACGGCGCTCGAGGCACAGGACATCGGCTACGTCGAGCACATCGACGTCGCGCTGCTGGCCACGATCGCGGCCGACCATGACGGGGAGATCCATGTGGTCGCGTTGCCCGGGGTGTTCGCTGCGCCCGGTCGTGCGCTGGTCGCCGCACGCGGCCTGCCCGCGACCGAAGAAGTCATTGCGCGCGTGCGCAGCGCGTTCACCATCAGCGACGAGCGCAGCTTCGAGCAGGACCCGCGCTACGGCTTCGTCGTGCTGACCGAGATCGGCAGCCGCGCACTGTCGGCCAGCATCAACGATGCCGGCACCGCGATCGACATCATCGGCACCGTGACCCGGCTGATGTGCGAATGGGCCCGTCTGGGCGTGCCGGCAGCCGCAGCGGAAATCCGCCATGCACGCGTGTTCGTGCCGGCGATCGACATCGACGACGTGTTCGGCGATCTCTATCCCGCGCTGGCCCGCGACGGCGCCGGCCTGGTGGAAATCGGCATCCGCATGCAGAAGGGGCTGGCCGCGATCGCCGCGTCCGGCGATCCCGTCTTCGCCGCGGCCGCCAGCCGCCACGCGGGTCTGGCGATGACGCGCGCGATGACCGCGCTGACGTTCGAGCCCGATCGCGAGCTGTTGCGGCGCACCGTCATCGAAGCCGGCGACAGCGTCGACGGACGCAGCGGATGACCGCGCTGCGCGTGCTGTCACAGCTGTCGGACGTGCCGGCGGCGGACTGGGATGCGCTGCATGACGGCAATCCTTTCGTCAGCCATGCCTTTCTGTCAGGACTCGAGCAGCACGGCTGCCTGCGCGCCGAGTGGGGCTGGACGCCGCAGCATCTGACGCTGTGGAACGGCGACACGCTGACCGCCGCGGCGCCCGCCTACCGCAAGACCAACTCGCATGGCGAGTTCGTGTTCGACCATGCCTGGGCCCACGCCTATGCGCAGTACGGCCATGACTACTTCCCGAAGCTGCTGGTCGCCTCGCCCTATTCGCCGGTGACCGGTCCGCGCCTGCTGGCGCGTGACGCCGGCGCGCGGAAAGCGCTGCGCGTCGCCATCGAACGCGCGACCGGCGATGCGGGCTGGTCGTCGGCCCACGTCAATTTCCATACCGCAGCCGAAGCGGAGGCCTTCGATGCCGACTGGCTGCCGCGCATCGACGTGCAGTACCACTGGCGCAATCCCGGCGACTGGTCGACGTTCGACGATTACCTCGCCGCGATGGACCACAAGCACCGCAAGAACATCCGTCAGGAGCGCGCGAAGGTCGCCCGCGCGGGCGTGACGTTCCGCGTGCTGCGCGGCGACGAGACCAGCGACGACGATCTCGCGACGATGTACCGCTTCTACCTGCAGACCTTCGCCGAGTACGGCAACTCGCCCGCGCTGACGCTGGATTTCCTGCGCCATCTCGCCGCGACGATGCCGCGCCAGCTGGTCCTGGTGCTGGCCGACCTCGGCGACGTTCCCGTCGCCGGTGCACTGTGCCTGCGCAGCGGCGACACGCTGTACGGCCGCTACTGGGGCGCGATCGCCGCCCTGCCCGGCCTGCATTTCGAGACCTGTTATTACCAGGGCATCGACTACTGCCTGCGCGAGGGGCTGCGCCACTTCGAACCCGGCGCGCAGGGCGAACACAAACTCGCACGCGGCTTCCTGCCGACGCTGGTGCACAGCCGCCACTGGATCGCCGACCCCGAATTCCGGCGCGCGCTGCGCGAGTGGTGCGCGCAGGAAGCGCAGTCGATCCGCGGGTATGCAGCGACACTCGCCGCCAGCAGTCCATTCCGGCAACCCACGCCGTGAGCCTGCATCTGCCGCGCCTCGGCGTGGAGCCGGACGCCCCGTTTCCGCCGGTTGAAAGCGCGCTGCGCCGCCCCGACGGCCTGCTCGCATTCGGTGGCGACCTGTCGGTGCCGCGGCTGCGCAAGGCCTACCGCCACGGCGTGTTTCCGTGGTTCTCCGAGGGGCAACCGATCCTGTGGTGGTCGCCGGATCCGCGCACGGTCTTCGAGACCGCGGCGCTGCATCCGAACCGGCGCTTCGCACGCACCTTGCGCGGCAGCGACTGGACGTTGCGCGCCGACACCGCGTTCGCCGCGGTGGTCACCGCCTGCGCGCGGGCGCCGCGCCCGGGTCAGGACGGCACGTGGATCACCGATGCCATGCGCGACGCCTACGCCGCCCTGCACGCGACGGGCATCGCCCACAGCGTGGAAGTGTTCGACGGTGATGCGCTCGTCGGCGGCATCTACGGCGTGTCGATCGGCCGGATGTTCTTCGGCGAAAGCATGTTCAGCGCCCGCACCGGCGCATCGAAGGCGGCGCTGTTCGGGCTCGCCCGGCAGATGCGCCGCTGGGACATGCCGCTGATCGATGCCCAGGTCGGCAATCCGCATCTAGACTCGCTGGGCGCCGCCAGCTGGCCGCGTGAACGGTTCATCGCATCGGTCGACGTGCTGGCCGAAGCCCGTGCCCCGGTCATCGGCGCATGGACCGGCGCGTTCGGCGAGATCCCCGCGGCCGCGCTGGGCACGCCGGACTGAAGCGCGCAGGGGTCGTTTTGCATCGCCTGCAGCCGCGTGCGACAATACCCCGCTTTGCTGGCGCGAGCTCGAAATCATTCGAACCGTGCGCCGCATCCCCAACGACGGATATTCCACACGCATGGCGAAAGACGACGTCATCGAGTTCGAAGGCGCGGTCTCCGAGACCCTCCCGAACACCATGTTCCGGGTGAAGCTCGAGAACGGCCACGAAATCATTGCGCACATCTCCGGACGGATGCGCAAGAACTACATCCGCATCCTGACCGGTGACCGGGTCAAGGTGGAAATGACGCCCTACGACCTCACCAAGGGCCGCATCACCTACCGCATGAAGTAACCGCGGCAGCGCAACACCTTCCGAAGGCGGCCATGGGTCGCCTTCGTCGTTTCGGGCAATGCGCCGGCTGCCGGGTCATCTGCATGCCGGCACGGCATTCCGCGCGGTAGGCTCGGTCCACACGACCGAACGGATGTCTCCGATGCCCCGACTGCCTGCCGTCACCACGCTCGTCCTTGCGCTCGCACTCGCCCTGCCCGTCCAAGCGCAGACCGCGCCCGCCGCAGGCGCCGCGCCGACGGCGATGACCCAGGCGCCGCCCGCGGCCGAGACCGCGCGCCTCAATGCCTGGCTCGACCAGCAGTACGAAACCTCGCTGCGCTTCAGCCCGATCGGGCTGACCTTCCTCGGCCGCAAGGAGCTGTACGACCAGCTCGACGACGTGTCGGACGCCGCGATGGAAAAGCAGCTCGCGTGGCAACGCGCGAGCGTTGCCGAGATGGAGCGCAGCTTCGACGTCGATGCGCTCGATCTCGAAGGCAGGTTGTCCTACGAGCTGTGGGCGCAGCAGGCGCGCGAGGCGGCCGAACAGTTCCAGTACCGCCGCAACGGCTACGCCTTCACCCAGATGATGGGACCGCAGGCGATGTTGCCGACGCTGCTGATCAACTTCCACAAGGTCGACAGCGAAGCCGACTACCTCGCCTACATCGCGCGACTGCGCGCGCTGCCGACGATGTTCGACACCCTGCTCGAACATGCGCAGGCCAGCGCGGACGCCGGCATGCGCGCGCCCAAGTTCGCCTACACCGGCGTCATCACCCAGTCGCGCAACGTGATCACCGGTGCGCCGTTCTCGCAAGGCGACGACACCGCGCTGTGGGCCGATCTGGTCAAGAAGGCCGACGCGCTGCGCGAGGCGGGGACGATCGACGCCGCGAAAGCCGAGGCGCTCAAGACCCAGGCGCGCGCGGCGCTGCTGGAATCCGTGGGCCCCGCCTACCAGCGCGTGATCGCGTGGCACGAGGGCGACATCGGCAACGCACTGGAGAATCCCGCCGGCGTCGGCACGACACAATCCAACGGCAAGGCGTATTACGCCTCGCAGCTGCGTCGCAACACCAGCACCGACCTGACGCCCGAACAGGTGCACGACATCGGCCTGCAGGACGTGGCGCGCATCCACAAGGATCTGGAGATGATCAAGAACGAGGTCGGCTTCGACGGCGACCTGCAGGCGTTCTTCCGCTTCATCGCCACCGATCCGCAGTTCAAGTTCCCGAACACCGATGCCGGTCGCCAGGCGTACCTCGACGAATCCACGCGCCTGCTCGACAACATCAAGCAGCAACTGCCGCAGTTCTACGGCCTGCTGCCGAAGGCCGATCTGGTCGTGCGCCGCGTCGAATCCTTCCGCGAAGAACCCGGCGCCGCGCAGCACTATTTCCCGAGCAGTCCCGA
Organism: Luteimonas flava; assembly: GCF_036584485.1. Taxonomy (NCBI): domain Bacteria; kingdom Pseudomonadati; phylum Pseudomonadota; class Gammaproteobacteria; order Lysobacterales; family Lysobacteraceae; genus Luteimonas; species Luteimonas flava. The sequence goes on along the minus strand of NZ_JAZHBM010000001.1, from coordinate 984,805 downwards.
CGGCACCCGACCCGGCATCTACTACGCGCATCTGTCCGACATGAACGCGATGCCGAAGCCGGAACTCGAAGTCATCGCGTATCACGAAGGCCTGCCCGGCCATCACATGCAGATCGCGATCGCGCAGGAGCTCACCGGCCTGCCGCAGTTCCGCACCCAATACCAGACCACCGCGTATTCGGAAGGCTGGGGTCTGTATTCGGAGTGGCAGGCCAAGGAAATTCCGGGCACCTATGCCGATCCCTATTCGCGTTACGGGCAGCTGAGTTCCGAGCTGTGGCGCGCGATCCGGCTGGTCGTCGACACCGGCATGCACGCCAAGGGCTGGACCGAGCAGCAGGCGGTCGATTACTTCAACGACAACAGCGGGTTCCCGGAAGCGACGATCCGCTCCGAAGTACAACGCTATCTGTCGTGGCCGGGCCAGGCGACGGCCTACAAGATCGGCATGATCCGCATCCAGGAACTGCGCAAGAACGCCGAAGAGCGGCTCGGCGATCGTTTCGACGTGCGCGGATTCCACGATGCCGTGCTCGGCGGCGGCGCGCTGCCGTTGGATCTGCTCGAGCGTCGTGTGGACGCATGGGTGGAGGCGTCCGCGCGCTGATCCAGCACGCCAAAAGAACTCTCCGCGTGGGAGCGCGCTTGCGCGCGATGGGGCCGTCCCGCGAAGCCCCGTCGCGGCCAAGGCCGCTCCCACACATCCGAAAAAAGAAGGCGCCCTCGGGCGCCTTCTTCGTGACACGGTCCGCGGCGTCGGTCAGTCGACGGTCGCGGTGAGCAGCCGTTCCGGCTCCGCCCAGGTTTCGACGGTGAGCTCGCCGTCCTGCACGTCGATCGAGACCCGGCCGCCGTTGGCCAGCTTGCCGAACAGCAGTTCGTCGGCCAGACGACGCTTGACCTTGTCCTGGATGACGCGCGACATCGGACGCGCCCCCATCTGCGGATCGAAGCCGTGCTGTGCGAGCCAGTCGCGGGCCGCCGGGGTGGCCGACAGCGAGACGTTCTTGTCGTGCAGCTGCGACTCCAGCTCGATCATGAACTTGTCGACCACGCGCAGGATGTGCTCGAAGCCCAGCGACTGGAACTGCACCACCGCATCGAGACGGTTGCGGAATTCCGGCGTGAAGCTCTTGCGGATCACTTCCATCGCATCGCTGCTGTGGTCCTGGCGCGTGAAGCCGATCGAACGGCGCGAGGCCTGGGTAGCACCGGCGTTCGTGGTCATCACCAGGATCACGTTGCGGAAGTTCGCCTCGCGCCCGTTGGTGTCGGTCAGCACGCCGCGGTCCATCACCTGCAGCAGGATGTTGAAGATGTCCGGGTGCGCCTTCTCCACCTCGTCGAGCAGCAGCACGCAGTGCGGCGTCTTGACGATCTTCTCGGTCAGCAGACCGCCCTGGTCGAAGCCCACGTAACCCGGGGGTGCGCCGATCAGGCGGCTCACCGAATGCGATTCCATGTACTCGGACATGTCGAAGCGCACCAGCTCGATGCCGAGCTGCAGCGCCAGCTGGCGCGTGACCTCGGTCTTGCCCACGCCGGTGGGACCGGCGAACAGGAAGTTGCCGATCGGTTTGTCGGGGCTGCCGAGGCCGGAACGCGCGAGCTTGATCGCAGACGTCAGCATCTCGATCGCCGGATCCTGCCCGAAGATCACCATCTTGAGGTTGCGCTCCAGATGCTCGAGCACGTCCTTGTCGGTCGCACTGACCTGCTTGGCCGGAATCCGCGCCATCTTGGCGACGATGGTCTCGACTTCCTCGACGTCGATCAGCGCCTTGCGCACGCCTTCGGGCAGCAGACGCTGACGTGCGCCCGCTTCGTCGATGACGTCGATGGCCTTGTCGGGCAGCAGACGATCGGCGATGTGCTTGACCGAGAGGTCAACGGCGGCCTGCAGCGCCTCGTCGGCGTAGGTCACGTCGTGGTGCGCCTCGTAACGCGGCTTCAGGCCCTGCAGGATCTGGTAGGTCTCGCTGACGGTCGGCTCGACGATGTCGATCTTCTGGAAGCGGCGCGCCAGTGCGCGGTCCTTTTCGAAGATGCCGCGGTATTCCTGGAACGTGGTCGAGCCGATGCAGCGCAGCTCGCCCGACGCCAGCGCCGGCTTGATCAGGTTCGACGCGTCCATCGTGCCGCCCGACGCCGAACCGGCGCCGATGATGGTGTGGATCTCGTCGATGAAGAGGATCGCGCCGGGGTGCTTCTTGATCGCGGTCAGCACCGCCTTCAGACGCTTCTCGAAATCACCGCGGTACTTGGTGCCCGCGACCAGCGCGCCCAGATCGAGCGAGTAGATCGTCGCATCGGCCAGCACCTCGGGCACTTCGCCGTCGACGATGCGCTTGGCCAGGCCTTCGGCAATCGCGGTCTTTCCCACGCCGGCTTCGCCGACGTAGAGCGGATTGTTCTTGCGGCGGCGGCACAGCACCTGGATCGTGCGCTCCACTTCCTCGGCGCGGCCGACCAGCGGGTCGATGCGGCCTTCCTGCGCGGCCACATTGAGATCGCTCGCGAACTCGGCCAGCGCATCGCCCTTGCCCTCGCCTTCGGCACCTTCGGTCCGGGCCTGGGCCGGATCCTCGTGCGCGCCATCGGGCTCCTCGCCACCGCTCTTGGCGATGCCGTGGGAGAGATAGTTGACGACATCCAGCCGGGTCACGTCCTGCTGGTTGAGGTAGTAGACCGCGTGCGAATCCTTCTCGCCGAAGATCGCGACCAGCACGTTCGCGCCGGTGACTTCCTTCTTGCCCGAGGACTGGACGTGGTAGACGGCGCGCTGCAGCACGCGCTGGAACCCGAGCGTGGGCTGGGTGTCACGCGTGTCGTCTTCTGCCAGCTTGGTGACCGATGTGAGGATGGCCTGCTCGAGGTCGCCACGCAGACGCTCGAAATCCGCGCCGGTGGCCTTGAGCACGGCCTCCGCAGACGGGTTCTCGAGCAGCGACAACAGCAGGTGTTCGACCGTCATGTACTCGTCGCGGGCCTCGCGGGCGCGCTTGTAGCACTGGCCGATCGTAAACTCGAGATCTTTGCTGAACATGGGGCGGTCGCCTCCGGCTTCACTGACACCCTAGATGGGGCCCGATTCCGGCAAACAAACCCTGCCCCCGTGGGCTTATTAGGCCTTTTCCATCGTGCAGAGCAAGGGGTGCAGATTGAGCCGTGCGTATTCATTCACCTGCGCGACCTTCGACTCGGCGACTTCGCGGCTGTAGATCCCGCACACGCCCCGGCCGCGCGTGTGCACGTGGAGCATCACCTGGGTCGCGCGTTCGAGATCCAGCGCGAAAAACCGCACCAGGATCTCGACCACGAAGTCCATCGGCGTGTAGTCGTCATTGAGCAGCAGCACCGAGTACAGCGGCGGTGGCGCGACTTCCGGGCGGCCGGGGGCCACCGCGGTGCCGTGATCATGTTCGTGTTCGTGTCTGCGACTCATCCGCCGATTATACCGCCGCGCCGTGGATGGACGCCCCAGACCCCGGTCGTCAGAATGACCGGCATTCCCCCGACCTGGTGCCTCGATGCATCACCGCCGCCGCTTGTTCCGGGCATCGCGCCTGCTGCCGCTCGCCTGCCTGCTCGCCCTGTCGCCGATCGTCGCGGCCGGTCCGGGCGCAGCCGGCCTCGTCCCCAGCGCCGAAGACACGCTTGCCCAGCGGCTCGACGCCCACGGCGTGCGTTACGGGCGCGATGAAGACGGTGATTACCGCGTCGTCTTCGCCTGGCAGCAGGAGAACCGCAGCCAGCTGGCGTTCGTCGCCGGCAGCGCCCACGTGCTCGGCGACAGCGCGGTCCGCGAGGTGTTCTCGCCGGCCGCGCCGGTGCCCGCAGGCGGCTTCAGCGCGGAGCAGGCCGACATGCTGCTGCGCGACAGCCAGCGCAATGTGCTGGGCGGTTGGGAGATTGCCGGCGACACACTGTTCTATGTGATCAAGCTCCACGACGACGCCGACGGTGCGCGGTTCGAGCAGGCACTCGAAATCGCCGCCGAGCTGGCCGACGACATGGAGCTGCAGCTCACCGGCGAGGACGCCCTGTGATGGCGGTGTCGGCCGATCCGCGCTTCTGGCAGCCGGACGTCACGGTCGCGACCGTGGTCATGGACGGCGGCCGCGTGCTCTGCATCGAGGAGCGCGTCGACGGGCGCCTGGTGATCAACCAGCCGGCGGGCCATCTGGAGCCGGACGAATCGCTGCTGCACGCGGCCGTGCGCGAGACGCTCGAGGAATCGGGATGGACGGTCGAGCTGACCGGTTTCATCGGCAGTTATCTGTGGAAGTCCGCGCCGCGTCCCGGCGAAGCGGACGGCCGGCATTTCCTGCGCTTCGCCTTCGCCGCGCGCCCGCTGTCGCACGATCCGGCGCGCGCGCTCGACGACGGCATCGAGAAAGCCACCTGGTTCACCCCGGCGCAGCTGCAGGCCGAAGCAGCGCGACATCGCAGTCCGCTGGTGTGGCAGGTCGTCGCCGATTGCCTCGCCGGCCAGCGCTTCCCGTTGTCGGCCGTGCGTCAGATTCCGTGAGCGCGCCGGAGGTCATCGTCGGCATGTCCGGCGGCGTGGATTCCTCGGTCGCCGCACTGTTGCTGCGCGATGCGGGCACGCCGCTGGCCGGCCTGTTCATGCAGAACTGGGCCGAGGACGGCAGCGGCGACTGCCGCGCCGAGGACGATCGCCGCGACGCAGTGGCCGTTTCCGGCCGGCTCGGCCTGCCGATCCATTTCCGCGATTTCTCCGGCGAATACTGGGCCGGCGTGTTCGAGCACTTCATCGCCGAGTACGCGGCCGGCCGCACGCCGAATCCCGACGTGCTGTGCAACCGCGAGATCAAGTTCAAGCATTTCCTCGACGCGGCGCGCGATCTGGGCGCGGCGAAGATCGCGACCGGACACTACGCGCGCGTCGATGTCGAGAGCGGCCGCTGGCGCCTGTTGCGCGCGCGCGATCGCAACAAGGACCAGAGCTACTTCCTGCACCAGCTCGGCCAGGCGCAACTCGCCGCCACACTGTTCCCGCTCGGCGAACTGCCCAAGACCGATGTGCGCGATCTCGCCCGCGCGGCGGGCCTGCCGACGGCGGAGAAGAAGGATTCGACCGGCATCTGTTTCATCGGCGAACGCGACTTCCGCACGTTCCTCGGCCAGTATCTGCCCGCACGCCAGGGCGAGATGCGCACGCCCGACGGGCACCGCGTCGGCATGCATCCCGGCGTCTTTTATTTCACGCTCGGCCAGCGCGAAGGCCTGCAGATCGGCGGTGTGCGCGGCTTCGACGCGGCGCCCTGGTATGTGGTCGGCAAGGATGTGGGCGACAATGTGCTCTTCGTCGCCCAGGGCGCCGACACGCCGTATCTGCTGTCGTCGCATCTGACGAGCGAACCCGCACACTGGATCGCCGGCGAGCCGCCGGCGCAGCGTTTCCGCTGCACCGCCCAGACCCGTTACCGGCAACACGAGGAATCCTGCGAAGTGACCATCGATGCGAACACCGGCCAGCTCGACGTGCGGTTCGACCGCCCCCAGCGTGCGGTCACGCCCGGACAGTCCGTGGTGCTCTACGACGGCGACGTCTGCCTCGGCGGCGCGGTCATCGCGCGCACCGACGCGCCGCTGGAACTGCGCGCACGCGAGGTGGCGGCATGATGGAGCAACGTGTCCTCGCACTGGCCGGCATGGCCCAGGCGCTCAAGCAGGTCCGCCGCATTGCCGAGACCGGCCAGGCCGACGCCGCCGTGCTGTCGACAGCGCTCGACAGCGTGTTCCGTATCGACGCCAGCTCGCCGGCCGAGGTCTACGGCGGCCGCGACGCGGTGGTGCCCGGCCTGATGCTGCTGCGCGACTATTTCGGCAACCAGGGCAGCGACCCGCTGCTGCCCAAGCTGGGCCTCGCGGTCGTGCAGCTGGAGCGCCGCTTCATCCAGGACAGCGCCGTCAGCGGCGAAGTCCATCACGGCATCCTCGAGATCAAGCCCAAGGCCGAAGAACTGGGCCATACGCATCCCGAAGTGCTGGCCGCACTCGGCGCGCTGTACGCCGACACCGTCAGCCATCTGCGTCCGAAGGTGATGGTCCAGGGCAATCCGCACTACCTCGGGCAGGCCAACGTCGTCGCCGAAATCCGCGCGGTACTGCTGGCCTCGCTGCGTTCGGCGGTGTTGTGGCGGCAGATGGGCGGCAGCCTGTGGGATTTCCTGCTGCGCCGGCAGCAGATGCTCAAGGCGATCTGACGCCGCATGGCGCGGCTGACCTTCGTCCGTCACGGCGAGAGCGTGGCCAATGCCGGCGGGCAGACCCTGCCGCACGCCACCATTCCGCTGTCCGCGCGTGGACATGCGCAGGCCGACTGGCTGGCGACGCAACTCGCGGAAGCGATCGCCGGCCCGGTGCTCGTCTCGCATTTCGATCGTGCCCGCGCGACCGCGCAGGCGTTCTGCGCGTTGACCGGGCGCGATGCGCAGGTGCATCCGCTGCTGCACGAATTCTCGGCAATCGATCCTGCGCGCATCGCGGGCCTCACGGGTGAACAGCGGCGTCCCCTGACGGAGGCCTACTGGACACGCGGCGACCGCGATGCCCGCATGGGCGACGAGGCCGACACGTTCGCCGAGTTCGTCGCGCGCATCGATGCCTTCCTCGATGCGATGCCGACGCTGGACGACGACAGCGTGCTGTTCGGGCACGGCATCTGGTTCGGCCTGCTGGCGTGGCGCCTGATGGGCTTCGCCGCCGACGCACCGGATGACATGCGCGCTTTCCGCCAGTTCCAGGTCGCGCTGCCAATGCCCAATTGCGCGGTCTACGAGCTGACCGGCAGCGGTCGCCACTGGCATCTGCATTACCGCGCCGACCTCGCGCGCGGCATCGCCGCGCTGTAGAACGCGTACGCAGTTCGCGCCCCGCACGGCTGCACGCGATCGGCGGGCATCTGGCACGTCTCCATTGGAGAGCGCGGCTGTCCCGCGTCCGATCCGAAATCGGCACGCAATACGCCGAAGCTTGAATCGTAAGGACCACGATCTACGCACGTAGAAGGTTAAAAAAAAAACCCGGCGCAAGGCCGGGTTTTTCTTGTCCGAGGACCGCTGCCGTCAGGCCGCGGTCTTCTCGCCCGCGTCCACGTACTCCGGAATCTGGTCGAAGTTCATGTAGCGGTAGATGTCGCTCGCCGAGGCGTCCAGCACGCCGACGTCGGCCATGTACTCGGCCTTGGTCGGGATGCGGCCCAGACGCGAACAGATCGCGGCGAGTTCCGCCGACCCCAGATACACATTGGAGTTGCGGCCCAGACGGTTCGGGAAGTTGCGCGTCGAGGTCGAGAACACCGTCGCGCCTTCGCGCACCTGCGCCTGGTTGCCCATGCACAGCGAGCAGCCCGGCATTTCCATGCGCGCACCGGCCGCGCCGAAGGTGCCGTAATGGCCTTCCTTGGTCAGCTCGGCGGCGTCCATCTTCGTCGGCGGCGCGACCCACAACTTGGTCGGAATGTCGCGCTTGCCTTCGAGCAGCTTGGACGCGGCGCGGAAGTGGCCGATGTTGGTCATGCACGACCCGATGAACACTTCGTCGATCTCGACGCCGGCGACTTCGGACAGCGTCTTCACGTCGTCCGGATCGTTCGGGCAGGCCAGGATCGGTTCGTGCACGTCGGCCAGGTCGATCTCGATGACCGCGGCGTACTCGGCGTCATCGTCGCCCTTGAGCAACTGCGGATCGGCGAGCCAGGCTTCCATCTTCTCGATGCGGCGCTGGATCGAACGCGCGTCGGCATAGCCTTCGCTGATCATCCACTTCAGCATCACGATGTTCGACGTGATGTATTCGATGATCGGCGCCTTGTCGAGGTGCACCGTGCAACCGGCCGCGGAACGCTCGGCCGAGGCGTCGGACAGTTCGAACGCCTGCTCGACCTTGAGATCCGGCAGACCTTCGATCTCGAGGATGCGGCCGGAGAAGATGTTCTTCTTGCCCTGCTTGGCGACGGTCAGCAGACCGGCCTTGATCGCGTACAGCGGAATCGCGTTGACCAGATCACGCAGGGTCACGCCAGGCTGCATCTTGCCCTTGAAGCGGACGAGCACCGATTCGGGCATGTCGAGCGGCATGACGCCGGTCGCCGCGGCGAACGCGACCAGACCCGAACCGGCCGGGAAGGAAATGCCGATCGGGAAGCGTGTGTGCGAGTCGCCGCCGGTGCCGACGGTGTCGGGCAGCAGCATGCGGTTGAGCCAGCTGTGGATGATGCCGTCGCCGGGACGCAGCGAGATGCCACCGCGCGTGGAGATGAACTCCGGCAGCGTGTGATGCGTCTTGACGTCCACCGGCTTGGGGTACGCCGCGGTGTGGCAGAACGACTGCATCACCAGATCCGACGAGAAGCCCAGGCACGCGAGATCCTTGAGCTCGTCACGGGTCATCGGGCCGGTGGTGTCCTGCGAACCCACGGAGGTCATCTTCGGCTCGCAATAGGTGCCCGGACGCACGCCCTGGCCTTCCGGCAGACCGATCGCACGGCCGACCATCTTCTGCGCCAGCGAGAAACCCTTGCCGGTGTTGGCCGGCTGCTGCGGCAGGCGGAACAATTCGAGCGTCGGCAGGCCCAGCGACTCGCGCGCCTTGGCGGTCAGGCCGCGGCCGACGATCAGCGGAATGCGGCCACCGGCGCGCACTTCGTCGAACAGCACCTCGGACTTGACCTGGAATTCGGCGATCACGGTGCCGTTCTTCAGCGCCTTGCCGTCGTAGGGGCGCAGCTCGATGACGTCGCCCTGCTCCATCTGCGACACGTCGAGTTCGATCGGCAGCGCGCCGGCGTCTTCCATCGTGTTGTAGAAGATCGGCGCGATCTTCGACCCCAGGCACACGCCGCCGAAGCGCTTGTTCGGAATGAACGGGATGTCCTCGCCGGTCCACCACAGCACGCTGTTGGTCGCCGACTTGCGGCTCGAACCGGTGCCGACCACGTCACCGACGTAGGCGACCAGATGGCCCTTCTCCTTCAGATCGCGGATGGCCTGGATCGGCCCGCGCTTGCCGTCCTCTTCCGGCACGAAAGCCGCGCCTTCGCGCGCGTTCTTCAGCATCGCCAGCGCGTGCATCGGGATGTCGGGACGCGTGGTCGCGTCGGGCGCCGGCGACAGGTCGTCGGTATTGGTCTCGCCCGGCACCTTGAACACCGTCAGCGTCATCGACTGCGGCACTTCCGGCTTGCTGGTGAACCACTCGGCGTCGGCCCAGCTCTGGATCACGGCCTTGGCGTTCGCGTTGCCGGCCTTGGACTTTTCTTCGACGTCGTGGAACGCGTCGAACACCAGCAGCGTGTGCTTGAGGCCTTCGGCCGCGATCGCGCCGACTTCGGCGTCGTCGAGCAGATCGACCAGCGGCTGCACGTTGTAGCCGCCGAGCATCGTGCCCAGCAGTTCGGTGGCGCGCGCGCGGGTGATCAGCGCGCTGCGCTCGGTGCCGAATGCGATGGCGGCGAGGTACGAGGCCTTGACCTTGGCGGCGTCGTCGACGCCGGCCGGCACGCGGTGGGTCAGCAGGTCGAGCAGGAACTCCGCTTCGCCGGCCGGCGGATTCTTCAGCAGTTCGATGACGTCGGCGGTCTGCTGCGCATCGAGCGGCAGCGGCGGGATGCCCAGCGCTTCGCGCTCGGCAACGTGATGGCGGTAGGCTTCCAACATGCGGGCAACTCCAGAGTCTTGTTCGTGTAGTACCGGGAAAACCGGTCTCAGGCCGACGGTACGATCAGCTTGAGACCCTTGAAATAGGTGCGGAAGAACGCGTCGTCGCGGGTGATCAGGCCATTGCACTGCAGCAGCGCGTGCGCCCCGACCAGGAAATCGCGCGACGGGCGGCCGGCGATGTCGCCGCGCTGCCAGGAACGGCGCTGCATCTCACCGGCGCGCAATGCCGACTTCGCTTCGATCGCCGAGAAGCGCACGCCCATGTCCTCGAGCACGGACATGGTGTCGGCGCCGTCGTGCAGCGCGCCGCAGATCTCGGCCAGCGCGACGTCGCAGACGACGACCGGACCGGCGCTCAGGTACTGGCGCAGGCAGGCCTCGGCGGCATCGGCCTGCGGGCCATCGGCCAGCAGATCCACCAGCACGGGCGCGTCGACGGCGATCACCGGTCGGCGTCTCCGTCGGTGGCGACGTCGACCTGGACCTCATCGGCCGGCTGGCCACGCACCGCGCGCATCGCCGCGTCGGTGTTATCGAAACCTTCCAGCCTGAAACGGCCGCGGGCGCGCGAAACGGCGTCGTCGACACTCTTGCGCAGCACGATGCGGCTGCCTTCCAGTTCGACCTTCAGGATCGTGCCCTTGCTCAGACCCAGCGCATCGCGCACGGCCTTGGGCAGGGTGATCTGGCCGCGTTCGGCGACGGTGGCTTCCATGGCGGCCTCCGGAAAGTATGCGCGCATTATACATACCTGAACCCGCATACCCAAGCCGGGCAACGGGAACGCAACGGGCCGGATTCGTGGCGAACCCGGCCCGTCCCGAACGCATCGACGCTGGTGGCGTCCGTCAGAACGCCAGCTGGAACCGTGCGTTGAGCGTGGTGCCGCGGTCCTCGCCCTGGTAGGCGCCGCTGCGGTTGTCGGTTTCCCAGCGGATCGCATCCAGCATGACCCGGCTGAAATCGTTGAGATACCAGTTCACGCCGACGGTCAGCGCATCGCCGGTGCCGCCCGTCGGCAGTTCCGCGTAATCGGCGTTCTCGTACCGCGCCTTGAGTTCCCAGGCGCCCGGTCCGCCGGCGGTGACCGGCCGTGCGATCTTGACCCGGCTCCAGGTGCCGGTCTTCGTCGCGAACGAGGGGCTGGCGCCGGACAGGAACCAGCCAGCCGAGAGCGCCCAGGCGTCATGGGTGACCGCGTAGCGGCCGGCGCCGCCCAGCCCCGAGACTTCGCGCGTGCCCCATTCGCCATAGCCCCAGAACGGACCGCGCACGCCGAGCAGTTCGACACCGTAGCCGTGGCCGTGGGTGGCGCCGTTGAGCGTGCCGGGCGCGATCTTCACCAGATCGTTGAGATGACCGGAGATCGCCGAGCTGCGGAACACGCCGGTGCTGTTGGGTGCGATGTCCTCGTAGAAACCCCAGGCGCCCAGATGCAGCAGACCGCCCTCGCCCTTCACCGGGTTCCAGTGCGCGCGGCCGGCGACGGTCATCGAGTCGTTGCTGTCGCCGACGTTGTTGAGGTCGTTGCCGGCCACCGACAGGCTGCCGTGCCAGCTGTCGCCGTAGACGCGCTGGGTCAGGCCGACGCCGAACAGGCCGCGCTGCGGCACGATCTGGGTGCCGACCACGTTGCGATCCTGGAACGGCGTATTGCCGGTGCCGCTGGAGCCGTCGATGCCGCGGTCGTTGAGCCGATTGCCGACGGTGAGTTCCGCCTCGCGTCCGAACAGCGTGTGGCCGAGGGTCACGTAGGCCGACTTCCAGGCCACGCCGTTGTCGGCGAAATCGCCTTCGACCGCATAGCCGAGGTTGCCGTAGCTGCCTTCGAAACCCAGGCGCACCGAGCGGATCTCGGTGCCGGTGATGTTGCGCGCATCGAAGTCCGAGCCGCGGGTGCTGGAGGTGTCGACGAAGACGCGGCCGCGCGGCCGGAACGTGGTCTGGCCGTCGCTGCTGGTGAACTGAGGCGCGCCCTTGGACCAGCTCACCGCCGGCGCCTTCGCCTGCGCGGATTCGACCTTGGCGATGCGCTCGACGAGCGCGGGATCGGCGACGGGCGCAGCTGGCGCCTGCGCGGCGACTGGCGGCGTGCCGGTTTCGAGCACGGACAGGCGCGCTTCGAGCTGGCGGATCTGTTCGGCCTGCTGGCGGACCAGCGTTTCCAGTTCGCTTGGCGCGGTCTGCGCGAGGGCGGAGGACGAGGCCAGCAGCAGGCCGACGGCCAGTGCGGTGGGACGGGGGCGGAACGACATGCGCATCGTGCGATCTCCGGACACGGCACGCCCTCGGTACAGGCGGCCGCAGACAGGCCCGCCGGGGGCGACGGGCGAACATTCGGAAGGAAGGCGCCGGTGCCGACGAGGAGGCACCGGCGCGGGAGCGCACCCGGACGTGGGGAACGGGTGTCGAAGACGTCCCGGCGCAGCGCGCGCCGGGACGTCGGCGGTCAGCTCGTGGCTTCGCGCGAGGCGTTGGGACGCCAGGTGATCAGGCGGTTCTCGGCGATGTCGAGGAAGAAATCGATGATCAGCACGAAACCCGCCAGGATGATGATGCCGGCGAACACGCCGACCGCATTGAAGTTGCCTTCCGCCTGCGCGATCAGATAGCCCAGGCCCGCGGACGCGCCGAGGTATTCGCCGATGATCGCGCCGACCACCGCAAAGCCCACCGAGGTGCGCAGCGAGGACAGGATCCAGCTCGCGGCCGCCGGGAAGTACACATGCCGCAGCAGATCGCGACGGTTGGCGCCGAGGATGCGTGCGTTCGCCAGCACCACCGGATTCACCTCGCGCACGCCCTGCATCGCGTTGAAGAACGTGATGAAGAACACCAGCGTCACGGCGAGCGCCACCTTCGACCACAGGCCCAGACCCAGCCAGAGCACGAAGATCGGAGCCAGCACGACGCGCGGAATCGCGTTGAACCCCTTGATGAAGGGATCGAGGATGCGCGCCGAGCGCGGGCTCAGGCCCAGCCAGACACCACCGGTGACGCCGAGCACGGTACCGATCACGTAACCCAGCACCGTTTCGGTCAGGGTGATGTAGACGTGGCTGTAGAAGCTCGTGTCCATCAGCCAGGTGACCATCTGCCGGACGATGTCCCACGGTGCGGGGAAGAAGAACGGATCGATGAGGCCGGCCGATACACCGGCCTGCCAGCCGCCGAAGACACCGACGACGAGCATGATCTGGATGGCACGGTCAGTCTTGGCGTGCATAGCTCTTCTCCACTTCGCCGCGCAGGCAGGCCCAGATGTCGCGATAGAGGTCGGTGAACCGCTGGTCGAGCTTGATTTCCGCGACGTTGCGCGGCCGCTCGAGATCCACGTGGAAGCTTTCGACCACCCGGCTCGACGGGCCCGAGGACAGCACGACGACACGGTCGCCGAGCGCGATCGCTTCCTCGAGGTCGTGGGTGATCAGGATCACCGCGCGACGGTCTTCCTGCCACAGCCGCAGCAGTTCGTTCTGCATCAGATGCCGGGTGTGGATGTCGAGCGCCGAGAACGGCTCGTCCATCAGCATCACCTTCGGCTCGACGATCAGCGCCTGCGCCATCTGCACGCGCTTGCGCTGACCGCCCGAGAGCTGGTGCGGATAGCGGTGCTCGAATCCCTTGAGGCCGACCTTCGCCAGCCAGGCGTTCGCCCGCTGCTCGCGTTCCTTCGCGTCGACGCCGCGGAAACGCAGGCCGAGTTCGACGTTCTGGAACGCCGTCTTCCACGGCAGCAGCGCGTCCTGCTGGAACAGGTAACCCACCGATTCCTGCACGCCGTTGACCGGCGTGTCGTCGATGCGGATGCCACCCTTGGTCGGGTTCAGCAGGCCGGCGACGGCATTGAGAATGGTGCTCTTGCCACAGCCGGTCGGTCCGACGATGGCGACGAACTCGCCGTCGGCGACTTCGATGTTGACGTCGCGCACCGCGGTGAAATCACCGAAGGACATCGTGACGTTGTCGACCGAGACCATCGAACGCGACGGGGTCGGCATCGGGACTTCATCCCGGATGCGGGCAACACTGGCGACAGCCATGGAACCTCCTTACTGCTTCGCGTCCGCGGCGACGCGGTCGACGAATACGTTGGTGTAGGTCTTCTCGAGATCGATGTCGGCATTGGCGACATCGGTGTTGAACTCGCGCAGCACGAGCAACGGCGTTTCCAGATCCTTCGGCTCGAAGCGGCCGTCGCGGGTGAAGATCGCGCGCGCCTGCTCGACCGCCTTGGCATAGGTTTCGCGGTCGCCGGAGACGTACTTGTCCGGCAGCGCGGCCACGACTTCGGCCGACGTGTGATCGGCGATGAACTCCAGCGCCATGCGTTCGGCGCGGACGATCTTCTCGACCGCCTCGGGGCGCTTGTCGAGGAAGGACTGCTGCGCGTACATGACCGACGTCGGATAGATGCCGCCGTAGACCTCGCGCGCGCCTTCGTCGCTGCGCGCATCGATCAGGATCTTGCCGACGCCACGCTCGACGAGCAGCGTGCCGGCCGGGTCGTAGTTCACCAGCAGGTCGATCTTGTCCTGCTGCAGCGCCGCGACCGCGGCCGCGCCCGAGCCCACGCCGATGATCGAGATGTCGTCGACCGGAATGTTGTTGCGGGCCAGGTAATGCCGGACGAAGAAGTCCGACGACGAGCCCGGCGCGGTGATGCCGACCTTCATGCCGCGGATCGACGCCGGGTTGGCCGGATCGAAGGTGCTGTCGGGACGACCGGCGAGCACCAGGCCGGAATTGCGCGACAGCAGCACGAACGCGACGACGTCCTTCTGCTTGGCCTGCATCTGGATGGTGTGGTCGTAGAAGCCGACCGCGACGTCGGTGGAGCCGGCGACCAGCGCCTGCAGCACCTTGGAACCGCCCTGGGCGAAGTTCTCGGTCTGGACGTTCAGGCCCACGTCTTCGAAGTAGCCGTTGGCGTCGGCGATGAAGAACGGCAGGTTGTTGAGGTTGTACGAGCCGACGCTGATGCGTACCGACTCGCCTTCGGCAGAGCCGCGGCTGCCGCTGCAACCGGCAACACAGACCATGGCCGCCGCGAGCACGGCGGTGATGAGACGCTTGTACATCGATCCCTCCCAGGATGGTGATGGCTTCGGACCGGACGGATGCCCGGCGTTGTTCAGTTCACGCAGCCGAACTCCATGGCGCTGCTGCGTTGCGCCGCGGGTCCGTGCTGGCGAAGACGCGGCCCTCGAACAGTCGCCGTGCGGTCCGCACGACGCTGGCGACGATCGGGGCATCCATTGCGGGTCTGTGCAGTGCCACGTCCAGGCAGCCGCTCGGGTGTTCCAGCCGCACGCTGCCGGGCAGCGGAAGGCTGCCGGCCATGCGCTGCGCCACCGTCCCGTCGGTGACGCACGCGGTCGAGATGCCGACCGCGCCGGTGATCGCCAGTGCGCTGTGGCACTGGTGGGGCATGAAATAGCGCACCTGCAGCGCGCCGCCCGCCCGGGGCGGCAACAGCAGCACGGGCTTGGGAATGACGCGATCGCCCGCATCGGCGATGCCCATCCTGCGCCCGGCCTCGATGCGGATCCGTTCCAGACGGGCCAGCATCGCGGTGTCCGCGTTGAGTTCGGCCACGCTTTCCGCACCGGTCACGCCCAGGGCCGCACCCTCGAGCATCACCATCGGCATCGCGCAGTCGATGCAGCTCACCTCGACGCCATCGATCCATTCGCTGGCCTCGCCGGTGGGCAACAGTTTGCCAGTCCGGGCGCCGGCGGCGTCGAGGAAGGCCAGCGAGATCGGCGCCGCGGTGCCGGGCGCACCGGCGATCGCGGTCTCGCCGCGGTAGTGCACACGGCCCTGCGGGGTCTCCACGGTGGCCAGGATCACCTTGCCGGTATTGACGTTGTGGATACGCACCTCGGTCCGGGGGTCGCCGGCGGCGACCATGCCCGACTCGATCGCGAACGGGCCCACTGCAGCCAGCATGTTGCCGCAGTTGGGCGTGGTATCGACCAGCTGGCGGTCGAGGCGCACCTGGGCGAACAGGTAGTCGATGTCGGCATCGGCCCGGGTCGGCGGACCGACGATGGCGACCTTGCTCGACAGCGCATTGCCACCGCCGATGCCGTCGATCTGCAGCGGATGCCCGGCGCCCATGACCTCCAGCAGCAGGCGATCCCGCTCGGCGGGATCCGCCGGCAGGTCCGACGCGCGGAAGAACGGCCCTTTCGAGCTGCCGCCACGCATCAGGACACAGGGAACGCTGTAGAGATCGTTGGACATGAGGGTCGCAGATTGATATGAATATCGAATCAATTGATCGATTCGTTGCGATACTGGCATGGCCGGAATTGATCTGTGAAATGCTGATTTCAGGAGAATTGATACGTTATGAGCATCAATTGCGAAATCCTCGACCTGCGTGCGTTCCTGCTCGTGGCCGAGACCCGCAGCTTCCATCGCGCCGCCGAGGCCCTGCACGTCTCGCAGCCGGCGTTGAGCCGCCGTATACAGAAACTGGAAAGCGCGGTCGGGGCGCCCCTGCTCGAACGCACCACGCGCAGCGTTGCGCCCACAGCCGTCGGGCAGAACCTGCTGCCGCTGGTGCGCCGGATGATCGAAGAGTTCGACGGCTCGCTGTTCGCCTCGCGCGGCGTCGACGACGGCCGCGGCAGCCAGGTCACGATCGCCTGCCTGCCGACGGCAGCGTTCTACTTCCTGCCGAGCGTCATCGCCCGCTTCCACGAGGACCATCCCAGCGTCCGCTTCCGCATCCTCGACATCCCGGCCACCGAAGGCCTGCAGGCGGTCGAGCGCGGCGAGGTCGAGTTCGGCATCAACTTCATGGGCGCGTCCGATCCGGAGCTGGAATTCGACTCGCTGGTCGAAGACCCCTTCGTGCTCGCCTGCCGCCGCGACCATCCGCTGGCGACCAAGCGCCGCGTGACCTGGAGCGACATCGCCCAGCACCCGCTGATCACCGTGCATCGCACCAGCGGCAACCGCACCCTGCTCGACGGGGCGCTCGCCCGCGAGAACCTCAAGCTCAGCTGGTTTTACGAGGTCACGCACCTGTCGACCTCGCTCGGGCTGGTCGAAGCGGGCGTCGGCATTTCGGTGCTGCCACGCATGGCCACGCCGCAGCAGGAACACTCCATTCTGGTGACCCGCGAGATCGCGCCCCCCGTGGTGTCACGTACGATCGGCATCGTGCGCAGGCGGGGCGCGATGCTCTCCCCCGCCGCCGAGCGGTTCCTGCAGATGCTCAAGAGCACCTGGCAGAAACCGTGAGACGCGCCCGACCGATGACATGTCCGCCACGTCGGCCTGCCTACACTGGCCGCCTCGACGCGGTGACGCGCATCGACCGGGCGTCGCGCCGCATCACCCCGCAGCAATCCGGATGCCCGCGCATCCACGCATGCCCGCCACGACCGGTCCGACCGCGTCACCGCCAGCAACCCGCGACAGGAGCTTCCGCATGACCGATACCTTTTCCACGCGCGCCGATCTCGACGTCGGCGGCCGCCGTTACGCCTATTCCAGCCTGCCGGCGCTGGGCAAGCGGTTCGACATCGCCCGCCTGCCCTACTCGATGAAGATCCTGCTCGAGAACCTGCTGCGTCACGAGGACGGCGAGACCGTCGCTGCGCACCACATCGAAGCGGTGGCGAAGTGGGACCCGAAGGCCGAACCGGATACCGAGATCGCCTTCATGCCGGCGCGCGTGGTGCTGCAGGATTTCACCGGCGTGCCCTGCGTCGTCGACCTCGCCGCGATGCGTGACGCGGTGGTGCGCCTCGGCGGTCGCCCGGAGCAGATCAATCCGCTGATCCCGTCGGAACTGGTGATCGACCACTCGGTGCAGGTCGACGTGTTCGGCCGTCCGGACGCGCTGGATCTCAACGGCAAGATCGAATTCCAGCGCAACAAGGAACGCTACGGCTTCCTGCGCTGGGGCCAGAAGGCGTTCGACAACTTCAAGGTCGTGCCGCCCAACACCGGCATCGTCCACCAGGTGAACCTCGAGCATCTGGCCCGCGTGGTGATGACCGCCGAGCGCGAGGACGGCGTGCAGTGGGCGTATCCGGACACCGTGTTCGGTACCGACTCGCACACCACGATGATCAACGGCATCGGCGTGCTCGGCTGGGGCGTCGGCGGTATCGAGGCCGAGGCCGCGATGCTCGGCCAGCCGTCGTCGATGCTGATTCCGCAGGTCGTCGGCTTCAAGCTCACCGGCCGCATGCCGGAAGGCGCGACCGCAACCGACCTCGTGCTGACGGTCACCGAGACGCTGCGCAAGCATGGCGTCGTCGGCAAGTTCGTCGAGTTCTTCGGCGAAGGCCTGCAGCACCTGCCGCTGGCCGACCGCGCGACGATCGGCAACATGGCGCCCGAGTACGGCGCGACCTGCGGCATCTTCCCGATCGACCAGGAATCGCTGAACTATCTGCGTCTGTCGGGCCGCAGCGAAGAGCAGATCGCCCTCGTCGAGGCCTACGCGAAGGCGCAGCAGCTGTGGCACGAACCCGGTTCCCCGGAGGCCGAGTACAGCAGCGTGCTGGAACTCGACATGGCCGACGTGCGCCCGTCGCTGGCCGGCCCGAAGCGTCCGCAGGACCGCGTGCTGCTGGAGAAGGTGCAGCAGAATTTCCGCGACAACGTCGGTCCGCTGGTCGCCAAGCGCAACAAGGCGAGCGCGGAAGATCCGCAGGTCGACCGGTTCGAGAAGGAAGGCGGCGGACAGCCGCAGGCCGAGCGCCTCGCCGCGCGTCCGGTGTCGAAGATCACGCTCGATGACGGTGAGCACGAATTGACCGACGGCTCGGTGGTCATCGCCGCGATCACGTCCTGCACCAACACCTCGAACCCGGCGGTGATGCTCGGCGCCGGCCTGCTGGCGCGCAACGCCGCGGCCAAGGGCCTCAAGGCCGCGCCGTGGGTCAAGACCTCGCTCGGACCGGGCTCGCTGGTGGTCACCGATTACCTGGAAAAGGCCGGCGTGCTCGACGATCTGGAGAAGCTCGGCTTCTACGTCGTCGGTTACGGCTGCACCACCTGCATCGGCAATTCCGGCCCGCTGCCGGACGCGGTGTCGAAAGGCATCGCCGAGAACGATCTCGCGGTCGCGGCCGTGCTGTCGGGCAACCGCAATTTCGAAGGCCGTATCCACGGCGAAGTGAAGATGAACTATCTCGCCTCGCCGCCGCTGGTCGTCGCCTATGCGATCGCCGGCACGGTCGACATCGATCTGACCGACGATCCGCTGGGCAAGGACCAGGACGGCAATCCCGTCTACCTGCGCGACATCTGGCCGACCAACAAAGAGATCGGCGACTTCATCGCGAAGACGATCGGGCCGGAGATGTTCGCCAAGAACTACGCCGACGTCTTCAAGGGCGACACGCGCTGGAACACGATCGAATCGCCCGACGGCGATCTGTATGCGTGGGACGAAGCGTCGACCTACATCAAGAATCCGCCCTACTTCGACGGCATGACGATGGACGTCGGCAGCATCGACGACATCCACGGCGCGCGGATCATGGGCCTGTTCGGCGACTCGATCACGACCGACCACATCTCGCCGGCCGGCAACATCAAGGGCGATTCCCCCGCGGGCCGTTTCCTGCAGGAACGCGGCGTGCAGCCGACCGACTTCAACAGCTACGGCTCGCGCCGCGGCAACGACGACGTCATGGTGCGCGGCACCTTCGCCAACATCCGCATCAAGAACCTGTTCTTCGGCGGCGAGGAAGGCGGCAATACGCTGTACTTCGGTGATGGCGAGCCGGAGAAGCTGTCGATCTACGACGCGGCGCAGAAGTACAAGGCCGACGGCGTACCGCTGGTGGTGTTCGCGGGCAAGGAATACGGCACGGGTTCGTCGCGCGACTGGGCCGCCAAGGGCACCAACCTGCTCGGCGTGAAGGCCGTGATCGCCGAGAGCTTCGAGCGCATCCACCGCTCCAACCTCGTCGGCATGGGCGTGCTGCCGTGCAGCTTCCGCAATGGCGAGAACGCGCAGAGCCTGGGTCTCGACGGGTCGGAGACGGTGGAACTCACCGGCCTCGCCAACGGCAAGTCGAAGACCGCGCAGATCGTCGCCAAGCGCGCGGACGGCACCGAAATCCGTTTCGAAGTCGACGTGCTGCTGCTGACGCCGAAGGAAGTCGAGTACTTCCGTCACGGCGGCCTGTTGCATTACGTACTGCGTCAGTTGGCGGCGAAGAAGGCCGCCTGATGCCGGCACATGCGGAAGACCGGCCGCCAAAGCGCCGCGGGCTGCTGCATGAAGTACTCAAGCAGTGGGTAGCGATGAAACCAGCATGATCGGAACGAGGAAGGCCCGCAGATGCGGGCCTTCCTTTTTTTGCAGAAGCGCGTACCCAAAGGGCTGCGCCGGGATGCGCGAACCTCACGCCCCCGGACACCGCGGCAAGCCATCGCCCACGCTGCACTCGACGCAGCACGGCGCGGTCTGCGAACGCGGCGTCGACTGGCCCGGCTGCAACACGTCCGGCACGGCTGGCATCGGCGCAGGCGCGACGTACAGCCCGGGCGACGGCGACAGCAAGGCAAGCTCGCTGGCCGGCCGCAACTGCAGCAGCACCGCCCAGTCCTGCCGGTTCGCATTGCAGGCCTGCGGTGCATCCGGGCTGCACGGCGGATCCTCCAGGCCGCGCTGCGCCAGTGCGGCGAACTGGCCGCCCGCAGTCAGCGGCATCAGCCGCATCGTCACGCCGTCGAGCACGTTGCCGCCGACCAGCTGCGCCTGCCCGCTTTCGGCGCCGACGACGATGTCGCAGTGCATGCCGAGCCCGCCGTCCTCGCTGCTGAGCAACGTGGCGAGACCCGCGAAACCGAACACACGATTCGCCGCGCGCACGTAGCACAGCATGTCGCCGCGCGCCGGGCGGGAGGTCATCGGATCGGCGACGCGGTAGGCGTTGGTCTCCGGGCTGCGATAGGCGTTGCGCACGTAGTCGACATGGCTCGGCGATCCGCTGAAGCCCGGCAGCGTCGCGCGCCGCGCGACCCAGGACACGAACGCCGCCGACCACGGCACGTCGACGAGGAAGCTGCGGCACACCGGCGACGGTTGGCTGCTGGTCGGGGCGAACATGCAGTCCCAGGCGCCCGGGCGATGCTGGAGCTGCGAGAGCTGATCGGCGCCGCGCCAGTAACCGGCGACGCGACGCCAGGCCTGTTCGCCATTGGTCAGCAGCGCGGTCTCGGCCTCGCGCACCGTCGAGCCGGCATAACGGCCTTCGACATCGATGAAAGGACGGTGCCAGAGCAGATGTTCCTCGCACGCGGCGGCGGCGAGCCGGGTCGCCGGATCCGGAGATGCGACCTGCGCGCGCAGCAGTGGACAGGGATCGGCTGCCAGCGCGGCAAACGGCGCAGACAGCAGCAGGCAGGCGAGCAGGAACAGGTAGCGCGTCGATCGCATCGGGACGTCCATTCCGCGCGGGACACGCGGTCGCCGCCATCGTGCCCCAGCTGCACGTGAAGAGCGGGTCCGCTCGCGCGATCAGCCCGCGCAGAACGCCGCGTAGTCGATGTAGCCGGGGAACGTGCGACCCGGTGCGCAGACCGGGCAATCGGGATCGGGCGCCAGCCGCGTCTCGCGGAATTGCATGCGCAGCGCGTCGAACTGCAGCAGACGCCCGGCCAGCGGCGCGCCGATGCCGAGCAGCAGCTTCAAAGCCTCGGTCGCCTGCAACAGGCCGACCACACCCGGCAGCACGCCGAGCACGCCGACCTCCGAACAGTTCGGCGCGGCTTCGGCCGGCGGCGGTTCGGGGAACAGACAGCGATAGCAGGGACATGCGCCGCGCCGGCGGCCGGCGTCGAAAACGCTGACCTGTCCGTCGAAGCGATGCACCGCGCCGTAGACCAGCGGCACGCCGTGCAGCACGCAGGCGTCGTTGAGCAGATAGCGCACCGGGAAATTGTCGGCGCCGTCGAGCACCAGATCGACGCCGTCGAGCAGACGGTCGACGTTGTCACTGGTCACGCGTTCGGCGATGGCTTCGATGCGCGTACGCGGATTGAGCGCGCCGAGCGTCGTCGCCGCCGACTGGACCTTCGGCTGACCGATGCGGTCCTCGGCGTGGAGGATCTGCCGCTGCAGATTGCTACGGTCGACGACGTCGTCGTCCGCGATCCGCAGCGTGCCGACGCCGGCGGCGGCAAGGTAGTACGCGGCCGGAGACCCGAGGCCGCCTGCGCCGATCACCAGCACCGTCGCCTTCGCGAGCCGCTGCTGGCCGGCGAGGCCGATCTCCGGAAGCTTGAGATGCCGCGAATAGCGCTCGTGGAAATCGAGATCGACATCGCCGTCCGGCAGCACGGTCGGCAGTCCGTCGGCCTGCCAGGCGCTGGTGCCGCCGGCGACGGATGCGATGTCGGTGTAGCCGAGCGCGGCCAGCGTTTCGGCCGCCTGCATCGAGCGTCGACCGCTCTGGCAGATCAGCAGCAGCGGCGCCCGCAGGTCCGGCGCATGGGCCAGCGGCGCGGCTTCGAGCGTCGCGCGATCAATGCCGTCCGCGCCCTCGGCCATGCCGGTCACGCGCTCGTGCGCATCTCGCACGTCGATCAGGCGCACGCCCTGCTGCTGGCGTTGCCGGGCCTGCGCCGGCGTGAGTTGCTGGATGGCCATGGCGGGATTATCGCGCGGACGCGAGCGATGCGCGGGGAACGCTGCGGTTCGCAGGCGCGACCGCCCGCTCGAAGAATAGACGCGTGACTTCGCGCGTCTCTGCAGAGCCACAACCCTCACCCGATGCGCCGTGCGCGTCGACCTCTCCCGGAGGGAGAGGTGCTCAGGGTCTGCAGCACGCAGACGCCGGACTGGCCTCATGCATCAGAGCGTCCAGGCGCCCGCGAGTCCCGCGGCCCCGACAGCGCAGCACTCAGTAAGGCAACACATCCACCGGCGTGCCGCGGGCGTAATCGCGCGGGCCTGCATCGAGCACGATCAGCGCATCCGAATCCGCGGCGGCCTGCATGCGGTGCGAGCCGTCTGCCGGATTCGGCTCGACCCACGAGATGCCGTCGTCGTCGATCCACCAGCGCCCGCGCAGCAGTTCGAGGCGTTCGTGGGTCTTGGTCCAGTCCGACGCCAGGCGCGCGCGGCGCAATGCCCGCGGCGCCCTGCCCTGCAGGCCGTCGACGAGACGACGCCCCAGCGCGAGCCAGGTCGCGAGCACCGACACCGGATTGCCCGGCAGGCACAGGAACAGTGCGGGACCGAGGGTGTCGCCTTCGGCGAGCAGCAGCGGCATGCCGGGTTTCATCATGACCTTCCACACCCGCACGCGGCCGCGGCGCTGCAGCAGCTCGGGCAGCAGATCCTTCTCGCCAGCGGACACGCCGCCGCAGGTCAGCACCAGATCGAAGGCTTCCCCTGCATGACGCAGCGCCGACGTGACCTGCGCGGCGTCGTCGGGCAGCGTCGGAAACGCGACCGGCTCGAGACCTTCCGCGCGCAGCAACGCCATCAGCTGGTCGCGGTTGGAGTTGTAGATCTGCCCGGGACCGAGCGACATGCCGGGCTCGACGAGTTCGTCGCCGGTGGCGAACACCGCGACCGTCGGACGGCGCACGACGTCGAGCTGCGCGAGCCCCTGCGAGGCCGCGAGACCGATGCGCGCCGGCGTCAGCGTGTCGCCAGCCTGCAGCAGCAGATCGCCGACGTTCGAATCCTCACCGGCGCGGCGCACGTGCTGGCCGAGGCGCGGTGCGATCCGCACGACGACGTCCTTGCCATCGAGATCGGTGTTCTCCTTCATCACCACCGTATCGGCGCCAGCCGGCAGCGGCGCACCGGTGGTGATGCGCACGCAGCTGCCCGCCTCGACCGTCAGCGCCGCATCGGGGCCGGCGAACTGCTCGCCGGCCAGACGCAGGCGCGTCGGCGCGCCGTCGGTCGCGAGATCGGCGTGACGCAGCGCGAAGCCGTCCATCGCCGAGTTGTCGAACGGCGGCTGCGGCAGCGTCGCGACGACGTCGCGCGCCAGCACGTGGCTATGCGCGCGCGACAGCGACACCGTTTGCGGCTGCAGACGACGCTCGGCGGCGACGGCATCGACGATCGCGCAGGCCTCGTCGAATGGCACGCGGAACGGGAACGTGGGCTCAGTCATGGGTGACTCCGGCCCGGACCAGATCGTCGGGCGTATTGAGGTTGCCGAAGCGGACCTGCGCGAAGCGCACCGTCCGCATGCCGAGTGCGCGCTGCAGGCCGCGCACGGAGAAATCGTCGCCGCGCAGCGCGTCGGTAGCGGCCACGCGCAGTGCGGCGACCGGCCACAGCGCCACCAGCGGCTGCAGGCCGTCGTCGTCTTCGGCGCTCACGCCGGTGTCGCCGGCCGCAGCGATCAATCGCGACAGCACGGATGCATCGACATGCAGCGCGTCCACCGGCAGCGTGAACAGCCACGGTGTGGTGGTGGCGACTGCCAGCGCGTCGAGGCCCGACAGCGGGCCGGTGTCGGGATGGCGATCAGGGATCGCGTCGATGCCTGCGTCTGCATACCGCGGCAGATCGCGATTGGCACTGACCAGCACGCACGACGCCTGTGCGGCGAAACGGTTACAGAGGCGTTCGACCTGCGCCACGCCATCGCGCAGCAGCCAGGCCTTGTCCAGACCGCCCAGCCGCGTCGCGCGGCCGCCGGCCAGCAGGCCGACGGTCAGCGTGTCACGGGACGGCCGCGGAATCACTTGCGCTTGACGTGCCGGATCAGCCGCTTCTTCTTCGCCAGCTGGCGTTCGTTGAGCACGTTCTTCTTGTCCTTGTAGGGGTTGTCGCCCTCGCGGAACAGGAAGCGCACCGGCGTGCCGACCAGCTTGAAGCGCTTGCGGAAGAAGTTCTCAAGATAGCGCTTGTAGCTGTCGGGCAGCGTCCGCAGGCGGTTGCCGTGGACGATGATCGTCGGCGGATTCTCGCCGCCTGGATGCGCGTAACGCAGCTTCGGCGCATGACCGCGCACGACCGGCGGCGGATTGGTCTCGTAGGCGATCTCGAGCGCGCGGGTGACTTCCGAAGTGCCGAACTTGTAATTGGCCGACGCATGCGCGCGGTGGATCGCGTGGAACAGTTCGCGCAAGCCCGAGCCGTGCTTGGCACTGATGCGCACCGCTTCCGCCCACGGCACGAACGCCAGCTTGCGCGACAGCAGCGCTTCGGTCTGCTCGCGCTGGTAGTCGGTCAGGCCGTCCCACTTGTTCACCGCGACGACGAGCGCGCGGCCCGAATCGAGCACCGCGCCGAGCACGCTGGCGTCCTGGTCGGTCACGCCTTCGCTGGCGTCGATCATCACCACCGACACCTGCGAATGCTCGATCGCCTGCAGCGTCTTGATGATGGAGAACGTCTCGACCGCCTCGTCGACCTTCGACTTGCGGCGGATGCCGGCGGTGTCGACCAGACGGTATTTGCGCCCGTCGCGTTCCAGATCGACCTCGATGGAATCGCGCGTGGTACCCGCGACTTCGGACGCGATCATCCGCTCCTCGCCGAGGATGCGGTTGACCAGCGTCGACTTGCCCACGTTCGGGCGGCCGACGAAGGTCACGCGGACGCGCTCGGGATCGCTGTCGAGCTGCTCGGACTGGCCCACTTCCGGCAGCTTTTCGAGGATCTCGTCGACCAGCTCGTCGATGCCGTGGCGGTGCGCCGACGAGATCGCGTGCGTGTCGGAAAAGCCGTAGCGCGAGAAATCGGCCTCGGCCGCGCGCGCGTCCAGTCCGTCGGTCTTGTTGATGACCAGGAAGGTGGGTTTGTCGATCTTGCGCAGCCAGCGCAGGATCTCGTCGTCGAGCGCGGAAGCACCTTCGCGGCCATCGACGACGAACAGCACGAGATCGGCTTCGGCCGCGGCGGCGCGCGACTGCTTCGCGGTCGGTCCGGCCAGGCCTTCGTGCTCGAGATGGATGTTCTCGCCGGCGATGCCGCCGGTGTCGACGAGCGCGAACGGCACGTCGGGATTGAGCCGGCACACGCCGTAATGGCGGTCACGGGTGACGCCCGGCTCGTCGTGGACGAGCGCGTCGCGGGTGCGGGTCAGCGCGTTGAACAGCGTCGATTTGCCGACGTTGGGGCGGCCCACGAGGGCGACGAGGGGAAGCATGGGACGGATTCCGTTCGAATGGGTCTTGCGTGCCGCGCGGGCATGGCCCGGAAGCACACGGCCCCGGGCAGGTGGCTGCCCGGGGCCGTCATTGTCGCACCTGCGGCGGAATTACTGCGCCAGGCGCCAGGCGGTCACGTTGCCGTCGACGTTCTGGACCACCAGCACGCCATCGGCAACCACCAGCGCGCCGCGGATCGGATCACGGCCGGCGCGCTCGCGGGCGACGAACTCGCCGTCGTCGAGACGCATCCAGTGCAGGTAACCGTCGAGATCGCCGACCACCGCGTAATCGCCCTGGATCGCCGCGCCGGTCAGGTTGCGGCGCGCGAGCGCCGGCTGCTGCCACGCGGCGGTGCCGCTGAACTTGTCGAGCGCCCAGACGGTGCCGTTGGCATCGGTCACGACCACGCGCTGCGGCGACAGGCCCGGACGGTTCGCGCCGCCGTGCTCGCTGACCCACAGCGGACGGCCGCTCGGGCCTTCCAGCGCCATCGTGCGGTGACGGTAGCTGCTGGCGAACAGCACGGCTTCGTCGAGCACCGGGGTGCCGTCGACGTCGGACATGCGCTCGAGTTCGGTGCGGCCGTCGGGCTGGGCCACGGCCTGCTCCCACAGCGTGCGGCCGTCGGACAGCGACAGCGCGGCGATGGTGCCGTCGTCGTTGCCGACGAACACGAAGCCCGGGCCGAGCACCGGCGCATCGTTGCCGCGAACGGTCAGCGACGGCAGCTCGCGCACCCAGAACCAGCGGCGCTCGCCGCTGGCGACGTCGAACGCGGTCACGCGGCCGTCGTTGGAACGCACCAGCACGACGCCCTGCCCGATCGCGGGCGCGGCGATGACTTCGTTGGACACCTTGGCGGTCCAGCGCTCCGCGCCGGTGGCGGCGTCGAGCGCGACCACTTCGCCGTCGAGGCTGCCGGCCACGACCAGACCCTCCCCGACGCCCGGGCCGCCACTCAGGCGCAGGTCCGAGTCGTAGCGCCACAGCGAGGCACCGGTCTGCAGATCGAACGCGCGCACACCGCCCTTGATCGCGGCGACGTAGACGCGGCCATCGGCGACGGCCGGCGACTGGCGCACGCCGAGACGGCCTTCGCCCTTGCCGGCATTGGCCGACCACAGACGCGACACGCTCAGCGTTTCGGTGATGTCGGTCAGCGGCGCGGGCTCGGACAGCGCCTTGGCGTTGGCCTTCTCGCTGTTGCCGAACCAGCCGCGCACGGTGCTGCAGCCGGTGACGGTCATCACGCAGAGCGCGATCGCCGCGATGCGCACGAGGCGGTTCGGCGCATGGGAAGACGCGCCACGCGCGGTCTGGTCGCTCATCAGGATTCAACCTCGGGTTCGTCCGGCGTGCCGCCGACTTCGGAAAGCTTGAGCTCGACCAGGCCACGCTGCTGCGCGGCGCTGTCGAGCTGGCGCAGGGCCTGCGCGTAGTCCGCGCGGGCCTGTTCGTTCTGCTTGAGTGCGAAATGCGCATCGCCGCGGGCTTCCAGCGACACCGCATCGTCGGCATCGGCGAGCAGCTTGACCGCGTCTTCGCCGCGACCGGCATCGGTCAGCAGGCGCGCCAGGCGCTGCTTCACCACCGCGGCCACGCCCGGCTCGGCGCCCTTGACGGCTTCGAGCGTCGCGATCGCGGCGTCGCGGTCGCCTTTGTCGACCTGGGCTTTGGCCAGCTGCAACGCGGCCAGCTCGCTGTACGCGGTATCCGGCAGACCGGCTACGGTCTGCGAGGCCTTGTCGAACTCGCCCGAGCGGATGTCGAGCAGCGCGGTCTGGTAGGCCGCGTGCTGTTCGACCGCCTGCGTGTGCGTGCGGTTCTTCCAGTACTGCCAGCCACCGATGAGCGCGGCGCCGACCACCAGGCCACCCACCAGTCCCAGAGCGTTGTCGCGAAGCCAGGCCTTGACCCGCTCCCCCTGCTCGCGTTCGTCCAGCAACTCGTCAATCGCCATATGGTCTCTACGCCCGCTGTCGAAGGCGGGTCAAACGGATGAAAGAAGGATCGCGGGACCCCGCAACGATGCGGTGGTCCGGAACCCGGCGCGGTCGCCCGGAATTACTCGGAAGCCGGCGCCAGCGCGCCGTCGGAGGATACCGTAAAGCGTGCCACGTTGGCCCGCTGGAACCGGGACAGATCCTGAACGTCGCCGCCGCTCGACACTTCGACGGCGGTGGCATTGCCGAGCTTGACGCGGCTGACGGTGCCCGCGTCGAAGCGGCGCTCCTGACCGGCCTGCACGAGTGCCTGCTCGACCTGCGCGCCATCGGGACCGATCACCTCGATCCAGCTGTCGCCGCTGAAGCGCATCACGAGGCCCGCGCCCGCATCAGCAACGGATTCGGACGCGGCCGGCACGGCCGGCGCACGCTTGGGCAACGCACCGAGCGAGGCGGTCACCGGCGTCGGACGGGCGGGACGCGCGGCCTCGGCGGGCGTCTGGAGGTTGCCGTCGAGCCCCAGCGAAGCGGTTTCGACCGGACGGCTGTTGTCGACGTGCGAACGCGTCGCCACCCACACAGGCACGGCGATCAGCGCGGTGATCACCACGTACACCGCGCGGCCCATGGCCTTGTCGAGCATGCGCTGCATCGGCGGGGTGTAGGTACGCGGGGTGAGTTCCGGCGGACGCACGTTGGCGTCGGATACGCCGTCGGCCAGCGATTCGGGGAGTTTGAGCAGGCGCAGGTAGCTGCGCAGCTGGCCGCGGATGAACACCGGCGCGCCGAGGCGGGCCCAGTCTTCGGCTTCGAGCGCGTCGACGACCCGCAGCTGCATACGCAGCCGGGCGGCGACATCGGCGACCGTCAGCCCGGCCTCCATGCGCGCATCGCGCAGACGTTCTCCGACCCCAGGCGAAGACGCTGGCATGGTCTGGTTCGAAGAACTCATGGTGGACTCGTTTCCCTTGGCTGTAGGTTCGGAGCAGACGGAAACTCCGCCCGCAAGCGTCGCTGGTATCGGTCGGCGGCCCCTGTGTCGCCGAGCGCGGTTTCGATCTGCACCGCAAGTTGCAATGCTGCCGTAGTTGCGGGGGCGGCGGCAAGCCGTCGTTGCGAAAAAGCCCGCGCATCGAAGTAACGCTGCTCGGAAACGAGGTAGCGCGACATCGCATCGAGGGCGACGACGTTCTCCGGATCGAGCTCCAGCGACGCGCGCAGGTCGCGTTCGACACGCGCCATGTCGCCCGCGCTCATTGCACAGGCGCCGGCGTTGGCCAGCGCGCCGGACGGATCGCCGTAGGCCGGATCGCGCACTGCGGCGTCGAAATACGCCAGCGCGTCGGTCGCCCGGCCGTTGCGGCACAGCCAGGTGCCGTAGTTGTTGAGGTAGGCGCCTTGGTCGGGCGCGCGTTCGGCCGCGGCCTTGTAGTAGCCACCGGCCTGGGCGCTGCGGCCGCGGCGGTCCTCGATCACCGCGAGCAGCGTGTTGGCGTCGGCCGCCGTGCCCTCGCCTTTCAGCGCATCGCGCGCGGCCTTGGCGGCAGCGTCGAAATTGCCGGCTTCGAACTCGCGCGTGGCGATCCCCAGCTGGCCGCGCGCCGCCTCACCGCGACGGAATTCCGCATTGCCGCGGGTTTCGTAGGTGCGCTGGTCCGGGCGGAAATTGCTCTTGCCGCTGGGTTTGACGAAATCGAGGCGTGAACAGCCAGCCACTGCCAGCAGGAGGACGACGAGACCGGCAGCCTCAGGCAGCCGCATCGACACCTGGACCGCCCTGCGTCTCGAGACGCTTGAGGTGTTCGGCCTGGCGACGCGTGCGATCGGCGACCTGGCCCTTGAGCTGGCCGCAGGCCGCGTCGATGTCGTCGCCGCGGGTGCGGCGCACCGGCGCAATGCGACCCGATTCGTTGAGCAGCTTCTGGAACCGCCGGATCGTCGCATCGTCCGGACGCTCGTAGCGCGTGCCCGGGAACGGGTTGAACGGGATCAGATTCACCTTCGCCGCGTCCTTCATCTGCAGGCGATTGTCGAAATCGCGCATCAGACGGGCCAGCTCGCGTGCGTGCTGCGGCTGGTCGTTGACGTCCTTCATCAGCGTGTATTCGAAGGTGATCGACTCGCCGCGCTTGCGCTGCGCATAGCGCGCACAGGCTTCCATCAGCTCGGCGATCGGGTACTTCTTGTTCAGCGGCACCAGCTCGGTGCGCAGCGCATCGTTGGCCGCGTGCAGCGAGACCGCCAGCGACACGTCGCTGACTTCGCCCAGCTTGTCGATCATCGGCACCATGCCGGCGGTCGACAGCGTGACGCGCTTGTTCGCCAGGCCGTAGCCCAGATCGTCGCGCATGATGCTCATCGCGCGGACGACGTTGTCGAAATTCATCAGCGGCTCGCCCATGCCCATCATCACGACATTGGTCAGGCGGCGCTGCTTGTGCGGCACGTTGCCCAGATGCTTCGCGGCCACCCAGACCTGGCCGATGATCTCGGCGGTCGACAGGTTGCGGTTGAAGCCCTGGGTCGCGGTGGAACAGAACTGGCAATTGAGCGCACAGCCGACCTGCGAGGACACGCACAGCGTGCCGCGCGACTTGTCGGGGATGTAGACGGTCTCGATCGCATTCTTGCCGTCCATCGCCAGCAGCCACTTGTGGGTGCCGTCGGTGGAGGGCTTCTCGAACTGGATCTGCGGCACGCGGACTTCGGCATGCGCCTCGAGCTTGGCGCGCAGCGCTTTGCCCAGGTCTGTCATCTCGTTGAAGTCGGTGACGTACCGGTGGTGGATCCACTTCATGATCTGGTGGGCACGGAAGCGCTTTTCGCCGAGAGTCTCGGCGAAAAAGCGCTCCATACCCTCGCGGTCGAGGTCGAGCAGGTTCTGCTTGGCGACGCTGGCGTCGATGGCGACCTCGGTCACGATGGCATCCCTCAGCGGGAAACGACTTCGTCGTTCTTGAAGAAGTACGCGATCTCGGTCTGCGCGTTCTCGACCGAATCCGAGCCGTGGGCGGCGTTGGCGTCGATGGAGTCGGCGAAGTCGGCGCGGATCGTGCCCGGCGCGGCGTCCTTCGGATTGGTGGCGCCCAGCAGGTCGCGGTGCGCGGCCACGGCGTTCTCGCCTTCCAATGCCTGGATCATCACCGGGCCGGAAGTCATGAACTCGACCAGCGCGCCGAAGAACGGACGTTCCTTGTGCACGGCGTAGAAGCCTTCGGCTTCCTCGCGGGTCAGCTGCTTGTACTTGGCGGCCACGATCTTCAGGCCGGCCTTTTCGAAGCGGGAATAGATCTCGCCAATGACGTTCTTGGCAACGGCATCGGGCTTGACGATGGAAAGAGTGCGCTCGAGCGCCATCGGGTGTTCTCCGGTCTGTAATGGGGCCGTCCACTCCGGAACGGCCGAGTCTACATGGAAAAACCCGCGCCGAAACGCGGGTTTAGCCAACATGGCTGCGGCAATTCTAACGTATCTGCTGCAACTGCGTCGGCCCGGGCCGCATCGGCGGTCATTGACGCGTCAGGCGCTTGGCCCACAGAATCCAAACAAGCGTTTGATCGAGACATCCGTGTCATGGCCAGCACCGCCCAGTTCTCCACCAAGGACAAGATCCTCGGCGCCGCCGAAGAACTGTTCGCGACCCACGGCTTCGCGGGCACCTCGCTGCGGCAGGTGACCAGCCGGGCGGATGTGAACATCGCAGCGGTCAACTACCACTTCGGCAGCAAGGAGAACCTCGTCAACGAGGTGTTCCGCCGCCGGATGGACCAGATGAGCGCGCAGCGCCTCGCCCAGCTCAAGCGCGCACTGGCCGAACAGCCCGGCGAGATCGAGCCGATCATCGCCGCCTTCGTCGAGCCCGCGCTGGACATGGCCAGTGGCCGCGCCGGCAGCGGCGCCTTCGTGCGGGTGATCGCGCGGGCCTACGTGGAGAAGAACGACGCCCTGCGCAAGTTTCTGTCCGAGCAGTACGGCCATGTACCGCGCGAGTTCGCCAGTGCCCTCGCCGGCTGCCTGCCGGATCTCGCCAAGGCCGAGCTCTACGGCCGCCTCGATTTCCTCGCCGGCGCGCTGACCTATGCGATGGCCGATTTCGGCCTGATCAAACGCCCACCGGGCACCACCGAACATGCGCACCGCACCCGAATCGCCGGCGAGCTGATCCGCTTCGCCGCGGCCGGGTTCCGCGCCTGACCACCAGCCCGGCGCGCGCCGGGCTTCTTTTGAAACAAAGGGATGGAGCAAATGTCTGAGAAATTGCTTGTACGTCGTGCCGCGGTCCTTGGCGCGGGTGTCATGGGCGCGCAGATCGCCGCGCACCTGACCAACGCCGGGATCGACACGGTCCTGTTCGACCTGCCGGCCAAGGAGGGCGACAAGGACGGCGTGGTGCGCAAGGCGCTCGCGAACTTGGCCAAGCTGAGCCCGGCGCCGCTGAGCAGCAAGTCGCTGGCCGAGGCCATCGTCCCGGCGAACTACGAGACCGGCCTGGCCGAACTCGAAAGCTGCGACCTGATCATCGAGGCGATCGCCGAGAAGATGGACTGGAAGCAGGACCTCTACCGCAAGATCGCCCCGCATGTGCCGGCGCACGCGGTGCTGGCCAGCAACACCTCGGGCCTTGGAATCAATGCCTTGGCGGATGTTCTTCCCGAAGAACTGCGCCACCGCTTCTGCGGCGTGCACTTCTTCAATCCACCGCGCTACATGCATCTGGCCGAACTGATTCCGGCCAAGACCACCGACCAGTCGGTGCTGGAAGGCCTCGAAACCTTCCTGACCACACAGCTCGGCAAGGGCGTGGTCTATGCCAAGGACACTCCGAACTTCATCGGCAACCGGATCGGCGTGTTCTCGATCCTGTCGACGATCCACCACACCCAGGACTCGAAGCTCGGTTTCGACGAGGTCGATGCGCTGACCGGCCCCCTGCTCGGCCGTCCGAAGTCGGCCACCTACCGCACCTCGGATGTCGTCGGTCTGGACACGATGTCGCACGTCATCAAGACGATGGCCGACACGCTGCCCGAAGATCCCTGGCACGAGTACTTCGCCTCGCCGAAGTGGCTGACCGCGCTGATCGACAAGGGCGCACTGGGCCAGAAGACCGGCGCCGGCATCTTCCGCAAGGCGGGCAAGGACATCCTGGTCCTGGATCTCGAGAAGCAGGATTACCGCGCCGCCGACCGCAAGGCCGCCGACGAGGTCGTCGCGATCCTCAAGACCAAGGACCCGGCCGAGCGCATGGCCCAGCTGCGCGCCAGCGACCACCCGCAGGCCCAGTTCGTCTGGGCGATCCTGCGCGACCTGTTCCACTACAGCGCCGTGCATCTGGAAGACATCGCCGAGACCGCGCGTGACGTGGATCTGGCGATCCGCTGGGGCTACGGCTGGCAGCAGGGTCCGTTCGAACTGTGGCAGGCCGCCGGCTGGAAACAGGTCGCCGACTGGATCGCCGAGGACATCGTCGCCGGCAAGACCATGAGCAGTGCGCCGCTGCCCGACTGGGTGTTCGATGGTCGCGAAGGCGTGCACGCCGCCGAGGGCAGCTACAGCCCCTCGAAGAACGCCAAGCTGCCGCGCTCGGCACTGCCGGTGTATCGCCGCCAGCGCTTCCCGGATCCGCTGCTGGGTGAGCGCTTCGACCAGGGCGAGACGGTGTACGAGAACGACGGCATCCGGCTGTGGACGGATGGCGACGACATCGGCGTGATCAGTTTCAAGACCAAGATGCACACGGTCTCCGACCACGTGCTCGACGGCATCCAGGAAGCGATCGGCATCGCCGAACAGAAGTTCAAGGGCGTGGTGATCTGGCAGCCGAAGGAGCCGTTCTCGGCCGGTGCCGATCTCGCCGGCGCGCTGGGCCTGCTGCAGGCCGGCAAGGTCGACGCGTTCGAAGCGATGGTCGAGAACTTCCAGAAGACCAGCCAGCGCATCAAGTACTCGCTGGTGCCGGTTGTCGCGGCCGTACGCGGTCTGGCGCTGGGCGGTGGCTGCGAGTTCCAGATGCACAGCGCGCGCACCGTCGCGCATCTCGAAAGCTACATTGGTCTGGTCGAGGCCGGCGTCGGCCTGCTGCCGGCTGGTGGCGGCCTGAAGGAACTGGCGGTGCGCGCGTCCGAGGCCGCAGGTCCGAACGGCGACGTGTTCGCCGAGCTCAAGAAGACTTTCGAGACCATCGCGATGGCCAAGGTGTCGAACTCGGCGGTCAACGCCAAGGAGCTCGGCCTGCTGCGCGCCGATGACATCGTGACCTTCAACGCGTTCGAGCTGCTGCACGTCGCGCGCCAGCAGGCATCGGCGCTGGCCGAAGCCGGCTATCGCCCGCCGCTGCCCGCACGTGCGATCCGCGTCGCCGGCGACGTCGGCATCGCCACGTTCAAGATGCTGCTGGTGAACATGCTCGAAGGCCGTTTCGTCAGCGAATACGACTACGAGATCGCCGAGCGCATCGCCACCGTGCTGTGTGGCGGCGACGTGGACCGCAACGCAGTGGTCGACGAGGACTGGCTGATCCGTCTGGAGCGCAAGCACTTCGTCGAACTCGCCCAGCAGGAGAAGACCCAGGCGCGCATCGGCCACATGCTCAAGACCGGCAAGCCGCTTAGGAACTAGTGAGGACGTCAGGCGCGCAGTGCGCGCGAAGCGTCAGTCGAAGCAAACCGGCCGACGCCCTCACCCCCTCACTTACTTACGAGACCATTCCATGAGCAAGCAGATCCAGGACGCCTACATCGTCGCCGCCACCCGTACCCCGGTGGGCAAGGCGCCGAAGGGCGTGTTCCGCAACACCCGTCCCGACGACATGCTCGCGCACGTGCTCAAGGCCGTCGTCGCGCAGGCGCCGGGTATCGACGTCAACCGCATCGATGACGCCGTGATCGGCTGTGCGATGCCGGAGGGCGAGCAAGGCATGAACGTGGCGCGCATCGGCGTGCTGCTGGCCGGCCTGCCCGATACCGTCGCCGCGCAGACCATCAACCGCTTCTGCTCGTCCGGCCTGCAGGCCGTCGCGCTGGCGGCGAACGAGATCCGCCTCGGCAACGCCGACCTGATGCTCGCCGGCGGCACCGAATCGATGTCGATGGTGCCGATGATGGGGAACAAGGTTGCACTGAGCCCGAGCGTGTTCAAGGACGACCACGTCGCGATCGCCTACGGCATGGGCATCACCGCCGAGAAGGTCGCCGAGGAATGGAAGGTTTCGCGCGAGGACCAGGACGCGTTCGCCCTCGCCTCGCACCAGAAGGCCATCGCCGCGATCCAGGCCGGCGAGTTCAAGGACGAGATCAGTCCCTACGAGATCGTTTCCCACCAGCCCGACCTCGCCGGCAATGCCGTGCGTCTGAAGAAGCTGCTGGTCGACACCGATGAAGGTCCGCGCCAGGACTCGTCGATCGAAGGTCTGGCCAAGCTGCGCCCGGTGTTCCGCAACGGCCAGTTCGGCGGTTCGGTGACGGCCGGCAACAGCTCGCAGATGAGCGACGGCGCCGCCGGCATCCTGCTCGCCTCGGGCCGCGCGGTGCAGGACTACGGCCTGAAGCCGCTGGCGCGTTTCGTCAGCTTCGCCGTCGCCGGCGTGCGCCCGGAAGTCATGGGCATCGGCCCGATCGCGGCGATTCCCAAGGCGCTGGCGCAGGCCGGACTCACGCTCGACGACATCGACTGGATCGAACTCAACGAAGCCTTCGCCGCGCAGGCGCTGGCGGTGATCCGCGACAGCAAGCTCGACCCGTCGAAGGTCAATCCGCTGGGCGGCGCGATCGCGCTGGGCCATCCGCTGGGCGCGACCGGTGCGATCCGCACCGCGACGATCGTCCACGGTATGCGCCGTCGCAAGAAGCGCTATGGCCTGGTGACGATGTGCATCGGCACGGGCATGGGCGCGGCGGGTGTGATCGAGGCGCTTTGAGCCACGCGCTACAGCAAGATCAAAATGGATCCCAGCGTTCGCTGGGATGACGGCATCGACGTGCACCGTCGCCCCAGCGAACGCTGGAGCCCATTTTGATCTTGCTTCGAAGTATCGAAGCCACAAAAAAGCCCCGGCACTGCCGGGGCTTTTCTTCTCGTGAAACCCGCAGCCCTTACGACTGCAGCGGAATCACGCGGATCTCGACACGACGGTTCAGTGCGCGGCCCTGCTCGGTGCTGTTGTCGGCCACCGGGCGGGTCTTACCGAAGCCCACGATCTCGAAGCGCTGACGCAGCAGGCCCTGACCGATGAGGTAGTTGCCCACCGAGTCGGCGCGCTGCTGGGACAGGCGCTGGTTCACCGCGTCGGTGCCGACGCTGTCGGTGTGGCCCGAGATCTCCACGATCGTCTGGTCGTACTCGGCGAGCGTGCGCGCGACATTGTTGAGCGCCGGGTAGAACTGCGACTTGAGATCGGCCTTGCCGAAGTCGAAGGTCACGCCGTCAGGCAGGTTGAGCTTGATGACATCGCCATCGCGATCCACCTGGATGCCGGTGCCTTGGGTCTGACGACGCAGCTCGGCTTCCTGGCGATCCTGGTAGACGCCGACCGCGCCGCCGGCGAGACCGCCGACACCGGCGCCAACCATCGCGCGCTGGCGGCGCTCGGTCGCATCGCCACCGCTGAGCAGACCAGCGACCGCGCCGATGCCCGCGCCGATCAGCGCGTTGTTGCGGGTGCGGTTCGGATCGTCCGGTGCATTGGTCTGGCCGGTGTAGGTCGCGCAGCTGGACAGCAGCAGGGTGCTGGCGAGCGCGGTGGTGAGGCCTGCGGTGGTGAGTCTGCGCATGGTGTCGGTCTCCTGGTGTCCGGTGCGGGCGAAGGTGCCTGGAACGTTGAAATCGGAGCCGAACTTAGCGTGTTCAGAATGCACGCGGGGTGACGGGGTCTGCGCCCAGACGGACATCGTTCAGCACGAATGCCCGCCCGGCGCGCCGTCAGTCGAGCAGCGCTTCCGCCGCCTGCGCGTCGAGCGCCCGGGACCAGTCGCCCATCATCGCCAGGTACAGCAGGGTGTCGAACTCGCGCCGGAAATGCGCGATCGCCGCGTCGGGATCGGGCACCAGTCGTGCGTCGGCGACGAGGCCGAAATGCACGCGGTTGTCGTAGCTCAGGATCGACAGGCCGATGCCGATCGAACCGGTCTGCGGCACCCAGAACATCATCTCGCGCAGCGCGCAGCCGGCGAGGTACAGCGGCTGCTGCGGGCCGGGCACGTTTGTCGCCACCGCCGAGGCCTTGCGGCTGAAAAGATCCAGCGCGATGCCCTGCGCCGATTGCGGCGCCATGCCCAGCGCCGCCAGCAGGCCGTAGGCGACGATCGCCTGGCGCGAATCCTTGAGCTCGCGCATGCAGGCCGCCACGCGTTCGAGACGACGCGCGGGATTCGCCTCGCCGACCGGCAGGTCGAGAAACACGAGGCCGAAGTGATTGCCGAGCTTCTTCGCGTGCTCGAGCGGGCGCAGATTCACCGGCACCGTCGCGCGCAGCGTCATGCCGTCGGGATCGGCGCCACGCTCGCGCATGTAGCCGCGCAGCGCGCCGGCGGCCGCGGCCATCAGCACATCGTTGACGGTGCAGTCGAACGCACGCCCGACCGCTTTGACTTCGTCCAAGCACAGCGGCTCGGCCCAGGCGACACGCTTGCTCACCCCTAGTTCCCCGCGCAGCAGCGACGGCGGATCGTCGGACAGCGACAGCGCATACAGCAGTTCGCGGGCGATCTCGCCGCCTTCGCGCGCCAGCACGTTGGCCAGGGTCGGATCGCGGTACATCGCCATGCCGCGATCGAGCACCTGTCCGCCGAGCTTGCGATAGCGGGCGACCGCGCCGACACGCCGCTCCACACCGGCGCCATCGGCCTTGAGCCAGGCCTGCGGCAGGGTCTGCGCCGGCTGCGGATGGCGCTCGGTATCTGTCAGCGACAGCAGCACCTGCACCAGCGCGATGCCGTCGGCGTAGCAGTGATGGATGCGCGCGACCAGCGCCGAACCGCCGGCGTAGTCTTCGACCAGATGGAACTGCCAGCGCGGCTTACCGGGATCGAGCGGCGTCGAGGCGAGTTCGCCGGTGAACGCTTCGAGCGCGCGTTTTTCCTCGAGCGCGCTGCTGCCGGCGATCCGGCCCGGCAGGGCCGCGCGTCGTACGTGCCAGTCGAGGTCGAAGTGCGCATCCTCGATCCAGGTCGCGCCGGTCGTCGCATCGACGGCTTTCTGTCGGAACCGCGCGTACGCCAGAAAGCGGGCGTCGACCAGTGTGCGCAGCGCGTCCACCGACATCCGTTCGGTGAACACCAGCACGGCGGTGATCATCATCGGATTGGTCGGGCGCTCCATGCGCAGCCATGCGGTGTCGACCCGCGTCATTGGCTGGCGGCGCAGGCGCCTGCGGCGTGGTGGTGCGGCGGTCTCGGCCATCTCCCCTCCCAAGAAGTCAGCCGACCGAGTGGATCACGCGACCGCGGCAGGGTCAACGCGCGTCAGCGCGACGCCTGATAGGCCGCCAGCGCAGCTTCGCGGCCCGCGGCGAGATTGACGATCGGCTCGACGGGGTAATCGGGCGCGACGGACTTGAGCAGATCCGGATCGGTCCACGGACTGAAGCGCAGCGGTACCGGCAGCTCGGCGAGTTCGGGCACCCAGCGCGCGATGTAGCTGCCGTCGGGATCGAACTTCTGCGCCTGCGTGACCGGATTGAACACACGAAAGTACGGCGAGGCGTCCGCGCCGGTGCCGCCGATCCACTGCCAGCCCAGCGTGTTGTTGGCCAGATCGGCGTCCACCAGCGTGTCCCAGAACCAGTGCGCGCCTTCGCGCCAGTGGATGCGCATGTGTTTGCACAGCCAGCTGCCGACGATCATGCGTACGCGGTTGTGCATCCAGCCCACGTGCCAGAGCTCGCGCATTCCTGCGTCGACGATCGGTACGCCGGTGCGTCCCTGCCGCCAGGCATCGAGCGCAGCCGGCTGCACGCGCGCCCACGGAAACCGCTCGAAGCGCGGATTGAAGTTGTGCGCCGGCGTCTTCGGAAAATGGTGCAGCAGGTGATGGGCGAACTCGCGCCAGCCCAGCTCGCGCACGTAGGCATTGATATCGGGCGCGGTGGATGCATTGCGTTCGGCTTCGAGCGCTGCGACCACGCGCCAGGGCGCGATCTCACCGAAATGCAGATGCGGCGACAGGCGCGAGGTGCCGGCCTGGTCGGGACGATCGCGGCTCGCGCGATAGCCGCGCAAGGCGCCGTCTATGAACACGTCCAGCGCTTCGTGCGCCCCGGCCTCGCCCGGATCCCAGAACGTCCAGAAACCGGTGTCCCAGTCCAGCGTCGGTGCGAGCTGCAGGTCGTCGAGTGCGACGCCTGACGGCCCGGTGTCCACGGCGGGCAGCGTGCGCGGCGCCTCCCAGGTCTCGGGCAGATTCAACTCGGTCAGCGCCTTGCGCCAGAACGGGGTGAAGACCTTGTAGGGCCCGCCCTGCCCGGTCTGCAGCGACCAGGGCTCGAGCATCAGTGCGCCGTTGTGGCTCTCGGCGCGCACGCCGGATTCGCGCAGATCGCGTTTGATCGCGGTGTCACGCGCTTCGATCGCCGGGTCGTAGCGCCGGTTCCAGAACACCGCCTCGGCCTCGCAGGTGTCGACCAGCGTCTCGAGCGTCGCGTGGCTGGGACCGTGGAACAGGCGCAGACGGCTGCCGCGCTTGCGCAGCTCGGCGTCCAGCGCGGCCAGCGAGCGATGGCGCCAGGCGTTCGAGGCCGCGCCCGGGGCCCAGTCGCCTTCTTCGTCGGGCGCGTGGATGTACACACAGACAGGCGCGAGCCCCGCATCCAGTGCGGCACGCAGCGCCGGGTTGTCGTCGAGTCGCAGGTCGTTCCGGAACCAGACGATCGCGTTTGCCAAAGCGCCTCTCCCCTTGCGCCGAACCGCGGCGGACTTTCCATGAATAGGCGTGAGGATCGTGAGAAACCGGTGTCCTGTAAACCTCAGCCAACGTGGAATCGGGTAATCGCCGGCCAGCGCGAGCGGTGCCCTCGAAGCGGATCAGTCACAATGTCGGGCTTGCGAACGCGTGTCCGCGTCTGAGAGCCGATTCCCCCGTGACTGCCAACAAGTTCCCCCTCGAAGCCAGCCCGGCCGACGCCCAGCGCGCGATCGCCGAAGAGTTCGCCTTCTTCGGCGACTGGTCCGAGCGCTACCAGTACCTGATCGATCTGGGCCGCAAGCTGCCCGAGTTTCCCGATGCATTGAAGACCGAAGAACACCGTCTGCACGGCTGCCAGTCGATGGTCTGGATCGTCGCCTCCGGTGACGCCGAGCGTCTCGACTTCGCCGCCGCCAGCGATTCGGCGATTGTTTCCGGCCTGATCTATCTCGCCCTGCGTGTCTACAGTGGCCGCAGCGCGCGTGAGATCGTCGACACCGATGCCGATTACATCGGCGACATCGGACTGGCGAAACACCTGTCACCGACCCGCAACAACGGCCTGGCCGCCCTGCTCGCCTTCATCCGCGACCGCGCGCAGCGCGCGTTGGCGTGAGTACCGCACCGCCGCCGGAGCCCGACGAACCCGGCGTCATCGATACCAGCCGCGCGGCGCCGCTGCGCAACCGCAATTTCCGCGCCCTGCTGGGCTACCGCATCTTCACGATCCTGTCCTACCAGATCGTCGCGGTCACGGCGGGCTGGCACATCTACGCCGAGACCGGCAATCCGTGGATGCTCGGCCTGATCGGTCTGGCGGAAGTGCTGCCGTACTTCTGTGTCGCGCCCTTCGCCGGGTATCTGGTCGACCATCTGCCACGACGCAAGCTCGGCATGGCGGCCGCCGCGGGTCTGGCGATCACGCCGCTGCTGCTGGCGCTGCTGACCTCGGGTCTGATCGCCGGCAGCATCTGGCTGCTGTATCTGCCGATCATGCTGACCGGCATGGTCCGCGCGTTTCTCGGGCCGGTCTACAACGCGCTGTTCGCCCGGGTGCTGCCGCGCGACCAGTTCGTCCGCGGCGCGAGCCTGGGCAGCATCGTGTTCCAGAGCGCGATGGTGCTCGGCCCGGCGATCGGCGGCCTGCTGATCAAGCCGCTCGGCATTCCCGGCGTGTTCCTGCTGGCATCGATCCTCGCGCTGGTGGTGATCGTGTTCCTCGGCCGCATGGGCGTCACCGAGCCGCCGCAGCTGCTGCAGCGCGAGCCGGTGTTCGCCAGCATCGCCGAAGGTGCGCGCTTCGTGTTCGGCCACCAGATCCTGCTCGCGGCCTTGGCGCTGGACATGTTCGCGGTGCTATTCGGCGGCGCGATCTCGCTGGCACCGGCCTTCATTCACGACATCCTGGCCTACGGGCCGGAGGGCCTGGGCATCCTGCGCAGTGCGCCCGCGCTGGGCTCGGTCGCGATGGGCATCTGGCTGGCGCGCAATCCGATCCAGCGCAACGCGGGCCGTTTCCTGCTGTGCGCGGTCGCCGGTTTCGGCCTGTGCATGATCGGCTTCGGCCTGTCGACGGCGTTCTGGCTGTCGGCGTTCTTCCTGCTGCTGTCGGGCATGTGCGACGGCGTGTCGGTGGTGATGCGCTCGACGATCATGCAGTTGTCGACGCCCGACCACATGCGCGGCCGGGTGTCGTCGATCAACGGCCTGTTCGTCGGCTCCTCGAACGAGATCGGCGCGTTCTACATGGGTTCGATGGCGCGCCTGCTCGGTCTGGTGCCGGCGGTGGTGATCGGCGGCTTCATGACGATGGGCGTGGTCGCGACGACCGCGATCCGGGCGCCGAAGCTGCGTCGGCTGGATCTGCGCGACCTGCAGTGATTCGGCGCCGCGCCCGGAAGCGGATACGAAGAAGCCCGCTTGCGCGGGCTTCTTCAGACACGGGGACGACGACGATCAGTCGCCCATCTGCTTCTGCAGATGTTCCCAGCGCTCCTGCTCGTCGATCGTACGCTCGGCGGTCAGACGCGCTTCGAGACGGTCGAGACCGATCTCCTCGCCCGAATCGACGCTGTAACCGTACTCGCCCGAGTCGACGCGCTTGAGCGTGCTGTCGATCTTGCCGATCAGCTTGCGGTAGCGGTCACGGGTGCGCAGTTCGAGCGAGTTCTCGGTTTCGCGGGTGGCGCGTTCGGCTTCGTCGCCGACGTCACGCACTTCGTCCTTGAGATTCTCGATCGTCTGCTTGGATTCTTCGACCAGATCCGCACGCCAGTTCTGCAGGCGCTGGCGGAAGTACTCGAGCTGCAACGCGCTCATGTACTCCTCGTCGGCGCCGGGCTTGTAGCCCTGCGGAAGAATGGGACGACCTGTTTCTGCATCGGTCTTGTACTGCACGACCTTCACCTTTGTTCTTGGCGCCGGCTCTTGCTGGCGCGCAACGCCCGCGACGGCGACTTTGCCGACCGGACGTGGACGCTTCGTGGGAGTGGATGCCGGCACCGGCTTCGGCGCGGCGGCTTTCGCCGGAGCGGGAGCCTTCTTCGGGGCCTCCGTCTTCGGGGCGGCAGCGGACTTGTCGGCGATCGACTTGGCCGGTGCCGCCTTCTTCGCGACGGGCTTGGTCACCGCTGCGGGAGCAGCGGCCTTCGGCTTCGTCGCAGGCGGAGTGGCCGCGGCTTTCGCCGGGGCTGCTTTCGCCGTTTTCTTCGCGGGCGCGTTCTTCACAGGCGCGCTCTTGGCGGCCGTCTTCGTCGGCGCTGCCTTGGCGGCAGGCTTGGGCGCAGCCGGCTTCTTCGCGGATGCCTTGACCGGCGCCTTCTTCGCAGCCGGCTTGGCGGGTGCGGCCTTGGCGACGGCCTTCTTCGGGGCCGGTGCCTTCTTGGCGGGCGGCTTGGTGACGGGGGCAGCCTTCTTCCCGACGGCTGCCTTCGCGGCGGGCTTTGCGGCCTTCTTGACGGCGTTCTTTGCGGGTTTCTTGACTGCCACGTGCTGCGATCCTTGTCATTCCCTTGGGCGGGGAAGCGGCGTGTTATACCCTGCATGCCCCTGCAGCAGCAACCGTCCCGACCACCGTGTTCATCGCCCCCGCCGAGATGCCGTGATCGCGCGCCTGCTCATCTTCCTGCTGCGCGGCTACAAGCGCTTCATCAGCCCTCTGCTCGGCCCGCGCTGCCGCTTCCATCCCAGCTGCTCGTCGTACGCGATGGTCGCCATCGCCCGCTTCGGCGTGCTGCGTGGCGGCTGGCTCGCCCTGCGCCGTCTGTCGCGCTGCCACCCCCTGCATCCGGGCGGAAACGACCCCGTGCCGATGCCGAACCTGGACCCCAAGCCATGACCTCGACCCTGATCCGCAATGCACGCCTCGTCAACGAGGGCCGCATCTTCGACGGCGACCTGCGCGTCGGCGCCGACGGCCGCATCGCCGCGATCGGCGGTGACCTCGCCGCGCGCGATGGCGACACCATCGTCGACGCTGCCGGCCGCTGGCTGCTGCCCGGCATGATCGACGACCAGGTGCACTTCCGCGAGCCGGGCATGGAGCACAAGGCCGACATGGCGACCGAGTCGGCCGCCGCGGTCGCCGGTGGCCTGACCAGCTTCATGGACATGCCCAACACCAGCCCGCCGACGCTCAGCGCCGACGTGCTGCAGGACAAGTACGACCGCGCCGCCGGCCGCGCGCGCGCGAACTACGGCTTCTACATGGGCGCGAGCAACGACAACCTCGACCATGTGCGCCGCATCGATCCGCTGACCACGCCAGGCGTCAAGGTGTTCATGGGCGCCTCGACCGGCAACATGCTGGTCGACAACCCCGAAACGCTCGACGGCATCTTCCGCGAGACCCCGGTGCCGATCATCACGCACTGCGAGGACACGCCGACGATCGACGCGATCCAGCGCGAGTACGTGGCGAAGTACGGCGACGACATTCCGGCCGAATGCCATCCCGACATCCGCTCGCGCGAGGCCTGCATGAAGTCGACGCAGCTGGCGCTGTCGCTGGCGCGCCGTCACGACACCCGCCTGCACGTGCTGCACATCTCGACCGCCGACGAACTGGCGCTGTTCGAACGCGGGCCGCTGGTCGATGCCGCCGGCAAGCTGCGCAAGCGCATCACCGCCGAGACCTGCGTCCACTTCCTGCGTTTCGACCGCGCCGACTACGCGCGCCTGGGCCATCTGATCAAGTGCAACCCGGCGATCAAGGACGCCGCCGACCGCGAGGCACTGCTGCACGCGCTGGCCGACGACGTCATCGACGTGCTGGCGACCGATCACGCGCCGCATCTGTTGAGCGAGAAAGAGAATCCCTACACGCGCGCGCCGAGCGGTCTGCCGCTGGTGCAG
This sequence comes from Luteimonas flava, assembly GCF_036584485.1. Lineage (NCBI taxonomy): Bacteria > Pseudomonadati > Pseudomonadota > Gammaproteobacteria > Lysobacterales > Lysobacteraceae > Luteimonas > Luteimonas flava. Next base: position 940,806 of record NZ_JAZHBM010000001.1, on the reverse strand, counting down.
TTCGCGCTCAACGCCGCGCTCGAATGCGTGCATGAAGGCCACTTCGACATCACCCGCGTGGTGCAGAAGTTCGCGCACGCGCCGGCGCAGCTGTTCGACGTCGCCGAACGCGGCTTCCTGCGCGAAGGCTATTTCGCCGACCTGGTGATGGTGGAGGACACGCCGTTCACCGCGACGCGCGAGCAGGTGCTGTCGAAGTGCGGCTGGTCGCCGTTCGAAGGCACGACGTTCCGCTCGCGCATCGCCTCGACCTGGGTCAACGGGCGTCTGGCATGGGATGGCGCGCAGCTCGTCGGCGAGGCGGCCGGCCAGCGTCTCGCGTTCGCACGCTGAAGCGTCGGCGGGACACCGTGTCTTCATCGCCGGGTGCGTAGCGTGCCCGGCGCATTCCCTTTCCTGCCGGACCCCCGCATGCCCCTGCTCCGCCGTCTGCCGCTCGTCTGCTGTTGTCTGATCCTCGCGCTGTTCGTATCCGCGGTTCCGCTGGCGGCGCAGGACGCGGGGGATGTGCGGTTCCCGGCGCAGGTGCAGCAGGGCAGCCTCGTGATCGGCAAGGTGCCGGCCGGCAGTCAGGTCCACTATCGCGATCGTGCGCTGCGCGTCAGCGGCTACGGCACCGTGGTGCTCGGCGTCGGGCGTGACGAAGCCGGCCCGGTGCAGGTCGAGGTCACGCGCGCCGACGGTAGCCGGCAGTCGGCATCGATCGCGATCACGCCGCGCGACTGGCCGGTCGAGCGCGTCAACGGTGTGCCGCCGGCCACGGTGAATCCGCCGGCGGCGATCGCCGAACGCATCCGCCGCGAACAGGCGCAGGTCACCGAAGCGCGCGTGCGCGACGACGACCGCGTGGATTTCGGCAACGGCTTCATCCGTCCGGTCGAAGGCCGCATCAGCGGCCGCTTCGGCCGCGCGCGTTCGTACAACGGCCAGCCGGGCGCACCACATTCGGGCATGGACATCGCCGCGCCCACCGGCACGCCGGTCAAGGCGCCGGCTGCGGGTATCGTCACGTTCGCCGGCCCTGATCTGTATCTGACCGGCGGCACGCTGCTGCTCGATCACGGGCACGGCGTGAGTTCGAACTTCCTGCACCTGTCTCGCATCGACGCGAAGGTGGGCGATCGCGTCGAACAGGGGCAGATCATTGGCGCCGTCGGTGCGACGGGGCGTGCGACCGGGCCGCATCTGCACTGGGGCATGAACTGGCTGGACGTGCGGGTGGATCCGCAGCTGGTGCTGGAGCGGCCGTAGCCGATTCCGGTTCGCGCGCACTCAACGCGCGATTTCGCAGGCGTTCGTGCAGCTCGTCCTTCCGGCGAACGCAGAAAGCGCGCCTCAACAGCCGGCTGGCTGGTCGTCCCGCGACGCCTGGATCGAGCACATCGCAACGGCAAGTCACTGGATTCCGGCGTTCGCCGGGATGACGGACCAAAGGTCTGCAGAGCGGCATCATCAGCGCGATCACGCGCCTGACTCCTCAGGGAAGCGTTACGGCCCGATCACCCGCGCCACCGCGTCATGCGCGTGCAGGCTTTCGAAGTGCGAGACCTTGGCCTCGAACCGCGACACGCGCGGATCGGCGGACAGCGCGGCTGCGACACGACGGGCGGCGTCCTCGCAGAACATCAGGTTCTCGGCATTGAGGCTGGCGAAGGCCTGCTCGTCTTCACGTTTGACCGCTGTCTGCACCGGCGTGCCGAGCGCGTGCTCCAGCGCATCGACGATCGCGAGGATCGGAAACGTGTCGACGTCCGCGCCCAGCGTCAGGCGCACGTCGGCGCGGCTGCGCTGGGCGTGCGGCGTCGCTGCAAGACCGCGCGGGGATTCCAGCCAGTCACGCACTGCGTCGTACCCGCTCGTCTCGGGCGTGAAATCGCCCGCGAAGCGCGCGGCGTTGAGCTGGCGCGACAGCGCGGCCGATGCCGGACAGGTGCTCGAATACTCGACCGACAGCGACAGCGTCAGCGCCAGCCCGTCCGGGCCGAGCACGGCGTCGATCTCGACCGGATAGGTCTTCCAACCGCTGTGCGCGCTGGCCAGTGCGGGCCGGCGCAGCAGCTGGCCGTAGCGCAGCGTGAGCTGCACGCGATCGGCGAGACCGCGCTGCGAATCAATGCAGTCGCGCAATACCCGCGCCAGGGTGTCGCGATCCAGCACCTGGCTCGACAGCGCGTCCTGCAGATGCAGGTACAGGCGCGACATGTGGATGCCGCGCGCGTCGGGGTCGATCAGGTTCACGCCGATGTCGGCCGACGCCGGCACCGTGATCGCGCTGCCGTCGGCATCCTCGATGCGCAGCGGCAAGGCGATGTTGCCCATACCCACCCAGTCCAGCAGGCGCGCGGCCTGGGCCTGGTCGCCGGCGACGTCGGGAAGGCGGTCGGTGGAGGATGCGGTGCTCAAGACGGGACTCGTGGCGTTGGGCGGGAATGACGCAACGGGCGCCGGTATGCGGCGCCCGTCGTGGGCCATCAGTCTACCGGCTCGTCCGCATCGACCCCCGCAACGCTGCGTTTCCGCGCGCGTTCGCGCAGTCGATGTTCAGCGCGGACGCGCGGCGCGCCAGCTCGACCACAACACGCGCGGACCCGGCACCGGGCGGCTCACGCCCTCACGCGCCAGCACGCGCAGACGCGCACCGAGGATCGCGTTCGCGATCCGGCGCGGACGCGTGCCGGCACCAGGTGCGGGCCAGCTGGCCAGCAGATGCGCAGCGAGCGGCTGGTCCGTGCGGACGAAGGCCTGCATCGCCAGCAGCGGCGTGGCATCGATGCGGCCATCGCCACTGTCGCGGCTGCCGTCGCCGAACAGGCGCGATTCGCAGGCGGCGATCGCCAGCGCGAGATCCTGCAGCTGGGCGAGATTGCGCACTGTATCGGCGGGATGTTCGCGGGTCGCGGGCAACAGGCGCAGCGCCAGAGCGAGCGTCTGCCACGGCGCATCCACCCGCTGCAGCTGCGACCCGAGCGGATGCCGGCGCGCGCCCTTGCCCCAGCCCTGCAGCTCGTCCTGCCACCACGCGAGTTTCGCCAGACCCGGCGTCGCGTCGGTGCCGGCCCAGGCCGCATCGCACAACTCGTCGAGCAGCGAGAACCACGGCGCCGCGCGCTCACGCTGCTCCGGTGCGACGAAGGCCATGCCGATGCGCCACTCCGGCCACCGCGCCTGCCACTTGCCGACGAAATCCTCGTCACCCGACTGCATCGCCGCGCTCATCGCTGCGGCCAGCCGGCAGGCTCGACCAGCGCCTGCACCGCGTCCAGCATCACGTCGCCCTGCCAGGTGAGTGGATCGTCGCCATCGACGCGATAGCCCCACAAGGCAACGACAGATCCCATCCCCGCGGCGCGTGCAGCAGCGATGTCGCGCGCGTCGTCTCCGACATAGACGCAGTCCGCCGCCGCGATGCCGATCGCGTCTGCCGCATGCAGCAACGGCAGCGGATGCGGCTTGCGCTCGGCCAGCGTGTCGCCGCCGATCAGCACCGCGCAGCGGTCCTGCCAGCCGAGCTGCGGCAGGATCCGGGCCGCCAGATACTCCGGCTTGTTGGTGACGATCCCCCAGGGCGTGCCGGCCGCTTCGAGCGCGGCCAGCATCGCCTCGACGCCGTCGAACAGCACGCTGTGGCGGCCGAGTTCTTCGGCATAGACCGCGAGAAATTCCGGTACCAGCGCGGTCACGCCTTCGGCATCGCATTCGGGAAATGCGACCGCGGCCATCGCCCGCGCACCGCGCGAGACGACGGGCCGGATCTCGTACAGCGCCAACGGCGGACGGTCGCGGCTGGCGCGCATCCGGTTGACGGTCGCGAGCATGTCCGGCGCACTGTCGAGCAGCGTGCCGTCGAGATCGAACAGGGCGCCGGCGGGGAACCGGGCAGCAGGATTCGGACCGGTCACTGCGGTTTCCGCGCCCAGGCCAGGTAGTTCACGTCGGTGCGCGGGATCAGGCGCGCACCGTTGCGCCAGGGTTCGTACATCAGACCGGTGACGTCCTGCAGTTCCAGACCGGCTTCGCGCAGCCAGCCGCCGAGTTCGGACGGCTTGATGAAAGCCGCGTACTGGTGGGTACCGCGCGGGAGCAGGCGCGCCACGTATTCGGCGCCGACGATCGCCAGCGCGAACGCGGCCGGCGTGCGGTTGAGCGTGGACACGAACAGCGAGCCGCCCGGCTTGAGCAGCGTGGCGCAGGCTTTGAGGATTGCGGCCGGGTCCGGCACGTGCTCGAGCATTTCCATGCAGGTCACCGCATCGAAGCTGCCCGGCTGTTCGGCGGCGAGCGCCTCGACCGACTGCACGCGGTAATCGACCTGCACGCCGCTTTCGAGGCCGTGCAGCTTCGCGACCTTGACCAGATCTTCGGCCAGATCGATCGCGGTCACGCGCGCGCCGCGCTGCGCCAGCGCCTCGCTGAGCAGGCCGCCGCCGCAGCCGACGTCGAGAATGCGGGCGTCGTCGAGGCGGGTGCGCTCGCGCACATAATCCAGCCGCACCGGATTGAGCGCATGCAGCGCCTTCTGCGGACCGTCGGCATCCCACCAGCGATTGGCGAGCGCGCCGAACTTGTCGAGTTCGGCCTGATGGAAGTTGTCGCGTGCTGCCGTCATTGCAGTGTCCTCATGCGCCGTTGCGCAGCGTGGCGATGCGCCCGCGCCATTGACGCGCGTTCGCGGTGATGGCGTCGAGATCGAACCCGACCAGGGTGCGCGCCTGCAGCTTGGGCTGTCCGGCGATCCACACGTCGCCGACCTGCTGGCGACCGGTCGCATAGACCAGTTGCGAGACCACGTGATGCAGCGGCTGGGTCTCGATCGGCGACAGATCGACGCAGATCAGATCGGCCTGCTTGCCCGGCGCGATCGATCCGATGCGATCGCCGAAGCCGACCGCCTTCGCGCCGCCGAGCGTCGCCGCGCGCAGCGCGGTGAACGCATCGAAGCCCGCCGCGTCGTTGGCGACCGCCTTGGCCAGGATCGCCGCGGTGCGGGTTTCGCCGAACATGTCGAGATCGTTGTTGCTGGCCACGCCGTCGGTGCCGATCGCGAGATTCACGCCCGCGCGTTCCAGCGCACACGCCGGGCAGAAACCCGAGGCCAGCTTGAGATTGGATTCCGGGCAGTGCACCACGCTGACGCCGCGCTCGGCGCACAGGTGGATCTCGGCGTCGGTCAGCTGGGTCATGTGCACCGCGATCAGGCGGTCGTTGACCAGACCGAGGCGATCGAGGCGCGCGATCGGGCGCTGGCCGTGCGTGTCGATCGACTGCTGCACTTCCTGCGCGGTCTCGTGCAGATGCAGATGCACCGGCAGATCGAGCTGGTCGGCGAGCATGCGTACACGCTCGAAGTTCGCGTCGTTGACCGTGTACGGCGCATGCGGCGCGAACGCCATCGAGATCAGCGGATCGTCGCGCCACTGGTCGTGGACCTCGCCAGCGCGCTCGAAGTATTCGTCGTCGCTCGAGGCCCACGCGGTCGGGAAATCGATGACCGGCAGGCCGACACGCGCACGGAACCCGTGGCGCTTGTAGACCGCGGCCTGCACGTCGGGGAAGAAATAGTTCTCGTTGACGCAGGTGGTGCCGCCGCGAATCATCTCGGCCAGCGCCAGGGTCAAGCCGTCGGCGACGAACTCCGGACCGATCACCGCGCCCTCGATCGGCCAGATGTGCTCCTGCAGCCAGACCTTGAGCGGCAGATCGTCGGCGATGCCGCGCAGCAGCGTCATCGGATTGTGCGTGTGCGCGTTGACCAGACCGGGCAGCAGCGCCGAATGCGGCCGCGAGACCGTCTCGGCCGGTGCGAAACGCTGCCGCGCTTCGGCGATCGGCAACACCGCGACGATCACGCCGCGATCCACCGCGACCGCGTGGTCGTCGAGCACCACCGCGTGCGGTTCGACCGGCACCACGTGCGCGGCTTCGATCAGCAGGTCGATGGATTGCGGGGTCGCGTCGTGCATGCTCATTCGTCCTCGGGGGCCTGGGTCCAGAAGAACCCGTTCTGCAGCACGCTGGTGTCGTAGCGCGTGCCGTCGTAACGCACGACGCGGCTGTCGCGACGGCGCACGGTCTGTTCCGCATCGGTGGTGGCGGCGCTCTCGATACGCGCCACATTGGCGGTCACGCGCAGATCCGCGAACCCGTGGTGCGCGCTCCGCTCCACGCCGATGGTGAACGCCGCTTCCTCGGTCACCAGGCGCTGGCCCTGGGCCCAGCTGCAGGGCTCGCCTTCCACGCGCGCCCAGAAGTCGGTGTAGGAATTGAACACCGGCCGAAGCGCCTCACCGTCGCGCACGTACAGCGTGAGTGCGTCGTTGACGCGGCCATCGGGACAGCTCGGGCCCGGCGCGGAGCTGCGCACCTTCACGCCGAACGCGCGCACGCCCCTGGCCAGGTCGTAGCGCGCGGTGTCGAGCATCAGTCCGTCCTCGATCAACGCGAACGCCGCGTCCTCGGTGAGATCGGTCTCGTGCACGGCGCGGATGTCGGCCTCCTGCGCACCGAGCACCGCGATCACCAGACGCAGCACGCGCCCGTCGGCGTCGGATACGGGCAAGGGATAGGCCACCGCCGCGAGTGCGAGCGATTCGTCGTAAGGCCAGACCTTGCAGGCCTCGGCCACCAGCGGTACGTCGTCGCCCGCCGGCAGCAGCGACGCCTGGGTCAATGCATAGAGGGTCTGCAGCGGACAGGTGTCCTTGGCGGACGCCACACCCGACGCGCCTGCAGCCGCGAGCAGCAATGCGCCGGCCGCGAGGCGCCGGCGCATCCGCTTCGAAACACGTTCAACGATACGCACGGGCACCGGATCCCCGCCTGCGCGGAGACGAGGCGCCCGCGACGCGCATCGCTTGGCAATGTCGCTGCGGATCAATCACTTCACCCGGCTGACGTACTCGCCCGAACGGGTGTCGACCTTGATGACTTCCTCCTGGCCGACGAACAGCGGCACGCGGACCACGGCGCCGGTCTCCAGCGTCGCCGGCTTGCCGCCGCCGCCCGAGGTGTCGCCGCGCACGCCGGGATCGGTCTCGGTGATCTGCAGTTCGACGAAGTTCGGCGGCTGCACGGCGATCGGGGTGCCGTTCCACAGCGTCACCACGCATTCTTCCTCGCCCTTGAGCCACTTTTCGGCGCCGCCCATGCCGGACTTGTCGGCCTGCACCTGCTCGAAGGACTCGGGGTTCATGAAGTGCCAGTACTCGCCGTCGCTGTAGAGGTACTGCATGTCGGTGTCCATGACGTCGGCCACTTCCACCGAGTCGGTCGCCTTCATCGTCAGTTCGACGACGCGGCCGGACTTGATGTTGCGGTACTTCATGCGCGTGAACGCCTGGCCCTTGCCCGGCTTCACGTATTCGGTGTCGATGATGACGCAAGGCTCACCATTGACCAGGATCTTCTGGCCGTTCTTGACGTCGTTCATGCCATAACTGGCCATCTTTCGCTCCTGCTGGGCCGGGTGCGCCGGCGGCTACAATGTTGGGTTCCCGGGCCGCGACTCGCGCGGACGGCTCTACGGATTCAATCGCACATGATACCCGCAGCCCCCCTCACGATGCAGCCGCGGCGCTGGCAGCAGGCCTGGCGCGAGGCCGTGCGCGAGCCCCGCGAACTGCTCGCCCTGCTCGGCCTGGGCGAGGTCGCGCTGGGCGTGTCCGACGCGGCCGCCGCGCAGTTCCCGTTGCGGGTGCCGCGCAGCTTCGTCGCGCGCATGCGCCATGGCGATCCGCACGACCCGCTGCTGCGCCAGGTGCTGCCGCTCGACGCGGAGCTGCGTCCGGTCCCCGGCTTCGGTCTGGACGCGGTCGGCGACGGCGCCGCCAAGGCCGGCCACGGGGTGATCCACAAGTACGAAGGCCGCGCCCTGCTGGTCACCACCGGGAGCTGCGCGGTGCATTGCCGCTACTGCTTCCGCCGGCATTTTCCGTACGCGGAGGAAACCGCGGCGGCGAACGGCTGGCGCGAGGCGATCGCCGCGGTCCGGGCCGACCCGAGCATCGAGGAAGTCCTGCTGTCGGGTGGCGATCCGCTGTCGCTGGCCACGGCCAAGCTCGTCGAACTCACCGATGCGCTGCGCGCGATCCCGCACGTGCGCCGCCTGCGCATCCACACCCGGTTGCCGATCGTGCTGCCCGAACGCGTCGACGCCGAGCTGTGCGACTGGCTGGCGTCGTTGCCGTGGCCGGTCGCGCTCGTCGTCCATGCCAACCACGCGAACGAGTTCGATGCCGACGTCGACACGGCGATGCGCGCCCTGCGCGATACCGGCGCGGTGCTGATGAACCAGGCGGTGCTGCTGCGCGGCGTCAACGACGATGTCGACGCGCTCGCCGCGCTCGGCGAACGCGGATTCGCCGCCGGCGTGCTGCCCTACTACCTGCACCAGCTCGATCGGGTGGCGGGTGCGGCGCATTTCGAGGTCGACGACGCCACCGCGCTCGCCCTGCATGCGGCGCTCGTCGCCCGCCAGTCCGGCTATCTGGTCCCGCGTCTCGTGCGCGAGGTCGCAGGTGACGCGTCCAAGCGTCCGATGACCGGTCACGGCGATGGACGGATCACCCCCTCCGTGGCATAAGGCGGTCTGCCCTGGAGACCCGAATGTCGACACGAGCCGACACTGCGCTGCGCCTTCTGATCGTCGACGACCGCGTCGAGGATGCCGAGGCGCTCGCCAGCGGACTGCGCAATGCCGGCATCGCGGTGCGTCCCCTGCGCCCCGAATCGGATGACGACCTGGGCCGCATCATCGGCAGCCAGTCGCCCGACGTGGTGATCGCCGCGCGCAACGCGACCCTGCTGCCGTTCGCGCAGGTCCTGCAGCGCATCGCCGACAGCGGCCGCGACCTGCCGGTCATCGCCCTGGTCGACACGCTGGTCGAAGCGGACTACATCGACGCGATCCAGTCCGGCGCCCGTGCCGTCGCCCTGCGGCATGCGCCGCAGCAGCTGCTGGCCTGCGTGTGCGAAGCCTGGGCCGATCGTGATGCACGTCGCGGCCTGCGCCGCCTGGAAGCGCGCGTGCGCGAGACCGAGCGCCGCTGCGATGCGCTGATCGATTCCTCGCGTGATCCGATCGCCTACATCCACGAAGGCATGCACATCCGTGCCAACGCGGCGTATCTGGAGATGTTCGGCTACGAGAGCTTCGACGACATCGAGGGCATCTCGCTGCTGGACATGGTCGCGCCGCAGCATGTGGAAGCGTTCAAGGCGCTGCTGAAATCGCTGAGCAAGGGCGAACCGCCACCGCCGCGCCACGAGATCGAAGCGCGCGACGTCGACGGCAATGCGTTCCCGGCATCGATGGAGTTCGCCACCGCGCAGTACGAAGGCGAACCCTGCCTGCAGGTGGTGTTCCGCCGCCGCGAGGAACTCGACGCCGATCTCGTGCTCGAACTCGAGGAACTGCGTCACCGCGACCAGGTCACCGGCCTGCTGAACCGCCCGACCTTCCTGCGCGCGATCGAAGACGCGGTCGACGACGCCGCGCAGTCCGACGGCCAGTACGGCTTCCTGATGCTCGAGCCCGATCACCACCAGCAACTGCTGGCCGACATCGGTCTCGATCACGCCGACGACCTGCTGGCCGCCGTTGCCGAGCATCTGCAGACGCTGGTCGGGGACGACGCGACGGTGGCCCGCTATGCCGGCCACACGCTCGCGATCCTGCTGCGCGGCCACGATTACCACGCCACCTCGGCGACCGCCGAACGCATCCGCGCCGGCTTCGCCGATCACGTGTTCGAGGTCGGTGAACGCTCCAGCGTCATCACCGTCAGCATCGGCGGCGTGCAGGTGGGCGAGAAGATCGCCAATGTCGCCCAGGTGCTCGCGCGTGCGACGGCGGCGCTGGAGTCGGCGTCCGGCACCGGCGGCAACCGCTGCGAAGTGTTCGACCCGAGCGCGGTCGATCGCGTCGAGGAAGAGCGCATCCAGGCCTGGGTGGCGCGCCTGCGCGGCGCGCTCGACAATGAAGGCTTCGTGCTGCATTACCAGCCGGTCATCAACCTGCAGGGCGACAACGCGGCCGTCTACGACGTGCTGCTGCGCCTCGATGGCGGCGACGGGGAACTGATCGCGCCCGGCACCTTCCTGCAGATCGCAGAAGACAACGGCATGCTCGGTGAGATCGACCGCCATGTGGCCGAGCGTGCGATCGCCGCGATCGGCCAGCGCCTGCGCGCCGGCCATCCGACGACGCTGCTGGTCAAGGTCAGCCAGGCCTCGCTCGACGGCGACGCGTTCGCGGACTTCGTCGGCGAACGACTCGCGGAACATCAGGTGCCCGGCGAATACCTCGTGCTGCAACTGCCCGAGGCCAAGGTGTTCACGCATCTCAAGGCGACCCAGGCCTTCGCCGCCCGCATCGCCCGCTTCGACGGCCGTTTCGCGCTCGAACAGTTCGGCGTGGGTCTCGACTCGTTCCAGCTGCTGAGCCATCTGCAGCCGCATCTGCTCAAGCTCGACCGCAGTTTCACCGACGATCTGCCGAACAACAGCGAGAACCAGGCGCGGATCGGCGAGATCGCGCGGCGTGCGCGCCAGGTCGGCATCCGCACGATCGCCGAGTTCGTGCAGGACGCGGCCAGCATGTCGATCCTGTTCGGCGCCGACATCGACTACGTGCAGGGCAACTTCCTGGCCGCCGCCAGTCCGGGCATGCAGTACGACTTCGAGTGATGCGCACGCGGCGCCGCCGGGCGCCGCAATTCACTGCAGGGCCGGCGTCCACGTCAGGCTGGTGATCCGCCAGACGCCATCGCGCAGCCGCCAGCCGCTTTCGATCCGCCACGCCTGCGCACTGTCGGGCAGCAGCGCACTGCCGTCACCACCGGTCAGCGCGGCGCGCGTGCGCACCGTCGCGCGATCCTCGCCCTGCAAGGTCACGTCCACCGGTCCGGTCAGGACGCCGATGCGCTGGTGCCGCAGCATCAGCACCGCCGCCATCTGCCGCGCGGCGCGCCGGTCCATGTTCTGCGGGCCGATGAAATCCTCGTCGAGCACGTCCGCGACATCCGACGCGCTGCGGTGTTCGATCGCCGTCTGCAAGGCCACGACCTGCGCACGGATCGCGTCTTCGGGCGCCTCACGACTGCAGGCGGTGAGCGCCAATGCGCACGTCAACGCCAGTGCGTATGCCCAATGCGTCCACCCTGCCCTGCCGCGCGTATCCCGCATGTTTCAAACCCCGTGCTTCGTCCAAGGAATGCGCTTCGATCGGCACGCAACCTGCGCGATTTACGCCGCGTCGCGCCTTGCCTCCCCCTAGAGCCTATGCTCCAATCGAGCGAATTGCACAGGTACGGTCACCAGTTCGAGTGACGGCCTTCAATCAGGGAGAGGATTGCATGACCGATCAACGTCCGTGGCTGGCGAACTATCCCGCAGGCGTGCCTGCGGAAATCGATCCCGGGCAGTACCGCTCGGTGCCGGCGGTTCTGGACGAAGCCATCGCGAAGTTCCGCGACCGGCCCGCGTTCTCGAACATGGGACAGACGATCACCTACGGCGAACTCGATGCGCGCAGCCGCGACTTCGCCGCCTATCTGCTCGGTGAGCTCAAGCTCAAGAAGGGCGATCGCGTCGCGATCATGATGCCCAACTGCCTGCAGTATCCGATCGCGACGTTCGGCATCCTGCGCGCGGGTCTGACGGTGGTGAACACCAACCCGATGTACACGCCGCGCGAGCTGCGCCACCAACTGGTCGACTCCGGCGCCGCCGCGGTGCTGGTGATGGACAACTTCGGCAAGACCGTGCAGGACGTGCTGGCCGATACCCAGGTCAAGCAGGTCATCACCACGGGCCTGGGCGATCTGCTGGGTTTCCCGAAGGGCGCGATCGTCAACTTCGTGCTCAAGCACGTCAAAAAGATGGTGCCCGATTACGCGATCCGCGGCGCCGTGCGCTTCCGCGATGCGATCGCGGCCGGTGCGAAGCACGAACTGCCTCAGGTCTCGATCACCCACGACGACATCGCGTTCCTGCAGTACACCGGCGGCACCACCGGCGTGGCCAAGGGCGCGATGCTCACGCACCGCAACCTCGTCGCGAACATGCAGCAGGCTTCGGCCTGGATCGGACCACTGGCGCGCGAAGGCCAGGAGACGATCATCACGGCGCTGCCGCTGTATCACATCTTCGCGTTGACGGCGAACGGACTGGTCTTCATGCGCCTGGGCGCGAAGAACATCCTGATCACCAATCCGCGCGACATGCCCGGCTTCGTCAAGGAACTCAAGCGCGAGCCTTTCACCGCGATCACCGGCGTCAACACGCTGTTCAACGGCCTCCTCAATACCCCGGGCTTTTCCGACATCGATTTCAGCCCGTTGCGGCTCACCCTCGGTGGCGGCATGGCGGTGCAACGCTCGGTCGCCGAGCGCTGGAAGCAGACCACCGGCGTGACGCTCGTCGAGGCCTACGGTCTGACCGAGACCTCGCCCGCCGCCTGCATCAATCCGATGGACCTCGCCGAGTACAACGGCGCGATCGGCCTGCCGGTGCCGTCGACCGAAGCCTGCATCAAGGACGAGAACGGTGCGCAGCTGCCGGTCGGCGAAGTCGGCGAGCTGTGCATCCGCGGCCCGCAGGTCATGAAGGGTTACTGGCAGCGCGCCACGGACACCGCCGAGGCGATCGACGCCGACGGCTGGCTGCACACCGGCGACATGGCGAAGATGGACGAGAAGGGTTTCTTCTACATCGTCGATCGCAAGAAGGACATGATCCTGGTCTCCGGCTTCAACGTGTATCCGAACGAAGTCGAAGACGTCATCGCGATGATGCCGGGCGTGCTCGAAGTCGCGGCGATCGGCGTGCCGGATGACAAGTCGGGCGAAGCGGTGAAGGTGGTCGTCGTGCGCAAGGATCCGTCGCTGACTGCCGAGCAGGTCAAGGCGCACGCGCGCGAACACCTGACCGGCTACAAGCATCCGCGCATCGTCGAGTTCCGCACCGAGCTGCCCAAGACGAATGTCGGCAAGATCCTGCGCCGCGAGCTGCGGGACGAAGCTCCGAAAGCGTGACACAGTTCCCAAATCCGGGTGACGGATTTGGCATTCAGCATTTAGATCGTTGAAATCCTTGCCCTTTTCGCCCGATGCGCGCATAGAAGCGCGCATCGGGCGAAAACTTTTATCGGGACCGCCTGCCGGGCGCCCGACCGGCGGGAAGTCCGCTTCAGGGGATTTTCAATGCACAACGTCGAGCTGCTGCACGGTGACGCAACCGCCGCACTGTCCACCATCCGTATCGAACATGACGCGTCCAATGATTCGCATTGGTGCTTCATGCATGCGCAGCAGGCGTTCTCCGATCCCACCTATCGGGCCTGCTTCTCTCCCGCGCTGCTGCGCGAACTGCGCCTGTTCGCACAGCAGACGATCGACCGCATCTCGAGTCGCGCGCAGGCCGAACCGGCGCACGTCTCGCACATCGTGCTCGGCGCCGACAGCCACGTGTTCAATCTCGGCGGCGATCTCAAGCTGTTCGCATCGCTGATCCGCGATCGCAACCGCGATGGCCTGCTCCGCTACGCGACCGAATGCGTCGACAACATCCACCTGCTGCACACACGCCTGCATCGCAATGCGCACACGGTGGCGCTGGTCGAAGGCGACGCACTGGGCGGCGGTTTCGAACTCGCGCTCGCCTGCCAGACCATCGTCGCCGAGAGCGGTGTGCAGATGGGCTTCCCCGAAGTGCTGTTCGGCCTGTTCCCGGGCATGGGCGCCTACTCGCTGCTGGCGCAGAAGGTCAGCCCGAAGGTCGCCGAGGAGATGATGCTCAACGGCGTGATGTACAGCAGCGACGAACTCCACAAGATGGGGATCGTCGACGTGCTGGTGCCCAAGGGCGAAGGCACGCGCGCGGTGCACGAGGTGATCCGTCAGAACCGCCGCATCGCCGCCGCGCGCCTGGCGCTGCACGACGTACGCGAAGGTGCACATCCGGTGACCCACGGAGAACTGATGCGCATCACCCGGATCTGGGTCGACACCGCGCTGCAGCTCGGCGATCGCCAGTTGCGCACGATGGAACGTTTGGTGCGCGCGCAGCTGCGCCGGCCGGACGCGGTGAACGAAGACCAGACCGCCGACGTCGGCTGATGGTCTGACGCGAGGCCCGGGTCAGGCTTTCTCGGACCCGGGCATGCCGGCCCGCGGCAGGTCGCCGCGGTCGCGCAACGCGACGAGCGCCTGGTCGAGCTGCTGGCCCAGCGTCTGCAGCAGGCCGCTCCATTCCTTGAGCAACTGCTCGGACCGCATTCCCATGCCGGTCGACGCGGAATCGGCCAGACGCACCGCGCCCATGTTGCCGGCCGCGCCTTTCAGTGCGTGGCACGCATCGCGCGCCGCATCCCATTTGCCGACGCGCGCTGCTTCCTCGAAATCGACGAGGCACTTGCGCGCGTCGCGGGAGCACTCGCCGAGGAACCGCTGTACGAACTGTTCGCCCAGCCCCATCTCGCGCAGCTCGTCGAGGATGTGTTGCGAGATCACGCTGCCGTCGGCCTCGCGTGCGACGACCTTCGGCGCTGCCGGTACCACCGGCGCGGCCGTGGTGCCCAGTGCGATCTCGGCGAGTTTCTCGAGCATGCGCTCGATGACGATCGGCTTGGTCAGATAGGCCATCGCGCCGGCGCGCATGCAGGCCTCGCGCGCTTCGGCGGTCGCATCGGCGGTGAGCACGATGAAGGGCGTGCGGCGTCCGCTGCCCGCCTCCATGAAACGCGTCTGCCGGATGATGTCCAGGCCATCGGCGCCGGGCATGTGCAGATCGGTGATCACCGCATCGAAGGTCTGCGCTTCGAGCGCCATCAGCACGTCGTCGCCATCGTCGACGATGTGCGGGCGGTGGCCGGCCTTCTCGAGCAGCCGACGCAGCACCATGCGGTTGGCCGGCTGGTCGTCGGCGACGAGAATGCGCATCGGCTCGACGCGCGCGCGATGCCGCACGAACGGATCGTCGAACGGAATGACGTTGCTGACCGAGGCCGGGGCCGCATCGTCGCGTTCGACCACGCCCAGCGGAATCTCGATCCAGAAATGCGAGCCTTCGCCGAGACGGCTCTCCACGTGGATCTGCCCGCCCATCTGCTCGGTCAGGCCCTTCGCGATCGTCGTGCCGAGGCCGGTGCCGCCGAATCGACGGCCCAGACCGGTTTCGACCTGTTCGAACGCATCGAAGATGCCGGTCAGCGCCTCGGGCGGCATGCCGATGCCGGTGTCGCGCACGGAGAATCGCAGCTGCACGCGCGCCGGTGCCTGCTCGCCGGCAACCGTGTCGATCGACAGCGTGACCTTGCCCTGCTCGGTGAACTTGATCGCGTTCGACAGCAGGTTCACCAGCACCTGGCGCAGCTGGTTGCTGTCGCCGTGCAGCAGGGTGGGCACGCCGTCGGCCACCTTGGCCTCGAACTGCAGGCCCTTGGCGTGCGCGCTCGGCATCAGCATGACCTGGATGCCGCGCACCAGCTCGGGCAGCGAGAAGTCGGCGTGGCTGCTGCGGAACTTGCCGGCCTCGATCTTGAAGATGTCGAGCACGTCGTCGACCAGCACCTGCAGCGCCTTGGCCGAGGTCTGGATCACGTGCGCGCTGTCGCGCTGTTCGGCGGTGAGCGGTGTGGTCACCAGCAGATCGGACATGCCGATGATGCCGTTGAGCGGCGTGCGGAACTCGTGGCTCATATTGGCCAGGAAGCGGCTCTTGGCCTCGCTGGCGGCCTTGGCCGCGCGCGTGGCCTCGGTGAGCGCCCGCAGCAGCGAACTCAGATACAGCGGCACCGCGACCAGGCCGACCAGCAGGCCGAGCGCCAGCGACATGTTCTGCTGCCAGTACGGCGTGATCGCGATCGCGGTGCCGAAGGTGACGACGGCGAAGCCGATCGCGGCATAGAGATAACGCGGACCGAAGCGCAGGCCGTTGCCGACGGTGACCCACATGATCACCACGTACAGCCACGCCAGCAGATCGCCGAGCAGGAACAGGCCCACGCCCATCAGGCTGTAGTCGGCGACCATGCCCAGGACGCGGCGCGGATGCGAGACGCCCGGACGCCACAGCAGCCACACGAAGATGCCGAGCGCGACCGCATATTCGATCGCGAGATAGGCTTCCGACAGCCACAGCGCGCGCGCGACTTCGGGCTTGCCGCCGACGAACAGTTGCAGATAGGCGTAGATGACCACCAGCATCACCAGGCGCACGGTGGCTTGGCCGTGTTCGCTGTCGTGGCGGTCGGACAGACGCGCGCGCAACCAGCCGAAGGCGGCGTTCATCGCGGACAACTTACTGCAACGGCCCGACGGGCCGTCCGCCGAACTGGGCGCAGATGTGCTGCAGGCGCGGCACGTTCGACAGCATCGCCTCGACGCAGCGCGGGTCGAAGTGACGGCCGCTGTTCTCGCCGATGTAGGCCAGCGCTTCCTCGATCGACCAGGCGCGCTTGTACGGACGCTTGGACATCAGCGCGTCGAACACGTCGGCGATCGCGACGATGCGCGCCTCGAGCGGAATCTGTTCGCCGGCCAGACCGTCGGGATAGCCGGTGCCGTCGAAACGTTCCTGGTGGCGCAGCGCGATCAAGGCGCTGAGCTGGATGAAGCGGTTCTGGCTGTTGCTCAGCAGTTCGTAGCCGATCTGCGGATGCTGCCGCATCTCCAGCGTTTCCTCGGCCGTCAACGGGCCGGGCTTCATCAGGATGGCGTCGGGAATCGCGATCTTGCCGATGTCGTGCAGCGGCGCGGCGAGTTCGATCATCCGCACCTCGTCTTCGAACAGGCCCATCGCTTCGGCGACCATGCCGGCCACCGCGGCGACGCGTTCGAGATTGGCACTGGTGCTGGCATCGCGATACGCGATCGCACGCGCCAGCCGGGTCAGGGTCTCGCGCTCGCGCTCCTCGACCTCGTGCATGCTCTTGAGCAGACGCTGCTCCAGCGACAGCGCCCGTTGCTTGACCGACTCGGACTGCTGGCGCAGCTGCAGGAGATTGCGGCAGCGTGCGCGCAGTTCGCGCGGACGCACCGGCTTGACCAGGAAATCGATGACCCCGGCTTCCAGTGCGGCCTGGCGGATCGGCTCGTCGCCGACCACGGTGACCAGCACGATCGGCACGTCGCGGTGCATCAGCGGACGGCGGAAACGACGCGCGAACTCCAGACCGTCGACGACCGGCATGCGGTAGTCGAGCAGCAGCAGGTCCGGACGGTGGTCGTCGCACCAGCGCAGGGCGTGTTCGGGATCGCCGAAGTCGAAGACTTCGAGCTCCGGGCTGATGTCTTCCAGGATGTGGCGCAGCATCGTCCGCGCGGACGTCTGATCATCGACGATGACGATGTTCATGCTGTTGGCCTCCTCGCGGCTTCCCCTGACCCGCATCATCGCGGGCCATCTCCCTCAGAAGCAAGTCCCGCGCCAGCGTCGGGTAGAAACCCCACACGTCTGGCGAGGCTCGCCCGATGGTGGAACGACCGGAGCAGCTGCCGCCGGACGGCAGCAACTGACCTCAGGCGTCGGCCTGCGGGCGCATGTAGGGGAACAGCAGGACGTCGCGGATCGACGAGGAGCCGGTGAGCAGCATCACCAGACGGTCGATGCCGATGCCCAGGCCGCCCGTCGGCGGCAGGCCGACCTCGAGCGCACGGATGTAGTCGGCGTCGTAGTGCATGGCCTCGTCGTCGCCGCCATCGCGGGCGTCGACCTGGGCGCGGAAACGCGCGGCCTGGTCTTCGGGATCGTTGAGCTCGGAGAAGCCGTTGGCGATCTCCTTGCCGCCGATGAACAGCTCGAAGCGGTCGGTGATGCCCGCCTCGCTGTCGGACTCGCGCGCCAGCGGCGAGACCTCGACCGGGTAATGGGTGATGAAGGTCGGCTGGATCAGGCCGGTCTCGACGGTCTTCTCGAAGATCTCCAGCAGCAGCTTGCCCCAGCCGTAGCCGGCCTTGACGTGCACGCCCAGACGCGCGCAATGCGCGGCCAGCGCCTCGCGGTCGCGGCAGTCGGCGACGGAAATCTCCGGATTGAGTTCGCGCACGGCTTCTTCGAGCTTCCAGCGACGGAACGCCGGACCGACGTCGATCGCGTTGCCGTCCCACTCCAGCGCCGTGGTGCCGACCGCCTGCACCGCAACGTCGCGGATGAGGGTCTCGGTCAGGTCCATGACCTCTTCGTATGCGACGTAGGCCTCGTAGAGTTCGAGCATCGTGAACTCGGGGTTGTGCCGGGTCGACACGCCCTCGTTGCGGAAATTGCGGTTGATCTCGTAGACGCGTTCGAAGCCGCCGACGACCAGACGCTTGAGATAGAGCTCCGGCGCGACGCGCAGGAACAGGTCGAGATCCAGCGCGTTGTGATGCGTGGTAAACGGCTTGGCCGCAGCGCCGCCGGCGATGTAATGCATCATCGGCGTCTCGACTTCGAGGAAGTCGCGGGTGTCGAGCCACTGGCGGATCGCACCGATGATGCGCGAGCGCTTGACGAACACCGCGCGCGCATCGGGCGAGACGATCAGGTCCACGTAGCGCTGGCGATACCGCTGCTCCACGTCGCTCAGGCCATGCCACTTGTCCGGCAGCGGGCGCAGCGACTTGGTCAGCAGGCGCAGCGACGCGGCCTTGACCGACAGTTCGCCGGTCTTCGTGCGCATCAGCGTGCCTTCGGCGGCGACGATGTCGCCGACGTCCCAGCCCTTGAACGCGTCGTAGCGCTCGCCGAGCGTCGCCGACTGCAGGAACAGCTGGATGCGGCCGCTGACGTCCTGGACCGTCGCGAACGCGGCCTTGCCCATGATCCGCTTGGCCATCAGGCGGCCGGCGACGGCGACCTGCACGCCCTCGGCCTCCAGCGCTTCGCCGGTCCAGCACTCGGCATCGCCGTGCGAGCTCTGCAGCGCACCGGCCTCGTCGCGGCGACGGAAGTCGTTCGGGAACGCCACGCCCTGCCCACGCAGCGCGGCCAGTTTGGCGCGACGCTCGGCGATCAGGGCGTTCTCGTCGGCGGGCGTCTGCGGTGCGGGGGCGTCGGTCATGGGTGTGCTTCGTTCGGATGCGAGGGGGAAATCACGCGCGACCGGAGTGGCCGGTCGCGCGGTACCGACGCGACGCGTCGGCGGATGGATCGATCAGACGGCGTCGGTGCGCTTAGAACCCGCCGCCAGACCCGACTTGAGGCTGGCCTCGACGAATTCATCGAGATCGCCGTCGAGCACCTTCTGCGTGTCGCTGCGCTCCACGCCCGTGCGCAGATCCTTGATGCGGCTCTGGTCGAGCACGTAGTTGCGGATCTGGCTGCCCCAGCCGATGTCGGACTTGGTGGCTTCCAGCGCGTCCTTCTCGACGTTGCGCTTCTGCACTTCCAGCTCGTAGAGCTTGGCGGCCAGCATCTTCATCGCGGTGTCGCGGTTCTGGTGCTGGCTGCGGCCGGTCTGGCAGGCGACGACGGTGTTGGTCGGGATGTGCGTGATGCGCACCGCCGATTCGGTCTTGTTGACGTGCTGGCCACCGGCGCCAGACGAGCGGTACACGTCGGTACGCAGATCGGCCGGGTTGATGTCGATCTCGATGTTGTCGTCGACTTCCGGCGACACGAACACCGAGGTGAAGCTCGTATGCCGGCGGTTGTCGGAATCGAACGGCGACTTGCGCACCAGGCGGTGCACGCCAATCTCGGTCTTCAGCCAGCCGTAGGCGAACTCGCCCTCGACGCGCACGGTCGCCGACTTGATGCCCGCGACTTCGCCGCCGGAGACTTCCATCAGCTCGGTCTTCCAGCCACGGGCCTCGGCCCAGCGCAGATACATGCGCAGCATCATCTCGGCCCAGTCCTGGGCCTCGGTGCCGCCGGCGCCGGCCTGGATGTCGACGAAGCAGTTCGCCGAATCGAGCTCGCCGGAGAACATGCGCTGGAATTCCAGCTTGTCGACCTCGGCGGCGAACCCCTCGACGTCGTCGACGACCGCCTGCGCGGTGTCCTCGTCCTGTTCGGATTCGGCCAGTTCCAGCAGCTCGCTCGCGCCTTCCAGACCTTCGGTCAGATTGCGGATGCCGTTGACGGTCTTGTCGAGCGTCGAGCGCTCGCGTCCCAGCGCCTGTGCGCGCTCGGGATCGTTCCAGATGGTCGGATCTTCGAGCTCGCGCTCGACTTCCTCTAGACGCTCGCGACGGGCGTCGTAGTCAAAGAAACCCCCTGAGCGCATCCAGCCGACCGCGAAGGTCGACGATGCGCTGGCGAACGGGATTGAGTTCAAGCATGGCCGATGACGTCCGGGGAAACCCGCGATTCTAGCAAGTCCGCCCCGCCGCGTCCCCGCAGACGGCAAGCGGGGCGCCCGCTTTCCCGCTAGAATTCCGCCTGCCATTGGGGGCACTGGCAAGGGGATCGACCGGAATGACGATGCGCGACGCGCGCGGCTGGCTGCTGGCCGCCGCGATGACGGTGTTCGGGTGCACGCCTGCAGTGGCGGCGGCGCCCGATGCGGCGCCTGGCCAACCGCTGACGGCGCAGATCGAGCGCTGTTTCGATCTGCGCGAGAGCCGCCCGGCCGAAGCCATCGCGATCGCCCACGCCGCGCTGTCGGGCACGGACCTGCCGGCGACCGACGAGATCAAGCTGCAGACCTGCCTGGCGCGCGCTTCCGCGCTGACCGGCGATGCGCTGACCGCGATCGATGCGGTGGACCGCGTCGAAAGCCTGCTCGCCGCGTCGCCGCAGTCACCCGAGTTCGCGCTGCGTGCGCTGTCCAATGCCGGCGCGGCATTGCATCTGGCCGGCGACGTCCCGCGCGCACTCGCGCTGTACACGCGCGCGTTCGAAGCCGCCGAAGCCGGCGATTCCGACATCGCCCAGATCAAGATGCTCAACAACGTGGGCAACATCCACAGCGAAGAGCTGGAAGCGTTCGACGACGCGGTCCGGATCTTCACCCGGGCGCAGGCGATCGCCGACAAGGGCGGCCTGTCGGAGCCGATCCTGAGCTACAACCAGGGCCTCAACCATCTGCGCGCCGGGCGCAAGGCGGATGCGCGCGCGGCGTTCGCCGTCGCGCTGCCGCAGGCCGAAGCCATCGCCCTGGGTGTGGTCGAGCAGCGTTCGCGCGCCGAACTCGCCGCGCTCGACGCCACCGGCCTGGAAGCGCTGCCGGCGCTGATGCGCATCGCCGATGCACAGCGCAGCGACGATCCGTCCGGCGCGGCGGTCACCCTGATGCGCATGTCGCGTCTGGCGCTCGACGCCGGCGAGGCCGCGCAGGCCCTGTCGCACGCGCGCGACGCCGTCGGGATCGCCCGCGCCGGCGCGTTCCGCATCGAATACCGCGACGCGATGCGCGCCGAAGTGGCGGCGCTGCGGGCCCTCGGACACTACGAGGCCGCGCTCGACGTGCAGCAGACGCTGCGCGACGTCGAGGTGCGCGCGCTGCGCAGCCAGAACCTCGGCACGCTGGCCGGGCTGCAGGCGCGGCTCGAAGACCGTCACAGTGCGAGCGAACTGGCGCGCCTGCACGAGCAGCGCCGCGTCGACACGCTCACCCAGCAGCACGCGCGCAGGTTGCGCAGTGCGGCGATCGCCGGGCTCGCGATCCTCGTCGTGCTGATGCTGGCCTTCGCCTGGTACCAGCGCCGGGTGAACCGTCGCCTGTATCGCCTGAGTTCTGTCGACAGCCTCACCCGGCTGCTCAACCGCGGCGCCGCCACGCATGCGCTGCGCAACATGTCGAGCGCTGCCGGCGGCGCTGCGCGGCAGGTGGTGTTCCTGCTCGATGTCGACTATTTCAAACACAGCAACGACCAGCACGGCCACAGCACCGGCGATGCGATCCTCACCGAGATCGCGGCGCGGCTCGGCACCTGCTGTCGCCCCGGCGATCTGGTCGCGCGCTGGGGCGGCGAGGAGTTCCTCGTCGCCTGCCCGGCCCTCGATCTGCGCGGCGCCAGCGATGTCGCCGAGCGCCTGCGCGCAGTCGTCGCGAACACGCCCTTCGCCTTCGATGGTGGTCAGGCCGCGCTGTCGGTGTCGATCGGATTCGCGTGCTGGCCGACGGCGGCCGCGGCCGGCCTTGCCAGAAAGGAACGTTGGCGCGAGGCGGTGGATCTGGCCGATCGGGCGCTCTATGCATCCAAGCGCGGCGGACGCGACGCGTGGACGGGACTGTGGTGCGATGGCGACGTGGTGGACGTCAAAGCGGTCCTGCGCGATCCGGAGGACGCGATCGCCACCGGTGACATCACCGCGGTCAGCAGCCGCATGCCGATCCAGTGGCGCAGCAGCGAACCCGGCAGCGCCGCGCCCGGCTGGCAGCCCCGCGGCACGGCCGCGGACGGCGGTCGCGAACCACCGGCGCCGCGCTGAGCGGCGCCGGTGGCGTGCCCTCAGCGACGCTCGAGCGAGATGCGGTAGTTGCCGCCGGTGTCGCCGTCGATCGACGAGGCTTCGACGACGTAGGTGCCCGACTCGAGCCGCTGCGCGATGCGCGCATTGAGCGCACCGCCGCCGTCGTCATCGGTCGCCACTTCCTGGCCGTCGCGGCTCAGACGCAGATAGCTGTCGACGTCGTCGGAGTTCATCGCGATCGCGTACTCGCCGGCGCTGCGGATGTTGATCGTCCAGCGATCGGTCATGCCGGGCAGCAGGGTGGCCTCGGTCGGGCGCCCCGCCGCCAGCGCGCCGCCGCCGACGTTGTCAGGCGCTTCGCTGGCGGCGAACGCCAGCGTGTACAGGCCCGCACCGGCCGACGCCGCATCGGCGCGCAACGTGTACGTGCCCGGCTCCAGCAACATCGAGATGCGCGAGTTGAGCCCGTCGCCGCCGTCGTCGTCGGTCTTCTCCACGCCGTTGCCGGCCAGATGCATCAGCGGATCGATCTCGTCGCTGCGCATGTCGATGCGTACGACGCGGCGCGCCGGCAACGAGAACGTGTATGCGTGCGCGCTGCCTTCGTACAGGCCGGTCACGGTGCTGCCGACGGCCAGTTCGCCGCCTTCGCGCAGACCGCCTTCCGGCAGCGGACGCGCAGCGACGCGGATCTGGTACATGCCGTTGATGCGATCGCTGCCGTAGCCCTCGGCCGTCAGCGTGTAGGTGCCCGGCGCGAGGCGTGCGCTGATGCGCGCGTTGCTGCCGTCGCCGCCGTCGTCGTTGCTCAGCGCCACGCCGGGGCCGTCGAGCTTGAGCACGGAATCGAAATCGTCGGACATCATGTCGATCGTGTAGAAGCCGGCCTCGTCGATCCGCAGCGGCAGCTGGCGCTTGGCATCGGTCCAGTCGCTGATCGCCGCGCCCACGCGCAGCGTCTCGCCGTTGTAGGCCTCGATCGCCGATGCCTGCAGCGTGAACGGGCCGTACGCACTGGCGTCGGCGCCGCTGACGGCGATGGTGTAGCTGCCGGCGCGCTTGGCGCGCACGACCAGCGACGCGGACTCGTTGTTCGGGTTCGAGCTCGCGACCAGCTCGCCGCCGTGGAAGGCGGTGAGCTTGCCGCGCAATGCGCCTTCGAGCTTGAACGACGCCACCTGGCCTTCGCGCAGGTCGACGCGGTAGAGCTGGCTGCGCGAGCCGTCCTGGTGGTTGAGGCTGGACCGGCTGGTGATCTCGCCCCGGCGCTCGGCGCCCAGGGTCACGGATTCGGCGGCATCACCCGGCGCGGCATGCACGACGAGGGGCGATGCGAGGGCCAGCGCAACGGCGAGGGCCAGCGTGTGGACAGTCTTCAAGAACGTCTCCCTGTACAGAAGTGGGCGGCGTTGCGGGGGCAACGGCCGCGGGCTTGCCGCATACGCGGCGGCCCATTCTGCACCCGCATTCACGATTCCGCACGTGACGGACCGATCGCGTCAGACGGCGCCGAGCGGTTCGCGATGTTCGACGACCAGCTGCACCGCATCGCCGCCGCGGTAATCGTCGGGTGCGAGCCGGTAGACGATCCGCTCGCGTGCGGACGGTGCGATCTCGCGCCAGCCGCCGAAATGGATTGCCGACAGCGGCTTCGGGTGTCCGTCGAGGCGCAGCGTCAGCTTCAGATGCCGGGCCCCCACCACGCGCCAGTCCACGACGGCGAACTCCCCGTCGAACTGCGGTTCGGGAAAGCCCTGCCCCCACGGCCCGGCATCGCGCAGATGCGCGGCATGCACGATGTCGAACTCGTCGCCGCGCAAGGCGCCGTCGGTGAGGATCTCGGCGCGTAGCAAAGCCGGGTCGAGCATCTGTTCAACCGTCGCGCGGAACGCTTCGGTGAACGCGTCGAGGCGGTCGCGCTGCAGCGTGAGTCCAGCCGCCATCGCATGCCCGCCGAAGCGTTCGATGAGGCCCGGATGCGCGGCGTCGACCGCCGCGAGCACGTCGCGGATGTGCAGCCCGGGGATCGAACGCGCCGAACCGCGCAGCTGG
This sequence comes from Luteimonas flava, assembly GCF_036584485.1. Classification (NCBI taxonomy): domain Bacteria; kingdom Pseudomonadati; phylum Pseudomonadota; class Gammaproteobacteria; order Lysobacterales; family Lysobacteraceae; genus Luteimonas; species Luteimonas flava. Next base: position 916,419 of record NZ_JAZHBM010000001.1, on the reverse strand, counting down.
TCGCTGTCGGGTTCCGCGGGCGCGAAGGCGATCACCGGACGGTGCAGCGCATCCTTCATCTTCGACGCGACCAGACCCACGACGCCCGGATGCCAGTCCGCGTCGAACAGGCACACACCCGCGCTGGCCGGATCGACCGGCGGCTGCCCGGCGACGGCGGCTTCGGCGTCGTCGAGCATCGACTGCTGTACCGCGCGGCGCTCGGCATTGATCTGGTGCAGCGTGGCGGCGAGATCGCGCGCATGCGCACCGTCGTCACTGAGCAGGCATTCGATGCCGATCGCCATGTCTTCGAGCCGGCCCGCGGCATTGATCCGCGGGCCGACCGCGAACCCGATGTCGGCCGCGGTCAGACGCGCGGCATCGCGACCGGCGACCTCGATCAATGCATTGAGCCCGGCGCAGCCGCGGCGTGCGCGCAGGCGGCGCAGGCCCGCGGACACGAGTGCGCGGTTGTTCGCGTCCAACGGCACCAGATCGGCGACGGTGCCCACCGCGACGAGATCGAGCAGGCTGCCCAGATCCGCCTCCGCGGCGCGCGCATCGCCCTGCCCGCGCAGCCGCGCGCGCAGCGCCATCAGCACGTAGAAGATCACGCCGACGCCGGCCAGCATCTTGCTCGGGAAGGTATCGCCCGGCAGGTTCGGATTGACGATCGCATCGGCCGGCGGGAGCTCGATACCGGGCAGATGGTGATCGGTCACCAGCACGCGCCAGCCGAGCGCTTTCGCCGCGGCGATGCCGGCATGGCAGGCGATGCCGTGATCGACGGTCACCAGCAGCGACGGCGCCAAGGGCGCCAAAGATTCGACCAGCGCCGGCGACAGGCCGTAGCCGTGGGTGATGCGATTGGGCACCGCGTGCACGATGTCGCGTGCGCCGAGCATGCGCAGCCCGCGCACCGCGACCGCGCACGCCGTCGCACCGTCGCAGTCGAAATCGCCGACCACGAGAATGCGCTCGCCTTTGCGGATGGCGTCGGCGAGCAGTTCCGTCGCGACGTCGATGTTCGACAGCGCATCGGGCGGCAGCAGGCCGGCGAGTTTCGGCTGCGCGGCATCGAGATCATGCGCGCCGCGCGCGGCATAGATGCGCCGCAGCAGCGACGGCACGGTCGACGGCCAGTCTTCGCCGACCGCGGCCTCGCGTCGGCGGATCGTCGGTGCCTGCGCTCTCAAGACGTCGCCGCCGGCGATGCGGAGCGCGGACGACGCCAGACACGCAGACGATGCCAGCGGCGCAGCGTCAGCACATGGCCGTCTTCGTCGTCGATCGTCAGCGTGCGCAACTGGCCGCGCGCCAGCGCGGCGAGCGCCGTCTGCAGCCAGTCGGTCTGCAGGCGGCGCAGATCGCGTTCTCCCACCAGATCGAACAGCGCCGCGTCACGCGGTTCCGGGAACGTCCGCGGCAATGACGCGACGGTGGTCGCGCTCGCGGCGAGTGCGTGCAGCGTGGGATCGTCGGTGTGGACCTGCGCATGGGCGCTGCGCGTGTGCACGCGCGCATCGGGCAGCGGGCCACCGCCCCAGAACCACAAGGCATTGACCGGCGTCCTGCCGGCCGCGGCGCGGCGCGCATTCCAGGGATGGTTGTGCAGGATGATCTGCGCTTCCGTCGCGAGCGCACGCCAGCGGCGCGCGGGAGCGCTGTCGTCGTCGTGATCGGCGAGATCGGTACCCAGCGCTTCGGACGGATCCAGAAACTCGGGCAACGGACTCGCGCGCGGCACACGCAGATACCAGCGGGCCGGATCGGGCGCGTCGAGCGCGAAGCCGGCATCGCCGAACACCGGCTGCAGCGCCGGCAGCAATGCCTCGCAGTCTTCGCGGGTCAGGCCCAGCGTGTCGCCATGCGCCATCAGGCGCACACCGTTGATGTCGGGACGCAACCACGCGGGATCGGCGCGCAACCACGCGCTGCCGGCCGCGTCGGCATCGCCGACATCGACCTGCCGCGACAGGGCCGCGAGCGGCCACGTGCCGCCCGGCAGTTCGATGTGCCGCGCGAGTTGCGCACGCCGGCCGGACGCCAGCGACGCGACGTCCGCGCGTCCCAGCGCCCGCGACACGTCCTGTTGCCAGCGCTGCGCGCCGAAGCGTGCGGCTGCGGGCAACAGGAAGGTGGCTGACGTCATCGGCTCAGCCGAGATACTCGACGCTGATGATGTCGTACTCGCGCGAGCCGCCGGGCGCATCGATGCTGACGCTGTCGCCCTCGTGCTTGCCGATCATCGCGCGGGCGACCGGCGAGGAGATCGCGATCAGGCCCTTCTTGATGTCGGCTTCGAGGTCACCGACGATCTGGTAGCGCTTCTCTTCGTCGGTCTCGGTGTCGGCGATGACGACGGTCGCGCCGAACACCACCTTGTCACCGGCGTTGAGTTTGGCCACGTCGATCAGATCCGCATGCGACAGCTCGCCTTCGAGCTGCTTGATGCGACCTTCGATGAAGCTCTGCTGCTCGCGCGCGGCGTGGTACTCGGCATTCTCCTTGAGATCGCCGTGCGCACGCGCTTCGGAGATCGCCTCGATCACCGCCGGACGCTTGACCGACTTCAGTTCTTCGAGCTCTTCGCGCAGGCGCTGGGCGCCGCGCAGGGTCATGGGTGCGCGCATGGGCGTGCCTCCGTCAGTTCGTTGAAGTGGCTGCCGCGACGCCCTGGAGGCGCGCGTGCAGTTCCTGCAGCGCCCAGACCGGGCCGCTGCCGCGGAATTGCAGAGAATGCAGCAGGGCCTTGGCGCCGGCAACGGTGGTCGAATACGTCACCCGGTGCTGCAGGGCCTCACGACGGATCGAGAACGAGTCGGAGATCGCCTGCTTGCCTTCGGTCGTGTTGACGATGTACGCGATCTCGCCGTTCTTGATCAGATCGACGACGTGCGGACGGCCTTCGACGACCTTGTTGATCTGCTCGCAGGCGATGTCGTGTTCGCGCAGCCACTTGGCGGTGCCGGCGGTCGCGACGATCGTGTAGCCGCGCGCAATGATGTCGCGGGCGACGGGCAGCACGCGCTTCTTGTCGGGATCGCGCACGGACACGAACACCTTGCCGCTGGTCGGCGGCGTCTTGATGCTCGCCGCTTCCTGCGCGCGTGCGAACGCCGCGCCGAAGCTCTCGCCCACGCCCATGACCTCACCGGTCGAGCGCATCTCCGGGCCGAGGATCGGGTCGACGCCCTGGAACTTCGCGAACGGGAAGATCGCTTCCTTGACCGAGAAGTACTCGGGCACGATTTCGGTGGTCGCGCCCTGCTCGGCCAGCGTCTTGCCGGCCATGCAGCGCGCTGAGATCTTGGCCAGCGGCATGCCGATCGCCTTGGACACGAACGGCACCGTGCGAGAGGCACGCGGATTCACTTCCAGCAGGAAGATCGTATCAACGCCGTCGTCGTCGGTCTGCACCGCGAACTGGGTGTTCATCAGGCCGATCACCTTGAGCTCGCGCGCCAGGGCGACGACCTGCTCGCGCAGGCGCGCCTGCACGTCCGCCGACAGCGAATACGGCGGCAGCGAACACGAGGAATCGCCCGAATGCACGCCGGCTTCCTCGATGTGTTCCATGACGCCGCCGATCAGCACGTTGCCTTCGCGGTCGGCGATGACGTCGATGTCGACCTCGACCGCGTTGTCAAGGAAGCGGTCGAGCAGTACAGGCGAGTCGTTCGAAACCTTGACCGCGTCGCGCATGTAGCGCGCGAGGTCGCTATCGGCGTGCACCACTTCCATCGCGCGGCCACCGAGCACGTAGCTCGGACGCACGACCAGCGGATAGCCGATCTCGCGCGCCAGCACCAGCGCTTCCTCGGGGTTGCGCGCGGTGCGGTTCGGCGGCTGCTTGAGGCCCAGCTCGTCGACCAGCTTCTGGAAACGCTCGCGGTCTTCGGCCAGATCGATCGAGTCCGGCGAGGTGCCGATGATCGGCACGCCGTTGGCTTCGAGCGCACGCGCGAGCTTGAGCGGAGTCTGACCGCCGTACTGCACGATCACGCCCTTGGGCTTCTCGACTTCAACGATCTCCAGCACGTCTTCGAGGGTGAGCGGCTCGAAATACAGGCGGTCGGAGGTGTCGTAGTCGGTCGACACAGTTTCCGGGTTGCAGTTGACCATGATGGTCTCGTACCCGTCCTCGCGCAGCGCGAGCGCCGCGTGCACGCAGCAGTAGTCGAACTCGATGCCCTGGCCGATGCGGTTGGGACCGCCGCCGAGCACCATGATCTTGTCGCGGCCGGTCGGCTGCGCCTCGCACTCGTCCTCGTAGGTCGAATACAGGTACGCGGTGTCGGTGGCGAACTCGGCCGCGCAGGAGTCGACGCGCTTGTAGACCGGGCGCACGCCGAACGCACGGCGCAGCGCACGGATCGCCTGCTCGTCGGTACCCAGCAGCTGCGACAGACGCGCATCGGAGAAGCCCATGCGCTTGAGCGCACGCACGCGCGCCTTGTCGAGCGCATCGATGCCGGCAGCGGCCACCTCGGCCTCGGTCGTGATCAGCTCTTCGATCTGGTCGAGGAACCAGTGGTCGACATAGGACAGTGCGTAGACGTCCTCAACCGACAGGCCGGCGCGGAACGCATCGGCCAGATAGAACAGACGCTCGGGACCCGGCTCGCGCACTTCGCGGCGCAGCGTCGCCATGTCGTCATCACTGGTCAGATCCAGCCCGGTGGGATCGAAGCCGACCTTGCCCGTTTCCAGACCGCGCAGCGCCTTCTGCATCGATTCCTGGAAGGTGCGGCCCATCGCCATGACTTCGCCGACCGACTTCATCTGCGTGGTCAGGCGCGCATCGGCCTGCGGGAACTTCTCGAACGCGAAGCGCGGAATCTTGGTGACCACGTAATCGATCGACGGCTCGAACGAGGCCGGGGTCTTGCCGCCGGTGATCTCGTTCTTGAGTTCGTCGAGCGTGTAACCGACGGCGAGCTTGGCCGCGACCTTGGCGATCGGGAAACCGGTGGCCTTCGACGCCAGCGCCGACGAGCGCGACACGCGCGGATTCATTTCGATGACGACCACGCGGCCGTCTTTCGGATTGATGCCGAACTGCACGTTCGAACCGCCGGTGTCGACGCCGATCTTGCGCAGCACCGCGACCGACGCATTGCGCAGGCGCTGGTATTCCTTGTCGGTCAGCGTCTGCGCCGGCGCGACGGTGATCGAGTCACCGGTGTGCACGCCCATCGGATCGAGGTTCTCGATCGAGCAGACGATGATGCAGTTGTCCGCGGTGTCGCGGACCACTTCCATCTCGAATTCCTTCCAGCCCAGCACCGATTCCTCGACCAGCACTTCGGTGGTGGGCGACAGCTCGAGACCGCGGGTCACGATGTCGACCAGTTCCTCGCGGTTGTAGGCGATGCCGCCGCCCGAACCGCCGAGGGTAAAGCTCGGACGGATGATCGTCGGATAGCCGACGCGCGTCTGGATATCGATCGCTTCCTCGAGCGTGTGCGCCACTTCGGCGCGCGGGCATTCGAGATCGATCTCGCCCATCGCCACGCGGAACAGCTCGCGGTCTTCGGCCATGCGGATCGCTTCGCGCTTGGCGCCGATCAGCTCGACGTTGTACTTCTCCAGCACGCCGTGATCGGCGAGATCGAGCGCGCAGTTGAGCGCGGTCTGGCCGCCCATCGTCGGCAGCAGCGCGTCGGGCTTTTCCTTGGCGATGATCTTCTCGACCGTCTGCCAGTTGATCGGCTCGATGTAGACCGCGTCGGCCATCTCCGGGTCGGTCATGATCGTCGCGGGATTGCTGTTGACCAGCACCACGCGGTAGCCCTCGTCGCGCAGCGCCTTGCACGCCTGCGCGCCAGAGTAATCGAACTCGCAGGCCTGGCCGATGACGATCGGGCCGGCGCCGATGATGAGGATGGTCTGGATATCAGTGCGCTTTGGCATGTCAGCGGCTCTCGGCGTTCTTGTTGTGCATCGACGCGACGAACCGATCGAACAGCGGCGCGACATCGTGGGGACCGGGCGAGGCTTCCGGGTGACCCTGGAAGCTGAAGGCAGGTGCGTCGGTGAGCGCGATGCCCTGGTTGGTGCCATCGAACAGCGAACGATGGGTCACGCGCACATTGGCCGGCAGCGAGGCCTCGTCGACGGCGAAGCCGTGGTTCTGCGAGGTGATCAGCACCTTGCCCGAATCCAGATCCTGCACCGGATGGTTCGCGCCGTGATGCCCGTGCGGCATCTTCAGCGTCTTCGCGCCGGCGGCGAGCGCCAGCAGCTGGTGGCCGAGGCAGATGCCGAAGGTCGGCAGTTTGGCGTCGATGAAGCTGCGGATCGCGTCGACCGCGTAATCGCAAGGTTCCGGATCACCGGGGCCGTTCGACAGGAACACGCCATCGGGCTTCAGCGCGAGCACTTCGTCGGCGGGCGTCTGCGCCGGCACCACCGTCAGTTCGCAGCCGCGCTCGGCCAGCATGCGCAGGATGTTGGTCTTCACGCCGTAGTCGTAGGCCACGACCTTGAACTTCGCAGGCAGGGTAACGAAGGCGTTGCTGTCGAGATCGAGCTGGCCATCGGTCCAGCTGTAACGCTCGGTCGTGCTGACGACCTTCGCCAGATCCATGCCCTTGAGGCCCGGGAACTTGCGCGCGGCCTCGAGCGCCTGTTCGACATTCACGTCGCCGGCCATCACCGCACCGTTCATCGAACCGCGGTCGCGCAGCAGGCGCGTCAGCTTGCGGGTGTCGATTTCGGAGATGGCGACGATGCCACGTGCGCGCAGCCACTCGGGCAACGACACCTGGCTGCGCCAGCTGCTCGGACGGCGCGGCACGTTGCGCACGATGAGGCCCGACGCCCAGACCTTAGACGCTTCGTCGTCCTGATCGGTGCAGCCGGTATTGCCGATATGCGGATAGGTCAGCGTCACCAGCTGGCGCGCGTACGAGGGATCGCTCAGCACTTCCTGGTAGCCGGTCATCGCGGTGTTAAACACCACTTCACCGACGGAAAGCCCGGGGGCGCCCACGGAAACGCCCTCGAACACGGTGCCGTCTTCAAGGACGAGAATTGCGGAATCTGTCACGAGGTCTTCGCCTACGTCAGGTTGCAGGAAACCGCCAGAGCGGTGGAAACCGGTCCGGAGGTTTGGGGTTCAGGCGAGCGAGAATTGTACCGATGCACCCCGTCCCGCGCCAGCGATGTGACGGATGCGTTCAGTGATACGGGCGCGGAAATCAGGCCGCAGCGTCGCCCAGCAGGTCGGCAATGGCGTAACGGCGCGGCGCACGGCCGGCCAGACGCGCCGCCACGTGCAGCGCGCCACTGGCGAAAATGTCGCGGTTCGTCGCCCGGTGCACCAGCTCGATGCGCTCGCCCACGCTGGTGAACTGCACCAAATGCTCGCCGACGATGTCGCCCGCGCGGATCGAGGCGTAGTGCGGCGTCGCGCCCTGCCCGGCCGCGGCTTCGCCCAGCGTCAGTGCGGTACCCGATGGCGCATCGAGCTTGCGCGTATGGTGCGATTCGACGATGTCGCAGTCCCAGCCCGGCAGCACCGCGGCCGCGCGCGCAACCAGATCTTCGAGCACCGCGACACCCAGACTGAAGTTCGATGCCCAGAGCACCGGAATCGTCGCCGCGGCCGCGTCGAGCGCGGCACGTTGCGCGTCATCGAGGCCGGTGGTGCCCGAGACCAGCGCCGCGCCGCGTTTGATGCACAGCGCGAGCAGCGGATCGAACCCGCCCGGCAGACTGAAATCGATGGCGACGTCGAAGGTGGGCGCGCCGCCGAGCTCGGACGCACCGAAATACGGCACGCCGTCGATGACCCGCTGTTTCGGCGGGCGCCCCGACACCGCGGCGACGATGTCGAGATCCTCGCGTCCCGCCGCCAGCCGCAGCAACGCCTGGCCCATGCGACCAGACGCGCCGTGCACGAGAATCCGCGGTCGCGTGCTCATGCCTGCGGCTCCATGGCACGGGTGCGGCGCCCGCGTTGCGGGACGATGGACGGAGTGGACTGCGGGCCAAGGATGCTCATGTCCGCATTCTAGCGGCGCGTCCGTCGACGGGAAGCGGTCGCGCGCAAGACTTCGGCGGTCCGCGCAGGCGGGCGCTACGCTGACGGCCCCCGTGCCGCGAGCCCCGTCATGCAGTTGTCCGAACAGATCGTCCTCGTCACCGGCGCAGGCCGGGGCCTCGGCCGCGAGATCGCCCTTGCGTTCGCCCGCGAAGGTGCGCGTGTGATCGTCAACTACCGGCGCAGCCGCGAGGCGGCCGATGCGCTGGCCGCGCAGATCGGGACGCGTGCGATCGCGCTGCAGGCCGACATCACCGACCGCGTACAGGTCGACGCGCTCCATTCGCAAGCGCGCGCACACTTCGGCGCCGACATCACCACCGTCGTCAACAATGCGCTGGTCGATTTCGCGTTCGACGGCGATGCACGCGCGAAAGCCGACACGATCGACTGGCCCGCATTCGCCACGCAGTTCGAAGGCAGCGTGCGCGGTGCCTTGAACACCGTGCAGGCCGCACTGCCGGGCATGTGCGCCCACGCCTTCGGACGCGTCATCAACATCGGCACCAACCTGTTCCAGAACCCGGTGGTGCCGTATCACGACTACACGGCCGCGAAGGCTGCGCTGCTCTCGTTGACCCGCACGCTCGCCGGCGATCTCGGCCCGGACGGCATCACTGTCAACATGCTGTCCGGCGGCCTGCTGCGCACCACCGACGCCAGCGCCGCGACACCCGAGGCGGTGTTCGACTACATCGCCGCGAACACGCCACTGCGCAGCGTGACCACGCCGGCCGAGTTCGCCGACGCGGCGCTGTTCTTCGCCTCGCCGTGGTCGCGCGCGGTCACCGGACAGAACCTGGTGGTCGACGGCGGGCTCGTACGCGACTGAGTGTTCCATCCGCGCCGACCTCGAACCGGCACTTGGCGCGCGCACGTTGCGCATGCGGATCACGATGCGCGGGTCAAGCGGCGTCTCGAACCCCCTTCGCTGCACTGGTCAAACAATGACCAGCGTCGTGGGCGTCGCGACACGGCCGGCTTCATGACGCTTACCCACAGACTTGTCATCGAATCATCCACAAGCACTGTGGATGACCGGCCGGCTAGGCGGTTGTCGCGGGCTGGTCAAGCGCGACTGCACCTTGCATGCGGTCGAACCATGCGTGAGATCGGGCACCGCGCGCCGCGATGACGAAGCGCGTGCGCGGGTCAAGCGCCGTGTCCGCACACATGCAGGCAGGTGGTGAACAAATCACCACGTGTTTCGAGGGCCGTCGCAGCGCGGCGCGTGATGCTTATCCACAACTTTGTCGTCAGACGGTCCACATGCGCTGTGGAGAACCGCGCCGCTACGCGACGGATGCCTCCGGGTCAATCCCTTCGACGGGCCTGCACGCAGCGATGATTGGCGACCGCTATCGATGTCGGCCGACCCGATTCCAGCGAGCCGTTCCGCCCGTGCGCCACGCGCTGGAGTCTGTCGGCCCACCGGCAGGGTGCCAACCGCGCGCGACTGCACCACCGCGTGCGCAGGTCAAGGCCGCAAACAGGCCCGCACCGCGCGCCTGAGCAGAAAATCACCACGATGTCGGCGCCCGGAGACGACGCCGTTCGACACGCTTATCCACACCTTGACCCACAGTCCATCCACACCGGATGTGGACAGCAGGCCGGCTAGGCGCATCCGGCGCTGACGTCAAGCGTTTTCGCGCGGTCCTGTGCCACGAAGCCCGCCACGGCGGGGATCGAGCGGATCGGCCACCGCGCCCGGTCCATGTGCGCGACGTCACAGTGGCGACGACGTGACCAGCGTGCCGTCGCCCAATGCAAACGCGCACTTGGACTGCTTATCCACAGCTTTGTCGACAGTTGATCCACACCTTCTGTGGATCACCGCGGCGGGTCGCGCGGCACACCCGGGAAGCTGCGTTCGCGACCGGACACCCTGTGTCGACCGCAGAAACGAAAACGCCCGGCGCAGGGCCGGGCGTGTCGATCGAACAATCGCAGGACTCAGGATGTCATGCGATCCCAGAAGCCCTTCACCCCGTCCATGAAGGTGCTGGACTTCGGCGAATGCCGGTGTGCGTTCTCACCGGTGAAGGTGGTCTCGAACTGCGCCAGCAGCTCGCGCTGCTCCTTGGTCAGATTCACCGGCGTCTCGACGACGACCTTGCAGTACAGATCGCCGGGGCTGCGGCTGCGCACCGACTTGACGCCCTTGTCGCGCAGGCGGAACACCTTGCCGGTCTGCGTCTCGGCGGGCACGCGGATCTCCGCTTCACCGCCGAGCGTGGGCACGCGCACGATGTCGCCCAGCGCGGCCTGCGAGATGCGCACCGGGACTTCGCAATGCAGGTCGTCGCCGTCGCGCTGGAAGATCGCATGCGGACGCACGCGCACTTCGACGTACAGATCGCCCGGCGGCGAACCGGCCGGACCGGCCTCGCCCTCGCCGGCGAGACGGATGCGGTCGCCGGTGTCGACGCCCGCAGGCACCTTCACCGACAACACCTTTTCTTCCTCGACGCGACCGGCGCCGTGGCAGGTCTTGCACGGGTTGGCGATGATCTGCCCCTGGCCGCCGCAATGCGGGCATGCCTGCTGCATCGTGAAGATGCCGCGCTGCATGCGCACCTGGCCGCGACCGGCGCAGGTCGAACAGGTTTCGCGCTTCCCGTCCTCCGAGCCGCTGCCGTCGCAGTCATCGCAACCGGCGAGCGTCGGCAGTTCGACCCGCTTCTCGACACCGGCCACCGCATCCTCGAGATCGAGCTCCATCACGTAACCGATGTCGGCGCCACGACGCGGACCGCCGCGACCGCCTCCCCCGCCGAAAATGTTGCCGAAGATGTCACCGAAGATGTCGCCCATGTCGGCGCCGCCGCCGAAGCCCGGGCCGGCATTGCCGCCGCCCATGCCGTGCTCGAACGCGGCATGTCCATGCTGGTCGTACATCCGCCGCTTGCCGCCGTCCGACAGGACCTCGTAGGCCTCCTTGCACTCCTTGAACGCCGCCTCGGCACTCGCGTCGCCGGGATTGCGGTCAGGGTGGTACTTCATCGCGCAACGGCGGTAGGCCTTCTTCAGTTCGTCTTCGGTCGCGCTGCGGGTGACGCCCAGCACTTCGTAGTAATCGCGTTTGCTCATGGAAAACCGGTCGCAGGGACCGTCGCAGGGACGGCCTCGTTAAAAACGGAAGCCGGTCGCCCGACACCACCGCGCCCAAAGCGCGCGCGATGCCGGGGTTCCGGCCGAAACGCCGCGGCGGGGCCGCGGCGGTACCGACTTACTTCTTCTCGTCGTCCTTGACCTCGGTGAACTCGGCATCGACGACGTCGTCGGACTTCGGCGCATCGCCCGAAGCCGCGCCGGCGTCGCCCTGTCCGGCTGCGCCGGCGGCCGCGAACAGCTGCTGCGCGACCTCTTCGAGGTGCTTGGACTTGGCTTCGATCTGCGCCTTGTCGTCGCCCTTCATCGCGGTTTCGACTTCGGCGATCGCGGCTTCCGCATTGCCGATCACGTCGCCCGGCACCTTGTCGCCGTTGTCCTTGATCGCGCTGCGGGTGGCGTGCACCAGCGCATCGGCTTGGTTGCGTGCGCCGACGAGTTCCTGGAACTTCTTGTCGTCTTCGCGGTGCGCTTCGGCGTCGGCGACCATCCGGGCGATCTCGTCGTCCGACAGGCCCGAACCGGCCTTGATCTCGACCTTCTGTTCCTTGTTGGTCTTCTTGTCCTTGGCCGACACGTGGAGGATGCCGTTGGCGTCGATGTCGAACGACACCTCGACCTGCGGCATGCCGCGCGGCGCGGCATCGATCCCGGTGAGATCGAAGCGGGCCAGCGACTTGTTGAAGCGGGCCTGCTCGCGCTCGCCCTGCAGCACGTGCACGGTCACGGCCGACTGGTTGTCGTCGGCGGTGGAGAACGTCTGCGAGGCCTTGGTCGGGATCGTGGTGTTCTTCTCGATGATCTTGGTGAACACACCGCCCAGGGTCTCGATGCCGAGGCTCAGCGGGGTCACGTCGAGCAGCAGCACGTCCTTGACGTCACCGGCCAGCACGCCGCCCTGCACTGCCGCGCCGATCGCAACGGCCTCGTCGGGGTTCACGTCCTTGCGCGGTTCCTTGCCGAAGAACTCGGCGACCGCCGCCTGCACCTTGGGCATGCGGGTCTGGCCACCGACGAGGATCACCTCGTTGATGTCGGACGCGCGCAGGCCGGCGTCGTTGAGCGCGGTGCGGCACGGCTCGATCGTCTTGCGCACCAGCTCCTCGACCAACGACTCGAGCTTGGCGCGGGTCAGCTTGATGTTGAGGTGCTTCGGGCCCGAAGCGTCGGCGGTGACGTACGGCAGGTTCACTTCGGTCTGCTGCGAGGACGAGAGCTCGATCTTCGCGCGCTCGGCCGCATCCTTCAGACGCTGCAGCGCCAACGGATCCTTGCGCAGGTCGATGCCCTGGTCCTTGTTGAACTCTTCGACGAGATAATCGATGACGCGCGCGTCGAAGTCTTCGCCGCCGAGGAAGGTGTCACCGTTGGTGGCCAGCACTTCGAACTGCTTCTCGCCGTCGACTTCGGCGATCTCGATGATCGACACGTCGAACGTACCGCCGCCGAGGTCGTACACGGCGATCTTGCGGTCGCCGCCGGACTTGTCGAGGCCATAGGCCAGTGCAGCCGCTGTGGGCTCGTTGATGATGCGCTTGACGTCGAGACCGGCGATGCGGCCCGCGTCCTTGGTCGCCTGGCGCTGGCTGTCGTTGAAGTAGGCCGGCACCGTGATCACGGCTTCGGTGACCTTCTCGCCCAGGTAATCCTCGGCGGTCTTCTTCATCTTCTCGAGAATGCGCGCGGAGACTTCCTGCGCGGACAGGCGCTTGCCATCGCTGGTCGACACCCAGGCGTCGCCATTGTCGTGCTCGAGGATCTTGTACGGCACCAGGCCGATGTCCTTCTGGACCTCGGCGTCCTTGAACTTGCGGCCGATCAGGCGCTTGACCGCGAAGAAGGTGTTGTTGGGATTGGTCACGGCCTGACGCTTGGCCGACGCGCCCACCAGCACTTCGCCGTCCTTGGTGTAGGCGACGATCGACGGCGTGGTGCGATCGCCCTCGCTGTTCTCGATGACCTTGGCCTTGCCGCCGTCCATGATCGCCACGCACGAGTTCGTCGTGCCGAGGTCGATGCCGATGATCTTTGCCATTGCTGCTTCCTCTGAATGATGTGTGTCTGGGTGACGGCCGGGGCCGTCGATGACCGTGATCTGGGGACACGCAACACAGCGTTCAAGCGGTGCGACGTATCGGAATCCGGGGTCGGGCCGGGGCCCGGGGCGTTCAGTCAGCCTTGGCGACGACGACCATGGCCGGCCGCAACAGGCGCTCGTTGAGCAGGTAGCCCTTCTGGAAGACCTGGGCCACCGCGCCCGGCGCCACGCCCGGCACCTCGACGATGCTCATCGCCTGGTGGTGTTCGGGGTTGAACACGTCGCCCGGCGCCGGCGCCAGCGTGGCCAGACCGTTGGACTCGGTCGCCTTGGTCAGCTCGCGCAGCGTGAGCTCGACGCCGCTGCGCAGCGGATCGGTATCCGAGGCATTGGCGAGGCCGGCCTCCAGCGCATCGAACACCGGCACCAGCGCAGCCAGCAGACGCTCGTTGGCGAAGCGGCGCGCGCTCTCGACCTCACGGGCCAGGCGCTTGCGCTGGTTCTCGAGATCGGCGCGTTCGAGCAGGACCTGCGCGCGGAGCTGTTCGAGCTCGCCGGTCAGGCGCTCGACCTGGTCGGCCAGTTGCTGCTCGACCGAGGCCGCGTCCGGGCCGTCGGTCTCGTGGAAATCGGGGGACTGCGAATCGTGCTGCTGGGTCATGTCGGGTTCCGGGGCGGTCGTCTGGCCGCCGACGGCACCAGCTATGGGGCCGCCCCTCGGCGATTCAAGGTTCAGGCTGCAGCGCCGCGCCGAGCACGGCCGCGGTCGCCTGCACCACCGGGATCACCCGCTCGTAGGCCATGCGCGTCGGCCCGATCACGCCCAGCACGCCCAGCGTGCGGCCCCCGGCGCCATAGGGCGCGGTCACCAGCGACATGCCTTCCAGCGGCGCCAGGCCGGTCTCCTCGCCGATGAAGATGCGCACGCCCGGCGCACGGATCGTGCGTTCGAGCAGCTGCAGGATCTCTCGCTTGCGGGCGAAGGCCTCGAACAGTTCGCGCAGGCGGTCGAGATCGGACAGGTCCTGCACGCCGATCAGCCGGTTCTGTCCGGCCAGCAGCATGTCGTCGTCGCCGGGCACCAGCGCCTGTTCGGCGAGTTCCATGGTCTGCGACAGCAGCGCTTCCATCTCGTCGCGGGCGTTGCGCAACTCCTCCACCAGCGCCGCGCGGATGTCGCCCAGCGGGCGCCCGGCGTACTGCTGGTTGAGATAGTTGGCCACGCGTTCCAGCTCCGCGGGCTCGAAGCTGCGGCGGGTCTGGAGGATGCGGTTCTGCACTTCATGGTCGGCGAAGATGATGATCGCCATGACCCGTTGGCCATCGAGCGCCACGAAGTCGATGTGCCGGAAGGCCAGTTGCTCGCGTCGCGGCACGGACACCACGCCGACGAAGTGGGTCATCGCCGACACCAGTTCCGACGCGCTGCCGAGCAGCGACTGCTGCCCGCCGCCGCCCAGTTCCCCGCGCAGCCGCTCCATCTCCTGCGCGCGCAACGGCTTGACCTGCAGCAGCGAATCGACGAACACGCGGTAGCCCTGCGCGGTCGGCACGCGCCCGGCGGAGGTGTGCGGCGAGGCCAGCAAACCGGCGTCTTCCAGATCCGACAGGATGTTGCGGATCGTCGCCGCGCTGACGTCGAGGCCCGCATGCCGGGCCAGGGTCTGCGATCCGACCGGACCGCCGTCCTGGATGTGCCGCGAGATCAGCGTGCGCAACAGCTGCCTGGCGCGCGGATCGAGCGGATGGCGGGGATCGGATGACATGCGGGCGGTATACGGTGCGCCTGTGGGCGATGCAAGCGCCGCATTCTCCGGCCGTGAGACGGACGCGCGGTATTCAGCGCACCGTCGAATGCAGATCCTCTCGCCGATCTACTCGCCCGCAACGCCTCAAGGCACAATCCGCACCCATGCTGACCCATCTCGCCATCCGCAATTTCGCCGTCGCCAGCCAGTCGGATCTGGAGTTCGGCGCCGGCCTGACCGTCATCTCCGGCGAAACCGGCGCCGGCAAATCCCTGCTGGTCGATGCGCTGGGCTTCCTGTCGGGCCAACGCGCCGACAGCGGCATCGTGCGCCATGGCGCCGAGCGCGCCGAACTGCATGCGGAGTTCACGCTCGACGATGCCGCGCCCGCGCTGCGCTGGCTGCGCGAACATGAACTCGATGATGGTGACACCTGCCAGTTGCGCCGCACGCTGCGCGCCGATGGCGGCTCGCGCGCCTGGATCAACGGCCGGCCGGCCACGATCACCCAGCTCGGCGAACTGGCCGGTCATCTGGTCGAGATCCACGGCCAGCACGAACACCAGGCCCTGCTCGCCCGCGGCAGCCAGCTCGCGCTGCTCGATGCGCAGGCCGGCAATGGTGCGCTGCTCGCCGAAGTGCGTGCGACCGCGCAGACCTGGCGCGCACTGCACGACGAGCGCGATGCGCTGGTCGGCATCGGCGATGTCGCCGAGCGCCGCGACTGGCTGCAGCACCAGCTCGACGAACTCGACGGCGAAGCGCTCGCCGCCGACGCGGTAGCCGATCTGTTCGCCAGCCATCGCCGGCACGCGAACGCCGCCGGCCTGATCCAGACCTGCGATGCGGCGCTCGAGCGCATGCGCGGCGACGACGATCTCGGACTGCCGCAGGCGCTGCAGGCGCTGCGGCACGATCTGGCGCGGATGCGCGCGCACGAACCGCGACTCGGCGAGGTCGACGCGATGCTCGACGCCGCCGCGATCCAGCTCGACGAGGCCACATTGCTGCTGGGCCAGGTCCGCGACGATCTGGACATCGATCCCGAGCAGTTGGAGACGCTGGAACAGCGCCTCGGCCGCCTGCACGAACTCGCGCGCAAGCATCGGGTGACGCCGGAAGAACTCATCGACGTGCAGACGCGCCTCGCCGGCGAACGCGATCAGCTCGACGGCGCCGGCGAACGCCTCAAGCAACTCGACGGCGAGATCGAAGCCGCGATGGGCCGCTGGCGCACCGCCGCCGATCGTCTCGGCGCAGCGCGCCGCAAGGCGGCCAAGGCGCTGTCGAGCGCGACCACTGCATTGATCCACGAGCTGGGCATGGGCGGCGGCGTGTTCGAGGTCGCGATCGAACCGGTCGAGACCACGCGGCCCGATCCACAGGGCGCCGAGCGCGTGGAATTCATGGTGTCGGCCAACGCCGGTCAGCCGCCGCGTGCGCTGCGCAAAGTCGCGTCCGGCGGCGAACTGTCACGCATCTCGCTGGCGATCGAAGTCGCCGCGCTCGGCCACGACGCCGTGCCGACGATGGTGTTCGACGAAGTCGATTCGGGCATCGGCGGCGCGGTTGCCGACATCGTCGGCCGCAAGCTGCGTGCACTTGGCGAAAGCCGTCAGGTGCTGTGCGTGACCCATCTGCCGCAGGTGGCCTCGAAGGGCCACACGCATTACCGCGTGCACAAATCCAGCGCCGAGGGCGCGACCGAAAGCCGGGTCAGCCTGCTCGATACCGGCGAGCGCACCGAGGAACTCGCACGCATGCTCGGCGGCGTCGACGTCAGCAAGGAAGCGCGGGCCGCGGCCCGCAAGCTGCTGCAGGGCATGGTCTGACGCGATGGACCCGCGCACGGCCCGTTGCGCCTGCGGTCAGTTGCGGATCGACGTGTCCGGCGCGCCGGTGCGCGTATCCGTCTGCCATTGCCTGGACTGCCAGCGTCGCACCGGCAGCGCGTTCGGCGTGCAGGCACGGTTCCCGGCTGCGGCCACGCAGGTGCACGGCACGCACGGCGAATACATACGTATCGGCGACAGCGGCGGTCGCATGCGCGCATCGTTCTGCCCGCAGTGCGGATCGACGGTGTTCTACGTCGTGGACGCGATGCCCGACCTGGTCGCGATTCCGGTCGGCGCGTTCGCCGATCCCGCATTTCCCGCGCCGGACGTCTCGTATTACGAAGAACGCATGCACGCCTGGCTGACGCTCGACGACGACATACGCCACGAATACTGACCACCGCACACGGAGCGGCGGCCGGCCCGGGATGCGTCAGCGCTTCTTGCGGACGTAGAGCACCAGCGAGTGCTCTTCGAGGATGTAGCCGTACTGGTCGGCGATCTGCCGCTGCAGTTCCTCGATCTCGGCGCTCTCGAACTCGATGATCTTGCCGCTGTCCACGTCGACCATGTGGTCGTGGTGGCCACCTCGGTCGAGTTCATAGACGGCGTGGCCGCCTTCGAAGTTGTGCTTGAGCACGAGACCGGCGGCCTCGAACTGGGTCAGGACGCGGTAGACGGTGGCCAGGCCGATCTCGTCGCCCTGCTCCAGCAGCTGGCGGTAGATGGCTTCAGCGGTCAGGTGCTGGCGCGGCGTGCGCTGCTCGAGCAACTGCAGGATCCGCATCCGCGGATGGGTGACTTTCAGGCCGGCCTTGCGCAGGTCGAGCGATTCCATGAGTGTCTCCGGACGGGCCGACGAAAAACGGGCCGGCATACCACTGGCGGTTGAACGCCAGCTGCCTGGATCGCGGTTGCGGCGTGGCCCGCAGTGTATCATCGGCCGGTCATTCCAGGCCGTCACCCACGACATGCACAAGCTTCTTCTCGTTCCGGTTCTCGCCCTCGCCATCAGTGGTTGCGGCCTGCTGTACAAGCAGCCGATCTACCAGGGCAACCTGATCGACGGCGCTGCGGTCGAGCAGCTGCAGGTCGGCATGGGCAAGGCGCAGGTCGAGGCGCTGCTGGGCACGCCGTCGATCGCCGACCCCTTCCACCACCAGCGTTGGGACTACACCGCCTCGCAGCGCGTGGACCGTCGTGGCCGGACCGAAGTGAAGAACTTCACCCTGTTCTTCGAGAACGACCAGCTCGCACGCTGGGAAGGCGAGTACTTCCCGAAGCGCGACGAGGAACTGGCGGCCGAGATGCGCAAGTTCGGCAACCTGCCGCGCGAGAAGGGCAACCAGCGCCGCTGAGCGGTCGCTGGCCCGCAGGCTCAGCCTTCGCCGCGACTCGCCGCCGCGCGTCGTCGACGCGCATCCTTCGGATCGGCCTGCAGCGCTTCGAGCAATTCCAGCCGATCGCCGTCTCGCAGCAGCGTCGCAAGCTGCACCCGCACTCCGAACACCGCATAGCCGGCGACCGCATCCAGCGCGGTCGGTGCGGTCCGGCGCATGACGTCGATCGCATCGGCGACGGTCGTCGCGTCTTCCAGATGCAGCGTCCAGTCATCGTGGTGCCCGGGCCGGGCCCGGACCACGCGTACCGCTTTCACGCAGCGGTCTCGTGTTCGGCCACCCGTACGAAATCGTCGACCATGCGGTCGGCGAGGCCTTTGAACCCGAGCGTGAGCGCGGGCAGCATCAAGCGGCTCTTGGGCTCGAATTCGAGCAGCAGCGTAACCTTGCAGGCGCCGTCGCCGAGCGTCCGGAAGGTCCAGCGGCCGTGCAGCGACTTGAATGGACCGTCGCGCAGCTGCATGTCGATGGTGTCGGGCGGCGACAACGTATTCTCGGTCGTGAACCAGGTGCGCAGTGCACCGAGGCCCAGATCCAGACGCGCGACCATGCGCGATTGGGTCGCCTCTTGGATCTCCGCGGCATCGCACCAGGCGAAGCGGCGGGGATAGGCGGCGACATCGTTGACCAGCGCGTACATGCGCTCGGCGGGCTGCCCGACGAGGGCACTACGTTCGATCTTGGGCATGACTCGCCTGGGGGACCTGCTTCAGGGACAATGGACGGATGAGCAAGAAGAGCGGCAAGGACAAGGATAAGGCAAACAGCACGGGCACCATCGCGCTGAACAAGCGCGCGCGCCACGAGTACTACTTCGAAGACCGCTTCGAAGCGGGCCTGGCGTTGCAGGGCTGGGAGCTGAAGGCGATCCGCGCGGGCCGCGCGATCATCGGCGAGAGCTACGCGATGGTGCTGCACAACGAGCTGTTCCTGATCGGCGCGCAGATCACGCCGCTCAGCCAGGCCTCGTCGCACGTGATCGCCGATCCGCATCGCACGCGCAAGCTGCTGTTGCACCGGCGCGAGATCGACACGCTGATCGGCCGCGTACAACGCGACGGCTACACCGTGGTGCCCACCGCGCTGTATTGGAAGGGCAACAAGGTCAAGGCCGAGGTGGTGCTGGCAAAGGGCAAGCAGAGCCACGACAAGCGCGACGTCGCGCGGGATCGCGACTGGGCGCGCGACAAGCAGCGCGCGATGCGGGCGCACAACAAGAACGCCTGATCCCTCGAAGTCGCGCGCATGACGACGCGCGACTGATCAGCGTCGCTGCGCGACCGACGCCAGCGTGAAGCGGAACGTCGCACCGCCATCGGGTCGTCCGGTGGCGTCGATCGTGCCGCCATGGCGCTCGACAATGCGCCGCACCGAGGCCAGACCCACGCCATGGCCCTTGAACTCGTCGTCGCGATGCAGACGCTGGAACGGGCGGAACAGCTTGCCGGCGTAATCGGCATTGAACCCTGCCCCGTTATCGGCGACGTAGAACACGCCACCCGGCTCGACGCCGAACTCGATCGTCGCGCGTGCGGTGTTCGCGGTGAACTTCCAGGCGTTGCCCAGCAGGTTCTCGAGCAGGTTGCGCACCAGCGCGGGATCGCCGTCGGCCTGCAGGCCCGGCGCGATGCGCACCGCGACCTCGCGGTCGGGTTCGGTCTGCCGCAGTTCCGACAGCACATCACCCGCCATGCGCGTGAGGTCGAGCGGCGCACGCTTGAACTCGCCGCGGCTGATCCGCGACATCCTCAGCAGTGCATCGATCAGCTCATCCATGCGCGAAGCCGCGTTGCGCACGCGCGCCAGGTAATCCTGCCCCTGTGCATCGATGATCGCGTGGTAGCGCTCGGCGAGGATGCGGCCGAACCCGTCGATGCTGCGCAGCGGCGCACGCAGGTCGTGCGAGACGATGTAGGCGAAGGATTCGAGCTCGTGATTGGCCTGGGTGAGTTCGCGCGTGCGCTGTTCGACGCGTGACTCCAGCGTCCGGTTGAGCGCATGCACCTGCGCCTCCGCACGCAGGCGCTCGGTCACGTCGTCGACCTGCACCAGCCGCGCGACGTCGCTGCCGTCGTCGCCGGGCATGAGGGTCGAGGCCAGATGCACCTCGCGGATGTCGCCATCGTGGCGTCGCAGCCTGCGCGTGCTGCGATGTACGCCTTCGCGCAGGGCCTGCATCTCCTGCGTGCGCGTGACGTCGTCATGCGCATCCGCGAAGGAGCTCCCCATCAGCGTGCCGTTCAACGTCGCTTGGCTGACGCCGGCGATCTCGGCCATCGCCGGATTGCTTTCGAGAATCACCCCGTTGCGATCGAGCAGCACCATGCCGATCGCCGAGTACTGCATCGCATTGCGGAAACGTTGTTCGCTGCGCCGGTACGAATCGCTGAGCCGGTGCGCGAGCGTCTCGGCGCGGGACTGGGTCTGCGCCAGCGTCATCACCACCGCGAACAGCAACAGCGATGCGACCACGCCTGCGATGAGCGTGGCCTGCAGTTCGCGCATGCCGGCGGACGTGAGCGGGCCGACGTGCTGGAAGTCGTAGCGCCAGCTGCGGCCGTAAAGCTGCTGGGTCACGGTGTGCAGCACGCGGGTATCGCCCGACGGGTCGTCGACCCAGCCCTTGGAGGCCAGCAGCGGCGTCTCCGCGCCATTGCTGACGTCGACGATGCGGAACGCCAGATTGCGGTCCACGGCGATCATCGAGCGGTCGATGAACTCCGCGGTGCGGAACGGCGCGTATACCCAGCCCACCAGTGCGTTCTCGCGACCGACCTGCGACACCGGCAGCCGCGCGGTGCGATACACCGCCGCGAACAGCAGTACACCCGCCTGCCCCTCGCGCCCGTACTGGCGCAGGCGCACCGGCGCACTCAACCGCACTTCGCCGCTGTCGCGCGCCGCGTCCATCGCGGCGCGGCGGGTCGGATCGCTGTACTGGTCGTAGCCAATGGCGAGTCGACTTGAGTCGATCTCGGGCTCAAAATAGAGGATCGCGCCGTAATGCGGTCGCACGCCGCGCGGCGTCACCGAGAACAGGCCCTCGCCCGCCGCACGCTGACGCAACTGCAGTTCGGCCAGCGAGCGCGGATCGAGATAGGCCACGTAGCCGATCCCCATCATGCCGGGCAGCTGGCGGCGGATATCCAGACCTTCGACATAGCCGCGCCACTGCCGCGCGGTCGGCGTTTCCACCGCTGCGCTGTGCAGCGCCACGCCGCCCCGGATGCTGAGCTCGTACTGCAGCAGGCGCTGGCGCACGGTTTCGGCCAACTGGTCGGCATCGGCGATGAAACTCGCCTCCGCCAGCCGGCGCTCGCGCTCCCCGGCGCCTCGCGCATACAGCGCCACCATCAACAGCGAGCCCAGCAATACGAGACCGGCGAGCACATGACTCCGGCGCAGCCGCCAGGCGGACTGCACACGTGTGGGCGGGACGGGCGGATGTGGCGTGGACGCGGCCATCACGACAGCATAACGAGCGCACGCGCATCGAACAAAAAAAACCGGGCCCGAAGGCCCGGTTTCTCGACATATGGTGGAGGTGGCGGGAATCGAACCCGCGTCCGAAGGCACTCCATCCCCGGTACTACATGCTTAGCTCACCGTTGGATCTCGCCCTGTGGCAGCACGGTGTGCGAAGCGCACCCCAGGACCAGCCTGCTTTGGTTAAGCCGTGACTGACAGGCAGCCATCACAGCCGGTTCCGTGATAATGACCCTACATCTACGAGCACGGGCACAAGTAGGTTCGGGGCTTACGCCTTAAGCGGCGAGAGCGTAGTTGTCGTCGTTGGCAACTAAAAGTTTGCTACTGGATTAACGAGGAAAGTCGCCCCCTCGGCATGCACCAGGCAATTTCGCAACCCCCGTCGAAGCCTGGGCACCCCCGGGAGTCAGAAGTCGCTCTGACCCGGCCAGTATAGAGCCGATGCGGCGTATCTCAAGCACGGACACGGTGCGGCGCGCTTCCGGTTCACCTGCGCCTTGCGCGCCGTAATCTCTGCATGCAACGCACGTCCGGCGACCCTCGCGATCATGTCATCGGCTATACGTGTGCGTTGTGTCAGACGCGCTGATAGCATGCGCGTCCCCTTGGGGAGTAGCCGGCTTCCGCATCGCGGAAGCGCCTGTATCAACACACTCGATCCGCATGATCGTGGTGCAGGCAACCAGTCCAGGTAGGCGAGACCAGCGGTGCATCGGCGCTACGGAGGTTGGGCGCGCCGGCGTGCCGTGCATCGTCTCCGCCCGACCCGAAGCAGTTCCCGCATGTCCTTTCTATCGATCGTCCTGATCGGCTTCGCCATGTCCACCGATGCATTCGCCGCCGCCATCGGCAAGGGCGCGGCGATGCAACACCCCCGTTTTCCGGAAGCGCTGCGCGCAGGCGCGATCTTCGGCGTCATCGAAGGCGTGACGCCGCTGATCGGCTGGGCGCTCGGCCTTGCGGCGGCCTCCTACGTCACCGCCTGGGATCACTGGATCGCATTCGTGCTGCTCGGCGCGCTCGGCATCCGCATGGTGTTCGCCGGCCTCCGCAAGGATGCGCCCGACGATGCCGAAGGCGACGCACGCCCACACGGGTTCTGGAATCTCGCCGCGACCGGCTTCGCCACCAGCATCGACGCGATGGCGGTCGGCGTGGGCCTCGCCTTTCTCGACGTCAACATCCTACTGGTTGCGACCGTCATCGGCGTCTGCACGCTGGTCATGGTGACGACGGGGATCATGCTCGGCCGCGCACTCGGCGCGATCGTTGGCAAACGCGCGGAAATCGTCGGCGGCCTGATCCTGATCGTCATCGGCAGCGTGATCCTGTACGAGCACCTGTCGGGCAAGGCGGGCGGTATCGGGATCGGCTGACTGCAGCCGATTCACGGTCGCCTGACGCGCACGGACCGATGCTCGCGCCACGCCAGCCAGGCACGGAGCCGAGCATGAAAGTCCGTCGCGTCTACAGCACGCCGTCCCTGCAAGCTGCCGAAACAGCGGTCCGTGCCGCACGTGAAGCGGGTATCGCCGAAGACGACATCTCGCTCATCGCGCGCGGTGATGTCGAGCTCGACGCGATGCCCGAACACCAGAAGGAAGCGCCGACCGATTTCGAGCATGCCGCCGTCCGCGGTGCCGGCATCGGCGGCGCGACGGGTCTGCTGGCAGGACTGGTCGCAGTCGCAGTGCCGCCGCTCGGGCTGACACTCGCCGGTGTCGCGTTGACGACCCTGGGCGGCGCGGCAGTCGGCACCTGGGCATCGTCACTGGTCGGCGCCTCCCTGCCCGATCCGATCCGCCAGAAATTCGAAGGCGAGATCGAAGCAGGTCGCGTGCTGGTGGTGATCGATGGCGCGGGCGACACGCTGGCAGGTGCCGAGGCCGCACTGCGCGACGCGGGCGCGCTGCATTTGCCGTACGGCGACCCGGCTGCGATAAGCTGAGGGCAGCGATCGGCACGGCAGCCAGCTTCGGCGGGCTCTTCGGATCCAGCTATGACTACGCCGTTTCGCACGCAGCGCGCGCGACGTGCTGGCGCGTGTCGTCGACCCAGACGATCGGCGCGACGCCGGGCCGCGAAATCACCACGGCCTGCGTATAGCCGACATCACCGCCGAAGCCATCCTTCGAATTGACCTCCATGCAGACGATCTCGCCGTTCTGCAGGACCCGCTCGTGTCGAAACTCGGCCGTGGCGGGATTGCGCAGATGGTCGAGCACCAGCGCGCGTGCGAGCAGGCGCTTCGTGTTCGTGGGAGAGGCGCCCTGCTCTGCTGACACAGTCCGGCTTTGATCGACGCCTGTAACGGGCGGCTGCGAATTCAGGGTGGGTGGCGATGCGCCCGTCGACGCGGATGACCCGGCCGGCGGGCTGGATGGCGCCGCGACCGGCGATGTATGCGATGCACGCGCGGCATCGTATCCACGGCGCACCTCGTTCCAGGCGACACCTGCTCCGATCGCACCCATCACGGCGATCGCGATCCACACTGATCTTGTGCGCTTCATGTCGCTCCTCCCGAGGTGCAGATTGTCCTGTGCGCATTCCGGCGGCGGCAGAACACAAGCGCCGATTGGCGAAACAGCAGCTACCGTCACCGCGTGGCGGCAACAAACGGAACATGGGAAGAGGCCAGACGGGTCGCGAGATGCAGCTGCAGCAACATCGCGTGTGCAGCGCGGGACGAGATTGGCGGAGAGAGTGGGATTCGAACCCACGGAAGGTTTGACCCTTCGGCGGTTTTCAAGACCGCTGCCTTAAACCACTCGGCCATCTCTCCGATGTGTCCCGCTTCATCACTTGCGCCGCTGACGCGATTACGGCTCGCCGTCAAACGTCGAAGCAAACGCCACGCGTGATCGCGTGGCGTGGCGCGATCACGCCATTGTCGCACGCACCGCGGCGGTGGAGATACGCGGGGGCGGGATGGCGCCGGGCATCGGCTTCTTCTCGCAGTTGCGGCAATCGAGGCTGGAGGCCTCGATCAGCGGCGGCAACTTCTCGGCGAGGAAGTCGATGAAGACGCGCACCGCCGGCAGCAGGCCGCGACGCGAGGCGAACACGGCGTGCGCGATGCCCTGCGGCAGGTGCCAGTCGGGCAGTACGACTTCGAGTTCGCCGTTGCGCACGGCCTCGGCGCACAGGGTTTCGGGCAGCATCGTGATGCCGAGGCCCTGCTTGGCCAGCGCCATCAGCATCGGGAAATCGAAGCCGGCGACGCGCGGCTTGAGCTCCACGCGGCGCGTGGTGCCATCGTTGGCCTGCAGGTCCCAGCGCTGCTTCACCTCGTCCTCGCCCATGCTCATCGTGGTGTGCTGGTCGAGCTCGTCGGGATCCTTCGGGCGGCCCATGCGATCGAGATAACCCGGGCTGGCGACCAGCAGTTCCTGGATCTGGCCAAAGCTGCGCATCACCAGGCTGCCGTCATCGTCGAGCTTGGAACGCACGCGTACCGCGACGTCGAAACCCTCGTTGATGACGTCGACGCGGCGGTTGCTGACGTGCAGCTGCACGCGCACCTGCGGATAGCGCGCGAGGAACTCCGGCAGCATCTGCGGAATCGACTGCTGGGCGATGCTCACGGGCACGCTGACGCGGACGAGTCCGCGCGGCTCGGCGCTGAGGCGGTCGACCACCTCACGCGCGGCGGTCGCCTCGGCGAGCATCGACTGCGCATGGCGGAACACGCTCTGGCCGACATCGGTGACCGCGAAGCGACGCGTGGAACGCTGCAACAGACGCACGCCGAGCTCGGTTTCAAGCTGGCTGATGCGGCGGCTCAGACGCGATTTCGGAATGCCGAGCGCACGTTCGGCAGCCGCGAAGCCACCGTGCTCGACGACCATCGCGAAGTAGTACAGATCGTTGAGATCCTGCATGTGGGGGAACCTCGCTATCAGAACAATCCCCGATATTCCATCACCTTTATTCCAATTTCGCAACAGACAGCGTCTATCGCTGCCATTCGTTCCAGATAGGACGCCGAAGCAGGCGCAGCGGCATCAGTCGATCCGCGACAGGCCGCCCATGTACGGCCGCAGCGCCTCGGGGACCTCGATCGAACCGTCCGCCTGTTGGTAGTTCTCCATCACCGCGATCAGCGTGCGACCGACCGCGAGGCCCGACCCGTTGAGCGTGTGCACGGGTTCCGGCTTACCGGTCTCGGGATTGCGCCAGCGCGCCTGCATGCGCCGCGCTTGGAAGTCGCCGGTGTTCGAGCACGACGAGATTTCCCGATAGGTCTCCTGCGACGGCAGCCAGACTTCGAGATCGTAGGTACGGCGCGCGGCGAAGCCCATGTCGCCGGTGCACAACAGCAGCTTGCGGTACGGCAGGCCGAGCCGTTCGAGCACGGTTTCGGCGCAGCGCGTCATGCGCTCGAGCTCGGTGTCGCTGTCCTCGGGGCGCACGATCGACACCATCTCGACCTTTTCAAACTGGTGCTGGCGGATCATGCCGCGCGTGTCGCGGCCGTGGCTGCCGGCCTCGGAGCGGAAGCACAGCGAATGCGCGCTCATGCGCAGCGGCAGGCGATCGGCCTCGACGATCGTGTCGCGCACGATGTTGGTCAACGGCACTTCGGCGGTCGGAATCAGATACCGCGTCTCGTCGCCGAACAGCGTTGCGAACAGGTCGTCTTCGAACTTCGGCAACTGGCCGGTGCCGCGCATCGTGTCGGCGTTGACGATCAGCGGCACGCTGGTTTCTTCGTAGCCATGCTCGTTGGTGTGCAGATCGAGCATGAACTGCGCAAGTGCGCGATGCAGGCGCGCGAGCTTGCCGCGCAGCACGGTGAAGCGCGCGCCGCTGAGCTTGGCTGCTGTCTCGGCATCGAGCCACCCATGGCGCTCGCCGAGCGCGACGTGGTCGCGGACTTCGAAGTCGAACGTGCGCGGCGTGCCCCAGCGCGAGGCTTCGACGTTGTCGGATTCGTCGCGGCCCACCGGCACGCCGGCATCGGGCAGGTTCGGCACCCCGAGCACGATCGCCTCGATGTCGGCCTGGATCTCGACCAGACGCGCTTCGCTGGCCTTCAATTCATCACCGAACCCCGCAACCTCGGCCAGCAACGGCGCGACGTCCTCGCCCCTGGCCTTGGCCTGGCCGATCGCTTTGCTGCGCGTGTTGCGCAGGTTCTGCAGTTCCTGCGTGCGCACCTGGATCTGCTTGCGTTCGGCTTCCAGCGATTCGATCCGCGACACCGGCAGCTCGAACCCGCGGGTCTCGCGCAGGCGCGCGGCGGTATCGGTGACGTGCTGGCGCAGAAGGCTGGGATCGAGCATGGCGGGGCTTCGGCTTATCGATAACGGAATCCGCATTATCGCCCGGATTCCTGCGGGACGCGCCCGCTGCGTCTGCGCGCCGAACAGTCGGCGCGAAGGCGTGTGCAAGAATGCGGCGCCACGTCGAGGAGCCCGCCATGCCCGCTTCGTCCCCGCCCTTGTCCGTCCGCTTGCGCCGTACGCTGCGCGACGTGATGCCGAGCGGGCGTGCGTGGTGGTTCGTGGCCGGGGGCTGCGTCGCCGGTCTGCTGCTGTTCGCGCTGCTGTGGCTGGCGCGTCCGTCGACGGATGCCGGTGGCGATGGCGAAGACATTCCGGCAGTCGCCGGCGACCGCGCGATGACGCCCCTACCGGCGCCGTTGCCCGCCGCCGGCAGCACCGATCGGGGTTTCGATTACGCCAGTCCGCAGGACACGCGCACGCCGGTACGCATCGATGCGCACGTGCCGCAGACCGCGCCGCCGCCCGCACCTGTCGCAGCGCCTCTGGACCAGGCGCCCGCCCCGCCGGTCACGACCGCGGCCGCCGATCTGCCGAGCAGCGTGCCGCGCCCCGTCTCCACCCAGCAGCCCGAATACCCGCGGGCATCGATGCGGCGTGGCGAGCGTGGGGATGTGCTGTTGCGGGTCCAGGTCGGCGCGGATGGTCGCGTCGAGGGCGTCGACGTCGTCAGCAGCAGCCAGCATCGACGTCTCGATCGCGCGGCCGTCTCCGCAGTGCGTCGCTGGCGATTCGAACCGGCGATGCGAGATGGCCAGCCGGTCGCCGGCGAGCTGCGGATTCCGTTCTCGTTCGCGCCCGAAGGCGGCTGAGCACGGCGCTTTCGCACTGCACATCGCGTCCACATCCTGCGTGGGAAGCTCGCCGCACCCATTCAGGTAAGGAGGTGCGGCCATGAACGACCCGGTGCAGCGTCCCATCGATCCGCCGCCGCAGGAACCGCCGCGCAAGGGTTCCAGCCCGCTCGTGTGGATCCTGTTGCTCGTGGTGCTCGTCGCACTCGGCTGGTATGCGCTGACCCAGCGCGGCACCACCGACACGCCCGAGTTGCCGCCGACGCCGGTCATCGACGACCCGGCCGCGCCGCCCGCCGAACGAGAGCCTGCGACCCGCACCACGCCACGCGCCGACACGACGCCCGCCCGCCCCGCCGATCGCGAAGCCCGCCCGGTCGCGCAGCCGGAAATCCCGTACCCGCCGGCCGCCGCGCGCAGCCGCGAAGAAGGGTCGCTGATCCTGCTGGTGCAGGTGGACGCGAACGGCAACGCCACGGACGTGACCGTCGAGAAGCGCAGCGGTTCACGCGACCTCGATCGCGCCGCGCAGCAGGCGGTGCGCGACTGGAAGTTCGAACCGGCGATCAAGGGCGGCAAGCCCACCGCGAGCGCGGTCCGCGTGCCGATCGAGTTCACGCTGCAGGACGCAGGCTGATCACGCAGTCCGATACGCGCTGAAAACGCAACGCCCGCATCTTCCGGATGCGGGCGTTGTTCTTTGGACGATTCGGAACCTGAGGAAGCGCGCGTGCGCGCGACTGGTGACTCTGCGCCGCCCATCGCGCGCAAGCGCGCTCCCACAGAAGCCCTGCTCGATTCGGGCGTCAGCCGCTGCGCAGCGAGAAGCCGACAGTCTGCGCCAGCTCCAGGAACCCCGGAAACGAGGTCGCGACATTCGCGGTGTCGCCGATGACGACCTCGCCGCGCGAGCGCTGACCGGCGATCGCGAACGACATCGCGATGCGGTGGTCGCCATGGCTGTCGACGCGACCGCCACCGACGCCATCCGCGCGGCCGGTGATCGTCGCGCCATCTGGCGCTTCCTCGATCTCGACGTCGAGCGCGCGCAGGCCTGCGGCCATTGTCGCGATGCGGTCCGACTCCTTGACCCGCAGTTCGTGCGCGCCGGTCACCCGTGTCACGCCCGAGGCACAGGCCGCGGCAATGAACAGCGCCGGGAATTCGTCGATCATGTCCGGCACGTGCGCCTCAGGCACGTCGATGCCGTGCAGCGGTGCATGACGCACGCGCAGATCGGCCACCGGCTCGCCACCCTCCTCGCCCGCTCCGGATTCGACGATGTCCGCGCCCATCAGGCGCAGTACGTGCAGCAGGCCGGTACGCCGCGGATTCATGCCGACACGGCGCAGCAGCAGATCGGAACCGGGGACGATCGACGCGGCGACGAGGAAGAACGCGGCCGACGAGAAGTCCGCCGGTACGCGTACGTCCGTTGCATGCAGGCGATGCCCGCCGCTGAGGCGCGCGATGCCCGGCGCGAACTCGATCGGCCAGCCGAACGCGGCGAGCATGCGCTCGGTGTAATCGCGGGTCGGCCGAGGTTCGTGCACGACGGTGTCGCCGTCGGCGTAGAGACCCGCCAGCAGCAGGCAGGATTTCACCTGCGCGCTGGCGAGCACGTTGTCGAATTTGATGCCGGTCAGCGGCGTGCCGCCGTGCACGTGCAGCGGCGGCACGCCGCCGTCGCCGGTGTCGATGCGCGCGCCCATCTGCGCCAGCGGCTCGGTAACGCGGCGCATCGGGCGCTTCGACAGCGAGGCATCACCGACCAGCGTGCTGTCGAAGGCCTGGCCCGCGAGCAGACCGGCGATCAGACGCATGCCGGTGCCCGCGTTGCCACAGTCGAGCGGACCTTCAGCCGCGCGCAGGCCGTCGATGCCGACGCCGTGGACGACGCGCATACCCGGCGCCGGCGTGTCGATCGCGACACCCAGGCTGCGGAAGATCGCTTCGGTCGCGCGCGCGTCCTCGCCTTCGAGAAAACCTTCGATGCGCGACGTGCCGTCGGCGAGTGCGGCCAGCATGATCGCGCGATGCGAGACCGATTTGTCGCCCGGCACCCGCACTTCACCACGCAGCGGCGCACCCGGCGCCGCGATCCACGACGCCTCGCTCACGGCACGGCGACCGGGTAGGAACCGAGTACGCGGACCTCGCCGGCGAACGCGTCGATCTCGCCCAGCGCGTCCTTGAGCGGCGATTCGTCGACGTGGCCGTTGACCTCGATGAAGAACGCGTACTGCCACAGCGCACCATGCGCGGGGCGCGATTCGATGCGGTTCATGCTGATGTCACGACGCGCCAGTGGCTCGAGAATGCGGTACAGCGCGCCCGGCTGGTCGCGGATGAAGACCATCAGCGACGTGCGGTCGTTGCCCGAGGTCGGGAACGCGCCGCGGCCGATCACCAGAAAGCGCGTGGTGTTGTCGCTGCGATCCTCGATCGGACCGGCGAGTACCTGCATGCCGTAGACGTGCGCGGCGTTCTCGCCGGCGATCGCCGCCGCGTCGTCGGATTTCTTCGCCCGCCGCACGGCCTCTGCATTGCTGACCACCGCGTGCTTTTCGACGCCCGGCAGGTTCTCGCGCAGCCACTGCTTGCACTGCGCCAGCGACAGGCCGTGCGAATACACGCGCTCGATGTCCTCGATGCGACCGGTGCGCGACAGCAGGTACTGGTGCACGCGCAGTTCCACTTCGCCGCAGATCTTCAGCGGCGAGGTCAGGAACATGTCGAGCGTCGACTGGATCGTGCCCTGCCCCGAATTCTCGACCGGCACCACGCCGAAATCGGCATTGCCGGCAGCGACCTCGTCGAACACTTCCTCGATGCTGGCCAGCGGCAGGCCCTTGGCCGAATGGCCGAACTGCTTGTGCACGGCCTGCTGCGAGAACGTGCCTTCAGGCCCGAGGTAGCCGATCTTCAGCGGTTCCTGCTGGGCGAGGCACGCGGACATGATCTCGCGGAACAGGCGCACGAGTTCGGTATCCGACAGCGGCCCGTCGTTGCGGTCCACGACACGGCGCAGCACCTGCGCTTCGCGCTCGGGCCGGTAATAGTCGACTGCGGCGGCGAGCTTGCCCTTCGCCTTGCCGACCTGGCGCGCGAACTGCGCGCGCTCGGCGATCAGCGTCTGGATCTGGCGGTCGATGCCGTCGATCTGCGCGCGTACCGCATCGAGATCGGGCTTGGCGACACCTGCGGTGGCGGCGGCCTTCACCGCGTCCACCTTCGCAGCCGCCGGCTTCTTCGCCTGTGCGGCCACCGGGGTCTTCTTCTTCGAATCAGCCATGGGTCTTCTGGAAATCCTGCATGTAGGCAACGAGGCTGCGGACGCCGTCGACCGGCATCGCGTTGTAGATGGACGCGCGCATGCCGCCGAGCACGCGGTGGCCCTTGAGACCGATCAGGCCGGCCTCGCGCGCGCCGTCGAGGAACGCGGCATTGCGGGCTTCGTCGGCGAGGAAGAACGGCACGTTCATGCGCGAGCGCACGGCCGCATCGATGTCGTTGCGATAGAAGCCGCCCGAGCCGTCGATCGCGCCGTAGAGCAGCGCCGCCTTCTCGTCGCTGCGGCGGTTGAACTCCACCGTGCCGCCTTCGTCGATCATCCAACGGAATACGAGACCGGCCACGTACCAGTTCCAGGTCGGCGGCGTGTTGAGCATCGAGTCGTTGGCGAGCTGCGAGCCGTAATTGAAGATGTCGGCGCGTGGCATCCCGGCGCGCTCGAGCAGGTCGCGGCGCACGATGACGACCGAGATGCCGACGGGCCCGAGATTCTTCTGCGCGCCGGCGTAGATCACGCCGTAACGCGAGATGTCGATCGGCTCGGACGCGATGCTGGAACTGAAATCGGCGAACAACGGCACGTCACCGGTGTCGGGCGCGGTTTCGCCCCAGGCCGGCCGGTACTCGACGCCGTGGATGGTCTCGTTCGCGGTGATGTGCACATAGGCCGCGCCCGGCGTCAGCCGCCAGGTATCGCGCGCAGGAATCTTGCGGTACCCGTCGCCCTCGCCGCTCGCGGCGATGTTCACCGACACCGCCGGGGTGAGCTGCTTGAGCGCGGTCTTGCCCCAGTGGCCGGTGACGACGTAATCGACCGTGTCGCCCTGGTTCGCGAAGTTCAGCGGCAGCAGCGCCTGGGCCGTCGTCGCGCCGCCCGGGAGGAACAGCACGGCGTAGTCATCGGGTACACCCAGCAGCGTGCGAAGATCGGATTCGGCGCGTGTGGCGACCTCCATGAACTCCGGTCCGCGGTGGCTCATCTCGACGATCGACGCGCCGGCATCGCCCCACTCCAGCATGTCCGCCTGCGCCTGTTTCAGCACGCTTTCAGGCAGGGCCGCTGGTCCCGGGGCAAAGTTGTACGCACGCGCCATTGAACACTCCACGGAACGGATTTCGGGGCCGGCAAGTATGCCGCAGCGCAACAGTTTGACGTGCATCCGATGGTTGCGCTGGCAACGTATGTCACTGGTCCACAGCAGGCGCGCCGCGCCGAGGAGTCCCACATGTCATTGCGCGATGCGTTGCGGATCCGGGCGTCCGAAGTCACCGACGAGGCCGTCTATCGCGACCGGCGACGCCTGCTGGCCCTGATGGCAGCGGCGCCCGCGCTCACCCTCGCGGGGTGCGCCGAAGCCGAGCCGCCGCCGGCCTCCACCACGCGTGTCACCCCCGCGCAGGCGCGCAGCGGGTTCCGCACCGACGAGCCGCTGACGCGCTTCGAGGACATCACCAGCTACAACAACTTCTACGAGTTCGGCACCGGCAAGGGCGATCCGTCGCGCGCGGCCAAGACGCTGCGCACCTCGCCGTGGACGGTCGAGGTCGGCGGCGAGTGCGCCAAGCCCGGGCGCGTGTCGTTCGAGGACCTGCTGGGCGGCGTGGCCAACGAGGAGCGTATCTACCGGCTGCGCTGCGTCGAGGGCTGGTCGATGGTGATTCCGTGGAGCGGCGTGCCGCTGGCCTCGGTGCTGCGCAAGTTCGAACCCAATGCCAACGCGAAGTACGTCGCGTTCACCACGCTGGCCGATCGCGAGCAGATGCCCGGCCTGCGGTTCCGCTCTATCAACTGGCCCTACCGCGAAGGCTTGCGCATCGACGAGGCCATGCACCCGCTGGCCTTCCTCGCCACCGGCCTCTACGGCGAGACGCTGCCGCAGCAGAACGGCGCGCCGTTGCGGCTGGTCGTGCCGTGGAAGTACGGTTTCAAGAGCATCAAGTCGATCGTCGGCATCCGCTTCGTCGAACGCATGCCCAGCACCGCGTGGAACGATCTGCAGCCGTCGGAATACGGCTTCTTCAGCAACGTCAATCCGGCGGTCGACCATCCGCGCTGGAGCCAGAAGACCGAGCGGCGTATCGCCGGCAGCGGCAACCGCCTGCTCGCCAACCGTATCGACACGCGGCCGTTCAATGGCTACGCCGACCAGGTGGCGTCGCTTTACTCGGGCATGGATCTGCGCAAGTGGTACTGAAGGCCGCACCGGCGGTTCGCCCGGCCCGACCGGCGACACCGCCGGCGATCATCGCCGCCAAGACGCTGGTGCATCTGATCTGTCTGGCGCCGCTGGCGTGGCTGGGCTGGCGCGTGTGGCAGGTACTGGGCGGCGCGAACGTTGACGTACTCGGCGCCGAGCCGGTGGTCGCGATCGAACACGAGCTCGGGATCGGCGCGCTGCGTCTGCTGCTGATCACGCTGGCGATCACGCCCCTGCGTCAGATCACCGGCTGGACGGCGGCGCTTCGGTTCCGGCGCATGCTCGGCCTGTATGCGTTCGTCTACGCCAGCCTGCACTTCGGCGTGTGGCTGGCGCTGGATCTGGTCGGCGATCTGTCGCAGGTCGCGACTGAGATCGCGCGGCGCCCGTTCATCACCGTGGGCTTCCTCGCGTGGCTGCTGCTGGTGCCCCTCGCGGTGACGTCGACCAAGGGCTGGATGCGGCGCCTAGGTCGCAAGTGGGGGCAGCTGCACAAGGCGATCTATCCGATCGCCGCGCTCGCCGTGCTGCATTTCTGGTGGATCGTGAAATCGGACTGGCGCGAGCCTGCGCTGTACGCGGGCATTCTCGCGGTGCTGCTGGGCTGGCGGGTGTGGAAGGCGGTGCAGAAGCGGCGCTTGGCTAGCGCTGACGGCGCCCGCGTCGCAACGCCCAGACGATGACACCGACCACGAAGACCGGCACCGCCAGTACGCCGAGGATGATCAGCCAGTGCCAGATGCTGAAACTGCCCATGCCGGTCCTCCGTGTTCCAGGAATCAGGCCGCGCCGAACAGCAGCAGTGCGCTGAGCAGGCCCGCCAGCACCACTGCCGCCAGCAACAGCCACGGCAGCGGCAGTCCGCCGCCACGCCGCTGCGGTGAATCGTCCACGAGCGCCTGCGGTTCGGGGGCACGGTCGTAACCGGCGCTGTGGCCGGCGCGCGCGGGCGCTTCGACGACGAAACGATGGTGCGCGTCGAAGACGACCTGGTCACCGGCCTGCAGCACCGCGTCGCGCGTCGGTTCGCCATTGACCACGCTGCCGTCGGCGGAACCCAGATCGGTCAACCGCACGAAGCCACCGACGCGTTCCAGGCGCGCATGGCGATCGGAGAACCCCGGTTCGTCGATGCGGATGTCGGCTTCGGCATGACGGCCGACCAGACGCGGCCGGTCGAGCGTGAAACTGCGGCCGTGATAGCGACCACCGACACCGCGCAGCACGATGCGGGGATCGGCATCGCCGCCGCCCGCATCGTCGGAATCGTGCGCCGGCGCGATCGCCGAGACAGGCGCTGTCGACACCAGCCGCAGCTCGTGGCCGTCGACGAAGATCGCGTCACCCGTCCGCAGCATCGCCATGCGCCGCACCTGGCGGCCGTTGACGTGCACGCCCTGCACGCCCTCGCTGACCGTGAGCCACACGCCGCGCCGATCGACGCAGAAGCGCACGCTCGGCTCGCCGCCGTCGGCCACCGGCGCCAGTGCGCCGGCGCGCCCACGGCCGATGCCGTGCACGCCGATGTCGAGCGGCAGTTCGGGTTCGTCGGGTGTGGGGAATCGCAGCTTGAGCGCAGTCATGCGGCGGCAATCTAGCACGAGGCTGCGCGGCTGCACGCGCCGTCACTTGGTCACGGCGCCCCAGCGAAGCACAATGCGCGTCCACGACAACCCGCGGAGCCTCGCATGGCTGGTATCGACATCACCCATCCCCACTCGCTGTCGCCGGCCAAGGCCCGCACCGCGGTCGAAGCGGTCGCCAAGAAGCTCTCCGAGCGCTTCGACATGAAGTACGGCTGGGACGGCGACACGCTGAACTTCAGCCGCTCGGGCGTCGACGGCGCGATCGCGCTGCTGCCGCAGAGCCTGCACGTGACCGCGAAGCTCGGATTCCTGCTGTCGGCGATGCAGGGCCCGATCGAGGCCGAGATCCGCCGGGTGCTGTCCGAGAAGTTCTGAGCTAGTCGTCGAGCGCGTACGGCGCGAGGTGTCCGGCGAACAGACGCCGCGACACCTCGCCTTCGTCGCGCTCGATCTCGGCGACGAACGCGTCCGGATCGCCCAGCGCCTCGAACGCGCCGTAGCCGCGTTCCAGAAAGCCCTGCAGTTCGGTGAGTCCCGCGAGCCGGGCCGGGCCGCGCGAGAACGCCAGCAGCGCGGACACGCCGCGCATCTTCAAGGCCTTGCCGAAGCCGCGGCCCACGCGGCCGATCAACCGCACCTGACGCTTGCGCAGCCCCGCGCGGCCGACGTCCCGGTAGGCCTCGGCGTAGAGCGCATCGTCGAGCTTGCGGCGCCGCGGCGCCAAGCGTTGCAGGGCCTCGACCATGTGCAGATCCAGCGCCTGGCTCAACGCGCCGAGTTCGATCGCATCGGCCACCGTCTCCAGCAGGCGCGCAGGCAGCAACCGGCGCATCGTCGGCAGGATGCGGGCGATGTCGGCATCGCGCCGGGTGAAGTCGCGATCGCCGTAAACGTCGCCGAGGAAAAAGGTGGCGGCCGGTGCGCGCGTCGGGTCTTCGAGGAAATGCGCGAAGCTCACGCGCAGGCGCGCGGCCTGCCAGCGCCGCAGTTCGGCCAGCCAGTGCGAGCGGGCGCGCGGATCGTAATCCGGATCATGCAGGGCCTGGTGCCACGCCAGCCGTCGCGCGAGGCGGGCGGAAATGTCGGATGCCGTCATCGGCGCATCTTCGACGCTGGCGGCGTCTGGAGCAATCCTTCAACACCGGCTGGCTAGACTCGGTCGGACCCTCCTGCAGGCCTCGCCATGCTGTCGTTGCATCCCGCCCGGCACCGTCGCACCCGCGCCTCGACCCGCGCGCCGAAGATCGGCCTGGCCATCGCCGGCGGCGGCCCGATCGGCGGCATGTACGAACTCGGCGCGCTGCGTGCGCTCGACGAGGCGCTCGACGGTCTCGACCTGACCCGGCTCGACAGCTACGTGGGCATCAGCAGCGGCGCGTTTCTCGCTGCGGGCCTGGCCAACCGGCTCGATGTCGAGGAGATGTGCCGCGCCTTCATCACCGGCGACAGCGACGATCTGGAATTCCGCGCCGAAGACTTCCTGCGTCCGGCCTTCGGCGAGTACGCGCGCCGCATCGCCGGCCTGCCGCGCCTGGCGATGGACTGGAGCCGCGGCCTGCTGCCCGGCGCCACGCGCGCTGCGCTGTTCGGCGGCGCGGTGCCGACCGGTGTGTTCGACAACCGCGGCGTCGAGCGTTTCCTCGCCGAGGTGTTCTCGCGTCGCGGCCGCAGCAACGATTTCCGCGCGCTCGACGCGGCGTTGCATGTGGTCGCGGTCGATCTCGACAGCGGCGAAGCTGCGCTGTTCGGCAGCGGCGATCTGGCAGCGGTACCGATCTCGCGCGCCGTGCAGGCCAGCGCCGCCCTGCCCGGCCTGTATCCGCCGGTGCGCATCGGCGGCCGCGACTACGTCGATGGCGCACTGCGCCGCACGATGCATGCGTCCGTGCTGCTGGAGCGCGACATCGATCTGATGCTGGGGCTCAACCCGCTGGTGCCCTACACCGATCGCCCGGCGGGTACTGCGCGGCGCAAGCGCCGCAGCCGGCCGTTGACCGATGGCGGCCTGCCGGCGGTGCTGTCGCAGACCTTCCGCACCCTGCTGCAATCGCGCATGCAGGTTGGGCTGGCGAAGTACGCGCAGCAGTATCCGGATGTCGACCAACTGGTGTTCGAGCCCGGCGACGGCGCCTCGGAACTGTTCTTTCTCAACGCCTTCAGCTTCTCCACGCGCCATCGCGTGTGCGCACTCGGGTACCGGCAGACGCTGGACGACCTGCGCAACCGCGCGGCCGAACTCGAACCGGTCCTCGGCGCGCACGGCATCGGACTGCGCCCGGAGATCCTCGCCGACGTCGACCGCACCTTGCTCGACGGCCTGCCGCCGCGGCGTACGCGACGCACCGAAACCACCGCACGCCTGCACCGCGCGCTCGACGATGTCGAACGCCTGATCGACATGCCACCGCGCTGAGCGCTGGTGCGAAACCTCCAGATCGCCGCATGAGGCTGCGATCGTCCTGTCCACCACGTCCGGAGACACCGATGGCCACGTTCAAGAAGACCGCGAAGAAAGCCACCAAGAAGTCCGCCCCGCGCTCCAGGCCCGCCAAGGGCGATGCCGCCAGCGGCGAAGCACTGTCGAAGTCGATCAGCGAATCCGCGCAGCAGATCTGGCTGGCCGGTGTCGGCGCGTTCGGCCGCGCACAGGCCGAAGGTACCCGCCTGTTCGATGGCCTGATGAAGGAAGGCGCGGGTCTGGAGAAGACCGCGCGCGCCTACGCGAATACGCGTGCGGGCACCGTACGCAACGCGGTGGAGACCGGGGTGGGCCAGACCCGCGATCGCGCGGCCGACACCTGGGATCGTCTCGAAAAGGTGTTCGAGGACCGCGTGCAGCGTGCGCTGGTCAAGCTCGGCGTGCCGGGCCGTGACGATGTGCAGTCGCTCAGCAGGCGCGTCGATGCGTTGACCGCGGCGCTGCAGGCCAGAAAGTCGGCGCCGGCGCGCAAGGCGACACAGGCTGCCGCGAAGACAGCGCCCGCCAAGAAGGCTACTGCGAAGAAGGCGGCACCGCGCAAGGCGGCCACGAAGACGGCGAAGACGCCGGCCAAGCGCGCGACGAAGAAGGCTGCGAACGCGGGCTGATCGTTCGGTAGTGTGCCTCGGGGAGCGGCGGTGCTTGTCGGCTGACCGGTTGCCCCAGCTCTGATGGTGTGCCCCCATCCAACCCTCCCCCGCTTGCGGGGGAGGGCTTCGAGCGACGGTCCGCGCCGATCTGACGCGGAACGGGCGTCGCGCTCGGGTATCCTGCCGCCCTGCAAGCGGACACGGACACCGGCATGACCACGCAGTGGATCGCCGCAATCGGAGTGGCGATCGCCATCGGATGTGCGGCCTCGTTCTATTTCCTGACCTTCCAGCGTCGTCGCGACGAAGCCGCGGCGGGCATCGTCGCGCTCTCGGCGATCTCCTGGCGGGGCTTCATCGGCATGGTGCTGCAGGCGTTGCGCCGTCGCGGCTACGTGCAGGTGGTGGATCTGGAAGACGTGTCCGGTGACCGCGACTACATGCTCGAACGCGAAGGCGCGCGCTGGCTGCTGTCGTGCAAGCACGCCTCGACCTACGTACTGGGCCGCAACGCGGTGCAGGCACTGTCGAGCGAAGTGCTGCTCAAGAGTGCCGCCGGCGGCCTGCTGGTGACGCAGGGCAAGATCGACGCTGAGGCGCGCGGCGCGGCCGGCAAGCAACGCATCGAACTGCTCGACGGGGCCACTCTGTGGCCGGAACTGCGCGATCTGATGCCGGCCGGCGAACTCGACGCGATCCGCGCCAAGACCGGCGCCGTCGCCCGCCAACGCGTGCTGCTCGGCTGGCTGTTCGCGCTGCTGGGCGGCGTGGCGGTATTCCTGGCCATGCCCGACGACGCGCCTGCTGCGAACGCGGCCGCTGCGACGCCATACGCCGACACCGCACCCGCCGCGCCGGTCCGCATCGAAGCGCCGCCGCATGCGCCGATCGAAACCCAGCGCAGCGATCTGTCACGCGCGCTCGGCACCCTGCCGGATGTCGACCGTGCGATCTGGGCCACCGGTTCGACGTTGCAGATCTTCGTCGCCCGCGTGGACGATCAGGCCAGCGTCGACGCGATCTGCGCCCTGGTGCTGCGCCATCCCGACCTGACCTCGTCGCGCCTGCAGCTCACGCCGCCAGCCGACAGCGGGCAGCAGACCCGCTTCCTACAGTGCCGGAGCTTCTGAAGCGCCGGCACTGCCTGCGGCGTTACCAGTGCACGCCGCGCATCATCGCGGCGAACGCGATCTGTTCCTGGCTCGGCGTTTCGTCGCGCAGCGCCGAACGGTCGCCCTTCGAGGCGGCCGAATCCGGGAACAGTTCGAACGCGGTGCTCATGACGATCTCGTAGGCCTTCGGCGCGACCGCGTTGACCAGCGCCGCGAACACGCCCAGACGCGTCGTGATGCGACTGGGCTTTTCGATGATCGCCTTGACCAGCAATCCCGCCGCCTCGTCGGGCGTGAGCGTCGGCACGCTGTCGTACATCTTGGTCGGCGCGATCATCGGCGTGGCGACCAGCGGCATGTTGATCGTCGTGAAGCTGATGCCCTTGCCCGACAGTTCGCCCTGTGCGCAGCGGCTGAACGCATCCAGCGCCGCCTTCGACGCGACGTACGCCGAAAAACGCGGCGAATTCGCCAGCACGCCTATGGAACTGATGTTGATGATGTGGCCCTTGCGGCGCTTGGTCATCGACGGCATGAACCCCATGATCAGGCGCAGGCTGCCGAAGTAGTTGAGCTGCATCGTCCGCTCGAAATCGTGGAAACGGTCGTAGCTCAGCTCGATCGAACGCCGGATCGAACGGCCGGCGTTGTTGATCAGGATGTCGACATGGCCGTGCTCGGTCAGCACCTGCTGCACGAGCCGGTCGCAGTCGGCGAGATCCGCCAGATCCGCGGTGTAGGCGAATACCTTGCCACCGGCCGCTTTCATCGCATCGCGCGCGGCGAACAGCTCGTCCTCGCGACGCGCGACGATCACCGTCACCGCGCCGGCTTCGGCCACGCGTTGCGCGGTCGCCAGACCGATGCCGGACGAGCCACCCGTGATCACCACGACCTTGTTGCGCACCTTGCCCTTGAGCGTGCGGTCGATGAAGAGATCCGGATCGAGGTGCCGCTCCCAGTAATCCCACAGGCGCCAGGCGTAGTCCTCGAGCTTCGGCACTTCGATGCCGCTGCCACGCAGTGCGCGTTCGGCCTCGCGGTTGTCGAAACGCGTGGGATAGGTGATGAACTTCATCACCTGCTTCGGGATGCGGAAATCGCGCAGCAGCATGCCGACGAAGCGACGCACCGGCGGCAACGCGCCCACCGCGCCGCGGATCGACGGCGGCACGAACGCGAACATCCGCGCGTCGAGACGCATCGTCATTTCCGGCGCGTGGCCGGCGCGACAGAACAGATTCAGCACCTCGCCCACGCGCAGCGGTTCGGGATCGGTGAGGTGGAAGGTGTGGCCGTCGAGCCGTGGCTTGTGCGCGATGTGATCCATCGCATCGGCGACGAAATCCACCGGCACGATGTTGATGCGCCCGCCCTCGATGCCGAGCATCGGCATCCACGGCGGAAACACGTCGCGCAGCTTCTTGATCAGGGTGAAGAAGTAGTACGGCCCGTCGATCTTGTCGATCGCGCCGGTCTGCGAATGGCCGACCACCATCGCCGGCCGGTAGATGCGCCACTTGATCCGTGTCTCGCGCCGCACGAGTCCTTCCGACTCGTGCTTGGTGCGCAGATAGGGATCGTCGAGGCCTTCGGCCTCGGCGTACATGTCCTCGCGGAAGATGCCCGGGTACAGGCCGGCGGCCGCGATCGAACTCGTGTGGTGGAAACACCCCGCCTCGAGCGCGGCCGCGAGATCGAGCGCGTGCTGGGTGCCGTCGATGTTGGCGGTGCGCTGCGCCTCGAGCGATGCGGCCAGGTCGTACAGCGCGGCGAGATGGAAGAAATGCTTCACCTTGCCCTTGAGTGCCCGCAGCTGCGCGGTGGACACCCCGCAACGTTCGGCGGTCATGTCGCCTTCGACCACGACGAAGCGCTTGGCGTCCCAGCCGAGATCACGCGCGAGTGCGTCGAATTTTTTGCGCGAGTCCTTGCGGATCAGCACGTGGATCGTGCCCTTGCGCTTGAGCAGGTTGCCCACGAGGTGACGCCCGATGAAGCCGGTCGCACCGGTCACGAAGTAAGCCATCGCATCCCTCCACGCCGCCACGGTGCCGGGCGCCGTTCCCGTGGCTACGGTGCCAGAGCCGACGACGGCCCACAATCGACCGCGGTTGATTCCCCGCGGCGACGATGCTGTGATGGCGGCCGGCTCCCGGGAGGCTCCACGATGTCCGATGTGACGCAAGCGTTCGAAGCGGCCGCGCAGCGCGTACAGGCACTCGACGCACGACCCGACAACGACACGCTGCTGCGGCTCTACGCGCTGTACAAGCAGGGATCGGAAGGCGACGTGCGCGGCCCCAAGCCGGGCTTCTTCGACTTCGTCGG
This sequence comes from Luteimonas flava, assembly GCF_036584485.1. NCBI lineage: Bacteria > Pseudomonadati > Pseudomonadota > Gammaproteobacteria > Lysobacterales > Lysobacteraceae > Luteimonas > Luteimonas flava. The sequence continues at coordinate 875,091 of NZ_JAZHBM010000001.1, read as the reverse complement.
CACGGCCAAGTACGAGGCCTGGAGCAAGCTCGCCGGCACGCAGCGGGATGCTGCTATGCAGCAGTACATCGCGCTGGTCGACACGCTCGCCGGCTGACCGGCGCCTCGATGGCACGCGATACCCGGCAACGGATCCTCGACTGCGCACTCGCGATGTTCAACACCCAGGGCGAACCGCGGGTGACGACGAACCACATCGCCGACGAGCTCGACATCAGCCCGGGCAATCTCTACTACCACTTCCGCAACAAGGACGACATCATCGAGCAGCTGTTCGCGGGCTACGAAGCCCGCATGGACGACGCGCTCGTGGTGCCCGACGGACGCCTGCCGGAACTGGAGGACATCTGGCTGCAGCTGCACCTGGTGTTCGAGTGCATCTGGGATTACCGCTTCCTCTACCGCGACCTGCTGGAGATCCTCAGCCGCAACCGCCGTCTGCGCGTGCGCTTCTCGCGCATCCTGCGCCGCGCCAGCGAGCGCGCGCACGCAGTGATCGCGGGACTCGCACGCGCCGGCATCCTGCGCGCATCACCGGCCGAGATCGACGCAGCGGCGACCAACCTCATCGTCGTCGCCACGTTCTGGCTCAACTACAGCGCTACGCGTGGCGACCGCGACGAACAGGTCGCGATCCGCGAGGGCATCGTGCAGGTGATGATGCTGCTCTCGCCTGCGCTGCGCGATGCCGAGCGCGTGCACCTCAACGCGCTGGTCCAGGCCTACACCCACTGACGGCGCGAACCGCGCCACTTCGAGAGACCACGATGGCCAAGTCCGCATGGGCGCCCTTTCCCCACCCGTCCGACGTGTTCGCGTATTCCGGCGACGCCCTGAAGAAAGCCTGGCCGCGGCTGCACGCGGGTGATGCCGAACCCTTCCCCGATACGAAACGCGCACAGGCGTTGATCGATGCCGCCGGCAAGGCGGCACCCAAGGGCCTCGACGCGGCGGCGCTCGCGACCGCATTGCAGGACGCCTGGCGCGCGTTCCATGCCGGCGACTTCAAGACCGCCTTCGAGGCGGGCAGTGCGCTCGGGCCTGTCGGCGCATCGGTGGCGGTCAAGGCGCTGGGCATCCACGCCACGCATCTGGTGAGCTCGGAGGCCGAACAGCTCAAGCGCTACGAGCAGGCCGCCACGATCGCCGAGACCGCGATCGCCGCGCTGCCCGACGATGCCAACAGCCACTACCGCCGCGCCTACGCGCTGGGCCGTTACAGCCAGGGCCTGAGCATCGCCAAGGCGCTCAAGCAGGGCATCGCCGGCAAGGTCCGCGACTCGCTGCACACCGCGCTCGAACTCGCGCCCAGGCACGCCGAAGCGCATACCGCGCTGGCGCTGTACCACGCCGAGATCATCGACAAGATCGGCGCGATGATCGGCGGCCTGACCTACGGCGCGAAGGCGGCCGAAGCCGAATCGCATATCGCGACCGCACTCAAGCTCACGCCGCAGTCCCCGATCGCCCATATCGAGCACGGCAACGTGCTGATGCTGTTGCACGGCGACAAGCAGGAAGCGGCGGCGGCTGCCGCGTACGAGAAAGCGGCCAAGTTGAAGCCGGCCGATGCGATGGAGGCGCTGGACGCGGCATATGCGGCGGAGCAGATCGAGTGACGGATCGCGTCGCTTGAATGACGGGCCGAAGGCCTCGCTCGCGCACACTCGGCAGCCACATCAGAACCCGTCGCCCCGGCGCAGGCCGGGGCCCAGCGGCGCCAGCCAGGGACGCGACTGGTTTCCGACCGCGTACAGGCACTGGATCCCGGCGCACGCCGGGATGACGGATTCCGGTTTTCGTCATGCCGCCGAATGCGTGGCACCTCGTCCCGCAATCCACCTGCAACACCCGCTTGTCGCCAAGCCGAATCACCCGTAGAATTCGCGTCCCGATCGCGCCACCCCTTGCGGGTCCAGCGCTGCGGAGACGGCCCAGGCAGTTTGCCCGCCCCTCCGAACGATCCGGGCGGTTAGCTCAGCGGTAGAGCATTGCCTTCACACGGCAAGGGTCACAGGTTCAATCCCTGTACCGCCCACCAGACACCACGCGTGTGCGAGAAAGCCGGCCCGAGCGCCGGCTTTTTCGTACGCGCGCGTTCCAGCACTGCACGCGCTCCCTCGCCGTCCGCGATCGACGGTCACATCCCCGTGTTGCGCTACGTGTCGTGCGCCGGTTGAACCGGCCCTCTCCACGTCCGCTGCACGAGCCCGCGCCTAATTTGGCGCACCTCCAAGGAAGATCCCCCGCAATGCGTGTCCAGGCCGGCTGCGAACTCTCGATCGAAACCGATACCGCCAGCCCGGTCATCGCGATGCTGCGCCCGCGCGACGGCGTCGCGAGGTGGCGCATCAACGATCGTTCGGGCTTCGAGCGCAGCCACGGGTTCGACGAACACGTCGACAGCTTCGGCAACCGCTGCCAGCGCTTCGTGGTGCCCAAGGGGCTGACCCGCGTTCGGATCGACACCACCGTCGACACCACGCCGGACATCCAGGTCGCGCCCGACGCGCCTGCGGTCGATCCCGGCGCGCTGCCGGCCGATACCCTGCAGTTCCTGCTGCCCAGCCGTTACTGCCCCTCAGACCGCAGCGCGATGTGGGAACAGGCGCGCACCGTCGTCGGCGACGCCGCGCCGGGCTATTCCCAGGCCGAGGCGATCCGGCGCTGGATCGCCGCGCATCTCGAATATCGCTACGGCGTCAGCAACGCCAGCACCGATGCGCAGGACACCTTGGTGCACGGCGCGGGCGTGTGTCGTGACTTCGCCCACGTCGGCATCACCCTGTGCCGCGCGCTCGACATTCCGGCGCGCATGGTCGTCGGCTGGCTGCACGACCTCAAGCCGATGGACATGCATGCCTGGTTCGAGGCCTACCTCGGCGGCGCCTGGTACACCTTCGACGCCACCCAGTCCGCCCCGCGCGGCGGACGCGTGGTGATCGCGCATGGACGCGACGCCGCCGACGTGGCGTTCCTGACCAGCTATCGTCCGCTGCGCACGTTGTCGCTGCGCGTCTGGGCCGATCTGGAAGCTCCCGCCGCTCGCACGTTCGATGACGATCTCGGCCACGCGGCCTGATCCCGGAGCGCTCCCGCCATGCAACTGTTCAAGTGCTCGCATTGCGAGCAGGTGCTGTACTTCGAGAACACCGCATGCCTGCGTTGCGGCAAGACGCTGGGCTTCCTGCCGCAGACGCTGACGCTCGAGGCGCTGGATCTCGACGCCGGCGAGTGGGTCACGCCCGCGCGGCCGGGTGCGCGTTTCAAGTTCTGCCGCAACGCCACGCACTCGGCCTGCAACTGGCTGCTGCCGACCAGCGATCCGCACGGCTACTGCCGCGCCTGCCGGCACAACCGCACGATTCCGAATCTCGGCGAGGCCGAGCGCCTCGTCGACTGGCAGAAGATCGAGGTCGCCAAGCGGCGTCTGTTCTACACGCTGCTGCGTCTGCAGCTGCCGACGCCCGCGCCGGGCAGCGGTGATCCGCAGCCGCTGTCGTTCGATTTCCTGGCCGATCCGAAGACCGGCCCCAAGGTGATGACCGGCCACGACAACGGCCACATCACGATCGCATTGGCCGAGGCAGACGACGCCGCGCGCGAGGCCACGCGCATCGCGATGGGCGAGCTGTATCGCACCCTGCTCGGCCATTTCCGTCACGAGATCGGTCATTACTACTGGGACCGGCTGGTGCGCGACGCCGGCGAAGAGGAACTCGCGCGTTGCCGCGCGTTGTTCGGCGACGATCGCCGCAGCTACAGCGACGCTCTGCAGCTCTACTACGACCACGGCGCGCCCAACGACTGGCAGGCCGCGCACGTCAGCCCCTACGCCACGATGCATCCCTGGGAAGACTGGGCCGAGACCTGGGCGCACTACCTGCACATCGTCGACACATTGGAGATGGCGTCGGCATTCGGCATCCGCATCGCGCCGGACGTCGCCGACGATCCGTCGATGGAGACCGACCTGTCGTTCGACCCGCATCGTGTCGCCGACATCCAGCGTCTGGTCGATGCCTGGTTGCCGCTGACCTGGGCGATCAACAGCCTCAACCGCACGATGGGCCACCCGGACATCTATCCTTTCGTGATCGCGCCGCCGGTGGTCGAGAAGATGGCCTACATCCACGGCCTGATCCGGCGTGCCCGCCGCTCGGCCGGCGCGCGACCGGCCACGCCCGTCGCGCCCTGAGGGCAGCGTCCGCGGCACGACGAGCGAACGGCGCGCGCCGCGTCGACTTGGACGCACGCGCCGCGCTGCACCACAATCACGCCTCGCCAGCGACACGCGGCCCGCCGCAGCGCCCGCCGCCTTTCGCGCCTGTCGCGCCCTCCCCCGGAGTTGTCATGAGCCTGCGTTTCAGCGAATCCCTGCGCCAGTCCTGCGAGGTCACGTGGACCCGCGCCGTCGAACACCGCTTCGTGCGTGAACTGGGCGACGGCACCATCGCCGACGATGTGATGGCCGCCTACCTGATCCAGGACCATCGCTTCCTCGACAGCTTCCTGGTGCTGCTGGGCGCAGCGATCGCCAGCAGCGACCGCTTCGAATCGCGGCTCGTGCTCGGTCGTTTCACCGGCATGGTCTGCGGCGAGGAGAACACCTACTTCCTGCGCGCCTTCGAAGCACTGGGCGTCGATACCGAGACGCGGACCCGCGCACCCGATACCGCGCCGACCGCGGGCTTCAAGGCGCTCATGCGCGAGGCCGCGGCGACGCGCTCCTACGCTGCGACGCTCGCCGTACTCAACGTCGCCGAAGGCCTGTATCTCGACTGGGCGCAGCGCGTGCCGCGCCCGCTGCCGACGCACTTCGTCCACGCCGAGTGGGTCACGCTGCACGACAATCCGATGTTCGTGGAGTTCGTCGCGTTCCTGCGGGCCGAGCTCGACCGCGTCGGCCCCGACGATGCGGCGCTCGCGCAGGATTTCTTCCAGCGCGCGGTCGATCTCGAACTCGCGTTCTTCGATGCCGCCTATGCGGAACGCACCGCCTGATGGCGCTGTTCGAACGACTCAAGGCTGCAGCGCCCGGCGAGTGGGCTTGCTATGTCGATCACGCGTTCGTGCGCGGCATGGGCGATGGCACGCTGCCCGAAGCCGCGTTCCGCACGTATCTGGTGCAGGACTACCTGTTCCTGATCCAGTTCGCGCGCGCCAATGCGCTGGCCGCCTACAAGAGCCGCACCCTCGCCGATCTGCGCGCCGCGAAGGATGGGCTGTCGGCGATCGTCGACGTCGAGCTCGATCTGCACGTGCGGTTGTGCGAGCGCTGGGGCCTGTCGCCGGCCGACATCGAAGCCGCGCCGGAGCATCAGGCCACGGTCGCCTACACGCGCTTCGTGATCGATTGCGGCATGTCCGGCGATCTGCTCGATCTGCATGTCGCACTCGCGCCGTGCGTGCTCGGCTATGCCGAGATCGGCCGTGCGCTGGCACCGGCCGGTGTCGATGCGCTCGCCGGACATCCGTATCGTGAATGGATCGGCGAGTACGCCGGAGACGCCTACCAGCAGGTCGCGGCGAATGCCTCGCGCCATCTCGACGATCTCGGCGCGCGCTATCTCGGTCCGGGCCGCTTCGACGAACTCGCCGCGCTGTTCGGCAAGGCATCGCGGCTGGAAGCCGATTTCTGGCAGATGGGCCTGGACGCGGCCGGGCTTTGACTGCGGCGAGAACCGGCCCGATCTTCAGATCAGGCCTGCTTCTGTTTCAGCGCCTCGTAATGCATGTCCTGCAGCTGGTGCGCATCGATCGTCGCGCATTGTTCGGCGATCGCCTCGCGATGCGCCGGCCGCTCCCAGCAGCGCGCGGTGTAGGCCTGTAGCGCCTCGAGGCCATCGAGCAGTTCCAGCCGATGCGCGATCTTCAGCACCGAGGACAGCATCAGATCGGCGACCGAGAAGTCGTCGCCGACGATCCACGTCCGCGTGCCCAGCGCGTCCTGCAGTTCGCGCAGGCGCGTGCGCGCGGCGTCCTCGACGACCGGGCGACGTGCTGCTTTCTGCGCCGGGTCCTTCGTGAAATACGCGACCTCGGCGACGTTCATCAGAGAGGGCTCGATCGAGTTCAACGCCGCGATGACCCAGCAGGTCACGAGCGCACGCTCGCCGGGATCGACCGGCAACAGCTGTCCCGCGCGCGTCGCCACATCCAGCACCACCGCGCCGGATTCGAACAAGGGCGGCCTGCCGTCCTCCTCGAGCACCGGCACCTGACCGAAGGGCTGCGCGCGCCGGTAGTCGGCGGATTTCATGCCCGGCGCGTCGAGCAGGCGCACTTCGTAGGGCCAGCCCACCTCGCGCAGCACCCAGCGCACGCGATGGTCGCGTACCTGTCCCGCCGCGAACGGCGGCGCCCATTTCATCGCCGTGATCCGGATCATGCCCGCCCTCCCGTGCGTCGGATGCGCGCAGGCTGCGACGGTCGTGCGTAGGATCAGGTGAATGCCGCAGCGGGCGCCGGCATGGCCTCGCGCACCAGCGTTTCGAATGCGGCGACCGGCATCGGACGCCCGAACAGATAGCCCTGGAACAGCCGGCAGCCCTGCCCCTGCAGGAAGGCGAACTGCGCCGGGTCTTCGATGCCTTCGGCGATCACGTCCAGCCCCAGATCGATGCCGAGCTGCAGCAGGTTGCGGGTGATGCTGGCCGCGTGCGCGTCGCGGACGACCTCGGCGACGAACGCCCGATCGATCTTGAGTTCCGAGAACGGCAGCCGGCGCAGCGACGACAGCGAGGCGTAACCGGTGCCGAAATCATCCAGCGACAGGCGCACGCCGGCGGCGCCCAGCGTGCGCATCGAGGCGGCCGCTTCGGCCACGTCGTGCACCAGCACGCTTTCGGTCAGCTCCAGCGCGAGCCGCTCGGATGCGACGTCCGTGCGCGCAAGGGTGTCGAGCACCTGCGCGGCGAAATCCGGTTGCCGCAGTTGCAGGCCGCTGACGTTGACCGACAGCCGCACGCCGCGCAGCGCCGGATCGGCCTCCCAGACCTGCAGTTGCCGGCAGGCTTCGGCCAGCACCCACTGCCCGAGCGGCAGGATGAAACCGGTGTCCTCGGCCGCCTGCACGAACTCGGCTGGCGGCACCAGCCCGCGTCTGGGATCGTCCCAGCGCAGCAGTGCTTCAGCGCCGACGATGCGGCCGCCGGCATTGATCTGCGGCTGGTAGAACAGCACGAACCGGCGTGCGGCCAGTGCATCGCGGAGCGAGCGGTGCAGCGCGCGGTGCGCGGCGCTGTCGCTCTCCTGCAGATGCATGACCACCAGCAGGCAGGCGACCACGGTCAGCAGGTTGATCCAGATGCCGGCGCGGCGCAGCTCGTCGGGAATCGCGTAGGGCGCCGGCACGCCCTCGGGCATCGCCGCGAAGACCACGAACGCGCCGAGGAACAGGCAGACGCAGCCGTAGCGCAGCCACGGGCGCTCGCTGCGGAACACGTGATGGGCGGCGCCGGCGAGCACCAGCAGGAACAGATGCGTCGTACGCGGAATGTCGCCGGTGTGGACATCGAGTCGCGCCGAGAACAGGCACACGAATGCGAACAAGCCGAGGAAGGCCATCCACGACGCAAGCCGCACGTGGCGCAGGCGCGCGGCGAGGATCACCGCGATGCCCAGCAGCGCCAGCACGGCTTCGGTCGATGCGACCAGCCCGGCGCCCTGGCTGAAGAAGAACAGGCTCCAGCCGAGACCGAGCGCCAGCATGATCGCGCCGGTCGCGAACAGCAGACGCAGCGCACGCTGGTTGCGCCGCGCTTCGAGTCCGTCGCCTGCTCCGCTGCCCCCGGATGCACTGGCGGATTCCATCTCGGCCATCCCCTCCCCCGTTCAGGTCGATGGTAGCCGGGTGGGTGGACGACGCACGCGGGCGCAGCAGTTTCAGAAAAATCCGCAGCCGTAGATCGCGGCACGTTCAGGCGCGGCGCGCCACATCCGCGGACCGGGCGCACGCGAACTGCGCCGGGTGTGTCCGTTCGCGCCGTCCCGGCGCACTGCACCGGGACGGCGCAGGCGATCAGGCAGCCTGCTGGAGGACCTGGCCGACTTCCTTCTCCGCATCGGTCGCGTCGCGCACGGCGACGATCTCGATCGCGAAGTGCAGGGTCTTGCCGGCCAGCGGATGGTTGCCGTCGATCTTGACCTCGGTGTCGCCGACCTCGACCACGGTCACCAGCATCGCACCGGCGCCGCCCTGGGCCTGGAACTGCATGCCCGGCTCGATCGTGTCGATGCCCTGGAACGCCTGGCGCGGCACGGCCTGGACCAGGCTGTCGTTGCGCAGGCCGTAGCCTTCTTCGGGCTTCACGTCGACCTTGAGCGTATCGCCGGCCTTGCGGCCTTCCAGCGCCTGCTCCAGGCCCGGCACGATGTTGCCGCCACCATGGAAATACGGCAGTGGATTGGCTTCGGCCGACTTGTCGATGACGGTGCCGTCGTCGTCGGTGAGGGTGTAGTGGAAGGTGGCGACGCGCGCAGCGGCGATCTCCATGGACGAACTCCTTGGATGGGAATGAAACGAAGGGAAATGCTGCAGAAGGCACCGGTAGAACGCACGGTGCAGCAGCGATGGAACGCCGGTCACGATACCGGCCGGACCCCTTGCGCGCAAACCGGGCGCCCGTCGCGTTCGACGTCCGTACACTTCACAGGCGCGCAGCGAACGGCCGGAATCGCCGCGTATCCGCCACATTTCGAACGGACGACGATGCACGCAGACGACGCCGACACCGATGCGCCGCCGCAGATCTGGGTGGATGCCGACGCCTGCCCCGTGGTGATCCGCGAGATCCTGTTTCGCGCCGCGCAACGCGCGCAGGTCCACGTCACTTTCGTCGCCAACCAGTGGCTGCGCACGCCGGGATCGCGCTACCTCCGCGCGTTGCAGGTCTCCGGCGGTTACGACGTCGCCGACGACGCGATCGCCGAGCGCGCGCGCCCGGGTGATCTCGTGGTCACCCAGGACATCCCGCTGGCCGCGCGCGTGCTCGCACGTGGCGCCGATGCGATCGATCCGCGCGGGCAACGCTTCACGCCCGACACCATCGCCGAGCGCCTGTCGATGCGGAATTTCATGGATGAACTGCGTGGCGCCGGCGTGCAGACCGGTGGCCCCGCTGCGCTGCACGTACGCGACCGGCAGACGTTCGCCAGCCGGCTGGACCAGTGGATCGCCGGGCGTAACGCGCGGCGCTGATGCACATCGACGCGCGCGTCGCTTCACTGCGCGGCGTCCGTGCGGTCCACAATAGCGGCATGTCACGTCCCCGATCCCCCACCGAACCGCAACGGATGCATCCGCGCAACCGCCACCAGGGTCGATACGATCTCAAGCGGCTGTCGCGGGTCACGCCTGCGCTGCAACCCTTTCTCGTGCGCACGCCTGCCGGCGACACCAGCGTGGACTTCTCCAATCCGCGCGCGGTGCGCTTTCTCAACCAGGCGTTGCTGAAGGCCGATTACGGCATCGCGCACTGGGACATTCCAGAAGCCTACCTGTGCCCGCCGGTGCCGGGTCGCGCGGACTACGTCCACGGGCTCGCCGACCTGCTCGCTGGCGATCGCGACGGCGACATTCCGCGTGGCGACGACGTGCGGCTGTTCGATCTCGGCACGGGTGCGAACGTGATCTATCCCCTGCTCGGACACACCGAATACGGCTGGCATTTCGTCGGTTCGGACATCGACGAAACCGCGGTGCGCATCGCCGATTCCATCGTGCGCGGCAACCAGCTCGGCGGTGCGATCGAAGTCCGTGCACAGACGCTGCGCGGCCATCTGTTCCACGGGGTGTTGCGACCGGGGGATCGATACGCCGCCACGCTGTGCAACCCGCCGTTCCACGCGTCGGCGGCCGAGGCCAACCGCAGCGGCCGCGACAAGCGCCGCAACCTGGCGGTGCGTTCCGACGGTCCGCCGCGCGCGTCGCGCAAGCTGCCGCTGAACTTCGGTGGCCGCGACGGCGAACTCTGGTGCCAGGGCGGCGAAGCGCGATTCGTGCGCAAGATGATCCGCGAGAGCGTGGATTTCGGTTCGCAGGTGCTGTGGTTCAGCAGCCTGGTTTCGAAGTCGGCGCATTTGCCGGGTCTGCGCGCCGAGCTGCGCAAGGCCGGCGCAGTGGACGTGCGCGAGGTGGCGATGGCGCAGGGCAACAAGCAGAGCCGGTTCCTGGCGTGGACGTTCCAGGGGACCGATGCCCGTCGTGACTGGTGGCGTGCGCCGGCACATCCGACGCCGGGCCACGGCAAGCCCTGACATGCGTGCCGGGCGAGTCCCGGCGCAGCCCACGGCAGGCGCTGCCTAGGCTGGTCCTCCCGTTTCCGGAAGTCCCGACCCATGGCCATCCGCCTGCGCTGGTGCGCGTTTCTGCTGGCAGCCGCTGCACTGGTGCCCGGCCACGGCAGCGCGCAGGACCAGACCGGCGAGCAGGGGCTGATGTGGCGGGCGGGCGATCCCTTCGTGTTCTGTCGGCACGGCATGCGGCACAGTCCGCGCGCTTGGTATCCCGTCGCCGACTACACGCGGTCGCTGCCCAGACCCTCGCCGGGTTACTGCCCCCTTCCGACCACCTGGTGCTACTACCAACGCGGTTGGACGATGGACGAGATCGCCGCCTACTTCACCTACCTGCGCATCTGCCCACAGGCCGAGCGTTCTGGTCGCTGGGACGGCGCCGGAGACGGCACGCAGGCGCCGTTCTCGCACTGACGCTGTCCATCGATCGATAAGGGCAACGCGTTTCCCACTTACGCCGGATCGTGACCCCAATTCATCAGCGAATGCCGCCACGGCGTGTCGCTGATGTCACCTTTCGGCCGCTGCGCCAGATGCCGATGCACGTAACCGACGACCTTGCGCATGTGCGCGAAATCGTCGGCGGTGTAGTCGTCCTGGCGTTTGCGCAGCAGCCGGACGATGTGCCGACCGGACGCGTGCCCAACCGATTCACCGCCATCCTCGCCCTTGTCGCCGACCGCGCGTGACGCGTCGGTGTCGAGCCAGGCTTCGAGCTGGGCCGGCGCCATGTTCACCGCGTCACGGAAGGCGTCCAGCGTCTCGCGGTCCGCGTCCTTCATGCGCGCTTGCCTGCACGCTTCAGGGCGGCCGGCTTGTGCGCGGCCTTCGCGCCGGTCTTGTCGCTGACGACCAGATACTGCGGGTCCGTCTTCGAGGCCGAGACCTTGTGTCCCTTGATCGTCGTATCCGAGGTCAGCGTCTTCTCCACCTTGCCGCGCGTCTTGCCCTGCGGTGTCTGCCATTCGACCGCGGTGCCCTTCTTCAGTGTGCCGGTCATCGTCGGCGCCTCTCCGGATGCTGGGGCGCACAGCGTCCACGCCCCTGTGCGCGGCGGGAGTGAAGGTCGGGGATTCAGCGAACGGCTGCCGTGCGCACTGTGACCCCGCTGCTAGCATGTGCGCCGGTCCTGCCCCGGCGCCCACGCCCATGTGCCTGTCGCCCTGCCCCATCGCCATCCGCTCCTACGGCGCCGACAGCACCGTCGACCGCCACGACTTCGCCCAGCTCGTACTGCCGCTGACGGGCGAACTGGCGATGGACATCGCGGGCCGCGAAGCACGACTCGACCGCCACGTGGCTGCCTTCGTCGAAAGCGGTGCGCGCCATGACCAGGTCAGCCGCGTCGCCAACCGCTCGATCATTCTCGACCTGCACACCGGTGCGCTCGACGACGACGCGATGGCGCGACTGGCGCGGCGGCCCTACATCGCCCTGTCGCCCGATGCGATCAATCTGGTCGGTTACATGGGCCTGCAGGCGGCGCGCGGCGCGGTGCCCGAACACCGGATGCGGCTGTGGATGCCACTGCTGGTCGATGCGCTGCTCGGCGACGATGCGCGGCCGGTCCCGCGGCTCGCGCGGCTGCAGGCCATCGTCGAGGCGGACCCCGGTCGCGCCTGGACGGTGGCGTCGATGGCCGGGCGGATCGGCGTCGGCGCGGGCCGGCTGCACGCGGTGTTTCAGCAGGAACTCGGACAGACGCCGCGGGCCTGGCTGGCCGGCGTGCGTCTGGCGCGTGCGCGTCACCTGCTCGCGCAGACCGCATTGCCGATCGCCGAACTCGCCGGCCTGTGCGGTTACGCCGACCAGAGCGCGCTGACCCGGGCGATGCGCCGCGCCACCGGCACGACGCCGGCGCAGTGGCGGCGCCAGACGAGAGTCCGGGCCTGAAACACGCGAGCCCCGGTCAAGACGGCGCCCGGCGCGAGGCCTACGCTGCACCGGCATCGCGGAGACCGGCATGTCGGGCACACACAGCAACACCCTCGTTGGCATCGCCTGCGGCATCGGCGCGGGCGCGCTGTGGGGGCTGGTGTTTCTCGCGCCGGAGCTGGCACGCGACTTCGCACCGCTGCAGCTGGCGATCGGGCGTTACCTGTTCTACGGCCTGTTCTCGGCGCTGCTGCTCGCGCCGATCTGGCGCGGACTGCGCACGCGGCTGACGCGCCGCGACGGCTGGGCGCTGGTCTGGCTCGCATTGAGCGGCAATGTCGTCTACTACGTGCTGCTGGCGAGCGCGGTACAGCTGGGCGGCATCGCGATGACGTCGCTGGTGATCGGTTTCCTGCCGGTGGCGGTGACGATCATCGGCAGCCGCGACCGGGGCGCGGTGCCCCTGCGCCGGCTCGCACCCTCGCTGCTGCTGTGCGCGGCGGGCGCGGTGTGCATCGGCTGGCAGGCGCTGTCGATGCCGACCGACGGCGATGTCGGCCGGCAATTGCTCGGCCTGCTGTGCGGCATCGGCGCGCTCGCTTCGTGGACCTGCTTCGCGGTGAGCAACAGCCGCTGGCTCGCGCGTCTGCCACAGGTGTCGGTGCACGAATGGAACCTGCTTACCGGCATCGTCACCTGCGCGCTGACGCTGCTACTGGTGCCGCTGGCCCTGCTGCTGCATCGCGACGCGCACGCACCGTCCGCATGGCTGCTGTTTCTCGGCGTGTCGGCCGGCGTCGCACTGTTCGCCTCGATGCTCGGCAATGCGCTGTGGAACCGCATGAGCCGGTTGCTGCCGCTGACCCTGGTCGGCCAGATGATCCTGTTCGAAACCCTGTTCGCGCTGGTCTACGCCTTCCTGTGGGAACGGCGCCTGCCGACGCTGCTGGAAACGATCGCATTCGCGCTGGTCGTCGCCAGCGTCGCCAGTTGCCTCGCCGCGCATCGCAACCGCGCGGCGCCGATCGCGACCGGCAGCATCTGAGCGCACGCGACGACACCGGATTCACTGCCGCGCTGGCATTGATCCGGATCGGTCCGCATCCGCGGACACCGGATGGACACTCCCGATGGCACTGATCCACTCGATCCTGATGGGCGCCGTAGCCGGCATGCGCGCGATGACGCCGCTGGCCACGGTCGCTAACGCTGCCTGCAACGGCACCCTGCCCCGCGGCAACGGCGCGCCGCGTCTGTTGTCGAACCGGCTCGCCTCGACCGGCGCCAAGCTGCTCGCCGCCGGCGAACTCGCCGGCGACAAGATGGAACACGCACCGGACCGCATCGTGCCGGCCGGCATGCTGGCGCGCATCGTCACCGGCGCGATCGCCGGCATGGCGCTGGCGCCGCGCGAACAGCGCCCACTGGCGGCCGTACTCGGTGCCGGCGCCGCGGTCGGCATGGCCTACATCACGTTCGATCTGCGCATCCGCGCGATGCGCCGGTTCGGGCAGAAGACGACGGGCGCGGTCGAGGATGCGATCACCGTCGGCAGTGCCACGCTGATCGCCCGCAGCGCGGCGCCGAAGAAGCGCCGGGGTCTGCTGCGCCGCTGATCGATGCGAAGCGCGTGGCGACGCGCTCCCGGCGCACCGCGCGCGCCGTGATGCATCGCCGGGGGCGGCGCCGGCGGCGGTGCGCACGCACGGGAACCGGCGCCGCGCAAGTCTCAACATCCGCGAACGGGCGCCTACAATGCGCGCCCCCCGGTCGTGGTCGTCCCGCATGCACATCGTCGTTCTCGAAGCACTCAAGGCCTACATCGATCCGTTGACCACCGACGAATACGAGGCGCTCGAGCGCAGCCTGCTCGCCGAAGGCTGCCGCGATGCGCTGGTGCTGTGGGGAGACGTGCTCGTCGACGGCCACAACCGCTACGGCATCTGCCAGAAGCACGACATCCCGTTCAACACGATCCAGAACACGCGCTTCCAGTCGATGGAAGACGTGCATCTGTGGATGATCGAACAGCATCTCGGCCGCCGCAGCGTCTCCGACTACCAGCGCGGCGTGCTGGCCTTGCGCAAGCGCGACATCGTCGCTGCGCGGCAGCAGGCGCAGCGCATCGCTGCGCTCGAAACCGCACCCGCCAAAGACGCGCCGGTCGAGGACACCGACGATCGCCCGCCCTGGGACGACGTACCCTCGCAGGTCAGCCGCGCCGAACTCGCGCGCGAAGCCAAGCTCAGCAGCAACCAGGTGGCGATGATCGAACGCATCCATGCGCAGGCCACGCCCGAGCTGGTCGAAGCGCTCAAGTCCGGCGCGATCTCGATGAGCGCAGCCGCGGCCGTCGCCAGCCTCCCGGAGCACGAGCAGCGCAGCGCCGCCCAGGCGGGCAAGGCCGAACTCAAGCAGGCCGCCAAGCGCGCCCGCGATGCGAAGAAGCGCCCGAAGTCCGGCACCGCCGACGATGCGGCGGACGAAGGCGCCACGCCCGCGCCGGATGCGAAGGCGCTGCAGCGACGCGTCACCGAGCTGGAGCGGGAGAACGAGGATCTCCGCGGCCAGATCGAAACGCTGCAGAACCAGATCGTGCGATTGCGCGGCTGACCGCGCCGCACGGTCGCGCAGTGACGATCCGCAGTGCAACGCGCGGCGGGCCCGAGTCCGATCCTGAATGGCGAAACTGGATGCGACCGCCTCCCGGATGAGACACTAGCCCGCTCAATCCAAGGGAGTTTCCGTGGCCAAGCCCAACTATTCGTTCGAAAAGCGTCAGCGCGAACTCGCCAAGAAGAAGAAGCAGGACGAGAAGGACGCGAAGAAGCGCGCCGAACGCGAGGCCGCCAAGGGCACCGCAGAGCCGGAACCCGAGTCCGGTTCCGAGTCGGCCTGATCGCAGCGCCGGGCGGCACGCGCCGCCCGGTACGGCTCGCGGACGACGCGGTCGCGCCCGAGCGCCGCCGCACTCGCCCGCACGCGGGTTTCCACCGACAATGCGCGGCGAATCGCCGGGACCGCACCGGCCGACGGACCGTTTCGACACGCATGCGAACTTTCGTACTCCGGGCCCGCGCCGCGCCCACCGACAGCCAGGCATTGCTGGCCGCCGTCGGCCAGGACGCGCACACCGAGATCCTCGCGCACACGCTGATGAACGCCATGTTCGTCGCGCAGTCGCACCGGCCCGACGTCACCGTCTATCTGGTGCTCGAAAGCACCCGGGATTTCTCCCGCACGATCCGCTTCGACGTCAACGCCATGCACGACATCGGCGGCTTCGACGAGCGCGCGTTGTTGGGCAAGATCGCCAGGGCGCTGGATGCCTCGCGCGGCATGGGCAAAGACGAGACGCGTCCGGTGGAATCGGGCGTCGAGGTCCGCACGACCAGCTTCGAGCGGCTGGTGCAGACGCTGTCCGAAGACCACCAGCTGTTCCTGATGGATCGCAAGGGCACGCCGATCCGTGAGCAGGTGTTCGCGGACAATCCGTGTTTCCTGCTGACCGACCACATCCCGATGCCGAAGAAGACGATTCCCGGCCTCGAGCGCATGGGCGCGCGGAAGATAGCGCTCGGCCCGAAGATGCTGTTCGCCTCGCAATGCGTGGTGCTGATCCATTACGAGCTGGATCAGGGCTGAGGCAGGATTCGTCTTGTCCCGCTCTCCGGGCCACAACGGGTGCCTGAGGGTGAATGAGAGTGTCTAGTGGGCCGTTTCAGCAGAGCCCCGCCCTCACCCGACGCGTTTCACGCGTCGACCTCTCCCGAAGGGAGAGGTGCTTGCTTCCTGCATGAAGAGAAACGTGCTCGTTTTCTCAAGATTGGCGGCATGACACGAGTCGGGCCTCACGAGACTCGCTGGTTCCGGGTCAGAGACCGCCGAATCAGCCGCCGCGCACCCGCATCGTCAGACCCTTGAGGAAATTGCGCAGCAGCTGGTCGCCGCAGGGACGGAAGTTGCGGTGTCCGGCCTGGCGGAACAGCGCCGACATCTCCGGCTTCGAAATCGGGAAACCCGCGTCGGCGAAGATCTGGTGCATGTCGACGTCGGTCAGCTCGAACGCGACGCGCAGCTTCTTCAGCACCACGTTGTTGCTGATGCGCGACTCGACCGGGCGCGCGGCCTGGCGCTCGTCGCGGCCGCGGCGGTGCACGATCAGGCCGTCGAGCACGTGCGTGAGCACGCTGTCGCTGCAGGCCACGTAGCCGGGCTCGTCTTCCTTCAACAGCAGCGGACGCACGTCGTCCTTGTCGAGGGCGAAGTCGGGATCCACCAGCTTGGCGAGATCGACGACCTTCTGGTCGCTCAGGTCGAGCATGTAACGGATGCTGCGCAGGACGTCGTTGGTGATCATCGATCCAACAGGGCGGTTCGGAAGAGGCGCAATTCTACCGCTCCCGACCGGTGCGCCTCGGATGCACACGCGATCCTGCACGCGGCGTTTCAGGACACGACGGTGGGCGCACGTCCGACCACCGCCGTCCTCCAGCGCTTCAACGCACGCGATCGAACCGGAACGTGCGCATCACCGCCTTGCCATCGGCGCCGAAATGCACCGCGGTTTCGATCATCTGGTCGCCGTCCGGCGTGACCGCATAGATCCGCGTCGAGGCCGGCACACCCTGCTTCGCCAGTGCCATCGTCAGCACGTCGCCGGTGGGGCGCTTGACCGCGATCGCGTCGGCTTCCAGCGTGTCGCCCTCGATCGGCACCGTGCTGCCATCGAGCGGCACGATCGCCGTGGAGATGCGCGCTGCGCCTTCGGCCGGCACGATCTCGACCCGGATCTTCAACGCGCCCGCTGCGGCCTCGTCGAGCGCCACCGTCACCCGCTGCGGCCGTGCCTCGGGCGGCATCGGCAATTGCGTCACGTCGACCGACCACAGGCCGAGCAGCCGCGCGCCGTCGTCTGCCTGCGCCCATGCCGGCATCGCCAGCGCGATCAACGCCGCCATCCATACACCCGCCATCGTCTGTCGCATCGCCAGGCACTCCGGTTCGAAAAGGTCAGAACGACGCGGACCGCGCCGCAGCCGGTCCGCCTTCGTCGCATCATCCATCCAATTGCCGCGCCAGCGGTACCGCGTCCGCCGAACGCGCCGACCTGCCCCGCTCGCTACACTGCCCGCCCCGATTCACGGCGCTACCCGATGTCCGCCCCCGTCCGACTGGCCAAACGCGTCTCCGAACTCGCCCGCTGCTCGCGCAGCGAAGCCGAGCAGTACATCGAGGGCGGCTGGGTGTCGGTCGATGGCCGCGTCGTGGACATGCCGCAGCACATGGTGACCACCGAAACCGTCGAACTCGACGCCGCCGCGCGCCTCGCGGTCGCCGAGCCGGCGACGATCCTGTTCCACAAGCCGGCCGGTCTCGATGCATTCGCGACGTCCGACGCCGCGCTGGCCTACGTCGATGCGAGCACGCGCTGGAGCGAAGACCCCACTGAAGTACGCCTGCTGCAGCGGCACTTCCATCGACTGACGCCGCTCGCGCCGCTGGAAGCCGACGCCAGTGGGCTGATGGTGCTGAGCCAGGACGGCCGCGTGTGGCGGCGCCTGACCGAAGACCTCGACGGCATCGAGCAGGAGTTCGTCGTCGAAGTCACCGGCGAGATGCCGTTCTACGGCATGCAGCGGCTCAAGCACGGCCTGCAGTACGACGGCCACACGCTGCCGCCGTGCAAGGTCAGCTGGCAGAACGAAGTGCGCCTGCGCTTCGCGATCAAGGGCGTGCGGCCGGGCCAGCTGCGCGACATGTGCGCGCAGGTCGGGCTCGGTGTCGTGTGGATCCGGCGCCTGCGGATCGGCCGCGTTTCGCTGGCGAAGATGCCGGTCGGCGCATGGCGCTACATGCCGGTGGAAGACCGCTTCTGATCGCAGCGCGTCGTTGCGTTTGTCCGGCTGGGCCGCGCCTGCGACGCCCCGCGATTCGGCCTGGCGCGTGCGCCCGAGCGGCACGCCATCCCGTTCCGTCTGCGACCGCAGGCACGCGCGCGACAGGCGCCTGAATGCAGGCGCAGTCCCGCCTGCGACGCTTCACCCGCGCAGCCCCGGCTGCCGGTATCGTCGGATCTCCCACGTCGACCGAAGCGCCGCCATGTCCCATCAGCACAAGAGTTCTCTGCGGCAGGCCAATGCGGCGATCGCGCGCGGCGACATCGACGGATTCCTGGCGTACTGCACCGACGACATCCAGTGGACGACGGTCGGAGAGTCCACGCTCGACGGCAAGGAGGCGGTGCGCGCGTGGATGACGGACGCCTACGTCGAGCCGCCGGTGTTCACCGTCGATCACCTCATCGCGGAAGAAGATTTCGTGATCGCGCTGGGCAGCATCACCGTCAGAACGGCGGACGGCACCGAGACGCGTCACGCCTACTCCGACGCATGGCGCTTCCACGACGGCAAGATGGCGGAGTTGCGTGCGTTCGTGATCTGAAGGTCCTGACTGTCCGCGACCCATTCGCGGATGCAGACGACATGCAGAACGCCGCCGGAGATGGAGATCGCCATCACCGGCGGCGTTTTCGCATGCGTCGAAACGGAGCGTCAGTCGTCGACCGTGCAGCCCAGCGACACGCGTGCGTGCGGATAGCCGGTGTCCGGATCGACCCAGACCTCGAGCACCGTGATGTCCTGGTCGGAGCGGCCCCAGCTGCGGTAGCACTGCTCGTCGGCGTCGCGCCAGGCGTTGTCGATCGCCTCTTCGCTGCTGCGGCCGTACGACTCGCCGATCACATCGAAGTGATGGCGCGCTGCGGATGCGGTCGTGCTGGCAGCCACCGTGGTCAGCAGCAACATGCCGGACAAGGCCCACTTCTTCATCGGAAACTCCACGCGTCGGGAAGGAACTCGGACCTTTCCATTCCGATGCGACCGTAGTGTTAAGCACCGGTAAGACACGCGCGTTCGAACGCGACGCGATGTCCGTTCCGTGACCGGGACCGCTTTGTGACGTCCCGGCGTCGCCGTCGCGTCGCGCCTCAGCCCGCCGCAGGCGCCTTCGGCGGTGTCCGCCGGCGCGCAGCGGGTTTCTTCGGTGCGGGCGTCTCGTCCGCGTCGGCTTCCACGTCGCCGTCTTCGTCCTTCGCCGCCGCCATGGCCTCGGGTTCGAGTTCCTCGACGCTGCGGTTGAGTCGCAGGAACACGCCCCAGCCGACGAGCAGCAAGGCCGCGGTCGCGCCGATCGCCGCGGCGTACGGCAACTGTTCCGGCGCTTCGTGCAGCAGGCGGAACACGGCGACCAGGGTTTCGATCGACAGCGCCACCACCAGCACCACCATGAAGCGCGACAGGAACCGGCGCACGCGCGTCGGCCCGCTGATCTTGACCTCCCGCCGCACCTCCTCCTCGAAGACCGTCTGCGCCAGTTCGAACGCGACCAGCGCGATGGTCACGATGCCGATCGCGTCGAGCACGGAGTCGAACCGTCCACGCAGATCCATCGACTGCGACGGCACCAGCGCCTGCCACATCTCGATCGCCGCCAGCCCGACCAGCGCGGCACCGGCGAACAGGAACAGGGCGATCACGGCGAGATAGCCGGCGGCGAAAAGGCGTTCAATGAGGCGCGTCATGGGCGGCGACTCTCGCTGTTCGAGACCCGGGGCCGCGTGAAGATCATGCGCGACATTCCGGACGATGTCGGTGCACCGCCGAGGCGGCGGTGCCGGTCAACCGGAAGGCGTCGCATCCTGCGATCGCTGCGGTGTGTCGACGAGCTTGTCGACCGGGTAATCCATCGCGCGCGCCCGGTCGATGAGGCGGCTGCGGATATCCGGATCGAGCTGCGGTTCGCGCGACAGGATCCACAGATAGTCCTTGCCCGGCGAACCCACCATCGCCCAGCGGTACTCCGCTTCGTCGAGGGCGATCACCCAGTAATCGCCCCACACCATCGGCAGCCACGACAGCCACTGCGGCGCGAACCGCACTTCGAGTGTCGAGGTCCTGCCGTCGACCACGCGCGCGATGCCGCGTGCCTCGTTGAAGCTGCCGTCCTTCGTGCGGCAGCGGTTCAATACGCCGACCGTGCCATCCGGGTTGACGGTGTAGCGGGCGGTCGTGTCGGCGATGCATTTGCGCTGGAAGAACATCGGCAAGTGCGCCTGCTCGTACCAGGTACCGGCGTAGCGCGCGAGATCGACGGCGGCGACGGGTGTGTTCGGCTCGGGCGGCGGGCGCGCCGCGTCGGCGGCGGCAGGTGCGGACAGGCCCGCGGCGATCAGCAGGGGAACAATCGGCAGACGCATGGAGCCACTCCGGATGCAAAGCGCGATTCTCCGATTGCGTGGCGTGCGGGCGACGTGAGGCGCTGCGATCCAACGCGCCCTTGCCTGAACAGGGCGCGCGCGATTGGGAACCAGTTGCTAAATGACATCCATTCGCATCTAATGCACGCGCAGTTTCATTGACTCCCGCGGAATGGGCGCGGTGCCGGACCCCAGGCGCGCCAGCGCGCTGCCGCCGAGGTCCGACGCCGGGATCTCCGGTTGGATTCCGCCGGACTGCCCGTCCGGACCGTGTGCCGCGCCCTGTCAGGAAGCGCCGCGTCCGTTTCATCCGTCCGTTTTCGAAGGCCCAGATTTCCATGCTCCGTTCGCATGCCGTCGCGTCGCGTTTCCGCTCCGCCCGCAAGACCTCCCCGCTCGCCTGCGGCATCGCGCTCGCGCTGTGTTCGGCCGTCGCATTCGCCGAACCGGAGAGCGCCGCCGCGAGCACATCCGGTGCGAGCGCGACCGATCTCGACGCGATCCTGGTCGTCGCCCAGCGCGCGGGCCGCGTCAGCAACGGTGCGACCAACCTTGATCTCGACATCAAGGACACGCCGCAGTCGATCAGCGTCGTCAGCAGCGAACAGATGCAGCGCTTCGGCGCCGACAGCCTCAACGAGGCTCTGCGCCTGGCGACCGGCATCCAGGTGGAGGAGTGGGAAACCAACCGCAGCAACTACACCGCGCGCGGTTTCGACATCGCCAACACCCAGATCGACGGCGTCGGCCTGCCCAACGGCTGGGGCATCGTCACCGGCGCGATGGACACCTTCGGCTACGAGAAGCTGGAAGTGATCCGCGGCGCCAATGGTCTGCTGACTGGCGTCGGCAATGCAGCGGGCACGATCAACTACGTGCGCAAGCGCCCGACCAACCAGGCCGAGGGTTCGGCCGGCATCAGCTACGGCTCGTGGGGCACGACGCGCGGTGAGGTGGACTACTCCACGCCGTTCACCGACGACGGCACCTGGGCAGGCCGCATCGTCGCCGCGCATGAGGAAGGCGATTCCTGGCTGCGCGGCAAGGACGACCGTCGCGACTTCGTCTACGGCGTCGTCGACGGCCAGATCGGCGAGAACGGCACGCTGACGCTCGGCTATTCGTGGCAGGACGCGCGCACCAACGGCAACATGTGGGGCGCGCTCGGCTTCATGTACAGCGACGGCACCCAGGCGCGCTGGGACCGCAGCGCGTCGACCACGCAGGACTGGACCTACTGGGACACCACCAGCCAGACCGCGTTCGCCGAGTACGTGCACCAGCTCGGCGCCGACTGGCAGCTCAAGCTCGCCTACAACCACCGCGACGTGCGCAACGACGACCGCCTGTTCTACGCGACCGACCTCAACGGCACCGGTCTCGAGCCGGGCACCAATCTCGGCCTGTACGGCTATCCGTGGGGCGGCGAGGACGAGCTGAAAGCCGATCTGCTCTCGGCCACGCTCAACGGCCATTTCCAGATGTGGGGCCGCGACCAGGAAGTCATGCTCGGCGTCGGCTGGTCGCAGAGCGAGAACATCAACTCGCAGTTCGCCGGCGCACTGTGCAGTGGCGCGCCCTGCAGCTACATCGAAATGCCCGGTTTCCCGTGGGCGGGCAACGTGGTGCCCGAACCGCTGTGGGGCGAGAGCTCGGTCTACAGCACGCTCGACGAACGCCTCAAGCGCGCCTACGGCGCCACGCGTCTGTCGTTCACCGATCGCCTCAAGGCCGTCGTCGGGTTCAACTACGCCGAATACCACCGCGACGGCGCGAACTACGGCGTCGCGTTCGACCAGACCGAAAGCGAGACCAGCCCCTACGCCGGCCTGACCTACGATTTCAGCCCGAACGTGCTGGGTTACGTCAGCTACTCCGACATCTACCAGCCGCAGAGCCAGTCGGATGCCGACGGCCGCTATCTCGACCCGACCAAGGGCGCGAACTACGAAGTGGGCGTCAAGGCCGACTGGCTCGACAAGCGCCTGCTGACCACGCTGGCGGTGTTCCGCGCCGAGCAGAGCGGCCTCGCCACCGGCGCCGGCTACAACGACCAGGGCCAGTTCTATTACGAAGGCGTGGACGTCGAATCGAAGGGCGTGGAGCTCGAAGCCACCGGCCGCCTGAGCGAACACGTGGACCTGGTCGCCGGTTACACCGCGCTCAAGCTCACCGGCGCCGATGGCGACGATACCTACCGCTGGGTGCCGCGCCGCACCGCCAACCTCGTGCTGAGCGCACGCGTGCCCAGCTACACCGCGCTGTCTTTCGGCATCGGCGGGCGCTGGCAGAGCGCGATCTCGAACGTCGAAAGCAACGGCTTCACCGTGCGCCAGGACAGCTACGCGGTGTTCAACGGCTTCGTCGGCTGGGATTTCCAGCCCAACGCCACGCTGCGCCTCAACGTCAACAACGTCGGCGACGAGACCTACATCAACACGCTGCGCTACAGCGGCTACTACGGCGCGCCGCGCAACTACACGCTGAGCCTGAACTACCGCTTCTGATCACGATGTGCTGATCCACGTGCCCCGCTTCCCCGACACCGCAGCCGCCATGTCCGACGCCGCCATGCTTTCGTCCCCCGCCCCGCGCCTGCGTCTCGCCGCGCGCATCGGCGCCGCCATGTTCGGCGGCTACGCGTTCACCTGGGGCTTCATCGCCGCGGGCGCCGCGCTGATGTTCAAGGCGGGCATGGATTTCCACGACGCCGAGTTCCTGGCGAGCGCGCTCGGCCTGCTGGTATTCCTGACGGTGTTCCTGTGGACGTTCGCCACGCGCCGGCTCGTGCTGGCGTGGGGCGTATTGGCCGGTGGTGGCGCACTGCTGGCGGGCGTCGCCTCGCTGGTCCAGGCGAGCATCGTCTGATGGCCGCCCAGGGCATGGTGACGCAGAGCTTCCGCCAGGCGATGGCATGGCTGCACACCTGGTTTGGCCTGGTGCTGGGCTTCGTGCTGATGGCCGCGTTCTTCTTCGGTGCGCTGTCGGTATTCGATCGCGAGATCGACCGCTGGGCGATTCCGTCCACGCGCTTCGAACCGCAGCCGATGCCGTCCTTCGAGCAGATCCTGCGCCCGGCGTTCGAACGCATGCAGCCCACGCAGCAGGCGATCGATGCGATGCGCCCGCGCGTCGACGGGCCGATGCCCGAGCACTTCGACACCGTCGCCAACTGGAGCGCCTACACCACGCATCGCGATCCGGTGCTGGCGCTGTTCGCCGGTTTCCAGGTGCCGGGCGCACAGGATCCCGACGAGGCGATCTTCGCCCTCGGCACGATCGATCCGCGCGACGGCACCGCGCTGCCCGACGACCGGCTCAAGATCGGCAGCGGCTTCTTTTACCCGATGCACTACAGCCTGACGCTGGACTGGAAGAATCTCGGGTTCTGGATCGTCGGCTTCTCGGCGCTGGTGATGCTGGCCGCGCTGGTCAGCGGCGTGGTGATGCACCGCAAGTTCTTCCGCGAACTCTTCACCTTCCGGCCCGGCAAGGGCGGTCTGCGCAGCGTGCTGGACCTGCACAACCTCACCGGCGTGGTCGCATTGCCGTTCCACTTCTTCTTCGCGTTCACCGGTCTGGTGATCTTCTCGGCGACGTATTTCTTCCCGGTCGGCCACACCCAGCTGCACGACCTGCACGATCTGCATGCCGCGACCGAAGCGAGCGAACTCGGCCTGCCGCACCAGCGCGCCGATGTGCCGGCGGGCCTGGCGAACGTGGACGCGATGGTCGCCGAGGCGCAGCGCCGCTGGGCGGCGCGCGACATGGCCGGCGATGTGGGTTTTCTCGTGCTGCAACACGTCGGCGACGCCAACGGCTACGTCAGCGTGTACCGCGCGGGCACCGATCGCATCGCGCTGGTCGGCCAGGGCATCCACTTCAAGGCGTCGACGGGCGAACTGATCCGAGAGGATCCCGTGGCCACGCCGGTCGGCAGGGTCGCCGAGTTCCTGACCGGTCTGCATCTGCAGCATTTCCGCCACTGGCTGCTGCGCTGGCTGTACGTGCTCGGCGGCTTGCTGGGCGCGGTATGCATCGCCACCGGCTTCGTGTTCTTCGTCGAGAAGCGCAAGCGCCAGCATGCGAAACAGGGCAGCCAGGGCGCGCGCATCGTCGACGCGCTGGCAGTGACGATGATCACCGGCATGGTCGCGGCGACGCTCGGCATTCTCGTCGCCAACCGCCTGCTGCCGGACGGTCTGCCGGCGCGCGGCGACTTCGAGCGCTACGCGTTCTGGGGCACCTGGGCGCTGGCGCTGCTGCATGCGGGCCTGCGCAGTGCCCCGGTCGCGCGTGGCCTGGCCAACCCGGCGTGGCGCGAGCAGTGCGGCGCGATCGTCGTGCTGGCACTGGCGGCCGTCGGCCTGAACTGGATCACCACCGGCGACCATCTGCTGCGCACGCTCGGCGCCGGGTACTGGCCCGTGGCGGGCCTCGATCTCGCGCTGCTGGCGACCGCCGCCATCGCAGGCGCGACCGGCCTGCACCTGCGCCGTCGCGCCGCCGCAACCGCGGCCGTCGAACACCCGCGCCGGGAGGCCGCCCATGCATGAGACCTCGCACGCAGTGTGGCTGCTGACCGCGGCCCTGCTCGCCAGCCTCGTCGGCATGGCCTGGCTGGCACTGGCGATGCCAGCGCATGGCCAGCAGGTGTGGGGCGCGCCGATCCCGCCTGCACATGCGCGGGTGTTGCGCCTGCTGGGCGCGGTCGCCCTCGCTGCGTCGCTGGCGCTGTGCCTGGCGAGCGATCACGCCTCGATGGCCGCACTGGTCTGGGTGATGTCCCTGGCCGGCGGCGCATTCGCAACCGCGATGGCGCTGGCCTGGCGAGCGCGCTGGCTGGCGGTGCTGGCGCCGTGGATCGGCATCGCCAACACCGCCGCAACGCGCTGAGCCTGCGCACGCCGGCTTAACCGGTCCGGTGGCCTGCTGGATGCACTGTCCACGAGGGTCCCGGCCATGATTCCGAAGAACACGATCTGCCTGTGGTTCGACGGCACCGCGCTCGACGCGGCGACGTTCTACGCGGAGACGTTTCCCGACAGTGCAGTCAAGGCGGTGCATCACGCGCCGGGCGATTACCCGGACGGCAAGGCGGGCGTGCCGATCACGGTCGAATTCACCGTGTTCGGCATCCCCTGCCTCGGGCTCAACGGCGGCCCGCATTTTCCGCAGACCGAAGCGTTCTCGTTCCAGATCGCGACCGACGACCAGGCGGAGACCGATCGTCTGTGGAACGCGATCGTCGACAACGGCGGCGCGGAAAGCGAGTGCGGCTGGTGCAAGGACAAATGGGGCGTGAACTGGCAGATCACCCCGCGCGTGCTCACCGAGGCCTACACGAGTCCCGACCGCGCAGCGGCCAGTCGCGCCTTCGACGCGATGATGACGATGAAGAAGATCGACGTCGCCGCGATCGAAGCGGCGGTCCGCGGCTGACGCGGACCATCGATCGATCGGCGCGCGCTGCGTGTTCCTCGCAACGCGCGCAATCGACGTTTCAGGGCGATGTCGCCTGCGCCCAGCCCCAGGCGAACGCATCGGCGAGTTCCGCCACCTGGCTGTCCTGCGACGAGCCGATGCCGTGCCCCTGCGCGGTATCGACGCGCAGCAGGATGTCGCGCCGGTCGCCGAACTTCGCGCTCGCACGCGCGGCGAACTTCGCCGCCATCCACGGCACCACGCGGGTGTCGTTCATGCCGACGGTGATCAGCGTGTCGGGCAGATCGCGCGCGTCCTCGAGCATCACGTAGGCGTCCTGCGCGAGCAGCGCTTCGAATCCGGCCTGCGTGCGCGGGTCGCCCATCTCGGCGAACTGGTTCGGCCCGTTCGGCGCGGCTTCGAGACGGCTCGCATTGAGCACGGCAACGCGGGGCATCAGGCCGGCGAACAGTTCGGGATGTTTCATCGCGGTCGCCGGTGCCAGCAGACCGCCGGCACTGGTGCCCATGACGAGCGTGGTCGCCGGCGACGCGACGCCCATGGCCTGCGCCTGCTGCGCGCACGCGGCCAGATCGTCATGCGCGTTCGGCTTGTGCGCCTCGCGTCCGGCCTCGTGCCAGGCGCGGCCGCGTTCGCCACCGCCACGGGTACCGCAGAACACGAAGGCGCCGCCGCGCTCGACCCAGGGCGCCAGCAGCGGCGAACTCAGCGGTGACGTGGTCAACACGCCGTAGCTGCCGTAGCCCTCGACGAACGTGGGCACCGGCGCATCCGCCGCGCCCGGTTTGCGCAGCACGACCATGGGCACCCGCGTGTCGTCGCGACTCACGGCTTCCGCACGCATCGCGACGAAGGCCTGCGTCGGCGCCCAGGTCGCCGAATCCAGACCAAGTGCGTCGATGCGTGCGCCGGTCGCGCGGAATGCGCGCGTGGTCGTGGTCCAGCCGCGCAGGCCGAACACCATCGATCCGCCGTCGCCATCGGCCGAGGCGTCCAGCAGCTCGCTTTCGAACGGCAAGGCGACCGCCTGCGGTGTGCCGTCGCCGCCTGCGAGATACAGCACCTGCGAGACGCCGTCGCGCGTGCCCATCACGTAGAGGCCGTCGCGCGTGGCGACCAGATCCGACAGGATCAGATCGCCTGCGGGCATCACGGTCTCGATCGTGCCGATCGCATCGCCGGTCACCTTGCGGCGGTAGAGCGCACCGTTGGACGCCTCGCGGGTGCTGACGAAGTAGTAGTCCGTCTCGCCGACCAGCGCATCGGTGGCGAGCTGGTCGCTGTAGTCCGCCAATGGCCGCCACGTCGGCGTGCCCGCGCGCAGTGCAGCCAGCGAGGTCACCAGCACGCGCGCATCGGCGCGGGCGCCGAAGCCGTAGCCGAACACCAGTTCGCCTCGGCCCGGCCCGATGATCACCGGGAATTCCTCGGGCGCGAACGTGGGTCCGCCTTCGAGACGATTGCCGAGGCCGATGCGTTCCACCGCGCCCTGCGGCGTCAGCGCGACCACCATCGCCTGCGTGTCCAGCAGCGGATCGACGCCGCTGTCGGGCGCGTGCGTCATGCGCGTATAGGCGACCAGATCCGGCGCGAGCCAGAACAGCTCGAAATCGCCGAACGTCATGCCGTCGAGTCGATAGCGCTCGCGTCCGTCGGCGACATCGAGGATCGCGAAGCGCCCGAGTTCGCCGCCGCCCTCGCCCACCATCACCGCCACCAGGGTGCCGTCGGGCGACGGCGCGTAACTGGCGATTGCCTGCGTTGCGCCTGCGCGAGTCGCGGTATCGAGCAGCACGCGCTCGCCGGCGCCATCGCGCACGACCAGCTTGGGCACGGCCGCGCCCGGATCGCGCTGCAGGAAGAACAGGTGACCGCTGGCGGATTTCGTGTCGCCGTACGACACGCCCGCGCGCGTCGCGGCCTTGAGCAGGGTCTCGAACGCCGCGCGCTCGGGCAGCGCATCGAGCCGCGCACGCGTTGCTGCGCCAGCTTCGGTCATCCACGTCTGCAGCTTTGCCGCCTGCGCCGGATCTTCCATCCAGCGATAGGGATCGTCGATGTCATGTCCGAAGCGGTCTTCGACGAATGCTTCGGTCGGCGCCGGCGGCAGAGGTGCGGCATTGGCGATGGCGGCGCCCAGCAACAGCGGCAGGATCGAGAAGGCAGCGTTCACGCGTTGGTCTCCTGCAGCGCCGCGGTGGCGTGCTCGACAGGAGGCAAACGGAGATCAGGCATCAGACCGGACAGGCACCCACGAAGCACCGGTGCCACGCGATGGAAAGCAACCCCTGACGCAGCATCAGCAAGAGCGCTCAAGGCGCAGCTGTCTTGAAACCCGGGTGCTGCGCAGCGGACCCGAAGCGTCCACCGCGCACACCCGTCGGCTCAGAACCGTGTCGAACCCGGATTGAAGGGGCTGCAGGTGGCGTCGAAGGATTCCATGCCGTCGAGCACCATGCGGCCGCTGCGGCGATCGATCGTCAGGCCGGGTTTGTTGAGCCCGTTGAGTCGCAACGAACCCTGGATGCGATCGGCGCCGACCGACAGGTCCTGGATCGGGAACCAGCCATCACGGCCGCCGGAATTGAGCGGCGGTACCAGGCCTGCCGGCAGACGTACCCGCCCTTGCCCGCCGTGGATTTCGACCTGCGCCGTGCCACCGACCTGCGCGGTGCCCAGCGTGCTGTGGTCGCGGTATTCGTGATGCTTGCTGTCCCAGTCGTAGCTGGTCTGGCTTTCCAGCTTGCTGCCGGTGCCCGTGCACGCCAGATCGAAATCCGCGCTTGGGGCCTGCGCCTGCACGGGCTGGGCCGAAGCGATACTGCCTGCACACACCACGAACGCGAGTCCCGCACACCGTAATGCGTTGCACTTCATGATCGTTCCCCGGTGGGCTTGCAAATGAAGGAAAAAACGGCGACCGCGAGCGGACGATATCAAACGCCGGACGGCGATCCGTGACGCATCGCACACCGCTCGTCGAGGGACGGAATCGCTGTGATGGCAGCCGACGGACGGTGTCCGGATCCGGCCGCCGGACGCATGCAGTCGGCCGCATTGCCAGCGCATGCGGCGGCGCCTAGGATTCGCCCGAAACGGGTCGACGGGGAGTCGCATGCGCATCGCACCTCGCTGGTGGGTCGGCCTGTTGCCGGTCGTGCTGTATGCGGCCTGGTTACTCGGCACGGCGCTGTACCAGGGGATCGACTACCGCCAGATCGGCGCGCCCGCGAATCTGCTGCCTGCATTGATCCTGCCGCTGTCGGTCGCGGGCATCGCGATGCTGGCGTTCCTCGTCTGGAGCGGCTGGACGCGCCGCGTGTTCTTCGAGGCGCACCGCGTACGAAAGCCGGTAATTCTCGCGACCCTGCTGCTTCTGATGGGCAGTTGCATCGCCCTCTACGCGACCGCCGTGCCGTTGCGGGCGCTCGATCCGCATTACCTGTTGATGCTGGCGCTCGCGATGTTGCTGGTGGGCTTCTGCGAAGAGGTGCTGACCCGCGGCATCCTGCTGGTGGGCCTGCGCGGGTCCTGCCCGGAAGTGTGGGTCTGGTTCTGGTCGAGCCTGGCGTTCGGTTCGATGCATGCGCTCAACGGCCTGCTCGGCGTCGGCGCACTGGCGTTGCTGCAGGTCGTGCTCGCGTTCTGCGCAGGTACCTGCCTGTATCTGCTGCGCCGGCTGACCGGCACTCTTCTGATACCCATCATGGTCCATGCGGCCTGGGATTTTTCGACCTTCCTGCCGGCAGCGGGCAAGGTCGCCAGCCCGCCCATCGGCATGGCACTGCTGCTGCTCACCTATGTCGTGACGCTGGTGTTGCTGGTGCTGTTCTTCCGGCAACAGGCGCGCGGCACCCGGCGCTAGCGCGGCCCGACGCACGCGCTCGCACGGCGAGATCTGCGCCGCGCAGCGGGTGGCAGGTTGAGGACGGTTTCTCCGTTCTCCCGGATGTCGCGCGGATTTTCGCGCGCCGACATCGCACCCAC
Organism: Luteimonas flava; assembly: GCF_036584485.1. NCBI lineage: Bacteria > Pseudomonadati > Pseudomonadota > Gammaproteobacteria > Lysobacterales > Lysobacteraceae > Luteimonas > Luteimonas flava. Next base: position 845,228 of record NZ_JAZHBM010000001.1, on the reverse strand, counting down.
CCGTCGGAGCCGCCCGTGTATCCACCCGATCGTCTGACCGCGCCCAACGTCCCGGGTGCCGCCACCGTGTCCGTGCGCCGCACTGTGTTCTTTCCGGCCATGGCGCTGCTGCTGCTCGCCGCCGTGTTCGGAGGCTTCTGGAATACGTTCTTCTTCCGCAGCGCGGCCGAGGGACCGCTCGCCCTGCATTTGCACGTCCACGGCTTCGTGGTGACCACCTGGTTCGTGCTGTTCGCGACGCAGAGCCTGCTGGTCGCCAATGGTCGCATCGCGCTGCACCGCCGCCTCGGTGCGCTGGGTGCAGCGATCGCGCTCTGCGTCGTCGTGACTTCGATGATCACGCTCGCGCAGCTCGTGGACAGCTGGCGCGTTCAGGGCATCGATGTCGAAGCGCAACGTCCGCTACTCAGCCTGATCATCTGGGGCGATCTCGGCGCGCTGACCGCCTACGTCGTGTTCCTCGTCCGCGGCCTGCTGCTGCGTCAGCGCGCAGACGCGCACCGGCGCCTGATGCTGCTGGCCTCGCTGGCGATCATCTCCCCTGCCCTGATCCGGCTCGCCGACCTGCCCCTGTTCGGCGGTGTCGACGGTGTCCTGATCACGATCGGCGGCCTGCTGGCGCTGGCCATCGTGCTGGTGGTCTACGACCTGGTGACCTTGCGCCGCATCCACCGCGAGACGCTGTGGGGCGCACCGTTCTTCCTCGTCGTGCATCTGGCGCCGGCGTTCCTGATGCCGGGCACCGCAGCGGATACGTGGCTCATGGGCCTGGTCTGGTAGGCGCGAGCACGGCTGCCGCAACCCGCCGTTGCACAATGCTTCCGGTCAACGGCTTTCGAAACGCACCACGGAGTTCGCCAGTGCATTACTACGGCAAGTATCGCGGCGTCGTTGTCGACAATCGGGATCCGAGCGGCCTGGCTCGGCTCAAGGTGTCGATGCCCGCCCTCGCCGGTACAGCACGTATGGACTGGGCGCTTCCGTGCCTGCCGCCTGGTGTGCCACCGCTGCTGCCTGAGATCGGCGACACGGTATGGATCGAGTTCGAAGCGGGCGACGTCAGTACGCCCATCTGGTGCGGTGTGTTCTGGACGGCGCAATCTCGTCCGCCCCCAATGCCTGCCGCCGCGCCACCTTTCGACACATGGTCGGCCCGCACGTCCGAAGGCGCGAGCATCGAAATCGGTCCAACCGGCATCGTGCTCGACAACGGCCAAGGCGCGCGCATGACGCTTGCCGGACCGGCGGTGTCCATCAACCGCGGCGCGCTGGAGATCGTCTGATGGGACAGCCGGTGCTCACATCCGCGGCCATTGTGATGTGCGTGCACGGTGCGCAGGCGGCCGTCTGGACCTCAGCCGCGCGCGTGCGGATTGCAGGCTCGGCTGTCCTGTGCACGGGCGACGCTGCCACCCTCAGCGCATGCCCGGCTCAACCGCCTTGCCTCGCGCTGCATCTGGCGGGCGCCAATCGCGTCTTCGCCTCCGGACGCGCGCTTGCGATCGGCGTGTCTCCGCTCCAACACCGCCCGACCTCACAGGGCCTGGTCGTCCATACCCAGGAACGGGTGCGCGTGATCTAGACGTCCCGCCCCGCACACCGCATGACGACCAGCACTAGCAACCTCTTACGGTCGCGACGCTATGATCCGCCGACATGGCGGGCACCCTGCCCGGCCACGAACTGAAGGGAATTGCCATGGGTCTCGTACAGGCGGTGTCGGGTGCGGTCAGCGGCGTACTGGCCGACCAGTGGAAGGACTTCCTGACGGTGCCGACCGGTCTGCCGTCGACGGCGGCGCTGTTCGCGGCTGTGCCGCAGGGCACGAATGCCGGACGCGGGTCCAACACGCGCGGTTCGTCGAACATCATCAGCAACGGCTCGAAGATCGTCGTGCCCGAAGGCTATGGTCTGCTGCTGTTCCAGGACGGCGCGATCACCGGCTTCGTCGCCGAGCCGGGCGGTTACGAGTGGCGCTCGGACGACATCAATTCGCAGTCGATCTTCGCCGGCGACGGCATCGTCAGCCCGCTGATCAGGCAGAGCTGGGAACGCTTCAAGTTCGGCGGCCAGCCCGGCGGCCAGCAAGCGGCGTTCTTCGTCTCGCTGAAGGAACTGCCGGACAACCGCTTCGGCACGCAGTCGGAGATCTACTGGGACGACGGCTTCCTCGGCACGCAGGTCGGCGCGCTGACGCGCGGTTCCTACACGTTGAAGATCGTCGACCCGATCCTGTTCGTGAAGAACTTCGTGCCTGCGAGCTATCTCGCGCCGGGCCAGGTGTTCGATTTCACCGACATCGACAACGCGGCGGCCAGCCAGCTGTTCAACGAAGTCGTGAGCTCGCTCGCGCCGGCCTTCAGCCTGTACACGAACGATCCGGGCAAGGGCAATCGCATCACCAAGCTGCAGCAGGATTCGCTGGGCTTCGCGCAGAGCCTCTCCGCTGCCGTCGAGCAGGGCTACCAGTGGAAGTCCGACCGGGGCCTGGCCATCGTCAAGACGGCCATCGTATCGATCGAGTACGACGCCAACACCCGCGAACTGCTCAAGACCGTGCAGCGCGCCGACGCGCTCGCCGGCTCGCGCGGCAATTCCAACCTGCAGGCGAGCGTCGCACAGGGCATGCAGTCGGCCGGCGAACACAGCGGCGCGGCGGGGCTCGTGGGTCTGGGCATGGCGTCAGGCATGGCCGGCGGCATCGGCAGTCTGCAGCAGCCGGCCACACCGGCTGCGCCCGCGGCCGACGATCCGGTGGCCAAGCTCAAGAAGGCCAAGGAGATGCTCGACCTCGGCCTGATCACCCAGGACGACTACGACGCGCTCAAGGCCAAGGCGCTCGGCCTGTAAGCCGCCCGACGCACCGCGCCCATGTCCGACACCAAGTTGCCGCCGCCGTTGCCGGTGCGTCCCGTCGACGGCCCCGGTTCGCCGCGTGACGTGCCGCCGTTGCCGGGCACGTCGCCGGTCGATCCGGCCACGCTGCCCGGCCCGATCCGCGACGAACTCGAAGCGCCCGATCCGCTGGCGATCGACACCTCCGCCGACGAACTGAAGGACGGCCTCAACCGCTGCCCGAAATGCGGCGCGACCGACATCCGCCAGCGCGCCGGCACCGACATTCTCGTGTGCCTGTACTGCCGCAATGAATGGCATGGCGAGCGCGTGGAAGAAGCCTTCGGATTCGGCGAAGGCATCGCCGATCTGCGCGGCACCGTCATCGCATCCGGCGCACGCGACATCGCCGCCGATGCCGCGAGTCTGATGACCTTCAAGTGCGCCGGCTGCGGCGCGGAAGTGACGGTCAACACCGAAAGCACGATGACGGCGCGCTGCCACTGGTGCCGGCACGTGTTCGGCGTCAACGAGCAGATCGCCAACGGCGCGGTGCCCGATGCGGTGCTGCCGTTCCACATCCGCAAGGACGACGCCGTCGCGCGCATCCGCCAGTTCGTCGACAAGCGGCGGCTGTTCGCGCTCAAGGCGTTCAAGGACGAGTTCACGCCGGAGAATGTGGTCGGCGTCTACCTGCCCTACATGATCGTCGACGGCAGCGCGAGCGCGTCGGTGGCCGGCAAGGGCGAGATCAAGACGCGCCAGTACACGCGCGGCACGGACAACAACAAGAAGACCTACTACGACGCCGACGTCTACCAGGTCGAGCGCCACGTCGAGTTCACCGTAGACGACCTGCCACTGGAATCGTCCGCCGAGCGCGGCAACCTGGACGTCAACGTCAACACCAACAACATCATCAACACGATCCTGCCGTTCGACACCAAGAACGCGGTGAAGTGGAACGCGTCCTACCTGTCGGGCTTCACCTCCGAGAAGCGCAACAGCAATGTGCAGCAGCTGCAGCCGCGTCTGGAAGACCAGCTGCTGTCGATCGCTCGCGCGCAGGTGGAAGGCACGACGCGGCGGTTCGATCGCGGCGTGCGCTGGGAGCAGGAACAGCTTGACGTGCACGGCACGCGCTGGGTCTCGATGTACCTGCCGGTCTGGCTGTACTCGTATCACCAGCCCGGCCGGAACGGCGGCCTGCTGCACTACATCGCGGTCAATGGCCGCACCGGCGAAACCATGGGCAGCGTGCCCGTGCAGCAGTGGAAACTGCTGCTGGCCGCGTTGACCGCCGGCACCTTCATCGAGGGGATCGCGATCATGATTCTGGTGGGCATGTCATGAGCGACGACAGTGGACTGTGGCTGCTGCTCTCCGGCCCGGCCGGTGCGACCGCGCTGTACTGGGCGCTGTACCGGTTCTACCGCAACACCGACAAATCGCACGCCTTCGAACGCGAGACCAGCATCGACGCCAAGCCGGTGACCGGCAACGACGCGAAGGTCGGCACCATCACCGGTACGCAGGCCACGCGCATCCAGGGCGACAACGTGGGCGCCTACCGGGCGCGGGTGCGGCGGGTGCCGAGCGAAGCGCGCAACGCGGACGACGGGCCGCCCGAAGGCTAGATCCCGGGTCACCCGTGCGTGCATGTCACGGGTGCTGGATCTCCGGACGACGGGAGCGTGGCATGGCGTATCGCATCAGACGCAGGGATTCGAAAGCGCAGACGTCGCTGCGCCGTGTAGCGCGCGAGCAGGTGCAGGCGGCGATCCGCAGCATCGACACGGCTGCGGTCGACACCGCAGGTGCCATCCACGACGTGCGCAAACGCATCAAGAAGATCCGGGGCCTGCTGCGTCTGGTGCGTCCATCGTTCGACGGTTACCGGGACGAGAACGCGGCCTTTCGCAGGATCGCGGCGCCGCTCGGCCCGAAGCGCGATGCCGATGTACTGATCGAGACCTTCGAACGCGTGGCCGCGCATGCCGGGGCAGCGCACGCAGACGCGGTTGGGTCCGTGCGACAGCTGCTCGTGCAGCACGGCAAGGCGGTCGAGACCGCACACGATCCCGACGCCTTGCTCGATGCGGCGAAATCGGAACTGCAGGCGGCGTTGCCGCGCATCGCGACCTGGCGACTCGCCGATGACGGATTCGAGGCATTCGAGGCCGGCCTGACCTCCAGCTACCGGCGCGCCCGCAAGGCGATGCGCGCGGCCGGCGGAACCGGCGAGGACGAGGCCTTCCACGACTGGCGCAAGCGCACCAAGGACCACGCCTTCCACCTGCGTCTGCTGCAACCGGTGTGGCCCGGCCCGATGCGCGCGATCCATGTCTGCGCCACGGAACTGGGCGACACGCTCGGCCTGCATCACGATCTCGCTGTGCTGGCCGACCACCTGCATGCGATGACCGGCGTGGACGCTGGAATCGTGGCTGCACTGGAGGCGCCCCTCCGGGCACAACAGCGCGCACTGGCGCGTCGCGCGCACGCGCTGGGCACGCGGCTCTATGCGGACTCGCCCGCGCAGCTCGCGGGCAGCTGGCGTCGACGCCATGCGGCGTGGCGTAGCGGCATCTGAGCGCATGCGCGTGATGCGCGCCGGCGTCGGTCGCGTGCAGCCGAGAACGGGATGTTCACCGGGGTGGCTTAGGATTCGGCGGCCCACGAACCGGCCATTGCCGCGGTGTCGCGACGGGATACCGGATCACCACCACCTCAAGGAGATGCCATGAAGCACGTGCACATCGTCGCCCTCGCCGGCTGTCTGCTGGCCATCAGCCCGCAGGCATTCGCCGAAGTCGTCAACCTGACCAACAGCGCCGACGGGGCCAATCGCGACGCCGGTCTCGCCGCAGTCAAGGAGAAGTTGCAGGCCGCCTGCACCGACCGCAAGGGCACGCCGGATGTGGACTCGTTCGAGGTCGTGTTCGAACGCACCAGCGAGAATCCCGACGTCCCGAAGCCCTACTACGTGGACGGGAAGATGAAATGCGAGCTGCCTGCGGGCTGAGTCTTCGCACGCATCGGAGCCAGAAAAAAGCCCCGCACTGCGGGGCTTTTTTTGTGCGGAGTACGGCGGATCAGCGGCGCGCTGCGAAGAACGCGACCAGGTTTCGGAACGCACTGGAGAAATACAGTGCGTAGCTCGCCTGCTCGACATAGCCCAGATGCGGCGTCGCGATCACCGCATCGTTGTGCAGCAGCGGCGAGGTCGTCGGCAGCGGCTCCTGCTCGAACACGTCGAGCGCCCAGAGGCCCGGTCGGCCGGCCTGCAGCGCGCGCTCGACTGCGCCGCGTTCGACGAGTTCCGCGCGGCTCGTGTTGACCAGCAACGCAGTCGGCTTCATGCGCGCGAGGTCGTCACCGGTGACGATGCCGCGCGTCGCATCGTCGAGACGCAGATGCAGCGAGAGCACATCGGCCTGCGCGAAGAAGGCCTCGCGCGATTCGGCCACGGCGACACCGTCAGCGAGCGCCCCTTCCAGACTGCCGGCACGCCCCCAGACGCGTACCTGCATGCCGAAGGCTTTGCCGTAGCCGGCGACGAGCCGGCCGATCCTGCCGTAGCCCCAGATTCCGAGCACATCGCCGCGCAGCGAGCGACCGATGCGCTCGTGTCCGGGCTGCGTCGCACTCGATTGCCACACGCCGGCCTGCAGCTGCGCAACGTACTGCGGCACGCGGCGATAGGCCGCCATCACCAGTGCCCAGGTCAGTTCGGCCGGTGCGGTCGGATCGCCCTCGCCTTCCAGCACGGCGATGCCGCGCGCCGCGGCCGCGGCGAGATCGATGTGCCGACCGGCCTTGCCGGTCTGCGAGATCACCTTCAGCGCCGGCAATCGCGCCAGCAGTGCGGCGTCGATGTGCGTGCGCTCGCGGATGAGCACGATTGCATCGAAGCCGGCCAGCGCGTCCGCCAGCGCATCGCCTTCGAGCGTCTGGTTGAACACGGTGACGTCTTGTCCATCGAGCAGCCGGAAGCAGTCGAGCCGGCGCACGGCATCCTGATAGTCGTCGAGGATCGCGATCTTCATGCGCGCGCGCCTGCGAGCGGCCTGGACAGCGCGAGCGCGCGGATCATGCGTAGAGCGCCGCGTAGCCGGCGCGATCGACCTGGCTCAGCCCCAGCCGGTCGAACTGGGCCCACATGCCCTGCCAGCGGGCGGCATCGCGCTGCACGGGGCCGATCAGACGCGGACAGGTGTCGGCGATGATCGCGTCCATCAGCGCGGTGGCTTCGGTGCCGCTGTAGGCGTACCAGAGCGCGGCGGCCTGCGCGGGATCGTCGCGGCACAGCGTCGCGCCGCGCCCGATCAAGCGCGTCACGGTCGCCACCGCGTCGGCGTGTTCGGCGAGGAACGCCTGCGAGGTGAAGAGTTCCAGCGCCGAGAAGTTGTGCAGACCCACCTCGTGCGTGGCGATGAAGTGCGTGTCGAGCCCCGCGAGCCGTGCTTCGACACCTTCGAAGTTGGCGAAGCACAGCCACGCGCCGTCGAAGCCCGCACGCAGGTTGGCGAGATGCTCGAAGCCCGCGCTCTCGATCTCGACCTGCGACGCATCGAACGCCGCGCCCTGCTGCACGCACCAGCGCGACAGGATCTCGACGGCGATCGCATCCGTCACGCCACCGGCGACCGGCGATGCCAGCCGGACCGTGCCGCCTTCGAGCAGCCGCTGGCCGGCCGCGCGTTGCAGCAGGATGCCGCCATCGGTTTCGAAGAAGCAGCCGAGCGCCTTGAGGCCCGGGCGGTCCGCATCGATCATGTGCAGCGGCTCGTTGCACGCGAACGCGACGTCGCCGCTGACCGTCGCCGCCAGTCCGTCGTAGTGATCGTCGGGTACCAGCAGTTCGAGTTCGAGACCTGCGTCGCGATACCAGCCCAGCTGGATGCCTGCGATCAGCGGCAGATGGTCGGGATTGAGGAACCACTCGAGGGACAGCTGGAGCTTCATCGTGACGACCCGGTTGGATGCAGGGCGCACAGACTAGTCGACGATGCGCGCACTGGCACCATCGAGACGCGCGCTCAATCGTCCTTCGCGAACCGGATCACCAGGCCCGCGCGATCGTCCGTCGCCCAGATCGCGCCATCGTGGGCGACCGCCAGGCCCACCGGCGAGCCCTGCGGGCGCACGCCGCGCTTCAGGCCCCAGTTCGGGGTCAGCACCACCGGCGTGGCCGCAGGGCCGGCGCCGTAGGCGCGCATGCCCTGCCCGTAGACCGGAAAGCGTGGATTCGCATCGGGCGTCGGCACGCCGCGCGCATCGACCGCGAAACTCGCGATGCGGCCGCCCACCGAGCGATGGCCGTGCCAGCTCATCAGCAGCCGTCCCTGCAGCGCGGGAAACATCGCGCCCTCGTACCACAGCACGTCCAGCGGCGCGGCATGCGGCGGCAGCAACAGCGCAGGCGCGGTGTGCGCGTCGGAACGGCACCAGTCGGCCCTGTCGCGCCATGCGGGCGTCACCTGCGCGATGTCGGCGCAGTAGGGCCAGCCGTAGTGGCGGCCGGCCTCGATGATGTTGAGCTCCTCGAACGGCGACCAGCGGCTGTCGAAGTCGTAGCTGTTCTCGCCCTGCAGCACGGTGCCCGAGGGATGCACCGCGAGCGCCAGCGCGTTACGCAGTCCACGGGCGAAGACGGTGTAGTCCGACGACCAGAGCCCGGCGCCTTCGTAGGGATACCGGCGCAGGCTCGCGGCATCCTCGGCGCCCTCGCTCTGTGCGCACAGGCCCGACGCCGTTCTCGCATCGGCGCCGGTGCACTGGTCGCTCGGCGCGCCCACATTGACCAGCAGGTCGCCATCGGGGAGGAACACGAATTCGGACAACGGGTGGCGGTGATCGTGCAGACGGTTGTCGGGCAGGCCGCCGATCACGTCTTCGACCGTGTCAGCCGGCGTCTGCGCATCGGGATCGAAGCGGAAGATGCGGCTCATCTCGCCGATATAAACGCGGCCATCCGGTCCGCGCGCGATCGCGTGCGGCAGATGCAGGCCGTCGAGCACAGGCTGCACCTCGACCGCGCGGTCAGTGCCGGTGCGCACTCGCCACACCATGCCGCGCGTGCCGTCCCAAGCGCCCAGATCGGTGACCAGCCAGGTGTCGGCGTCGAGCTGCAGCAGCGAGCGTGGCAGCCGCAGCGTGCGCGACGGCGCCACCGTCGTCGGCCCGACCACCAGTCCCGCGCACATGCCGCGCATCGTCTCGATGGCGAGGCGCGGATAGCCGCCGCAGGTGCCCGCTTCGACCGCGTGGCCCTCGCGCGCGGCGCAGGCCAGCACGGGCACCCCGCACAGCACCAGCAGCATGCAGACACGCAGGGTTCGCAGCACATCGATTCTCGGCATCGTGGATCCGCGCATTGTGGGCCAGACGCTCGACGCCGACGCCGGCAAGGACGTGCCCTCTCGCCGCGTGGTGGGTGCGTGGAGCGGCGCACGTCCGCGCCGCATCCCGTTCATGCCGCGACAGTGCGCGATCAGCGTTCCAGAACCTGGGCGAGCGCTTCGTCCTTCTCCTGCCAGATCGCGTTGATCCATTGCTGGAACCGGGCGCGTTTGGCGCGATCCTCACTGTCTCCGCTGCGGAGAATGTCGCGGGGCATCGGGCGTTGTTTCACGTCGATGTGCACGGCGGGCACGCGGCCTGCCAGCAGGTCGACCATGGTCGGACGGCCGCCGGGATAGGCGATCGTCACGTCGATGATGCCGTGCAGGGCATCGCCCATCGCGTCGAGCACGTAGGCCACGCCGCCCGCCTTGGGCTTGAGCAGATGCCGGTACGGTGAATCCTGGCGCGCGTGCTTTTCGGGCGTGAAGCGCGTGCCTTCGACGAAGTTCATCACCGAGACCGGAATGTCGCGGAACTTCTCGCAGGCCCGGCGCGTGGCCTGCATGTCGCGGCGTCCCAGCTCCGGATTACGCGCGATCTGCGCGCGCGTGTGGCGGCCCATGAACGGGAAATCGAGCGCCCACCACGCCAGGCCCAGCAGCGGCACCCAGAACAGTTGCCGCTTCAGGAAGAACCGCATCAGCGGAATGCGCCGGTTGAACACCTTCTGCAGCACCACGATGTCGACCCAGCTCTGGTGGTTGGCCAGCACCAGATAGTGTCCATCGGCTTGCAGCCCCTCCAGACCGGTGACCTCGAAACGCGTCCCGCTGTAGCGGTCGACCAGCCAGGTGTTCACCGCGATCCAGCGCTCGGTCAGCCCGGTGAGGACCGAATTGCAGGTCAGGCGCAGGCGCGCGGACGGCAGCACCGCCTTGACCAGGGCGGCCGCGAGCAGCAGCGGCACGTGTACGACGGTATTGGCCACGACGGCCAGAAAGATCAACGCAACGCGGAGCGAGGTCATCGGACGGGAGAATTCGAAGAAAGGACAAGGGAGAGCGAAAAGATGCACCGACGTCGCGCGATCGCGCCGCCCGCCGGGCGATCAGCCGTAGAAATCCACGCCGATGATCTTGCAGACCTCTTCCTCGTTGTACCCGTGGAAGCGGCGGCCGCGCGTGGTGTGCGTGCGCGCGAACAGCTTGCCGTTGGCGTCGGTCCGCTCGCGCTTCTCGTTGAGCAGCCATTTGGCGTAATCGTGCGTCAGGTTCCGCTCCCGGGTCGGGTCGCGCTTCATTCGGGCCATCGTCCACATCCTCAGGTCTGATCCGCGCGCGCCCTGTCGGGCGCGTGCGGCGCACAGGATACGCGGCTGGCGCGTGCGTGGCATGGCCGGGCTGCGTGCCCGGCGCGCCCGGCAGACCTGCGCCGGCGAGGTCCGCAGCGGCGGATCGCGAATCCCGGCATGCGGGTACGCACACGCCCGCGGCGCGCGGCGGCGCCCGAAGCGGTCTGGAGACGGTGCGCGTGCGGTCAGGGCATCAGATAGCCGGTGACATCCTCGGCCTGCCGCGCGCCGTCAATCGCGAGCAGATCCTTGAGGATCGCGGTGTGTCCGGCGCCGGCGATCACCAGTACGCGATGACCGGGCGCCGCGGCTTTCTGCACGTTGGCGTACATGCGGAAATTGCGATGCCACCAGCTCGCCGACGCATCGGCGCCGACGAAGCTGCCGCCGGCGTCGACGGCGTTGGTGAACAGGTAGAGATCCTTGTTCTCGCGATCGCGTTCGGCATCGTTGGTCAGACGCAGCAGCTCGTGCAGCGGCAGCGTGGTCTGCTCGCGGGTCGTGCGCGCCGACAGCGCTGCGAACACCGCATCCATGGCGACCTTCTGCGCCGGCGCATGCGCGCCGACGTACGCGAACAACGGCTCGCCATTCCAGTGCACATCGCCCTCGTCGAAACAGGTCACGCCCGGCAGGCCCGCCGCCTTCGCCACACGGAACCCGATCTGCTGCGTCTCATCGACGGTCAGCGCTGCCGTTCCGTCGCGCCACGCGGCATAGGCGGCGTCCTGCACCGGTTGCGCGGACGGCTCGCACTCCACCAGCACATCGGTGGGATGGAACGCCGCGATGCGCGTCGCCAGGCCTATCAGATATGCTTGGTTGTCGTCAGTCGTGACGTCGACGACCTCCGACTTGACCACGTCCAGGCCGGGATTCTCGAAATGGAACACACCCAGCATCATCACCTTGGCCGGTTCGGGCGACGGCGCCGCCGCATGGGCGTCCGCGCACATTGCGGCGGTGGTGAGCAGGAGTGCGGCGCACGGCAATCGAGAAGACATCGGGGCGGTTCCTCAGAGTCGAAGCCCTTACGCACAACCGTACGCAAATGACTGGGAATGAGCTCAAGCTACGGTTCGCACTCGGGACGCGCACGTGTCTAAAGTGACCCTGACGATCTACGGATCCTGGCGCCTTACCGGGTTGAAGTCCTGCATCGGCGCGCAAGAACCTGCACAGCATCATTCATCCGAATCGGCGCCAGTGAAAGTAACGAAGTACCGGGAGCGCCTCGCGTGCGCTCTCATTCGGTCCTCCTCTCAACGATCGCGGAGCCAGCCCGTGATCGAGTAACGCTCGGCCGGCGCGTATGGTGGTACATGCGTCACCATGTGCCAGCGAGGCACAGCAAACATGTTCAGCGTATTGAATTGCGGCAGCAACCCGAGCGTGGTGTTGCCTTGGTCGTCGAGAAATTGCAGCGTGCCACCGTATTCCGGACGCCAACTGCGGGTCAGTCCCAGGACATAGGCAATGCGCCAGCCTTCGCGGCTCTGCGCGTCGCTATGCCGATGCAGGAAGCAGCCGGGACCGTAGAGTGATGCCTGGGCATCGCACTTGATCAGTTCATGGATGCCAGACACCTGCCGGATCAGCGAAAGCCATTGCGGTCCGTTGATGAACTCCAGGAATGCGTGCAGCAGCGGCACTTCGTTCGGCCACTTCTGCAAGTAAGCGTCGAGAATCGGATAGTTGAAGTATCGGTATTGGAAGCCTGCCGCAGCCTCGCGGAAGATCTGTCGCTCGATGTCCTGCATTGCCTCGGGCGCCGTAGCCGCAAGCCGAGCGCTGTCCAGATACTGCGGTTTACCCGCAAGTTCGTAGGCGAGCCCCCACGGCACTTCGTCGATCAGGCACCGATGCAGTCGCTCAGCGGTGCCTGCCTCGAAGATCCCGGGAATCTGCACGATTCCGTGCTCCCGGAATCCACGAATGGACTCGGCGACATCGATCTCACGACTGATGGCGAAAGCAGAGGTGTCAGACTGCATGGGCGCGAGGAACAAAAATGGACCGAAGGTCGGGCCCGGCATTCTACGAAAGAAATCTCAAAGCAGGGCCCAAGCGGAATACCGCAAGGCCGGCACGATCCCACGAGCTCAGGCATTGCCGGAAATACCGATTCCATACGCCGCTTCTAAACATGCCGTTTCGCGGCTCGCGAGCATCCATCACTAGAAGTTGTTCGGCGTTCGCGCATCGCTCACGATCGCGGGCGTACACGGGCGATTCAACACCATCGACACTCGAGGACGCGGACATGAAACTCGTCACCAGCCTGAGCTTCCAAGGGCGATGCCGCGAAGCATTCGAGTTCTACGCCAAGGTGCTCGGCGGCAGGATCACGGCCGCATATCCCTACGGCGACGCGCCGCCCGGCATGCCGATCACCGACGCGAAATACAAGGACTGGCTGATGCACTGCTGGCTGGAAATCAACGATCAGGCATTGATGGGCGCCGACATGGATGTGGCCTGGGCAGCGAACATCGCCAAGCCCAAGAACGGCTTCGACGTCAGCCTGCACACCGACGACATCGCAGAAGCCAGACGCTGGTTCGAACAGCTCTGCGAAGGTGGCCGTGCCGTCATGCCGTTCGCGGCGACATTCTGGTCGCCCGGTTACGGCGCGCTGGTGGACCGGTTCGGCGTGCCGTGGATGGTGAATACCAATCCGTCGACACCAGCCTGATCGACAGCGCGGGTTGCCGCGCGAGGCCACGGTCCGGAACGCCCGTCAGACGATCTCCTGCCGTCGCAGCCGGCGAAGACCCAGCTGGAACACCACCGCGCCGATCACCGGCGACAACAGCAACGCCAGCCGCTGCGCCTCGACGGTCTGCGCGGTGATCGACACCGTCGGGTAACTCCAGGGCACCCAGACCCAGAGCCTGGTCGCGGCGAGTTCCATGCCGACGAACGTGGCGACCACCGCCATCGACAACGGCGGTACGAGACTGCGGAAGTGCCACGCCAGACCGTGCTGGATCGCCAGCATCGGCAGCGCCGCCGCGGCAGGCGCCCACAGCACGCGCCACGAGCGCAGGTCGAACGCGCCGGTCAGATCGTAGCCGGCCAGGCCGAACGCCCAGAGCGCCAGCACGATCGACACCAGCAGGATGACGTGGGCGCACAGCGTCAGTGCGATCGCCAGCAACGCCTTGGCGATATAGAGCGCGTCCACACCGATCGGCAGGCTGAGCATCAGCCGCCATGTCTGGTTGCGATGCTCGTGGCCGTGGATGAGGCTCGTGACGAGCGCGACGAACAGCGGCAGCATGAAGTAGGCCCAGGTCGACACGACATCCGACCAGAACCGCGCCATGTCCGCGCCGGTCATCTCCGGCGGGTCCCACGCCCGCAGCGTCATCAGGAACATGAAACCCACGATCGCCAGCGGACAGACCAGAGTCATCACGAGCACGAGCGAGCGCCGGATCTTCAGCAGCTCGACCAGAAGCAGCTGACCGATCATGGCGCGTCGCCCTCGGCGCCCGCGGTGTCCAGGAACCATTGCTCCAGGCTCGGTTTGCGGTGCACCGATTCGAACATCGTGAGGCCTGCGTCCAGCAGCGTGCGATGCACCTGCCCGGCAGCCTCGCGTGTCACGTCCGCAATCGCGACCCGCCCTGCCCCGTCCACCACGGCCGCGTGACCACCGGCCTGCAGCACGGCAGCTGCGCGCGCCGGCGCGTCGACATCCAGCGAAAGCACACTGGGCAAGGCCCGGGTCAGATCGCGGATCGACGCCTGCAGCCGCACCGAGCCGGATCGCAGCACCGCCATGTGGGTCGCGGTCTTCTCCACCTCGTCCAGCAGATGGCTGGAGAAGAAGATCGTGCAGCCGGCGCGCTCGGGCAGTGTCGACAGCAGACGGCGGATGTCCTGCATGCCGTCCGGATCGAGGCCGTTGGTCGGCTCGTCGAGTACCAGCAGGCGCGGCTTGCCGACCAGCGCGAACGCGAGCGCGAGCCGCTGCTTCATGCCGAGCGAGAAATGCGCGATGCGCTGACGCCGGTCGACTTGCAGCCCGACGACGTCCAGCACGCGGCCAATCTCGGTGGCGGGCAGACGCTTGAGCCGCGTCGCGATCGACAGGAATTCGTGGGCGGTGAGATTGGGGTACGCGCTGGGGGCTTCGATCAGGCAGCCCATGTCGGCGAGCGCCTGTTCCCGTTCGCGCCGGATGTCGCGGCCCAGCACCTGCACGTTGCCCGCATCGGCATGCGCGAGACCGGCGATCAGGCGGATCGTCGTAGACTTGCCATGGCCGTTGTTGCCGAGAAACGCGAACACACTGCGTTCGGGCACCTGCAGATCGAGTTGCCGCAGCACAGGGTGGTGCCCGAAGGACTTGTCGACGGCACGCAGTTCGATCGCAAGCGACATGGAGGCACATCCTTCCGTGGACACGACAGATCAGAGGCCCCACGCATGCGAAGCACCAGATCAGACCGTGCGTGCGGGATTTGGTTCATCGCGTGCGGCATCCCCCTCTGCAGGTCCGTCTGGACACACGCCGATGACGCATCCACTGGAGGCGTGCAATCCGCAGATCGATGGGCGAGTGCACAGTTGCAGAACCCACCTGCGCCAAGCGCCGGGGTTCGATCGATACAGGAGCCGCAGGTGGTCTGATGGATGCCCAGTCGACATCCGGCGCGTCAATCCGGCCGAGTCATTGCTGCCTCAACGCGTTCGCAACTGGCGCCAGCGCGCCGGGTTCCACTCAGCGATCGCCTTCGCCGCTCCAGTCATAAGAGATCGACGTCGAGCCGTCCGCATTCGTTCGGACCTGCACGTCTTCAATGCCGTCCTTGCTTTCCAGCTGTTCGACGATCGCGTCCGCCAGCGCGGACTGCTCGCCTGCGGCCATGTCCGCGGGCAGCGTCAGCTCGCCACGCTGGCCGAGGTTCTCGTGGTTGATCGCGGGATCGGTGCGGATCGCGAGATTCCAGAACTGGGTTTCACTGCCGGTACTGGTGAAATACACCTCGCCGGTCTCGGTGTTGTAGATCGTCTGCGACATGCCGATCTGGTTGTCGCCATTCGCGGCCGAGTAGTACCCGTCGATCTGTTCGAGCTGATCGCCCAGCGCGCCACGATCGCCGGCACCGTTGGTGTACAGCGCGATCTCGCCACCGAATGCCCCGCCTGCGCCGTAATCCCCCTTCCACAGCTCCAGCCGGTATTCGACATCGCCGACGGTGAACGTCATGACGCTCTCGTCGAGATCCATGCCGAGGCCCTTGCCGGCCTGGTCGTAGATGTCGTGGAAACCGCCGTAGCTCTGGATCGACGTTTCGTTGGTCGTGTAGATGTCGTTGCGCGCGTCGTACTCGAAGCCGAACGCCTGCCCCACCGGCCCCGCGATCCAGCGGTTGCCCATGGCGATGTCCATCGCATTGCCGATCGCGCTCTGCAGGCCCGGCACCTGCGCCGTGATGTCTGACACCTTCGGCCCGTCCGGACCCAGCAGCCAGTCGACGAAACCGGACGGATTCTGCTGCAGCTCATGCTGGATGCGCACGGCCTCATTGCGCCCGTGGAGTGCCAGATTCAAAGCCACCACGCCGGGACCGCCGGCCTGGTGGACGGCGGCGCCGACTTCGAACGCGGGCGCCAACACTGTCGCGCCGACTGTGGCCGGAAGCAGGTAGGCGTCAACGGCGTAACCCAGAGGATCCGACGCCAGCGACTGCACGCCACTGACCACCGCGTCCTCCACCATCTGTCCGACGGCCTCGCCCAGCGCATCGATCCTGGGCTGGACAGCGCTCTGGTAGGTCTGGGCAGTCGTCTGGACGAAATCACGGACGGCATCGACGATCGCATTCATGGGGACGGTCCAGCAGGCGGCGACACGTCGAGCGTAGCGTTACGCGCGACGGTGCATCACTCGGGCGGACCCTAGACCGCCCGAGTGGATGCATCTTCTGCCCCGTCGCTTCCGACCAGTCAGAAACCGCTGGTCGACACCGGCGCTTTCAGTTCCAGCGTGAAGTCGGTCGGTGGCGTCTCGCCCAGCAGATGCTCGACGAAGTAATCCCACATCCGTTGCGTGTAGTACGCGTCGGTCCGGAAAAAGCCGTGGTCGCGGTTCGGCAGATACAGCAGGTCGTACGGCTTGTTGGCCCTGGTCAACGCGTCGATCAGCTGCAGGGTGGTGGTCGGTGGCGCGTTCTCATCGAGCTCACCGTAGACCAGCAGCAGTTTGCCTTTGAGCTGCGACGCCAGCGGCAACGAATCGAGCGGCGCGTAGTTCAGCGGGATCGCCTGCGGATCGGGCGCGGCTACGCGCTCATTGCCGTAATCAGGTGCCGGGAACAGGCCTTCGACCGAGTAGAACCCCTGGAAATTGTGCGGGCCGGCAGAGGAGACCGCGACCTTGAAGAAGTCCGGATAGCTCAGGATGCCGCGCGCGGACGTGTAGCCGCCGAACGAATGGCCGTAGATGCCGACCCGGTCGAGATCGAAGTTGCCGTAGCGCGCGGCCAGCTGGCGAATGCCGGCGACGTGGTCTGCAAGCGCCGGTTCCGCGAATGCCTCGTAGCTGAAATTGTTGAAGGCCTTGGAGCGGCCGGGCGTGCCGCGTGCATCGATGGTGACCACGATGAAGCCGAGTTCCGCCAGGCTGGCCCGCGCACGCGGATTCAATGCGGCGACGGCTTCCTCGTAGGCCGGCGCAGCGTTGATCACCTGGGGCCCGGCATAGATCGCATCGATCACCGGATACTTGAGCCCTGGCTGCATGTCGCGCGGGAAGTAGACCGAGCCCCAGATCGGCGTGCGGCCGTCGGCGGACAGCAGCTTGACCCGCGTCGGCGCGCGCCAGCCGGCGTCGATCAGCGCCGACACGTCAGCGGTTTCCAGCGTGCGCACCACCTGGCCATCCACCGCCGAACGCAGCACCGTCACCGGAGGCTGCTCGAAGCTCGACCAGGTGTCGACCAGCCATTTGCCATCGGGCGACAGGCCCGCAGTCGAACCGGAGCCGGGAACGCCATTGCCGATCGGCGTACGCCCGACGGCGTGCACGCCCGCTTCCGGCGTGAGCAGTCGCGCCGCGCCGCCATCGAGCGATACCGCGTGCAGATGCACCTGGTACGGATCAGGATCCGCGTCGGTGCCGCCTGCAGTGAAGAACAAGTGTCGCTGCGCCACGTCGACGCCGATGAGGTCACGGACCGTGCGCTGGCCACTGGTCAGCTGGCGCGTCAGCGCGCCGGTCGCGAGGTCGTAGAGATAGAGCTGCCCCCATCCGTCGCGTTCGGAGAACCACACCGCTTCGTTGCTGTCTTCGAGAATCCGCACGTTCGGCGGGCTGTAGACGAAGGCATTGAAGCGACCGATCCCCTGCGTCTGCTCACGCACGACCAGGCGCACTGCACCTTTGGCCAGATCGATTTCCGCCAGTGCGATCTCACTTTGCGCGCGCGTCGCGGAGAGGCCCCAGGCGCGTACACCGTCCTGGGACCAGTGGAAAACGGTCTGCGCGAATTGCCAGCCATCCGGCAGCCGCACGGCTGTTGCAGCCCGGGTCGCGACGTCCAGTACCACGACCTCGGGCATGCCGCGTTCGGCATCACCGAGCAATGGAATCCGCGGTAACCAGAGCTTCGGACCGTGGCTGCCGTCCTGCGGCACGGATTCGACGAAGGGATATGGCCGCACATTGCGCTCGTCGACGCGCAGGCTGATCAGGCGCTTGCCGTCTGGCGACCAATTCAGCCCGGACGGCGGCAGCGGCTGGCGCGCACGCATGCGCGGAACCGCGAACAGCGACGTGCCTGGCGGCGTGCCGTACGCAAAATGTTCGACGCCATCGTGGGTCAGTTGCACCGGCTCGGCGGCGTCGCGCGACTGCAGCCACAGATTGTGCTCGCGCACGAAGACGCCGTGCTCGCCGTCCGGCGACCACAGGACACCAGGCGTCGCAGGCACTGCAGTACCGGTGCAGACGTAATCGGCCAGCATGCAACGCACGCTGCGACCCGCGAGCGTGAGCGTGACATCCGTCGCGGTGATGCCGGTCACCGGCAGATCATCGGGCAGCGCGGTGCCACTCACCGCGCGCATGGTCGCCTCACGCAGGCGTCCTGCATCGAAGGCGGGCACGCGTTCGCCGGTCGATGCGGTGACGATCACCCATTCCACACCATCAGCGCCGTCGCGCCGGTACCAGAAGCGGTCGCCACCCTCGATCCAGTGCGGCACGACGCGCGCATTGCGCATCTCGCCGGCGAGGTTGCCGTCGAGCACACGCGCAGCTCGAGCATAGGCGTCCGACATCTCTGTTTGCGACTGCGACGGCGCCGCTGCGCCCACCACGGGCATTAGAACGAACGCGATACAGGAGACCATCGAACGGAACATTGCTGACGCCATTGCGCGGAATTCCCGGTAATCAACGGTGTCCGGCACCGTAACCGAAAGCGGGCATGCTGCGATGTGCCGAACGTCCGACATGCGTGGCATCTGCATGCCTTGCAGCAGCAGGGCACGCCGCGGCGACGTGCGGTGTGATCCCTCTGCCCGCGCGCACTTCTATCAGGACGCACGGCTTGGCTATGCTCCGTGCAATGACGCCCGCACGATGACGCCATGTCCCGTCCGTATCCGCTGCATGCCCTTGCCGCCCTGACGTGCCTGCTGGCGTGCGCCGTCGCGATGCCCGTGCAGGCCGCGCCCGATCGCGACGGCGCGGTCCGCGTCTTCGAGACGGCGGACACGCTGTGCGGGCGCGACGGCGGCGCGCTGTGGGGCGAATCGCTGTGCGGACCGATCCTCGTCGTCGATCCAGCGGATCGTGCGGTCATCGCGAACCGTCAGGATCCCGGCGGTGTGCTCGTCGAGCAGGAGGGCGTCTTCGTCGGCACGTTGCCGGAGACGGCGATTCTCGCGAATACGCGCGTGGAGTGGTCGGGCTCGGACTGGACGCAACTGCTGTGGCCGGTGCCGCAGGAATCGAGCCTGCTGCGCGTGCTGCTGATGCACGAGATGTTCCACCGCATCCAGCCGACGCTCGGCCTCACGCGCAAGGAAGCCGGTAACCGCCATCTCGACACGCGGGACGGCCGCTATCTGCTGCAACTCGAATGGCGCGCGCTCGCCCGCGCGGTACTGGCGGTCGACGCCGATGTCCGCCGTGCGCACGTCGGCGATGCGCTCGCGTTCCGCGCCGAACGCCGTCGCCTGTTCGCCGATGCGGCCGCAGAGGAAGCGGCGCTCGAAATCAACGAAGGCATCGCCGAGTACACCGGCGTGCGCCTGGGCCTGGCGCGCGACGAGGAGCGCCGCGCTTTCGCCGTGTTCGACCTCGCCCGGTTCATCGGCGCACCCAGCTTCGTGCGTTCGTTCGCGTATGCCAGCGGTCCGCCCTACGGACTGCTGCTCGACGACGCCGATCCCACGTGGCGCAGCCGGCTCGGCGCGGATGCCGACCTCGGCATCCTGCTCGCGCAGGCGCTCCGCATCGACGTCGCGGCGCTCGCCGATCTCGATGCCCGCCAGCGCCGTTACGACGCCGATGGCAGCCTGCGCAGCGCTGAGGACGCGCGTGACCGGGAACGTCTGGCCCGGGTGTCGCACTGGCGCGCGACGCTCGTGGACGGCCCGGTGCTCGTGTTGCCGCTGCAGCACATGAATGTCCAGTTCAATCCGCAGACGCTTGCCGCGCTCGACGACATCGGCACCGTCTACCCGACTCTGCGGCTGACCGACACCTGGGGCGCGCTCGACGTCGTCGAGGGAGGTGCGGCGCTGATCCACGCCGATTACACGCGTGCGACCGTGGCGCTGCCGCGCAACGGGGATGGCAGACGCGGCGAAGGCTGGACGCTGACCCTGGCGCCGGGCTGGACTGTGACACCGGGTCCGCGCGCAGGCGATATGACGCTCGTGCGCGAGGTGTCTGCGTCGCCACCCTGACCGGGTGCAGGTACAGGCGCGACCGGACGTCGCAGGTGCCCCCCGCGAACTTGACGCATCGCCGATGCGACATTCCAATGGGTCCGCTCTGTTGTCCGTTCCGACCCGCCGGTTTTCGCACCGCGCCTTCCGGAGACGCCATGCGCGAGACCCGACCATTTCCGCATTCCGGCCTGCGTGGCCGACTGCACGCCTGCATCGTCCACCCGCGCGTGCAGGCGGGCATTCTGGCGCTGATCATCGTCAATGCCGTGCTGCTGGGCCTGGAAACCTCGCCGGGGATCATGGCCGCGGGCGGCGATGTGATTCGCGCGATCGACAGCGCGATCCTGACGGTCTTCGTCATCGAGATCGCGATCCGCCTGTATGTGCACCGCACGCAGTTCTTCCGCGATCCCTGGAGTCTGTTCGACTTCGCCGTCGTCGCGATCGCACTCGTGCCGGCCACCGGCCCGTTCTCAGTGCTGCGTGCGTTGCGTGTCTTGCGCGTGCTGCGCGTGCTGACCATCGTGCCGTCGATGCGCCGCGTGGTCGGCGCCCTGCTCGGCGCCGTACCCGGCCTGCTGTCGATCGGCGCGGTGCTGCTGATCATCTATTACGTGTGCGCGGTGATCGCGACCAACCTGTTCGGTGGCGCCTACCCGGACCGCTTCGGCACGCTCGGCCGCTCGCTGTATTCGCTGTTCGAGATCATGACGCTCGACAGCTGGTCCACCGGCACGACGCGCCCGATGATGGCCGAGTTCCCTTACGCCTGGGCGTTCTTCATTCCCTTCATCCTCGTCGCCAGCTTCACCATGCTCAACCTCTTTATCGGCGTCATCGTCGATGCGATGCAGACGGTGTCCAAGGCCGAGCACGACGACACGCTGGATGCGATCGACCGCACCCAGGACCACATCGAGGCCGAGCTGCAGACGGAAGTGCGTGCACTGCGTGGCGAGATCCGCGATCTGCGTGAACTGCTGCAGACGCGCGGATCGAACTAGTGCGTAGAAGTTCTGTCGATCGCGCAACGTGCGTAGACGTCGCCGCATCGCCATCGTCGCCTTGGGCTACCCTGCCACGCCTGTCCGCAACGCCGAATCCCATGACCCGTCGATCGCTCCGCCACATCGCCTGCCTGTCCGTCCTGCTGCTCGCCGCTTGCGGCAGCCCGCCGCCCTACAGCGGTGGCGACGTGCCCGAACTGCAGCGCATCGACGTGACGGCGGGCGACGGCGCGCCTGCGGCAACCGGCGACACGGTCACCGTGCACTACACCGGCTGGCTCTACGACGAGAGCGCCACCGACAAGCGGGGCGCGCAGTTCGACAGTTCGCACGATCGCGGCCAGCCCTTCGTGTTCGAACTCGGCGCCGGTCGCGTCATTCGCGGCTGGGACGAAGGCGTCGCCGGCATGCGGCCGGGCGGTACGCGCGAGCTGCACATTCCGGCCTGGCTCGGCTACGGCGACAGCGGCGCAGGCGGCGTGATTCCGCCGGGCGCGTCGCTGGTGTTCGAGGTGGAACTGCTGGACGTGCGCAAGTAAGCGACGTGCGTACACGCACGCGCTGGGACCTCGCGGTCTTCAGCGCTTGCGGAACACCACCACGTGCTGCCACGGCAATGTGTCGGCGGTGCGCTCCCAGACCAGCGGATGCAGCGCCGCTTCCTTGCGGATCTGCGCTTCGCTCATCTTGTGCAGCGGCTTGATCGGCACGTCGTCGTCTTCGGCGCGGTACTCGACGAACACCAGTCGCCCGCCGGGCCGCAGCGCACGCACCAGCGACTGGAGCACCTCGTGCGGGTATTCCAGCTCGTGATAGACGTCGACCATCAGCGCAAGATCGATCGACTCCGGCGCGAGTCCGGGATCGGTGGCGCTGGCCTGCACCGGCACGAGGGTGTCGAGTCCCGGCTGTGCGGCCAGCTGCGTGAGCATCGCCACCATCTGCGGCTGCACGTCCACCGCGTAGATCGTGCCGCCGGGCGCCACCAACGGCGCCATGCGACGCGCGTAGTAGCCGGTGCCCGCGCCGACATCCGCGATCGCCATGCCCGGCTCCAGCGCCAGTTCCTGCAACAGCAGGCTGCCGCGCTCCTCGCGCTCGCGTTCCTCGCGCTCCAGCCACGCGGCACCCTGCCAGCCCATGACGGCCGAGATCTCGCGGCCCTGGTAGGTCTTGCCGATGCCGTCCGCGCTGCGTCGCACGGAACCGTACGTCGGCGCGTTCTCGGCAACGGCTGCGGTGGTCGGTGTTGCGGTCGATTGCGCAGGCGGCGGCGCAGAGCACGCCGGCCCCGTGCACACCATCAGCGTGAGTAGCGCGAATGTCGTGATCTGGCGCATGGCAGGCTCCGGTCAGCTGCGGCGATGCCGAGGATTCGAGCCTGCACCCGAGGCTGCCACCGCGCGGTGATGCCGTTTGCGTCGCTCACATGCCGCTCGCCGCGCGGATCCACGCCGGCGCAGCACCGGCCGGACCGTCAGTCCTGTACCGCCAACGCCGGCGTCGCGAAGCCGAGGCCGGCGTCCGCGCCGTCGTAGAACGCATCGCTGCCGACATGCGCGCCGCCGCCGGCCGCCGCCGCTGCGGCTTCGTCGCGGAATTCGCCGGCGATGCGGGTGATCTCATCTTCGATTTCGAAGAAGGCATCGAGCACGGCCGGGTCGAAGGTCGCGCCGCGCAGTTCGCCCATCATCGCCATCGCCTGGGCGTGGGGGAACGGCGGCTTGTAGCAGCGCCGGTTGACGAGCGCGTCGTAGACGTCGGCCACCGCCATGATGCGGCCCGACAGCGGAATCGCCGGGCCCTTCAGGCCGGCCGGATAGCCGGAGCCGTCCCACTTCTCGTGATGCGTGGCGGCGATCTCGGCCGCCACCGACAGGAAGTTGTCGCCTTCGATGTGGCGCGACGTGCTCAGAATGATGGTGCGGCCGAACTCGGCGTGCCGGCGCATCAGCACCCATTCGGCTTCGGTCAGCGGACCCGGCTTGAGCAGGATGTGGTCGGGCACGCCGACCTTGCCGATGTCGTGCAGCGGCGCCGACAGGAACAGCAGGTCGATGTAGGCGTCGGTCAGCACGTCGGCGTAGCGGCCAGTGTCGCGCAGGCGCTGCGCGATGGCGCGCACGTAGTGCTGGGTGCGCTTGATGTGCGCGCCGGTCTCGGGGTCGCGCGTTTCGGCGACCGCCGACATCGATTCGATCGTGACCTGCCGCGCGTTCTCGAGCTGCCGCCGCCAACGCCGCGCATGGCGCTGCTGCGCCCAGAACCGGATCACGGAGGCCGCGATCAGCACGGTCGACCCGACCAGCGCAGGCGCGGCAACGGGCAGCACGAGGCCGAAGGATTTGAAACCGGCGACCGCCAGTGCGCCGAGCGCGAGCATCATGCCCAGCGTCACGATCGCCACCGTCAACAGGCTGCGCCCCGCGACGAGCAGACCGCCCTGCAGCAACGCGATCACCAGTCCGAGCGCGAGCGCCGCGCCGGCGCCCCACTCCGGCGATCGCAACACGCGCCCGTCGAACATGTTCTGCATCAGCGCCGACTGCACTTTCGAACCCGAGAACGCGCGACTCAAGGCGGTGACGTGGCGATCGCCCAGGCCCACGGCCGACGACCCGATGACGACCACCTTGCCGTGCAGATGCTCCGGCGCGAGTCGTCCCGCCAGGACGTCGACGGCCGAGACGCTGGCGTAGTCCGACGGCGGGCCATCGAAGCGCAGCAGCGCATCGCCGCTGCGATCGATCGGCACAACGTGCGGTCCGATCACGAGCGAGGGACCATCGCGGCCGGTCACCACTTCGCCGGACGACACGCCCAGCGCCTGCATCGTGGTGGCCAGCGCCAGGCTCGGATACAACACGCCGCGATACTCGATCAGCAGCGGCAGGCGTCGCAGTACGCCATCGCCGTCGACCTGCATGTTGACGAAGCCGCTGACGCGGGTCTGCGCACCGATCGCGCCGACGTTGTCGAGCACCCCGTGCGCGCGGTCGAGCGCCAGCGCATCCAACGCCCCCTCGAACCCCACGCCGGGACGCGTGGGCGTGGTCTCGCCGGTGCCGTGATCGAAGTAGAAATAGCGCGCGCCGACCACGCCGGCATCGGACATCGCCTGGCCCAGGTAACCGTCGTTGTCGAGCAGGCCTTCGGGCACGCCGGTGATGGCGACATCGAGGCCGAAGTCGCGCTGGAAGGTCTTCTGGATGTCGGCCAGCGACACCCGGTCCGCCTCGGGCAGCAGCACGTCGAGCGCGATGGCAGAGGGGCGTTCGGCGGCGATACGCTCCACCAGCGCCGCGAGGCGGTAGCGCGGCCACGGCCACTGGCCGACCGCCGACAGGCTGACGTCGTCGATGTCGACGACCACCGTGTCCGGTGCCGACACGCCGGTCGCCGTCCCACGCATCAGCGTGTCGAGCGCGGCGTTGTCGAGGCGTTGGACCGGTGCGGCGCGCAGCAGCCCCGCCACGCCGATCGCCACGGCGATCAAAACGCCGAGCACCAGCAACAGCAGGTCCTGCCGGCGACTCTTTCCGGCCGCGATGCCCGGCGGCTGGGCGCGCGCGTCTACTCGGCGCATCGCATGCGCTCCGGTCGTGCCTTGGGCCGGATGGCCGCTTGCCTCACAGGATCAGGATCTCCGCGCGACGATTGCGCGGCTCGGGCTTGCCGGGCGGCGTGGGCACCAGCGGCGACTTGTCGCCGAACCAGTCCAGCTGCATCGGCAGTTCCGGATCGATCTTCCGCAGCAACGCGGCCACCGCGCGTGCGCGCTCGGCCGAGAGCTGCAGGTTGTAGGCGGGTGCGCCGGCGGAATCGGCATAGCCGAACACCGTCACTTCGGTCGGCAGGCGGTTGCGCACCGCTTCCAGCACCTCGGGCAGCCTCCGCCGGGACTCGGGCGTGAGCTCCATGCTGTCGAACAGAAAATTCAGCACGAAGCTCAGCGGCGGCGTGGGCTGCGCATCGAGCAGGGCGCGGTGTTTCGTCTCGAAGGCCTCGCGCGAGTCGGCCTTCGCCTGCGCCGGCGCGGCCGACGTGCCGGCGTCGACGCGGCCGTAGGCCTGGTCGAGCCGCTGCTGACCGTGCGCGTTGTGCACCACTACCGCGCCGACCTTGCCGTCCTGGTCGGGCAGCAGGGTCACGCGCGTGGGCGCAGCGGAGCATGCGGACAGGCATGCGGCCATCACGAGCAGCACGAAGACGTGCCATTGGCCGCGGCAGACGTTCGCCATGCTCAGTTCGCCTCGATCAGAAACCGCGTGCCGCGCACGCCCACCGTGGCCTGCGGCGTCTCCACCTTCACCGATTCCGGCGCCAGGCGGCCGATCTTGCCGGACTCGTAGATCGCCGAACCCTGCCCCATGTAGACCGAGAACGCGTAGCGGTTGGCCTTCGGCTCGAACACGTAATCGCGCACGTGGACGTCCGCGCCGCCGCCGAGCGTGAGCATGGTGCCGTCGCGGAACACGATCGATGCCGTCGCGCCCGGCGCCGTGATGATGCGATCGGCCACCTGCAGCTGGGTGCCCGCTTCCGCGGCGCGCGTGGCGCTGGCCTGCACGATGCTGACGCTGCCTGAGACGCCTTTCACCAGTCCCACGTGCTGATCCGTCGCAGAGACGGGCAAAGCGCTGCACGCCAGCCATGCGGCAGCCAGCAAAGCCAATACCTTCGACATCGGTGTTCCCCTGATTGTGTGTACACCCGGTCGGGCGGCAGCGCGCCGTGCGGTGCCGCGTGGCCCGTTCCCCAAGCCATGCAGCACCGTCTTGGAATCGTTAACGGCTGCGGAGCAGGATGCTACAGAGGCCGTTTGTGATGACGATTTCACCGGCGTGCGCAATCGCGAACGACTTGACCGGGCGTCGGATTCTGCCCGCACGCATCGTCGGCGCGCGCCGACTGCTCAGTCGTGGCTGCCGGCGTCCCGGTGCTGCGCATCGAACGTGTGCCGCGCCGCTTCGACCACCGCGCGATGGGCGATCGCCCACTCCCCGAGCGCCTGCACCGGTTCCAGCAGCGACCGCCCCAGATCGGTGAGCGCGTAATCCACTCGCGGCGGAATGCTCGGGGTCGCGGTGCGCAGGATCAGCCCGTCGCGTTCCAGGCCGCGCACCGTCAGCGTCAACATGCGTTGCGAGATGCCGGTGATCTCGCGCTTGAGTGCGTTGAAGCGCTGCGGCCCCTGCCCGAGCTTCGCGATGACGAGAATGCTCCACTTGCTGCCCACACGCGCCAGCACGTCGCTGACGTGCATGCAGCTTTCGATGGTGTGTGCAGGCGGGTCGGTCACACCCATGTGCCTCCGGTTACCGGCATGTGCCGTCTTGTGGAGGCTCATCTTGTAGCGCATGGTCGCCCCGGGCACAAATCGTAACCGAGGCACACAATGAAACTACTGCATCTCGACAGCGCCATTACCGGCGACGCTTCCGTCAGCCGCCGACTCACCACCGACATCGTCTCAAAGCTCAAGGCCGCTGACCCCAGTCTCGCCATCACCTACCGCGACCTGGCCAGCGACCCGCGCGACCACTTCACCCTGGCCGCCGCCGCCGAGGCCGATGCGCCGGATTCCGCGCTGGCGCAGTTCCTGGCCGCCGACATCGTCGTGATCGGTGCGCCGATGTACAACTTCGCGGTGCCCAGCCAGCTCAAGGCCTGGATCGATCGCATCCTGGTCGCGGGCCGCACGTTCCGCTACGGGGAGACTGGCGCGGTGGGCCTGGCGGGCGACACGCGCGTCATCGTCGCGATCGCGCGCGGCAACCGTTACGCCAGAGGCGCGCCCGCTGCCGGGCAGGAACACACAGAGAACTGGCTGCGGACGATCTTCGGCTTCATCGGCATCACGCCCGAGTTCGTCATCGCCGAAGGCGTGCTGCTGGGGCCGGATGCGAAAGACGCGGCGATGGCAGAGGCCCGTGCGTCGATCGACGCATTGGCCGCTTGAAGCAGGACGCGCCAGTGGGAAGCGCATCGAAGCTGGCGCGGTGACAAACGCATCGCACCAGCGTGCTCACCGCTTACCGCATGCCGATGTCATCGAGCCAGCGCATCGCATCCTGAGTCCACCGGTCGCTGTCCGTGCCGTTCCGGCGCACGCCAAACGCGTGACCGCCGGTCTCGTAGCGGATAAGCGTCACGTTCCCACCGGCCTCGCGCAACGCATGGTCGTAGACCTCCGAATACGCGACCGGGTCGACGGCATCGTCCTTCGCGTGGATGAGCAAGGTCGGCGGCACGGCCGCGGACACCACGATGTCGGTGTTGAGTGCACGCGCCGCGGGCGAATCCTTGGGCCGCAGATTCTTGTGTTCCATCGTCATGTGCCCGGCGTAGACCGGAATCGCAAAGTCGGGCCGCAGGCTGACCGCGTCCGCGGCGTCGGCCGGTGCATACGTGCGGGATGCGAACGCCGTGCTCGACAGCACGGCGAGATTGCCGCCGGCGGAGAAACCCATCACGCCGATATGGTCCGGATCAATGCCCCACTCTGCCGCGTTGTGGCGGACCAGCGACATCGCCCGCTGTGCATCCTGCAGCGCCATCGGAATGGACGGCGACTCGTGCCGCTTCGTCACCGGGTTCCAGTTGCAGCCCGTATTGGGCACGCGGTACTTCACCAGCACGCAGGTGATGCCGGCATCGGTCAGCCACTTGCAGACGTCCGATCCGTACAGCCCCAGGCTGCTGTTCGGGCCGATGCCCAGCGCCTTGTAACCACCGCCCGGAAAAACGAGCACGGCGGCACCCGGTGCACGCGCCGCCGGCCGGTAGACGAGCATGCTGGGATGGGTGAGCGCCCACGACTCGTGCGCCAGCGCTGCGATCCCCGCCTGCAGCACCGGCGAATCGTCCGGCCACAGCGGCACCTCTCGCCAGTACGCCATCGAAGGCGCGGCCGCCTGCGTGCCGTTCTGCGCCGGCACGTCAGTTGAAGGCGCACCCGGTACCACCTGCGCTGTGCCGTAGACCGGCAGCACGCTGGCGAGCATCGCCCCGCCGAACCCGAGCAGAATCCGGATCGCACGTTTCATTGCACCCTCCTTTCGCAACCTTGCAAGCGACCCCGGCACCGTTACTGCCCCGCCTCGAACACACTGATCCCCAAGGCACTGCTCTTGGCCTCGTACATTGCGGCATCTGCCGCGCGCAGATAGTCGTCGCTGGTCGCCAACTGGGGATGGCTGCTCACCAGTCCGATGCTGGCGCTGCTGTGCACGGCGGTCGCGCCGATCGTGTAGGGCAACGCGAGCGCCGACGCAATCTGTCGCGCCCGTTCGGCTGCCCCGGCGGGATCGACCGACTCCAGCAGCACGATGAACTCGTCACCGCTCATGCGCGCGACCAGATCGACCGCGCGTACGCAGCTTTCCAGCCGCCGCGCGACCTGCTGCAGCAACTGGTCACCGATGTGGTGGCCATGGGTGTCGTTGACCGCCTTGAACCCGTCGAGATCGAGCATCAGCACCGCGAACATCGTGGTGTGACTCTGCGCCGGGGCGCCCTCGCCCGCCGCGAGCCCTTCGCGATGCAGCGCGATCGCGTGATCGAGGCGATCGCGGAACAGCGGCCGCCCCGGCAGATTGGTCAGCGCGTCATAGGAACTGCCGCGTTCGGCCAGATCGCTCAACGAGCCCGCCATGCGCACGGCGATGCCGTCTTCGAAGCGGGCGACGCCGCGCCAGTTCACCCACACCAGACGCCCGGAGCCGTGCCAAGCGCGGAAGTCCACGGAGAAGTTCGGACTGTCCCCGGCCAGATGCCGGCGGTACGCCGATTCCACGCGGGCGCGATCGTCAGGATCGATGCGCGACTGCAGGAAGTGCCAACCGTCCGCGTGCACGGGACCGGTCGCGTCCAGCCCGAGGATGCCGTTGAAGCGTCCGGATACGTGCAACACATCCGTGCGCAGATCCCAGTCCCAGATGCCGTCGTTGGACCCGCGCGTGGCCAGCGCGTAGCGCTCGTCGGACCGCAGCAGTTCAAGTTCGGCCTGCTTCTGCCGGGTCACGTCGATCATCAGGCCGATCATGCGGTTCGGGCGCCCGGCCTCGACCACCGTCCGGCACAGGTCGCGCACCCAGACCACCTCGCCCGAGCGCGTGATCAGGCGGTAGCTCATTTCGTAGGCGTAGCTGTGCGTCGCGTCGTAGGCGGCGTTGTCGATCGCCAGTGCCGCCTCCAGATCGTCGGGATGCACGCGCGAGCGCCAGAAGCCCGGATCGGCGCGCCACTGCTCCACCGTGAAGCCGAACAGGCGTTCGACCTGCGGACTCAGAAACGTATTGCCCACACCGCGCTCGGCTTCCCAGACCACGCCGTCGATGGTCTCCAGCAACCGCAGGAAGCGCTGGCGCACTTCCACCAGCACCTGCTCGGTGACGTCGGCCACTTCGATCAGCACGCCCTGGCGACTGATCACCCGATCCGCCGCATCGGTCTCGGGCTGCAACTGCAGCCGCATCCATCGATATGTCCCGTCCGCGAACCGCAGCCGGAACACCGGCATGCCCGAACGCAGCGTCGGGTTGTCGTCGGGATGCACGAAATCCAGCAGGGAGCGGCCCAGCACATCGGCAACCGCGTGGCCCGTCAGCGTCTGCCAGGCGGGATTGAGATAGGTGACCGTCCAGCGCGCATCCGTCTGCACGACCGCGTCGGGCAACAGGCGCAGCAGGTGCGCGGACGGCGTGGGATCGGCAGGCATGGGCGCGCTATGGTCACCGAAGGACGCACGCCCGGTCCAGCGACACGCACCCGGGAACCGCGACGCCTGGGATCCACGCAACCGGGCTCATCCGGGACTTCGCAGCAGTCGCTTTCCCGCGCGGCGAGCGCGATGTACTCAGGTGCGGGTTTTCTCGAGCCGCGCTTTCAGATCCGCGAACGGGTTCGACGTCGCCGCGGCGGGTGCGTCCTCCGCGTTCCGTGCGCTGACGCCGGTGTGGTCGAGTTGACGGGAATGTTCGTTGTCGTGGCAGTACACGCACAGCAACTCCCAGTTGCTGCCGTCGGCCGGATTGTCGTCGTGGTTGTGGTTGCGGTGATGCACCGTCAGCTCACGCAGATTGACCCGCGTGAACTCGCGCGCGCAGCGGCCGCAGATCCACGGATACATCGTCAGCGCACGCTCGCGATAGCCGGCATTGCGCTGCTCGGCACTGCGGCGGGCCTCGGCGACGATGCGGTCGAGCTTGGTCTGGTCGATGGCGGGCATGGCCGGAGTCTAGCGGGATCCTGCATCCGCTCGCCCAACAGGTGGGGAACGCCCTGAGCCACTGCGCCTTGCGCGCGCTCGGCTTTGGCCCGCCCGGAATCGCGCATGCGCAAGCCGGCGCAATCACGTTCCCCTGCGGAAGACAAAGAGGCGTAGGATCAAAATTCGATTGAAAGAGCCGGGGCGGCCTGACTCACGTCATCGTGTCTGCGGCACTCCGCAATCGGATCGTCGCATTCGATCTGCGCGGCGCAAGTTGCAGGCGTGTGCCGAAAGGTTGAGGCACAGCGCGCCAACGAAACGCCATCGAGCCGCCAGCCGATCGAATCGGGGAGTCCGCGCCATGCGTGACCGTCCAGGCGACACGGCCCCGAAGTTCGAGCTGCTCGCGCGCGAGATGGAACAACAGATCGCGGCCGGCGTGCTGCGCCCCGGGGATCGCCTGCCGTCCGTGCGCCAGGCCTGTGCCAGCCGGGACTTGAGCCCGAGCACCGTGTTCAAAGCCTATTACCTGCTTGAATCGCGTGGCCTGGTGCGCGCCGCGTCTCGTTCTGGCTACTTCGTCGCGGCACGTCCCGGCGGCGCACGGCTGCCGGAACCACAAGCCTCGACGCCTCAGTCCGGATCGCAGCCCGTCAAGATCGACGACCTGATCTACGCCTGCCTGGGATCCACGCGCGCACGCGATGTCATCCCTTTCGGCTCCGCTTTCCCGAGCCCCACTCTCTTCCCGCTCGATCGACTACGCCGCGCGTTGGTCTCGAGTACGCGACGGCTCGATCCGTGGAGCATGGCCGAGGACCTGCCGCCGGGCAATCTGCCGCTCAAGCGCGAAATCGCCAAACGCTACCTGCGCCAGGGCCTGCAGGTGCCGGTCGAGGAGATCGTGCTGACCCACGGGGCGATGGAGGCACTGACCCTGTGCCTGCACGCGGTGGCGCGGCCGGGTGATGCGGTGGTGGTGGAATCGCCGACGTTCTACATGGCGCTGCAGGCGCTGCAGCGTCTCGGCATGCACGCCATCGAAGTGCCGACCGACATTCACGAAGGCATCGACCTCGCCCGCCTCGCCGACGTGATCGAGCGCCATCGCCCGAAAGCCTGCTGGCTGATGACGAACTTCCAGAACCCGCTGGGCAGCCTGATGCCGGAGGCGAAGAAGCGCGACCTCGTCGAACTGCTCGCCCGTCACGACATGCCGCTGATCGAAGACGACGTCTACGCCGAGCTCTACGCGGGCAATGTCGCGCCGCTGCCGGCCAAGGCGTTCGACCGTCGCGGTCTGGTGCTGCACTGTTCGTCGTTCTCGAAGTGCCTGGCGCCGGGCTACCGGGTCGGCTGGGCCGCGCCCGGCCGGCTGACGCGTGAGGTCGAACGGTTGAAGCTCATGACCACCCTGTCAGGCTCGATTCCGGTGCAGGCCGCCTTGGCCGAGTACCTGCAGGAAGGCGGCTACGACCGCCACCTGCGCGGCCTGCGCGCGTCGCTGCAAGCGCAGCGCGACAGTCTGTTCGACGCTGTCAATCGACTGTTTCCCGACGGCACGCGGGTGCTACACCCGGCCGGCGGATACTTCGTGTGGGTGGAATTGCCTGCGGGCGTCGACGCGATGGCGCTGCACAGTGCCGCGATGACAGAACGGATCAGCCTGGCCCCTGGGCCCATGTTCTCCGCACGCGGCGCGTTCCGGCACCACATCCGGCTGACCTGCGGCCAGCCCTGGGACGATTCACGCGAACACGCCATGCGCACACTGGCCCGGTTGGTCAATGAAGCACCGCGTGTCCAACCGTCGGCGGCAGCGTCGATCTGATCCGGTCGCGCAGACGCGCAACTGCGCGCACTGACGCCGCGAACGCCAGCGCAGAGTGCAGCCATGTCCAAGTCCCCGTCCTCAACGAAGCCGCATCCCGATGCCGTGCCGACGCGGATGGCGGTCAGCCGCACTCCGCGCGGCCCGCAGATGGCGCTGCACGAAGTGCTCGACCGGCTCGGCCCGTGCATCTTCGCCGGCCTGCTCGATACCGACGGCAGGCTGCACTACGCCAACGAGGCGGCGTTGAGCGCCGTCGGCTGCACGCCCGAGCAGGTGCTCGGCGAGCGCTTCGACACCACCCCGTGGTGGCAGGCGTGCGAACAGTCGCAACGACAGCTGCAGCTGGCAATCGCCAGCGCCGCGCGGGGCGAGGCGTCGCGCTTCGAAGTGCGCATCGCGACGCGCAACGGCCCTCCGCTGGCCATGGATTTCTCGCTGCTGCCGCTCTACGACCTGGACGGGCGGGTGGTCTGGCTGATTCCGTCGGCGCGCGATGTGAGCGAACGCGACCAGGCGCAGCACCAGCTGCTGCTCACCCGCCACGCCGTCGAACAGTCCAACGACGCCTTGCTGCAGGTCGGGCCCGACGGCGCCTTCCGCGATGCCAACGCCTCGGCGTGCCGGCTGCTGGGCCTGGAGCGGGACGAACTGCTGCGGCTGCGCGTGTCCGACATCGACACCCAAGTGGATGCCACGCAATGGCTGCAGCGCTGGCGCGATCTGTACGACAGCGGTTCGCTGCGGTTCGAGACCAGCGTGCACCATCACGACGGCCACGAAATTCCGGTCGATGTGTCGATCAGCCTGGTGACCAGCGGCGACACCTCGTTCGCGCACGTCTGCATGGACGACCTGCGCGAACGCCGCGCCGCCGAACGCCGCATCCACCAGCTGCTGCAGTTCGACGAACTGACCGGACTGCCGAACCGGCAATTGCTGCTCGAACGGCTGGACGCGATGCTGCAGGCGGGTACGCAGAGCGCGGTGCTGGTCCTGGCGCTCGATCGTTTCAAGCGCATCAATGATGGCCTCGGCACGGCGGTCGGCGACGCGGTGCTGCGCGAAGTGGCACAGCGCGTGACCTCGACCGTGCGCAACATCGATCTGGTGGCCCGGCGCGGCGACGACGAGTTCGTGGTGGTGCTGGCCGCCGGTCCGGACGATGCGCCGCACGTGGCCCATGCGCTGCTCGAGAGCATCGCCCGACCGATGCACGTCGACGGGCACGAGATCCATGTCACCTGCAGCATCGGCCTGGCCATGACACCGGCCGAAGGCGAACGCGCCGAGACCCTGCTGCGCCGTGCCAACGCGGCGTTGCATCACGCCAAGCGGCTGGGCCGCAACCAGATCAACGTCTACGCCGGCGCGCCGGACGATTACGACCCAGAGCGCCTGGCATTGGAGAACGCGCTGCGCAAGGCCCTGCGCGACGAACAGCTCGAACTGCACTACCAGCCGCAGGTCGACCTGGCACAGGGCCGCATCGTCGGTGTCGAAGCCCTGCTGCGCTGGCAGCACCCCACGCTGGGCCGCATCCCGCCGGACCGCTTCATTCCAATCGCCGAAGAAACCGGCCTGATCGTGCCCATCGGCGACTGGGTCCTGCGCCGCGCCATCGAGCAGGCGGCCGACTGGCAGCGCGCCGGCCTGCCGCCGGTACGCGTGGCCGTCAACCTGTCGGCCCGTCAGCTGCTGCAGCCCGACCTCGCGCGCCGCATCGAGCAGATGCTCGCCAGCGCCAGCCTCGATCCGCTGTTGCTCGGCGTCGAAGTCACCGAAAGCATGTTGATCGCCAACTTCGACCAGGCCGTGCAACATCTCGAGGCGCTGCGGGCGCTGGGGGTCGAGATCTCGCTCGACGACTTCGGCACCGGCTACTCCAGCCTGAGCTATCTGCGCCGGCTGCCGGTGGACCTGATCAAGATCGACCGCTCGCTGGTGCCCGACGTAACCGCGCCGGCGGACGACGTCTCGATCACCCGCGCCATCATCACCATGGCGCACCAGTTGCGCATGCGGGTGCTCGCCGAGGGCGTGGAATGCGAAGGCCAGGCGGCAC
The DNA here is from genome assembly GCF_036584485.1 of Luteimonas flava. NCBI lineage: Bacteria > Pseudomonadati > Pseudomonadota > Gammaproteobacteria > Lysobacterales > Lysobacteraceae > Luteimonas > Luteimonas flava. The sequence goes on along the minus strand of NZ_JAZHBM010000001.1, from coordinate 810,659 downwards.
TGCTGGCCAGCCACCAGTGCGACCAGATCCAGGGCTACTGGTGCAGTGCCGCCGTGCCCGCGGCCGCGCTTGAAGCGATGCTGCGCGACGGCCGCGATATCGGCGATGCCTGCCTGCGGCTGTCCGCCTGTACGGACGCGCAGGCCCAGACGAGATAGCAGCGCAGCGACCCACGGACGGAGACCATCAGAGCGAGTCCAACTGTCTCCATTCGAAGGCGATCGCAGTGCGCGTGCTCCGCTCACCGGGTTCGATCCAGTCAGCGAACACCATCAGCAACCGGTCGCTCGATTAAAGCTGCGAGGCGCGCATCTCCACCCAAGCCGGTGGCGCATCGTGTGCCAACGCTCGGACACTGACCGTGGCGCCGTTGTGTTCCTCAAGCGCGTGTCGCCAGCCCACACGCTCGAACAGCGCCGGGCTTACGTGCCTGGGCGCCGCCGTTTGAATCAGTCGCCGCGTTTTGCCGAGGCGCGGCTTTCCGCGAAATCCGGGAAGGTCTCCGCCATCGAATCCTTGTCCGGCAGGATGTAGAACACGCCGCCCTTCTCGAATGTCGGCTGGACGACCAGCTCGTAGAAGCCGGTGTCGACGTTGATGCAACCGTGGGTGACGCGGTTGTCGTCCGGCGTCGGCGATGCGAGGCGTTCCCCGCGTCGTTCGGCCGGCGTACCGCTCGCGGTGGGGTGCAGCGAGACCGCCGAATCGTAGTCCACCCAGAGCACACGCCCGGCGTCGATCGATGGACCATAGCCACCGACGAAACGACCGGCCGGCGTGGTGCGATCCCGCCCCGGAATTTCGCGCAGCGCAAGACCTGCGATGCCGGGCGCTGCATGGTCGCCGACCGCCGACCCGAACAGTCCGGGGGCCGCGCCCTGCAGCTTGCCGTCGCCGCCGAACACCAGCACCTGCGCTGCGGCCTTGTCCATCACCATGAAGGGATAGCCGTGGTTGTCATTGGCGGCGATGACCCAGCCCGCAAGCTCGATCACCGTGTCGGAGACCTCCTGGCCGGGCGGAAGCTGGTTGGCCGAGGCAGCCTGTGGCGCCACGGTGTCCTCGGCCATCGCCACCCCGACGCTGGCAGATGACAACGCGAGCAACAGCGCCGTGTGGAAGACCCGCATCGCAGGGTGTGTGGACGTGGCGATGGGACAACTCCTCGAAAAGACGGGTGACACACCGGGACCCGCGGCCGGCAGGCCCACGGGTCCCGGTCCGATCAGATCAACCGCGCGGCGTGCGACGCGGCGCCGTTTCCAGCTGCTGGACGCGACGTTCCATCGTATCCAGGCGCTGATTGGCCTGCGTCGCCGACTGGTTGGCGGATTCCGCGCTCTGCGCTGCACCCTGCACCCGCGAGTCGAGGGTATCGAGGCGCGTATCGATGCGTGCGAAGTCGTCCTTGTACGTGGCACAGCCACCAAGCCCCACGGCCGCGACCAGTGCCACGCCGACCATTTGTGCCGTCTTCTTATGCTGTTGGATGAGCGACATTTCAGTTCTCCTGCTTCGGGGGAGTCCGGAATATAGCGGCGTTTTTGCCGCGGATTCCGTGCGTCTTCAGGCGCGATTGGCGGAGGTCGAAAGCCTGTGAAATAGACGTGCTATTTGACCTAGGGCGCGCCCTAGATGCTTGGGATTACCGCTTGTGTTGCGTCTGCAAGGACACCGCCCCCATCCAACGCGTTGCCGACCAAGCCACCGGCTGACAAGCGGTTTGCCAACGGCTTCCAGCACCAACCCCATGGCGCAGCGTCGAGCTGAGATGCCACCCGACCCACCATCAACCACTCTCCTTTTACTCACGTCGCGCCCGCGGCGATCGCCTCGGCAAGCGTCGGATACAGCGGCCTGAAACCCGATGCATCGCGGGAGAAGTGAACCTCGCACCGTGAGTTTGAGACACCCCTCAAACGCTGGCTGACTGGCGGAGCTTGGATAGGGTCAACCCGACTGGTAGCGGACCTGGGTGACCGGAGAATGGGGGTACTTGCCCGGAGAGCCTCATGCACCCCACCGTCGACGGTTACAGCCCCAACGCGCTGCTCCGACAGCCCGCGTCGGCAGCACCGACTCAACCGGTAGCTGCCCAGCCGGTCGCAAGCGAGGGGACGCCCCAGGCCACGGCCGATGCTTACGCGGCATGGCAGGAGGCGCAGCAAGCCGTCGACACTGCGCCGCCGTATCACTACACCGCAGCCGCCGGTCAGGCTGCGATGTATCGCGAGGCGTTCGAAGCGGCCGTCATGGCAGAAATCGGCGCGGCGCCCCCCTTCGTGGGTCCCGTGCCGGCGGGCACCTCGCAGCTGGATATTGCTGCGAGGCCCTTGCTGGAACGCTACGAGGGCAATCCGGCTGCGATCGAGATCGTGAACCGGGCAACAGAAGAGCTTGCACTGCTTCAGCCCCTGTCTCAGCGGCCTGACGTCCAAGCCCTTCTGAGTGATGCGGCATCCCAGTCAAACGCCGAAGCGGTGATGCGCACACTCTCGGAAGGGCTTGGCGAGTTGTCGGAAGAAGATCGGCTCTACCTCACCACGAGCCCCGAGTTGGCGACGTTGATTCGCGAACAGGTAGAGCCGTGGGTGGCAGAGCCGTATGACGGCATGGAGGGCGAAGACCTGCAAGGATCTGGTGCGGTTTGGGCTTCGAACGAATCGTCGTCTCGACTTCAGACGTTGACCGATGGCCTGCCCCCGGATCTGGCGTATGCAGTGGTCCAGGGCAACCTCGACACAATCGTCAACATTGCGCAGCTCCGGCCCCAGTATCTGGGCAACCCCGTGGCTGGGCAGGGCGGCGATTCCTTTGCCAACATCGCCGACGCCGTGGGTGCATTGGGCGACACGCCCGAAGGCAACGCGTTGCGCACCGATATCGCGACGATGTTCACAGCGAATGGGGTTGATCGGGGCCAAGGGGTTCCGTTGGCCACCGTGCTGGGCCTGTCCGTCCAGAACGGAGCAAGCCCCGGATTGGCCCTTGAAATCATTTCGCAACTGTCGACGGGCGGTGCGGGAGAAGTGGAGACGGCTGAACTGGCCACGGAGCACCTGGTCCAGGCGGGCGAAGCGATCGCCGAAAGCATCACCGGGGATCTCGAGAACTACCAGTCGATGCTCGAGGAGCTGGGTGCGCTGCTCGCCAGTCACGAGGGTCTGCCGCCCGAAGCGACGAATGCGGCCGTCGAAAACTGGCTCGAAGGCCAGGACTCGGAGTGGCAGGCGCAGTTTGAACAACTGGAAGGCTCGATCATCGACAAGGCCACTCAGCTTCGCGAACTGATGGCTGGCGTCAGTGGGCTGCCGGAAGAGCTTGCCAGTCAGGCCACCGGCCCGCTCCAGGATCTCTTCAACGACGAGTCGGTTCTCAATGCGGTGAACCTGGCCGCCAGCCGGGATCGCAGCTTCCTGACAGGGCCCGAGGCCGACGCGATGATGGCGCTGGCCGATCCTGCTCGGGCAGGGGCTGCTGGGGCAGAAACCCTGCGACAGATCGGCAACCACGCCATCCAGCAAGAGGTCTCGTTGATCTTCGGTGACCTGGAGCATGGAAGTCCGGCCAGTGTCGCCACGGCGCGTTCGCAGCTCGAGGCTCTGGGTCATCGCGTGTCAGGGCTTTACGGCAGTGACGCCGAGGCCTATCGCGCTGCCATCAACTCTCTGGATGAGTTTGCAAGCTTGCCCGCCAACGCGTCAGCTGCAGCGGTGGAAGACGCAGCCACCCGTTTGAACAACACGCTGGGTGGCATCGAAGGGTTTGGCGCTGATACGGTGGCCGGCGGCCTCTTGCGCTCGCTGGGCGTCGCCGCAGGCGTCCTGGCCTTGAACAAGTACGCGAGCCTGGCGATAGACGAGGGCGGGGTGCATAACCAGATCGCGACTCTAGGCGCCGCAGCCGGGCTCGGCAGTGCAGCCATCGCGTTGCTGGAACGCCCCGGCGCGGTCGACATGGCAGGACTTGGTGCTCTGGACGATGCACGCGGGCGTCTTGGTCCGCTAGGGGCCGCGAACTGGGGCCGTGCGCTTGGGGTGTTCTCCGCCGTGGGCGACTTCGCCTATATGGCCAACGCGTTGTCGCGTGATGAGCCTCTCGAAGCGGGGCTTCACGGGCTTGCCGGCGCGGGCACAGTCGTTCTGGCTGGCGCGTCTGGCCCAGCGGGTTGGCTCATAGGCGGCACCATGATCGTGGCGTCGATGGTGGGTCAGGCCAACTGGGCCAGTTTCAAGGAAGCCGAGCAAGCGCATGGGGCGTCGGTCAGCTTCCTTGTCGCTGCCGGCCTTGAACCTGACGTTGCAGAGATCCTGGCGAATACCGGACAGAGCGAGGGCTTTGAGGCCGTCAATGCGGTGCCGCTGGTTTTCGACCTGGCGACAACCAGCGGGGTTCCAGGCACCGCGCAACGCCTGACGCCTGAGGAAGCCATCGCAGCGCTCAACGAATTGAGCGGCGATCCGGAGGCGTTGGCTGACTTGCAGCTCCACGTCACCGAGCTCCGCCTCGCCAATCAGCACACGTTGCTGCCTGGTTACAACTGACGCTGACGCCCCACCCGTCTGGCTTGCGCTTGCTGCAGATCCCGCGCGGCGTGCCACCCTCTGGCGCAGCCTGCGGGACGAGGCGTTGCTAACCGAACAACTCACCCAGATCCGCGAGTACCTGCAACAGCAACGCGCCTGGGGCTGCGACGACTTCCGCGCGATGGTGGAAGCCAAGACCCGCCGCTTCGCGGTCACGCGCCCCGCACACCGCCTCTCGAGGCGGAATAAGTGAACCTGGCCCCGTTAGTAAGCACCGTTAGTACCAGCGCGACGCCACCCGTCCTCATTCTCCCGGTAGCTTTGCCGCCAGCACGTCGGCCTTCTCGATGGAAGGCGGCGACGAGAAGAGATCTCCCGCCTGCGCCATCAATGCAGCGGCCACCTTGCCCGACAGGTGAGCCTGGCGGCCCGCTTCGTGAGGGAAGGCATCGAAGATCCCGAACGTGGTGGGACCCAGCCGAATGCCGAACCATGCCGTGGTATCAGGCTCCGCCTGCACGAGCGGGAGCCCGCCCCGCAGGAACTGTTCGACTTCTGCCTCTTTTCCGGGCTTGGCCTCCAAACGCACGAACAGCGCGACTGTCACCATGACACGTCTCCTCTGGTTGGGAGCCACCCACCATACGCCGCATTACGCAGCCAACAACGGATTTCGGACCGGCGGTGCAATTGGTGTCAATGCAACTCAGTGCAACGGGTGCAAGGACAATTGCGCAGTGGTCGCGGGGCGCCCTGCCTCCCGCGCCGCTGCGAAACGACCGGTCCGCGCTTCGACCCAGGACTGAAACCTGTCACTGCCCAGCACCTTCTGCTGCTGCAGATTGCGGCGGATCTCCGCGACCAGCGCATTCGGCACGGCGTCGTCGAACAGGTCGCGATACGCGATCGCTCTCGCCACCGTCGTTGCCCTGGATGATCTCCAGCATCAACGCCAGCGCCGACTTCCGACGCGTCGTCCAACGCTTGATCTCTTCTTCCATCACCGCGCTCATCTGCGTCTCCCTGAAAAGGTTAGACCTGAGCAGCAAATCAGTGGGTCATTAGATAGGCGGCGAGCAGATGCGCCAGCCGATCCCACTGCACGCCTGTCAGCGCGTCGTCTCGACATGGGCAGAACGGTGCCAGGGTTACTTTCCCGAGATCGCGGCGGGCGTCGAGGAGAGCTTCGGCGCGTCAAACGCTGACCGCATGCGTTCTCCCTGCCGAGCGATGCTGTCGACATGGGCCGCACGCCACGATTCGATCTTCCCGGTGTGCCGCAGCACATCGTGCAGCGCGGCAACAACCGCCTGCCCTGCTTACTTGATGACCGCGATCGGCTGGACTACCTGCACCTCTTGCGCGGCGCCTTGCTCGCGACCGGCGTGCGGTTGCACGCCTACGTGCTGATGGACAACCACGTCCACCTGCTCGCAACGCCGCACGGACCGGGCGACCTGAGCCGGATGATGCAGAAATTCGGGCGCCAGTACGTCGGCCTTTTCAACGCCCGCCACCGTCGCACCGGCACGCTTTGGGAAGGCCGTTACAAGGCCTGTCTGGTCGGCGACGAGCGTTACGTATTGACCTGCCAGCGCTACATCGAACTCAACCCGGTCCGCGCCCGGATCACCGATGATCCCCTGACGTACCGCTGGTCCAGCTGCGTTGCGCATCTGGGGCAGCGTGCCGGCTCGCTGCTCACGCCCCATCCCGCCTGGCTTGCGCTGGATGCCGACCCCGCGCGGCGCGCCACCCTCTGGCGCAGCCTGCTGGACGAGGCGTTGCCAGACGAACAACTCGCCGAGATCCGCGAGTACTTGCAACAGCAACGCGCCTGGGGTCGCGACGACTTCCGCGCGATGGTGGAAGCCAAGACCCGCCGCTTCGCGGGCACACGCCCCGCACACCGGCCCTCAAAGCTGAATAAGTGAACCTGGCACCGTTATAACGAATCTGGCACCGTTAGCCCTTCCTTGCGCGGCGCCATTCTGGATAAGTGAACCTGGCACCGTTATTCCTGTTCAGCGCCAGCGTCGCCGCGGTGGCTTTGGCCCAGGACGTTGCTGCCTTACGACCAGACGGCAAGGCGCGATCCATGACCGCGTGCAGCAGGTGTTCCCCGACCTGCGCAGCCAGCCTGTCGGCGGTGCGTGTTGCGGGCGGCGCTTCCGGCAACGGCCCCAGCATGGCGCGGAGTTCGTCGCCGTCGATCAGCTGGACCAGCCCGTTGCGGGTCGCGGCCTCGATCGCGGCCTTGGTGAACTCACCGCTGGTCACAAGGATCGCGGCATCGGCGCGCGCGTTGACCATCAGCCCGATCAGCTGATGCACCTCGTTGTGGGGCACCTTGTAGGCGTTCCAGTGCTTGACCTGCACCAGCACGACCCGATCATCGCGTTGAAGCTTCAGATCGACGCCACCATCGAACCGACTGGCCGATGCGCCCGTCCCCACATGCTCGACCTGATAGCCCGCTTCCCGGTAGTACGCGGCGAGCAGATGCTCCAGCCGATCCCAACGCACTCCTGTCAGCGTATCGTCACGACGATGCGCCACTCCTTTCAATCCCTGCCGCATGCCGTCCCCCTGACTGGCCTACGTCGCCGCTCGCGCGGCGTCATCCTAGATAAGTGAACCTGACCCCGTTATTCCCATGCGCGCACGCCGCTGGCGGGACACTGCTCAATGACACCGTGACCGAAAAAGACCTCACCGCGATCCGCGAACACCCTCAAAAACAGCACGCTTGGGGCCGCGACGACTTCCGCACCATGGTCGAAGCCAAGACGAAACGCTTCGCAGGCGTCCGACCTGCTCCTCGACCAACCGAGACGGATAAAGAAACCTGACCTCGTTCTTGCCCGCTGTCATCGGTAATACCGAGCCAATCTGAGAAAGAAATAGGCCCCGGGAAGAAGCAGCGCCGATATCCAGAAAGTCAGAAAGAAAATTGCTGCAACAGTTAGATCACTACGCGATGTGAACTCAAGAAACGCGGCCGTTCTTAAACTGGTTGCCGAACCGACGCCAAACGCCAGAAACAGCATCACAGGCGCGCCTGCGCCCAAAACCAAACACGCCAACGACAGCCGCCAATACTCCATTGGCACCATGCTGGGAGCGGTCCAGGTCAAGCGCCTTCGAAACCATGCAAGATTTGCAATCAGCACCGGCACATACAGAAAAAGCATCCCAAAGAACAAGCTTGGCATGTAGTCGAGGGCACGATTTCGCGACCAAAGAGCTTGGAACCTCGCTTGATCCGGGAGCAGTGCTTCGTGCACAAGACCGGTCAGGTCGATGCCCAATACGGACATCGCGATAGCGGCCACGAGGTAGAGGTAGAGCGCGATCTCCATGACATCAAACTTTCGATGAGCAAAGGCTTTGAACTTAGGCATGTGCTGGCTCAGTTCTAGTTTGGCCCGGTTGAGCAAGGCATTTAGGTCACGTGATTCAAGCTAGTGGCTCACTACCTATGAGTGGACTTGCCCCCTATATTGCCGGCCGCATGTCGTCCCATGACCGGCCTACGTCGCCGCTCGCGCGGCGTCATCCTAGATGAGTGAACTTGACCCCGTTGTTGGATACGGCATGGGTGAGTCAAATCGATTCGGGCGCAAAACAAAGCCGATCAGTCTTCGACGGCGGTGATACGACCGTCTTCAACTTTCCAGAGGCCGTTCTTTACAGTGGTGACGTAGAACGGCTTCCCCTTCCAGAGACTCCAGAACACGTGGATCTCGGTCGGAGTCGGGTCGAGCAGATGCGTGACGATCATGGCGACCGCGTTGGGTGCTGGATTGAGATCAATGCAGCTCCGCGTGTAGGGGCGCCACGCCGTCGCCACATCGCCTTCCGTTTCCACACGGGTCGAGCCGCCCAGCCGCACCACGCCTTGCGAAGGTCGCGGAATCAAGAAGACCACCCACTGCGCCTCCACGCTCGACGGCAGCACCACCGTGTCGTAAGCGTCCCCGCATCGCGGCGAATCGAATGCCAATGCCGTCGTGCGGGCCTGCGCGGCAGCCCGCTCATTCGAGGACAGCCCGGCCGGAGCCGGCAGTGCCTCGATTGGCGCCGCGAGTACGCCGTCGGTCGAGACCGCTACCCGATAGAGCGCAGCGGATGCGTCATCCAGCACGGTGACGTGGATCTGCCCCCCGTAGCCCAGGGTGATCTCGCCTGCCACGCGATCGTCCTCGCGCATGGTCTGGTCGGCATCCATCGCCGCGCGCACCGCTTCGATCGCGCGGTAATGGGTGTAGATCGTCCGGCCTGACGCTTCAGCCGATGCATTGGCGTCTGCGTCGCTGATCTTCGAATCGTCGCGGGCAAGCGCAGGCCAGCACACCAGCAGTGCGCCGACCAGAAGCGCCGTGCGCAAATGCCGGCAAGCGAGCGCAGCGGACTGATCAACGCGGGACCATCCCATCATCTGGGCAGCCTCATGGATTGGCTGCGCATCGGAACCCGATCGCCGTTCTCTTTGAGAATGGTCCAGCCGTCGATCTGAGATGCCTCGAGCACCGTGACCTTGCTCTGCAACCCCCACCAACTGGTCTGGGTAACCAGCACACGATCCGTCCCTTCAAACAGAAGATCGCTCGATTGCCACGTTGAGGTCAGCGCAATCAGTCCGGCGGCTAGCAGCACAATGAAAATCGTGCCGATCAACGTGTCGAAGAACTTGCCGATGGCGCCACGGCCCTCTGTGGAAGGGGCTGTTGCGATGTGACCCTGCTCTGCATGTGCGTTCATTGCTTTTCCTGGGTGAAGTGCTGTGATGCGCCCGGTGAACCGGAGGCGCGGAATCCGTGCTCACATTTCAGGTGTCGAAGCGCGCAGCACCTCCATCGCGGCATCTGCCTTGCGCTGTGACTCGCGGACATCCGCGAGGCTCGGCTTCGGGCGTGCAGCGTGTTCGGCGCAGCGGTCGACGCTGGCATCGGTGCGCGGATCGTGGTCGATGCAGAAGCTCGCGACTGCGGGCGTCGACGCGACGGCCGGGCGCGACGGCACGAACTGGGGCGCTGGTGCGGGACGCTGGATGGCCGCCGTCGAAGGTCGACCGACGGCCTGGAGGCTTTGGTCGAGATTCCGACCGAGTGCCTGGATCACCTGATAGGCGATCAGCAGCATCATAACGAGGGCAAAAACTTTCAGCGCCAGCGTCGCGGCGGTGGCTTTGGCCCAGGACGTTGCCGCCTTGCGGCCAGCCGGCAACGCGCGATCCATGGCAGCGTGCAGCAGATGTTCCCCGGCCTGCGCAGCCAGACTGTCGGCGGTGCGCGTTGCGGGCGCCGCTTCCGGCAAAGGCCCCAGCATTGCGCGGAGTTCGTCGCCGTCGATCAGCTGCACCAGCCCGTTGCGGGTCGCCGCCTCGATCGCGGCCTTGGTGAACTCACCGCTGGTGACGAGGATCGCGGCATTGGCGCGCGCGTTGACCATCAGCCCGATCAGCTGATGCACCTCGTTGTGCGGCACCTTGTAGGCGTTCCAGTGCTTCACCTGCACCAGCACGACCCGACCGTCGCGTTGCAGCTTCAGATCGACGCCGCCATCGAACCGACCAGCCGATGCGCCGGTTCCCACATGCTCGACCTGATAGCCCGCTTCCCGGTAGTACGCGGCAAGCAGATGCTCCATCCGGTCCCACCGCACCTCTGTCAGCGCATCGTCCCGACGATGCGCCACCCGCTTCAATCCCTGTCGCATGCCGCCTCCCTGCCTGACTGGTCGTCGCTTGCGCGGCGTCTTTCAGGTGCGTGTAGCTGCCCTGTTCGATGCCTCATGCGGAGATCGGCCTTACTCGGCGAGTTTCCGCTTGATGGTCTCAATCGCCTGCACCTGGACGGGATCCTTCGGATCGGCCACCGCAAGGAAACCCAGAAACCACTGTCGCGGAGGCGGTTCGCCGAAATACTCGCGCCGTGACCACTCCCACAGGTGCGCACGGCCGTCGCGGGGAAACTTCGCCAGCAACGTGTCGAGGTACGGCCCTGCCTTGGCCATTGCCGCGTCGGCCGGCAAGCCGGCGTCGAACATCCACATCGTTACGAGTTCGCGGAGCACGGTCTGCTCCTGGCGTACGTCGAGGCGGGCGAGCTGATAATGCCGATCCGCCTGCTCGAACCTGCCCACGTTGTAACTGGCGGCGCCCAACAGATAGTGGCCATACGCGCTGTCGGGATCGCGTGCGACGGCATCGGTGATCGTCGCGTACGTCCATTCCGGCTCCACGCGGAGCAGCCTGCTTGCCACTTCACGCGCCTGCCAAGGCGTCAAGTGTTCAAACCGTTCACGTTGCAGCAACAACGCAAGTCCCTTGACGTCATCGACCGGCGACCCGTCGGATCGATGCATGCTCAACTGCGCTGCACGCGCGAGTGCGTCCTCGTTGGATGCGATCCGCGTTGCCACATCGGCGATATCCGCCGCCGGCTGTGTGTATCGATTGGCGGCAATCTCCATGAGCGTCAGCTCGTTGTAAGGCTCGACCAGCGAATTGGCCAGCAGCGGAAATGCTGTAACTCGCGGTGACAACATCTCCGCGTAACGCTCCATCTCCTTCAGCGAACCACCCCATCGAGGCTGCAGCGCTCCCATTCGTGAAACCGCGACTTCTGCGCATGCCGGGCCCGCGAGCTGCGCACGCGCGAAGGCCCAGGCTTCGAGCTCCGCATCCGACACGGCTTTCGCAATCTCCATCATGCCGATGTACGCGTGCGTCAGATCAGGATCGAGCTCAACGGCTCGACGGTAGAACGGGATCGCCTCGATGAAACCGGCCCGCATGCCGGCGAACTGCGCCTCGCTCGTCTGGGGCGCCAATGCAGTGCCGCGCGCCTCCCATCCCTGTTTCGCAAAGTGACGCCCACGCGCCATGGCCGCGTATGCGCTCCGCGGCGCGGCGTCCACCCAGCGAGACGTCAGCCGATCGCGCGCCGCGGCGGGCATGTCCGCCAGATCGTGGAAGAAGGTATGCACGCGCTCTGCGTCTTCGCGCTGACCGTGCCCGGCCGCCATCTCAGCCATCAAGCGTTCGAGCGTCTGCACGTCACCCGCCTCGAGCAGCGCGGCTGCCTGCGTGGGCGACGGTCCTTCGGAAAAGTGATACCGGCAGTGCGCCGCCGCGTGACCTTCAGGCCATTGATTGTCTGGCAGATCGGGCCATGCCAGGCACCGGGCCAACGGCGCCTCGATCTGCCGGGCCGCGCGCACGCCAATCAGGTAGTCGCGCCATGCCCCGGGCACACCGACGAACTGCGCATCGCGCGGCGTGTCGGGAATCGCAGGCAGCGCCTGCGGACCGGCGGATGCAGGTCCGTGCGTACCAACCATGAGCACAGCGCTGGCTAATGCAATCTGTGCGACGCGTTCAAAGGCGGGTCGGGATCCGGATGGACTGCACGTGAAAGCAAGCCGTTCATTCATGCGCTTCAATTCCATTGATGAGAATTCCTTGAAACCCGCTTCTTGAACGGGCGCCCATCAGCGGGAGCCGCATCCACACTCTCGACGCGCGTGCTCCTAAGCCCGATCAGCTGATGCATGTCGCTGCGCGGCAACTTGCAGGCGTTCCAGTGCTTGATCCGCACCAGTAAGACTCGACCGTCGTGTTCCAGCTTCAGATCGACGCCGAGTTCGACCCAACCGGCCAAAGCGCCCGCCCCTACATGCTCGACCTGATAATCCGCATCGCGGTAGCACGCGGCGAGCAGATGCTCAAGCCGGTCCCACCGCACTCCTGTCAGCGCATCGTCACGGCGATGCGCCACACGCTTCAGTCCCTGTCGCACGCCGTCCCCCTGACTGGCCTACGTCACCGCGCTAGCGCGGCGTCATCCTGGTTGAACGATTCCAGCGCGGGATCCCCTCCCGCACCTCTTGCAAACTTTGGCTGATTCTACTCAATCAGTGATCGCAGCGAACAGCTGTTCGGCTCGCGGCAGCCATTCAGCCGCAGGGACGGTGAGCGTCACTTCCCTATCGCTACTGATCGCCTGCTGCCAGCCCATCGACTCAAGACGCGGCTTGATCCGATCGCGCCAGGCGATGGCGGCAGGACTATCGTTCAACCAGGACGACTTGATGTCGAGCCTGCCGTCCGAGAACACCGAGATAGGACCTCTCGCCGAGACTGACGATCGGCGTGGTGTAAACGAACCAGTCTGCGCGCCAGTTCCCCAAGTGACTTCAAAATGCGATTCGCACTCCGCCAGAAAAGCCGCAACCTTGTCCGCGACCTCACTGTCAGTGCGCCCTTGGAGATCTGCAAGGAAGCTCTCACGCGTCCACATGCGACGAGCATTCGTTCGTGCACCGGAGATTTCCTTCTGTGCCACCGCCGCCAAGGTGCGACCAAGCACCCTGGGAACATGTGTGCTGTAGCCACCACCCGAGAAATAGCGCAACTCGAGCGCAAGCACTTCGGTCGGCGACATGCGTTCGTTCAGAAATTCGACGATGCGCAACAGCTCTGCGGGAATCTCGTCCGCGACGAACAGCAGTCGCATTCTTCCGGCCCGGAGGTTCGACTCTGCGCCCTGCCAGAACGCCTCCGCGCGATCCGGGTCCTGCAGGAATTCCTCGAGCGCCGTGTCGGGATCCACACCGGCACGATCACATGTCGCAGCGAAAGCTTCCTGCAGAAAGGCAGCTGTCCACCGCAACGAGCCGTTCGCCGCGTAGTCGAGCATCTGGCCGACAACCTCACGACGCAAACGCGTATCGGACTTGCGCTTCACCTCGACAAGCGTCACGACGCCATCCTGATCCACAAACAAATGGTCCAGAGACCATCGGCTTACCTCGGCATCGGGGACGCTCGCCTCTTTGGCGATCAGCAACCATCGACGGGGGCTGTCTGGATCCATTTGACGCCCGTCCATCAGGGCCGGGTGCATTGCGAGCAGTTCCTGAAAGTCTGCCTCTCGGTCGTATCGGGAAGCGGCGAGTTCGATCGCCTGCCGTCCGTCAGGACCGATCAGATAAATGCGGCTTGAGGCGTCACGCTTCTGATTCATAGTCTTCTTCTCGCTGCTAACCCGTTACGCCGCTAACCCGTCGACTGTTGGAAACGAGTCGTCCGACCGAATGAACCGCAGCCTCACCAATGGTGCATCAATCGCTGGCCTCTTCAGCGGTGAGCCGAGCATGGTGCGGAGTTCGGCGCCGTCGATCAGCTGCGCAAGCCCGTTGCGGGTCGCGGCCTCGATCGCGGCATTGGTGAATTCGCTGCTGGTCACGAGGGTCGCGGCATCGGCGCGCGCGTTGACCATCAGCCCGATCAGCTGATGCACCTCGTTGTGCGGCACCTTGTAGGCGTTCCAGTGCTTGACCTGCACCAGCACGACCCGACCGTCGCGTTGCAGCTTCAGATCGACGCCGCCATGGAACCGTCCGGCCGAGGCGCCCGCCCCACATGCTCGACCTGATAGCCCGCTTCCCGGTAGTACGCTGCGAGCAGATGCTCCAGCCGGTCCCACCGCACCCCTGTCAGCGCATCGTCCCGGCGATGCGCCACCCGCTTCAATCCCTGTCGCATGCCGTCCCCCTGACTGGCCTACGTCACCGCTCACGCGGCGTCATCCTAGATAAGTGAACCTGCCCCCGTTACCACGCTTTAGTCAATGCGATCACCAATTGAAACCACCATGCGATTAATTTCAATTATTAAATCCTCAAAATCACCCCGAGTCACGGCAAAGAACTCCCCAGCCGTAACCCTCCACTGCAACACCGCAAACGATCTAAAGTTCGGAGGTGCTATAGATTTTTTATGCACAATCCAGTTCCTGATGTGGCGCAAATCACCCATCAGATCGCTTGAAACACCGCCTACGCTGACGCCACACTCTAAGCCAATGGCGGCCCTGTATTTCTCATCCCACTCCGCATATATTCTAACAATTAAAGATTTAGTTATCGCATCTGTGAAAAAACCATCTTTCGCTAAGTAATCGTGCGCCTCTTCTACGCGAATCCGCGAAAGCGCATCACCCTCACCAGGAGGTCCATTTCCGACGAAAATATTCTGCGTCGGTGACTTCGCATCTGGCAGCGACTCGCTAATCAGTGCAAACCCCTTTACCACAAAGGCTAGGCATGTGACATAGCGATGAACGACCCGTTGAAACTCTTCAAGCGCTGCACTGGTGGGGTATGCGGGGGCAGCGCGGTCGCGAGCTCTATCTCGAACAGCTTTAGCAGTAGCAGCGTCTAAAATTTGCAGTGTTAATTCATTCTCTTTCATTATAATTAGCCACTCTAAGCATCTAGATAGCGAACCTGGACCCGTTATGAAAGCGCTTTACCAGCCTGTCGTAGCCAGACTGCGAGGGCGCCCATCGCGGCTGGCGGATCAGGTCCGTTTCAGAACTGTCACTTCTTTGAAATAGCGATGCTGCTCAGCTTCGATTCGAGTGCAACGACAAGGGCATCTACACTCTGCCGCCTATGCAAATGAAGCGCATTGTTGGGGGAGGCCTCCACGAGCTCAGCAACATCCGCCTTGACACGCGCCTCGATCGCGTCGCTCCAAGGCTTACCTTGGTGTTTAAACGCTTCGCGCAGCCTATCGGACCACTTACCATTACCTTTGAACTTTGGTGAGTGCGTCGAGACGCCATACTTCGTGAGAAGCATGGAACCATATAATGCCTCGTCAATTATATCCTCAAACTCAGACTCTTTTGCACCTTGGCAGACGGTCAGAGTCACATCAACTAGCTCAATCAAACCGTCGCGCTGGGCCTTCGCTACCGCATCTGTTCCGCACTTATCATTATCCAAATACGAATGGGCGATACAAAGCGCTTCCCTAACGTGGCTTAATTTATAACTAAGGTTAGACCCACCCTGTAAAGATTCGATTCCCAACGAACCGTTTGCGAGCGCCGCGCCTAGCACCTTCGACACGGCAGACAGTAGTGGCCTAAGCGATCGCCGATCCTCCTCGCCCTCCACGATCAGAACCAGCTCTGCGTGCTGCAAATTATCAGACGCCCTCACACCCAACACAGACCTAAGTTCGCCAACGTTCTTCGCCGGCACAGCCTTCCGGTTGTTAACAATTATGTTTGACTTGATACTCGTACGGTCCACAAATAATGGACAGTGAGTGGTCATAATGACCTGGTTTGAACGTGCAATCTCGATGAGCACGTCCTTTAGTTGATGGATTGCACTTGGATGCAAATGAGATTCCGGCTCCTCGATCGCCAGAATGAGATCTTTGCCAGAGAACGAAGACGCTGATACGTGCCTCATCAGGCTAAGAGCCGCCAGGCTTTGAACGCCATCACCTTTCCTCGCCAGAGGAGTTGGCGTTCCATCGTCGACCACGATCTCACACGCTCGCCTCAGAGCACGGTATCTAGCCTCGGAAGGTATAGATACGCGCACATCCTTTACCTTAGGTAGAAACTCTCCAAGAGTAATTTTTATACTTTCCGATATTCTATCGAGCACAGGCTGCTGCAAACGGGAAACGGCAGCCAGCGCCTCTTCGTAGGCGGGGTCGCCCTCAACTTCGCTGAGCGCACGATCTACCATTCGCGACACAATTTCTTCCGCAGCCTCTGATGTCCGGATGGCGGGAATGTAATTGACGTTGATTCGTCTGGATATGAACTTTGCGATCGCCCCCACCTTTCCGGAGAGCGCAGGACCGCCCGGACCCTTCTTAACCACCTTGAATCCAGGCGCGCCAACTCCAAGTGATAACTGGATCGGCAGAGTTCCGTTAAGATTGCTTCTTACTTCAGCGGAAAATTCGGCGATCTCCGGTGTATCGAGTCTAAATTCTAAGTCGAAAATCGACTCTCCCTTTGGATATTTTTCTTGTAAAGAGATCGGGAAATCATCAGCCCAACTGTATCCATTTCTACCCGCATAGGAGTAAGAACGCAGACGCCCACCTGTAACCCGCGAGCCGCCCATCGTCCGAAGGATCTCCAGGCATATCGCCAGGGCTCGTAATACATTTGATTTGCCCTCGTTATTGGGTCCAATCAATATCGTGCTTTGCCTGACTGGAAGCTTGTACGCCGCAGTAATACTACGGTAGTTCTTTACCGAGAAAGAAACTAGCTGCATACCCCCCCTATTTCAAACTTCGGCTGCAGTGCTTTTCATAACTTCACATATTCCGTCGATATTCCCCACCCACGTCATACAGCGCATGGCTGATCTGCCCCAGGCTATGCGTCTTCACCGCTTCCATCAGCGCTTCGAACACATTGCGCCGTTCGCGCGCCGCATTCTGAAGATACGCCAGACCATGCCCGTCGTGGACCATCGGCGCCTGCTCGTCGGCGTCGGCTTGATGGGCGTGTGAAGTCTCGCCCTTGGGCGCGAGGGCATTGCGGCCTTCCTGCCAGTTGCAGACGTTCTCGATCTGCTGGCCCTTCTCTTCTTCGGTGCTGCGGATCAGTTCGATCTCGGTGGCGATCTCGCCGGCGTGTTCCTTGGGCAGGAACATGTTCACGCCCACCAGGGGCAACGAGCCGTCGTGCTTCTTGTGCTCGTAGTACATGGACTCTTCCTGGATCTTGCCGCGCTGGTACATGGTGTCCATGGCACCCAGCACGCCGCCGCGCTCGCTGATGGCTTCGAACTCCTTGTAGACGGCCTCTTCGACGATGTCGGTGAGGTAGTCGACGGCGAAGCTGCCCTGCCAGGGGTTCTCGATGAAGTTGAGCCCCATTTCCTTGTTGATGATCATCTGGATGGCGACGGCGCGGCGCACGCTCTCTTCCGTGGGCGTAGTGATGGCTTCGTCGTAGGCGTTGGTATGCAGGCTGTTGCAGTTGTCGAACAGGGCGTAGAGCGCCTGCAAGGTGGTGCGGATGTCGTTGAACTGGATCTCCTGCGCATGCAGGGACCGGCCGCTGGTCTGGATGTGGTACTTCATCATCTGGCTGCGTTCGTTGGCGCCGTAGCGCTCGCGCATGGCGCGGGCCCAGATGCGGCGGGCGACGCGTCCGATGACGGTGTATTCCGGGTCCATGCCGTTGGAGAAGAAGAACGACAGGTTGGGCGCGAAGTCGTCCACGCGCATGCCGCGCGCGAGGTAGTACTCGACGATGGTGAAGCCGTTGCTCAGGGTGAAAGCGAGCTGGCTGATCGGGTTCGCGCCGGCTTCGGCGATGTGATAGCCGGAGATGCTGACCGAGTAGAAATTGCGGACCTTGCGATCCACGAAGTACTGCTGGATGTCGCCCATCATCCGCAGCGCGAACTCGGTGCTGAAGATGCAGGTGTTCTGGGCCTGGTCCTCCTTCAGGATGTCGGCCTGCACGGTGCCGCGCACGGTGGCGAGGGTGCGTGCCTTGATGTCGGCATACGTGTCGGCGTCCACCATCTGGTCGCCGGAGACGCCCAGCAGGCCGAGGCCCAGGCCGTCATTGGTGGGCGGCAGTTCGCCGTGATAGCGCGGGCGCTCGCGGCTTTCGAAGAATTTGGCGAGACGGCTTTCCGCCTCCTGCCAGCGGGCGTCGTCCGCCTTGAGGTACTTCTCCACCTGCTGGTCGATGGCGCAGTTCATGAACATCGCCAGGATCATCGGCGCGGGGCCGTTGATCGTCATCGACACCGACGTGGTGGGCGCGCACAGGTCGAAGCCGGAATAGAGCTTCTTCATGTCGTCGAGCGTGGGGATGTTGACGCCCGAGTTGCCGATCTTGCCGTAGATGTCCGGGCGCGGCGCCGGGTCTTCGCCGTACAGGGTGACGCTGTCGAAGGCGGTGGACAGGCGCGCGGCCGGCTGGCCGACGGAGAGGTAATGGAAGCGGCGGTTGGTGCGCTCGGGCGTGCCCTCGCCCGCGAACATGCGGATCGGGTCTTCGCCGGTGCGGCGGTACGGGTACACGCCGCCGGTGTAGGGATAGCTGCCCGGCAGGTTTTCCTTGCCGAGGAAGGTCAGCAGCTCGCCCCAGCTCTTGTAGGTGGGCGCGGCGATCTTGGGGATCTTCTGGTGGCTCAGCGAGTCGCGGTAGTTGTCGACCTTGATCGACTTGTCGCGCACCTGGTACTCGGTGAATTCGTCGGTAATGGATTTCAGGCGCTGCGGCCATTCGCGCAGGAGCTTGAGTGATTCGCTGCTGAGGGCCTGGATGGCGTCGTTGTAGCGCTGGCGCAGGGTGAGGAGGGAGCGGTCGACGGGGTTGGCTGCGAAAGCCCCGCCCTCACCCGCACCTGCGGTGCGACCTCTCCCGGAGGAAGATGTGCTGAGTTCGCGCGCGGTGTTGGGGTCAGGCGCGGTGCCGGCCTGGACGGGGTCGGCGGGGACTGCGGGGGATGGGCTGTCGACGACGGCGGCCGGTGCAACGCCGCCCGCGCCGTTGACGGGCGCAGGCGCGGCGGCACGCTCGGGCGCGACGTCATCGGAGTGGTAGAGATCGAGCGCCTTCGGCAGCTGGGCGTCGCCCAGTTCCTGCAGCGCCTGCCACATGGCCTGGGCGCGGTCGGCGGCTTCGGCCTGGCGCTCGATGTCGCTGTTGATGCGGCGGCCGGATTCGGCGATCTCGGCCAGATACCGCACGCGCGCGCCGGGGATCAGCACGGTGGCGCGCGGTTCCTTGAGCGAGGTGTCGAGGCCGGGCTGGAAGCTGCACTGGCCCGCATTGCCGGCGCCGGTCTTCTCGCGCAGCAGGCGGCACAGGTTGTCGAACATCCAGGTCACGCCGGGATCGTTGAACTGGCTGGCGATGGTGGGATACACCGGCACGTCGGCATCGGCGGTCTGGAACGCGACGCGGTTGCGCTTCCACTGCTTGCGGATATCGCGCAGAGCGTCTTCGGCGCCGCGCTTGTCGTACTTGTTGAGCACGATCAGCTCGGCGTAATCGATCATGTCGATCTTCTCGAGCTGGCTGGCCGCGCCGTAATCGCTGGTCATGACGTACATCGGGAAATCGACGAGATCGACGATCTCCGAATCCGACTGGCCGATACCCGCGGTTTCCACGATCACGAGGTCGTAGGCGAGGCTCTTGAGGAAGCCGATGCAGTCCTTGAGCACCGCATTGGTGGCGACATTCTGGCGACGCGTGGCCATCGAGCGCATGTAGACGCGATGGCTGCGCAGCGAGTTCATGCGGATGCGGTCGCCGAGCAGCGCGCCACCGCTGCGGCGACGCGTGGGATCGACCGAGATCACCGCGATGCGCATCTGCGGGAAGCTGGCGAGGAAGCGGTTGAGCAGTTCGTCGGTGACCGAGGACTTGCCCGCGCCGCCGGTGCCGGTGATGCCGATGACGGGCGTCTTGCCGCCGGCCAGCTGCCAGGTCTTGCGCAGCTTGGCGAGTTCGGTCTCGCTGATGCTGCCGTCTTCGAGCGCGGACAGCACACGGCCCAGGCCGATTT
This sequence comes from Luteimonas flava, assembly GCF_036584485.1. Taxonomy (NCBI): domain Bacteria; kingdom Pseudomonadati; phylum Pseudomonadota; class Gammaproteobacteria; order Lysobacterales; family Lysobacteraceae; genus Luteimonas; species Luteimonas flava. Next base: position 790,758 of record NZ_JAZHBM010000001.1, on the reverse strand, counting down.
CGTCGTCGATGTCGGGCGCGTGACTGGAACCGTCACGGACGGCGGCATCGCGCGCGGTCGCGGCGCGGTTGACGACGTCCTCGATCATTTCGACGAGGCCCATCTTCATGCCGTCGTTCGGGTGATAGATGCGCTCGACGCCGTAGCCCTGCAGCTCGCGGATTTCCTCGGGCGTGATCGTGCCGCCACCGCCGCCGAACACGCGGATATGGCCGGCGCCGCGTTCTTTCAGCATGTCGACCATGTACTTGAAGTACTCGACATGCCCGCCCTGGTAGCTCGACAGCGCGATGCCGTCGGCGTCTTCCTGCAGCGCCGCACGCACCACGTCCTCGACGCTGCGGTTGTGGCCGAGGTGAATGACCTCCGCGCCCTGCGACTGGATGAGCCGCCGCATGATGTTGATGGCCGCGTCGTGCCCGTCGAACAGGCTGGCGGCGGTGACGAAGCGCAGCGGGGACGATTCGGGCTGACGGTCGGGAAGCTGGTTGGCCGGCGTGCTCATGGCGCGCTCCTGCGGGGACAAAAGATGCGTCGATTGTAGCGGCGGGCGGGGAGCTGTTTCGGCTGAAAATATGCTGCGGTGCGGCATTCGCCGGGTGTGTGGGGTGTTCGGCTGGTCGGGCTGGAGAGCAGAGTCGCTGGGCCTCGGCGCGCGCCGGGGCGACGGGTCTTGAGGTCGCCTACTTTGTCCTGTGAGCGTGGCGCACAAAATCAAAATGGATCCCAGCGTTCGCTGGGATGACGGCTTCGCACTGGGGATCTTTAGCCGTCGCCCCAGCGAACGCTGGGGCCCATTTTGATCTTCTTGATCTTCAGCTCGCGCCGGGGCGCCGCGCCCTCGGAACGTGCGATCGTTCGTAAGAGCACCCTCACTGCATCGGCATGCGGCCAGGTCTCAGCTAATCGCGGTATCGGCAAAACCCAAAACCATCCCGTCGCCCCGGCGCACGCCGGGGCCCAGCGACTTCCGCCCGGACATGGAGCGCCGCCGCCCTTGCCTGCCGTCGACACCATCAGGCGCAGCATCCAGATCCGCCTCTCGGAGCATCCCATGACCCCACTCGACAAGCCCCTCAAGCGCGAAGTCCGTATCGGCGAAGACGCCTACTCGCTCACCATCGATCCCGACGGCTTGAAGCTCGTCCCCAAGGGCAAGCGCAAAGGTCTAGAACTGCGCTGGACGGATCTCGTCAGCGGCGATGCCGCATTGGCGACGGCCTTGCAGGCGTCCCTCGACACGCCCTGATCCATTGGCTCAGAACAACCCCGCCTGCGCCGGCGGATAGACGAGGTCCGGGCCCGCGGGCCGCGCATCCCGATGCATCACGTGCGGCTGCACCTTGCCGATATCGAGGATGTGGCAGACCTCGACACCGCGATGGGTCAGCAGATCGGCGATCAGGCGCCGGTGGCAGCCCCACCACAACGCCTCGGCGCACATCAGCGCGGTGCGGTGTTGCGCGGCGACGGCGAGCGTCCGCGACAGACCGTCCGCGAACTCGTCGCTGGTCATGTGATCGGCGTAGCCCTGGAACGCGTTGCTGCGCCACGCGCCATTCGGCGAGTTGGGCTGCGCGCGCCGACGGCCGCCAAGTTGCGGGAGCCAGTGGTAGTGGATGTTCGATGCCGACAACTGCTCGGCCATCGTTTCGCTCGCGAACCACGGATAGCGGCGCGAGCCGGGAAACCGCCGCACGTCGACGATGGCCTCGATACGCCAGTGGATGAGCAGTGCGCGGAAATCGTCCCACGACCGCGTCGAGTGACCGATGGTCCAGAGAGTGTCGACGTTGGGGTCTGGATCGGGGCTGGGCACGGCGAGGGAGATCTTTTGCGGGTGTGCCATTTGACTCGACGATATGTTTGGCGGGCGTCAGTCAGATGAGCTGCGATGGCCGACGTACATTGATCGACGTCGAACAAATCTTCCTGCTTCTTGACGCGAACGCCGTGCGCCGATGCATCTGAACACAACGATCAAAATGGGCCCCAGCTTCCGCTGGGGCGACGGGTTAAGTGGAACGTTGCCGCTTTGGCCCGTCATCCCAGCGAAAGCTGGGATCCATTTTGACTTTCGCGCAGTGTGCGGCGCTACCGGGGCACGCAGACCTCACACCGTCATCCAATCGCACGCGAAAAAACCTTTCGACAGCTGAAGGATTGGTCATCCAGTTGATCTTCGCTCTGAGGGCTCAAGCGCCCGATAACCACCTCTCACGCCGACCCACGGCGGCTTTCAACAGACGCATGTCTGGTCACGCCGGGGCCCAGCGACTTGCGCACCGGGTCAGACCGCCCGAATCACCCCCGCCCCACCGGCTCCAGGGCCTCGTTCAACCGCGCCCGGCAATCCGCAAGCCCCGATTCCGACCGGTGAATCCGAACGGGCGCCGTGGTGCTGCGCTCTCCCAGAATCCTGCACAGCGTGGCCTGCAGCGTCGCGCTGTCATCGTCGAAGCCGCCATGGCTCGTCGCTGCGCTGCCATCCGCCGCATGCGTGGGATCGCCCTGCACCGGGGCCTGGATCCAGTCGAGCTTGCCGGTCGCCAGCAGGTCGCGGATCGCGCCGTTGGATTCGATGAAGCGCGCCATGCCCAGCAGCGGTGTGCCGTTGCGGTACTCGCGGCGCACCCAGCTGCGGGCGCGTTCTTCGAAGGCGTGGGCGACGAGGTACAGCAACGACTTGTTGTAGACGCGGGCGCAGTGGTCGTCCTGTTCGGCGCGGTCGCTCAGGGTGAACAGCCCGGCGTGCGCGATCTTCCCCGAAGCGAGCGCGGGCGCGAAACTCTGTTCGAACAGCGCCATCGTCATCGCCGGTGCCCACAGGTTGAGGCTGGCGATGCGCTGGCCGATGCCCTGCATGCTCGCGGCCGGGCCGGTGGACACGAGACCGTCGGCCGTGAGCAGTTGCACCAGCGGCGCGAGCAGGATCGAGCCGGCGCTGTGGCCGACGAGGTGCAGTTCGACGCTGCGATCGGCCTGCATCCATTCGCCGAGCAGGCGCGTCACCTGCGCGGCGCCGCCGGCTTCGGTGAGCTGATCGCCGTTGCGGATGACGGCCGTCGTCGCGAGCAGCGCGTTTTCCTTCATCTCGTTCCACATCGCCTTGCCGCCGAGCGCGCGCGCCAGGGGTTCGATGGTGTCGTCGATGCGGTCCAGCAGCACGCCCTTGGCCTTGTCCATCAGGCCTTCGCTGCGCGGACGTACAGCATCGCGCAGGATGTTGCCGAGCGTGCTCCAGAAATCGGTCTTCCAGACGAAACACAGCGGATAGATCTGCTGCGGCAGCATCAGTTCGCGCAGGTCGGCGACGCGCTGGATCGCGGCCTGCTCCGGCACGAGGCCGCCGTGCGCGTAGAGCATCACGCGCTTCTTCGGCCAGTTCTGCGTGATGCGCGGCAGATCCTCGCGGATGAGATTGCGCACCGCGTCCTGGCTGGTGCCGAAGCGGCCACTGGTGCGCAGGCGGCCGTCGTTGCCGAGGCTCACGATGTGCGGGCGCAGGTCGGCCTGCGAGTAGCCGTTCGACTGCCGCGCCAGCGCCGAGTTGCTGGCGGCCACGGCCTGCACGCGCTGCAGGCGCACCGGCACGGCGAGGCGCGCGACCCAGACGTCGGTGCCGCGCTGCAGCCATTCGTCGTAGCTGATCCAGCCGAAACCGCGCTTGCCCCAGCCGGTGCCCCAGGAGTTCTGGATCCAGAAGCCGTCGCGGTCGTAGCCGACGATCGCGAATGCGTGGTAGCCGGCGATCGGCTGCTCGGTCCATTCGATGACGCCCGACTTCGGCGGCGACATCCAGTCGGCATGCACGGCGGCCGACGCGTAGAGCACGCCGACTTCCGCGAACGCGGCGTGCATCGCCACGAGGTCCTTGTGGTTGACGCGGTAATAAGCACCGAGCGGATGTTCCTGCGCGGCGCGCGCGCGTTCTTCGGTATAGACCTCGTGCAGCGGGCCTGCGGCATCGGGCCAGCAGTCGTCGGCGCAGACGCCGTGGCGGTGCCAGCCCTTCATCGCGCCGCGGCAGCTGGAGCCGTCGTAGTCCTCGCCTTCCCACTCGTCGTAGCGGCGGGCCATCTCGTAGAGCATGCGCGTGCTCATGCGCAGCGTGACCGGGTCGGGCCGTCGGCGTCGCAGCAACGTGTGCGCGACCGTCGCCAGGCCGTAGGCGGTGCAGGCGCCCTCCTCGCCCTGGTCGAGCACCGGCACGCGCAACGCGACGAATCGCGACAGCGGCATCTCGCTGGGCACATCGACCAGCGTGGGTTCGAACATGCGGTCGCGGAAGTCCGCGGTGTCAGGGCGTGCGTCGAGCAGACGCGGGGTGGTCGCCTTGCGCGCCGCGCTGCGCGTGGTCTTCCTGGTTGCCATGAAGCCTCCGAGGTTCGCAGATATCGAACGCGCCCGGACCTGCCGGGCGGACAGCGACGGATCCCCCGCCGCAGTGTGCAACGGATCGATGACGGTCGCGATGGCGTCCAGGCTGCACCGGCGCGGTCGCAGCCGCCGCGACGGGTCGCGCGAAGGCGCGCAGGCGGCGCATCTGCGATGCTTGTCGGGATGACCTCGAGCCCCTGCACATGAAGAAGCGCGTCAAGAAGCTGATCGGCTGGGGACTGTTCACCCTGCTGGTGATGGCGGTGAGCAGCATCTTCGTGGCCGATCACCTGCTGCCGCCGGCAACCGGCAGGCCGAGCCAGACGCTGCCGCTGTCCGATGACGCCACGCCGCTGGACCGCGAACTGGCGCCGCTGCTGGCGCGCCACGCCGGCAAGACCGGCGCGATCATGCTGCCCGACGGCGTGGACGCCTACGCCGCGCGCGCGATCTCCGCGCGCCAGGCCGGGCGCAGTCTCGATCTGCAGTACTACATCTGGCACGACGACCTGACCGGCCGGATGCTCGCCAACGAAGCCTGGAAAGCCGCCGAGCGCGGCGTGCGCGTGCGCATCCTGCTCGACGACATGGGCATCGGAAAAATGGACGCCACGCTGCTGGCGATGGACTCGCACGAGAACATCGAGCTGCGCGTCTACAACCCGTTCCGCAACCGCACCGGCGTGATGCGCCTGCTGGAAATGGTGCAGCGCGCCTGGGGTGTGAACCACCGCATGCACAACAAGGCGTGGATCGCCGATGGCCGCGTGGCGGTGGTCGGCGGGCGCAACGTGGGCGTGGAGTATTTCAGCGCGGCCGAAGAATTCAATTTCCACGACCTCGACATGGTGCTGTTCGGCCCGGCCGTGGCGGATGCGAGCGCGATCTTCGACGACTTCTGGAACAGCGAGGCGGCGATTCCGATCGAGGCGCTCAACCGCAAGCCCAAATCGACGATCCGCGCGGTGCTGGCGCAGATCCAGGAAGAAGCAGGCAGCGCGGAAGCGCGCCGCTATCTGGACGCGATGGAGCTGTCGCCGAGCGTGCGCGGCTATTTCTCGCAGGCGCTGACACCGATCTGGAGCGAGGACATCCAGATCCTGTCCGACCCGCCGATCAAATGGCGCGGTGACGATCGCGAGGACTGGCTGGTCGAGCGCTTGGTCGGCGACATTGTCGAGGCCGACCGCTCCGCGCTGCTGATCTCGCCCTATTTCGTGCCCGGCGTGCAGGGCACCCAGGGACTCGTCCACCTCGCCCAGCGCGGCGTGCACGTGTCGGTGGTGACGAACTCGCTGGCGGCGAACGACGTGGTCGCCGTGCATGGCGGCTACGTGCGCTACCGCACGACGCTGCTCGAAGGCGGTGTGCATCTGTTCGAAGCCCGCAGCCAGGCGGAAGCGAAAGCCGCGAGCAGCCTGTTCGGCAGCAGCGGCGCCAGCCTGCACACCAAGGCGATCTTGGTCGACGGGCGGCGCGGCTTCGTCGGCTCGTTCAATCTCGACCCGCGCTCGGCCAACCTCAATACCGAGATGGGTGTGTTGTTCGACGACCCCGCACTGGGCGCCGCGCTGTTCGAGGAGTACCGGCACCTGACCGCGCCCGGCATGAGCTACTGGGTCTACCTCAATGGCGACGGCGACACGCGCTGGCTCGACCGCGCCGAAGACCCGCCCGTCCCCCTGAAGCGGGAACCCGACAGCACCCGCCTGCAGCGCGTGAGCGCGAATGTGGTGCGCTGGTTGCCGGTCGAGTCGCAGCTGTAGCGCTCGCCCCTGCCGCTTGAAGCCCTCCCCCGCTTGCGGGGGAGGGTTGGGTGGGGGCGAACCGTCAGGCTATGCGAGCCGCAGACAGGCGAGTTGGAAGGACATCGTCTTCCTGTAAGGGCGTCGCCAATTTGCGCTCGTCATCCCGGCGAACGCCGGGATCCAGTGACTTGATTGCCGGTTGCAGCAGCCGAGCGGTGTTTGAATAAGGCGGCAAGGCTGCCCGCAGATTCGTGAGGTCAGCAGAGTGAAAGCCGCTGGATCCCGGCCTTCGCCGGGATGACGGCTCCAAGCACACCGCGACCCAGACGGCTTTGCAGTCAGCCAGATCTTTAGCGAGCCGAGCGGACAACGCCCAACCCCCCGCAACGACTTGATCCTGAAGCCCTTCCGACCCGGCAGTTGCACCTTCAACCAATTGCCCGGACTGGGGCGTAAAATGCCGCGGTCACTCACACCCTGCGGCCCTGCCGGACCCATCCGGTCGCCTAGACCGACCCGCACAGCCCCCACGCCGCCTCCTGCCACCAGACGTCGGGCCCAACGCCCGTGACGGAGTTTTGAATGATTTTCGAGCACCTCGACACCTACGGCCACGAGCAGGTCGTGTTCTGCCACAACAAGGACGTGGGTCTGAAGGCGATCATCGCGATCCACAACACCGTGCTGGGTCCGGCGCTGGGCGGCACCCGCATGTGGCCGTACGACTCCGAGCAGGACGCGCTCAACGATGTGCTGCGCCTGTCGCGCGGCATGACCTACAAGAACGCGGTCGCCGGCCTGAATCTCGGCGGCGGCAAGGCCGTGATCATCGGTGACCCGGCCGCCGACAAGTCGGAAGGCCTGTTCCGCGCGTTCGGCCAGTTCGTCGAGTCGCTGGGCGGCCGTTACATCACCGCCGAGGACGTCGGCATCGACGTCAACGACATGGAGCTCGTGTATCGCGAGACCCAGTTCGTCACCGGCGTGCACCAGGTCCACGGTGGTTCGGGTGACCCGTCGCCGTTCACCGCCTACGGCACGATGCAGGGCCTGCTGGCCTCGCTCAACCGCAAGTTCGGCAACGAGGACGTCGGCAACTACAGCTACGCCGTGCAGGGCCTGGGCCATGTCGGCATCGAGTTCGTGAAGCTGCTGTCCGAGCGTGGCGCGAAGGTGTTCGTCACCGACATCAACAAGGATCGCGTGGCACGTGCGGTCGGCGAATACGGCGCCGAGGCCGTGGGCCTGGACGAGATCTACGATGTCGACGCCGACGTCTACTCGCCGTGCGCGCTGGGCGGCACGGTCAACGAGAAGACGCTGCCGCGCCTGAAGGCCAAGATCATCTGCGGCGCGGCGAACAACCAGCTCGCCAACAACGCGATCGGCGATGAAGTGGAAAAGCGCGGCATCCTCTACGCGCCCGACTACGCGGTCAACGCGGGCGGCGTGATGAACATCTCGCTGGAAATCGACGGCTACAACCGCGAACGCGCGATGCGCATGATGCGCACGATCTACCACAACCTGACGCGCATCTTCGAGATCTCCGAGCGCGACGGCGTGCCGACCTACATGGCCGCCGACCGCCTCGCCGAGGAACGCATCGAGACCATGGGCAAGCTGAAGCTGCCGCTGGGCCGCGCCCAGCCCCGCTTCCAGGGCCGCGTGCGCGGCGGCTGATCCGGCCGCCCCGCAGCTGTCATGAAAACGCCACCTTCGGGTGGCGTTTTTCTTGGCGGGACGCGTGTGGCTTGCCGGATCTGGCGATGTCGACCCGCGCATACGCTGCATCACAATCGCCGGTGTAGGCTGACGCGCCGGCGTCGCGCGACGCCATCCTTCCGGAGAGTTCGATGCTGCGTTCGTCCCGTTCCCGTGTCCTCGTCGTCGCCATTGCCGCGTTGCTCACACCCGCGTTCGTGTCCGCCCAGCAGTACGACTACGAGCGACAGGAAACGTGGCAGTACCCCGCGTCGCTGGGCCAGTCGCCGATCGACATCCAGCGCACCGTCGCGACCGAAGGCGACATGGAAGAAGCCCAGGCGATCGAGCTGCGCGACACCGAAGCTGCGTTGCGGGTCGTGGACAACGGTCACTCGGTCGAAGTGGAAGCGCACGGCCCGGACGCGTTGATCCGCGGACGGCATTTCGAACTGATGCAGTTCCATTTCCATGCCGCCAGCGAACACACGATCGACGGTGAATCGTTCCCGCTCGAAGGCCACTTCGTATTCAAGGCGAAGGACGGCCGTCTCGCCGTGGTCGGGGTGATGTACCGCGAAGGCGACCCCAACAAACTCGCCGGCGAAGTCCTGGACGCGCTCGGCGATGCACGCGAAGGCGAGATCGAACGCGAAGACATCGCGATCATGCTGCCGCGCGACAAGAGCTATCACCACTACCTCGGCTCGCTGACCACCCCGCCGCTGACCGAGAACGTCGAGTGGTACGTGCTGGACACGCCGGTGACCCTGTCCGCCGCCCAGATTGCCGGCTTCAATGCCCGCTACAGCCACAACAACCGCAAGGTCCAGCCGCTCAACGAACGCCCGCTGATCCATTACGCGGCGCATTGAGTGCTGGCGCGCTCACGCGCGGCCACGCCTTTTCTGCTCTGCACCTCTCCCTCCGGGAGAGGTCGATGCGCAAAGCGCATCGGGTGAGGGCGAGGCGTTCCGAACTGGCTCTAACATCACCTCTCCCTCGGGAGAGGTCGACGCGCAACGCGCGTCGGGTGAGGGATGGAGACGGGTAGAGAATACGTGGGTTGCGCCTGCGATCGATCGTGAAAACTGCATCGGCAAGATCGCCAGCGAAAGTCACGAGGCTTGTGGCTCGCTTGCCCTCACCCGACGCGCGGCGCGCGTCGACCTCTCCCAAAGGGAGAGGTGTTACAGAGCTTCCGTCTCGCTGCACAACTTCCGTCTCGCTGTACAGCTTCCGCATCGCCGCAGCCGCAAAGAAAAGGCCGCCCGAAGGCGGCCTTTTTTGCGAGCAAGACGCAGGTCAGAACCCCACCGCAACCCGCATCGACGCCATCCGGTCGCTCCCCCGCGGACCGAAGCGCCGATCGACGCCGAGCAACATCCGCGCGCGCGGCGTCAGCCAAGATTCGACGCCGACACCGACCAGCCCCCCTGAACGGGCCGGCGCGAATCCGGCGATCGGCGCCCAAGCCTCGATCCCGGTGAAGCTCGCCTGCAGATCGAATCCGCTCGACGACAACGTCTGCTGCCATTCGCCGTATCCGTGCAGCGAGAATCCCGGCGCGTCCCAGCGCGCGCGCAAGCCCGCGATCGCCTGGCTGCGCTCGACATCCCAGCCCGCGCTGCGCAGGCCGAAGCCATCACCGCCGCGTTCGTCGAATCCGTCGCTGCGCAGCCGCACCTGCTCGGCGCCGACGTACGGACCGAATGCGGTCGAACCGAGCCGCCACTGATGGCCCGCCTCCACCGCCGCCTGCGTGTAGCTGCCGGCGTAGCGAGTCGACACGCCCTGCCAGTCCGCGCCTGCGAACAGCTGGCGCTGCATGTCACGATCGAAGCGGCCGCTGCCGAGCTGCGCCATGACGTAGCTGTCGCCGAAGCTGCGCGCCAGATACGCCTGCGCCTGTGTCTGCCGGTCGCGATTGCGATCCCCGCGCGCAGCGGCAATGCCGTCGCCGCGCAGCTCGCCGAACGCGAACCCGGCGACCAGTCCGTTGCCGAGCAGATGATCGCGGCCGATGCTCCAGCCATCGACGCTGAAGCCGTCACGTGCGAAGCCGCCGCTGCCGCCCTGCCCCAGCGACGTCTTCCACACGCCCGCCGCCGCATCGCGCGCCGCCAGCTCTCCCACGCGCGACGCGATCGCGCGCCGCCCCATGTCGACGTTGTCGAACGTGGCCGTCAGCGCCGCCGCATGTTGCGCGCCGGACATGCTGTCGAGCGCGGCGATCGCCGCGGCCTCGCTCTGGATGCCCTGAAATGCACCGGCCGCGCGGATGAAGCCATCGGCGATCGGACCATCGCCCACCGACGACTGGCCATCGATCTGCGAGAACGCGCCTTCGACGCGCTCGGCCGCGCCCATGGACTGCGGAGTGATGCTCGTGAACGATGCCGCCGCAGCCGTCACGTTGAGCCGGATGACATCGATCCAGGCAAGATTCGTGTCGTAGCGCAGATTGCCTTCCAGGAAAACGCCCGGGCCACTGGTGAGGCTGCCGAAAAACCCGGTCACGCCGCCCGCCGCCTCGACGACATTCTCGCGTCGTTGCGTCGTGTAACCACTGACGACGCCGGTCACCTGCAGCTCGCCGGCGAGGCTCGCGGTACCGGTCACCTGGAGTGGCGCGCCGATCTGCCAGGCGAGGCGCCCGCTCGATCCCTGCTGGAAGTTGCCGGCGATTGCGCGTGCACGCGTGTTGCCCGTAACCGCGAACGTGCCGTTATTGACGAGGTTGCCGCCGACCCGCGCGCCGCCGAACTGCAGCGCCGCGCCGGATGCGACGGTCGCCGCGCCCGGAATCGAGGAGGATTCGAACGCCAGCGTGCCGCCTTCGGCCCGGGTTGCGCCGCCATATCCGGCTGCACCGCTGAGCTTCAACGTCCCGCCGCCACGCTTGATCAGCCCGCCCGCACCCGTGATGTCGTTGGCCCAGGTCGACGTACCGCTGTTGAAGTTCGCGGTGACGTCGCCCCAGTCGAACTTCGCCGGGCCGCGCACGGCCTTGCCCACATTGAGTACGCCGTACCCGAAAACGGGATCCACCCCCGGCGCGCCGATGTCGGTCGCAGTGCCGAGAATGGTCTGACGCACGAGATCGTTGTCGAAATACGGGAATGCCTCCCACACGAGCGCGGCTGCACCCGAGACGAGGGGGGCTGCCAGCGACGTGCCGCTGTAGCGGTAATAGGTGGGCGCGTCCGGTGCATCGGTGGTGCCGGTGACGATCACCGTGCCCGGCGCCACCAGGCAATATCGCATCGCAACGCCACAGGCGTTCGAGTAACTCGCCAGTTGCGTGGTGCTGTTCTCCGCGAGCGCCGACACAGCGAGCCAACCGCGCTCGAGGTCTGCTGCAGGCGTGGTTCCGCTGGTACCGGCTTTGCTCGGCAGCGCCGCGGTGTCTGACGGATTTGCGAATCCGGAGTTGCCCGAGGCGAACACCACCAAACCGCCGTGATTGACGATGAAAGGCCGATACTCGGCGGCGATCTGGGCAGTGACGGCCAGGTTGGTCCAATACAGCCCACCCCAGGAGTTGTTCATGACCCTGACGTTCCGGCTGATCAGGTCGCCATGGATCGCGGTCAACCCCAACGGACCATTGATTTCATTGCCGCCGCCCGTACCGTCATCCTCCGGCGGCTTGTCACTGATGATCCGCGCGGAGACGATCTCCGCGTTCTGCGCCACGCCGCCCGGCCATGTCCCGAAGGGACGGCCCGCGGCGGTTTGCGCGACAGCCGTGCCGTGGCCGACGACATCGTCCACCGACAGGTTGTTGCCGGAGGCCCCGATGTACGTCAGGTTCGCAACCACCCGGTCACGCAAAGCCGGATGACTGCGGTTGACGCCGCTGTCGAGAAAGCCGATACGCACCCCGCGTCCCGTGAACCCGGCATCGTGCGCAGCGTAGGTATTGGTGTCAGCCAGATGCCGGCTGTACGCCGGATTCGGCGGCTGCACGACCGTGGGTGGTGGCGTGGTCGGCGGTGGCGCCAATGGCGGCGGCGTGGGCATCACGAGACCACCGCCCGATCCCCCGCCCCCGCACGCGGCGAGTGCTGTTCCCAGCGCACAGGCCAGCAAGGTCCGTGGTGTGTTTCGCGCGCCTCTGCGCGCCCTCTTTGCATTCGACATCCGTTTTCCCTCGTGATCTGCGGCCCGCGTGTCCGCATACACCCCTGTTACCGCATCTATACCCGTGATCCGCGGACGGCGCCATCGGGGAATCCTCCAGGCGCGCGACGCCGCCGCGCGCCGGGTGCGATAATCCGCGGACCATGCAGTTCACCTATTGGAGTCACCTCCCCCATGACTGACATCGTCATCGTCGGCGCCAAGCGCACCGCCATCGGTTCCATGCTCGGCCAGTTCACCGGCGTTCCCACGACGACTCTCGGCGCGACCGCGATCACCGCTGCGCTCGAACACGCCGGCGTGTCGCCCGATCTCATCGACGAAGCCATCATCGGCTGCGTGCTGCCGGCCGGCCTCGGCCAGGCACCGGCGCGCCAGGCGTCACGGGCGGCGGGCATTCCCGACAAGGCCGGCTGCGTGACCATCAATAAAGTTTGCGGCTCGGGCATGCAGGCGGTGATGTTCGGCCACGACCTGATCAAGGCCGGCACCGCGAAGTTCGTCGTCGCCGGCGGCATGGAGTCGATGACCAACGCGCCGCACCTGCTCAACGGCTCGCGCACCGGCATCCGCTACGGCAGCACCGAAATGCTCGACCACATGGCGTGGGACGGGCTGACCAATCCCTACGACGGCAAGTCGATGGGTGTGTTCGGCGATGTCGCCAGCCACAAGTACGGCTTCAGCCGCGAGGATCTCGACGCCTACGCGATCGAGAGTGCGACCCGCGCCAAGCACGCGATCGAATCGGGCGCGTTCAAGGACGAGATCGTTCCGGTGACCGTGGCGTCGCGCAAGGGCGACGTGTCCTTCGATACCGACGAACAGCCGGGCCGCATCCAGACCGACAAGATCCCGACCCTGCGCGCCGCGTTCGGCAAGGACGGCGTGCTGACTGCCGCCAGCTCGTCGAGCATCTCCGACGGCGCCGCCGCGCTGGTGCTGACCTCGGCCGATGAGGCCGCCGCGCACGGCCTCAAGCCGCTGGCCCGCATCGTCGCGCACGCCCGCCACTCGCACGAGCCGGAATGGTTCACCACCGCGCCGGTCACCGCGATCCGCAACGTCCTCGAGAAGGCCGGCTGGTCGATCGAAGACGTGGACCTGTTCGAGGTCAACGAAGCGTTCGCCAACGTCGCGATGGCGCCGATGAAGGATCTGGGCATCCCGCACGACCGCCTCAATGTGAATGGAGGCGCACTGGCGCTTGGCCATCCGATCGGCGCGAGCGGCGCGCGTCTGATCGTCACGCTGATTCACGCACTCAAGGCGCGCGGCCTAAATCGCGGTGTGGCAACGCTTTGCATCGGGGGCGGTGAAGCGACGGCAATTGCCGTGCAAATGGCGTGAACTTCGGATAACGTGTTTTTTACGAAAATACCACGCACATCCCGCTTGACAGCCGTCAGAGGCTTGTCATCATGTCGGCGGCGCGCATTAAGCGCGTTGCCCAAACTTTCAGACGAGGAAGACACAATGACGATCAACAAGGCTCTGCTTGCCCTGGCTCTGGGTATGGCACTGGCTGCTTGCAGCAACGCCGACCAGGCCAACAGCTCGGCTGAAGGCGCTGCTGAAGCAGCTGCCGACGCGCAGGCTGCTGCCAACCAGACGCAGGACCCGGCCGTTGCCGACACCGCGCAGGTTGCTGCTGACGACGCCGCCGCTGCTGCTGACGCCGCTGCCGACGCTGCTGCCCAGGCTGCCGCTGCCGGTACCGACACCGCTGCCGAGCACGCTGCCGACGCCGCTGACCACGCAGAGACCAAGGCCGAAGAAGCCAAGGACGCTGCTGAAGAAGTCGCGCCGTAATTTGCTTCGATGGCCCCGTGCCATCGGTAGTGGATTCGAAGGCCGCCGGGGTTTCCCCGGCGGCCTTTTTCATGCGCGACGTTCTGCCCCGTCACCGCAGAACGGCGATTCAGCGAAGCGTCGGCCATCGCGCCCGGCGTTTGCGCGGCCCTCACGCGGGCGCATTCAATCTGCGCGCAGTCCGATACCTCACAGGAGACACGCCATGCATTTCAAGCCGATGACCGCGATTGCCGCCGCCACGATTTCGCTGGCACTTGCCGCCTGCAGCAACTCCAACGATGCCGAGCGCGAGCGCGCCGAAGCCGCGGCCGCCACCGAGAACGCCGGCCAGGCGATCTCCGACGCCGCGTCGGCCACGGCCGATGCCGCACGCGCCACCGCCGATGCGGCCGCCCAGCACACGCGCGATGCCGCGCAGGACGCTGAGGTCGCCGCGCAGGATGCCGCGCGCCGCGCCGATGCGGCTGCCGACGAAGCGGCACGCGCGACCGGCCAGGCGACGCAGGAGGCCGGCCAAGCGATCGAGAATGCAGGCGAGCGCGTCGAAGAGCGCGCCGATCGCTGATCGCATCGACCGGTATCACCGGAAAGCCCGCCTCATGGCGGGCTTTTCTTTTGGGCAGCAGGCGGACGCATGCCGCGCGCGGCAGTGCCTGGGGATCGCGCGGGCTTCTGTATCGCGACCATGGGCTTCCCGATCTCTTGCAAGACGGGACGCCCACATCTCGCGTAACGCTTCTTGAACATGCGGCAAGTCATTGCCGCGTCTCGAATCCGCTCCGCCGGTCACAGTTGGCGGTCGTCGATTGCGTGCTAAGGTCGGAGTCCGCGTTTGCCCACCGCGGCGGCGTGGAATTCCCCTGTTCGAGCGGTCCTTTTCCGCTCTCCTGTCCATTTCCGAGGTAACGCGCGACATGGCCATTTTCCAGCAGTCCGGCACCGCCAAGAAGGATTCCCCCGCTTTCGGCACAGACGCGCCGCCGCCCGCGCCGGCCCGCGAGACGCCGCCGCCCGCAGTGGCGGATTTCCAGACCGCAACGCCGCCTGCGCCGCCCGCAACCGCACCTGCGCCTGCACCGGCTGCAGCGCCGGCGCCCGCGCCGCGTGCCGCAGCGCCGGTGAGCAAGGAATCGATCATCGCCGCCGACCTCACCATCGAGGGCAAGATCGAAGGTACGGGCGATGTGCGCATCGCCGGCCGCTTCAAGGGCGACGTCAACGTGCAGGGCAACCTGACCATCGAACACGGCGCCAAGCTCAACGGCGGCGTGCGCGCGCAGCAGGTGCTGGTGTCGGGCGAACTCGAAGGCAACATCGAATCCGCGTCGCTGGTCGAACTGCGGGATTCGGCGGTGCTGACCGGCGACCTCAAGGCAGGCTCGCTGACGGTGGCGTCGGGCTCGAAGATCCGCGGCCACATCGAGTGCGGCTGGGGCGACGTCAAGCCCGGTCCGGCGCCGGGCGGCAACGCCAAGGACAAGGCCGCCAACGACAAGTCCAGCGACTGACCGTGAGCAGTCGCCCGGGCGCGGCAGGTGCCACGCGCACCTGCCCGCACTGCAAGACCGTGATCCTGGAGAGCGCGTCGCGCTGTCCGGCGTGCCAGCATTTCCTGAAACTCGACGCCGCGCCCGGTTCACCGATCGTGGCGCGCAACACCGTGCAGCGCGAGGACACCACGACCGCGCTGCAGGTCGAGGGGCGCATTCGCCACCCGTCGGAGGGCGGCGCCTGGGAATATTCGGTCGTGCTGGTGATCCGCGACGAGGACGGCAAGGAACTCAACCGTCAGGTCGTCGGTGTCGGCGCATTGCTGGTGGGCGACGAACGCACCTTCAGCCTGTCGGTGGAAGTCACGCCGACCAGTGACGTGCGTCGTCCGACGCGTTCGCCTCTAAGCCGGGGACGCCACTAGCGTCTCCGCACCGCGCGCGGACCGAGGTCCGCGTCGCGGGCGTCGATGGGCGTCATCGCGGCGCAGTCGTGCGTCGCGCGCCCCGCTTCAGTCCGATCGGGAGCGCAGCAGACCTCTCAGCGCCTGGGCGGACCGCAGCTGTCGCAACCGCCGCATGTGTTCGCCGCGATCGGCGCCGGTGCGATGCGTTTTCCCAGCGCGCGCATCCACGTGGGGCGGCCTTCGCGCATCAGCGGCAACGCGACTGCGATGCGCAACCGTCGCGCCGCGTCCGGCGCCTGCTTCTTCAGGACGACCCATGCGCTGAGCAGCACGGCCAGCGCGACGACGATGTACTGCAGCAACAGTCCGGCGGTCATCGTCGCGATGCTCAGCCTGCGCCCAGGGCGCGGGCAATCTGGTAGGTCAGCAGCGACGCGAGATACGCCAGCGCGAACAGATACCCGGCGTTGAGCGCCATCAGCTTCCACGAACCGGTTTCGCGTTTGATCGTCGCCCACGTCGACAGACACTGCGGCGCATAGATGAACCACACGAGCAGCGACAGGCCAGTGGCCAGCGACCAGCCGTCGGTGATGATCGGCGTGAGCGCCTGCGCGGCCGCGGCGTCATCGGCGGCCGACAGGGCGTACACCGTCGCCAGGGACGCGACCGCGACCTCGCGTGCGGCGAGGCCCGGAATCAACGCGATGCAGATCTGCCAGTTGAACCCCAGCGGCGCGAACAGCACGGCCAGCGCATGTCCGATGCGGCCGCCGAAGCTGTACTCGATCGCCGCGCCGGTCGCGCCGTCCGGCGGCGCCGGGAACGACAGCAGGAACCACAGCAGCACCGTCAGCGCGAGGATGATCCCGCCCACGCGCTTGAGGAAGATCATCGCGCGTTCCTTGAGCCCGATCGCGAGATCGCGCGGATGCGGCAGGCGATACGAGGGCAGCTCGAGCAGCAGGGCGTGCTCGCTCTTGTCGCGCCGCCATTTCTTCATGACGTACGACACCGCGAGTGCGCTGAGGATGCCGGCGAGATAGAGCGCGAACAGCACCAGGCCCTGCAGGTTCAGCACGCCCCAGACCGTGCGCTGCGGAATGAAGGCACCGATCAGCAGCGCGTACACCGGCAGCCGTGCCGAACAGGTCATCAGCGGCGCGACCATGATCGTCGCGAGCCGGTCGCGCGGATCCTGGATCGAACGCGTCGCCATGATGCCGGGGATCGCGCAGGCGAAACTCGACAGCAGCGGAATGAAGGAGCGTCCCGACAGCCCCGCGCCCTTCATCGCGCGGTCGAGCAGGAACGCGGCGCGCGGCAGATAACCCGATTCTTCGAGCGCGAGGATGAAGAGGAACAGGATCAGGATCTGCGGCAGGAACACGATCACGCCGCCGAGGCCGGCAATGATGCCGTCGGCGAGCAGGCTGGTCAGCGGCCCGGGCGGGAGTGTCGTCGAGACCCAGGCGCCGAGCGCGGACGTGCCGGCATCGATCAGATCCATCACCGGCGTCGCCCACGCGTACACGGCCTGGAAGATCAGGAACATGATCGTCGCCAGCGCCAGCAGGCCGAACACCGGATGCAGCAGCCAGCGGTCGAGCGCGTCGTCGATGCGCGCGGTGCGGCGCGGCATCGTCACCGCCTCGGCGAGCAGCGCACGCGTTTCCGCGTGCAGGTCGAGGGTGCCATCGCCCGCCGGTGGCGTCCGCGGATGCGCGGCGACTTCGGCCAGTCGCTGCAGCAGGGCCTGCGCGCCATCGCGGCGGATCGCGACGGTCTCGACGACCGGCACGCCGAGTTTCGCTTCCAGTGCCGCGCGGTCGATCCCGATGCCGCGGCGCTGCGCGGCGTCGGCCATGTTCAGGGCCACGACCATCGGCACGCCGAGCGTGCGCAGCTCCAGCACGAAGCGCAGATGCAGGCGCAGGTTGGTCGCGTCGACCACGCACACCAGCACATCGGGCGCCGGTTCGCCGGGGTAGAAGCCGCGGCACAGGTCGCGGGTGATCGCCTCGTCCAGGCTCGCCGGCTGCAGGCTGTAGGCGCCGGGCAGATCGAGCAGCGCCCAGCCCTCTCCGTTCGGCCCGTGCATGCGGCCTTCCTTGCGCTCGACCGTCACACCGGCGTAGTTGGCCACCTTCTGGCGGCTGCCGGTCAGCAGGTTGAACAGCGCGGTCTTGCCGGCATTGGGACTGCCGACCAGGGCGAAACGCGGTGCCACGCGCGCGGTACTCATGCCGCAGGCGCCGCCCGCACGCGCACCCGCGCCGCTTCGCTGCGACGCAATGCGAAGCGGGTGTAGCCGATCTGCACCAGCAGCGGATCGCCGCCGAATGGTCCGGCCGCCATCACCTCGACCGGCTCGCCCGGCACGAAGCCGAGCTCGCCGAGCCGGCGCGCGATGGGGTCGACGGCGCCGACGGTGTCGATGTCTTCGACGAGGGCAGGCGTGCGGCGCGGCAGCTGGCAGAGATTCACGGGGCGATCTGGTATCGAGAATGGTTCGCAATTCTACGCCCGGGACGGGCGCTGGGGACCGGGTTGTGGCAGCACGTTGCGGATCCAGTCCGTTTCGCTACCGGAATGCCGCACCCGTCGTCGACGCACGCGCGGGATCGTCCGACGGTGGACGGCATGGCCGATCGCCCGGGGATCACCCGTTCTCCTTGCACGACATGGATCACGACGCCTCCCCGCCGGACACCACGCTCGTCCCGGACGGGGCGGCGGACGTGTGGACGTTTCCGCGCGACGGCGCTACAACCCATGTCGTCTCCCCTGCATCCGGAGTGGCGCTCGCGCCGCGCACATGACGCACCGATCGGGCATGGGACACACCGGACTGCTGGAGCGCAACGCAAGCGGATTAAGCTTGTCCGACGCGCTGTCGCTGGCGGCCGACGACCCCGATCTGCCCGACGACGTCCGCGCCCTGCTCGCCCGCGCACGCGATGGTCTCGCGGCCGCGCGTGCCGAGGCCGACGCGGCGGCGCTGCGTTACCACGCACTCTTCGATGCGGTGCCCGATCCTGTCAGCATCCTCGACGCCGACGGCATCGTGCTCGACCTCAACCGCGCCGGCGAGCAGGCCTATGGCCGGCCGCGGTCCGACATCGTCGGCCAGCCGATCGAAGTGCTGAATCCGGATCTGCCGCGCGACCACCTCGCACCGGTCTGGGACGCCGTGCATCGCGGCCGCACCTACGTCATCGAAGTCACCAACATGCGTGGCGACGGTTCGCGCTTTCCGGTCGAGGTGCACACCGCGGGCTTCGAACACGATGGTCGGCCGTGCCTGGTCGCGGTGGCGCGCGATCTCAGCGAGCGCCGCGAGGCCGAGGTGCGCTACCGCGAGCTGATGGACGTCATGGACCGCGGCATCGCGATCCACGATGTGTCCGGTCGCTTCGTCTACGGCAATGCCGCGGCGCTGCGCTTGCTCGGCATCCGTCAGGGCACCTCGCTCGGCGACATGTCCAATCTCGGCGAGTGGGTCGCGATCGCGCCCGACGGCGACGAGATGCCGTGGGATGCGCTGCCGCCGGTGCGCGCGCTGCGCGACGGCCGCATCGTCGAGAGCACCCTGGTCGGCCTGTACCACCGCATGCGCCGCGAGCTGTACTGGCTGATGGTCTCCGCCGTACCGCAGTACCCGCCCGGCGGTGATCGGCCGCACCAGGTGCTGTCGCTGTTCTCCGACGTCAGTGCGCTCAAGCGCGACAGCGCGATGTTCGACCGTGTGCAGGCGCTGGCGCACATCGGCGGCTGGGAGCTCGATTGCAGCACCGACCGGCTCTACCTCACCGCCGAAGCCGCGCAGATCCTCGATCCCGACCAGCCACCGCCGACGATGGAGGCACTGGTGGGCCTGCTGCAGCTGCCCGACCGCAACCGCCTGCGCGATGCGCTCGGCGCGGCGATGCTCAAAGCGGCAGGCTTCGACATCGAACTGCAGGGCCTGCGCAGCGACGGCAGCGCGTTCTGGGTGCGCGCCATCGGCGGGCCGCGCCAGGGCGATCCGGCGACCTCGCGGCTGACCGGCACGCTGCAGGACATCGCGCGCGACAAGCACGACGAAGCGATCCTGCGGGCGCAGGCGCGCACCGATCCGCTGACCGGCCTGCTCAACCGCGACGCGATCCTGTGCGAGCTCGAGGCGCGCATGGCCGATCCCGCGCGCGCCGGCGTGGCCGTGCTCTACATCGATCTCGACCGCTTCAAGTTCGTCAACGATGCGCTCGGCCATGCCGCCGGCGACGAGCTGCTGATCGCCGCCGCGCACCGCATCGGCCAGGCGGTCGGTGCGTCGGGCAGCATCGCCCGCTTCGGTGGGGACGAGTTCCTCGTGGTCTGCGATGCCGGCGCCGGCGCCAGTCATGCCGAGGGCGTCGCCAATGCGATTCTCGATGCCTTCGGCGACGGTTTCCGGTTCGACAAGGAAGAATTCTCGATCACCGCGAGCATCGGCATCGCGCGCGCGCCCGACGATGGCGACCGGCCGCAGACACTGATCCAGAACGCCGACGCGGCGATGTACGAGAGCAAGCGGCGCATCCGCAACGGCTGGCAGCTGTTCACGCCTGCGCTCGCGCAGACCCAGCAGGACCGGCTGCGCGTGGAAACGCATCTGCGCCGCGCGATCGACAACGACGAGTTCCATCTCGTCTACCAGCCCCAGGTCGATCTGCGCAGCCGGCGCGTGATCGCCGCCGAAGCGCTGATCCGCTGGCGCAACCGGCAGCTGGGCGAGATGCGGCCCGACCATTTCATCGATCACGCCGAGAGCACCGGCGACATCGTCCGCATCGGCGCCTGGGTGCTGCGCGAGGCCTGCCGGCAGAGCGCGGCGTGGCGCGATGCCGGGCTCGGCGTGGTGCGCGTGGCAGTGAACGTGTCCTACCGCCAGTTTCTCGGCGACGATCTCGCCACGCACGTGCGCGACGTGCTCGCGGAGTTCGCGCTGCCGGGCAGCGCGCTGGAACTGGAGTTCACCGAGCGCGTGCTGATCGAGGATGCGCCCGACACGCTGCGCACCTTCGCCGCGCTGCGCGACATGGGCGTGCAGCTGAGCATCGACGATTTCGGCGAGGGCTACAGCGGTCTGAACTATCTGCGCCGGCTGCCGATCCACGGGCTCAAGCTCAGCCAGCTGTTCGTCGGCGGCGTGCCGGGCGACCGCTCCGATGTCGCCGTGTGCCAGGCGGTCGCGGGCATCGCGCGCAGTCTGGGCCTGGGGCTCGTCGCCGAAGGCATCGAGTCCGAAGCGCAGCGGCGGTTCCTGCTGGATCTCGGCGTCACGGTCGGCCAGGGCTTCCTGTTCGCACCGGGACTCGCACCGGACGAATTCTCCCGGCGTCTGCACGGCGCGCCCGCCGCGTCCGTCTGAACACGCCCATCGGCGCCGGCCTGACCGGCGCACGCGGCCGGCCGGTTAAACTGCGGGTTTTCCGTCCAAGGATCCGCACATGACGCCCGATTCCGTCCGCGCCCTCGTCACCGGTGGCGTCTCCGGCCTCGGCCTCGCCGTGGCCCGCCATCTCGTCGCCGGCGGCGGCAAGGTCGTGCTGTTCGACGTCAATGACGACAAGGGCGCCGAAGCGGTGGCCGCCCTCGGTGAGAGCAATGCGCGCTACCTGCGCACCGACGTGACCGACGAAGCCGGCGTGGTCGCGAACGTCGCCGCTGCGCGCGAGTTCCTCGGTGGCCTCAACGTCGCGGTGAACTGCGCCGGCATCCTCGGCGCCGGCCGCGTGCTCGGCCGCGAGGCGCCGATGCCGCTGGAGACCTTCAGCCGCACGGTCATGGTGAATCTCGTCGGCAGCTTCAACGTGGCCAAGGCCGCGGCGGCCGCGATGCAGGGCAACGACCCGGGCGAAGACGGCGAGCGCGGCGTGATCGTCAACACCGCATCGGTCGCGGCGTACGAAGGCCAGATCGGCCAGGCGGCGTATTCGGCGTCCAAGGGCGGCGTGGTCGCGATGACCCTGCCGATGGCGCGCGAACTCTCGCGCTTCGGCATCCGCGTCAACACGATCGCGCCGGGCATCTTCTGGACGCCGATGGTCGACGGCATGCCGGAGGAGGTGCAGCAGTCGCTGTCGGCCTCGATCCCGTTCCCGTCGCGCCTGGGCCGCCCCGAGGAATTCGCCGAGCTCGTCGCCTATATCGTCGGCAGCCGTTACATCAACGGCGAAACCATCCGCCTCGACGGTGCGGTGCGCCTCGCGCCGAAGTGATGCGCACGGCTATTCGGACATTGGCGATCGTGTGTGGGCTGGCTGCGCTGCTGGGCGGCCTGCCGGTGGCCGCGCGCGAACCCGCGCCGACGGCGCTCGCCGCTGCGCTGACGGCGGCCGGCTACAAGGCCGTGCCCATGACGCGGCATGGCGATTCGCATCTGACCGTCGACGTGCGCGTCAACGACGTAGCCGGCACCTTCATCCTCGACACCGGCGCAGGCCGCACTGTCATCGACCGCGCGGCGCAGTCGCGCTTCGACGAAGGGCGTGACGTCATGGCCGGCGGCCAGGCGACCGGCGCCGGCGGCACGGGCATGGCGGTCAGCGCCCTGCCCAGCAACCGCCTGCGTATCGGCGACTACCGCGACGACGCGTTCACCGTGCATTTCCTTGCGCTCGACCACGTCAACGCCGCGTTCTCGCAGCGCGGCGAAGCGCCGGTCGACGGCGTGATCGGCGCCGACATCCTCGAACGCGGCGGCGCCGTGATCGACTATCCCAACCTGCGGCTCTATCTCCGCACTCCGGCTGCCGCGGACGCGGCGGCGTCCTCTCCATCCAGCAGCGAACAACGATGAAAGCCTACGACGTCAAGAAAGGAAACGTGATCGAACACAACGGCACCGTCTATCAGGTGCGCGACATCGAGCGCAGCGCGCCGCAGGGTCGCGGTGGCGGACTCAAGATGCGTTTCACGCTCTACAGCGTGCCGGGCGGCAACAAGTTCGACCTCAACATCGGCGGCGACGACGATCTGAAGGAAGTCGAGCTGCAGCGCCGGCAAGCGACGTTCTCGTACAAGGACGGCGATGCGTTCGTGTTCATGGACGACGAGGACTACACGCCCTACACGCTCGACGCGGACGTCGTGGGCGACGCCAGCGGCTACATCACCGATGCGTTGTCGGGCTGCTACGTGCAGATCATCGACGAGCAGCCGGTCGGCTTGCAGCTGCCCCCGAACGTGGTGCTGGAAGTGATCGAGACGCCGCCCGAACTGAAAGGCGGGACCGCGACCAAGCGCCCGAAGCCGGCGAGGCTCAACACCGGCATCGAAATCCAGGTCCCGGAATACATCACCAACGGTGAGCGGATTCTGGTCAGCACCAGTACCGGCGAATTCGGCGGTCGCGCGGACTGAAGACACGCTGTTCCGGTGCGCTCCGTCAACGGAGTGCACCGGGACCGATTGACCGTGACGCCACTCGCGTGCGGTGCGTGACGTCATGACGTCTCGAGGATCGAGTGAAGCCGACCAGCAGCGTTCGCAGGATGGGTAGAGCGCAGCGAAACCCGTTGCTGCCCAACTCAGTCCAGCTGCAGCCCGCCGGCCTCCCGATGCAGCATGCGCAGCCGCGCACCCAGCGCGTCCACATTCCGGTCCAACGCCGCGATTCGTGCCTGTGCATCGGGCGCCAATGCCGCGCGCGCTTCATCTTCCAGCTGCCCACGCAGGCCACGCAGGCCTTGCGCGCGCATCGCTACATTGTCCTGCAGCAACTCGCGTTCCCCCGCCTGTGGCAGCCCGTAACCACTTGCCAGCAACTGCGCCGGCCGACTGAGGCTGTTCCCCGCCGCCAGCACTGCACGCAGCGTCGCGATGGCCGGCGCCGCATCGGCCGCGCGCCGCGGATCGAGCAGCTGACGCTTGAGCACATCGCGCAACCGCAGTTCTTCCCGTCGTCGCGCGGCGTGTTCGAGCACCAGCAGCGCCGCGCCATCGCGCAACTGCGCGTCCGCGAGCCAGGGCGCGCGCGCATCCGCCGACAGGTCCAGCCAGTCGTCGACGCGTGCGACCGGCAAGGGCTGCGCCGCGCGTGCGACGTCCAGCAGCGCCTGGTATTCCGCATCCGCAGACGGAAAGTAGTAACCGGCACGCACCGCATCCGCGCGCTCGAGCACGCGCTGATCCGCATCGCCACTGCGCACGAGTTTCCGCAGCAAGCCGGTCGGCGTGATGCTGCGCAGCCGTGCGTCGGCCAGACGCGGCACGCCAGTCTGCAGCAGCTTCCAGGTCTCGACCGCGCAGTTGTTGCCGACGAAGTAGTAACGCCCGTCGTAGCTCCAGTGCAGGTTTGCGGCTTGCGTCAGCAACGAGGCGATTTCGTCCGGCGACAGCTGCAGGGGAATCGACTGCAGCCCGCGCAATTCGATGCGCGTGTACTCGTCGATCACCTGGTCGAGCGGCAGCACGAACAGCCGCGAGGGATAACGTCCCGTCAACCCGCGCAGGCTGGAGATCTGCACATCGTCGACGAAGGCGCGGAACGACAGCACGCGGTGATGCGCGAGATCGAGGCGGCAGTCCGGCCCCGGCGCGCGGCCGGGCGCGCAGATCACCAGCCGCAGCATGCTGTGGCCCCAGCGGCTCATCGGCTGGGCGTTGCCTTCGGCGAGCAGGTAGTCGACGGCATGGACGCGCGCCGGATCCAGCGCGAGCAGCGGCGCGGCATCTAGACCCGGCTCGGCTTCAACGAAGGGCAGATCCGGCGCGCAAGCAGCCTGCGGCGGCGCCCAGTCGAAGTGCGCGGCGAAGTACGCATGGAGCGCGGGGCGCCGGCAGGCGTACTCGGTGTCGAGCAGAAAATGTTCGAGATTGACCGCGACGAATTCGGCGGGCGACGTGCGCTCGTACTCGTCGGGACTGCGGTCGCGCATCGCGTTGTCGCGCACGCGCAGGCCGAAGCGCAGCGGCCGCTGCGGCCAGCCGGCGAGATCGAGCAGGCGTGGATCGCGCGACAGGCCGCCATGGCTCGAGCGGTCGTAGCGATGTGCGAACTCGTGCAGCAGCGCGGCACGCAGGGGCGCTGCGGCCGCGTCATCCAGCAGTGCGCGGCGCAGCCGCAGATGCGGACCGAAGGTGCGGCCGTGGACGTCGTCAGGCAGATCGTCGCGCCAGTCGATGACGACATCGAGCGCGGGCGCGCTCCGCCAGTCCGGCGGCAGTCGCGCCAATGCGTCGGCGATCGCAGCATCGGCACGCGTCGACTCGGCAGGCGTCAGTGGCGCGCCAGCCGTCTGCTGTGCGACCGACCAGCCGGCCGCCGACGCGACCGGCGCCAGCAGCGAGGCGACAACACACAAGGCGGCACGCAGAGGCAAGCGCGCCCGCCGGATCAACGCGCCAGGATCGCCTGGGCGAGTGCGAGGTCGGACGCATCGCGCGCGGCGCTCTGCGTCTCACGCAGATGACGCAATGCCGCTTCCAGACGCGCGCCGCGGATGCGGCCGTCGCTGGCGACGAAACCGGCGGCGTCTTCGCGCGCCTGCAGCACCACCTTGTCGTCGCCGGACGAGCTGCCCGACGACGCCGACGACCCGCCGGACGACGCGCCTGCGCTGGTGCCGGCGAAACTGCCGGCGAAGGCCGACGCGGACAGCCCGGTCAGCAGAAGAACGAGTGCGGTACGGACCATCATGCGGGGCATCTCCGAACGGGAACGGCAGCCGACACTCTAGCGTCGGCGTGTTGCAGCGGGCTGAACCGGACTCAATCGAACAGCTTGCCGGGATTGAGGATGCCGGCCGGATCCAGCGCATGGCGGATGCCCCGCATCACCGCGATCTCCGCCGGGCTGCGCGTCGATCCCAGATAGGGCTTCTTGACCAGGCCGATGCCGTGCTCGGCCGAGATGCTGCCGCCGTGTTCGGCCAGCGTCGCCGCCAGCAGCTTGGTCACGCGCTCGCACTCGACGACGAAATCGGCGTTCGCCATGTCGGCCGGCTTGAGCACGTTGATGTGCAGGTTGCCGTCGCCGATGTGGCCGAACCAGACCACGTCGAACTGCGGGTACTCGGCCGTGAGCAGCGCCTGCGTGCGCGCCAGGAACGCTGGCATCGCCGAGATGCGCACCGACACGTCGTTCTTGTACGGCACGTGCGGGGCGAGACTTTCGGTGATGCCCTCGCGCAGGCGCCACAACGCCGCGGCCTGCGTGTCGCCGTGGCTGATCACGCCGTCCTCGACCCAGCCCTGCTCCATGCAGTATTCGAACGCCGACAGCACCTGCACCTCGCCGGCCTCGCCCTCGCAGGCAAACTCGGCGACCACGTAGTACGGATACACCGCCTCGAACGGCGGCTGTGCGCCATGCGCGACGACGTGGTGGAGCGCGCGGTCGGTGAAGAATTCGAACGCCTCCAGCGGCAGGCGCGATCGAAGCGCCTGGAAGACTTCCATCAGCACCTCGAACGACGGCAGCGCGAGCAGCATGACCCGCGTCTCCGGCGGCGGCGGCGCCAGCCGCAGCGTCGCCTCGACGATGACACCGAGCGTGCCTTCGGACGCGACCACCAGATGCCGCAGGTCGTAGCCGCTGGAGTTCTTGACCAGGCCGCGATTGAGATCGAGCAGCTCGCCGGTCGCGGTCACCAGCTTGACCCCGGCCACCCATTCGCGCGTGTTGCCGTAGCGCACCACGCGGATGCCGCCGGCATTGGTCGCGATGTTGCCGCCGATCGAACACGAACCGCGCGCGGCGAAATCCACCGGGTATTGCAGGTCGTGCGTGCGCGCGGCCTCGTGCACGGCTTCCAGCGCGATGCCGGCCTCGACCGTCAGCAGCCGGTCGGCCGGCTCGAAGCCGAGCACATTGTTCATGCGCTGCAGGCTCAGCACCAGTTCGCCGTTCGCAGCGACCGCGCCGCCCGACAGCCCGGTACGACCGCCCGAGGGCACTACCGCCACGCCTTCCGCGTGCGCCCAGCGCATCGTCGCCTGGACTTCTTCGACGTTGGCGGGCAGCGCGATCGCCAGCGGCGCCGGCGTCCAGCGCCGGGTCCAGTCGACACCGTAATGCGCGAGATCCGCAGGCTCGGTCAGCAGGCGCAGGGCGGGCACGGCGGCCTGGAGACTGGAAACGCGGGAATCGGACATCGTCGGGGGCCGGTCGAACGGGACGCCAGCGTGCCAGCGCGTCCGGGACGCGTCCAGCGCTGCGGCGCAACACGCCCGGCGCGATTCTGGCACCATGGCCCGCGCTGTCCCCCACGCGCGAATCCAACCCGATGAAGACCTCGTTTCCCCGGCAGGACATCCGCGTCCTGCTGCTCGAAGGCGTCAGCCAGAGCGCTGTCGACACCTTCCACGCCGCCGGCTATTCGCAGGTCGAAGTCCACCCCAAATCGCTGCCCGAAGACCAGCTGCGGGCGAAGATCGCCGACGCGCACATCATCGGCATCCGCTCGCGCACGCATCTGAGCGCCGACGTGCTGGCCGACGCGCGCCGGCTGATGGCGATCGGCTGCTTCTGTATCGGCACCAACCAGGTCGACGTGGAAGCGGCCGAGCTGGCCGGCATTCCGGTGTTCAACGCGCCCTACTCCAATACGCGTTCGGTGGCCGAACTCGTCGTCGCCGAAGCGATCATGCTGCTGCGCGGCATCCCGCAGAAGAACGCGGAATGCCATCGCGGCGGCTGGAGCAAGTCCGCGCTCGGCAGCCACGAGGCGCGCGGCAAGACGCTGGGCATCGTCGGCTACGGACACATCGGCACCCAGGTCGGCGTGCTCGCCGAATCGCTGGGCATGCAGGTGCTCTTCCACGACATCGAAACCAAGCTGTCGCTGGGCAATGCGCGCAGCGCGACGAGCCTGGAGGATCTGCTCGCGCGCAGCGACGTAGTGACCCTGCACGTGCCGGAAACCCCGTCGACGAAGCTGATGTTCGGCGCGGCCGAGCTCGACGCGATGAAACCCGGCGCGCATCTGATCAACGCCTCGCGCGGCACCGTCGTCGACATCGACGCGCTCGATGCCGCGCTGCGCAGCGGTCAGGTCGGCGGCGCCGCGATCGACGTGTTCCCGATCGAGCCCAAGGGCAACGACGATGCGTTCGAATCACCGCTGCTCGGCCACGACAACGTGCTGCTGACCCCGCACGTCGGCGGCAGCACGCTGGAGGCGCAGGACAACATCGGCATCGAGGTCGCGGCCAAGCTCGTGCGCTACAGCGACAACGGCAGCACGCTGTCGGCGGTCAATTTCCCCGAAGTCACCCTGCCCGAGCACATCGGCAGCCATCGCCTGCTGCACCTGCACCGCAACGTGCCCGGCGTGCTGTCGAAGATCAACGAGGTGTTCTCGCGCGAGGCGATCAACATCGACGGCCAGTACCTGCGCACCAACGCGAATGTGGGCTACGTGGTGATCGACGTCGCCGCGACCGAGGACCAGGCCGCGCATCTGCGCAGCGAGCTGCAGAAGATCGACGGGACGATGCGGACGCGCGTGCTGTACTAGCCTTTCGGCAAGCGCTGCGAGGGGTTTCGCCGCGCTCCACCCGTCCTGCGGGGCGATGCTCAGGCCGCCGGCGCGTCCAGCCAGCGGCGTGCCATTCGACGCAGCGAGGCGTCGTAGGCCTCGCCATCGGCGACGTCGCGCAGCGGCACCCAGGCCAGCGCGTGGGATTCCTCGCTGACCGCGAACGTTTCGTCGCTGCCTGCGCGCACGACGTAGCGCACGTCGTAGTGCCAATGCCCGGGCACGCCCTTGTGTTCGGGAATCCAGTGCCGGTCGAGATCGAAGATGCCAGGCTGCACGGTCACGCCGACCAGTCCGGTTTCCTCTTCGGTCTCGCGCAGTGCCACGCGCGCCAGGTCGCGGTCGCCGTCGGCGTGTCCGCCGGGCTGCAGCCACATGCCGAGCTTGCGGTGATGGGTCAGCAGCGTGCGCGTGCCGTCGCCGCTGACGACCAGCGCCGAGGCGGTGAAATGACCGGCCAATCGCGCACGCTCGAACGGATCTTCGGCATCGCCGAGCAGGTCGCCGAACTCTCTTGCCAGCGCCTGCTGGGCAGGCTGCAGCACGCCGAAATCGGCGAATGCGCGGGCCAGTGTCTGCACCGCGGTGGGCAGGACGGACAGGCGTTCGAAATCGGGCGTGGACGGGTTCGACATCGGCGGATTTGCTGCAGCGCGGCGTGACGGGAGCGGCAGCATCGGCGTTCCCGCGCGTGCGCACAAGCCGCCATTGCGTTTGCTTGTGCCGGAACGCAGCGTTTGGCATGGTACGGCGATTGCCGCGTGGCCGCGGGGGACTAGACGGCACGTCCGTCAGCCGTCGCGGACCGCACCGAACGACCAACCGGGGACACCGATGTTCAAGAACCTGATGATTACCAAGCCGATCGCGGCGCAGCCGCGCGTCGATGCGGGCGAGCCGGTCGAAGGCAGCCTCGGCGGCGAAGTCGGCTTCAAGCGCACACTGACCGCCAAGCATCTGGTGATGCTGGGCCTGGGCGCGGTCATCGGCGCCGGCATCTTCGTGATCACCGGGACCGCGGCGGCCAACCACGCCGGCCCGGCGATCATGCTGAGCTTCGTCATCGCCGGCTTCGCCTGCGCAATGGCGGGCCTGTGCTACGCGGAGTTCGCGGCGATGATCCCGGCCTCGGGCAGCGCCTACAGCTACACCTACGCGACGCTCGGAGAAGCGCTGGCCTGGTTCGTCGGCTGGAGTCTGGTGCTCGAGTATCTGTTCGCCGCGTCCACGGTCGCAGTGGGCTGGTCGGGCTACACGGTCAGTTTTCTCGACAGCCTCGGTGTCCATCTGCCCGCGGCATTGACGCAGGCGCCGATCAACTTCTGTACGCATGAAGCGGCCGTGGCCGGCGCGTGCGAGTTCGGCAAGTTCGTCACCACCGGCGCGCTGTTCAACCTGCCTGCGGTGCTGATCATCGGCGCGGTCGGCATCCTGTGCTACGTGGGCATCACCCAGTCGGCGACCGCCAACGCGATCATCGTGTCGATCAAGGTGCTGGTGATCCTGCTGCTGCTGGCCTTCGGCGCGCAGTACGTGAACGCCGAAAACTGGCTCCCCTTCATCCCGGACAACCAGGGCGGCGACCGCTTCGGCTGGGAAGGCGTGCTGCGCGGTGCGTCGATCGTGTTCTTTGCCTACATCGGCTTCGACGCGGTCTCGACCGCGGCGCAGGAGGTCAAGAACCCGCAGCGCGACATGCCGATCGGCATCCTCGGTTCGCTGTTCCTGTGCACGCTGATCTACATCGCGGTCTCCGCGGTGCTGACCGGCATGGTGCCGTACACCACGCTCGGCACGGCCAAGCCGGTCGCGACCGCGCTCGAGGCGTATCCGAGCCTGCTGTGGCTGAAGACGCTGGTCGAGATCGGCGCGATCGCCGGCCTCACCACGGTGATCCTGGTGATGCTGATGGGCCAGCCGCGCATCTTCTTCTCGATGGCGCAGGACGGTCTGCTGCCGCGCTTCTTCGGCGCGATCCACAAGCGGTACCGCACGCCGCACAAGGGCACGGTGCTGGTCGCGCTGATCGCGGCGGTCATGGCCGCGTTCCTGCCGATCCAGCTGCTCGGCGACGTGGTCTCGATGGGCACCCTGGTCGCGTTCGCCACCGTCTGCCTGGGCGTGATGGTGCTGCGCCGCACGCAGCCGAACCTGCACCGCCCGTTCCGTGTGCCGGCCGTGTTCGTCGTCGGCACGCTCGGCGTGCTGGCGTGCCTGGGCCTGGTCGCGACGATGCCGCTGCTGAACTGGATCGTGCTGCTGGTGTGGACGGTCATCGGCTTCACGATCTACTTCGTCTACGGCTACAAGCACAGCAAGCTCCGGCAGCAACTGCCGCCGCGCTGATCCGCCCCCGACACACGGCCCGCCTTCCGCGGGCCGTGTGCCCATGGCGCCTCCCGACCTGCGGCCGCTCGCGCCGCCCTCCACGCGGATCGCACGATGTCCACGACTTCCACGGCCAAGAAAATCGGTCCGGTGCTGGCGACCTTCATGGTCGCCAACAACATGATCGGCTCCGGCTTCTTCCTGCTGCCGGCCACGCTCGCGCGCTCGGGCGCGGTGACCGTGTTCTCGTGGCTGATCGGCACCCTGCTCGCGGTCGCGCTCGGCGGCGCGTTCGCGCGGCTCGCGCGGCAGTACCCGGACCTCAACTCGCCGGACGATTACATCCGCCCGAGCCTCGGCCGCGACATGGGGTTCCTGGCGACCACGCTGTACTGGCTGTCGTCGTGGGTGGGCAACAACGCGATCGCGGTCGCGGCGGTGGGCTATCTGGTGATCCTGCTGCCCGTCGCCGAGACGCCGGGCGTGCAGCTCGTCGGCCAGGTGCTGCTGATCTGGTCGATGTTCGCGCTGAACCTCCTCGGTCCGCGCAATATCGCGCGCTTCCAGTCGTTCTGCGTGGTGTTCGGCCTGCTGCCGGTCGCGGCGATCCTGATCGCCGGCTGGGCCTATTTCGATCCGGGCATCTACCGCGCCGGCTGGAACGTCAGCGGCCAGTCCGATGCGGCCGTGGCGATCGGCTCGCTGGCGACGGTGTTCTGGGCCTTCATCGGTCTGGAAACCGGCGCGATGGTGGCCGGCGTCGTGCGCAATCCCGAACGCAACGTGCCGATCGCGACGCTCGGCGGCATCCTGCTCGCCGGCGTGGTTTACATGGTCTCGTCGGTATTGATGATGGGCATCGTGCCGGTCGAGGAACTCGCGAGCTCCAGCGCGCCGTTCGCGCTCGTCGCCGGGCAGATGTTCGGCGTCTGGGCGATCCCGGTGATCGCCGCGGCCGCTGCGCTCAAGGCCACCGGCACACTCGGCGGCTGGATGCTGGTGACCGGCGAATCCGGCGCGCGCGCCGCGCAACGCGGGTTCCTGCCGGCGATCTTCGGCCGTCTGCTGAAGAACGGCGCGGCCGGCCCCGGCCTGTTGATCGTGGTGTCGTCGATGACGCTGATCGCGTTCATCACCGTGACCGACACTGTCGGCAGCCAGTTCGAAACCATCATCAACATGGCGGTGACCCTCGTGGTCATGGCCTATGCCGCCGCCGGCCTGAGCCTGATGCTCGGCAACCGCCAGCATCCGGCCGGGCGACGCGAACGCCTGCTCGGCATGGGCGCGCTGATCGCCTGCGGCCTGCTGGTCTGGTCCACACCGATCGACACGCTGATGGGCGCGGCGATCATCGCGCTGCTGGCATGGGCCGGGTATCGCGGTTTCTCCTCGCGCCGTCGCGAAGCGCCGCCCGCGCCATGAGCGACCGGCGCGACGACTTCTGGTTTCCGGCGAAGACGTTCGGCTACGGCTGGGGGCTGCCGCGGCGCTGGCAGGGCTGGGTGGTGCTGCTGGTCTACGTCGGCACGCTGATCGGCTGCGCCGCACGCTTTCCGCCGGGCGACGCGCCGCTGGCCTTCGGCATCTGCGTCGCGGTGGCCACGGCATTGCTGGTCACGATCTGCGCACTGAAGGGCGAACCGCCATCCTGGCGCGGCAGACGCTGACGCCACACGGGCGCGCTAGAATTCGCGCCATGTCCGATACGCCCACGCCCTACGACGTCCACCGCCTGCGCGAGCTCGCTGGCGAACTGATCGTCAACATCCGCGAACTCGCCCAGTCCGGCTGGACGCCCGCCACCAGCAGCAACTTCTCGCGCCGTCTCGATGAACGCCACGCGGCGATCACCGTCTCCGGCCGCGACAAGGGCAAGCTGAAGGAAGACGACATCATGGTCGTCGACTTCGAGGGCCGCGCCGTCGGCAGCGAGCACCGACCGTCTGCCGAAACCCTGCTGCACACGCAGCTGTATCGCCGGTTCCCGGAGATCGGCTGCATCCTGCACACGCATTCGCCGACCCAGACCATCGCCTCGCGGCTGTTCGCCGGCGACGGCCACGTGCGCCTGGAAGGTTACGAGCTGCTGAAGGCCTTCGCCGGCAACAGCACGCACGAGATGGCGGTCGACGTGCCGGTGCTGCCCAACAGCCAGGACATGACCGTGCTCTCGGCGCAGGTCGAGTCGCTGCTCGACGCCGGCCCGATGTGGGGCTATCTGATCGACGGCCACGGCCTCTACGCCTGGGGCCGCGACATGGCCGAAGCGCGCCGCCATCTGGAAGCTTTCGAGTTCCTGCTGCACTGCGAACTCGAGCTGCGCCGCCTGCGCGCGTCGCACTGAGGCCTCCGGCCGCACCAGCGGTGGAACGACGGCGTTCCGCCGCGGTCAACGTTGCGGACAGGCGGCTTTGCTAGGCTGGACGGCCCCGCACGCGCCGAGCCAGACCGCCATGAGCCGCCTCCGCATTTTCGATGCCACCGCCCCCGACACGCCGCTGTTCGACAGCCGCGACGGCGACGCGATCGCCCGCGAACTGCAGACGATCGGCGTCACCTTCGAACGCTGGCAGGCCGCCAAGCCGGTGGGCGCCGGCGCCTCGCAGGACGAGGTGATCGCCGCCTACAAGGCCGACATCGACCGCATCAGCGCCGAACGCGGGTTCAAGTCCGTCGACGTGATCAGCATCGCGCCCGACAACCCGAAGCGCGAAGAGCTGCGCGCGAAGTTCCTCGACGAACACTTCCACAAGGAAGACGAGGTGCGCTTCTTCGTCGACGGCTCGGGTCTGTTCACCCTGCACGTCGAGGGCAAGGTCTATGAGATCGAATGCGTCAAGGACGATCTGATCGGCGTGCCGGACGGCGTGACCCACTGGTTCGACATGGGCAGCGAGCCGCGCTTCGTCGCGATCCGCTTCTTCGAGCAGCCGGACGGCTGGATCGGCCATTTCACCGGCTCGGACATCGCGCAGAAGTTTCCGCGTTACGAGCCCGGGTCGCGCTGATCGCGGCCGTCTGCGCGCATGACTCCGGCGTCGTCGGGACCCAGGTTCGCTTTACACTCTGACGCCCCACGACCACCGGCTGACGCGCGGATGATCCTGACCGACATCGAAGGCACCACCAGCAGCATCTCGTTCGTCAAGGACGTGCTGTTTCCCTATGCGCGCCGTGCGCTGCCCGGCTTCGTCGCCGCGCATCGCGATGATCCGGACGTGCGCCGCTGGCTCGACGTGGTCGCGACCGAGCACGGTGCGATCTGCGACGACGCGGTGATCGTCGAGACGCTGCAGGGCTGGATCGACGCGGACCGCAAGCACACCGCGCTCAAGGCGCTGCAGGGCATGATCTGGTCGGCCGGCTACCAGGACGCCGACTTCACCGCGCACATCTATCCCGACGCAGCCGACGCGCTGCGCCGCTGGCACGCGGATGGCGAAACGCTGGCGGTGTACTCCTCCGGCTCGGTGCCGGCGCAGAAACTGTTCTTCGGCCACAGCGACGCGGGCGATCTGACCGGGCTGATCTCGAACTGGTTCGACACCGAGGTCGGCGGCAAGCGGGAGGCGGAGAGCTATGCGCGCATCGCCGATGCGCTCGACGCCGCGCCGGCGGAAATCCTGTTCCTGTCGGACGTCGTCGAGGAACTCGACGCCGCGCGCGACGCCGGCATGCGCACGGTGCTGGTCGACCGGCTCGAAGATTATCCGCAGCCGCGCGACGCAGCGTCCGCGAACGGTCACACGCGCGTGACCGCGTTCGACCAGATCGACGCGATCCGCTGACATGCGGCCGGCGTCCGGTCGGCCCATGCTTCGACACTGGATGCAGGCGACGGCGCTGCTGTGCCTGCTCGCCTGCGCGCCGCTGCAGGCGGCCGAACCGCTGGCGACCCGCGACCACGCGCGGATCGAGGCCGCGGTCGCGGCGATGCCGGTCGGCACCGGCGATGCGCCGGCGCTGTACGTCGTCGGCATGGCCGGCGATGCCAGCGAGGACGTATTCCGCAACGAGGTGCGTTTTCTCACCGAACGGGTCGCGCCGCGCCTCGGTGCAGGCACGCGTGTACTCGCGCTGGTCAACCACATCGACAGTCTCAAGGGCGCGGGCACCCCGCTCGCGACCGAGTCGAACCTGCGACATGCGCTCTCCGCGCTGGGCGCACACATGGACCGCGAGCGCGACGTGCTGCTGCTGTATCTGACGATGCACGGCGCACCCGATCACGCACTCGGTCTGGCGCTGCCCGACGGCAGCGAGGACACGATCACACCCGACGCATTGCGCGCGGCGCTCGACGCCTCCGGCATCGTGCATCGCGTGGTCGTGATTTCGGCCTGCTACTCGGGCGGCTTCGTGCCCGCGCTCCAGGATCCCGACACGCTGGTCCTGACCGCCGCGCGTCCCGATCGGCCTTCGTTCGGTTGCGGCAGCGAATCGACGATCACGTTCTTCGGTCACGCCTGGCTGCTCGACGGGCTCAACGCCGATCGCGATTTCGCGAACGCGTACCGGCTCGCGGCACGCGCGATCAAGCAGCGCGAGCGCAAGCTCGGTTACAAACGCTCGGGGCCGCAGATCGCTGCCGGCGCACGCATCGCCGAGACGCTGGCGCGGTGGCAGGCCACGCTGCCGGCAGATCCACCGCCCGCGGTGTATCCGTACCCGATCGCGCCCTGAGCGAACGTCGCAACGCCTGCTGAGCAGACGCCAGACGCAGCCCTTCCGCAGGCGCGCGCTCGCGCGCGATCGGACGGTCCTGGGAGCGCGCCATCGCGCATGAGCACACGCGCGCATCTCCATCGATGCGCGCGGCAGGCGAAGTCCCGAGAGTGATTCTCGTTTCGTCATCGCCCTGCGGTGCCTCGATAGAATCGCAGCGCGCCGCACGCCAGCCATCGCCAGCAAGCGACGCGCACGACCCGCCCGCCAGCCATCGCGCGCCAGCCGGTCATCTTCGAAGAATCCGCCGCGTGCGGGTTTTTTTGTGGGCGCGTTCCAGGTCAACCACCCGCAGGACCGTCGCGTTGCGGCGTCCACACGCGTTCCAGGCGATCGGTCACGCCTGCGATCCGCTGGATCAGCCGTGCGGACGCTCGCCGCGCGCGAGCATCTCCGCCAGGGCCTGCGCGCGTCGCACGCGGCCGGCCGCGGTCTTCAACGTCGCGACCCGGAAGCACACCGCATAGCGATTGGTCCGGTCGAGTGCGTCGAATGCGATCTGCGCACCTGGGGTCGCGGCGAGCGCTGCCTGCAGTTCGTCCGGGGGCGCCATCGACGCGGCGCCGGCATAGGCGGCCTCCCAGCGACCGTCCGCTTTCGCCGCATCGATTTCGCGCTGACCGATCGGACCGATACGCCCGGCCGCGTGCAACCGTTCGACGTGTGCGACGTTGCGCGCCGACCACAGGCTGCGGGCGCGCCTCGGCGTGAAACGCTGCAGGAACCACGCATCGTCGAAGCCGCGCTTCTGGCCGTCGATCCAGCCGTGGCACAGCGCGACGTCGAGCGCCTGCGCATAGGTCACCGACGGCGTCGCATTGCCCTGCTTGGCGATCTTCAGCCACAGCCCGCCGGCATCGGCATGCGCGCGCAGCCAGGCCTCCCACGCCGCCTCGTCGGCGAACGCCTGTACCGGCAGACCGTCGGGCGGCACGGCGCTCATCGCGTGTTACCCGCGGGGTCGAAGCGATCGAGGCGATACGTCGTGCGCGCGCGCTGCTCGCCCAGCCAGGCATCGAACACGCGCACTTCGACGACGTGATCGCCGACCTCGCGATCGGTCGGCAGCGCGCCCCGCCACAGATGCATCGACGGCGTCGCTTCGGGCGAGCGGCCCAGGCCCCGCAGCGCGTCGGCGAGATCGTCGCGTGCGTTCTCCAGCAGCAGGCGCGGATCGGGGCGTTCGACACGGCGCATCGGCGCCCAGTCGTCATCGCCGACGCGGAACTCGACGCGCGTGTCGGCCTGGCCCATGTAGACGTTGGCGTAGACGCCCCACGCCGGATACGCGCCCTGCCGCAGCACGCGCGGCGCATGCAGCGCCATCGCCTGCGTGGTCGCCGGGTCGTCGGACGTGCGCGCCGGATGCCAGGCCAGGCGATAGTCGCCGTCGGCCTCGATGTGCAGCGTCGCGAAGCCGTTCGGCGTGCCGTCGGCCATCGTCGCGTCGGGAATGCCGTCGGCATCGGGCGCGCCGCTCCAGAACGCACCGCTGACGGCGCCGACGTTGTATTCGTGCAATGGCGTCGCGCCGTGCCAGCCGCTGGCCGCATCGTGACGGACGTGCTGCTGCGTGTGGCGATGGCCAGTGAGCAGCAGGACGCGCGGGTGCCGTTGCAGGGCCGCGAACAGGCGCGCGCGATCTGCACTGCGCATCGTCTCGGGCGCGCCGGCGGGTGCGGTGTCGAACCACGGCACGTGCGCGGCGACGACCAGCAGACGATCGGTCGAGGCCGTGGCGAGATAGGCCTCGACGAATGCGAACTGGTCTTCGCGCAATCCGCCCACATACGCCGGACGCGCGCCCGGCTGGTAGATCACGTTGTCGAGCACGAGCACGTTCGCCTGCGGCGTTTCCCAGGCGTAGGTCTCCGGGCCGTAGGCAGCGCGGAACGAGGCGGTCGACCCCACGTCGTCCTTGGCATCGAAATCCAGATCGTGGTTGCCCGGCGCGTGCAGCCACGGCGTGTCGAGACGCGCGGTGGCGCGATCGATCAGCGGGTACAGCGCGGGATCGTCATTGGTGACGTCGCCGAGCATCAGGCCGAGCCCGAACGGGCCGACGGCGCGCGCCGCCTCGACCACCGCGCGATCGTAGTAGCCCACCTCCGCCGCGGTGCCGGTCTGCGGATCGGCGAACACCGCGACATCGAGCGTGCCCGCCGCCTCGCCTGCCTGCAGCGTGAACGTGCAGGCATCGCCGGCGCGGCCGGCCGCGCGCCAGAACGCGGGATTCGCGCCTTCGCGCGGCAGCGTCCAGCCCGCGGGCTTGATCACGAACACCGGCGCGTCACCGCCGGCGAGGCCCTCGAAGCGCCCGTCCGCACCGGTTTCGACGATGCGGCGGCCATCCGACACGCGGACCCCCGCCACGCCTGCGCTGGCGCCATCGGCCTGCGCGCCGACCACGCGGCCCGCATCACAGGCGAACGCGGCGCCGGTCGACAGGAGCAGCGGCACGAGCACGGCCGGCAGAAACGATCGACGGTGAATGGGTGGCATCGGCAGCACCTGTGTCGCAGGGGAATCGCGGGATTATGCCGCCGGATGATTTCGGCCGGCCGCTGGTCTACGCTTCCCGCGTTCGGAGGCCATGGACACGGCCGATGCGCAACTGCATGGAACACGGGGCGAAGGGATGACGCTGATCGGCAGGACGGTGCGGGCGTGGCGAAGCTGGCTGTTGCTGGCCTGCCTGTGCTGTCCGCTGCTGGCACTGGCACTGGAACGCGCGGACGTCGTGCTCGAACCCGGCACCGAGCGTTTCGTGCTCGCGCCACAGCTCGGCCACTATCACGACCGCGAAGACGTCGACGATCTCGCCGCCGCCTGGCGCCGCGTCGACGCCGACGGCATGGCCCCGCTGCCCGGCGGCGCCGATGCCTTCGGATTCCAGCGCGGCACGTTCTGGTTCCATGCGCGCGTGGTCAACCGCGAGGCGCACGAACCACGCTGGATGCTGGTGCAGGAGTATCCGCTCAGCGACGAAGTCGATCTGCACGTGCGTTACGCCGATGGTCGCGTGCTGCACTTCGCCGGCGGCGACCATCGCCCGTTCGCCTCGCGCAGCGTGCGTTACCGGCATCCGAACTTCAGCTTCGAACTGCCGCCCGGCGAGCCGGTCGATCTGCTGGTGCGCGTGCGCAGCCAGAGTTCGATGCAGGTGCCGCTGCAGCTCTACACGCCGAAGGCGTTCACCGAAGTATCGCGCGACGCGCAGCTGGCGATCGGGCTGTACTACGGGATCATGCTGGCGCTGTTCTTCTACAACCTGGTGCTGTGGCTGTCGCTGCGCGACGCGAGCTACTTCTGGTACCTGTGCCACGTCACCGCATTCGGCCTGGTGCTGTTCACGCTCAACGGCCTGGGTTTCGAATACCTGTGGCCCGGTTCGTCGTGGATGGCCGACCACATGGTGCCCATCTCGATCTGCCTGGCGTTGATCGCGATGCTGCAGTTCTCGCGCACCTTCCTCGAGCTGCCGCGACGCTGGCCGCCCGGCAATGCGCTGCTGCTCGCGCTGATGGCGTTCTTCGTACTGTTCGGCATCGCCTCGATCTGGCTGCCGCTGCGCATTTCCACGCCCGTCGCCTCGCGGGCGGTGCTGCTGGGCGTGGTCGG
This sequence comes from Luteimonas flava, assembly GCF_036584485.1. Lineage (NCBI taxonomy): Bacteria > Pseudomonadati > Pseudomonadota > Gammaproteobacteria > Lysobacterales > Lysobacteraceae > Luteimonas > Luteimonas flava. Next base: position 751,882 of record NZ_JAZHBM010000001.1, on the reverse strand, counting down.
CATCGTCATCGCGACGGTCGTGGTGCTGCGCCGCGGGTATGCGCCGGCCTGGCTGCTGCTGCTCGCGTGGTCGATGTTCCTGCTCGGCACCGCGGTGTTCACGCTGCTCGCGTTCGGCCTGCTGCCGAAGAACTTCGCCACCGAATACGGGGTGCAGATCGGTTCGGCGCTGGAGATGCTGCTGCTGTCGATCGCGCTGGGCCATCGCTACGCGGCGCTGCGCCACGAGAACCTGCGCATCACCGCCGAGGCCAACCAGAAACTCGAACGCAAGGTCGCCCAGCGCACCCAGGAAGTGCGCAGCACCCTGCTGCAGCTGGAGGAAGCGCACGCGCGCCTGCGCGATTCGAGCCGTCGCGACGGCCTGACCGGCCTCTACAACCGCACCTGGTTCCACGAAGCCTTCCGGGAGCTCGCGCAGCAGGCGAAGCAGACCGCCGCGCCGCTCGCGGTGCTGATGATCGACCTCGACCATTTCAAGTCGATCAACGACCGCCACGGCCATCTGGCCGGCGACGACTGCCTGCGCTGGGCGGCGCGCCGCATCGGTCGCATCCTGCGCCCGCACGATGCCCTGCTGGCCCGGTTCGGCGGCGAGGAATTCGTGGCCGCGATGCCCGGCTGCGATCTGTCCACGGCCGGCGAAATCGCCGAAGCGATCCGCCACGCGCTCGGCGACGAACCCTGCGTCAGCGGCGAGACGCGCATCCGGGTGACGGCCAGCATCGGCGTTCACGTGGTCTATCCGGCATCGGACGGCGGCGTCGACGATGCCCTCGGCAGCGCGGACCGCGCGCTGTATGCCGCCAAGGCCAACGGCCGCGACTGCGTGGAGCTGGCCACCGGCCTGTGCTGACCCCGCCGCCCCCTCCCGGCGGGTACCGCGATTTCGTGGCGCTGCGGCAGTCCGGTATCCTGTACGGCTTCACGGCCCCGTAGCTCAGCTGGATAGAGCGTCCCCCTCCTAAGGGGAAGGTCGCCCGTTCGAATCGGGCCGGGGTCACCAACCGCGACTTCCCCCGCCGGCCTAGCGCCGCGTCGCGCCGCTTCCCACCGTACGTCCGTCGATGGCCACATCGGCGGCGTCCGCTCACAAGGAGTTCTGTCCATGACCCATTCCGTCCTCACCGCGCTCGGCCTGTCCGGCACCGAATCGGGCACCTACCTGGGTAACGGCGAGTGGTCGAAGACCCGCGATGCCGGCGTCATCGAACCGATCAACCCGACCGATGGCGAAGTGCTCGCCCGCGTGCAGGCCAGCTCCCAGGCAGACTACGACCTGATCGTCGAGCGCGCCCAGGCGGCGTTCAAGATCTGGCGCAAGACGCCGGCCCCGCGCCGCGGCGAAGCCGTGCGCCTGTGCGCCGACGCGCTGCGCACGCACAAGGACGCACTGGGTTCGCTGGTCGCGCTGGAAATGGGCAAGTCGAAGCCGGAAGGCGACGGCGAAGTGCAGGAAATGATCGACATCGGCGAATTCGCCGTCGGCCTGTCGCGCCAGCTCTACGGCCTGACGATGCACTCCGAACGTCCGGGCCACCGCATGTATGAGCAGTGGCACCCGATGGGCGTGGTCGGCATCATCAGCGCGTTCAACTTCCCGGTCGCGGTGTGGGCCTGGAATGCGCTGGTCGCCGCGGTCTGCGGCAACATCTCGATCTGGAAGCCGTCGCCGAAGACGCCGCTCTCCGCGATCGCGTCGATGAAGATCTGCAACGAAGCGCTGAACAAGGCCGCCTTCCCGGACATCTTCTTCCTGTTCAACGATGCCGGCAGCGATCTCGCGCAGGCCTTCGTCGACGACAAGCGCATCGCGCTGGTGAGCTTCACCGGTTCGACCAAGATCGGCCGCCAGGTCGGCGAGCGCGTCGCCAAGCGCATGGGGCGCTCGCTGCTGGAACTGGGCGGCAACAACGCGATCATCGTCGACCCGACCGCCGACCTGAAGCTGGCGATCCCGGCGATCGTGTTCGGCGCCGTCGGCACGGCCGGCCAGCGCTGCACGACGACGCGTCGCCTGTTCGTGCACGAGTCGATCTTTGATGACGTGCTGGCCAAGCTCAAGACCGCCTACGGCCAGGTCGAGAAGAAGATCGGCGATCCGACCGACGCCGCCAACCTGATGGGCCCGCTCAACAGTCGCGACGGCGTGCAGGCCTACCTCGATGCGATCGCCAAGGCCAAGGCCAGCGGCGGCACGATCGAGAGCGGCGGCCGCGCGCTGGAGGACCGCAAGGGCAACTTCGTGTTGCCGGCGCTGGTCAGCGGCCTGACCAACGATGCCGAAGTGGTGCAGACCGAAACCTTCGCGCCGATCCTGTACGTCATGAAGTACAGCGATCTGGAAGAGGCGATCGATCTGCAGAACGACGTGCCGCAGGGCCTGTCGTCGTCGCTGTTCACCACCGACCTGCGTGCGTCCGAGCAGTTCCTCGCCGCCTGGGGTTCGGATTGCGGCATCGCCAACGTCAACATCGGCACCAGCGGCGCGGAAATCGGCGGCGCATTCGGTGGCGAGAAGGAAACCGGCGGCGGCCGCGAATCGGGTTCGGATGCATGGCGCGCCTACATGCGCCGCCAGACCAACACGATCAACTACTCCGACGCACTGCCGCTCGCACAGGGCATCAAGTTCGACCTCTGAGGTCGACCACGGGCGTCGCGGATCCGATCCGCGGCGCCTGCGTGCTTGCGCGCGACGCCCTGGTGTCTGAATAATCGTGTCTTCCAACGCTTTCCCTGGACCGCCGCCGATGGCGCCGCGAATTCCGGCCTGCATGTCCGCTGCGACGCGCGACCGCGTGTCGGCGTCGCCTGTGTCCGGTCCGGTACGAGGTCCACACACATGAACGCGCCCGTCGCCTTCCGCCAGACCAGTGCGATGGCGATCGTCAGTCTCGTCGCCGGCCTGCTCGGCTGGTCGCTGCTGCCGGTCATCGGCAGCGTCGTCGCGATCGTCACCGGCCACCTGGCCCGCGGCGAGATCCGCCGTCGCCCCGACGCGCTCGAAGGCGATGGCCTCGCGGTCGCGGGGCTGGTGCTCGGCTATCTGATGGTCGCGATGGCGGTCGTCGGGTTTCTGTTCGTCTTCCTGTTCTTCGGCGGCCTGCTGGCCTTCATCGCGGCGGCGTCCTGATGTACGCGAGCGCCCGTCCGCTGCTGTTCCGGCTCGATCCCGAGCGCGCGCACGGGCTCACCCTGACGGCAATGGACGCGTTGCATCGCGTGGGCCTGTCGTCGCTGATCGCGACACCGCCGCAGCCGCTGCCCACCGAAGCCTTCGGCCTGCAGTTTCCGAATCCGGTCGGCCTCGCCGCCGGGCTCGACAAGAACGGCGACCACATCGATGCGCTGTTCGCGCTGGGTTTCGGTTTCGTCGAAATCGGCACGATCACGCCGAAGCCGCAGGACGGCAATCCGAAGCCGCGCATGTTCCGGTTGCCTCGCCACCGCGCGCTGATCAACCGCCTGGGCTTCAACAACCAGGGCGTCGATGCGCTGGTCGCCAACGTGAGCCGCGCGAAGCGCGCCGGCATCCTCGGCATCAACATCGGCAAGAACAAGGACACGCCGAACGAATCGGCGGCCGACGATTACCTGTTCTGCATGGAGCGCGTGTATCCGCTGGCGGACTACATCACCGTCAACATCTCCTCACCCAACACCGCCGGCCTGCGCGAACTGCAGGAAGAGCAGGCGCTGCGCCGTCTGATCGGCACGTTGCGCGACGCGCAGGAGCGACTCGCCGCGCAGCACGGCAAGCGCGTGCCGCTGCTGGTGAAGGTGGCGCCCGATCTGAGCGACGACGATATCGAGGCCGCGGCCCGTGTGCTGTCGGACCTGCACGTCGACGGCGTCATCGCCACCAACACCACGATCTCGCGCATCAGCGTGCAGGACGACCGCCGCGCCGACGAGGCCGGCGGACTGTCCGGCGAGCCGCTGATGAACAAGTCGACCACCGTGCTGCGGATGATGCGCACCCGCCTCGCCAGCGAGATTCCGCTGGTCGGCGTGGGCGGCATCCTGTCGGGCGCCGACGCGGTGAAGAAGATGGCCGCCGGCGCATCGCTGGTGCAGGTGTATTCGGGCCTGGTCTATCGCGGGCCGGCGCTGATCGGCGACTGCGTCGAGGCGATCCGCCGCCGGCGCGAAGCCCCGAGCCGCGGCAACCTGCCCAGCCTCTGATCGCAGTGATGTCCGATTCCTTCCGTCTGCTGCAGCCGGCCGATCTGCGCCCGCGCAACACCTTCGGCGTGGCCGCACGTGCGCGGCGGCTGATCGAGGTGCTCGATGCCGCGGCCCTGCCGCAGGCGCTCGCCGCGCTCGATGCCGACACGCGCCCGCTGGTCATCGGCGGTGGCAGCAATCTGCTGTTCGCGGGCGACGCGGTCGATGCGCTCGCGATCGTCGATGCGCGCCGCAGCGTGGTCTCCGACGACGGCGAGCGCGTCGTCGTGCGCGCCGCCGCCGGCGCCGACTGGCACGGCTTCGTGCTGTGGACGCTGGCGCAGGAACTCGGCGGGCTGGAGAACCTCGCGCTGATTCCGGGCACCGTCGGCGCGGCGCCGATCCAGAACATCGGCGCCTACGGTGTCGAGGTCGGCGAGCACGTGGTCGCGGTCGAAGCCTTCGACCAGGACACGCGCAACTTCGTGCGGCTCGATCGCGACGCCTGCCGCTTCGGCTATCGCGACAGCATCTTCAAGCAGGTGCCCGATCGCTGGATCGTCACTGCCGTCGAGTTCGCTTTGCACCGCTTCGCCGAGCCGGTGCTCGACTACGCCGGCCTGCGCGACGTGCTGTCCGCGCGCGGCATCGGCGCGCCCCGCCCGCTCGACGTTGCCGAAGCGGTCATCGACATCCGGCGCAGCAAGCTGCCCGATCCCGCGGTGATCGGCAACGCCGGCAGTTTCTTCAAGAATCCGATCGTGCCGGCCGCGCAGGCCGCCGCCCTGGTCGCCGCGCATGCGGGCATCCCGGTGTTCGCGGTCGATGAGGGCCTGCGCAAGCTGTCGGCGGCCTGGCTGATCGATCGCTGCGGATGGAAGGGCCATCGCGATGGCGACGCCGGCGTCGCACCCGGCCACGCGCTGGTGCTGGTCAATCACGGCCACGCGCAGGGCACCGAACTGCTGGGCCTGGCGCGACGCATCGCGGCCTCGGTACAGATGCGCTTCGGCGTCGCGCTGGAACCCGAACCCAAGATCGTCGGCGCGGCGTGGTGAACGCACGCGCCCTGCTCCGCTGGCGACCCGCGACCGTACAGGGACAGGCCGCGCTGCTGATGCTCGGCAGCACGTCGGCGTTCGCGCTGATGGCGATCGCGATCCGCTACGCCTCGGCGACGGTGCCGACCACCGAAGTCGCGTTCTTCCGCAACTTCTTCGGCCTGCTCGCGTTGCTGCCGATCCTGCTGCGCAGCGGCACCGGCCTGCCGCGCACGCGCAATCTGGGTCGCTACGTGATCCGCACCGTGGTCGGGCTCGGCTCGATGCTGTGCGCGTTCTGGGCGATCGGCCACCTGCCGCTGTCGCAGGCGATTTCGCTCTCGTATGCGGCGCCGCTGTTCGCGACGATCGCCGCAGTGATCTGGCTCGGCGAGATCGTGCGCATCCGGCGCTGGATGGCGGTCTCCGCCGGCTTTCTCGGCGTGCTGGTGATCCTGCGGCCGGGCGTCGCGTTCTCGGCCGCGATGCTGGTACCGGTGGTCGGCGCCCTGCTCGCGGCGCTGGTCGCGATCCAGATGAAACAGCTCTCGAAGCTGGATCCGCCGGACACGATCGTGTTCTACACCTATCTGCTGTGGGTGCCGCTGTCGCTGGTGCCCGCCCTGTTCCAGTGGGTCTGGCCGAGCCCGACGGTCTGGCTGTGGCTGATCGCGACCGGTGTGCTCGGCACGCTGGGGCAGTGGCTGTGGACGCGCGCGCTGCGCCTGGGCGAGGTGTCCGCGCTGCAGCCGATCAGCTTCGTGCAGTTGCCGATCGTCGTGCTGTTCGGCTGGTGGCTGTTCGGCGAGGTCATCGACATGTGGACCGCGATCGGCGCGGCGATCGTGTTCGGCGCGAACGGCTATATCGCGCACCGCGAGGCGGTGCTGTCGCGCCGCGCGGCTACGCAGCGCCCGGCTGAAGCGGCGAAGCCGAGCGAATAACCGGCAATCCGGGAATGCGTGTTCCGGTGTGGGCGCGGCCCTGGCCGCGATGCCTCACCCGGAACGCCCCGTCGCGGCCGGGCCGCTCCCGGAGCGCAGTCCCGCACGGGAACTCAGACGTCGTCTTTCGCCACTTCGCGCAGCTTGCCCTGGTGCAGTTCCATGACCCGGTCGAGCTTGCGCGCGAGCCGGCGGTCATGCGTCACCAGCACGAGGCTGGTGTGCTGCGCGCGGTTGAGTTCAAGCATCAGCTCGAACACCGTGGCCGCGGTGCGCTCATCGAGATTGCCGGTCGGCTCGTCGCCGAGCACGCAGGCCGGCTTGTTCACCAGCGCACGCGCGACGGCCGCGCGCTGGCGTTCGCCGCCCGACAGTTCGCCCGGCTTGTGGGCGAGGCGATGGCCGAGACCCACGGTCTCCAGCAGATCACGAGAACGCTTCGTCGCATCCGCATCGCTGGCGCCGTTGAGCAGCGCCGGCAGCATGACGTTCTCCAGCGCCGTGAACTCCGGCAGCAGGTGATGGAACTGGTAGACGAAGCCCAGCGACCGGTTGCGCAGGGTGCCGCGCGCCGCGTTCGACAACGCGCTCATCTTCTGGCCGGACACGTACACCTCGCCCGCGGTCGGCGTGTCCAGCCCGCCGAGCAGATGCAGCAAGGTGCTCTTGCCGGCGCCGGACGCGCCGAGGATCGCGACGGTTTCGCCGGCGCGCACCGCGAAGTCCAGACCGTCGAACACCGGTGTGTTCAACTTGCCCTCGGCGTAGGTCTTGCCCAGGCCTTCGGCCGCGAGCACGACGCTGTCGGGCGCGGTCGTAAGTGCAACCGGGATCGTGTCACTCATAGCGCAGCGCCTCCGCCGGTGCCGTGCGCGCCGCGCGCAGCGCCGGATAGATCGTCGCGACGAAGGCCATCACCAGCGCGACGCTGGCGATCATCACCACGTCGCTGACCTGCAGATCGATCGGCAGGCCGGTCACGTAATAGACGTCCTCGGGCATCAGCACGACGCCGAACAGGCGCTCGATCGCGCCGAGGATATGTTCGAGATTGAAGGTCAACAGCAGTCCGCCGGTGATGCCGAGGATCGTGCCGATCACGCCGATCATCGTGCCCTGCACCATGAACACCTGCATGACGCCGCCGGGCGTGAGCCCCAGCGTGCGCAGGATCGCGATATCGGCCTGCTTGTCGGTCACCAGGCTCACCTGAGAGGCGACGAGATTGAACGAGCCCATGACGATGATCAGCGACAGCAGGATGCCGATCATCGTCTTCTCGAGTTTGAGCGCGCGGAACATGTTCGCGTTCTCGATGCTCCAGTCGCTCACCCGGTACACGCCGCCGAGCTTGTGCACGAGATCGCGCGTGACCTGCTGCGCGCGGTCCATGTCGTGCAGTTTCAGACGCACGCCGGTGACGCCGTCGCCGATGCGCAGCAGCCGCTGCGCATCACTGAGATTGACCACGGCCAGGCGCCGGTCGAAGTCCTGGTAGCCGGCCTCGAAGATGCCGCTGACCGTGAAGCGCTTGAGCTGCGGCACCGCGCCCATCGGCGTGACCTGGAAATCGGTGGTGACGATGACGCTGTCGCCGACGCCCACGCCCAGCCACAGCGCGAGTTCGCGCCCGAGCACGATGTTGAACGTGCCCGGCTGCAGATCCTCGAGCTTGCCGATGACCATCGACGTGGTGAGGTCGGACACCTGCGCCTCGTCCTCGGGCACGATCGCGCGTACCGCGGCCGGCTCGTTGCGACGGCCGCGCAGCAGCGCCTGCGTGTCGACGTAGGGCGCGGCGCCGGCAACGCGGGGATCCTCGCGCGCGACGTCGACCGCGCGCTGCCAGTTCGACAGCGTGTCGCCGTCGGCGCTGATCGTCGCGTGCGCGACCATGCCGAGCATGCGGTCGCGGATTTCCTTCTGGAAGCCGCTCATCACCGCGAGCGTCGTGATCAGCACGGTCACGCCGATGGCGATGCCGAGGATCGAGGCCAGCGAGATGAAGGAGATGAAGCCGTTGCGCCGCTTGGCCCTGAGATAACGCAGGCCGATGGCGGCAGGAATGGGTCTGAGCATGGACGTCCGGTCATGGGGGCCGCGGCGTCCGCGGCCGCCGGGCCGGTACGCCGCCCGCCCGGGGCCCCGCTATGGTGCCATCGAATCCGGTGTCGGTCGCGTCACGAGCGCGGATGCGGCCAGACGGAGTTCACGTCGCGCCGGTGGCGGCAGCGTATCGGGCCACCACAGCAGCCGACGCGCGCGGCGCCCGTCGCGCCAGCGCAGGATCGCCAGCGGTCCGCGCCATTCGAGTTGCGGGGTGTCGAGCACGGCGTCATCGAGGTGCGCGGCGCCTGCGGCATCGATGACGAGCGCGCGTATCGGCGCGCGGCGCTCGACGGCGATGCGGTGCCCGGTCGCGGCGACGACCAGCGGCATCGCGCAGACGGTCGCGATCATCGGCAGTTCGGACAGCCACAACGCGATGCACGCACAGAAGCCGATCGACGCGAGCGCGGCCTGCAGCACGATCGAAGGCCGCCACACCAGCCGCAGCGGCAAGGGCTCAGCCGGGCGGGAGCTGCCGGATCGACTGTACGAGGGTGTCGAGCTGCGCATCGTCAGAACGCTCATGGCCGAGGAACCACTTCCAGAGCCTATCGTCCTCGCAATCCAGCAGCCGTCGGAAAACCTCGCGCTCGGCCTCGGTGGACGTCGCCCAGCAACGGTCGAGCCAGCGCTCGAACAGCCGGTCGAGTTCGCGCATGCCACGCCGGCTGCGCCAGCGCAGGCGGCGGAGTTCGGTGGCGTCGTCGTAGGTCATGCGTTTTCTGATCCCTGACAGGCGACGCTCTAACCCGTCATCCCGGCGAACGCCGGAATCCAGGGTCTCTGCTTCGCGATAAACGGTATCCGGGAACGCCCAAGACGCTGGATTCCGGCGTTCGCCGGAACGACGGACAGGTATTGCGACAGAAGTCGGCGGCGCCTTACGCCCGGTCGATGCATCGCACCGACCAGGCGCCTGCCGATCAGCCGCGACGCGCCAGCATCAGCTGCTTGATCTCGCCGATCGCCTTCGCCGGGTTCAGACCCTTCGGGCAGGTCCGGGCGCAGTTCATGATCGTGTGGCAGCGATAGAGCTTGAACGGATCTTCCAGATCGTCCAGACGCGCACCGGTGTCCTCGTCGCGGCTGTCGATGATCCAGCGGTAGGCCTGCAGCAACACGGCCGGGCCGAGGTACCGCTCGCCGTTCCACCAGTAGCTCGGGCAGCTGGTCGAGCAGCAGGCGCACAGGATGCACTCGTACAGGCCGTCGAGCTTGGCGCGGTCTTCCTTGGACTGCAGGCGCTCGCGGTCCGGCGGCGCCGCGCTCTGCGTGCGGATCCACGGCTGGATCGACGCGTACTGCGCATAGAAGTGGGTCAGGTCCGGCACCAGATCCTTGACCACTTCCATGTGCGGCAGCGGGTAGATCGGCACCTCGGCCTTCTTGCAGTCCTCGATCGCGCGGGTGCAGGCCAGCGTGTTCGTGCCGTCGATGTTCATCGCGCACGAACCGCAGATGCCCTCGCGGCACGAGCGGCGGAAGGTCAGCGTCGGATCGATCTCGTTCTTGATCTTGATCAGCGCGTCGAGAACCATCGGACCGCACTTGTCGAGATCGATCTCGTAAGTGTCCGTCGACGGATTGCGGCCGTCATCGGGGTTCCAGCGATAGACCTTGAAAGTGCGCGTGCGCTTGGCGCCCGGGGCCGGGAAGTGCCGGCCCTGCTGCACCTTGGAATTCTTCGGAAGCGAAAATTCTGCCATCTGGGTTCCCCGGCTCAGTAAACGCGTGCTTTCGGCGGCACGACTTCGACTTCGTCGTCGAGCGTGTACATGTGCACCGGGCGGTAATCGATCTGCGTGTTGCCGGCATTGTCGGCCCAGCACAGCGTGTGCTTGTGCCAGTTCTCGTCGTCACGGTCCGGGAAGTCCTCGTGCGCGTGCGCGCCGCGGGATTCCTTGCGGTTCTCGGCCGAGACGATGGTCACCAGCGCCTGGCCCAGCAGGTTCTGCAGTTCCATGGTCTCGATCAGATCCGAGTTCCACACCATCGAGCGGTCGCTGACCTTGACGTCGGCGAACGAGGCGTGGATCTCGCGGATCTTGTCGACGCCCTCGGCCAGCGTCTTGCTGGTGCGGAACACCGCGGCGTCGTTCTGCATCGTGCGCTGCATGTTGTCGCGGATCACCGAGGTCGGCGTGCTGCCGCTGGCGTTGCGCAGACCGTCGAGGTTCGACAGCGCCTTGTCGCAGGCGTCCTTAGCAAGCGGCTTGTGACGCGCGCCCGGCGTGATCGTCTCGGCGCAGCGGTTGGCCACCGCGCGACCGAACACCACCAGGTCGAGCAGCGAATTCGAACCCAGACGGTTGGCGCCGTGGACCGACACGCAGGCGGCTTCGCCGATCGCGTACAGGCCCGGGACCACCGCATCCGGATTGCCGTCCTTCAACTGCACGACTTCGCCGTGGTAGTTGGTCGGGATGCCGCCCATGTTGTAGTGGACGGTCGGAATCACCGGAATCGGCTGCTTCTCGACGTCGACGCCGGCGAAGATCTTGGCGCTTTCGGCGATGCCCGGCAGCTTCTCGTGGATTTCCTTCGGGTCGAGATGGGTCAGATCCAGATGGATGTGATCCTTGTGCTCGCCGACGCCGCGGCCTTCGCGGATTTCCATCGTCATCGAACGCGACACGACGTCGCGCGAGGCGAGATCCTTGGCATTCGGTGCGTAGCGCTCCATGAAACGCTCGCCACTGGCGTTGCGCAGGATGCCGCCTTCGCCGCGCACGCCTTCGGTGATCAGGCAGCCCGCGCCGTAGATGCCGGTCGGGTGGAACTGCACGAACTCCATGTCCTGCAGACCGAGGCCGGCGCGCAGCGCCATGCCGCCACCGTCGCCGGTGCAGGTGTGCGCGGAGGTCGCGGAGAAGTACGCGCGGCCATAGCCGCCGGTCGCCAGCACCACGCCCTGGGCACGGAACAGATGCAATGTGCCCTCGGCCATGTCGAGTGCGAGCACGCCGCGGCAGGCGCCGTCCTCGTCCATGATCAGGTCGAGCGCGAAGTACTCGATGAAGAAGCGCGCATCATGCGCGAGCGACTGCTGGTAGAGCGTGTGCAGGATCGCGTGGCCGGTGCGGTCGGCCGCGGCGCAGGTGCGCTGGGCGATGCCCTTGCCGTACTCGGTGGTCATGCCGCCGAACGGGCGCTGGTAGATCTTGCCCTCTTCGGTGCGCGAGAACGGCACGCCCTGGTGCTCGAGCTCGATGATCGCGGGGATGGCCTCGCGGCACATGTACTGGATGGCGTCCTGGTCGCCCAGCCAGTCGGAGCCCTTGATCGTGTCGTAGAAGTGGTAGCGCCAGTCGTCGTCGCCCATGTTGCCGAGCGCGGCGGAAATGCCGCCCTGCGCCGCCACCGTGTGCGAGCGCGTCGGGAAGACCTTGGTCAGACATGCGGTCTGCAGGCCCTTGTGGGCCAGGCCGAAGGTCGCGCGCAGGCCGGCGCCGCCGGCGCCGACGACGATCATGTCGTAGGTGTGTTCGGTGATCTTGTAAGCGTTGGTCATGTGGTTCTCAGCCCAGCAGTGCGATGCGCGCAATCGCGTACAGCGATGCGAGCGCGCCAGCGGCGCAGGCGAATGTGACGAGGAGCTGGAGGCTGACCTCCAGCGCGCGCTGGTGGATGTAATCCTCGATCACCACCTGCAGGCCGAGCTTGGCGTGCCAGAACATCGCGATGGCAAACAGCGCGAACGCGATCGCGTTGAACGGACGCGCGATGACGGTCTGCACGGTGACGAGGTCGGCGCCGGCCAGCGACACCAGCGTGCCGATGAACCACGCGACCAGCGGCACCAGCGCCACGGCGGTGACACGCTGCCACCAGAAATGACCGGTACCGGTCTTGCCCGATCCGAGACCGCGTGCGCGACCGACCGGGGTACGGAAATCAGGCCGCTGCACGGCCTGGTCCGGCGTCTTGGACTCGCTCATGCGCCACCCCGCAATGCAATGAACCAGATCACGGCCGTCAGCACGACGGCCAGGGTGATCACGGTGTAACCGGAGCGATAGACCTCCGGCAGTTCGAAGCCCATGCCCGCATCCCACATCAGATGGCGGATGCCGTTGAGCAGGTGGTAGACCAGCGCGAAGGAGAACGCGACGAGTGCAAGCGTGCCCAGCGGCGAACCGAGGCAGGCCGATGCGCTCGCGTAGGCGTCGCCGCCCTTCGCGACCGCCAGCAACCACCAGGCGAGGCCGAATGCACCGACCGAGGCGATGATGCCGGTGACCCGGTGCATCAGGGACATCACCGATGTGATCTGCAGGCGATACAGCGTGCCGAGCATGAACGGTGACAGGGGACGGTTACGGTGTGCCATCGTTGTGGTGCTCTCCTCGCTGGCGGCGTCTCGCCGCGTGGCTGGTATTGCGGATCCGCCCGCCAGACACGACGTGACGGATCAAAAGTCGATGCAACGACCGTTCTTTTCCCAGTCGCCATACCGCGTGGGATCGAGGCCGTCGCGGCCTCCGATCTCTTCTGCGGGCGGCGATGCCGGAACAGGCATTTCCGCAGGCGTCGGCGACGGTGTGTCCGTCTGCTCGCCTATGATGTCCGGATTGGTCATTCGTTCAATTTTAGTTCCCACAGGCATGTCAGACAAGCTGCAATCCACGCCCGCGACTGCATTCGCGCTTCCGGACATCGCATCGTTGACGCTGCGCGGACGCGATTGCATCGCATTCGTGCAAGCGCAGTTCATGAGCGACGTCGCCGCGCTCGGCGACGGACAGTGGCAGTGGAGCGGTTGGTTGACCCCGAAGGGCCGCGTGATCGCCCTGTTCGCCGTGCTCCGCCACAGCGCAGAGCAACTCGATCTCATCGTGCTCGATGCCGACGTGAATGCATTGGCGACATCGCTGAAACGCTACGTCTTCCGCAGCAAGGTCTCGATCGAGGTGCCGGACGACCTGTCTGCATCGGGGCGGTTCGCAGTGCCGTCGATTGCACAGGGCGCGACCGCGGCGATCGGGACCACCGGCATCGAGCTGGACGTCGGCACGACGGCCGCACCGCGCACGCTGGTGCTGGGCCAGGCCGCGTCCGGCATCGCGCACGATGCCGAAGCGCAGCTGCGCTGGCGGGCGTTCGACATCGCCCACGGCCTGCCCCGCCTCGACGCCGACCAGCGCGAACAGTGGACACCGCAGCAGCTGTCGCTGGAACGCCTGCGCGCTTTCAGCGTCGCCAAAGGCTGCTACCCGGGACAGGAGATCGTCGCGCGAACGCATTTCCTCGGACAGGCGAAACGCGGCCTGGCTGTCCTGCGCAGCGCTGCCGGCGCCGCGCCGGGCGACGACGTACGGGCCGGCGAGCAGGCGCTGGGCAAGGTCGTGTCCGTGGCCGGTGATCTCGCGCTGGCGGTGCTGCCGCTCGAGCGGCCCGGCGCACCGCTGCAGATCGGCGCGATCGATGCCGTCGACGCACCGCTGCTGGACGGCCTCGCCCGCTGATCCCACGGGTGTCTTCCGGCCCACCGTGACTGCCATCCGGCCGTCGTGATCCGGCTGCTATGCTCGGCCGCGACAGGGGGCGCACGCGCCCGGGGGAATGTCGAAGCCGTCGCCGCACGGGCCGCAGCCGGTGTGGCGACATGGATCTGGGGAAGCATCCAAGGGGTCGTCATGAAGCACAGTTCGCTGTCCGCGGCATTCGCCGCGTCCGTAGTCGCGTGTGTACTCGCCGCCTGCGCCAGTTCAAAGCCGGTACAACCGCCACCGCCGCCACCGCCGCCACCCGAGCCCACCGCGTTCGTCGAACAGCTCGATGCCGATGGTCTGTTCGCGTTCGGCAAGGCCGACATCCGCGACATCAGCCCCGCGGGCCGTGCGGCGCTCGATGCCCTCGCCGGCCGCCTGTCCGGACGCACGCTCGATATCGTCCACGTGATCGGTCACAGCGACCGCATCGGCAACCCGCAGGGCAACCTGCGCCTGTCGAACCGCCGCGCCGAAGCCGTGCGCGGTTATCTGGTCGAACATGGCGTGCCGTCGGACCGCATCACCGCGGTGGGTCGCGGCGACGTCGAGCCGGTGACCGAATGCAAGTCCGAACGTGGTCAGGCGCTGATCACCTGCCTGGCGCCGAACCGGCGCGTGGAAGTGCGGGTGCGTCTGGCGGACTGATCCGAGGGATGCGCGGACCGCCCCTCGCCCGCATGCGGAGGGGGCGGTTCCACGCCCGTGTCGCATCGCCTGGACGGGATCCCTCACACCATCGTCAATGCCGCCGCGACGATGTCCGCCTCCGACGGAATCACCAGGAACGCCGCGCCCGCCAGCGGTGTGAAGGTGTCGGCGCCCACCACGCGCCGCAGCGGCGTGTCGCCGAAGCCCGCTTCCGCGATCGCGGTGACGATGCCCTCGCCCACGCCCGCGCTGCGCCGCCCCTCGTCGACCACCAGCACACGTGCGCATTCGCCCACGTGGCGGGCGATCTCGCCTTCGTTGAGCGGCAGCAGCCAGCGCAGGTCGACCACCCGCACCTTCCAGCCGCGCTCGGCCTCGATCAGCCGCGCCGCGCGCAGGCTCATCGGCACGCCGTTGCCGAAGGTCAGCACGACGAGATCGGTGGCTGCCGCGTCGTAGACCCGCGCTTCGCCGAACGTCATCGCCTGGTCCGGCGGCGGATACGCCGTCGACCAGGCACCGTCGCCCGCGGCGTACAGATCCTTGGTCATGTACAGCGCGATCGGTTCGAGGAACAGGCAGACACGACCATCGACCTTCGCCATCGCAGTGAGCGTGCGCAGCATCGTGGCCGCGTCGTCGCCGCGCGAGGGACAGCCGACGACGATGCCGGGAATGTCGCGCAGGGCCGCGACCGAATTGTCGTTGTGGAAATGCCCGCCGAAGCCGCGCTGGTAACCCAGCGATGCGATGCGCACGACCATCGGATTGCGGTACTGGCCATTGCTGAAGAACTGCAGGCTCGCGGCCTCGCCGCGGATCTGGTCACCGGCGTTGTGGAAATACGCGAGGTACTGGATTTCGGGCAGCGCGAGCATGCCCATGTTGGCAAAACCTTGGGCCAGACCGAGAATCGTCGTTTCGTCGAGCAGCGTATTGAACACGCGCCGTCCGCCGAAGGTTTTCTGCAGGCCCTTGGTGACGGTGTAGACACCGCCCTTCTGCGCGACGTCCTCGCCGAACAGCAGCGCTTCGGGATATTTCGCGAACAGGTCGTGCAGTGCCTGGTTGATCTGCACCGCCAGATGCTTCGGCGGTTGGCCTTCGGGCAATGCAGCCTCGCTGCCGAAGGCCGCGATGCGCGCTTCGGCATCCGGCTCACGTGTCGCTTCGGCGTGGACCTGCTCGGGCGAATACGGCGCGAGCGGTGCCATGACCTCGTCGAGTCGCGTCAGCCGCGGCCGGCTGTCAGCATCTTCAGCGGCGGCAAAACAGCGCACGCGCATGGCTTCGTACAGTTCCAGCAGCTCGCTTTTGGACAGCAGTCCCGATTCGAGCGCGATCGCCGCGCTGCGCAGCAGCGGATCGCTGGCCTCGACCGCGCACAGTTCCGCCAGCGCGCGCCATTCGATCTCGAAGTCGGTGCCGGCGTGGCCCATCAGCCGGCTCGTGCGCAGATGCAGAAAGGTCGGCCGTCGCGTGCGCCGGCAATGCGCGACGGCGCGTTCGACGTCGCCGTAGCCGGCGGCCAGATCCAGTCCGTCGGCCGCGAAATAGTCGAGATCGGGCCGGTGCGCGAAGTTGCGCGCGATCCAGCCCTCCGGCGTCTTCACCGAAATGCCGATGCCGTTGTCCTCGCAGACGAACAGCACCGGTGCCGGGAGTTTCTGATACGCGGTGTACGCTGCAGCGTTGAACGCGGTCTGCGCGGTCGCGTGGTTGCTCGACGCATCGCCGAACGAGCACACGACGATGCTGTCGGCGGGCACCGGCAACACATGCCCAATGCGGCGCGCATGTTCGACCGCGATCGCGGTGCCGAGCGCCTTGGGCAGGTGCGAGGCGATGGTCGAGGTCTGCGGCAGCACCCACAGCGGTTTGCTGCCCCAGACCTTGTGGCGGCCGCCGCTGGCCGGATCGTCCGCGCTCGCGGCAAACGACAGCGCCGAGTCCATCACCGGATCCATGCCCGGCACCTTGCGGAAACGTTCGGCCATGAAGCCGCCGCTGCGGTAGTGCAGGAACGCCGGATCGGTATGCCGCGTGGCGCGCGCGACCATCGCATTGCCTTCGTGGCCACTGGAACCGATCGTGTAGAAGACCTTGTTCTGCACGCGCAGCACGCGCGCCATCAGATCGAGATGACGGCTGATCAGCTGCGACTCGAACAATTCGCGAAAGCTGCGCGCGTCGAGCGCGCTGCCGGCGAGGATCGCCGCGTCGTCGGCCGGCGCCGCATCACGCGGGCCATCCCATTCGCGGACGAACTGCTGGAAATTCGCGTCGCAGATCTCGGCGCGGTTGAGGCCCTTCATACGGGCCGGGATCGGATCGGGAACGACTGCGAACATCGAGTCACCTTCAGTCCGGGGCCGCGAGCCTCGCGGCGTTGACCGGCGCGGGCGCCGGCATGTCTATGAAACCGGGCGTGCCGCGGACGCGCGCGAGCCAGTCGCGCAGCGCCGGATACGGGGCCAGGTCGAAGCCGCCGTCAGGCGCGACGGCGGTGTAGGCGAACAGCGCGATGTCGGCGACGCCGTAGACGCCGCCGGAAAACCATGCCGCGCCGCCGGCGAGATGACCGTCCATGACCACCAGCGCACGGTGGCCACGCGCCTGCAGCGCAGGCAGTTCCGCGCGGCGCGGCGAGTCGGCGTCGGTCCAGCCGCGGATGAACCGCGCGACCGCGATCGCCGGCTCGTGGCTGTACTGCTCGAAGAACATCCAGCGCAGCGCCTGCGCGTGCTGCCAGGGATCGCCCGGCAGCCACGGCGTGCCGGCGGCGAGAAAACACAGGATCGCGTTCGATTCGACCAGCACGCGGCCGTCGTCGAGTTCCAGCATCGGCACCTGGCCGTTCGGATTCTTCGCCAGATACGCCGGCGTGCGCGTTTCGCCGCGACTGCTGTCGGTCTCGATCCACGTATACGGCCGGCCCAGCTGCTCCAGCAGCAGGCGCACCTTGTGGCAGTTGCCGGACGGCGAGTAGCCGTACACGACGGTCATGCGCGGGTCGCCCGGGCCGCCTGCCACTGCGCGCGCGTCTGGCCCCATATCTCCACCGGGTTGCCGTCGAACGGCGCGGGCAGCAGACCCATGCGCAGGAAGCGCGAACCCAGCTTCTCCGCGACGCGCTTGGAACCGGCATTGGCCCGGTCGATGGTGTGGATCACCTGGTCCCAGTCCAGCGTGTCGAACGCCCAGTCGATCGTCGCGGCGGCCGCTTCCGGCCCGTAGCCCTGCCCCCACGATGCGCGCCGCAGACTCCAGCCCACCTCGGTGCCCGGCCAGCCGAACGGCTGCCACGGGCCGACGCGGCCGATCCAGTCGCCACTGGCTTTCTCGATCACCGAGAACATGCCGAATCCCAGCAACTGCCAGCTGCCTACCAGTCCCGCGAGGCTGCGCCACGCCACCGGCGGCGGCTGCACGCCACCGAGGTGACGCATGGTCTCCTCGTCACCGGAAAAGTCGGCATAGGGCTCGAAATCCTCACGCCGCGGCAGGCGCAGGATCAGGCGTTCGGTTTCGAGCTGGACATCCGGATACGACACGTCATGTCTCCTGGAACGTCGTGGCGGCAGCATTGGGTCCGGGCGTGCGCACCACGCCCGGCTGCCGCGATCTCAGAACGCGTTGATGCCGGTCAGCTCACGCCCGACCACCAGCTGGTGCACGGTCTCCGTGCCCTCGTAGGTGATCACCGATTCGAGATTGAGCGCGTGCCGGATGGGGCTGTGTTCGGTGGTGATGCCGGCGCCGCCGAGCAGGTCACGCGCCTCACGTGCGATGTCGATCGCCATGCGGCAGTTGTTCCACTTCGCCAGCGACACCTGCGTCGGCTGCATGGTGCCGGCGTCCTTCAGACGGCCGAGCTGCAGCGACAGTAGCTGCGCGCTGGTGATGCGCCGCGCCCAGTCGGCCAGCTTGAGCTGCGCACTCTGCGTCGCCGCCACCGGACGCTCGAACAGGATGCGTTCCTTGGAGTAGTTCAGGGCTTCATCGAGACACGCGATCGCCGCGCCGATCGGCCCCCAGGTGATGCCGTAGCGCGCCTGCGTCAGGCAGCCCAGCGGGCCTTTGAGTCCCTTGACGTTCGGCAGGCGGTTCGCCTCGGGCACGCGCACGCCGTCGAAGTACAGCGCGCTGGTCACGGACGCGCGCAGGCTCATCTTGTGCTTGATCTCCTGCGCGGTGAAACCGGCGAAATCCCGCTCGACGAGAAACCCCTGGATGCCGTCTTCGGTCTGCGCCCAGACGATCGCGACGTGGGCCAGATTCCCGTTGGTGATCCACATCTTCGAGCCGTTGAGCACCCAGTCGTCGCCGTCGCGTTTCGCGTGGGTCTTCATGTTCGCCGGGTCGGAGCCGCCGTGCGCTTCGGTCAACCCGAAGCAGCCGATGACCTCGCCCTTGGCCATGTCCGGCAGCCAACGCCGGCGCTGCGCCTCGCTGCCGTAGGCGAAGATCGGATACATGCACAGCGAGGACTGCACGCTGGCGAAGCTGCGCAGCCCGGAGTCGCCGCGTTCGAGCTCCTGACAGATGAGGCCGTAGCTGACCGAGTTGAGTCCGGCGCAGCCGTACTCCTCCGGCAGCGTGGCGCCGAGCAGGCCGAGGCCGGCCATCTCGGGAATCAACTCATTCGGGAAACGTGCCTGGTCGAAGCAGTCGCCGATGATCGGCAGTACGCGCTCGTCGGTGAAACGCGCCACCGCGTCCTGCACCGCGCGTTCCTCGTCGGACAGCAGCGAACGCACGTCGTACAGGTCGTAGGGATGCAGGGCCATGGCGGATCGTCCCGGAGGGTGATCGGCCGATTGTATCGGCGGCAACGCTCGCGTGCCGAGCCGTACCCCGGACGTGCGAAGGGCCGGCATTCGCCGGCCCTCCGGGTCACGCGATCAGACGATGGCGCGTTACTGGCGTGCCGCCGACGACGTCTCGGCCGACGTGTCCAGCGCCGCCGTCATGATGCGGCCGTTGATGACCGGCAGACGCTCTTCCGGGCGCTCGTCCATGCGGATCGTGCGCTCGGTGCCGTCGTAGACGTAGGTCACGTCATAACCGACCGTGCGCTCTTCATCACCCAGCAGGATGCGGTTGCCGGGCTTGGCGTCGGTACGCATCGAACCGGTGGTGCCATCCGGATTGCGATAGCTCACGTTGTAGGCGACGACGCGCGAGGACTGCGAGGAGTCCTGGACGGTGCGGCACTGGCGGTCGACGCGTTCGACGACGCGACCACCGACGTGGTTGCGGTCGACACGGTTGCCGACGAAGCCGCCTGCAGTCGCACCGGCAGCGGTCGCCAGCTTGCGGCCGTTGCCGCTGCCGATCTGGTTGCCGACGAGGCCACCGACCAGCGCACCGACGACGGTGCCGCCGACGTTGCCGTCGCGCTCGGGCAGACGCTCCTGCACCACGACGTCCTCACAGACCTCGCGCGGCGAGCTGCTGGTCATGGTCTCGCGGATCGGCTCGCTGCCGAGCACCGTCGCATAGAGCTGTCCGGTCTCGGTGATCGGGCGGACGTCGACGACATCCGCATAGTCGAGCGCATCGCGCGCGTCGCCGACGGGTTCACCGGTCTTCGCGTCGATGGCGCCAGCGACGTCCGCACCTGCGATCGGGCCGGCCGCGTCGCGGCTGTTGTGATACGCACCGACGGCCACACCACCCACGAGCAGGGATGCCAATGCAATCGCGATCGTGTTGCTCTTCATCGCTCTCTCCTTTCGACCTGGACGGCCTGTTTCGTTCTTGGTGCCGATTGCAGCATCCACATGCTGAACAGCCGCCGGAAATTGGCCCGCCAGGCTGACGATCCGCTAAACCGGGGTTGCGGAATGGCGTGCTAGCGTCCATCTGCTGTCTGTCATCCGCCCCGGAGCCTGCCGTGCGCAATGTCCTGTCCGCCCCGCTCATCGCCTGGCTGTCGCGGCTGAGCTATCCGCGCATCTTCATGGTCACCGCCGTGTTGTTCGGGGTGAACCTGCTGATTCCCGATCCGATCATCCTGGTGGACGAGGTGCTGCTCGGTCTGGCGACCGTGATGCTGGCCAAGCGCAAGCGCACGCCCAAGCCGGGCGACGAAGCGCCGCGTCCGCCGCTCGATGGTGAGGCGCGCCGCTCCTGAACACCGCGATGCTGGTCGACAGCCACTGCCACCTCGACGCACCGGAATTCGATCACGATCGCGACGCCGTGGTGACGCGGGCGCGGCAGGCGGGCATCGCGCATCAGGTGGTGCCGGCGACGCATGCGGAGGCGTGGCCGAAGCTGCGCGAGGTCTGCGCGGCCGCGCCCGGCCTGCACGCGACCTACGGCCTGCATCCGACATTCCTGTCCCATCACCGGCCCGGGCACCTCGATGCACTCGCCGACTGGGTGGACCGCGAACGACCGGTCGCCATCGGCGAGTGCGGGCTCGATCATTTCGTCGCGGGTCTCGATGCCGACGCGCAGTTGCACTATTTCGAAGGCCAGTTGCGGCTCGCGCATGCGCGCGATCTGCCGGTGATCGTGCATGCACGACGCGCGGTCGAAGAGACCATCGGCCTGCTGCGTCGCTTCGACGGTCTGCGCGGTGTGGTCCACAGCTTCAGCGGCAGCCCCGAGCAGGCTGCGCAGCTGTGGAAGATCGGATTCCTGATCGGACTCGGCGGACCGCTGACCTATGACCGCGCGAAGCGCCTGCATCGCGTGGTCAAGGACATGCCGCTTGAACAGCTGCTGCTCGAGACCGATGCGCCCGACCAGCCCGACGCCGAGCACCGCGGGCAGCGCAACGAGCCATCGCGACTCACGCGCATCCGTGACGTGGTGGCGCAGCTGCGCGGCATCCCGCCTGATGAAGTCGCCGCGCAGACCTCACGCAATGCGCTGGCGCTGTTCCGGATCGCAGCGGACTGAAACGCCCGCTCAGGCAGCGACTTCGGCCGAAGGCTTGAGCAGCAGCTCGATCGCGCGGCCCACGGCCGCGAACGCGAAGGCGCCGGTGATATGCGTCGCCGCGCCCAGCCCGCTGCCGCAATCGAGGTTCAATGCCGCGTCCGGGCCCAACTGCGGGCGGATGCCACAGACCGTGCCGTCCGCCTGCGGATAGCGCACGTTCTCCAGCGAATAGATCGCCGACACGCCGAAATAGCGCTTGGGCGTCTTCGGGAAATTGAACTCCGCGCGCAGCTTCTTGCGGATCAACGCGAGCATCGCGTCGTGCTCGGTACGCGACAGATCGCGCACGCGCACCAGGGTCGGATCGATGCGACCACCGGCGGCGCCGACGGTGATCACCGGCAACTTGCGGCGACGGCACCAGGCGATCAGTTCGACCTTGCTGCGGAAGCTGTCGCAGGCATCGATGACGAGATCGAAACCGCCGCCCAGCATGTCTTCGAGATTGGTCGGCGTCACGAAGGCCTGCACGGCATGCAGTTCCATCGACGGATTGATCGCCCGGCAGCGCTCGGCCATCGCCTCTGCCTTGTTGCGACCGTATTGCCCCGCGAGCGCGGGCAGCTGGCGGTTGGTGTTCGACACGCAGATGTCGTCGGCATCGATCAGCGTCAGTGCACCCACCCCGGTGCGCGCCAGCGCTTCGGCGACCCACGAGCCGACGCCGCCCAGACCGACCACCGCGACGTGCCGCTGCAGCAGGCGCGTGACGCTGCCCTGCCCGTACAGCCGTTCGATACCGGAAAATCGTGCGCGTGCGTCTTCGTCCATGTGCACAGTTTAACGGCGGCGGGCGTCGCACGACCGCGTGCTAAGGTCGCGCCGCCCAGCGCCCCGCCAGGAATCCGCGATGTCCACGACGCCTCCGACTGCGACACAACCCCGTCCGCCGTCCTCGGCGGCTGGCTATCTCGTGGTGTTCGCCATCGGCCTGCTCGTCGGCCTCGTGGTCGTCGTGGTGTTGCTGCGCACACTCGATGCCCGCAAGACCTGGCAGGACCGGTATCCCACCGCGCTGATGCAGCTCTACCAGGCGCAGATGGCGCAGCTGTCCGGGACCCTGGCGTCGAACCGTTGCGCATCGAGCGACGTCCTGCCCCACCTGCAGACGATGCGCGCGCTGTCGAACGATCTCGAGGCGGCGTTCCCCGACCTGCGCGACCACCGCGGCTTCGTCGCCCATGCCGCCGGCACGCGTCGCACCCTCGATGCGGCGCTCGCGACACCGCCGGCGGACTGCGCCGGATTGCGCACGACGATCGACGCGATCGGCGAGACCTGCGGCGCCTGCCATCAGGACATGCGCGGCTGATCCGGACAGCGCGATCCGACTGAACGGGCGCTGCATGTTTCCGCGAGACATTGGGGAATTGCTGCGGCATTCACGCGGCACTGCCTAGCGTTGCCGCGTCGGGTCCAGACACCCGCGCTCCCTACACATGCTGCAAACGCAACCGGAGGTTAGCCCCATGAAGACTGGTCTGATCGGAACCGCCGCACTGGCCGCATCCATCGCTCTCGCCGGCTGCGCGACCTCGCCCGGCTACGGCAGCGGCTACGGCAACAGCGGGTATGGCAACAGCGGCTACGGCCGTCCTGCGAACTGCTACGACTGCGGCACCGTCACGCGGATCGAAACCATCCGCGGCAACAACAATCCCAACATCGCCGGCCCGCTGATCGGTGGCGTCGTGGGCGCCGTCGCCGCGAAGGAGCTCGCACGTCGCAACACCGACAGCGAGGGCCGTCGCAATGTGGCGATCGGCGCGGGCGCGGTCGGCGGCGCGCTGGCCGGCAATGCGATCCAGAACCGCACCGAGGGCGGTGGCACCCACTACAACGTCCACGTCCGCATGCAGGATGGTCGCACTACCGTGCTCTCGCAGAGCGACATCGGCGGTCTGCGCGAAGGTTCGAACGTGCGCGTGCAGAACGGCCAGGCCTACGCCTACTGACCGGCCGGCAACAGCACAAGAAAAAACCCGGCGCACGCCGGGTTTTTTCTGGCTCGAATCCGTCGGGATCAGAGCGGCGTGACAGCGTCCGCCTGCAGACCCTTCTGGCCCTGCACGACCTCGAACGAGACCTGCTGGCCTTCCTGCAGCGACTTGAAGCCGGTGCCCTGGATGGCGCGGAAGTGCACGAACACGTCTTCACCGCTTTCGCGGCTGATGAAGCCGAAACCCTTCGCGTCGTTGAACCACTTGACGGTACCGTTTTCGCGATTTGCCATGTTGCTCTCTCTCCCTGGAACGATTCGATAGCTGATCGATGGAACGCCGGATGCGGCGGCTGGTTGCAAGGAGAACACGGGTGCGACGATGCAGCGGACCGGGTGGGACGAGCCAACACGAATCTACTTCACGCAGGGTCACGGTTCACGGTGACCTTGACAAACACAGCGATCGCAAAGTACCCCGCTGTTTATGAAAATGCAATCCGGGCTCACCCCATCTTTTCGCGACCGCTGGAACCGGGTTGCGACGCCGTTCCGAGGAGCTGCAACGTGGACCTGAGCGCCCTGTTCTATGTGCTCGCGGCACTGCTCGTTCTGGTCGGTCTGGCCGGTGTCGTACTGCCTGCATTGCCGGGCGTGCCCTTGATGTTCGCCGGCATGCTGCTTGCCGCATGGGCGGATGGCTTCGAGCGCATCGGCGTCTGGTCGCTGGTCACGCTGGGCGTGCTGACGGCGGTTTCGTTCGTGGTCGACTTCTGGGCGACGGCGGTCGGGGCGAAACGGGTTGGTGCCAGCCGGCTCGCACTCGTCGGCACGATCGTCGGCACCTTCGTCGGTCTGTTCTTCGGCTTGCCGGGACTGTTCGCCGGCCCCTTCGTCGGCGCCGTCATCGGCGAACTGATCAGCCGTCGCGATCTGAGGCCCGGCGGGCTGGGCCAGGCGACGCGCGTCGGCGTCGGTACGTGGATCGGCATCGCGATCGGCGTCGCGCTCAAGCTCGCACTCGCGGTGTTGATGCTCGCGGTCTTCGCATTCGCCTGGTGGTGGTGAGTGCACTATCGTCGCGCTCCAGTCCACGACGTCCGCACGCCACATGCCCGATACCGCTTCGCTCGACCCCGCCCCGAGGCGCCTGACTGCCGTCGTCCTCGGCGCCTGCCTCGCTGTGCTGACATGTGCATGCGCCGCACCGATCCATGCCGCGCCGGCCGCCGCAGTCGCCGCCGCGCCGAGCACGCCGGCTGAAGCTGACGCCACCGCTGCGACCACCCCCGCGCCGGCCGCGGTGGTCGAAGACGTGGACGTGCGCACCCGCCTCGATCAGGTCTACGACGAAGCCGAGGCGCGCCTGCTGCGCCTGGTCGCGAACCTGCCGCTCCTGCTCGCCGCGGCACTGATCGTCTTCCTCGCCTCGTGGATCGGCGGCCTGGTGTCGCAGCGTCTGCACTGGCTGCGCCTGCGCACGCGCAATCCCTATCTCGACGGGCTGATCCGGCGCGCGGTGCGCACGGTGATCCTGCTGATCGGCATCCTGATCGCGCTGGATCTGCTCAATGCCACCGCACTGGTCGGCGCGATGCTCGGCTCGGCGGGCGTGCTGGGTCTGGCCCTTGGTTTCGCGTTCAAGGACATCGCCGAGAACTACATCGCCGGCATCCTGCTGAGCCTGCGCCGCCCGTTCGAACCCGGCGAGATGGTCAAGATCGACAGCTACGAAGGCAAGGTCGCCGCGCTCAGTGCACGTGCGATGACGCTGATCACGCTCGAGGGCAACGAGTTGCGCCTGCCCAATGCGCTGGTGTTCAAGGCGGTGATCCTCAACTACACCAGCAATCCGAAACGGCGGTTCGATTTCACCTTCAACATCGATGCCAGCCAGTCGATCCGGAAAGCCCATGCGGTCGCGATGGCGGAGATCGCCAGCATCGACGGCGTGCTCACCGATCCCGGCCCGTCGTGGATGGTGGTCGAGTACGGCGCGAACGGTGTCGTGCTGCGTTTCTTCGGCTGGGTGGACCAGCGCCACAGCGATCTGGGCAAGACCCGCAGCGAGGCGATCCGGCTTGTGAAGGGCGCGTTCTGGCGCGACGGGATACAAGGGCCGAAGACCACGACACACGTGGTGCTGGCCCGGGAAGAGGACGCCGCCACACCGGCGGCCGTCGACCACGAGCCGGCCACCAGCGCCGGCGTCGATACCTCGGTCAACCGGGATATCGACCGCCAGGTCGCCGAGGTGCAGAGTACCGACGAAAGCAACCTCCTCACGCTCAAGGACGCGACCTGATCATGCGACCCGCTTATCTCCTTCCTGCCGCTCTGGCCGCAGCCACGGGCCTGGCCCACGCGCAGACGCCCGAGGTGCCGACCGCCGCGCCGAACGCGCCCGCGAGCATGGACGCCTGTGTCGCGCTCGAACAGGACGCCCAGCGTCTGGCCTGCTTCGACGCGATGACCGGCCGCGCCGCACGTACGCCGCAGCAGGCCGATACCGAGGCCGCGGTGGCACGCGAGCTGCGCAGCAATCCGGCAGTGCGCGCCGATGCGCTGGCCGAAGGCACCGCCTCGCGCAGCCTGTATTCCCATGACGGTGGCGAGCGGCTGACCGATGCGATCGCCAATGCCGGCCAGGGTTCGCTGCTCGACAGCCGCTGGGAGCTGGCCAAGGATTCCAAGCTCGGCATCTTCAACCTGCGCGCCTACAAGCCGGTCTACCTGCTGCCTGCGTTCTGGACGTCGGACGTCAACCAGACGCCTTCGTCGCCCAACCCGGACAACACGGTGACCACACCGCAGGGCCTCGACAGCCTGGAAGCGAAGTTCCAGCTGAGCTTCAAGACCAAGGCGGTGGAGAACCTGTTCGGCACCAATGGCGACATCTGGATGGGCTACACCCAGAGCTCGCGCTGGCAGGTCTACAACACCGAGGAATCGCGCCCGTTTCGCGAGACCAACTACGAACCCGAAGTGCTGATGGTGTTCCGCAACGGCTACAGCCTCCCCGGCGGCTGGCACGGCCGCATGGCCGCGATTGGCGTCAACCACCAGTCCAACGGCCGCGGCGATCCGCTGTCGCGCAGCTGGAACCGGGTGATGTTCAACTTCGGATTCGACCGCGAGGACTGGGCCCTCGTGGTGCGTCCGTGGGTGCGCATCTCCGACGGCAGCGAGGACGACAACCCGGACATCGAGGACTACATGGGGCGTGGCGACATGACCCTGACCCACGTCCGCGGCGGCCACGTCTACACGCTGATGGGCCGGCACACACTGCGCGGCGGCGAGCGTTCGCGCGGTGCGCTGCAGTTCGACTGGGGCTTCCCGATCCACCGCAATTTCCGTGGCCATCTGCAGGTGTTCAACGGCTATGGCGAAAGCCTGATCGACTACAACCACAAGGCCACGTACGTCGGCCTGGGCATCTCGCTGCTCGACTGGTTCTGAAGCCGGTCCACTGACGGCCTGACGCCGTCGTCGCCCCACCCGGGCGGCGCCGGCGCGTTCTGTCCTATGCTCGGCAGCGTCTCCCGCCGCCCGGTGCCCGCATGGACGCTACCGTTGCCCGCCCCCGCCGCTCGTTCTTCGCCTACGCATCGGCCCTGCTGGGTCTGCTCAGCGTGTTCGGCGTGGTCTGCTTCCACTTTCCGGAACTGCTGACCAGCCGCGAGTTCCGCGCGGTCTACAACGAAGGGTTCGCCCGGCATCTGCTGCTGGTCGGTCTGGTCGCGGCCTTCATCCTTGGCACGCTGGCGATCCTGCGCGACCGCAACCGCCGCATCGCGACGGTCGGTGTCGGCAGCGCGACGCTCGCGGTGCTGCTCGGCGGGACCAACGTGCAGTTCGACAGCATCGGCGCGACGCCCTACTCGCTGGGCCTCGACTGGTTCGTGATCTCGCTGTTCTTCTCGGCGCTGGTGTTCGTGCCGCTGGAGCGCTATCTCGGCAAGCGGCGCATGTCGCCGCTGCGCCGCGGCTGGCGCACCGACATCGCCTACTTCTTCATGAGCCACGTGCTCGTGCAGTTCATCCTGATCCTGGTCACCGCCTCCACCTCGACGATCGCCGGGCTCGCGGCATTCCCCGCACTCAAGGATGCGATCCAGTCGCTGCCGGTGTGGGCGCAGTTCCTGATCGCGGTCTTCGTCGCCGATCTCGCCCAGGCGCTGCTGCACCGCGCGTATCACAACGTGCCCTGGCTCTGGCGCTTCCACGCCGTGCACCATTCCAGCCGCGAGATGGACTGGCTGGCCGGCTCGCGCATCCATTTCGTCGAGATCGTGCTCACGCGCAGTTTCGTGCTGCTGCCGCTGCTGGTGCTGGGGTTCTCGACACCGGCAGTCAATGCCTACGTGATCCTGGTCGGCCTGCAGGCGGTGATCGCCCACGCCAACATCGGTGTGCGTTTCGGCTGGCTCGAATACCTGCTGGTGCTGCCGCGCTATCACCACTGGCATCACGCCCGGCAGCAGGACTACGTCGACGTCAACTATGCGATCCACCTGCCGCTGATCGACATGCTGATGGGCACGTTCAAGCTGCCGCGCGACCAGGCGCAGTGGCCCGAGGAATACGGCGTCATGAAACTGGAGACCGTGCCGCAGGGCATCGTCGAGCAGCATCTGATGCCGTTCCGGCGGAAGAAGACTTTCGACACGTTCGTGGACTGAGGTCACAGGGCATGACGCGCACGTTTCGCATGGCCACCCGTGCCGCTGTCTGCATGCTCTTTCTGTGGCTGCTCGCAGCCTGCGCGACCGAACCGCGCCTGCTGCTGCCGACATCGCCCGAAGGCCGTAGCTGCATCGCTGCGTGCGATGCGGTGCTGGCCCGATGTTCTTTCGATGAGACAAGCCGGGCGGAGAGCATCGCGCGAAGTTGCGACAACAGTGGTGCAGTGCAGACCTGTGTCGACCGTGCGGTCGACGATCGCACCGTGCAGGCCTGCGAGGCCAAGCAGAGCATGGGGGCATGCCAGGGTTCGGTGCCGAACACCGCGGATTGCCGCGAACACCGCCTGATGTGCGCGCTGCAATGCGGCGCGAAGATGTTAGATCCCTGACCGTAAACGACGACGGCGCCCGCAGGCGCCGTCGTGTTTCGAACGTTCGAACGGCTCAGGCGATCTCGACCACCGGAATGCCGCCGATGCGTGCCTTCCACTCGCGCGGACCGGTCTCGTGCACCGAAGTGCCGGCCGAATCGACGGCGACGGTCACCGGCATGTCCTGCACTTCGAATTCATAGATCGCTTCCATGCCGAGGTCCTCGAACGCGAGCACCTTGGCGGCCTTGATCGCCTTCGACACCAGATACGCCGAGCCGCCGACCGCCATCAGATACACAGAACGGTGCTTCTTGATCGCCTCGATCGCGGTCGGGCCACGCTCGGCCTTGCCGACCATGCCCAGCAGGCCGGTCTGTTCGAGGATCTGGTCGGTGAACTTGTCCATGCGTGTCGCGGTGGTCGGGCCCGCGGGGCCGACGACTTCGTCGCGCACCGGATCCACCGGGCCGACGTAATAGATGAAGCGGCCCTTGAGATCGACCGGCAGCGTCTCGCCGCGGTCGAGCATCTCGACCATGCGCTTGTGCGCGGCGTCGCGGCCGGTCAGCAGCTTGCCGCTCAGCAGCAGCACCTCGCCCGGCTTGAAGGTGGTGACCTCGTCCGGGGTGATCGTGTCGAGGTCGACGCGGCGCGCGCCGGTCGGGTTGTAGGTCAGCTCCGGCCAGTCGGCCAGCGACGGCGGATCGAGCATCACCGGACCGCTGCCGTCGAGGGTGAAATGCGCATGGCGCGTGGCCGCGCAGTTCGGGATCAGCGCGACCGGCAGATTGGCTGCGTGGGTCGGGAAATCCTTGACCTTGATGTCGAGCACGGTCGTCAGGCCACCCAGGCCCTGCGCGCCGATGCCGAGCGCGTTGACCTTGTCGTAGAGCTCGAGACGCAGTTCCTCGGCGCGGTTCGACGCGCCGCGGGCCTGCAGTTCGACGATGTCGATCGGCTCCATCAGCGCTTCCTTGGCCAGCAGCATCGCCTTCTCGGCGGTGCCGCCGATGCCGATGCCGAGCATGCCCGGCGGACACCAGCCGGCGCCCATCGTCGGCACGGTCTTGAGCACCCAGTCGACGATCGAGTCGGACGGATTGAGCATGGCGAACTTCGACTTCGCCTCCGAGCCGCCGCCCTTGGCCGCGACGATCACATCCACGGTGTTGCCGGGCACGATCTTGACGTTGACCACGCCCGGCGTGTTGTCCTTGGTGTTGATGCGCTTGCCGGCGGGATCGGCCAGCACCGAGGCGCGCAGCTTGTTGTCCGGATGGTTGTAGGCGCGGCGCACGCCTTCGTGGACCATGTCCTCGACGCCCATCGTCGCGTCGTCCCAGCGCACCGACATGCCGACTTCGAGGAACACGGTGACGATGCCGGTGTCCTGGCAGATCGGCCGGTGGCCCTCGGCGCACATGCGCGAATTGATCAGGATCTGCGCGATCGCGTCCTTCGCGGCCGGCGACGCCTCGCGCTCGTAGGCGGCGGCGAGATTCTTGATGTAGTCGACCGGGTGGTAGTAGCTGATGTACTGCAGGGCATCGGCGACGGACTGGATGAAGTCGTCCTGGCGGATCGACACGGGTGTCGACGACACCGGGGATGCGGAGTGGCTGGCGGTCACGGCTGGCTCGAAGGCTGGCGGAAAACCCGCCCATTCTAGGCCATCGGCACGTAGGCACGTCCCGGCCGGGGCTGCAGGTCCGGCGCGCGCCGCGCACACTGTGCGCATGGACATCCTCGTACTCGTGCTGGATCTGGTCGGCACCTTCGTCTTCGCCCTCAGTGGCGCGATGCTCGGCGTGCGTCGCCGGCTGGACCTGTTCGGCGTGCTGGTGCTCGCCTTCGCCGCCGCGACCGCGGGCGGCATGACCCGCGACGTGCTGATCGGCGCCACCCCGGTTGCCGCCCTCAGCGACTGGCGCTATCCGGCGATCACGCTGGCCGCCGGCCTGATCACCTTCGTCTGGGCGCCGCTCATCGAGCGGCTGCAGCAGCCGGTGCGGATGTTCGATGCGATGGGGCTCGCGCTGTTCGCCGTCGTCGGCACGCAGAAGGCGCTGGATTTCGGCATCGACCCGCCGATGGCCGCCGCGCTGGGCATGTTGACCGGCATCGGGGGCGGCATTGCCCGCGACGTGCTGATGGCGCAGGTGCCGTTGGTGCTGCGCGCCGAGCTCTATGCGGTTGCGGCGCTGGCCGGCGCGGCCGTGGTCGCCATCGGACACTGGCTGCAGTGGCCGCCCGCGCCCTGCGCGATCGCCGGCGCGCTGCTGTGTTTCGGCCTGCGGATGATGGCGCTGCGCTTCGGCTGGCAACTGCCGGTGGCGCTGCAGTCCGGCGGCGAAGGCGAACCGCCCGACGCGATGCGCTGACCGTTGCAGCGGTCTGTCACGCACGCGCATACGATATCGGCCATGTCGACATCACCCCCCAAGCGCGCCGCCGCGAGCGCGCAACGCCCGAGCCTGCGCGAACGCTTCGACGCGATGCGCAATCTGCGGCCGTTCCTGAAGCTGATCTGGCAGACCAGCCCGGGCCTGACGCTGACCAGCCTGGGCCTACGCCTGATCCGCGCGTTCCTGCCGGTGGTGATGCTCTACATCGGCAAGCTGATCATCGACGAGGCGATCCGCGTCGTCGGCGCGGGCGTGGCCTTCGACGATCTGGCCTCGGCCTGGCGCAGTGGCGCGCTGGACCATCTGGCCTGGCTGCTGGCGCTGGAATTCGGCCTGGCGATCGGCTCCGATCTGCTCGGCCGCATGGTGAGCTACGCCGACAATCTGCTGTCGGAGCTGTTCACCAACGCGACCAGCGTGCGGCTGATGGAACACGCGGCGACGCTCGATCTCGAAGACTTCGAGGATCCCGAGCTGCAGGACAAGCTCGACCGCGCGCGCCGGCAGACGATGGGCCGGATGAACCTGATGGGCCAGCTGTTCGGCCAGGTGCAGGACGCGATCACGGTGGTGAGTTTCGCGATCGGCCTGATGGTCTATGCGCCGTGGCTGATCCTGCTGCTGGCGATTGCGCTGATCCCGGCCTTCATCGGCGAGTCGCATTTCAATGCGCTCGGCTACACGCTCAACTTCCAGTGGACGCCCGAACGCCGCCAGCTCGAATACGTGCGCCAGACCGGCGCGAGTCTGGAGACCGCGAAAGAGGTCAAGATCTTCGGCCTGCACCGGTTCCTGATCGACCGATACCGCACGCTTGCCGACGGCTTCTTCCTGGCCAACCGCTCGCTGGCCAGGCGGCGCGCGATCTGGGGCACGCTGCTGGCTGCGCTCGGCACGCTGGGCTACTACGTCGCCTACGCCTACATCGCCTGGCGCACGGTGCGCGGCGATTTCACGATCGGCGACCTGACCTTCCTCGCCGGCAGCTTCCGCCGCCTGCGCCAGCTGCTGGAAAGCCTGCTGGTCGGCTTCTCGCAGGTCGCCGGGCAGGCGCTGTATCTCGACGACCTGTTCTCGTTCTTCGCGATCGAGCCGGAGATCACGTCCCCCGCCGACCCGGCGCCGTTCCCGCAGCCGATCCGCGAAGGCTTCGTGTTCGAGAACGTCGGCTTCCGCTATCCCGGCGCGGAACGCTGGGCGGTGCGGCATCTCGATTTCACCCTGCAGGCGGGTGAGGTGCTGGCGCTGGTCGGCGAGAACGGCGCGGGCAAGACCACACTGGTCAAACTGCTGGCGCGGCTCTACGACCCGGACGAGGGCCGGATCCTGCTCGACGGGCGCGACCTGCGCGACTACGACCTCGATGCGCTGCGCGCGAACACCGGTGTGATCTTCCAGGACTTCGTGCGCTATCACCTGACCGCGGGCGAGAACATCGGCGTCGGTCGCATCGAAGCGATGGGCAACGATGCGCGCATCCAGGACGCCGCGCGCCGTTCGATGGCCGACGAGCTGATCGCCGGCCTGCCGGGCGGCTACGACCAGCTGATCGGCCGGCGCTTCAAGACCGGCGTCGATCTGTCGGGCGGCCAGTGGCAGAAGATCGCGATCGCCCGCGCCTACATGCGCGAGGCGCAGGTGATGATCCTCGACGAACCCACTGCCGCGCTGGATGCGCGCAGCGAGTTCGAAGTGTTCCGCCGCTTCAAGGAACTGTCGGAAGACCGCACCGCCGTGTTGATCTCGCACCGCTTCTCCAGCGTGCGCATGGCCGATCGCATCCTCGTGCTCGAACAGGGCCGCATCGAAGCCAGCGGCACGCATGCCGAGCTGATGACGCAGGGCGGGCGCTACGCCGAGCTGTTCGAGCTGCAGGCCGCCGGGTATCGCTGAAGGCGCATCCGTGGGATCGCGCGCGCGATGGGTATTGCCCAGAACGCCCGTCGCGCTCGGGCGCGCGCCCACAGTCGCTGCAGTCGTGAGTCACCGTTGACGCCGGCTTGCGTACGCTGCCGTTGACCAATGGAGTGCACCGAATGACCGACACCAGCCGCGCGCTTGCGCGTCATGCGCAGATCCTGCGATTCCTGATGAAATATCGCAGCGCGGGGGTGTTGTCGGGTTTCGAGTTCGATCCCGCCACGGCCGATGCCGCGCTCGAAGGCGAGCCCGGCAAGCCGGAAGCCTTCGTCGACGACCTCGAAGCGCTCGGCCCGACCTTCATCAAGATCGGCCAGGCGCTGTCGACGCGCCCGGACATGGTGCCGCCCGCCTATCTCGCCGCGCTGGAGCGCATGCAGGACGACGTGGCGCCGCTGCCGTTCGACGTCATCCACGATGCGGTCGAGGATGCGCTGGGCGTGCGCATCAGCAAGATCTTCGACAGCTTCGACGAAACGCCGATCGGCGCGGCGTCGCTGGCGCAGGTGCATCGCGCGACGCTGCGAGACGGCCGCAAGGTCGCGGTGAAGGTGCAGCGCCCCGGCATCACCGAACAGATCCGCGACGATCTGGACACCCTCGCCCGTCTGGCCGGCGGCGTCGACCGGGTCACCGAGGTCGGCCGTCGCATCCGCTTCGCCGACTGGGTGCACGAGTTCCGGCGCACGCTGCTGGCCGAACTCGACTACCGCGTCGAGGCCGAGAACCTCGACCGGTTCGACGCGCATTTCGTCGCCTATCCCGCGCTGTTCGTGCCCAAGCCGATCTGGGACCTCACCCGTGCGCGCGTGCTGACGATGGAACTGGTCGAGGGCACCAAGGTTACCGACATCACCGGCCTGCAGCGCACCGAGCGCGACATGGCGCCGCTGGCGACCGAGCTGCTGCACGGCTATCTCGACCAGGTGTTCGTGCACGGCGAGATCCACGCCGATCCGCATCCGGGCAACCTGCTGTTCACCCGCGACGGGCGCCTCGCGCTGCTCGACCTGGGCATGGTGGCGCACGTGCCGCCGCGCACCCGCGAGCGACTGCTCAAACTGCTGTTCGCGGCCGTAGACGGACGCGGCGAGCAGGTCGCGGCCGAAGGCATCGCGATGGGCACGCGGCTGGAGGATTTCGACGAAGGACGCTACTACCGCGACGTCGGCCAGCTGGTCGCGCGCTACGCCGCGCAGTCCGGCGCGACCGGACAGACCGAAGGCCGGCTGATGCTCGATCTCGTGCGTCTCGCCACGTCCTGCGGCCTGCGTACGGCCCCGGAGATGAGCCTGCTCGGCAAGACGCTGCTGCATCTCGAATCGGTGGTGCAGGCGCTCGACCCCGACATGGACATGAAGCGCGTGGTCGAAGACCACCTCAACAACATGATGCGCCAGCGCCTGCGCAAGTCCCTGTCGCCGGCCAATCTCGCCAGCGAACTGATGGACATGCAGGAGCTGGTGCGCGATGCGCCGCGCAAGGTCTCGAACGTGCTGTCGCTGCTGTCGGAGAACCGCCTGCGCGTGCGGCTGACCGGGCTCGAGGAATCGCACCTGCTCGAAAGCCTGCACAAGATCGCCAACCGCATCGCAGCCGGCATCGTCACCGCGGCGCTGATCCTGGCCTCGGCGATGATGATGGACAACCCGGGCGGCCCGCGTCTGTTCGGCTATCCGGCGATCGCGCTGCTGCTGTTCCTGACCGGCGCCGGGCTCGGCATCGCGATCGTGCTCAGCGCCCTGCTCGGCGACAAGCGCGCCAAACCGAACGAAGAACGCGGGCCGAACTAGCCCCAGCTAGCGGATAGCACCTGCGCGTGCGGCGCGGGTGAAACACCATGTCCGGCGCGCTCGTCGTCGGCAAAATGAGAACCGGTCTCATCGCTGGTATCATGCCCGGCTTTCCCGCGTCGCTTCTTCCGCATATGTCAGCCGCCTTTGGCACCGAAACGGTGCTGGATGTCCGTCACTGGACGGACGCCTACTTCAGCTTCACCACCACCCGCGACGACGGCTTCCGCTTCGAGAACGGCCAGTTCGTGATGATCGGGCTGGAAACCGAAGGCAAGCCGATCCTGCGCGCGTATTCGATCGCCAGCGCGAACTGGGAAGAGCAGCTCGAGTTCTTCAGCATCAAGGTCGACAACGGTCCGCTGACTTCGCGCCTGCAGCACATCCAGCCGGGCGACCAGGTGCTGATCGGCCGCAAGCCGACCGGCACCCTGCTGATCCACGATCTGCATCCGGGCCGGAACCTGTATCTGCTGGGCACCGGCACAGGCTTCGCGCCGTGGCTGTCGGTGATCAAGGATCCCGAGACCTACGAGCGCTTCGACAAGGTCATCGTGACCCACGGCGTGCGCACCCCGCAGGACCTGGCCTACCGCGACTACATCGTCAACGAGCTGCCGCACCACGAGTTCCTCGGCGAGCAGATGGCGAAGCAGCTCCTGTACTACCCCGCGGTCACCCGCGAGGACTTCGACTTCAACGGCCGCAGCCACCGCGGTCGTCTGACCGAACTGCTCGACAGTGGACGCATGGCATCCGACCTCGGCCTGCCGCCGCTCGACCCCGAACACGACCGCGCGATGATCTGCGGCAGCCCGCAGATGCTGGCCGACTTCCGCCAGCTGCTCGACGCCCGTGGTTTCGAAGCCGCGCCGCGCATCGGCACGCCCGGCCAGTACGTCTTCGAGCGCGCGTTCGTCGAGAAGTGATGCGCGCGGCGCGCGCGCCGCGTGCCGCGCATCGGTTTCGAGCCCCTCTCCCCCCGGGAGAGGGGTTGGGGTGAGGGCGAACGCCCACAGTGACCTCACAGGTCAGCGATGGGATTCGCTGAAACTCCACCCACCCCACGAACCGCTCACCCCAGCGCCGCCTCGATCGGCTTGCGCAGGCTTTCCGGCTTGGCCGACGGCGCGAACCGGCCGATGACCTGCCCGTCGCGGCCCACCAGGAATTTGGTGAAGTTCCATTTGATCGCGCGCGTGCCCAGCACGCCGCGCTTCTGCGCCTGCAGCCAGGTCCACAGCGGATGCGCGTCCGGGCCGTTGACGTCGACCTTGGCCGACATCGGAAAATCGACCGCGTAGTTCAGCGCGCAGAAATCGCGGATGTCGGCCGCCGTGCCCGGCTCCTGATGCCCGAACTGGTCGCAGGGAAAGCCCAGCACCACCAGGCCCTGGTCGCGGTAATCGCGCCACAGCTGCTGCAGGCCGGTGTACTGCGGGGTGAATCCGCACTTCGAAGCGACGTTGACGATCAGCAGCACGCGGTCGGCGTAATCGGACAGCGGTTGCGGCGAACCGTCGAGGCTGGTGGCCTGGAAATCGAATGCGCTGGTCATCGCGGCTCCGGCAGGAAAACGGATCGCCAGTCTGACCGACCGGTCCGTCCCGCGCGACACATCCTTCGCAATGCGGCGCAGCTTGCGCGCGTAAGCACTTGTCGCACCGTGGAATCGCGTGTCCGGACTTCCGGCATGGGCCACGTCCACACCCGATCGGCTAGCCTAGTGGGTCATGTCACCGGGAGAATCCCCTTGCTGAAGCACCCGCTCGCCGTCGCCCTGTGCGCGGCCCTCGCCGTGTCCGCCCTGCCCGCCTTCGCGCAGACCACCGGCACCGCCTCCGCCCCGCCCGCCGCGAGCGCCCAGCGCACCGCCGACAACCCGCTGTTCGTCGAGAGCACGCTCGATCTGCGCTATCCGCACTTCGACCAGATCAAGGACGAGCACTTCGGTCCCGCGTTCGATGCCGGCATGGCCGAAAACCTGCGCGAGATCGAGGCGATCGCCAACAACCCCGAAGCGCCGACGTTCGACAACACGATCATCGCGCTGGAGAAGTCCGGTGAAGTGCTGTCGCGCGCCCGCGGCATCTTCGGCAGCCTCAACGGCACCGACACCAACGATGCACGCAAGAAGATCGACGCCGACTACGCGCCGAAGTTCGCCGCGCACCGCGATGCGGTGATGCTCAACCCGAAGCTGTTCGCACGCGTCGACACGCTGTTCAAGAACGTCGACTCGCTGGGTCTGGACGCCGAGGGCAAGCGCCTCGTCGAGCGTTACCACACGATGTTCGTCCGCGCCGGTGCCAACCTGACCGAAGCGCAGAAGCAGGAGATGCGCCGCATCAACGCCGAGTCGGCGAAGCTCGGCACGACCTTCAGCCAGAACGTGCTCAACGAAGTCAACGATTCGGCCGTCGTCGTCGACACCGTCGAGGAACTCGACGGCATGAGCGAGGCGCAGATCGCCGCCGCGGCGGATGCCGCGAAATCGCGTGGCCTCGAAGGCAAGTACGTCATCACCCTGCTCAACACCACCGGCCAGCCGCCGCTGCCGCAGATCAACAACCGCGAGCTGCGCGAGCGCGTGCACAAGGCGTCGGTCGCACGCGGCAGCCGCGGCAACCAGTACGACAATACCGAGGTCATCTCGCAGATCCTCAAGCTGCGCGCCGAGCGCGCGAACCTGATGGGCTACCCGAACCAGGCCGCCTTCATCCTCGAGGATTCGACCGCCGGCACCGTCGAGGCCGTCAATGACATGCTGGGCCAGCTCGCACCGGCCGCCGTCGCCAACGCCAAGCTCGAAGCCGCCGAACTGCAGGCGATGATCGACCGCGAACAGGCCGCCAAGGGCGAGCCGACGTTCCAGCTCGAGCCGTGGGACTGGGCCTACTACTCGGAGAAGGTCCGCCAGGACAAGTACAGCTTCGACGATGCGCAGCTCAAGCCCTACTTCGAAATGAAGAACGTGCTGGAGAACGGCGTGTTCTTCGCCGCGACGCAGCTCTACGGCATCACGTTCAAGGAACGCACGGACCTGCCGAAGTACCACCCCGACACCTGGACCTACGACGTCTTCAATGAAGACGGCAGCCAGCTCGCGATCTTCATCTTCGACCCCTACGCGCGTCCGTCCAAGCGCGGCGGCGCGTGGATGAACTCGTACGTGTCGCAGTCCGAGCTGGACGGCACACTGACGGTCACCGCGAACCACCAGAACATTCCGAAGCCGCAGCCCGGCCAGCCGACGCTGCTGACCTGGGACGAGGTGACGACGATGTTCCACGAGTTCGGCCACTCGCTCCACGGCATGTTCTCGGACGTGAAGTACCCGTTCTTCAGCGGTACCAGCGTGCCGCGCGACTTCGTCGAGTTCCCGTCGCAGGTCAACGAGATGTGGGCGGACTGGCCGTCGATCCTCGCCAACTACGCGAAGGACTACCGCACCGGCGCGCCGATGCCGGCCGAGCTGCTGGCCAAGGTGCAGGCCGCGGCGAAGTTCAACCAGGGCTTCGCGACGACCGAGTACCTGGGCTCGGCGATGCTCGACCAGTACCTGCACCAGCTGCCGGCCGACCAGCTGCCCGACGGTTCCGAGGTCATGGCCACCGAGGCCGCCGCGCTCAAGGCCGCCGGCCTCGATTACGCGCCGGTGCCGCCGCGCTATCGCACGCCGTACTTCAGCCACATCAACGGTGGTTATGCGGCGGGCTACTACGCCTACATCTGGTCGGAAGTGCTCGACGCCAACACCGTGCAGTGGATCGAGCAGAACGGTGGCCTGACCCGCGAGAACGGCGACCGCTTCCGCAGCACGCTGCTCTCGCGCGGCGGCAGCAAGGATGCCAAGCAGCTGTTCATCGATTTCACCGGCCACGAGCCGCAGATCGAGCCGCTGCTGATCAAGCGGGGTCTCGCACCGGATCCGAAGGCCGCGGCGAACTGACCGCTCACCGCACCGTGTGACCCGAAACGCCCGGCCCCGCGCCGGGCGTTTCGTTTGCGGCTTTCGAACACGCGCATTCCACGGCGCACACGTCCGCCGCACACCCGGCCTGTAGCATGGGCCGCATGTCCGCGCTCGTCCTCGATACACCCGATGCCACCACGCGATTGCGCGACTGGCTGGCCGGCTTCCAGCGTGTGTTCGTGCTCACCGGCGCGGGCATCAGCACCGGCTCGGGCATACCCGATTACCGCGATGCCAACGGCGACTGGAAGCGCGCCGCGCCGGTGACCTGGCAGGCATTCACCGGCGATCCGGCCGTGTACCGTCGTTACTGGGCCCGCAGTTTCGTCGGCTGGCCGAAGTTCTCGGTCGCACAGCCCAACGCCGCGCACCGCGCCCTGGCGATGCTCGAACACGACGGGCCGGTCACGACGCTGCTGACCCAGAACGTCGACGGCCTGCACCAGCGTGCGGGCAGCCGACGCGTCATCGATCTGCACGGCCGGCTCGACCAGGTGACCTGCCTGTCCTGCGGCCACCTCACGCCACGCGACGTACTGCAGCCGCGGCTCGTCGCCGACAATCCGCACTGGCATCCCGGCGACGCGGCGATGGCGCCCGACGGCGATGCCGACATCGCGGCCGATGCGGAGAAGATCTTCGTCCCGCCGCGCTGCCCGCTGTGCGACGGCATGCTGAAGCCGGACGTCGTGTTCTTCGGCGAGAACGTGCCGCGCGCGCGCGTGCAGGATGCGCAGGCGGCGCTCGGCGCGAGCGACGCGATGCTCGTCGTCGGCTCGTCGCTGATGGTCTATTCGGGATTCCGCTTCGCCAAGATGGCGGCCGATGCCGGCCTGCCGCTGGCGATCCTCAACGGCGGCACCACGCGCGCCGATGCCCTCGCGACCTTGCGGCTGGACGCGGAGATCGGCGCGACGCTGGGCGCGCTCGCGCCCTGAAGCTCAGGCCTGGACGAACAGGTCGCGGTAGGCCGGCGCCACGTGCGGCAGCAGCACCGCGGCCGGCACATCGACCGTCTGCACGCCGTCCGAGTACGGCCCCACCTGATAGGGCGGAAACACGAACCGCAGGCCCGACAGCTTGCCGCCGGGGCCGGGAATCGGCTCGAACTGCTGATAGTTGGCGACGTCCGGGCCCGAGCCCTCGTCGATCATCTTGCCGGCCGAACGCATCTGGCGGCTGCGCTCCTCGGGTTCGAGCTCGTCGGCGTCGATGCGTTGCGACAACGCTGCGTGCAACTGCTCGCGCACGTAGCCGGAGATCGCCTTCCAGTCGCCTTCGCCGGACAGCAGCGCCTCGGCGGTCAGCAGCTTCTGCTCGCGCACCAGCCAGACGAAGCGCTCGATCAGCGGATTGTCGTGCGCGCCGCCGGTATAGCTGCTGCCGTCGGCCGCGATCGCCAGCATGTCCGGCGAGTCGACCAGGGTGCTGAAGTTGAGCGACAGGTCGTACATCGTGCCCGGCTGCAGCTCGGCGCCGCCGACCGCTTCCATCAACTCGTCGCGCGCGGCCTGCGCGTAGCGGTGCAGTTCCGCGGCGAGCCCGGGGTACTTGTTGGCCTCGGGCGAATAGCTGATGCCGACGATGAACTTCGGGTCCATCTCGACGACGTCCTTCAACTCGGGCGTCGTCTCGTCCAGCGGCTGCACGGTCTCGGCGGGTGGCGGCGTGTCCCCGGCCGCGGACTGCGCAGGTGCCGGCACGTCGCGTTGGCACGCGGACAGCGCCAGGGCCAGCAGTGGCAGGCAATACAGGGACCGGATCGGTGCGGACATCGTCGCTCCAAATGACGTGGCGAAACGAAAAACTAATGGGCGTGCCGTGCGATTGTCGTGACGGCATGCGTCTGCGCATCGCACATACGAAAAGCCCCGGACGTTTCCGTCCGGGGCCGGGTCTCGCGGAAGGCGGGGCGTCTTAGACGGCCTGCACTTCGTCGGCCTGCAGGCCCTTCTGGCCCTGGACGACCTTGAAGGTCACCTTCTGGCCTTCCTGCAGCGACTTGAAGCCGGTGCCCTGGATCGAACGGAAGTGGACGAACAGGTCCTGGCCGCTTTCCGGGGTGATGAAGCCGAAGCCCTTGGCATCGTTGAACCACTTGACGGTGCCGCTCTGACGATCGCTCATGGTGTTACTCCTTGAATCAGTTTGAATGGGAACACGGCACCCGCCGACGCTGTGGTCCGGATGCCGCGACTGTCGAGCAAGGGGTAACGCGAAGCGATGGAGCGGATCGTCCCGACCGGCGAACCGGGCGTTCAACTTGGATCTACCGCATCGGAGTCACGATGTACCGTGATCCCGCCTTGAACAGTTCGCGCACGATACCGCAATTGAAAAAGAAAAGGTGAATGCGGGAATGGCCCTTAGTGGCCCCCTTTTCCGCCTGTTCCGGGGTCCTTTTCGGCGGCCAGATGACGGGTCGCATACCAGCATTCGGAGGCCACCTGGAGCCCTCTGCTTCCGGCATGCGCCACTGCTGCATCGACCAGTGCCGCCCCGTATCCACGGCCGCCGAGCGCACCGGGCACGATGGTGTGCAGGATGGTCAGAACGCCTTGTTTTTCGCGGAATTCGAGATGCGCGACTTGGCCGTCGACGCTGATCTCGAACAGGTGCCGGGCCGCATCCAGACGGATCGGTGGGTTCGACATGGATGATCGTCCTACTTCAGATTCGGAAATTTCCGACCCCATGCTGACACGTCGTGCGCCGCGGATGCCCGCGGCGACGCCGCGCGGTCATGACGCGGCGCGTCACGGTTCTGCGCCGAAGACGTCACTCGGAGTGACGTCGGCGGTCATCCCCGGGCATGCGGGGTCGAGGAGAGGTTGGCACGGGACGTGCTGCGTCCCGGGGATACAGGGGAACGCGCAGACATGGACACACGACGCACCGATTTGCGGGAAGCCATCGAGCGGCTGTACGAACTGACCCGCCTCGACCAGACCGGATCCAGCGAATTCGAGCAGCTGGACCATTTCATCCAGCAGCGCCTGCTGGATACCTACGCCGAAGTCCCCGACGTCGCGTTGCGCGTCGTGGCCTGAGCCGGAGATGCAGCGGGCGCGCGCCCGAGCAGGCACGCGCGCCCTGACTGATCAGTCGTTGCGGTGGTCGCGCTTGCCCTGGTTGCGACGATCGCGCGTGCTGATGCTGCCGTTGATCGACGCCTGACGGGTCTCGGCCTCGTGCAGCGCCAGCGCCTTCGAACGCGCCTGCGGTGACTGGTAACCGGGCGCGTCGACCGGGCCGCCTTCGTTGCCGATCGTTTCCCAGTGCTTGCCGGCCTTGGCCTCCGCCTCGTGCTGCTCGAGCAGCTTGCGGGTGTTCTCGAGCGCCTGTTCCGGCGTGATGCCGCGCTTGGCGCGACCGCCGGACTTTCCGGTCTTGCCCGCAGGCGCTTCGACCTTCGCTGTCTTCGTCGCAGTGCGACCCGCGGGCCTGGCCGCTGAAGCCGGTTTCGCAGACGCGGACGCTTTGCCAGCGGCTTTCTTCGCAGCCGGCTTCTTGGCAGCCTTCGGAGGTGCTGCTGCCGTGGTCTTGCTCGACACCTGTCTGGCTGTCTTCGTGGCGGCTTTGTTCGCGACCTTGTTCATGGTCTTCGCCGCGGACGCAGGCGTTGCGGCCTTCTTCGCAGTCGTCGTCGTCTTCGCGGGCTTCGAAGTCTTCGTGCCCACCGACTTCGTGGCCTGCTTCGTGGTCTTGCCGGTGGCCTTCGCGGCCTTTGGTGCGCGTTTCGGCGCGGCCGTCTTCGCCGGCTTGGACTTCGCGGCGGTCTTCGCGGCCTTGGCGGCGTCGCGCTGACGGGTTTCGAGACGCGACA
Organism: Luteimonas flava; assembly: GCF_036584485.1. NCBI lineage: Bacteria > Pseudomonadati > Pseudomonadota > Gammaproteobacteria > Lysobacterales > Lysobacteraceae > Luteimonas > Luteimonas flava. The sequence continues at coordinate 709,601 of NZ_JAZHBM010000001.1, read as the reverse complement.
GGATGTCGGCCAGCAACTCGGCCTTCTCACCCGTACGTGCATTGGCCAGTCCGGTACGGCCCGATTTGCTGCCGCTGGTCTTGCGGGACGCCAGGCGCTGACGCTTTTCCAGATCACGTGCGCGATCGCGCGCCGTGCGTGCACGTGAGACCAGCTGCGTCAGACGCGCGTCGCTGTGATCGCGCAGGGCGTTCGCACGACTGTCGTCGTAGAGGCCCATTTCCGTCTTGTTGAGCAGGGCGGTGGCTTTCGCTCGCGTAACTGCCATGAGGCGCACTCCGTGGTTGGACGTGCAGCCAGAATTATCATGCGTTACATGCAGATGCGGTGAGAGCGGTCACCGGGAAACACGTACTCAGAACGACGGCGACATCAGCCGATCGAGGAACACGCCGATGATCCGCGGCTCCATGATCACGGTGAACAGCATGCCGTAGCCCGCGCCCCACAGATGCGCACTGTGGTTGATGTTGTCGCCGCCGCGCTTGTCCATCCAGATGCTGTAGCCGATGTAGCAGACACCGAAGACGATCGCCGGCATCGGGATGAAGAGCACCAGCAACAGCTGCCAGGGATTGATCAGGATCGATGCGAACAGCACCGCCGACACGGCGCCCGACGCGCCGAGGCTGCGGTAGTTCGGATCGTGCCGGTGACGCAGGTACGTCGGCAGGATCGCGACCAGAATCGCCGAGACATAGAACAGCAGGAATCCGACCGGCCCGATGTACGGCGCGAACGCGCGTTCGATGCCGGCGCCGAAGAAGAACAGCGTGATCATGTTGAAGATCAGGTGCTGCCAGTCGGCGTGGACGAAGCCGTGCGTGATCAACCGGTCGTACTGCTTGTGCCGATCGATCGCCGGCGGCCACAGGATCAGGCGGCCGAGCAGCTGCGGTTTCTCGAAGGCCTGCCACGAGACCAGCACGGTCACGGCGATCAGGACGAGTGTGACGGGTCCGAAGTTCATCGAAGATCCTCCGCGTCAGGCGACGCGGTAGTTGTCCTGCATGGGATAGCGGCGCGCGTAGAGTCCGAACGCCAATGCCGCGACGAATGCGAAGGCCGCGAAGAAGAACATCAGGAAGGCGTTCTCGCTCATGCCGGTCGAGGCGATGTACGCCGTCACCGCATCGTTGCGTACGCCCGCGTTGGTCAGCAGCACCCATAGGCTGCCGAAGGTGCTGGTGAGATACCACAGCGCCATGATCACGCCCTTCATCGCCTGCGGCGCCTGGCTGTAGGCGAACTCCAGCGCCGTTGCCGACACCAGCACTTCACCGAAGGTCAGCAGCAGATACGGCAGCGACTGCCAGGCGAGCGACACTTCCTGGCCGCCGTCGAGCCACAGCTGCAGACCGCCGGCGACGATCCACGAGGTGCCGGAGATCGCGATGCCCCATCCCATGCGCCGCAGCGCGGTCGGCTCGAACCCGAGCTTGCGCAGCGCGGGATACAGCACGAGGTTGTTGAACGGGATCAGCAGCATCACCAGCAACGGGTTGAGCGCCTGCATCTGCGCGGCGTCCTGGATCAACCAGCTCGGCCACCACGCCGAGGCGTGCGGAATCACCATCTCGCGGCCCTGGATGATCCAGGTCGAGGCCTTCTGGTCGAACAGCGACCAGAACGGCGTGACCAGCGCGAACACGATCAGGATGCGCAGCACCGCGCGCACGCCGTCGACGGCCGCATCGGGGTGCAGGCCGCGCGCACGCTCGAGCTGCAGCGAAGCGCCCCAGCCGCCCAGCGCGATGATCACGCCCAGCGCCAGACACGCAGTGATGACGAAACCGAAGTCGGTCGGCCACCACGACAGCGACACCGTCGCCGACAGCAGCCACAGCGCCAGCATCACCATGGCCGACACCACGCCGACCATCGCCACCGCCAGACCCGGACGGCCTTCGCCCGCGTGGCGCGCGCGCAGCGCGGTCTTGACCACTTCGAAGAAGGCGTGCGGATCGCGGCGCGCCGGCGGCACGTTGACGTAGTCCTTGCGGCCCAGCCAGAACACGAAGGTCGCGATGAACATCAGGATGCCCGGGATGCCGAACGCGACGGCCGGCCCGTAATGGCGCAGGAACAGCGGCGCCAGCAGCGATGCGAAGAACGAGCCGAAGTTGATGATCCAGTAGAAGGCGTCGAAGACCACTTTCGCCTTGCTCTTGTTGGTCTGGTCGAACTGGTCGCCGCAGAACGAGACCACCAGCGGCTTGATGCCGCCCGAGCCGAGCGCGATCAGGAACAGACCGGTGTAGAAGCCGGTCGCGTTGTTCTCGAAGGCCGCCAGGCACGCGTGGCCGGCGCAGTAGATCAGCGAGAACCACAGGATGGTGTGGTACTTGCCGAAGAAGCGGTCCGCCAGCCAGCCGCCGAGCAGCGGGAAGAAGTACACCCCGATCACGAAGGTATGGAAGATGTCCTTCGCCGCCGCATCGCGGTCCGCACCCTGCGGCAGGTAGCCCAGCAGCACCGAGCTGATCAGGAACGGCACCAGGATGTTGCGCATGCCGTAGAAGCTGAAGCGCTCGCAGGCTTCGTTGCCGATGATGTAGCCGATCTGGCGGGGCATCGGTCCACTGGTGGTCTGCGGTGTCGTCGTCATCGGCGCGTCGCGGCTGTTTGAAGCCGCACAGACTACCCGATCGCGGCCCGTCGCCAGCCGCTTGCACGCCACGGATGAGGCAAGTGCCGGGCCTGCGCACGCCACGCACTTGGGCCTGCGCGCGCCGGGCGGCATCATGGCGGATCGCCTGACCGGACTCCGCCATGCCGTTGCCCCGCCTGCCGCTCGCCCTCGCCCTGCTGCTGTCCGCCATGCCCGCCGCGGCGGCCGTCGATCCGCGCATTACCGTCGCCGAGCGCAGCGGCTTCGTGGAAACCGGCCGCTACGACGAAGTGATCGCCCTGTGCGAGACCTTCGCGCGGCTGCACCCGGACGCGGTGCGCTGCATCCGCTTCGGCACCTCGCCCGAAGGCCGTCCGATGCAGGCCCTGGTCGCCAGCCGAAGCGGCGCGCTCGATCCCGCAGCCGCACACGCGGCGGGCGTTCCGGTCGTGCTGGTCCAGGGCGGCATCCATGCCGGCGAGATCGACGGCAAGGACGCGGGCTTTCTCGCGCTGCGCGAACTGCTCGACGGCAGCGCCGCACCCGGCGCGCTCGACGATGCGGTGCTGGTATTCGTGCCGGTGTTCAGCGTCGATGGCCACGAACGCTTCGGCGCATGGAACCGGCCCAACCAGCGCGGCCCGCGTGAGATGGGCTGGCGCACCACCGCGCAGAACCTCAACCTCAACCGCGACTACGCGAAAGCCGACGCGCCGGAGATGCAGGCGATGCTGGCGCTGGTCGAGGCCTGGGATCCGATCGCCTACGTCGATCTGCACGCGACCAACGGCGCGCAGTTCGAGCACGACATCTCGATCCAGGTCGAACCGGTGCATGCCGGCGACGAAGCGTTGCGCGAGGTCGGCCGCACTTTCCGCGATGCGGTGATGGCCGATCTCGCCGAGCAGGGCTCGCTGCCGCTGCCCTACTACCCCTCGTTCGTCGAACACGACAATCCGGCATCCGGTTTCGAGGACGGCGTGTCACCGCCGCGGTTCTCGACCGGCTATTTCCTGCTGCGCAACCGGATCGGCATGCTGGTCGAGACGCACTCGTGGAAGACCTACCCGGTGCGCGTGCGCATCACCCGCAACACCGTGGTGTCGGTGGTCGAGCAGATCGCGCAGCATGGCCGCGACTGGATGCGGGTCGCGCGCGAGGCCGACGCCCGCGCGGCCGCGCTGGGTGGTACGCGCGCACCGCTGGCGTGGAAAGCGACCGATGCCAGCCGCACCGTCGATTTCCGCGGCTACGCGTATACGCGCACACCATCGGAGATCTCGGGGCAGCTGATGACCCGCTACGACGAGCGCACCCCACAGCTTTGGCGGGTGCCGATGCGCGACGAGATCGTGCCGAGCGTGGAGGTGGAGGCGCCACGTGGCGGCTACATCGTGCCGGCCGCGCATGCTGACGGCGTCGGCGCAAAGCTCAGACAGCACGGCATCGCGTTCAGGCGTATCGGCTGCGCGCGGATGCACAGCTTCGAACTCTGCGGCTTGCCCACCCGGGTCGAAAACGCCCAGGTCTTCCGGGCCAGCGTCGCCACGCCGGCAGCGCAGTCTGTCGAGGGGCGGCAGCGTCTGACGCTGGACGGGCGCTGGCAACCGGAAGCGCAGTTCGTGTACGAGGGTGCGCTGTTCGTTCCGATCGCCCAGCCGAAGGCGCGCCTGGTGATGGCGCTGCTCGAGCCGCAAGCGCCGGACTCGCTTGCGGCATGGGGCTGGTTCAACAACCACTTCGAGCGCAAGGAGTACATGGAGGACTACGTGGCCGAAGAGGTCGCGCGCGAGATGCTGGCGCGCGATCCGGCGCTGCGGACCGAGTTCGAGGCCAGACTCCGCGACGACGCCGCATTCGCATCCAGCCCCGAGGCACGCCTCGATTTCTTCTATCGCCGTCACAGCGCCTGGGACGACCGCTACAACCTCTATCCCGTGATGCGCGTCGACACCGTGCCCGCCACCGGAGACACCACGCCATGAAACATCTGCTTGCCGCCCTGCTCGCCCTCTCGCTCGCCGCCTGCGCGTCCTCGTCGCCGCGCCATGCCACAGCGCCCGAGCTGCGTGTCGCCACGCTCAACATCTATCACGACAAGGCCGAGTGGCCGAAGCGCCTGCCGTTGATCGTCGAACAGCTGCGCGCGCTCGATGCCGACGTCATCGCGCTGCAGGAAGTGCTGCAGACCGCGGACCTGCCGAACCAGGCGCAGACGCTGGGCGACGCGCTCGGCTACTCGGTGCAGTTCGTTTCGACCGATCCCGAAGGGCAGCCGCATCGCTACGGCAACGCGCTGCTGACCCGGCTGCCGGTGCAGTCCCGCGACTGGACGGCGCTGGAGCCGCGTGCGGATTCGCGCACGATGGGACATGCGCGGCTGCAGGTCGCGGGTCGCCCGATCGACGTCTATTTCACCCATCTGCATCACACGTCCGAGGGCGCGCCCCTGCGCCGCCGCCAGTTGCAGGACGGGCGCACGTTCATGGGCCGGCACGACGATGGCGCGCCCGCACTGGTCCTCGGTGATTTCAATGCCGCGGCCAGCGCGCCGGAACTCGATGCGCTGGACGGCTTCCTCGACGTCTACGGCGCGCTGCACCCCGATGCCGATGCACGCGGCGTGACCACGCTCAACCCGCACTTCTTCGATGAGCGCCGCCGCATCGATCACGTGTTCGCCGAGGCCGGTCGCTTCGATCTCGTCGAGGCACGTGTCGTGCTCGACACGCCCGGCACGGACGGCACCTGGCCGTCGGATCACTTCGGCACCTTCGTCGTCCTGCGCCCGACCGGGCGTTGACCCGCCGTTCCACCGCGCCGGCGCATGCTCGACCGCGACGCTCACCTCCAGGAAGCCAGCCATGTCCCGTGCCCTGCTCCGCCTCGCCGCGCTGCCGCTGTGCGCCTCCGCACTGCTCGCCGCCTGCCAGACCGCGCCGCCCCCGACCGCTTCCGGAACCGCACCGATGACCGAATCCACCGAGCGCGTGCGCATCCAGGGCGAGGCGATGTATTTCGAGAAGATCCTGCTGCCCGAAGGCGCGCAACTGCGCGTGCAGGTGCTCGACAACCAGCTCGCCGACACGCAACAGGCCGTGCTCGCCGAACAGGTGACGACGGTCGGCCCCGGCCCCTACGAATTCGCGATCGACGTGCCGCGCGCGAAATTGCGCGCCAACGGCCAGTACGGCCTGCATGCCTCGGTGTCGATGCCCGACGGCAGCCTGCGCTTCGTCACCGACACGCGCGTGCCGGTGAGCATCGCCGCCGATACGGTGGATGTGCATGTGGGCCGGATCCGGCTCACCCACGTACAGCCGTAAGGCGAGACGTCAGTCGTTGACGAAGCGCACGCGGCGGGTGATGCCGCAGGTCAGCGCGTAGGAGATCGTGCCCGCGGCTTCGGCCACGGTCTCGACCGGCAGGGCATCGCCCCACAGCACGACCGGATCACCGGCGCGTGCCTCGGGCTGGCCACGCAGATCGATGGTCATCAGATCCATCGACACGCGGCCGGCCACACTGGCCATGCGGCCGTTGACCAGCACCGGCGTGCCGGCGGGCGCAAGCCGCGGATAGCCGTCGCCGTAGCCGACTGCCGCCACGCCGACCGGCATGTCCTCGGGGGCTTCCCAGGTCGCGGAATAGCCGATGCGCTCGCCCTTGGCCACGCGATTGACCGCGAGCAGGCGCGTCTCGAACGTCATCGCCGGCCGCAGACCGAACGAGGCGCCACTGCGACCGGCGACGACCGACATGCCGTACAGCGCGCCGCCCGGACGGATCCAGTCGCCATAGGCATCGGGCCAGCCGAGCACGGCGGCGGAATTGGCCAGCGAACGCGGGCCGTCCAGACCTTCGGTCGCCGCGACGAATGCGCGCATCTGCGCGGGCGTCTGCAGCCCGTTCGGCGTGTGCGCGTCGAATTCGTCGGAGCTGGCGAAATGCGTCATCAGCACGATGTCGCCAGCGACGCCGCGCGCCGCGCGCAGTCGCGCATGCGCCTCGCGCACCTGATCGGGTGCGAAGCCGAGCCGGTGCATGCCGGTGTCGACCTTGAGCCAGACGCGGATCGGCGCGCCGTCGGTGCGCTCGAGCAGATCGAGCTGCGCCGCGTGATGCACGATCGCCTCGGCGCCCAGGGCGCGAAGCTGGTCGAGATCATCGGGATTGTCGAAACCCGAGAGCACGAGGATCGGTTGTGCGAGCCCGGCAGCGCGGATGCGCGCGGCGTCCTCGATCGCGGCGACGCCGAACGCGTCCGCCTCGCGCAGCGCGCGCGCCGCGGTTTCCAGCCCGTGTCCGTAGCCATCGGCCTTGACCATCGCCATCAGCCGCCGCCCTGGCGCCCGCGCGCGCATCGCGCCCAGGTTGTGGCGCAATGCGTCGGTGTGGATGGTGGCGGTGATCGGGCGGGCCATGCGAAGCGCAGCGGGTGTGGGGCCGTCTATTGTGCCTTCGCCGCGACGCGTCCGCTGGACGCGCAGGTGAACCGCGGACCTACTCGAAGCTGCCGATCGAGTCGTGCGACAGGTTGTCGAAACGCGTGTATTCGCCGAAGAACTTGAGCTTCACCGAGCCGGTCGGGCCGCTACGCTGCTTGCCGATGATGATCTCGGCCAGGCCTTTGTCCGGCGACGTTTCCTTGTTGTAGTAGTCGTCGCGGTAGATGAAGATGATGATGTCGGCGTCCTGCTCGATGGCGCCCGACTCGCGCAGATCGGCCATCACCGGACGCTTGTCGGCGCGGGTTTCCAGCGAGCGGTTGAGCTGCGACAGCGCCATCACCGGCACGTTGAGTTCCTTGGCCAGACCCTTGAGCGAACGCGAGATCTCGGAGATCTCGGTGGCGCGGTTCTCGCTGTTGCCCGGCACCGACATCAGCTGCAGGTAGTCGATGACGATCAGGCCCAGATCGTGCTCGCGCTTGAGGCGGCGACACTTCGCGCGTAACACGTCGGGGCCGAGGCCCGGCGTGTCGTCGATGAAGATCTTGGTTTCCTTGAGCATGCGGATCGCGCTGCTGACGCGGCTCCAGTCCTCGTCCTCGAGCTGGCCGGTGCGCAGGCGCGTGGCATTGATGCGGCCGTTGGAGGAAATCAGGCGCAGCGCGAGCTGGCTGGCCGACATTTCCATCGAGAACACGCCGACCGCCTTCTTGGTCTTGATCGCAGCGTACTCGGCGATGTTCAGCGCGAACGTCGTCTTGCCCATCGCCGGACGCGCCGCGAGGATGATCAGATCGGTCGGCTGCAGGCCGGCGGTCATCTCGTCGAACTCCGTGTAGCCGGTCGGCAGGCCGGTGACGCCGCCGCCGTTGGCGTAGCGGGTCTGCAGCACGTCGAAGGCGTCGGCCATCGCCTTGTTGATCGCGGTGAAGTCGGTGCGGCCCTGCGCGCCGGCCTCGGCGATCTTGAACACCTGCTGCTCGGCCTTGGCGAGGATTTCGCTGCTGTCGCGGCCCTCGGGCTGGAAACCGTCGTTGACGATCTCGGTACCCACTTCGATCAGCTGTCGCAGGATCGCCTTGTCGCGGACGATCTCCGCATACGCGCGGATGTTGGCCGCCGATGGCGTGGTGCTGGCGAGCTCGCCGAGATACGCACCGCCGGCGACGAGTTCGGACAGGCCGTTGGATTCGAACCACTCGCCGAGCGTGACCGCGTCGAAGGGCTTGCTCTTCTCCGCCAGCTCCTGGATCGCGGCGTAGATCTTCTGGTGATCGCGGCGATAGAAATCGTCCGGCACCAGCAGGTCGGCGATGCGGTCGAACGCATCGGGCACCAGCATCAAGCCGCCGAGCACCGCCTGTTCGGCCTCGATCGACTGCGGCGGCACGCGCAGCTGTTCGACGCGCGGATCGCTGCGCTCGTGGCGGTCGCGATCGCGGTCGGTGTGGCGGAAGTCGTTGCGTGCGGACATGGCGGTCGGTTTCGGAGGAACGGAGTACTGCAGTCGGATGGTAGGCCGCGCGCCTGTGGATACGCGCCCCCACAACCTGTGGATAAGATTCGCTGGGTGCGTGCGCGACAGGTTCGCGTGTCGCGATCTCGCAGGCTGCGAACCGGGTTCCCGACACGCGTACACATGCGAGAAGACCCCCTGCCCTCGCCTGCCGCGCGTCGCCTTGCGATCCCGGATCAAGTCCGGGGCGGGCGCTCTCACGGGGAAAGATGCCCACCTGTACCGCCTGCAACGGAGCAGCGTCCGCGAGTCGCCTGCTGTCCGACTCGCGTATCCGGAGTCGTCAGACGCCCTGGAGCCCAAACGAAAACGGGCGCCTCGCGGCGCCCGTTCCAGGTCGACCCGATCCGATGGATCAGGCGACCTCACCTTCGATGACGACCTTGACGGTGGTCTCGGCGTCGGCGTGCAGATGCACCACGACCTCGAACTCGCCGGTGTTGCGGAACGCGCCTTCACCCAGCACGACTTCCGACTTGTTGACCGGCGTGACCGCCTTGGTCAGCGCGTCGGCGATTTCGCGCGGGCCGACCGAGCCGTACAGCTTGCCTTCGGTCGATGCGTTGGCGTAGATCGTGACGCTGGCGCCTTCGAGCTTGGCCAGGCGCTGCTGCGCCTCGTCGAGCTGCGACTGGGCCTTGGCCTCGTACTCGGCGCGACGCGCTTCGAACTCGGCGATGCTCTTCGTGGTGGCCGGCACGGCCTTGCCCTGCGGCACCAGGAAGTTGCGGCCGTAGCCCGGCTTCACGTTGACCTTGTCGCCGAGGTTGCCGAGGTTGGTGACCTTCTGCAGAAGAATCAGTTGCATGGTGTTGCTCCGTATTCGTTAGCGGCGCCGGGGCGCCGCAACGGTTGCTGTCCGAATCGGACGAAAACGCGTGACCCCGGTCGGGATCAGACGTTGTGGTTGTCGGTGTACGGGATCAGCGCGAGGAAACGCGCGCGCTTGACGGCCGTGGCCAGCTGGCGCTGGTAGCGCGACTTCGTACCGGTGATGCGGCTCGGGACGATCTTGCCGTTCTCGGTGAGGTTCTGGCGCAGGGTGTTGAGATCCTTGTAATCGATCTCCTTGACACCTTCGGCGGTGAACTTGCAGAACTTGCGGCGGCGGAAGAACTTGGACATGTGCGTGATCCTCAGGCGGCTTCGGCGGAGTTGTCGGACTTGTCGGCGTCGGCATCATTGCCGCCGACCGAATCGCCGTCGTCGTCACGGCGACGACGCTCGCCACGCTCGGGCTTGTCGCCCTTCTCGTCCTTGTTCTTCATGATCAGGGACTGCTCGGTGTCCGCCTCGTCGCGGCGCACCACCAGGTGACGCAGCACGGCGTCGTTGAAGCGGAACGCTTCGACGAGCTCATCGAGACCGGCCTGGCCGACTTCGATGTTGAACATCACGTAATGGGCCTTGACCAGGTTGTTGATCGGGTAGGCCAGCTGGCGGCGGCCCCAATCTTCAAGGCGGTGGATCTTGCCTTCGGCACCTTCGATCAGCGACTTGTAGCGCTCGATCATCGCGGGCACCTGCTCGCTCTGGTCCGGATGGACCAGGAACACGACTTCATAATGACGCATGTTGGTTTCCTTTCGGATATCGACCGCGCGTTCGCAGCGGCCTGGATAGCCCCCCGGCGCGGCGACGCCGCATGGTGGGGCAAGGGTCTCCCGACGACGGACGCCGCAGGGAGCCGGGCATTCTCACAGAAGCCGCCCGTCCGGGCAAGCAGGCCCGTTTCGTAACGCAGAAAACGGGGTGCGCAGACGCTGCGACATTCGGTCGCAGTCTCACGGACCTGCGCGACGTGGTGAAATGCACGTGCCGGGGCGCAGACCTTTTGATCGCGTCAGCCGGCCGGATCCACACCCTGATCGAGACGCGAGCCGCCAATGCGGCGCCGAGGACCGTTCCCCATGCAAGCGCCCCGCCCCCGCATCACGCACGCCCCCCGCAGGGCGACGTGCGTGTGCGCGAAGCGGCGGCGGTCAGCGCACGGTTTCGAGCGTGCGGCTGAAGGCCAGCGCGGCCAGCGTCACCACCGCGCCCGACAGCAGGTAGTAACCCACGTACTCGAGGCCGAACTTGCTGCACAGGCCCAGGGCCACCAAGGGCGCGAAGCCGGCGCCGACCAGCCAGGCGATGTCGGACGTCACCGCAGCGCCGGTGTAGCGGTAGATGCTCTCGAAGCGCGAGGCGATGGCGTTGCTCGCCTGACCCAGCGACAGGCCCAGCAGCGCGAAGCCGACGATCACGTAGGTGGTACGGCCACCGGTGGTGTCGCTGCCCAGCAGCGGCGCGGCGAAGAAACTGAAGATCGCGATCAGCACGGCGGCGATTGCCAGCTGGCCACGACGGCCCACGCGGTCGGCGAGGATGCCCGAGAGCATGATGCCCAGCCCGCCGACCACCGACCCCATGAACAGGCTGCCCAGGAAGTCCGCGGCGTTGTGATCGGTGTAGAGCGTGGTCCAGCTCAGCGGGAAGATCGTCACCAGGTGGAACATCGCGTAGGTGGCCAGCGGAATCAGCGCGCCGACGAATACCTGGCGGGGATGCGTGCGGATGGTCTCGATCACGCGCCGCGGCTGCAGTTCCTTCTCGTCGAACAGACGCTTGAACTCCGGCGTGACCACCAGACGCAGACGCGCGAACAGTGCGACCACGTTGAGCGCCAGCGCGACGAAGAACGGGAAGCGCCAGCCCCAGGACATGAAGTCTTCCTGGCTCAGCACGCGCGTGAACACATAGAACATGCCGCAGGCGAGCATGAAACCGAGCGCGGCGCCGAGCTGCGGCACCATCGCGTACCAGCCGCGGCGGTTGGCCGGCGCGCTCAGCGACAGCAGCGACGGCAGGCCGTCCCAGGCGCCGCCCCAGCCCAGGCCCTGGCCGAAGCGGAACACCGCCAGCAGCACCGGCGCGAGCATGCCGGCCTGCGCGTAGCTGGGCAGGAACGCGATCGCCATCGTGGAACCGCACAACAGGAACAGCGCGCCGATCAGCTTGGCCGCGCGACTGAAGTTGCGGTCGATCGCCATGAAGATGATCGAGCCGATCGGGCGCGCGATGAAGGCCAGCGAGAACACCGCGAACGATTTGAGCGTCGCCTGCACCGGATCACTGTCGGGAAAGAACAGGTACGGGAACACCAGCACCGCGGCGATGCCGTAGACGAAGAAGTCGAAGAACTCCGACGTCCGCCCCATGACGACGGGAAACGCGATCTTGCCTGGCGAGATGTCCAGGTCGTCGGATTCCGGTGCGTCGTCGAGGCCGGTGGTGGCTTGCTGTGCGTGTTCGCTCATCTGCGCGCTCTCTCCGGTCGTTATGGGGGATAATGCACCGCATTGTGAACCTGAAACGGGCCCGCCAGGCAAGGTGCGCAGCAGCAAGGTCCGGTGCCCCGCTACACCCCCACGCTAATGGCCGCGCCGTAGCGTCTCCGTCAAGTCGTTTTCCTCTCCCGTTGTCGTCGATCCCCCCAATGAAATCCATTCTTCGAGTCTCCGCGCTGCTCCTGGCAGCCATGCTGCTGTCGGGCTGCGACTGGGTCGTGATGTCGCCGGCCGGCGACATCGCCGTCCAGCAGCGCGACCTGATCGTGCTGTCCACGGTCCTGATGCTGCTGATCATCGTGCCGGTGATCTTCCTGACGTTCTTCTTCGCCTGGAAATACCGGGAGTCGAACAAGGACGCGGAGTACGCGCCCGAGTGGCACCACTCCACCCGTCTGGAACTCGTGATCTGGTCGGCGCCGCTGGCGATCATCCTCGTGCTCGGCACGGTGACCTGGATCGCGACGCACAAGCTCGATCCGTATCGTCCGCTCGACCGTATCGACGCGAACACGCCGATGCCCGAAGGCATCGAGCCGCTGGTGGTCGAAGTGGTCGCGATCGACTGGAAGTGGCTGTTCTTCTATCCCGAACAGGGCATCGCCACGATCAATGAGCTGGCTGCGCCGGTGAACACGCCGATCCAGTTCAAGCTCACGTCCTCGTCGATCATGAACTCGTTCTTCGTGCCGGCACTCGCGGGCCAGATCTACGCGATGCCGGGCATGCAGACCAACCTCAACGCCGTCATCAACAAGGAAGGCGTCTACAAGGGCTTCTCCGGCAACTTCAGCGGCGACGGCTTCTCGCACATGCACTTCAACTTCCATGGCCTGAGCCAGGACGGTTTCGATGCATGGGTGGAGAAGGCGCGCGCCGAAGGCGTGGCGCTGGGCCGCGAGGAGTATCTGGTGCTCGAGCGTCCGTCGGAACGCGAGCCGGTGCGCTATTTCAACGACGTCGACCCGTCGCTGTACGAGGCGATCCTCAACATGTGCGTCGCGCCCGGTTCGATGTGCGTGCACGAGATGGTGCACATCGACCGCAGCGGCGGCGGTGGCGTGGACAGCCAGGCCAACTACGACCGCCTGCGCTACGACAACCGCCATGCGGACGAACCGTCCGCGGCGCCTGCCGCGACGTTCCCGGAAGCGGGCCGCGAGGCACGTGGCGACGAGCCGCAGGGCCACCAGCCGCGCGCCGTGTCGCCGGAAGAAGAGACGCCGGTCCCGACGCCGACCAACGAGGACGACGACGAAGGCGTGAAGCCGATTCCGGCGGGCCAAGAGCCGCAGCAGGAAGGCGCACCCGGCAAGCCGGACAACGATGGCGGCCGGACCGGCCGCTGATCGTCCGCACCGCACACAAGCAATCAAGTACCAGGCAGGAACCCCATGTCCGCACCCCAGGACCAGATCAACTCACCGTGGATCGGGCGACTCTCGCTCGATGCACTGCCGTTTCTCCATGACCCCGTCGTGGGCGTCACCTTCGTCGGCGTCGTGCTGGGCGGTATCGCCCTGCTCTTCCTGCTGACCAAGTACCGCCTGTGGGGGTACCTGTGGAAGGAATGGTTCACCAGCATCGACCACAAGAAGATCGGCATCATGTATTGCATCCTCGCAATCGTGATGCTGCTGCGCGGCTTCTCCGATGCGGTGCTGATGCGCGCGCACCAGGCGATGGCGGCGAGCGGCAGCGAGGGCTTCCTGCCACCGCACCACTACGATCAGATCTTCACCGCGCACGGCGTGATCATGATCTTCTTCGTGGCCATGCCGCTGGTGACGGGCCTGATGAACTACGTGGTGCCGCTGCAGATCGGCGCGCGTGACGTCTCGTTCCCGTTCCTCAACAACTTCAGCTTCTGGATGACCACCGCGGGCGCGGTGCTGATCATGATCTCGCTGTTCGTCGGCGAGTTCGCGCGCACCGGCTGGCTGGCGTATCCGCCGCTGTCGGGCGCCGATTACAGTCCGGGCACAGGCATGGACTACTACCTGTGGGGTCTACAGGTGGCGGGCGTGGGTACCACGCTGTCGGGCATCAACCTGATCGTGACCATCGTCAAGATGCGCGCGCCGGGCATGAAGCTGATGCGCATGCCGATCTTCACCTGGACCTCGCTCTGCACCAACATCCTGATCGTCGCCTCGTTCCCGATCCTGACGGCGACGCTGGCGCTGCTGACGATGGACCGCTACGTCGGCACGAACTTCTTCACGAACGATCTCGGCGGCAATCCGATGATGTACGTGAACCTGATCTGGATCTGGGGTCACCCGGAAGTCTATATCCTGATCCTGCCGGCCTTCGGCATCTTCTCCGAGGTCGTCGCGACGTACTGCGGCAAGCGCCTGTTCGGCTACACGTCGATGGTCTATGCGACCGCGGTGATCACGATCCTGTCGTACCTGGTGTGGCTGCACCACTTCTTCACCATGGGCTCGGGCGCGAGCGTCAATGCGTTCTTCGGCATCACGACGATGATCATCTCGATCCCGACGGGCGCGAAGATCTTCAATTGGCTCTTCACCATGTACAAGGGCCGCATCCGCTTCGACGTGCCGATGCTGTGGACGGTCGGTTTCATGTTCACCTTCGTCATCGGTGGCATGACCGGCGTGCTGCTGGCAGTGCCGCCGGCGGACTTCGTGCTGCACAACAGCCTGTTCCTGGTCGCGCACTTCCACAATGTCATCATCGGCGGCGTGGTCTTCGGCCTGTTCGCTGGCATGGTGTACTGGTTCCCGAAGGCCTTCGGCTTCAAGCTCGACGAGTTCTGGGGCAAGGTCTCGTTCTGGTGCTGGCTGGTCGGTTTCTGGCTCGCGTTCACCCCCCTCTACATCATGGGCCTGATGGGCATCACCCGCCGTCTGAGCCAGTTCGAGGACACCTCGCTGTCGCTGTTCTTCATCATCGCGGCGGTCGGCGCGGCGCTGGTGGGCATCGGCATCCTGGCCTTCCTGATGTCGATCGCGGTCGCGGTGAAGAACCGCAAGAAGCTGGCCGACACCACGGGCGATCCGTGGAACGGCCGCACGCTGGAATGGGCGACCTCGTCGCCGCCGCCGAGCTACAACTTCGCGTTCACCCCGGTCATCCACGAGATCGATGCGTGGAATGACATGAAGAAGCACGGCTACCAGCGTCCGACGACCGGCTTCGTGCCGATCCACATGCCCAAGAACACGGGTGCGGGCGTGGTGCTGTCGGCGATCAGCGTGGTCCTGGCCTTCGGCCTGGTGTGGCACATCTGGTGGCTGGCCGGCGTGTCGTTCGTGGGTCTGATCGTCGCGGCGATCTGGCACACCTTCAACTACGACCGCGAGTTCTACATCCCGGCCCAGGAAGTGACGGACACCGAGGACCAACGGACGCGCGAACTCGCGCAGCAGGCGCTCTGAACATGGCACACACGATTCAAACCGAGAGCGGGACTACCGAACGCGTCTATCACGTGATCGAGGATCCGCACGCCCACGACGACGGGCACGAGCACCATCCCGAAACCGGCACTAACCTCGGTTTCTGGATGTACCTGATGAGCGACTGCCTCATCTTCGCGATCCTGTTCGCCGTCCACGCCGTGCTCGGCCGCAACTACGCGGCCGGCCCGTCGCCGGCCGACCTGTTCGACCTGAAGCTGATCCTGGTCGCGACGTTCATGCTGCTGTTCTCGTCGATCACCTACGGGTTCGCGATGCTGAACTCGTACAAGCAGAACGTGCGCGGCACGATCATCTGGCTGCTCGTCACGGGCCTGTTCGGCCTGGCGTTCCTGTGCATCGAGCTCTACGAGTTCCACCACCTGGCGCACCTGGGTGCGACGCCGCAACGCAGCGCGTTCCTGTCGTCGTTCTTCACCCTGGTCGGCACGCACGGATTGCACGTGACCTTCGGCCTGATCTGG
Organism: Luteimonas flava; assembly: GCF_036584485.1. Lineage (NCBI taxonomy): Bacteria > Pseudomonadati > Pseudomonadota > Gammaproteobacteria > Lysobacterales > Lysobacteraceae > Luteimonas > Luteimonas flava. The sequence goes on along the minus strand of NZ_JAZHBM010000001.1, from coordinate 693,778 downwards.
CTGGTGACGCTGGTGTTCCAGCTGAAGAAGCACGGCCTCAATGCCGCCAACAACCGTCGCCTGATGTGCCTGTCGATGTTCTGGCACTTCCTCGACGTGATCTGGATCGGCGTGTTCTCGTATGTGTACCTGATGGGAGTCGTGGGATGAGCACCGAAACCAACCACCACGCCGCCCACGAGTCGGCGCACGACGCGCACGGCCACGGCAGCATGCGCGACTACGTGATCGGCTTCGTGCTGTCGGTCATCCTCACCGTGATCCCGTTCTGGCTGGTCATGGGTGAGGTGCTGGAGAGCCGCGTCTGGACGGTCGCGCTGATCATGCTCTTCGGCGCGATCCAGATCGTCGTGCACATGGTCTACTTCCTGCACATGAACCGGAAATCGGAAGGCGGCTGGATACTGATGTCGCTGCTGTTCACCGGCATCATCATCGTCATCGCGCTGGTGGGATCGCTGTGGGTCATGCACCACCTCGACGCCAACATGATGCCGATGTCGCCCGAGCAGATGCGCGTCGCCCCCTGACGCGCGCCCTGTCGTGAGCGAAGCACCCCGCGCCGCCGCACGTCCGGTCATCCGCTGGGCGCTGCTGGTCTTCCTGATCGCCGCCACCGTGGGCTTCATCGCCCTCGGTGTGTGGCAGGTGGAACGGCTGGAATGGAAGCGCGATCTGATCGCACGCGTCGATGCACGCGTGCACGCGACGCCGGCGCCTGTGCCGGCGTCGTCGTTCCGGTCCGCGCTCGATCCCGCCGAGGACGAGTACCGCCGCGTCACCGCCACCGGCCGTCTGCTGCACACGCAGGAAGTCGCGGTATACGCGACGACCGAACGCGGCCCCGGCTACTGGATCATGACCCCGCTGGTCACCGGCGACGGCACCGTCTGGATCAACCGCGGCTACGTCGACAACGCCCATCGCGCCCGCGAAACCCGCGCCCGACAAGACGATTCCGAGACGGTCACCGTCACCGGCCTGCTGCGCATGCCCGAGCAGCACGGCGTATTCCTGCGCGCGAATGTGCCGGACGAAGACCGCTGGTACACCCGCGCGCCGGCGGAGTTCTCGGCCGCGCGCAATGTCGACGGCGTGGTCGCCCCGTTCTTCATCGACGCCCAGGACCGCATCGACACCGGCAACTGGCCGGTGCCGGGCCTGACGATGGTGCAGTTCCGCAACAACCACCTCAGCTACGCGCTGACCTGGTTCGGCATGGCGCTGCTGGGTCTGCTGGCGACGGGCTTCGTGCTGCGGAGCGAGTTCCGGCGGAAGCGGTAGATCTTCGATTTTTCCGAAGATGTGCGTCGCGCGGCTCTATATCGGTGCGATCGTCGACCCTCACCCCAACCCCTCTCCCGGAGGGAGAGGGGCTCGTATTTTGGGGCGCGTCCTGATGTGCGGATTCGCACGCAGATGCAGAACTGCTCGAAGCTTGTGGGAAGCCTGACGCTTGAGCCCCTCTCCCCCCCGGGAGAGGGGTTGGGGTGAGGGCAGCCGGTAGACGCACGCGATCCGTCCACCGCTTCGAAACGGAAAAAAAATGCGTGCCCGATATCAACGCGAGACCGCCCTACTCCGCCACAGCGAAGCAGGCAGCCCGTATCACCCCAAAGTAAGCAAAGCGGACGCGCACCCGCCTCAGCAGCACCCGATTACTTCGTCGGATCCGTCGTGAAACTTTCGCCACATCCGCAAGCGGCAGCCGCGTTCGGGTTGCGGAACACGAATTCCTGGCTCAAGCCCTTCTGCGCGAAGTCGATCTCGGTGCCGTCGACGATCGGCTGGCTCTGCGCATCGACATAGATGCGCACGCCTTCGTGCTCGCTGATCGCATCGCCCGGCTGTTCCTCGCGGGCGATGTCGACGACGTAACCCCAGCCCGAACAACCGGTCTTGGTGACGCCGAAGCGCAGACCGAGGGCGTCGGGGCTGGCCGCCAGGAAGCGGCGGGCGCGTTCGAGGGCGGCGGGGGCGAGTGCGATGGCCATGACGTGATTGTACTCCCGTGGACCCGAACGCCCGCTGGCGCCCGGAGGCGCCGGCGCGCAGGCCGGCTCCGGTAGACTGTGCTGCCGCGTGTTATCGGACCGGATTACCAGGATTCAAGGCATGACCACGATCAGCGTCCAACAGGCCCTTGCCGGGCACATTCCAGAAGGCGGCGAAGTCACCGTCCGTGGCTGGGTCCGTACCCGCCGTGATTCGAAGGCGGGGCTGAGCTTCGTCAACGTCAGCGACGGTTCGTGCTTCGCGCCGATCCAGGTCGTCGCACCGGACGCGCTGGGTAATTACGAATCCGAAATCAAGCGCCTGACCGCAGGTTGCTCGGTCATCGCCACCGGCACGCTGGTGAAGTCGCAGGGCCAGGGCCAGAGCTTCGAGATCCAGGCGCAGTCGCTGGAAGTCGTCGGCTGGGTCGAGGATCCGGAAACCTATCCGATCCAGCCCAAGGCGCATTCGCTGGAGTTCCTGCGCGAGGTCGCCCACCTGCGCCCGCGCACGAACCTGTTCGGCGCGGTCACGCGTATCCGCCACTGCCTGGCGCAGGCGGCGCACCGCTATTTCCACGAGAACGGCTACTACTGGATCAACACGCCGATCGTGACCACGTCCGACGCCGAAGGCGCGGGCCAGATGTTCCGCATCTCGACACTCGACCTGGCGAACCTGCCGATGCGCGAGGGCAAGGTCGATTTCAGCCGCGACTTCTTCGGCAAGGAAGCGTTCCTCACCGTGTCCGGCCAGCTCAACGTCGAGGCCTACTGCCTCGCCATGAGCAAGGTCTACACCTTCGGCCCGACCTTCCGCGCCGAGAACAGCCACACCACGCGGCATCTGGCCGAGTTCTGGATGATCGAGCCGGAGATCGCGTTCGCCGATCTCGCCGAGAACGCGCGCATCTCCGAGGAATTCCTCAAGTACCTGTTCCGCGCGGTGCTCGACGAGCGCGCCGACGACATGGCCTTCATTGCCGAGCGCGTGCAGAAGGACGCGATCACGCGCCTGGAAGCGTTCGTCAATGCGCCGTTCGAGCGCATCGAATACACCGACGCGGTGGAACTGCTGCGCAAGTCCGGGCACAAGTTCGAGTTCCCGGTCGAATGGGGGCTGGACCTGCAGACCGAGCACGAGCGCTGGCTGACCGAGCAGCACGTCGGTCGCCCGGTCGTGGTGACCAACTACCCCGAGCACATCAAGGCGTTCTACATGCGCCTCAACGACGACGGCAAGACCGTCGCGGCGATGGACGTGCTGGCGCCGGGCATCGGCGAGATCATCGGCGGCGCGCAGCGCGAGGAACGTCTCGACGTGCTCGATGCGCGCATGGACCAGTTCGGCCTCGATCGCGAGCACTATGGCTGGTACCGCGATTTCCGCCGTTATGGCACCGTGCCGCATGCCGGTTTCGGTCTCGGCTTCGAGCGCCTGATCGTCTACATCTGCGGCCTGTCGAACATCCGCGACGCGATTCCGTATCCGCGCGCGCCGGGGCAGGCGGAGTACTGAGGCGCGTTGCTCCCGTGACCCTCTTCCTCGCCCTGTGTTTCTTCGGCGTCGCGATCGGCGGATTCACCGCGTTCGTGATCTTCTGGCCGTTGTCGCTGGTGCATCTGCGCGACCGCCATCCGCAGGTCCGCGGCCGCTTCGGCGAGAACGCGTTCGTGCAACCCGCGGCGCTGCGCTGGCTGCTCGCGGGTGCCTATCGCGAAGTGCCGGACCGGCAGTTCACCGGGCTGGCGACGCCGGCCCGCATCTCGTTGATGGTGATCCTCGGCGCACTCGCGGCTTCGGCCGTGCTGTGGCTGTGGTCGATCGCCCCCTGACCCGGAGCTCCCTGCCATGACCCACGACTCCACGTCCCAGGACCGGTGGTGGCTCGCGTCCATCGCCCGCACCGTGATCTGGGCGCGCCTGCGCGTACGCGAGGCCGGTGTCGCCGAAGTGCTCGACAGCGACGGCAATACGCTCGTCTACGACAGCGAGGACACCGCGCGCAGCATGCTGCTCGATGCGGAATTCGTCGAATGGGACGGGCTCGACCCCGAGGACGCGCTCGCGCGCGGCTTCGCGCTCGACGAGATCGCACCGCCGCAGGCCGACGACGACGCACAGCTGCGCGACCGCATGGTGCAGTCGCTCGGCAAGCGCGCCTGAGCCTGCACACCGGACACGCGGCAGACGATGTACACGCCCCGCGCTTTCGCCGTCGATGACCTGCAGGCGCTGGATGCATTGTTCGCGCGCGACGCCTTCGTCACGCTGCTGACGACCGGTGCCGACGGCGCGCCGCTCGCCAGCCAGCTGCCGGTGCTCTACCGCCGCGACGGCGACAGGCTGCACGTCGAAGGCCATTGGGCGCGACCGAATCCACAGGCGTCGCACGACGGTCCGGCGCTGATGATCGTTCACGGTCCGCACGCCTACGTGTCGCCGGGCTGGTATCCGGACAAGATCGAAGCCGCGCGCGTGCCGACCTGGAACTACGCCACCGCGCATCTGCGTGGCCGGCTCGAATGCTTCGACGACGAGGCTGCGCTGGCCGATCTCGTCGCGCGCACCAGTGACGTCTTCGAGGCCCGCATCGGCGGCGACTGGCGCTTCGAGCCCGATGACGATAGCCAGCGCCGGCAGCTGCGCGGCATCGTCGGCTTCCGTTTCCACGTCGACGTGATCGAGATCAAGCACAAGCTCAGCCAGAACCATCCGGCCGCCAACCGCAGCGCGGTCGCCGATGCGCTGTCCGGCGGTGACACGAACGCCCGCGAGATCGCCGCGATGATGCGCGCGATCGCATCCTGATTCCGCACCGGAGCCCCGCATGGACCTCGATCTCACCGGCCGCCACGCCCTCGTCTGCGGCGCTTCAGAAGGCATCGGCCGCGCCACCGCGCACGAACTCGCCCAGCTCGGCGCACACGTGACCGTGCTCGCGCGCCGCGCGGATGCGCTACAGGCCGTGGTCGACGCGTTGCCTACGGCGCAGAGCCAGACGCATCACGCGCTCGCCGTCGACATGGACGACTCTGCTGCCCTGCAGGCCGCCATCGCCGCGCACGTCGCCGCGCACCCGATGCAGATCCTGGTCAACAACACCGGCGGTCCCGCCGGCGGCACCGCGCACGAAGCGCCGCTCGACGCATTCGAGGCCGCGTTCCGCCGTCATCTGATCGGCGGCCAGGTACTGGTGCAGGCCGTGCTGCCCGCGATGCGCGCCGCGAAGTGGGGCCGCATCGTCAACGTGGTCTCGACGTCCGTGCGCGAACCCATTGCCGGTCTGGGCGTGTCGAACACGGTGCGCGGCGCGGTCGCCAGCTGGGCCAAGACGCTGTCGCGCGAACTCGCGCCCGACGGCATCACCGTCAACAACGTGCTGCCGGGCTACACCCGCACCGGCCGCATCGACCAGGTGGTCGCGGATCGCATCCGTCGCACCGGCCAGGACGCAGATACGGTGCTCGCGTCGATGCGCGCCAGCGTGCCCGCCGGACGCTTCGCGGAAGCCTCGGAGACCGCCGGTGTCATCGCGTTCCTGTGTGCGCCGGCGGCGGGCTACGTCACCGGCGTGAGCCTGCCGGTCGATGGCGGGCGAATGGCGTCGATCTGAGCGGCGCCCGCGCGTCGCGAATGTCACGACGCCGCGACGCGTCCGTTGCTTCGATGCGGCGATGCCCGAAGGTCCCGAAACCCACGCACTCGCCGATCGCCTGTCGACCCTGCTCGTCGACGAGACGCTGACGTATGTGCGCTCCATCGATCCCGCGTTGCAGCGCCGGCGCGGCCTGCTCGAAGGCCAGCGCGTGCTCGCGGTGGAGGCACGCGGCAAGGCGCTGCTGACCGCCGTTGAAGACGGCTGGACGCTGTACACGCACAGCCATCTGTTCGGCTTCTGGCGTTTCGTCGAAGACCTCGAGTCCCTGCCCGACGGCGCGCCGCCGCGGCTGGTGCTGGCGACCGTGCGCGGTGTCGCCGCACTGTACGCCGCGCCGTCAATCTCGCTGTGGCGTACCGACGAGCTCGGCACGCAACCGTATCTGTCGAAGCTCGGCCCGGACGTGCTCGACCCCGCGGTCGACGCGAAGGCGTTGCTCGCGCACATGCGCACACCCCGTTTCGCCCGGCGCACCCTGGCCATGCTGCTGCTCGACCAGGGATTCGCGGCCGGCATGGGCAACTACCTGCGCTCGGAGGTGCTCTTCAAGGCGAAGCTCGCGCCGTACCGGCTGCTGCAGGACCTCACGACCGGGGAGCGGCGCCGCCTCGCCAACGCGTTGCTCGACGTGCCGCGGCGCGCGTATCGCGCCAAGCACGACGATGCGCTGCCGCCGGGCAAGGACTACCTCGCGAAGACCCGCGCGCAATTCGGCTTCGAGGTCTTCGAGCGCAAGGGTGATCCCTGCCCGCGCGGTGACGGCCGCATCGTCGAGGAACGTCTGGCCGGACGCCGTCTGTACTGGTGCAAGGGCTGCCAGACCTGAGCGGTCTTGACGCCTCGGGTAAGCTGGCGACATGCAACGGCTGACGCACTGGATCGATGGCGCTGCGCGCGCACCCGGCCGGGACCACTGGCTGCCGGTGCACGAGCCGGCGACCGGCCGTATCTACGCGGAAGTCGCCGCCGGTGATGCTGCCGATATCGACGCCGCGATCAACGCCGCCGCCCGCGCTGCGCCCGCCTGGGTCGCATTGCCGAACAGCGCGCGCTCGGTCTGGCTCGAAACGCTCGCCGCGGCGCTCGAAGCCCGGATCGACGATTTCGCCCACGCCGAGGCCCGGGATGGCGGCAAGCCCTTCGCCCTCGCCCGCGATGCCGAGATCCCGCGCGCGGTCGCCAACCTGCGTTTCTTCGCGCATGCGGCCACGCAGTTCGCCAGCGAATCGCATCACGGCGAAGCCGGCCTGAACTACACGCTGCGCGCGCCGCTGGGCGTGGTCGCGGCGATCTCGCCGTGGAATCTGCCGCTGTACCTGTTCACCTGGAAAATCGCGCCCGCGCTCGCGGCCGGCAATACGGTCGTCGCGAAACCTTCGGAGATCACGCCGGCGAGCGCGTCGCTGCTGGCGACGCTGTCGGGAGAGATCGGTCTGCCGCCGGGTGTGCTCAACGTCGTGCACGGCATCGGCGCCGACGTCGGCGATGCACTGATCGACGATCCGCGCGTGCGCGCGGTGTCGTTCACCGGCAGTACCGCGGTGGGTCGTCGGATCGGGGCGCGTACCGGCGCGCAGCTGAAGAAGGCCTCGCTCGAACTCGGCGGCAAGAACGCGACGCTGGTGTTCGCCGACAGCGACTGGGAATCGCAGCTCGCCACCCTGGTGCGCTCGGCCTTCCAGAACGCCGGGCAGATCTGCCTGTGCGGCTCGCGCATTCTCGTCGAACGCAGCATCTACGCGAATTTTCGCGAGCGCTTCGTCGCCGAAGTGCTTGCGCTGCAGGTCGGCGATCCGATGGATCCCGACGCGCGCATGGGCCCGCTGGTGTCGCAGGCGCACCACGACAAGGTGCTCGCCGCGATCACGCGCGCCCGCGAGGAGGGCGGCCGCGTGCTGTGCGGCGGCCATGCGCTGGAGCGGCCCGGCTGGTTCATCGCGCCCACCGTCATCGACGGTCTCGGGTCGGACTGCGCGACCAACCGAGAGGAAATCTTCGGGCCGGTGGTCACGCTGCAGCCCTTCGACGACGATGCGAACGCACTCGCGCTCGCGAACGCTGGCGACTACGGCCTGTCTGCCGCCATCTGGACACGCGACCTGACCCGCGCGCACCGCCTCGCCGCGGCGCTGCACGTGGGCATGGTCTGGATCAACACCTGGCTGATGCGCGACCTGCGCACGCCCTTCGGCGGCACCGGCGCATCCGGTCTCGGGCGCGAGGGCGGCATGGAAGCGATGCGTTTCTTCACCGAGCCGAAGAACGTCGGCCTGTCTCTGGGATAATCGCAACATGGGCGAACTCGACAATCTTCTGCAGAACAACCGGGACTGGGCCGAGCGCGCCGTGCGCGAGGACCCGGATTTCTTCCACCGTCTGGAGAACCAGCAGATCCCGCGCTATCTGTGGATCGGCTGCTCCGACTCGCGCGTGCCGGCGAACCAGATCCTCGGGCTCGACCCGGGCGAGGTCTTCGTCCACCGCAACATCGCCAACGTGCTCTCGCACGGCGATCTCAACGCGCTGTCGGTGATCCAGTTCGCCGTCGACGTGCTCAAGGTCGAACACATCCTGCTGGTCGGCCATTACGGCTGCGGCGGCGTGCACGCGGCGATGACCGGCGCGCGCGTCGGTCTGGCCGACAACTGGCTGCGGCACGTCGCCGACGTCAACCACAAGCACGGCGCGCTGCTGTCCACGGTCGAGGACACCAGCCTGCGCCACGCGCGGCTGTGCGAACTCAACGCCGTCGAGCAGGCGCTCAACATCTGCCAGACCACCGTCGTGCGCGATGCCTGGGCGCGTGGACAGAAGCTCGCGGTGCACGGGTGGGTTTACGCGCTCGGCGATGGCCGCGTGCGCGAGCTCGGCATGGACGTGACCTCGCACGACGACATCGGCCCCGCCTACGAGGCCGCCGTCGCCGATATCGCACGCGTCGCCGCCCAGGGCCGGCGTGATGGCTGAGCCAGTCCAGGCCAGTGCGGCGCCGCGGCCGGTCGGCCGCTACCCGCATGCGCGTCGCGCGGGCGGCCTGCTGTTCCTGTCGGGCATCGGACCGCGCGATCCGGCCACCGATTCGGTGCCGGGCAACGTGATCGATGCCGACGGCCGCGTCATCCGCCACGACATCGCCGCGCAGACCCGCGCGGTGTTTGCCAACGTGCGCGCTGTGCTCGACGCCAGCGGCGCACGCTGGGACGACCTCGTCGACGTGACCGTCTACCTCACCGACATGGCCGGCGATTTCGCCGGCTACAACGCGGTCTGGGCCGAGTATTTCCCCGATCCCGCCACCGCACCCTGCCGCACGACGCTGGGCATCGATGCGTTGCCGACGCCGATCGCGATTGAACTCAAATGCGTCGCCGAGCCGAAGGAGTGAACCGATGATCCCCGGACCGCTGAACTTCCAGACGTGGATCGACGAACACCGCCATCTGCTCAAGCCGCCGGTCGGCAACAAGTGCATCTACGACGGCGACTTCATCGTCATGGTCGTCGGCGGGCCGAACGCGCGCACCGATTACCACTGGGAAGAAGGCCCCGAGTGGTTCCACCAGCTCGAGGGCGAGATGGTGCTGCGCATCCAGGAGGACGGCCGCGTCCGCGACATCCCGATCCGCGCCGGCGAAACCTTCCTGCTGCCGCCGAAGGTGCCGCACTCGCCGCAGCGCGGGCCGGATTCGATCGGCTTGGTCATCGAGCGCAAACGTCTGCCGCACGAGCAGGACGGGCTGCTGTGGTTCTGCGAACGCTGCAACCACAAGCTGTTCGAGCAGTACTTCCACCTGCACGACATCGAGCAGGATTTCCCGCCCGTATTCGACCGCTTCTACGGCTCGATCGAACATCGCACCTGCGACGCCTGTGGCCATCTGAACCCGCGGCCCGCGCGCTACGATCCTGATCCGGACACGCTCGCCGACATCACCTGAAACCCGCTGATCCAAGGACCTGGAGACCGCGCATGCGTCGACCCCTGCTGCTTTTGCTGCTGACCTGTCTGCTCGACATGATGACGCCGCTGCATGCGCAGACAGCAGACAACCCCGACCTCGCAGCCCTGTATCGAGCGGACCAGGAGGCACGCAAGGATGCAGCGGACATCGACTGGTCGGTGGTGTACCGCGAGGACACCGCACGTCGCGTACGCGTACGCGCGCTGATGCGTGAGGGGGCGATGCGCACCGCAGCCGACCACTACCACGCGGCCATGGTCTTCCAGCACGGCAACGGTCTGGACGACATCCGCATCGCCCACGCGCTTTCGACGCTGGCATCGACTCTGGCGCCAGACGACATGCGCTACCGGTGGCTGGCTGCCGCGTCCTGGGATCGCATCATGACCACGCAACTGCAGCCGCAGTGGTACGGCACCCAGTTCCATGGCAGCGACGATGGCCTGTTCCTGTATCCGGTCGCCGATGGCGCGATCGACGATGCCGAACGTGCGCGCATGGGCGTGCCGTCGCTCGCGCAATCGCAGGCCAGGGTCGGCGAAATGGCGGCATCGATGGGCCAGCAGCCGCGTCCCCAGCCGCCGACGATCGAACAGCTGCGACAGGAACGCCGCGCGGGCGAGAACGACGCCCCCTGAACCCGCTGTGCGCCTGCGGCGTGATCGTCGCAGGCTGGTCGTCTAGGATGACGGCCATGCTGAAGATCGACATCCACGCCCACTATCTGCCGCGCGACTGGCCCGATCTGGCATCGAAGTACGGCGAGCCGCGGTTTCCGGTGATCCACCACACCGACGACGGCCGCCACCGCATCTACAAGGACGGGCGTTTCTTCCGCGAGATCTGGTCCAAGACCTGGGATGCGCGCGAGCGCATCGACGACTACGCGCGTTTCGGCGTGCAGGTGCAGGTGATCAGCACGGTGCCGGTGATGTTCAGTTACTGGGCCAAGCCGGCGCATGCGCTGGAGCTGCACCAGTCGCTCAACGACCACATGGCCGCCACCGTCGCGGCGCATCCGCGCCATTACGCCGGCATCGGCACGGTGCCGATGCAGTCGCCGCGACTGGCGATCCAGGAGCTCGAGCGCTGCGTCGATCAGCTCGGCCTGCAGGGCGTGCAGATCGGCAGCCACATCGGCGACTGGAATCTCGACGCGTCCGAGCTCTTCCCGTTCTTCGAAGCGGCGGCCGATCTCGGCGCGGCGGTGCTCGTGCATCCCTGGGACATGATGGGCAGCGAGTCGATGCCCAAGTACTGGCTGCCATGGCTCGTCGGCATGCCGGCCGAGCAGTCGCGCGCGGCGTGCTGCCTGGTGTTCGGCGGCGTGCTGCAGCGGCTGCCGAAACTCAGGATCTGCATGGCGCATGGCGGCGGCAGCTTTCCGTACACGATCGGCCGCATCGAACACGGCTTCAACATGCGGCCCGATCTCGTCGCCACCGACAATCCGCACAATCCGCGCGGCTACCTCAAGCAGCTGTACTTCGATTCCTGGGTGGCCGATCCCCGGGCGCTGCAGTATCTGCTCGACACCTGCGGCGCGGACCGGGTGATGCTCGGCACCGACTACCCGTTCCCGCTCGGCGAACAGGTACCGGGCGCCGGCATCGAAGAGATCCCGCTCGATGATGCGTCCCGGGCGCGCCTGTATCACGGCACCGCGCTCGAATGGCTGGGATTGTCGCCCGGCCGCTTCGCGTGATCGCGTGATCGCGGCGCCCCCTCTCCTTTTCCTGTGTCGCGCATCCGCGCGACCTTCGACCGAACGAAGTCCATGACCGATTCGCACACCCTGTTTTCCGACGACTACGCCGCCTCCGCCGATGCCGCCGATCCGCTGCAGCGCTTCCGCGCCCAGTTCCATCTGCCGCGTTTCGGCGACGTGGAACAGGCGTACTTCGTCGGCAACTCGCTCGGCCTGCAGCCACGCAGCGCGCGCGCGCAGGTCGAGGACGTCCTCGACAAGTGGGCGATGGAAGCGGTCGAAGGCCATTTCCGCGGCAATTCGCAGTGGATGACGTATCACGGCCTGGTCGGTGCGCAGCTGGCGGAAATCGTCGGCGCGCAGCCCGAGGAAGTGGTCGCGATGAACTCGCTGACCGCGAACCTGCATTTCCTGATGGTCGGCTTCTATCGCCCGACCGCCGAGCGTCCGGCGATCCTGATGGAGGCCGGTGCGTTTCCGTCCGATCGCTACGCACTCGAATCGCAGGTGCGCTTCCACGGCTTCGACCCGGCGACCGACCTGATCGAAGTGCAGCCCGGTGCCGACGGGCTGTTCGGCATGGACGCGATCGCTGCTGCCATCGAACAACACGGCCACCGCGTCGCGCTGGTGCTGTGGCCGGGCGTGCAGTACCGCACCGGCGAGGCCTTCGATCTCGCGGAGATCGTGCGCCTCGGGCATGCCGCCGGCGCGGTCGTCGGCTTCGATCTCGCGCACGCGGCCGGCAACCTGCCGCTGCAACTGCACGACAGCAATGCCGACTTCGCCGTGTGGTGCCACTACAAGTACCTCAACAGCGGTCCGGGCGCGGTGGCCGGTGCATTCGTGCACGCGCGACATGCGCAGACCGACCGCCCGCGCTTCGCCGGCTGGTGGGGCCACGATGCGGCGACGCGGTTCCGCATGGGTCCCGATTTCCAGCCCACCCCGGGCGCCGAGGGCTGGCAGCTCAGCAATCCGCCGATCCTGGGCCTCGCGCCGCTGCGCGCCTCGCTGGACCTGTTCACCAAGGCCGGCATGCCGGCCCTGCGGGCGAAATCGGAAACGCTGACCGGTTATCTGGAAACCCTGATCCGCAGCCAGCTCGACGACGTGCTCGACATCGCCACGCCGCGTGACGCCGCGCGTCGCGGTGCCCAGCTATCGCTGCGCGTGCGCGGCGGACGCGAGCAGGGCCGCGCGCTGTTCGAATACCTGTCCGACAACGGCGTGCTCGGCGACTGGCGCGAGCCCGATGTGATCCGCATCTCGCCCGCGCCGCTCTACAACACGCATGCCGACGTGCTGCGTTTCGTGCGCGCCGTGGCGCGCTGGCGCGACGCGTGACCGCACCCGCACGCCATCTGACGATCATCGGCGCGGGCCTGGCGGGCGCGCTGCTCGGCATCCTGCTGCGGCGCCGCGGATGGGACGTGGACCTCTACGAGAAGCGCGGCGATCCGCGCGTGCAAGGCTACGGTGGCGGCCGCTCGATCAATCTGGCGCTGGCCGAACGGGGCCGGCATGCGTTGCGTGCCGCCGATGCGGATGACGCGGTGATGCACCACGCGATCATGATGCGTGGCCGCATGGTCCACGTCGGCGACACCGAGCCGGTGCTGCAGCGCTACGGGCGCGACGACGACGAAGTCATCTGGTCGGTGCATCGGGGCGATCTCAACATCGTGCTGCTCGATCTGGCCGAAGCCGCCGGCGCGCGGCTGCATTTCGATGCCGGCCTGGACGCGGTGAACTTCGATTCGCGCCGCGCGGTGTTCCGCGATCCGCGCGACGAAAGCACCCACGAAGTGCCGTTCGAGGCACTGGTCGGCGCCGACGGCGCGGGGTCCGCGCTGCGCGCGGCCATGCACCGTGTGCGCGACCTCGGCGAGCGCAGCGATTTCCTCGACCACGGCTACAAGGAACTCGAGATTCCGCCGACCGCCGATGCCGGTTTCCGGATCGAGCCCAATGCGCTGCACATCTGGCCGCGCGGGCATTACATGTGCATCGCGCTGCCCAATGACGAGAAGACCTTCACCGTCACCCTGTTCCTGCCGCACCATGCCGGCGCGGACGGCGGGCCCGCGTTCGACCAGCTGGGTGATGTCGATGCGGCACGCGCGTTCTTCGCGCGCGACTTTCCGTCCGCGCTCGCCCTGATTCCCGAATTCGATCGCGACTGGGCGGCCAACCCGGTCGGCCAGCTCGCCACGCTGTATCTCGACCGCTGGCATCTCGACGGCCGCGCGGTGCTGCTGGGAGACGCGGCGCACGCGATGGTGCCGTTCCACGGCCAGGGCATGAACTGCGCGTTCGAGGATTGCGTGGCGCTGGCGCGGCAGCTGGATACGCACGACGATCTCGCGGCCGCGTTCGCCGCCTTCGAGGCCGAACGCAAGCCCGATGCCGCGGCGATCCAGCGCATGGCGCTCGACAACTACCTGGAGATGCGCGACCGCGTCGACGATGCGGACTATCTGCTCCAGCGTGAGCTGGAACTGACGTTGCAGGCGCGTCACCCCGGCCGCTTCGTGCCGCATTACGCGATGGTGACCTTCATGCGCATTCCCTACTCGCTGGCGATGACGCGCACCGATATCCAGCGCGGCATTCTCGAACGCGCGACGGCGGGTCATGCCGCGCTGTCGACGCTGGACTGGGCCGCGATCGATGCCGAGGTCCTCGACCTGCTGACGCCGCTGGAGGATATTCCGGCGTGAGCGACAGCTTTCTCTTCTACGACTTGGAAACCTTCGGCGCCGACCCGCGCCGCACGCGCATCGCCCAGTTCGCCGCGATCCGCACCGATGCCGAGCTCAACGAAATCGACGAGCCGATCGACTTCTTCGTCCGGCCTGCCGACGATCTGCTGCCCTCGCCCATCGCGACGCTGATCACCGGCATCACGCCGCAGCATGCGCTGACCTCGGGTATGCCCGAGGCCGACGCGTTCGCGCGGATCCATGAGGAAATGGCGCGGCCGAAGACCTGCACACTGGGCTACAACTCGCTGCGCTTCGATGACGAGTTCGTGCGCTTCGGCCTGTACCGCAATTTCCACGATCCCTACGAGCGCGAATGGCGCAGCGGCAATTCGCGCTGGGACCTGCTCGACGTGATGCGCCTGTGGCATGCACTGCGCCCCGAAGGCCTGGTGTGGCCGACGCGCGAAGACGGCGCGACTTCGTTCAAGCTCGAGCATCTGGCGACGGCCAACGAGGTGCGTACCGGTGACGCGCACGAGGCGCTGTCGGATGTACGCGCGCTGATCGGTCTCGCGCGCCTCTTCAAGGCCGCGCAACCGCGGCTGTGGGACTACGCAGCGAAGCTCCGCGACAAGCGCTTTGCCGCGTCGATGCTCGACACCATCGCGATGACGCCCGTGCTGCACGTGTCGCAACGCTACCCGGCCGCGCGCCTGTGCGCGGCGCCGGTGCTGCCGATCGCGCGGCATCCGCGCATCGACAGCCGCGTCGTGGTGTTCGACCTCGACGGCGATCCCGACTGGCTGCTCGACCTCGATGCCGAAGCGATCGCCGCGCGCGTGTTCGTGCGCCGCGAGGATCTGCCTGAAGGCGTCGCGCGCATTCCGCTCAAGGAAGTCCACAGCAACCGCTGCCCGGCGCTGGTGGCCTGGAGTCATCTGCGCCAAGCGGATTTCGAGCGGCTCTCGATCGATCCGGCCGACATCGAACGACGCGCCGCCCGGCTGCGCGCCGCCGGCCCAGCACTGGCCGAGAAGATCCGCCAGGTGTTCGCAGTCGAGCGCGAATTCGGACCGTCCGATCCCGACGGCGCGCTTTACGACGGCTTCGCCGGCGACGGCGACAAGCGCCGCATGGCCCAGGTCCGCGCGACGCCGCCGACGCTGCTGGGCGCGCGCGACTTCGGCTTCGAGGATCCACGCCTCGACGCCCTGCTGCTGCGCTACCGCGCGCGCAACTGGCCGGACACGCTGGCTCCCGACGAACAGCTTCGCTGGGATGACTACCGGCGCGCGCGCCTGGCGCCCGGCACGACGCAGGCCGAACAGGATTTCGCCAGCTACTTCACGCAGATCGACGCCCTGCGCGACGAAGATCCCACCGACGCTCGGCGTCTGCCCCTGCTCGACGCCCTCGACGATTGGGGTCGGCGCCTGCAGACGCGCCTGCATCCGTCCCCCACGCAGCCCACCCAGTCCGCATGACCACGTATTTCAGCGACAAGAGCTTCAAGTTCCTGCGCGCGCTGGCGCGCCACAACGAGAAGCCCTGGTTCGAAGCACACCGCAAGGACTACGAGGCGCACGTGCGCCAGCCGTTCCTGCGCCTGATCGGCGATCTGCAGCCGGACGTGGCCACGGTCAGTCCGCATTTCCGCGCCGACACGCGCACCGTCGGCGGCTCGCTGTTCCGCATCCACCGCGATGCGCGCTTCTCCAACGACAAGTCGCCGTACAAGACCTGGCAGGGTGCGCGCCTGTTCCACGAGCGCCGCCGCGAGACCGCGGCGCCGTCGTTCTACGTGCATCTGCAACCCGGCGGCAGCTTCGTCGGCGCCGGTCTGTGGCACCCGGAATCGGACACCCAGCGGAAAGTCCGGCAGTTCATCGTCGACAACCCGGAAAGCTGGAAGGCCGCCGCGCACGCGAAGAAGCTGCGCAAGCAGTTCGAATTCGAAACCAGCGAGATGCTGGTCCGTCCGCCGCGCGGCTTCGACCCGCAGTTCGAATTCATCGACGACCTCAAGCACCGCAACTGGGTCTTCTGGCGCACGCTCGACGACGACACGATGACCGGCCCGAAGCTGCGGCAGACGATCGCCGCCGACCTCGTCACGCTGGCGCCGTTCGTCGACTATCTCTGCGCATCGCTGGATCTGGAGTTCTGATCCCGCGCGCCGCTGTCGCGCACGCGCGTCGTCGTTCAGCAGGGACTGCGCCGCCGTCTCCGACAATCGCAGCCTCCTCTTCGATGCGATTGCGATGAAGCGATTCGGCTGGCTCACCCTCGCGGTTCTCGTCCTGCTGCTCGGCTATGTGGCCGCCGGCCCGTATCTGACCGTCCACGCGATCCGCGAGGCGGTGCGCAACGAGGATTCGCGGGCGCTGTCGAAGCAGGTGGATTTCCCGGCGTTGCGCGAAAGCCTGCGGCGGCAGCTGGCCGACGCGATCGTGCGCGAGGCCGGACCGGACCTGCAGTCGAACCTGCTCGGCGCGATCGGTCTGCGACTCGCGGGCAGCGCGGCTGGTACGGGCATCGACATGATGGTGACGCCCGTCGGCCTGAGCGCGCTGATGCGTGGCCAGCGGCTGTGGAGTCTCGCCGGCGGCGCCTCGCCGACGCAGGTCCGCCCCGACGCCGATCGCGAGCCGCCGCTCGCGGATGCGCACTATCGCTACAACTCGACCTCGCGTTTCACCGCCACGGTGCGCGACGACCGCGATCGCCCGATCGAATTCGTGCTGACGCGCAAGGGGCTCACCTGGAAGCTGTCGGACATCCGGTTACCCCTTTGAAGATCGTCTCCTGCCTGCGGCAGGAGACGCCCGCGTCCCCTCTCCCGCGCGGGGCGACGATGTGCTGCATGCGAGCCACTGGCTCGCGCACAGCGGAGCGCCATGCGTGCTGCGCATGGCCGGGGGGCGGCAGCCGGGTGGGGACCGATTGCGAAGCAATCGGTGGGGTGAGGGCAGCGCGGAGTCTGACGAGATAGCGCTTTGGGCGTAGCGTCTCTGCAGCATCCCGCAACGATGGGTTTCGCTACGCTCTACCCATCCGACGGAAGCGCGCCAGACATCGGAGCGGCAAGGCCCCGCATCCTACGAGCGGACGTCCAACGCCCCCCGCCCGAACCGCGGCCGGTGATACATCACCAGATAGACGCCGACCACCCACGCCGACGCCGCCGCCCACCCCGCAAGAATGTCCGACGGGTAATGCACGCCCAGATATACACGCGACAGGCCGACCATCGGCACGAACACGGCCATCGCGGCAATGACCCACCAGCGTGCGCGGGTCGGCCAAGCCAGCAGGATCAGCACCGCGGCCAGCGTCATCGACCCCATCGCGTGGCCGCTGGGAAAACTGTAGGTGGCCTCGGGCGCGATCGAGTCCCACAGGCTGGGCCGGTCACGCGCGAACAGGCGCTTGGTCGCGAGGTTCAACAGCGCCGAGCCGCCGGTCGCGAGCGCGACGAACAACCCGTCGCGCCAGCGCTTCATCGCCAGCAGGATCAGCACCAGCGCGATGTCGACCGGCACCACGCCCTTGGCGTAGCCGATCTCGGAGAAGAACAGGAACACGCGGGTATACCCGTCGCGCGCGACGTCCTGCGCGAACAGCAGGATCGGCTCGTCGAACGGAATCACCTCGGCCTCGTGGACCTCGTCGGCGAGTTCCATGAAGCCCCACATCGGCAACAGCACGCCGGCGAACAGCAGCAGGAACTTCCAGCCGTGGCGCCGCAGCAGGCCGCCGGTCTCGCGTGAGCCCTCGGCGACGACCGCCCCGCCGTCAGACGGCATCGACGCGGCGGCCGTAGTTGCGGTGCACGTAGTCGTCGACCAGCGCAACGAACTCGTGGGCGATGTTCTCGCCACGCAGCGTCATCGCCTTTTCGCCGTCGATGAAGACCGGCGCCGACGGTGCCTCGCCGGTGCCAGGCAGGGAGATGCCGATATTGGCGTGGCGCGATTCGCCCGGACCGTTGACCACGCAGCCCATCACCGCGAGCGTCATGGTCTCCGCACCCGGGTGGGTGATCTTCCACTCCGGCATCTTGTCGCGCACATGGTCCTGGACCACACCGGCCAGTTCCTGGAAGAACTCCGATGTCGTGCGGCCGCAGCCGGGACACGCGGTGACCATCGGCGTGAACGCGCGCAGGCCCATCGTCTGCAGCAGTTCCTGCGCGACGACGACTTCCTTGGTGCGGGAGGCGCCGGGCTCGGGCGTGAGCGAAATGCGGATGGTGTCCCCGATGCCTTCCTGCATCAGGATCGCCAGCGCGGCGCTGGATGCGACCATGCCCTTGCTGCCGATGCCGGCCTCGGTGAGCCCCAGATGCAGCGCGAAATCGCTGCGCGCGGCCAGATCGCGGTACACGGCGACCAGCTCCTGCACGCCGCTGACCTTGGCGCTGAGCACGATGCGATCGCGCCCCAGTCCGAATTCCACGGCGCGTTCCGCCGAATCGAGCGCCGAACGGATCAGCGCCTCGCGCAGCACGCGCCCTGCATCCCAGGGGACGGCGCGCAGAGCGTTCTCGTCCATCAGCGCGGCGGCCAGCGACTGGTCCAGCGAGCCCCAGTTCGCGCCGATGCGCACCGGCTTGTCGTAGCGCATCGCAAATTCGATCAGCTGCCCGAACTGCAGGTCCTTCTTCTTGCCGAAGCCCACGTTGCCGGGATTGATCCGGTACTTCGCCAGCGCTTCCGCGCAGGCCGGTTCGCCGGCCAGCAGCTGGTGCCCGTTGTAGTGAAAGTCGCCGATGATCGGCACTTCGATGCCCTGCATCGCCAACCGTTCGACGATCCGCGGCACCGCGGCGGCGGATTCGGGATTGTTGACCGTGATGCGCACGAGTTCCGAACCGGCGCGCCACAACTCGCCGATCTGCTTCGCCGTCGAGGCGACATCGGCGGTATCGGTATTGGTCATCGACTGCACGACGACCGGCGCCGCGCCGCCGAGGGCGATCCCGCCGACATGGACCTGACGCGTGCCGCGGCGCGCGGCGGCGCCGAAAGCCGGCAGGGCGACGGGTTCGGACAGGCAGGCGGACGGCGTGGGCGCGCCGGCGGACGCGTTGACAGGAGCAGGCTGGGCGGACATGCGCGCATTTTAGCGGGTCGCGCCCGTCTTTTCGGTGACGCCCGCACTGACCGCGCCTGCGCCCACCCGCGGGTGCGACCGAAAGCCGCAGGGCGGCCCGCAGCCCCCTGCACTACGATGGCCGGCGATGCAGCCGCAACCGCCCGCCACCGCCCTGCTCCGCACCCTGTACAGCCTGCGCTGGTTCGCGGTGGGCGGGCAGTCGTTGACGATCCTGTGGGCGACACACAGCTTCGACATGGCGCTGCCGCGCTGGCCGTTGTGGGGGCCGGTACTGCTGCTGGCGGCGTTCAACGTCGTGGTGCACCTGCGCCTCGCGCACAGCCGCGACGCCGCGCCGGCCGAAGCCTTCGCGCACGTGCTGGTGGATACCGCCGTGCTGGCCTGGCTGGTGGCGTGGACCGGCGGCATCGCCAACCCCTTCGCGTCGCTGTTCCTGCTGCCGATCGCGCTGACCGCGATGGCGCTGCCGCAGGCCTGGGCGATCGCCGCCGCGCTGGCCTGCGTGACCGGCTACATGCTGGCCGTCAACTTCGGCCAGCCGCTGCCGCATCTGCACGACCACTTCGACCTGCACCTGGCCGGCATGGCGGTGAACTTCTTCCTGTCGATGGCGCTGGTCTCGTATTTCCTGCTGCGGCTCGCCGCTGCACGCGACCGCCGCGAGCAGGAGCTGGCGAGCTTGCGCGAACGCTTCGTGCGCAACGAGGGCATCCTGGCGCTGGCCACGCACGCGGCCTCGGTCGCGCACGAACTCAACACGCCGCTGGGCACGATGACCCTGCTGCTCGACGATCTCGACACCAGCGCGATGGGCGCCGACGGCGCCGAGGACGTGGCCACGTTGCGAAAGCTCGTCGACACCTGCCGCGACCGGGTGCGCTCGCTAGCCAACCCGGCCGATCCCGCGGCGAGCACGCGTGTCGACATCGGCCGCGTGCTCGAACACTGGCAACTCGTGCGTCCGGCGATCGTGCTCGCGCGCAGCGGCAATGTGGACGTGCACGAACGCGTGGACCGCACGATCGGCCATCTGCTGCTCGCCCTGCTCAACAACGCCGCCGACGCCAGCGAAGGCAACGGCAGCACCCGCGTGGATCTGCGCCTGCAGATCGAGGACGGCGTCCTCGACGGCGCGATCCGCGACTACGGCACCGGCTTCGACGCGCAGGCGCCGTTCCTGCCGGTGTTGTTCCGCAGCGGCAAGCCCGACGGCCTCGGCGTCGGCCTGGCGCTGTCACATGCCGCGATCGAACAGCTGGGCGGCGAACTGGACATGGAGGAAGCCGACGGCGGCGGCGCACGCGTGCATTTCCGCGTGCCGGTCGGCGCCGGCGGCGCTTCCCGCGAAACGGAGACGATGCGATGAAGGGCCTGCTGGTCGACGACGACACCCTGTATCTGGACGCGCTGCGACGCGCGCTGACCCGGCGTGGCATCGAATGCGAGATCGCCGCCGATCCGGCCACCGCGCTGGCGGTCGCCACGCGCATCGCGCCGGATTTCGCACTGGTGGACCTCAAGCTCGGGGATGCCTCGGGCCTGTCGCTGATCGAACCGCTGCGCGCGATCCGCGCCGACATGCGCATCCTGCTGGTCACCGGCTACGCGAGCATCGCGACCGCAGTGGAAGCGATCAAGCGCGGCGCCGACGACTACCTGCCCAAGCCGGTCTCGGCCGACACGCTGCAGCGCATCCTGCTCGATACCGAGACCGACACCGCGCCCGGCGCCCCGCTGCCCGAACGCGACGAGGACGACACGCTCGAAAGCCCGACAATGATTCCGCTGCACCGGCTGGAGTGGGAACACATCCAGCAGGCGCTGGCCGAGACCGGCGGCAACATCTCCGCGACCGCGCGCCTGCTCGGCATGCACCGCCGCTCGCTGCAGCGCAAGCTCGCGAAGCGGCCAGGTCCGGAACGTCGTCCGCCCACGGACGGGTGAAAGCGCCAGGCAGGATGCGTTCCGTCGATCAGTGCCCGGTGTGATCGGCGGCAGGCGCATCGCCTGCCAGCGGACGCACTTCGAAGGTCACCGCCTGTTCCGGCGCGTTGGCGAAACGCAGGGTGGCCTCGATCGACTGGCCGGCGCGCACCGGCTCGACCGGGTCGATGAACATCAGATGGTTGCCACCGGGCTTCAGCGTGACTTCGGTGCCGGCGGGCAGCTCGACGCCGTCGGCGAGTTCGCGCATGCGCATCATGCCGCCCTCGTGCGACATCTCGTGGATCTCGACGCTGGCCGCCGCTGGCGTTTCGACCGAGAGCAGCCGGTCGGCTGCACCGCTGCGCAGCGTGAGATAGCCGCCGGCGACGGCCGCGTTCGGCGGCGTCTCACGGATCCACGCCTCGCTGACCACGATGCCGGCGCTGGCGTCGGCGGCGTTCCCGGCCGGCGTCGGCGAAGACGATGACGACGCGTCCTGCGTCGCGGGCTGGCAGCCGGCGAGCGCGAGGATCAGACCGGCGGCGACGGGGCCGATGGCGAGGGAAAACGGACGGCGTGCGGACATCGCGGTGCTCCTAGGTTCGACAGGTGGGCGCCGGCATCGCGCCCGATGACGGGCAGTATCGCAGCGCACGATATCCGGCCCCCGCGCGACGCAAGCGATCGCCATGCTGGCCGCGTGGAGGCGGCGATGCCAATGCGACCGGGTGTCGCAGTGAGGGTCGATGCACTCCCTTGGCCTCAGAGCGGGAATCGATTGGAGCGCCCTGCACTGTGAGCACGCGTCGATTGAAGCCCACTTCGTCGCGAGCACGCGCCGCTGTAGCGCTCCCCCGTATTGCGGGGGAGGGTTGGGAGGGGGCGAACGATCAAGTCGCCGGAACGTCGGGGCGTCCGCACTTCTGAATCGCTCGATCCGATACATCAGCTCCGGATCGATTGCCTCCACCCAACCCTCCAACGTGAAACGGAGGAGGATTCAAAACCCCTGCCGTTGATGGACGTGTCCGGCTTCGGCTGACGCCTCATTTCGGCTTCCGGGCCAACCGGTATCCTGTCCCCATGCAAGACAACAGCCCTTCCGACGTCCTTACCCCCACCCAGCTCAACACGCTGGCGCGTGGTCTGCTCGAAGACACGTTTCCGAACGTCGTCGTGGAGGGCGAACTCGGCAATCTGTCGCGGCCGGCGTCGGGGCATCTGTATTTCACGCTCAAGGATGCGCGCGCGCAGGTGCGTTGCGCGCTGTTCCGTTCGCGCAGCCAGGGCCTGCGTTTCGTACCGCGCGAAGGCCTGCTGGTCCGCGCGCGCGGGCGGGTCACGTTGTACGAGGCGCGCGGCGACTACCAGCTGATTCTCGATTCGCTGGAAGAAGCGGGCGAAGGCGCGCTGCGTCGCGCGTTCGATGTGCTGAAGGCCCGGCTGCAGGCCGAAGGCCTGTTCGACGCGGAGCGCAAACGCGCCCTGCCCGCGTTTCCGCGGCGGATCGGCGTCATCACCTCGCCATCGGGCGCGGCGGTGCGTGACGTGTTGAGCGTGCTCGCACGGCGTCTGCCGCTGGTCGAGGTCGACGTGCTGCCGGTGCCGGTCCAGGGCACCGATGCACCCCCGAAGATCCGCGCGATGCTTGAACGCGCCGGTGCCAGCGGCCGCTACGACGTGATCCTGCTGGCACGTGGCGGCGGTTCGCTGGAAGACCTGTGGGCGTTCAACGACGAGGCGCTTGCGCGAGCCGTCGCCGCCTCGCCGGTGCCCGTGGTGTCGGCGATCGGCCATGAGACCGACTTCAGCCTGACCGATTTCGCCGCCGACCTGCGCGCGCCCACGCCCTCCGTGGCTGCGGAGTTGCTGGTGCCCGACCGCAACGAGCTCGCCACGCGCGTGCGCCGCCTGCAGCGCCACGTCGACGACACCCATCTGCGCGCGATGCAGCAGCGGTTCCAGCGCCTGGACCGCGCCGCACTGCGGCTGCAGGCGCAGCGTCCGCAGGCGCGACTGGACGCGCTGCGCCTGCGCCAGGCCGAAGCCCTGCGGCGGCTGTCGATGGCGATGCGCCAGCAGCTGCAACAGCGCGGCGCGCGCCTGCGTCACGCCGAGGCGGTGCTGCGTGCGGGCACGCCGCGACGTCGGCTGCAGCAACTGCGCGAACGCCTCGCCGCGCTCGGCCCGCGTCCACGCGCCGCGCTCGCCCGCCATCTCGAACGCGATCGACTGCGTCTGCGCGGGCTCGCCCGCTCACTCGAAGCCGTGAGTCCGTTGGCGACGATCGCACGCGGCTACAGCATCCTGCAGCGCGAGGACGGGGGCGTCGTCCGCAGCGTCTTCGACGCCGCGCCCGGCGAGCCGCTCCAGGCGCGGCTCGTCGACGGGAATCTGCGCGTGCGGGTGGAGTCATCGGAATCCTGAGCCGGGTGTCGGCCTGATCGCACACCGTGTGGTGCGGCGGCGATCCCGCGGGGCTGCGACGGACCGGACGCAGCGTTCCGCCCCATCTCGCCCGCCGCTCACACCGCCGCTGGCATGCTGGGCGCCCACGTCACGACGGAGTGCCCGCACGATGACCAAGGCGTCCGACCTGTTCGTCCAGGCGCTTGAAGCCGAGGGCGTGACCCACGTCTTCGGCATTCCCGGCGAGGAAAACCTCGACCTGCTCGAATCCCTGCGCGCGTCCGATATCGCGCTCATCCTCACCCGTCACGAGCAGGCCGCCGGCTTCATGGCCGCGACCTACGGGCGCCTCACCGGTCAGGCCGGCGTGTGCCTGTCAACGCTCGGCCCCGGCGCGACCAATCTCGTCACGCCGGCCGCCTATGCGCAGCTCGGCGCGATGCCGATGTTGATGATCACCGGGCAGAAACCGATCCGCACAAGCAAGCAGGGCCATTTCCAGATCGTCGACGTCGTCGACATGATGCGGCCGCTGACCAAGTCCACGCACCAGCTGGTGTCCGCCGATGCCATTCCGGCGCGCGTGCGGGATGCGTTCCAGCGCGCGGAAGAGGAACGCCCCGGTGCGACGCATCTCGAACTGCCGCAGGACATCGCCGGCGATGACACTGATGCGCGCCTGCTGCCCGCGCCCTACACGCGCCGGCCGCTGGCCGAGCACAAGGCGATCGCGCACGCCGCCGAGGCGATCCGCAATGCGCAGCATCCGCTGCTGATGATCGGCGCGGGCGCCAACCGCAAGACCACGGCCAAAATGCTGCGCGCCTTCGTCGACCGGCTCGGCATTCCGTTCTTCAGCACGCAGATGGGCAAGGGCGTGCTCGACGAAACGCACCCGCTGTGGCTCGGCACCGCCGCGCTGTCGGACAAGGATTTCGTGCACCGCGCGATCGACGCGGCCGACTGCATCGTCAACATCGGTCACGACGTGATCGAGAAACCGCCGTTCTTCATGCGCAGCGGCAGGCGCACGGTGATCCACGTGAACTACGAAAGCGCCGTCGTCGACCAGGTGTATTTCCCGCAGATCGAGGTCGTCGGCGACATCGCCAACACGGTCTGGCAGCTGGCCGAAGCACTGGATGTACCGCAGCCGCACTGGGACTTCGCGTTCTTCGACCGCGTGCGCACGGCGCTGTGCGAGAACATCGCAGCACTCGCCGGCGACGACCGTTTTCCGGTGCACGGCCCGCATCTGGTCAGGACCCTGCGCGATGCGCTCGACCCGACCGACATCGTCTGTCTCGACAACGGCCTCTACAAGCTGTGGTTCGCGCGCAACGACCGTTGCCGTGAACCCAACACCCTGCTGCTCGACAACGCACTGGCGACGATGGGCGCCGGCCTGCCGTCCGCAATCGCGGCGAAGCTGGTGCACGCCGACCGCAAGATCGTCGCGGTCTGCGGGGATGGCGGCTTCATGATGAATTCGCAGGAACTCGAAACCGCGGTGCGGTTGAAGCTCGATCTGGTGGTCGTGGTACTGCGCGACGATGCCTACGGCATGATCAAGTGGAAGCAGCAGCACGAGGACTATCCGGTCTACGGCATGGACTACGGCAATCCGGATTTCGTGCACTACGCGCAAAGCTACGGCGCGCGTGGCCATCGCCCGGACAGCGCCGCCGCATTCGCGGATGTCCTGCGCACCGCGCTCGACACGCCGGGCGTGGACCTGATCGATCTCGCCATCGATTACGGCGACGACGACGCCCTGCTCAACACCGACATTCCCGCGCGCAGCGCCGCGATCGACTGATCCGCGCCGCGCGTTTCCTTCCGTCCGATTCCGGAGCGCCCCATGGCCAAGAAGACGACCGCCCGCAAGACCGCCGGGCTCGCACGCAGCTATCCCTACTACCTCGCCAATGCCGCAGTCGCCGCGAACACCGATCTCGAGGTCCGCGACAAATACAGCGGCAAGGTCGCCACGCGCGTCGCGATGGGCGATGCCGCGGCGATCCGCAAGGCCATCGTCGCCGCGCACAAGGCGCGCGGGCCGATGGCCGACTTCCCGCCCGACAAGCGTCGCGACGTGCTCGAACACTGCGTGCGCCGCTTCGAGGAACGCTTCGACGAACTCGCACTCGCGCTGTGCATCGAGGCCGGCAAGCCGATCAAGGATGCGCGCGGCGAAGTCACGCGCCTGATCGACACCTTCCGCATCGCGGCCGGCGAAGCCACGCGGACCGAAGGCGAGTACGTCGAACTGCAGATCTCCGAGCGCACGCGCGGCTATCGCGGTCTGGTCAAGCGCGTGCCGATCGGCGCGTGCAGTTTCATCACGCCGTTCAACTTCCCGTTGAATCTGGTCGCGCACAAAGTCGCGCCGGCGATCGCGGCGGGCTGCCCGTTCGTGCTCAAGCCGGCGGCCAAGACGCCGGTCGGCGCGCTGATCATCGGTGAGATCCTCGCCGAGACCGATCTGCCCAAGGGCGCGTTCTCGGTGATCCCCTGCAGCAACGAGGATGCCGCCGCGCTCACCGAAGACGAGCGTATCGCGCTGCTGAGTTTCACCGGCGGCCTCGTCGGCTGGGACCTCAAGGCGCGCGCCGGCAAGAAGAAGGTCGTGCTGGAACTCGGCGGCAATGCGGCCTGCATCGTCGACGAGGATCCCGGCCTGCCGCTGGACAAGGTGGTCGAGCGCCTGGTGTTCGGCGCGTATTACCAGTCCGGCCAGAGCTGCATCGGCGTGCAGCGCATCTACGCGCATCGCACGGTGCACGAGGCGCTGCGTCGCAAGCTCAAGAAGGCGATCGGCGCACTGCGCAGCGGCGATCCGCGTGAGGAAACCACGTTCGTCGGCCCGGTCATCGACAGCGACGCGGCCGACCGTATCGAATCCTGGATCGATGCCGCCCGCAAGGCCGGCGCCAAGGTCATCGCCGGCGGCAAGCGCGAGGGCAACATCATTCCCGCGACGCTGCTGGAGAAGGTCCCGCGCGATGCCGATCTGGAGCGCAAGGAAGTGTTCGGCCCGGTCGCGCTGCTGGAACCGGTCGACAGCTTCGACGAGGCGATCGCGCGCGTGAACGACAGCGATTTCGGCCTGCAGGCGGGCGTGTTCACCGGCAACCTGGCCCACGCGATGCGCGCCTGGGACCGGATCGAAGCCGGCGGCGTGGTCGTCGGCGACGTGCCGAGCTTCCGTGTCGACAACATGCCCTACGGCGGCATCAAGGATTCGGGCTGCGGCCGCGAAGGCGTGAAATACGCGATCCGCGACATGACCGAAGAACGCCTGCTGGTGATCCGCGACCCGGCCTGAGGCCGGCCGGCCGTCGCGCGATCAGGCGATCGCGCGACGCGGCGGCACCTCGACCACGGACGCGGGCTCGCGCACGATCTCGCGCAACAGCTCGATCGTCTCCACCACCGCATCCGGATCATCGATGCCGGGCGCATAGACGCGCACCTGCCGGCGCCCGCCGCGCTTGGCGGCGTACATCGCCTGGTCGGCATGGCTGAGCAACGTGGCCAGCGCGTAGCCGCCCTGCCCCGTTTCCGCCACGCCGAAACTCGCGGCGAGCCGGAAGCTGTAACCCGCCGCGGCGGTATCGATCGCCGAGAAGCGCGCCTGCGCATCGCCGGCCAGACGCACCGCCGCCGATGCGTCCAGCCCCGGCAGCAGCATTGCGAATTCTTCGCCGCCGAGCCGTCCGAATGCGTCCATCGCGCGACACAGCGGCTGCACGGCTTCGGTGACCTGGCGCAATGCCCAGTCGCCGGCCGCATGGCCGTACCGGTCGTTGACCTGCTTGAAGTGATCGAGATCGAACATCACCAATGTCGCCGGCCGGCCGTCGCGTTCGCACTGCAGCAGCGCTGCGGTCGCGCGCTCCGCGAAGTGCTGCCGGTTGAAGATGCCGGTCAGCGCATCGGTCTCGGTCATGCGCTTGAGCCTGAGTTGCATGCGCTTGGTCTTGTAGGCCCAGTACCCCACCGACGCGACCAGTCCGACCAGCACCAGCGCGAGCAACAGCCAGCTTTGTGCGCGCTGCTCGGTGACGCGCTTCTGCAGTTCCAGCAGCTGGTTCTTCTGATGCAGAAGCTCGATCTGCTGCGCCTGCTGCAAGGACTGGTGGCGCACCACCTGGTACGCCATCTCGCGCGACTTCACATCGTTGAAATGCGCGCGCTCGGCTTCGGAATAAAGGCGGTATGCCGAAAGTGCCGCAGCCAGATTGCCGTCTTCCATGGCCAGCAAGTATTGGACATGGTGGGCCTTGACGATGGCCTCTGCCGACATCGCTTCCTTGCTGATTGCAAGCGCTCTCTCGGCGTGTCGTCTCGCGGCTGCTCGCTCGTCAGCTCTCATGGACAGTTCCGCGAGCACCGCGTGGTACTGCGCGATGATGAAGGGGTAACCCGTCGCTTCGACCGCCGACAGACTTCCGGAAAGAAGTCGGATGGCTTCCGGGATACGGCCCTGCATCTCCATCTGACGGGCCAGGTGCCAGCGCAGGAACGCCGCGAATATCGGCTCGCCGTCGCATCTCCGCAGCGCTTCCAGCGCAGGCGCGTCTTCAAAGGATCGACCGAGGCCGTTCTGCGCCTCGAACCTGATGCTCGCGATCGCGCATTCGTTACGGCGGGTAGGTTCGTCAGCTGCAATCGTGTCCACGTGGCGCAATGCAAGCGAGTACTCGCCGACCTGGTTGTACACGATGGCAGCGACCAGCAGACCACGGTGGCGGAGCTCGTGATCCTCGATGTCTTCGGTGAGCGGAAGCATGACATCCAGCGTACGCAGAGCGTCCTCAAACTGCCGCTGCACCGCGTAGGTGTTGGCAAGCATCGAAGCAGCCAGAAAGCGCGTCGGCGCATTGGTGGTGTGTTCCAGTAGTCCTCGCAATTCGGAAATCGCTGTAGCTGACTGACCTGTCGTGATGGATCGGTGTATCCGGATCATCGTGATCCGATCCAGTTGCTCGGGCGTCGCAAGCGCACGCATGCCTTCCATATCGCCAAGCAGGCGATCCACGCGCTGAGGGTCGGACGTCCGGACCGAATCCGCTTCCGCGATCAGCGCATCAAGCGGTGCGTGCGCGAACGCACTACCGCTGAGCAGAAGTCCAAAACCGAGCGCGAGCAACGGCAGGCGTCCGCGAAAGACTGCCCACCGTCTGGAGCGGACCACCTCAGCGGTCGTTCGCGTCCTGATCATTCCCGTCCTGCTCACCGTCATCATCCTGATTCGGCTCATCCTGCTGTGGCTCAGTTTCGCCACCATCCGGCGTCATGATGAGGCAGGTCATGGCCACCCGACTCCAATGCGCCTTCCGAGCCTGCAGCAACGAGGGCAGATCACTCTGGCCCTCGGCTTCGAACGATGTTTCCATTCCCGCAGCCTCGAGCTGCGCGATTACATCCAACATGCACTTCCCCTTCGACTGGCATGAGCCGGCGGTGCACGCTCGGATTTCATGCATGACGTCACCACATGCGCTCATCCCGCACCATCGCCCGCGCCGGCGGCACCACGAGCGTGGTGTGCTGGTGCAGCTTGGCGTCGACGAGCCCCCTGAGCGGCACCCGCTCCACCCGGGGCCGCGCGACCGCGAGCGTAGCAGCTTCATATAGCGTCACGACATGGTCCAAGGGGTAGTCCTCCGACAGACGGTCGACCAGCAGCGCCCGCTCGGCGGTTGTATTGGTGAAACGGCCCGTGTCGCGGATTCCGGCCACGCCCACCTGCCACAGCACCAGCCAGGCGCTGGGGTCGGTGATCCTGCGGTAGAACATGAACTGGCTGGCCTCGTAGTGCTGGCAGCCGACCTCGCCCGGGTCGACCCCCAGATCCGCATACAGGCAGTCCTCCGCAGAGATGCCCGGCTCCATGATCGCCGGGAAGCCTTCGGCCCGGGCGACCGCGATGGCCTGGTGCGGCACCCGGGCGAACACGCCGGGATGGCCGTAGAACGCGCCGCAGACGTCGCGGCCGGCGCGCACCTCGGCGAGCATCGCGTCGACCATGCCGGCATAGGTGCGGTGGCGTGAAAGGCCCTCGCGGTAGAACGGTTGCAGGCTCCGCGCATCGGCGTTCATGCGCATCACCCACTGCTCCACCAGCGGATCGGAGACCGCAACGAAGACCACGTCCGCAGTTTCGATATGCCGCCGCGCGCGCGGCCCCAGATGCGCGCCGAGCATCATGCCGACGCCCACGCAGGCCAGCCGCCCCTTCCGCTCCATTCCGATTTTCCCCTGTGCGAGCGCGGAATCTAATCGGCGGGCAGTGCGTCCACAAGCGCGCGCCAGGTCCGGCGCTCCAGACGCCACCGCTGCCAGCCATCGGCGGGCACCTCCGGCACGAAACCCAGGCGCCGCATCAGCCCCACAGCGGCTGCATGGTCGATGCGATGCCGGGTCCACAGCGCATCGAACGCGTCCGCACGGAGCACGGCGTCGCACAGATGACCGAGCGCTGCAGTGGCCACGCCCTGCGCCTGTACAGCCGGCGGCAGCAGCAGGCCGGTCTCGGCGGTACGGCCATCCGCATCGGGGACGAGGGACAGCAGCCCGCCCGCACCGGACACGGTCTCGAGGCGCCAGTAACGCGCAGCCGGCGGGGCGGCCCGCATCTGCCGGAGCGCGGCCGCGAACGCCCCGTGCGCCGCCTGGAGATCGAGCACTGGCGCAACGTGCCGCATCGTCGCGGGATCGCCGTACAGGGCGACGAACAGATCCGCGTCCTTGTCGCCCAGCAACGTGGCGCGCACGCCGGCGGCGAGGAAATCTCCGGGCCAACCACACGACGACGTCACGGGCGTGGGATCAGCGCTCATGGTCGGATTGCCGGCGTTGCCGGCCGCACGCCGGCCATCGCGCGGCCCGGCGCGTCCAGGGGGACTTCAGGACGACGGGCGGTCGATCTGCAAGACACAGGGCACGGCCATCGAAGCCATCGGATCCGGCGGTCCTGCACCGCGACCGCCCGTCAGCCGCCCCGCGCTGTCAGCACCCGCTCGACATCGGCCAGCGACAGGCCACGCGCGCGCAGCAAAACGATCAGGTGATACAGCAGGTCGGCGCCCTCGCCCAGCAGCTCCTCGTCGGTCTGCACGAGGGCGGCGAGTGCGGTCTCGACGCCTTCCTCGCCGACCTTCTGCGCGATGCGGCGCACGCCGCCATCGAACAGGCGGGTCGTGTAGCTGCCTTCGGGGCGTTCGCGTTCCCGGGTCTCGATCAGCGCGTCGAGTTCGGCGAGGACGCCGGCCGGCGCGGTCGGAAAGCAGCTTGGCCGCTGCAGATGGCAGGTGGGGCCGCGCGGCGTCGCCAGCACCAGCAGCGTGTCGGCATCGCAGTCCGCTTCCATCGAGACGAGTTCGAGCGTGTGCCCGGACTGTTCGCCCTTGGTCCACAGGCGGTTCTTGCTGCGGCTGAAGAAAGTGACCTCGCCGCGGCGCAGGGTTTCGGCGAAGGCGGCGCGGTCCATGTAGCCGAGCATCAGCACGCGCAGCGTGGCGGCGTCCTGCACGACAGCGGGAAGCAGTCCGTCGCCCTTGGACCAGTCAAGCGTATCGACGTCGGGGGCGATGGCAATGGCGGATGTGTCGTCCTGCGGTTCGGTCATTGGAGTCTGATGTCGATGGCCTGATCGGCCAGTTCGCGCTTGAGCGCGGGGATGGCGATGCGGCCGCTGTGAAACACGCTGGCCGCGAGCGCGCCGTCGACATCGGCATCGATGAAGGCAGCGGCGAAGTGTACGGATGCACCTGCCCCGCCGGATGCAATCAGCGGCACCGGACACACCGCGCGCGCGGCCTGCAGCTGGGCGATGTCGTAGCCGGTGCGCACGCCGTCGTTGTCCATGCAGTTGAGGACGATCTCGCCCGCGCCCAGGCGTACGGCCTCGGCGATCCAGTCGAGTGTGCGGATCGGCAGCTCGCGGGTGCGGTCGGGATCGCCGGTGTGGCTGCGCACGCGCCACTCGCCATCGGTTTCGCGGATCGAATCGATGCCGACGACCACGCACTGCACGCCGAAGGCTTCGGCCAGCTCGGAGATCAGCGCGGGGCGCTCCAGCGCCGGCGTGTTGATCGAAATCTTGTCGGCGCCGGCATGCAGCACCGCGCGCGCGGTGTCGACGTCGCGGATACCGCCGGCGACGCAGAACGGAATGTCGATCAGGCGCGACACGCGTTCCACCCAGCCGCGATCGACCGAGCGGCCCTGCGGACTGGCCGAGATGTCGTAGAACACCAGTTCGTCGGCGCCCTCGTCGCGGTAGCGCAGCGCGAGGTCGACGATGTCGCCCATGTCGACGTGGTCGCGGAAGCGCACGCCCTTGACCACGCGCCCCTCGCGCACGTCGAGGCAGGGAATGATGCGGCGGCTCAGCATGCCAGCGCCTCGGCCACGCCCAGGCGCCCTTCGAGCAGCGCACGGCCGAGCACGATGCCGCCGCAGCCCTGGGCCTTGGCGGCGTGCACGTCGGCGAGTTCTCGTACGCCGCCAGAGGCCTGCACATCGAGCGTGGGCACCAGCGCCTTGAGGTGTGCATAGAGATCGAGATTGGGACCCGACAGCATGCCGTCGCGGGCGATGTCGGTGCTCAGCAGATGACGCAGGCCGCCCTGCGCGTAGCGCACGGCCAGCACGTCGAGCGTGGCATCCGCGGTCTCGGTCCAGCCATGGACCGGGAGATGCCACACGCCATCGCGGCCCTGGCGGGTGTCGAGCGCCACGGTGATGCGCTCGGCGCCGAAGGTCTCGATCCACTGCAGCACCTGCGCCGGCTCGCGCACCGCCAGCGAGCCGACCACGACACGTTCGGCGCCCGCATCGAGGATGCGGCGCACGTCGTCTTCGGTGCGCACGCCGCCACCGGTCTGCACGCGCAGCCCGGTATCGGCGCGGATGCGGGCGAGCAGTGGCGCCAGCGTGTAGCCGCCCTCGCGCGCGGCATCGAGATCGACCAGATGCAGCCACTGCGCGCCGGCAGCGGCATAGGCCTCGATCTGCACCAGCGGATCGGCGCCGTAGCGGGTTTCCTGCGCGTAATCGCCCTGCGCTAGGCGCACGACGCGGCCGTGACGGATGTCGATCGCGGGATAGACGGTGAATGCCATGACTCAGGCCTCGAACGCAGGGGACAGGAAATTGCGTAGCACGCGCGCGCCCACAGCGGCGGACCGCTCGGGGTGGAACTGGGTGCCAGCGATGAGGCCGCGACGCACGGCGGCGGCGAACGCCTGACCGTGATCCCCGGCCAGCACGCAGTCGTCGGTGACCGGCGCGGCGAAGCTGTGGACGAAGTAGGCCTGCGCGCCGTCGACGCCTTCAACCAGCGCATCGGGCCGCGTTGCGCGCAGCGTGCTCCAGCCCATGTGCGGCACGCGCAGACCCGGGCCGCCGCGCAGGCGCGACACCCGCCCCGGCAGCAGACCGAGACCGGCGACCTCGCCCTCTTCCGAGGATTCGAACAGCAGCTGCATGCCGACGCAGATGCCGAGCAGCGGCCGCTCCAGCGTGCGCAGCACCTCGACCAGATCGAGCTGCTGCAGCCGCGCCATGACCTGCGCCGCGGTCCCGACACCGGGCAGGATCACCCGGTCGGCAGCGCGGATGCTGGCGGCGTCGGTGACCAGTGCCGCGTCGATGTCGAGACGCTCGAATGCGTAGCGCACCGAACCGGTGTTGGCGCCGCCGGCGTCGACGATGACGACGCGCGTCACAACGTCCCCTTGGTACTCGGCAACGCATCGCCACTGCGGCGCACGGCCTGACCGAGCGCGCGGGCGAAGGCCTTGAAGCAGGCTTCGACCTTGTGGTGGTCGTTGTCGCCTTCGACCTTGAGATTGAGGTTCAGCGCCGCCGAATCACAGACCGACCGGAAGAAATGTTCGACGAGTTCGGTCGGCATGTCGCCGACGCGTTCGCGCACAAAACGGCCGTCGAACACGAGATACGGCCGGCCGCCGAAATCGAGCGCGGCGCTCGCCAGCGTTTCGTCCATCGGCAGCGTGAACCCGTAACGCGCGATGCCGCGCTTGTCGCCGAGCGCTTCGCGCAGCGCCTGGCCCAGCGCGATGCCGGTGTCCTCGATCGTGTGGTGTTCGTCGATCTGCAGATCGCCTTCGGCCTGCACGACCAGCGAGATACCGGCGTGCTTGCCGATCTGGTCGAGCATGTGGTCGAAGAACGGCAGGCCGGTCGACACGCGTGCGTCCGCTGCGGCGTCGAGATCGAGCTCGACGCGGATACGGGTTTCCTTCGTGTTGCGCACCACGGTCGCGCGTCGCGGCGCATCGCACAGTTCGTGCGCGATGCCGGCCCAGTCCCACGCGCCGCCGAACTGCGTGGTGCGCAGCTTGAAGCCACGGATGCCCAGATTCTCCGCGAACTGGATGTCGGTATCGCGGTCGCCGATCATCGCCGAGCAGTCGAGATCGATGCCGCGATCGCGCAGGTAGTGCATCACCAGACCGAGCGCCGGCTTGCGGGTCGGTGCGTTGTCGGCCGGCCAGCTGCGGTCGACCAGCACTTCGCGGAACACGATGCCCTGGCTTTCGAAGATGCCGAGCATCAGATCGTTCGGGCCGTCGAACGTGGACTGCGGATAGCCTTCGGTACCGAGGCCATCCTGGTTGGTGACGATGACGAATTCGAAGCCCGCATCGCGCAGGCGCAGCAGCGCCGGAATCACGCCGGGCACGAAGCGCAGCTTCTCGAACGCGTCGATCTGGAAATCCGCCGGCTCCTCGATCAGGGTGCCATCGCGGTCGACGAACAGGATCTTCTGGCCGCGCGCACTCATGCCGCGATCTCCAAGGCTTGCAGGGCGGACAGCACGCGCGCGTTCTGCGCCGGCGTGCCGAGACTGATGCGCAGCGCGTCACCGAGTTGCGGCGCAGCGCGCTGGTCGCGCACGACGATGCCGGCCGACAGCAGCGCGGCGAACGCGCGATCGGCATCGACGAAGCGCACCAGCAGATAATTCCCGGCCGACGGGTACACCCGGCGCACGCCCGGCGTGGTCGCCAATGCCGCGGCCAGCGCATCGCGTTCGGTGATGGTCTCCGCGACACGCGCCTGCGTGACCTCCAGCGCCGCGGGCGACAACCCCGCCAGCGCGAGATCGGCGCACGGGGTGGGCACCGGATACGGCGCCTGGCAGCGGCGCAGCACCGCGATCAGGTCGGGGTGGCCGATCGCCACGCCGATCCGGGCCGCCGCGAGCGCATGCGCCTTCGACAGCGTGCGCAATACGACGAGATTGTCGTGCGCGGCGAGCAGCGTAGTGGCCGAGGCCGTCCCCGCGAATTCGATATAGGCCTCGTCGACGACGACGACCGCCCGGCCCGCCAGCGCATCCGCCAAGTGGTCCACCTCGGCCAGCGGCACCAGCCCGCCGGTCGGGTTGGACGGTGAGCACAGGAATACGAGCTTGACGCCGCGCGCCAGCGCCGCGCTGCGGACCGCACCCAGGTCAACGCCGAATCCGTCCGTGCCATCGACCAGCGGCACTTCGACGAAGGCTGCACCCTGCAAGCGTGCACTGACCGCGTACATGCCGAACACCGGCGGCGTCGCCAGCACGGCGTCCCGACCGGGGACACACAGCGCGCGCACCAGCAGGTCGATCGCCTCGTCGCTGCCGCGGCCGATCAGCAGCTGCTCGACCTCGACGTCATACAGTTCGGCCAGCCGCGCCTGCAGCTCGGGTGGTTGCGGCGAGGGATAGCGCCGGCAACGCCCCTCGGCGTCGCCGGGATTCGCCAGCGGCGCCTCGTTGGCATTGAGCCAGACCTCGCCTTCGAGCCGCTGCGTGCGCGCCGAGGCATAGCCGGCGAAATCACGCAGGTCTTCGCGGACCAGATCGCGCACGCTGCTCATGCCGTCGCCTTCGCGATGCGCAGCGCGACCGCGTTCGCATGCGCGTCCAGGCCCTCAGCGCGCGCCATCGTCACCGCGTCCGAGCCGATCGCACGGATGCCGGCAGCGTTCGCCGACTGCACGCTGACCGTGTTCTGGAAGCTCGACACGCTGACGCCGCTCCAGGCGCGTGCCGCGCCGCCGGTGGGCAGCACGTGGTTGGTGCCGCTGCAGTAATCGCCGAGCGCTTCGGGTGTCCAGTCGCCGAGGAACACCGAGCCGGCGACCTCGACCTTGTCGAGCCAGGTGCGCGGGCTGCGCAGCGCGAGGATGAGGTGCTCGGGCGCGTAGCGGTTGCTGATGTCGAACGCGGTGTCGAGCGTGTCCACCAGCAGCAGACGCGAGCGCGCCATCGCCTGGCGCGCAATCGCTGCGCGCGGCAGGGCCGCCAGTTGCGTGGACAGTTCGGCGCGAACTTTTTCCAGCAGTGCGTCGTCTTCCGACAGCAGCAACACCTGCGAGTCCGGACCGTGTTCGGCCTGCGACAGCAGATCGGCGGCGACGAAGGCGGCGTCCGCGCCGGCATCGGCGATCACCAGCACTTCCGATGGACCGGCCGGCATATCGATCGCGACTGTGCCTGACTGCGCGACCTGCTGCTTGGCTTCGGTGACGAAGCTGTTGCCCGGCCCGAACAGCTTGTCGCAGGCCGGCACGCGCAGCGTTCCGAAGGCCATCGCGGCGATCGCCTGCGCGCCGCCCAGCTTGAACACGCGGTGCACGCCGGTGAGTTTCGCGGCAACGAGGACGGCCGGGTCGGCGCTGCCATCGGGACGCGGCGGCGTGCACAGCACTACCTCGCGGCACCCGGCCAGGCGCGACGGTACGCCGAGCATCAGAGCGGTCGACGGCAGTGGCGCGGTGCCGGCAGGCACGTACAGGCCGACACGCGGAATCGGCCGCACGATGCGCGCGCAGTTGACGCCATCTGCGGTGTCGACGTTGTAGCCCGAGGTCATGCCGGCCGCGTGGAAGCGTTCGATGCGCGCGGCGGCATTGATCATCGCCTGACGCAACGCCGCCGGCACTGCAGCCTCGGCCGCAGCGAATTCCTCGGCCTCGACTTCAAAGTCTTCGAGCACGACGCGGTCGAAGCGTTCGGTCAGTTCGCGCAGGGCGTCATCGCCGCGCGTGCGCACATCGTCGAGCACATCGGCGACCGCGCTGCGCGTCTGCGCGGCCACAGCTTGCGTGGGCCGGCGCAGCAGTTCTGTACGGGTCTCCGCATCCGCGGCATCCCAGTCGACGATCGCGGGAATCGCGCTGTCGATGGACGAAGTTCTGGTCGCGCTCATGCCAGCATCCGCTCCACCGGCAACACCATCAGACCGGCAGCACCGGCCTGCTTCAGGGCTTCGAGGCGCGGCCAGGTCATCTCGCCGTGGCAGAGCACCTGCAACGCGACCTTGTCGCTGCCGTCGACCTGCAGCAGCGTCGGCGCTTCGGCGTCGGGCAGCAGCTTGAGCAGCGCGTCCACGCCATCGCGGCGCGACTGGAACATCACCAGCCGGCTGTCGCGCAGTCGCAGCACGCCGTCGAGACGACGCAGCAGCAGCGACGCGAGTTCGCCACGCACATCGGCGAACGGCGTGACCGGGCCGGCCAACACCGCTTCGCTGGTCATCAGTGTGACCGCGGGCTTGAGCTGGTTCGCGGTCAGCGTGGCCCCGCTGGAGACCAGATCGCAGATGACGTCGGCCTGGCCCAGACGCGGCGCGATCTCGACCGAACCCGAGAGATTGACGATCGTCGCCTGCACGCCCTGCGCGTCCAGCCACTGCTGCAACAGGCCCGGATAGCTGGTCGCGATGCGACTGCCCTGGAGCTGCGCCGGCCCGGTCCACTCGGTGGATTCGGGAATCGCGATATCGAGCCGGCAGCCACCGAAACCGAGACCGCGCACGGCTTTCGACACCTGCGGCAGGCCACGCAGCGCGCGATCGGCGCCGACCTCGTCGAGCACGTTGCGCCCGACGATGCCGTAATCGCAGACGCCATCGGCGAGCAGGCCCGGGATGTCGTCGTCGCGCACCAGCAGCAGATCGACCGGCAGCGTTTCGCCGTAGCAGAACAGCTTGTCGCGGCTCTCGCGCCAGGACAGACCGCAGGACGCCAGCAGCGCACGCGCCGGCTCGCTCAGGCGACCGGACTTCTGGATGGCGATACGCAGGCGATCGCGCGTGGCGCCGCCGTTCACAGGACTCATGGGGATGACCTCAGTGGGATTCGGGTGTGCGCGCCACGCGGCGCGCCGCGATCGCATAGCCGCCGGCGCCGCGATCGAGCGTGCGCGCGACGCGGCCGACCGTCGTCACGCTGACGCCGGTGCGCTCGTGGATCTCGCGATACGGCACGCCCTGCTGCAGCAACGGCACCACGCGCCAGCGATCGACCAGCGCTTCCAGCTCCGCCGGCGTGCACAGATCGTCGAGAAACCGCGCGACCTCGTCGGCCGTCTTCAGCTGCGCGAACGCACGCGCCAGCGCCGTCAGCGAGGTGCTGGCTTCATGGTCCGGCAGGGGTTCGGGGCGTTGCTTCACGGGCGCGGTTTGACGTATCAATGTAATAGCGTGCTAGTACATTACGCCAATTTGCTGCAGAGTCAATCCCGGAATGGCTGCCAGGCCGCACACGTGTTCGAATGCATCCATCCCCGCCGCGAAGGATCGCGATGTTCCGAAGCCTCGCTGTCGTCTGTTTCGCAGTCCTGCTGTGGATGCCCGCGCGTGCGGCAGACACGGACGGCGCAATGCCGCCGTTCGTCACATCGACAGCATTGACCGACTGGCTCGCCCGCCACCCGTCACCCCTGGATCAGGCGCCGCCCCATGCGCGCGAACTGTTCATCGAGGCGCTCGACTTCGGCCCCAGGGGTGTCCGCAGCTTTCCGTACGCCGAGCTCGCACCCGAACTGACCACTGCGGAACTGGCCGAGGTGCAGCGCCTGCTGCTCGCCGAGGCACTGCCCCTGCCCGGCCTTGAGATCGAGGAAGCGGCGCGACTGCGGGCCGCCCGCGCTGCAGGCGCGCTCGCGGGTCCTTCGGCGCGCGTGCTGGCCGCCTACCGCGACTGGCGCAGAACGGCCGAACCGACGGAGATGTCCGGCCTCGCCATCGACCGGCTGACCACGGAACAGGCACGTGCAGGCAGCGACGCGGGCGAGGACCTGCGCCTGCTGCACCGTGCGGCCCTGGAGCGTGCAGAAGAATTCCGAGACGACGCCCGTCTCGACACCGCACGCGCCCTGCATGCGCGCCTCCATGCCGAAGGACTTGTGACCCGGCAGGACCACCGGTCACTGCAGCGCCTGCTGCTCGTCAGCGGTCGTATCGACGAAGCCCGGACTTTTACCGCAGGTGTGCCCGAAGCGCGCCTGCCAGCGGTGCCGCGGTTCGATGTCTCACGGTCGCCCGAGCAAGGCACCGTGCGTATCTGGCGGATCGACGGGGACGACGGCGACGTGCCCACCCTGCGCAAGCACCCGCTGGATCTCGGCCTCCGCATCGTCGTCGTGACGTCGCCCGGCTGCGGCTTCAGTCGCGCAGCCGCCGCCGCGATCCCGTCCGACCCGATACTCGGCCCCATCTTCGCGCGGCACGCAGTCTGGCTGATCGCGCCCGACGCGATCGCGGATGTGGCAGCCCTGCGCGCATGGAACCTGCGCAATCCGGACGCCGAGATCGGGATCGCCGTCGATGCCGCACAGTGGCCTGTCGCACTCGACACGACGCCGCAGTTTCTGGTCTTCCGCGACGGACAGCTCGTGGCGCATGTCAGCGGATGGCGTCGCGATGGCAGTGATCGCGACGCCCTGAACGCGGCGCTGGCACAGGCTGGATTGCTGCATTCCACCTCGGGCAGCGCTGCTCCGGCGAACATCGGGGACACGACTTCCGGACACAGGTGATTCATGCGCGAACGATTGCAGGCGCTGCTCGATGCGGGACGCGACGATGCGCTGCTGCGATTCGGGCTGGGCAACGCCTGCCTGCAGGCAGGCGATTCGGACGCCGCCGCCACGCATCTGGCAGCCGCGACGCGGCACGATCCGGACTACTCGGCGGCGTGGAAGCTGCTCGGCAAGGTGCTGCTGGCACTGGGTCGCGAAGGTGAGGCCGAAGCGGCATGGCGCGCGGGACTGGAGGCGGCGACGCGACGCGGGGACGTGCAGTCGTCGAAAGAGATGACGGTGTTCCTGCGGCGGATCGAGCGCGGGCGGCAGGCGGACGTTTGAGCCGGATGCCCGCCGCGCCGCCAAGGCCATGCTGGATCCCGGTTCGACGCTCACCGGCGTTGATGCCGGTATGGCGTGTGGGAGCGCGCTTGCGCGCGATGGGCTCTCCCGGCAAAACCGCATCGCGCGCAAGCGCGCTCCCACCGAAGATGGCGGCGCGTCAGTCGACGCGCTTGCGCGCGTGCATTGCCATCCATGCGAGCGCGACACCCGACAATGCGCCGACCGACGACATGAACACCCGGGCGGCGAGGAAGTTCGGGTCGTGGATCTTCGCCAGCGCGATGCGCGCGTAGACCGGCGATTCGAGCCGCACCACGCCCATGTAGAACAGATGCCAGGCGTCGATGCCGGTCGCGACCGCCAGGGCGACGAGGCTGCCCCAGCCGATCGCATGCCCGTGCGCCCAGCGGCTGCGTGCGCCGAGCCAATGGAACGCGAGGTAACAGACCGCGCCGACCACGAGCGCGATCAGCGCCGCCTCCAGCACGCCCAGCCAGCCGAAATGCAGCGCGAGGTTCAAGCGGCCGGGCCGGAAGACTGCACGCGCCAGCGCGGCAACACGCCGAGCAGTGCGCCTTCGGACACCAGTTTCACCGCGGCGGCGACTTCGCCGTCGAGCGCGCGGTCGCGATCGAGAAACGGGATCGCCTTGCGCACGATGGCATGCGCCGCGGCGACGATCTCGCCGGGATGGAAGGGCTCGCAGGCGGCGAGCTCGGCACGCAGCGATTCGACCTCGTCGACGAAAGCACCGCGGGTCGGACGATCCGACGCGGGACCGCCCTGCACCTTCGCCGCCAGCGCTTCCGCATCACCGCGTCGCGCGAGATCGCGCGCGGCGTTGATCATGTCCACGCGCAGATCGAGCGCCTGCGCGGCGGTGTAGATCTCCAGCGCCAGCACCTTGCCCAGATCCTCGGCCATCGACAGCACGTGGCGCGCCTCGTTGGTGCCCATCGACACATGGTCTTCGGCGTTGGCGCTGGTCGGGATCGAATAGACGCTGGCCGGATGCGCGCGCGTGGCGAGATCGTTGACGATCGCCGCCGCGGTGTACTGCACGATCATGTAGCCCGATTCGGTCGCATCCTCGTTGCCGATCAAAAAGCCCGGCAGGCCGTCGTTCGTCGCCGGATCGACCAGCTTGTTGAGACGACGTTCGGAGATCGACGCGAGCACCGGAATCGACGCCTTGACGTAGCTCATCGCCAGCGCGAGCGGCATGCCGTGGAAATGGCCGGCGGAGATGACCTTCTCCTCGACGTGCTCGGCCTCGCGATCGGGGAACACCAGCGGATTGTCGGTGACCGCGTTGAGTTCGATCTCGAACACGCGCTTGCCCTGCTCGATCGCGTCGCGCACGGCGCCGTGCACCTGGGGAATGCAGCGCAGCGAATAGCTGTCCTGCGGCTGGTGCTTCTTGCCCCCGCGGAACGGACGGAAGCGCGTGTAGAACTTCTCGCGGCCGTGGCGCTGGTCGCTCGGCACCCAGTCCCAGCCGATGTCGAAGCGCAGTGCCTGCGCCTCGGTGGTGTCCCAGCTCGTCGGCAGCCACGGCCGGAAGCGCGGCACGAGGTGATACGGAATGTCGGCGAGGGTGGAGCCGGCGAGCAGTTCGCGCAGATGCGCGGCGACTTCGACCTGGCCCGGATGCGGGCGCAGTGCGTGCACGTCCGGATCGAAGGCGCCCAGACGACCGGCGAAGGCGTCGATCGTCATTGCCGCGGCGAGATCGGCGGTGTCAAGCAGCGCGTCGAGCTTCTGCAGCGCGAGCACGCCGGTGGCGAGCATCTGCGCGGTGCCGTTGTTGAGCGCCAGGCCTTCCTTGTACGACAGCGTGACCGGCTCGAGACCGGCGCGCTTCAGTGCCTCGGCGCCCGGCATCCGCTCGCCGTCGACGAAGGCTTCGCCGCCGCCCAGCAGCACGATCGCCAGATGCGACAGCGGCGCGAGATCGCCGGACGCGCCGACCGAGCCCAGCGCCGGCACCACCGGCACGATGCCCGAATTGAGCAGCGCGGCCAGCGCCTGCAGCGTCTGCACGCGGATGCCCGAATGGCCCTTGAGCAGTGTGTTGATGCGGATGCACAGCATCGCGCGCACTACTTCCGCGGACAGCGGCTCGCCGACGCAGACCGCGTGGGTCACGATCAGGTTGACCTGCAGTTCCTCGTGCAGCGAACGGTTCGAGGGCGTTGCGCCTGGCAGATCGTCGCGCAGCGGACGCGCGCCGAGCAGACGGTCGGCATTGCTGCCGAAGCCGGTCGAGACGCCGTAGATCGGTTCCTCTCGGCGCACCTGCTCGGCGAGAAAATCGGCAGCGCGGGCGACGCCCTTCAGCGCGTCGTCGTCGAGCGCGACCGGTGCGCCGTGCGCGACCATGACCAGCTGCGCGCGCGTCAGCGAACGGCCGTCGAGGCGGATGGATTTCATCGTGCGTCTCCCTCCCGGAGCACAGAGGCGGCGCGATGCGCCGCCGACAACATCAGGGCATCGACCGCGCCTGCTCGCGCTCGACCAGCAGCGTGCGCGGCAGGTCGTCGTCGGCGACCTCGAACTGTTCGCCGCGGCGCAGATCCTTGACCGCAACCACGCCCTTGGCGGCTTCGTCCTCGCCGCGAATCACGACGAAACGGATCCCGGCGCGGTCGGCGTACTGCATCTGCTTGGCGAGCTTGCGCGGTTCGAGCTGGGTTTCGACGTTGAGTCCGCTGCCGCGCAGGCGCTGCGACAGCGCGAGCGCGTCGGGCAGCGAGGCATCGTCGAGCAACGTGACCAGCACGTCGACCGAACTGTCGGCGGTGGCGATCAGACCGGCTTCGCGCAGCTGCCAGAACAGGCGCGTCAGGCCGATCGAGATGCCGACGCCTGGCAACTTCGACTTGGTGTAATGGCTGGCGAGATTGTCGTAGCGACCGCCCGAGCAGATCGAACCGATCTGCGGGTGCGCATCGAGAATCGTCTCGTAGACCATGCCGGTGTAGTAATCGAGACCGCGCGCGATCGACAGGTTCAACGCGTAGCGCGATTCCGGCACGCCGAGCGCGCGCAGCTGGTTGAGCAGGTCGCGCAGTTCATTGCGGCCCTCTTCGAACAGCCCGGTGCCGGCGCCGAGCGCATCGAGCTTGGCCAGCGCATCGTCGTGTCCTGTGGAGCGCACGCGCGAAAACGCGAGCAGGCGCTCGGCGACGTCGTCGGACAGGCCGAAGTCTTCACCGGTCAGCGTGGCGCGCACCGCGTCCTCGCCCCGCTTGTCGAGCTTGTCGATCTCGCGCAGCACCGTCATCTGCCGCGTGTCGTCGATGCCCTGCCCTTCGAAATAGCCGCGCAGCAGCTTGCGATGGTTGAGCTGGATCGTGAACTCGCCGATGTCGAGCGCGGCGAACACCGCGCTGATCACCGCAGGCACTTCGGCGTCGTAACGCGGCGACAGCGAATCCTTGCCGATGACATCGATGTCGCACTGGTAGAACTCGCGGAAGCGGCCGCGCTGCGCGCGTTCGCCGCGGTAGACGCGCTGCATCTGGTAGCGGCGGAACGGGAATGCGAGGTCGTGTTCGTGCTCGGCGACGTAGCGCGCCAGCGGCACGGTGAGGTCGAAGCGCAGCGCCAGTTCCGGCAGACCGTCGGCCGCTTTTTCCAGCGCGCCGGTGGACTGGACGAAGTACACCTGCCGCTCGGTCTCGCCGCCGGACTTGGTCAGCAGCGTGTCCGACAGTTCGAACACCGGCGTCTCGATCGGCAGGAACCCGAAGCCCTCGAACGTGCGGCGGATCGTGTCCAGCATGCGCTGGAACGCGATCTGGTCGCGCGGCAACAGTTCCATGATGCCGGGCGGGGTCCGGGGCTTGATCATGCGGGCAGGCTCTTCGGTGATGCGGATGAGGCGCCCATTCT
This sequence comes from Luteimonas flava, assembly GCF_036584485.1. Taxonomy (NCBI): domain Bacteria; kingdom Pseudomonadati; phylum Pseudomonadota; class Gammaproteobacteria; order Lysobacterales; family Lysobacteraceae; genus Luteimonas; species Luteimonas flava. Next base: position 650,217 of record NZ_JAZHBM010000001.1, on the reverse strand, counting down.
ACCGGGCAGCCGCGGGTGCGGTTTCCGACAGCTGTCCGTCGCGCAGCCACAGGTGGCGATCGACGAGGCCGTCCGGCAGCACGCCGTGGGTGATCAGCAGCAGGCTGCGGCCGGCCAGCAGTTCCGGCAGGTCGCGCAGCAGGGCGTCGGCGGTGTCGTGATCGAGGCCTTCGGTGGGTTCGTCGAGCACCACCAGCGGCGCATCGCGCAGCAACGCGCGCGCCAGCGCCAGGCGCCGGGCCTGACCGGCCGACATCGTCACGCCGGCCTCGCCGACCCAGGCATCGAGCCCGCCGATCCGCTCGGCCCAGCCATCGAGCCGCACCTGCGCGAGCATCGCCCAGAGCGTGGCGTCGTCGGCATCGGGCGCACCGAAGGCCAGGTTGTCGCGCACGCGCCCGGCGAACACCGGCGCGTTCTGCGGCAGCCAGGCGATGCGCGCATACCAGTCCGCCTGCGCCATCGCGCGCAGATCGATGCCCGCCCAGGTCACCTGCCCCGCCTGCGCTTCGGCGCTGCGCAGCAGCAGCGCGGTCAACGTGGATTTGCCGGCGCCGCTGTCGCCGCTGATCGCGATGCGCTCGCCGGGGGCGATGCTCAACTCCAGCCTCTGCAGCACCGGACGCGCATCCGGGTCCCAGGCGAACACGACATCCTTGAAGTGCAATGCGCCATGTGCGGGCACCGCGACCGGCTGCACGGGATCATCGACCGCAGGCGACGCACCGGCCACCGCATCGAGGCGCGCGATCGACGCGCGCGCGGCCAGCAGCGCCTGCCAGGCGAGGCCGGCGCCGGCCCAGGCTTCGAACAGGCCGATCGCGACGAAGAAGATCGCCGCGGCATGCGCCGCCGGCAACGCCCCGGCGGTAAAACCGGTGGCGACACTCCACAGCAGGCCGAGCAATCCGACCCCGGCGATTCCGCCGTGCAGCGCCTGCGCATCGGCCAGGCGGCGACGACGCGTGCGTTCGAGCGTGGCGACGTCGTCTGCGTCGGCGTCCACGCGCGCCAGCCAGCCGGAAGTCGCATCGAGCGCGGCCAGATCGGCGCGGCCTTCATAGAGTTCGTGCAGGCGGGCGCGCAGCGCCGCGCGCCGTTGCGCGCGCAGGGTTTCCTCGGCGGCGCGAAGCCAAGCCACCCGCGCCGGCACGACGATCACGAGCAGCATGGCGATCGACGCGAGCCAGGCCGCACTGGGCGGATGCAGCCAGGCGACGATGCAGAGACCGGCCACGCCGACGCCGAGCAGGGCCAGCAAGGGACCGGTCGCGCGCAGCAGCAGGCCGTCGACGGCGTCGATGTCGTCGAGCAGCCGCGCGAGCAGATCTCCGGTGCGCAGACGACCGAGCTGCGCCGGGCTCAGGCGCAGCGCGCGCGCGAAGAACCAGCTGCGCAGATCGCGCGCGATGCGCAGCATCGCATCGTGGCCGAGCAGTTTCTCGAGATAGCGCGACACGATGCGCGCCAGCGTCAGCCCGCGGATGCCCGCCGACGGCGTGAAGAAATTGAAGCTGCCGAGCACCCCAAAGGTCAGCGCCGCGCCGGTGAGGAAGGCACCGGACACGCCGAGCAGGCCGACGCCTGCCACCAGCGTCAGCAGCATCAGCGCGACCGCGAGCAGCACGCCGCGGCGATGGTCACGCAACAGCGCGCGGGTGGACGGGATACGGGTCGGATCCCGAGCGCTCACGGCGCGACCTCCGCCGTCGCCGGTACCTGCCACTGCGCGCCGGCCCACGCCCTCACCGCGTCGCTGTGGGTGGCGACGATGACGGTGCAGTCGCCGAGATGCACATCCAGCGAGGCGAGCAGATCGGCCTCGGTGTCGGGGTCGAGGAAGGCGGTCGGTTCGTCGAGCAGCAACAGCTGCGGCCGCAGCAGCAGCGCGCGTGCCAGGGCCACGCGACGCGCCTCGCCGCCGGACAGGCCGAAACCGCGCTCGCCGATCACCGTGTCCATGCCCTCGGGCAGCCGGGATGCGAACCGCGTGACCTGCGCGACGCGCGCGGCCTCGGCGAGTTCTGCATCGCTGGCGTGCGGCGCACCGATGCGCAGGTTGTCGGCGATGCTGCCGTGGAACAGCCACGGACGCTGGCCGGCGAGCGCGATGCGCGTGCCAGGGGCGATATCGATGTGTCCGGCTTCGGGCGTCAGCCAGCCGGCCAGCGCGTCGAGCAGCGTGCTCTTGCCCGAGCCGCTGGGGCCGACGAGCGCGAGACGCGCGCCCGGCTGGATTTCCAGAGAGATGTTCTGCAGTGCGGGCGTTCGGGCTTCGGGGTGGCGCAGCGTGAGGTCCGAGATGCGGATAAGTGCCAGAGCTGGTGGTTCGCCAGTTGCGCCCCCTCCTCCGCTTGCGGGGGAGGACTGGGGTGGGGGCGATGTCTGAGCGGCCGTGGTGTTCGTCGGCCCGCACGGTTTGCCCCCATCCCAACCTTCTACCCCGAAGGCACGTCGCCCCGCACGCGGGGGAAGGGGCTCGTCTGCCGCGAGCTCGGGCAACCCATCGAACGCCGCTTCGATTTCCGCTACCGCCGCCAGCGCGTTCGCGCGGTCGTGGTAGTGCGCGGCCAGGCGTCGCATCGGCGCGTAGAACTCCGGCGCGAGCAGCAGGCAGAACAGGCCCGTCGACAGCGGCAGCGTTTCGCCGCGCAGGTCGAGCATGCCCAGATACGTGAAACCGAAATACACCGCGACCAGCGCCACGCTGACCGACGCGAAGAACTCCAGCACGGCCGACGACAGGAACGCGATCCGCAGCACGCGCATGCTGCGCACGCGGATGGTTTCGGTCGCCTCGCCGACCTGCACAAGTTCCGCGTCACCGCGGCCGTAGACGCGGATCAGATCCAGTCCGCGCAGGCGGTCTGTGAACAGCGCACCGGCGCGTGCGAGTGCGGCGAGCTGGCGGCGGCCGGCGGTTTCGGCGCCCTTGCCGATCAGCATCATGAAGAGCGGCGCCAGCGGCGCGGTCAGCAGCAGCACCAGTCCGACGATCCAGTCGGCGGCGAACACCGCGACCAAGATCGCCACCGGCACACACATGATTTCGGCGCGCGCGACCAGATAGCCACCGTAATAGCCGGCGGTCGCATCGACATGACCGGTCGACAGCGCGACCAGCGCGCCGCTGCGTCGGCCGCGCAGCCACACCGGGCCGCGTGCGGCGGCGGCGCCGGCCAGGCCGGTGCGCAGATGCGCGATCACTGATTCGACGACATCCGCCTGCAGCCGCTGCCCTGCCCACACCAGCACGGTACGCGCGAGCAGCGTGGCGGCGAGCAGCATCAGCGGCGTATGCAGCGCATCGAGCCCGGCGCGCGCGAACAGCAATGCATCGAGCGCCCACGCGATCGCTGCAGCCTGCGGAATCCACAGCCAGCCGGCCAGCACCTGACAGGCGCAGGCGCGGCGATGACGGTCGCGCCACGGCGCGAGCTGCGCATCTAGCCAACCGCTTCGCCGACGCCGCGCATCGGCCGTGGATTCCGGCGACGGCGCACTCATGCGGAGGTGGTCATGCGGATGCGGACATGCGGGTTCCGGAACGCGGACACCGCACACCGGTATCGCGAGCCGCTATTATCGCAGCCCGCCGCGTCCGGGACGCGGTCGCCATCGCGTCCGATGCGCGGCTGCAAAATTCCCTTCACGAAGTGCTTGCCCTCCCCGAGGGTGCATCAGTAGAATGCGCGGCTCACCTTCGGGGTGTAGCTCAGTCTGGTAGAGCGCTACGTTCGGGACGTAGAGGTCGCAGGTTCGAATCCTGTCTCCCCGACCATCCGCAGTGATGCGGTAGGTGATATCGAAAACCGGCCCTCGCGCCGGTTTTTTCGTTTTTCCGGCCGTGCCCGGTTCGCGGCGATGGATGGTCCCCCCGCCGCCATGACTTCGCGTGCCCCCGCGCATTCCGCGTCCCGTCTGCTGCCCGTACTCGTACTGGCCGGCATCGCCCTGTCCGCGTTCAACCTGCGCACCGCGGTGACCTCGCTGACGCCGCTGCTGGACGTGCTCGGCGACGTCTTCGGCTTCGGTTCCACCACCGCCGGCCTGCTCGGCATGCTGCCGACCGCCGCGTTCGCGGTGTTCGGTGTCGCGACGCCGGCGCTGACGCGCCGCATCGGCCTGGAGCGCACCGCGCTGCTGGCGATGTCGCTGGCGGGCGGTGGCCTGGTGCTGCGCTCGCTGGCCGACGGTGTCGGCGTGCTGGGCCTCGGCGCGACGATCGCGCTGGCCGGCATGGGTATCGGCAATGTGGTGCTGCCGCCGCTGGTCAAACGCTGGTTCCCGAACCGCGTCGGCGCGATCAGCACGCTCTACATCACCGTGTTGCAGCTGGGCACGATGCTGCCCGCGCTGCTGGCCGTGCCGGTTGCCGACGCCGCGGGCTGGCGCTGGGCGCTGGGTATCTGGTCGCTGACCGCATTCGCGGCCGCGGTGCCGTGGCTATGGCTGCTGCTGCGCCATCGCGAATCGCTGGCACCGCCCGCGCCCATTGTCGATGCGCACGCGGTCGTCCCCCCGGCCGGCCGCGTCTGGCGTTCCCCGATCGCCTGGGGCATGGCCCTGATGTTCGGCATGACATCGCTGATCACCTACGCGATGTTCACCTGGCTGCCGCTGCTGCTGACCGAAGCCGGCGCGTCGCCCGCGTTCGGCGGCACGATGGTCGCGCTGTTCTCCACGCTCGGCCTGATCGGTGCGCTGGGCATGCCGTCGATCGCGGTGCGCATGCGCAATCCTTTCGTGATCGTGCTGCTGTGCGCGGGCTGCCATCTGGGCGCGTACGCCGGCCTGCTGTTCGGGCCGATGGCCGCGCCGGTGCTGTGGGTGATCCTGCTCGGCCTCGGCCCCAGCACCTTCCCGCTGGCCCTGACGCTGATCAATCTGCGCACGCGCACCCCGGGCGGCTCTGCCGCGCTCTCGGGCTTCATGCAGGGCACGGGCTATGCGCTCAGCTGCGCCGGACCGCTGCTGTTCGGCGTGCTGCACGCCGCGACAGGCGGTTGGCGCTGGCCGTTCGCGATGCTGCTGGTGGCCGTGGCGGTCCTCGTGTTCGGTGGCTGGCTGGCGTGCAAGCCACGCTGGCTCGAGGACACCTGGTAGGAAGACTCTGGTCCGCCCAGACCCGACATCAGCACGCCTGTACAGGTTCTGTTGAGAATTTTCCTATGGCGCTGAACCGGTTCAGCCAGGACCCTGTTCAGTCGCTATCTTCACGCGAACGTGTCTGAAAACTGCATTGAACCTGTCGGCATTTCACACGATTGCGTGACGCGCTCCTCACTTTGTAACCGCCAGCATCCCGCCGCCGTTGCACCTGTCGTGCAGCTCCCAGCCCAAGCGAGATGCCGTGCCCGTCTGTCCGCGCCGTTCCGGTCACCCCCGTTCATCTGAATTGCGACCGCGCGGTCTGTGCCGGGCACTGGTTCTCGCCTGCCTCGTCGCGCCGCTGGCCGGCGCGGTCTGGGCGGCGTCGGATCCGGACGTCCGCCGGAAGGCAGAGCAGTTGCGCGTGCAGAATCGCCCCGCCGAAGCGCTGCTGGTCGTCGAGTGCCGACTCGCGGCAGCGCCCGATGACGACGATGCGTTCCGCCTGCGGGTGCTGATCCTCACCGATCTCGGCAGCTCGCGACTCGCCATGGAGGCGATGCGCCAGCGTCCGCAGCTGTTCGCCGATCACGAGCGCGAGCGCATCGAAGGCGACGCGGTCGCGCGCGCGATCGGCTGGGGCCGGGTCGAGCCGGAAACACCGGACGCGCGACTCGCCGAATCACGCGCCGCGCTGGCCGAACTCGAAGCGCTGCAGCGGGCTGCACCCCGCCAGACCAACTGGGAAGCCACCCGCCTGCGTGTCGACGCGCTGTCGGCGCTGAACCACCTGCAGCAGCACGAAGCCGTCGTCACCGGCTACCAGGCGCTGCTCGACGACGGCATCGACGTGCCCGCCTACATTCTCGGCACCGTCGGCGATTCGCTGCTCGCCCTGCGGCGTCCCGCCGAGGCGATTCCGGTACTGGAGCGCGCGATCGCCCACGCACCGCACGACGTCAACGCCCGCATCCTGCTCGGCTACGCCTTCATCGAGACCGAGCGCTTCGACCGCGCCCTGCCCCTGTTCGAAACGCTGGCCGCATCGCAGGAGGCCTGGCCGCGCCAGGCGGGTGCGCGCAGCGGCTACGAGAACTGGGACCGCTACAGCGCCGACCTCAATCACGCGCTCGCGCAGTCCTACGCCAACGACAACGCACGTGCGGAGACGATGCTGCACGCGCAGGCCGGCATCGGTCCGAACAACCCCGGTCTGCAGGCGGCCTACGGCGCGGTGCAGTCGCGCAGGCTGCGCCCGGCTGCCGCGCTCGAACGCTACGAGATGGCGCTGACGATGGCGCCGCAGGACCGCGACGCGCTGGCCGGCCGCGTCGGCGCGCTGACCGCGCTCGACCGGATCGACGACGCGCGCGATGCGCTCCGCGCCGTGCAGCGCGCGCATACCGAAGATCCACGGCTGGAGCGCGTCGAACGCGATCTCGAACGCCACCGCGGTGTGCAAGCCACGCTGTCGGCGGATCGCGGCCGCAGTCGGCAACGCGAGGGCGCCGGCACGTCGATCTCGCCGTTCGGCAGCCGCGATGGTGGCTGGGCGCTCGAGGTGCGTTCGCCGTTGATCGACGACCGCTGGCGCGTCGGCGTGTTCGCGCACGAGGACTGGGCCGACTTCATCGACGGCCGCACGCGCCATCGCGCGGCCGGTGTCGGCACCTGGTATCGCCACGACCGGCTCGGCGCCTGGGCGACGCTCGGCGCGGCGGGCGGTGCATCGAGCGGCGCGACCTGGACGCTGGGCGCCGACTGGCGCTTCAGCGATGCCTGGCGCGCCGGCGTGGAAGTCGCGCGCAATGCGCAGGACACCTCGCTGCAGGCGCGCCGCCTCGGCATCGATGCCGACAGCGCGACGCTCACCGCGTCGTACGTGCCCAGCGACACCTTCGCCCTGCAGGGCCGCCTGTCGCGACTGCGCTACGACGACGGCAACACGCGCGACCAGCTCGGCGTCGATGCGACGCAGCGTCTGCTGACGCGTCCGCATCTGATGATCGACGGCCTGCTGTCGGCGTACACCAGCCGCGGCTCGCGCGGCGACACGGTGGGCTACTTCAATCCCGAACGCGACGCGTCGGCGAACGTCGGCCTGCGCTTCGACCACATCACCTGGCGGCGCTACGAGACCGCGTTCCAGCAGCGTGTCGAAGTGACGGCCGGCCCGTACTGGCAGCGCGACGCGGGCACGCACTGGGTGCCGTCGCTGGGCTATCGCCACCTGTGGCGGCGCGACGGCCATGAACTCGAATACGGCGTGGCGTGGTCGCGTCCGGTCTACGACGGCCTGCGCGAGCAGCGCGTCGCCTTCGATGTCGAACTGCGCTGGGGAGGTGCCCGATGATCGCGTCCACACGCACGTGGATCGCGGCCGCGCTGCTCGCGCTGCTGTCGGTACTGTCGCCCGCGCACGCGTCGCTGCTGGTACTCAGCTATCACGACATCCGCGACGACGTGGCGCCGAAGGGCGATCCCGATCCCTACGCGGTGTCGACGACCAACTTCGCCCAGCACCTCGACTGGCTGCGCGCCCACGGCTACCAGGCCGTCAGCGTGCAGGCGGTCATCGATGCGCGCACCGGTCGCGGCACGCTGCCGGACAGGGCCGTGCTGCTGACCTTCGACGACGGTCTGCGCAGCGCGTACACGCACGTGTTCCCGTTGTTGCGTGCCTACAACTGGCCCGCGCTGGTCGCACCGGTCACGAGCTGGGTCGAACTGCCGGCGGATCAGGGGGTGCCGTATGGTCCGCGCGATTTCACCCGCGACGATTTCCTGACCTGGGCGCAGTTGCGCGAGATGCACGACAGCGGTCTGATCGAGATCGGATCGCACAGTCACGATCTGCATCGCGGCCTGCCCGGCAATCCCTTCGGCAACCAGACGCCGGCCGCGGTGACCCGCATCTGGACCGAAGGCAGCGGCTACGAGAACGAAGCCGACTGGCGCGCACGGATCGAAGCCGATCTGCAGGCCAGCCGGGCGCTGATCGAACGCAACGTCGGCCAGGCGCCGCGCGTGATCGTGTGGCCCTACGCCGCCTACAACGACGTCGCCAACGGCATCGCCACCGCGCTCGGCATGACACTGTCGTTCGATCTCGAAGGGCGCGCGCAGGAAACCGATCTCGGCCTGCAGGGCGAGGCACGCGCGGACCAGGCCTCGCTCGCGAGCCTCGCGCGCCTGCTGATGCACCGCAATCCGGACGTGCGCGATCTCGCCGGCGAACTGCGGCGTGATCTGTCCCTCGATGGCGTGCGCGCGATCCAGGTCGATCTCGATTACGTCTACGACGAAGACCCCGCGCAGCTGGCGCGCAACGTCGACTCTCTCGTGCAGCGCATGCAGGACATCGGCCCCACCCATGTCTGGTTGCAGGCCTTCGCCGATCCGGACGGCGACGGCGCCGCCGAGGCGGTCTACTTCCCCAGCCAACACATGCCGGTGCGCGCCGACCTGTTCAATCGCGTCGCCTGGCAGCTGCGCACGCGCGCTCAGGTCCGGGTGTATGCGTGGATGCCGGTGCTCGGCTTCAAGCTGGCCGATGCGGACCTGCAGCGCGCACTGCAGATCGTCGCGACCGGTGAACACGAGATTCCGCGTCTGGATCCCGGTGACCCGCGCACGCTTGCGATCGTCTCCGACATCTACGCCGAACTCGCCGCCAACAGCCACTTCGACGGCCTGCTGTTCCATGACGATGCCTATCTGCGCGACGACGAGATTCCCGCGTATGGCGGCGGCGTGCCCGCGGCGCGTACGCAGGCTCTGATCGATTTCACGATGGCGCTCAAGACCGCAGCCCAGCGCTGGCGGCCGAAGCTCACGACCGCGCGCAACCTGTTCGCGCGGCCGGTGCTGGAACCTGCGTCGGAATCCTGGTTCGCGCAGCGGCTCGAACCCTTCCTCGCCGCCTACGACACCACCGCGCTGATGGCGATGCCGCACATGGAGAATGTGGACGATCCGCAGGCCTGGCTGCGCACGCTCGCCGATGCGGTGCGCGCGACGCCCAAGGGCGTGGAGCGCACGCTGTTCGAACTGCAGACCGTCGACTGGCGCGTCCCCGCGCCGCTGCCGGGCGACACGCTGCGTGCGCAGTCGCGACTGTTGCAGGCGGCCGGCATCCGCCATCTGGGCTACTACCCCGACGACTTCATCGGCAATCAGCCAACGCTCGAGGACGCGCGCGATGCGATGTCCGCGCGCGCTTTCCCCTACCTGGAGCGCTGAGCCGATGGACTGGTCTTCGATCGACTGGACGCGCGGGTTGTTCAACTTCGCGTTCTTCTACCCCATCGTCATGGCGTTCTTCTGGATGACCGGCGGCGTCTACTACTACATGCGGCGCGAGCGCAACGCGCCGAAACCCGATGCCCCCCCGCCGATGCGGCGCACGCCGTTCGTCTCCATCCTCGTGCCCTGCTTCAACGAGGAGGACCACATCGTCTCGACGATCGCCGCGCTCTCGGCCCAGGTGTATCCGGACTTCGAGATCATCGCGATCGACGACGGCAGCAGCGATCGCACGCCGGAACTGCTCGATGCACTGGTCGCCGATCATCCACGCCTGCGCGTGGTGCATCTGGCCGAGAACCAGGGCAAGGCGAATGCGCTGCGCATGGGCACGCTGGCGGCGACGTCCGATTACCTCGTCTGCGTGGATTCCGACGCCACGCTCGACCCGCATGCGGTGCGCTGGATGGTCGGGCATCTGATCGACGGCCCCCGCGTCGGTGCGGTGACCGGCAACCCGCGCATCCGCAACCGCACCACGCTGATGGGCCGCATGCAGATCGGCGAGTTCTCCGCGATCATCGGCCTGATCAAGCGCGCGCAGCGCACCTACGGCCGTCTGTTCACGGTGTCGGGCGTGATCTGCGCCTTCCGTCGCACCGCGCTGCACGATGTCGGGTACTGGTCGGACCGGATGGTCACCGAGGACATCGACATCTCGTGGCGCCTGCAGCTCGCCGGCTGGGACATCCGCTACGAACCCAACGCGCTGTGCTGGATCCTGATGCCGGAAACCCTGCGCGGGCTGTGGTCGCAGCGTCTGCGCTGGGCCTGCGGCGGCGTCGAAGTGCTGCTGAGTCACGGCCGCAGCGTGCTGGCATGGAAGAAGCGCCGCATGTGGGGCGTGCTGCTCGAATACGTGCTGAGCCTGGCATGGGCCTACGTGATGCTGACGATCATCACGCTGTGGCTGGTCGGCCTGTTCGTGACCCTGCCGCCAGCCTGGCACGTGGACACCATCCTGCCGCGCTGGCACGGCGTGGCGCTGGCCTTCGTCTGCATGCTGCAGTTCGGCACCAGCCTGCTGATCGAACGCCGGTACGAAACGAAGATGGCCCGGCATTTCTACTGGGTCATCTGGTATCCAATCGCCTTCTGGATGCTCGGCATGTTCACCGCCGTCGTCGCATTCCCGCGCACCCTGCTGCGCCGCCGTCGCCGCGCGGTGTGGATCAGTCCCGACCGAGGAGCCGCCGCATGACCCCGCCGATCATCGACCACACGCCCGCACGCGGCCCGCGCAAGCGCCTCGCCTCGGGCGCGCTCACTGCCGCGGCCTGGACGGTCTACGCCTGGCTCTGGGTGCCGCTGATCACCGCCGTCGCCTGGTTCGTCGGCGTGCGCACCGCGTATCTGCGGCTGTATCTCAACGAGAACGAGATCGACGCGTTCCTGCTGCTGTCGCTGCCGGTGATCGCGCTGATCTGCGGCGCATTGCTCATCGGCTGGGCGGAATACAACCGCGTGCGCTTCTCCAAGGCCGACCGCCGCAAGCGTCGGGTGAAGACCAGCGAGGAACAGGTCCGCATCTCGCTCGGCGCGAGCCCGGCACTGGCGGCGAAGCTGCGCGATGGCCGCATCGTGCGACTCGCACTCGATGACGATGCGCGCCCGGTCGCGGCGACCAGCGGCAGCTGATCAGACCGCGGCCGCGTTCTCCACGTGCCGCACCTGCCCGGCCCCGTCGACGACGAAGCGTTCGACGGTCAGCGCTTCGAGCCCCATCGGGCCGTAGGCGTGCAGGCGCGTCGTGGAGATGCCGATCTCTGCGCCCAATCCGAGTTCACCGCCATCGCTGAACCGCGACGACGCGTTGACCATGACGACGGCCGAACGCAGCGAGGCGACGAAGCGACGCGCATTCGCCTCATCGCGCGTGGCGATGACCTCGGTATGGTCGGAGCCGAAACGCCGGATGTGCGCGAGCGCGGCATCGAGCGAATCGACGACGCGCGCGGCGATGACGAGATCGAGGAACTCGGCCGCATCGTCGTCCTCGCCGATCGGCACGACGCAATCCGCGCGTGACGCGATGCCGGTATCGCCACGCACTTCCACACCGCGCGCCTGCAGCGCGGCGATCGCGCGCGGCACGAACGCATCGGCGATGTCGACATGCACCAGCAGCGTCTCCAGCGCATTGCAGGCGCTGGGGCGGCCGGTCTTGCCGTCGAGCAGCAGACGCATTGCGAGATCGGGATCGGCGCTGGCATCGACGAACAGATGGCAGACGCCCTTGTAGTGCTTGATCACCGGCACGCGTGCGTGCTCGGCGACGAAACGGATCAGGCCTTCGCCGCCGCGCGGAATCGCCAGGTCGACGATGTCGCTGAGCTGCAGCAGTTCGAGCATCGTTTCCCGGCGCAGATCGGTGACCAGGGTCAGCACGTCGGCGCCGATGCCCTTCGCTTCGATCGCGCCGCGCAATGCATCGGCGATCGCGGTATTGGACTGGATCGCCTCGCTGCCGCCGCGCAGGAGTACCCCGTTGCCGGCCTTGATGCACAACGCCGCGGCGTCGGCGGTCACGTTCGGCCGCGCCTCGTAGATCATCGCGATCACCCCCAGCGGGACCCGCACCTTGCGCACGCGGATACCGTTCGGGCGCACGTCGTCGCGGGTGACCTGGCCGACGGGATCCGGCAGGGCTGCGACTTCGCGGACCGCAGCGGACACGCCGGCGAGCCGCGCCGCGTCGAGACGCAGACGATCGAGCAGCGCACCGGCGGTACCGCGCGCTTCGGCGGCTTCGATGTCGCGCGCGTTGGCGGCGAGGATCGAACCGGCGTTCGCGTCGAGCGCATCGGCCATTGCACCCAGCAGTGCATTGCGCGCCTCGGTATCGAGCATCGCCAGCTGCGCGGCGGCGTCGCGGCAGGCCAGGGCGGCGGTTCGGATCTCGCTCATGGGACGTGGACGTGGTGTGGGGAGCGACAACTTAGCGCGATGCGGCAATGGGCGCGATGCTTGCGGTGGCAACTGCCTGTACGTGCAACTCACCAGTACTGGCGCCATCGAGCGCCGTCATTCCGGCGGTTCTCAACAGACGAACGTCTGATCACGCCGGAATCCATCTTGATCTCCGTTCACTCAGCGAAGAAGCCGACGTCCAAATTGAATCCGGCGCTCGCCGGAATGACGGTCCATGGTTGGACGCGTATTGAGACTGACCGGATCACACCAGCACCAGATCATCCCGATGCACGATGGTCTCGCCGTAGCTGTAGCCCAGCGTCGCCTCGATGTCCCGCGAGTGCCGCCGCGCGAGCCGGCGGATGTCGTCGGCCGAATACTGCGTCACCCCACGCGCGATCGGCTCGCGCGCTTCGCCGTCGCGCAGCACCACCGACACCAGATCGCCGCGCCGGAACTGTCCTTCCGCGGCGAGCACGCCGCCCGGCAGCAATGAAGCGCCCTTCTCTACCATCGCGTTCGCGGCGCCGTTGTCGACGAGGATCGCGCCCGGTTCCGCCGGCGCGTTCTGCAGCCAGTGCTTGCGTGCGGCCATGCGCGTGCGCAGCGGATGGATGCGCGTGCCGCGCAGGCGATCGTGCGCGAGACCTTCGAGCACGTCGGCGCGGCGACCGTTGAACAGCACCGTCGCGACGCCCGCCGATGCAGCGCGCTGGGCGGCTTCGAGCTTGGTGCGCATGCCGCCGGTGCCGACACTGCTGCCGGCGCCACCGGCGACTGCCAGCAGCGAGGCACTCATCTTCGCGACGACCGGCATCGGTCGCGCGTGCGGTTCGATGCGCGGGTCCGCGTCATAGAGGCCATCGATGTCGGTGGCGATGAACAGCACGTCCGCATCGACCAGCGCGGCGACGATCGCGGCGAGATTGTCGTTGTCGCCGAGCTTGAGTTCGTCGACCGAGACCGTGTCGTTCTCGTTGACCACCGGCAGCGCACCGTGACGCAGCAGCGCGGTCAGCGTTGCGCGCGCATTGAGATAGCGGCGGCGGTTGCGCAGGTCGTCGTGGGTCAGCAGCACCTGCGCGACCGGGCGTTCGAAGAAGCCCTGCCAGAAGCCGGTCAGCCGTGCCTGGCCCAGTGCGGCGAGCGCCTGGCGTTCGGCCATCGGCGCGCCGGCTGCGAGGTTCGCATGCAGGATCGCGCGACCCGCCGCGACGGCGCCCGACGACACCACGACGATCTCGCGGCCCGCGGCATGACTCGCGCGCACGAAACCGGCGAGCGCGTCGGCGTACTGCGCCGACAGACCGCCGCCGTCGGCCGCCAGCAGACTGCTGCCGACCTTGAGCACCGCGCGCCGCCAGGGCGGCAGCGGTTGCTCGGGGAACGCATCGGTGTCGGGCACGTGCATCGGTCGGCTGCGCTCAGCGGGTGTTCCACTCGTGGACGACGAGCTCGCTCGCATTCTGCAGTGCCAGCGGGTCGGCCGCGACGATCGCCCGCGCTTCGTCCAGTGTCGCGATTCCGCTCAGCAGATACGCGCCGCCCGTGCCGTCTGCGAAGCCGCCGGTCATGTCCAGCAGACCGCGCGCGCGCAGGTCGTCGAGAAAGGCCTGATGCGGCGCGACGACGGACACATCGAAGTCCGGGCGACGCATCGCGATGACGAGGAAGCGTTTCATGTCGGCAGTTCTCCGGTTGAAGACCGTTCGTCAGGCCAGCGCATCCCAGCGCGCACGCAGCGTGTCCAAGCGCAGATCGGCGGCGCCGCCCGGCGAAGTACGCGCGGCGAGACTGCCTTCCGGCGTGCGGCCCTGCCCGGCCGTGTCGGCGCTGGCTGCGGCGGCCTGGTAGGCCTCACGGAACGGCACGCCGGCGATCGCGGCTTCTACCGCGACATCGGTCGCGTACATGCCCGAATCGACCGCGGCGCGCAGCCGGTCTTCGCGCCATTCCAGATTCGCCAGCAGCGCCGGCAGAAGTTCCAGCGCGGCGAGCCCACGGCCGAAGCCGTGGAAGATCGCGCCCTTGGAACTCTGCAGGTCGCGGTGATAGCCCGACGGCAGCGACAGCAGCTGTTCGATCTCGGTGCGCGCCGCCGCCACGCTGGCGTGCGTGGCGCGCATCAGTTCGACGACGTCGGGATTGCGCTTGTTCGGCATGATCGAGCTGCCGGTCGTGTACTGCGCCGGCAGTGCGACGAAGCCGTACTCGGCGCTGGTGAATTGCGACAGGTCCCAGGCCAGACGACGCAGATCCAGCGTCGCGCTGCCCAGCGCTTCGAGCGCAGCGAGTTCGAACTTGCCGCGCGAGAGCTGCGCGTAGACCGGCGAGATCTGCAGCCGCGCGAAGCCGAGTGCGGCGGTCGTGTGGTCACGATCGAGCGCGAGATTCACGCCGTAGCCGGCCGCCGTGCCGAGCGGATTGCAGTCGATCAGCGCGAGCGTGTCCTGCGCGCGCACCGCGTCATCGATGAAGGCCTCGGCCCAGCCCGACCACCACATGCCGCCCGACGACAGCACGGCGCGCTGGATGTGGGTGTAGCCGGGAATCGGCAGCTCGCGCTCGGCTTCGGCGCGGTCGAGCGCGATCTTGGCAATCTCGCGCGACAGCGACGCCAGACGCGCGAGCTTCTCTTTCAGCCACAGGCGCGTTGCGACCAGCACCTGGTCGTTGCGGCTGCGGCCGGTGTGGATGCGCCGACCGGCATCGCCGAGGCGTTCGGTCAGACGATCCTCGATCGCCGAATGGCCATCCTCGAAACGTTCGTCGAGCACGAAGGTACCGCTGCGGAAATCGTCGGCCAGCGTCGTCAGTTCGCGCTTCAAGCCGTCGAGCTCGTCACTCGACAGGATGCCGACGCGCTGCAGGCCTTCGGCATGCGCGGCACTCGCGGCGATGTCGTGCAGGAAGAATTCGCGGTCGAGGATCACGTCGTCACCGGCGAGGAACGCCTGGATCTGCGTGTCGACGGCGACGCCGGGCTTCTGCCAGAGGAGAGTGCTCATGTCGGTTTCCGGGTTGGATCTGTGGGAGCGCGCTTGCGCGCGATCAAGCTGCACCGGTAGAGCGCCTTCGCATGTGAACGCGCGCCCCCGGAGACGATCAATGCGGGATCGACGTCAGTTCGTCGAAGCCCAGCGCGAGGTTGAGGTTCTGCATCGCCTGTGTCGCCGCGCCCTTGAGCAGGTTGTCGAGCGTCGCCACGACAACGACGCGGCCATTGCCCGGCGCCATCGTGAAGGCGCCGATCTGCGCGCCGTGACGGCCGGCGATCCGGCTGACCCACGGCGCATCGTCGATGACCTCGACCAGCGGTTCGTCGGCGTAGCGCGTATCGAACAGCGCCTTGACCGCGTCGCGCGACATCGGCGCCGAGAGCCACAGGTTGACCGTCATCGTGATGCCGCGGAAGTGCGGCGCGACGTGCGGCATGAACTCGACCGGCAGCGACAGCTGCTTCGACACCTCGCGCTCGTGCACGTGGTTGGTCAGCGCGTAGGGCATCAGGTTGTCGGCCAGCAGCGCGGTGTCGTTCTTGTCCGACGGCGTGGTGCCCGCGCCCGAGTAGCCCGACACGCCGAAACACTGCGGCGGCCCGGCGAGATGCTCGGCCAGCGGCGCGATCGCCAGCTGCATCGCGGTCGCGTAGCAGCCGGGATTGCTGATCCGGCGCTGCCCGGCGTAACGGCTGCGCGTCAGCTCCGGCAGCCCGTAATACCAGCCGGCCTCGAAGCGGTAGTCGGCCGACAGATCGACGATCAGCGTGTCCGGCTTCACGGCATCGATCGCGGCGACGAACGGCGCGGCCTTGCCGTTGGGCAGCGCGAGGATCACCGCATCGGCGCCCTTGGCGGCGACGGCGTCGGCATCGAGGCTTTCGAAGCGCAGTTCGCCCGCGAAGCCGTCGGTGTGATCGGCGACGCGCTGGCCGTCGAGCTCACGCGAGGACACGAACGCGAGTTCGAGGCCCGGATGCGCGGCGACGAGGCGGATCAGTTCCTGGCCGGTATGGCCGCGCGCGCCGACGATGCCGAGGCGGATGGGAGATGTGCTCATGGATGGCTGTCCAGCTTGTGACGAAGATGGCGACGCACCGCCGGCCATTCCGCGTCGATCACCGAAAACACCACGGTGTCGCGCAGCGAGCCGTCGGCATGCCGCTTGTGATGGCGCAGCACACCATCCTGTTGTGCGCCCAGGCGCGCGATGGCCGCGCGTGAGGCGTGATTGAACCAGCTGGTCTCGAACGCCACCGACGCGCACCCGAGCGCATCGAAGGCGTGCGTGAACAGCAGCAGCTTGGCTTCCGTGTTGAGACCGGTGCGCTGCACGCGTGGCGCATACCAGGTGTAGCCGATCTTGAGATTGGGCACCGCGGCGTCGAGATCGTAGAAGCGCGTGCTGCCGACGACGCTGCCATCGGCATCCAGCACGGCGAAAGCAAGCGCCTCGCCGGCCGCCTGCGACTCGAGTGCCCTGTCGATGTAGCGCGGCACGTCATCCGGCGCAGGCACGTTGGTGAACCACGCCGTATGCAGACCGCTGTCGCGCGTGACGATCGCGAGCGCGTCCGCATGCGCCGGCGCAAGTGGCACCAGCGAGACGTGACGACCGGTCAGGGTCGGCACCGTATGCCACGCGGCATTGGCGGCGCGTTCGCCCACTCAGCCCACCAGCGTCGGCGGACGGGTCGCGCAATGCGCGACGCAGCGCTGGATCTGCTCGAAGCCGTCGAGGCCGTACCAGAACACCTTCCACTTCTCCTGCTTGATGCAGCCGTCGGACTCGGCGTAATAGAAGATGTTGACCTGGTTGTGATGGCGCGAGCGCCAGAACAGCTGCGGCGTCTCGTCGCGCATCACGTTCCATACCGCGCGGCCGAGGCCTTCGCCCTGCGCGTCGTCGAGCACGGCGAACTTGTCCAGATACACCGTGCCCTCGCCTTCGGTCAGGATCACCGCGGCGCGGTAGTTCTCGCTGACGTAGGCGCGCAGCAGCGGCGTGCGTTCGAAGTAGTCCGGCGCGAGTGCGCGGCCGAAGCTCGATTCGATCAGCGACTTCAGACGTTCGAGATCCAGTTCCGACCAGTCGGTCACGCGCAGCACCTGTTCGCCGCGCCGCACCAGCGTGCCGGACCCCTTGTGGGTGAACAGTTCCTTGGCAAGATCGGCCGGTCGCGTGATCGACACCGACGAGGCCATCGGCAGACCTTCGAGCAGCGCCTTGATCTGCTCGATCTTGACCTTCATGCCGCCGTGGATCCACGGCTGCTGGATCAGATGGCCGTACTCGGTCGACAGGTTGATCGAATCGATGACCTTGCCCTCGGCATCGAGCAGACCGCCGGTGCCGGTGAGGAAGATGATCTTGTAGGGCTG
Source organism: Luteimonas flava (assembly GCF_036584485.1). Classification (NCBI taxonomy): domain Bacteria; kingdom Pseudomonadati; phylum Pseudomonadota; class Gammaproteobacteria; order Lysobacterales; family Lysobacteraceae; genus Luteimonas; species Luteimonas flava. Next base: position 632,527 of record NZ_JAZHBM010000001.1, on the reverse strand, counting down.
CAGCTCACGCACCAGTTCGTTGGCGGCGAAATCGGCGTTGATGTTGAGGATCTGCCCCGCGGCGGTTTCGCCGAGGCTCGTGATCACCGGAATCGAACCGGCCTGCAGGCTGGCTTCGATCGGTGCGAGATTCACCGCGCTCACTTCACCGACCAGGCCATACGTGCTCTGGTCGAGATACGTCGCCTCGAACACGCCGCCGGTGATCGACGTCGCACGCGCGCCGTTGCGCTGCAGGGCTTCGACGAGACGCAGGTTCGCGGCCTGGAAGACGCGGCGCACGATGGCCAGCGCCTCGGGCGTGGTGACCCGCAGGCCGCCGACGGTCTGCTTTTCGATGCCGGCCGCGGCGAGCTCGGCGTCGAGCTGCGGACCGGCCCCATGCAGCACGATCGGTGTCAGGCCGACCTCCTGCAGGAACGACAGCGAGGACGTCAGATCGTCGAGCTCGTCGCGCAGCACCGCGCCGCCGACCTTGACCACGGCGAAGCGCTTCGCATCCAGCTGCGAGAAGCGCTTGAGGTACTGGCTTATCTCCTTCGCGCTGGCCATGCTCGAGAGCAGGCGCACGATGGTCTGACGGGTCTGGACGTGGGTCGCGGGAATGTTCACGGGCTGCAATCGGTTGGGCGTGGGATGACGCGTGGAAGGCGGAGGGTGCAGGTGGTGCTCAGCGATCGCCGTTGATGATCCGGTGCACCGACTCGGCGTAGCGCTGCAGCTGGTCGAGCGTCACGAATTCGTCGCCGGTATGCGCCTGGGCGATGTCGCCCGGGCCGTAGACCAGCGCGGTGTAACCGCCGGCGGAGAACAGCGAGGCCTCGGTCCAGAAATCGACGGCGTTGCCGATCGGCAGATCGAAGGCGTCGGCGATGTCGCGCGCGGCGAGCCGACGGTCTTCGGCGCGATCAATGTCACCCGACGGCAGGCTCGGACCGCGGAAGGTTTCCTCGAAATGCGCCGCATCGGGCTGCGCGAAGCCGGAAAAGGTCTGCAGCAGATCGTCGATGTCCATCGACGGCAACGGCCGGAAACCGAAGCGCAGCTCGGCGGCCGGCGCGATCATGTTGGCCTTGATGCCGCCTTCGACCCGGCCGATGTTGAAGCGCAGACCGGTCAGGCCACCGAAGCGCGCGTGCGCCAGGGATTCGACGTGATCGAGCGCGCGGCCGCCCCAGCGCATCGCCTGGTGCAATGCGCTCGCCGCCGGATCCTGCTTGCCCGATGCATGTCCCGCGGTGCCGGCGAAACGCATCAGCACCGAACTGATGCCGCGATGCGCGAGCACCGCTTCGCACTGCGTCGGTTCGGCAACCAGCACGGCCTCGAACGGCAGACCGCGCGCGAGGAAGGCGGCGATGCACCGCGGATCGTTGGCTTCCTCGTCCGAGGAGAACAGGAACGCCGCGTCGCCGTCACCGGCGTTGGCCGCCGCGATCAGCGCTGCGGCTGCGCCCTTGATGTCGCAGACCCCGAGGCCGATCACGCGATCGTCGAGACGCCGCATCACGTGCGGATCGGCGCTCCAGTCCGGGGAGTCCGGCACCGTGTCCAGATGCACGTTGAACAGTACCGTCGGCGCGCCACGCACTGCGAACAGGCTCACCGCGCCGTCGCCGTGGTCGATCACCTCGACGTCGAAACCCGGCAGCCGGCCGCGGATGTAATCGAAGATCCCGCCCTCGGCCGCAATCGCGCGCGGCGGATTGCGGGTGTCGAAGGACACCAGCTGTTCGAGATGGTCGAGTGTCGTCGCAAGCAGATCGGTCATGGAGTCAAGAAATTCCGGGCAGATGAATCCTTCTCCCTCAGGGAGAAGGTGCCCCGAAGGGGCGGATGAGGGGCACGACCTTGCGGCCCTCACCCCGACCCCTCTCCCTAAGGGAGAGGGGCTCGACACTCAGCGATTGACCTGCGCGTACAGCGTCGAGCTCATACCGAACAGCTTGATGAAACCCTCGGCCTCTTCGACACCCCAGTCCGCGGACTGCGCGTAGGTCGCGCCCTTGGCGTTGAGGATGTGCGGCGAGGTCACCGCCACCGCGTCGACACGGCCGCCGCGGGTTTCCAGCACCACTTCACCGGTGACCTTCGCTTGCGAGGATGCGAGGAAGGCTTCGATGTCGGCCTTGAGCGGATCGTGGAAGAAGCCTTCGTAGACCAGCTCGGTCCACTTGCGCGCGACCTCCGGCTTGAAGCGGTTCTGCTGCTTGGTCAGCACGGTGTCTTCGAGCGCGCGGTGCGCGGCGAGCAGCGAGATCAGGCCCGGCGCTTCATACACGATGCGGCCCTTGAGGCCGATCACGGTGTCGCCGGTGTAGACGCCGCGGCCCACGCCATAAGGCGCGAACAGTGCGTTGAGCTTCGCGAGGATCTGCGCGCCCGGCAGCGTTTCGCCATCGAGCGCGAACGCCGTGCCCTGCTCGAACCGGACCTTGACCTGCAGCGGCGCTTCCGGCCATTCGGCGCGCGGCGCGCACCAGCCGCGGGCGCCCTCGCCCGGCGCTTCCCAACGGTCGATCTCGCCGCCGGACATCGTCAGACCCAGCAGGTTCTCGTTGATCGTGTAGGCCTGCTGCTTGGCGCGCACGCCGAAGCCGCGCGCTTCCAGATACGCCTGCTCGTAGGCGCGCGTCTGCGTGTGTTCCTTCTGGATCTCGCGGATCGGCGCCACGATGCGGTACTCGCCCTGCGCCTTCACCGCGAGGTCGAAACGCACCTGGTCGTTGCCCATGCCGGTGCAGCCGTGCGCGATCGCGTTGGTGCCGAGTTCGGCGGCGCGCGCGAGCGCGGCATCGACGATCAGATAGCGGTCCGACACCAGCAGCGGGTACTGGCCCTGGTAGGCCTCACCGGCCCAGACGAACGGCTTGACGAAACCGTCCCAGATCGCGGGACCACCATCGACGGTGACGTGGCTTGCGACGCCGAGTTCGGCCGCACGCTGCTCGATGAAGGCGCGCTCCTCGGCATCGACGCCGCCGGTGTCGGCGAACACGGTGTGCACGGTCCAGCCCTGCTCTTTCAGATAGGGCACGCAGAAGCTGGTGTCGAGGCCGCCGGAAAAGGCGAGGACGATGTCGCGGGAAGTGTGGGCGCTGGTCATGGAGATGTCCGTGGGGATGCGGAAAAGAATTCGGATGGGGTGCGGCGCACGTCAGCGCATCAGGGTCGCCATGACGGCCTTCTGCACGTGCAGGCGGTTCTCGGCTTCGTCGATGGCGATGCAGTTGGGCGAATCCATCACCGCATCCGTCGCCTTGACGTTGCGGCGCAGCGGCAGGCAGTGCGAGAACACGCCGTTTTTGGTCAGCGCCATCTTCCGCTCGTCGACGATGAAGTGCTGGTACTGGTCGCGGATCGGCTTCTCGGGCGCCCAGTTGCCGAAGAACGGCAGCGCGCCCCAGCTCTTGGCGTAGACCACGTCGGCGCCGGCATAGGCGCTGTCGATGTCGTGGCTGACGGCGAGCGAGCCGCCGCTCTCGGCGACGTTCTGCGCCGCCCAGTCCATGTAGCGCTGGTCGAGCACGTAGTCCGGCGTCGGGCACAGCAGGGTCACGTCCATCCCCAGGCGCGTGGCGATGGTCAGCGCGGAATTCGCGACGGCGGTATTGAGCGGCTTGGGGTGATAGGTCCAGGTCAGCACGTACTTCCTGCCGCGCAGATCGGACGTGCCGAAGTGCTCCTGCAGCGCCAGCGCGTGGGCGAGCTCCTGGCAGGGATGGGTGATGGTCTCCATGTTGATGACCGGCACCGGCGAGTACTGCGCGAACGCCTTGAGCACCTTGTCTTCGCGATCGACCGACCAGTCGACGAACTTCGGAAACGCGCGTACGCCGATCATGTCGACGTAACGGCCGAGCACGCGCGCGACCTCGGCCACGTGCTCCTCGGTGTCGCCGTCCATCACCGTGCCCAGTTCGAATTCGATCGGCCATGCGTCCTTGCCCGGCTGCAGCACGATGGCGTGACCACCGAGCTGGAATGCGCCGAGTTCGAAGCTGGTGCGCGTGCGCATCGACGGATTGAAGAACACCAGCGCGATCGACCTGCCCTTGAGCGCATCGCCGAGCTTCTCGCGCTTGAAGCGCGCGGCATCGGCCAGCAGGGCGTCGAGGTCGGGACGGGACCAGTCCTGCGTGTTGAGGAAGTGTCGGATCGCGGTCATCGGTGGAAATCTCGTGGAGGCGATGGGAGGAGGATCGGATGGATCGATGAAACCGGTGTTTCGGAAACGAAAAAACCCGGCATCGGCCGGGTTTTCTGCAGAACAGCACGCATACGCGAACGACGTTCCGACTAGCCCGGGAGGATGTGGGCTTCCGGTCGGCGGGCACGCGAGGTCATCCCCGACGCCATGCGGGCGGAGGTGAGGATGTCGGCGTCGGCGCGCAGGGCGTTCATGAGGCGCGAATCCTCGCACGCGAAGCGCTGCACTGCAACAGCGGCGGACGCGATGCTCAACGCTCGCCGGCCGGCGGCACGATCGGCGTCACCGACACGCGTACCCGCAGGCGGTTGCCCGGGTCGTACGGCAGACGCGAGCGATACTTGACGCCCTTGTGCACGTAGTCGACGTCGTAGGCGATCGGCCGGCGGAACTCGCGCTCGATCGGCACCATGCGGCAGTCCCCGCCGGCGGAGCGGTCGGTCTCTTCGACCCGGTCATCCTCGGAACGCAGCACATCCTTGACCGCGCCGACCCAGCGCGCGACACCGCGCCGCTGTTCCTCCGCGACCGGGGTGGTGGCTTCGCAACGCTCGACCATGCTGGTCGCGCGCAGCGTCTGGTAGACCGGCTCGGCCCGCAGCACCTGCGCGTACTCGAGACGCGCGTTCTCGGGCGCCGGCGGCGGGCTCTGCGCGAAGGCCGGACACGCACAGGCGAACAGCACCGCCAGTACAGGCAGCGCGGAGTTCGCACGAGGGTGGCTTCGGAGCGCGATCGACACCAATGCAGTGTAGGCCGCGCCCACCTGCGGGGGCTGAATCGATGCTGTCGTGAACACGTATAAGGCCCGCTGCGACGCGGCGCGCAGGTTGCGCTGTCCCGGAGACAGCGCAGCGCGGCGGGCGCGTTAGAATCGTCCGGTTATCCCGGCGAGTCCGCCATGTCCCTGCATCTCTACAACAGCCTGACCCGCCAGCTCGAACCGTTCGCGCCTCTCGATCCCGCGTGCCCGACGATGTACGTCTGCGGCCCGACGGTCTACAACTACGTCCACATCGGCAACGCCCGCGGGCCGGTCGTGTTCGGCGTGCTGGCCGACCTGCTGCGGCGCCGCTACGGCGCGCTGAAATACGCGCGCAACATCACCGACGTCGACGACAAGATCAACGCCGCCGCGCGCGACCAGGGCGTGCCGATTTCGGCGATCACCGACCGCTTCGCCGCCGCCTACCGCGAGGACATGGCCGCGCTGGGCATCGCGCCGCCGGACATCGAGCCCGCGGCGACCGCGCACATCGGCGAGATCGTCGCGATGATCGAGCGCCTGATCGACAGCGGCCACGCCTATGCGGCGGAAGGCCACGTGCTGTTCGCGGTCGGCAGTTTCGACGGCTACGGCAAGCTCTCGCGCCGCGACACCGACGACATGATCGCCGGCGCACGCATCGAGGTCGCGCCGTACAAGCGCGATGCCGGTGATTTCGTGCTGTGGAAGCCGTCGACCGACGATCTGCCGGGCTGGGCATCGCCCTGGGGCGTCGGCCGGCCGGGCTGGCACATCGAATGCTCGGCGATGGCCGCCGCGCATCTCGGCGAGACGATCGACATCCACGCCGGCGGCGTCGACCTGCAGTTCCCGCACCACGAGAACGAGATCGCGCAGAGCGAGTGCGCCCACGGCGGCGCGCCGTTCGCGAACGTCTGGCTGCACAACGGCATGCTGACCTTCGCCGGCAGCAAGATGTCCAAATCGATCGGCAACATCGAGCGCGTGCACGACCTGGTGCGCACGCACGCACCCGAAGCGCTGCGCTATGCCCTGCTCTCCGCGCACTACCGCCAGCCGCTGGACTGGTCGGCTGCGCTCATCGAACAGTCGGTGAGGACGCTGGACCGGCTGTACGGCACGCTGCGCGATCTGGCCGATGTAGAGGCTGAGGCGCGCATTCCCGACAGCATCGAAGCCGTGTTGGACGAGGATCTCAACACGCCGGCCGCGCTCGCCGAGGTCGCGCGCATCGCCGGTGATGCACGCAAGGCCACCGACGACGCCACGCGCGCGACGCTCAAGGCGGACCTGCTCGGCGCCGGCCTCGCGCTGGGCCTGCTGCAGCAGGCGCCTGCCGACTGGTTCGCCCGCGGCGCCAGCGATGGCGACGACGCGCGCATCCAGGCGCTGATCGACGCACGCATCGCCGCCAAGCAGGCCCGCGACTTCGCCCGCGCCGATGCGATCCGCGACCAGCTCGCGGCCGAGCAGATCGTGCTCGAAGACACGCCGCAGGGTGTGCGGTGGAAGCGGGGCTGAGGGCTGAGCGAGCGGGACCTGTCTCACCCTGTCGCCCCAGCGCACGCTGGGGCCCATTTTGATCTTCGCGAAGAACTGATCGCTGATCCGACTGATCGCTTCAGTGCGATGCGCGTGCAGCAGAAGCCAACATCGAAATGGGTCTCAGCGTGACCAGGCATTTCGTCTGCTGAAAGCCGCTGGAACGATGGAAAAGTAGACTCGTCCGACTCACCGCTACCCACCAAAAAAAGGCCCGCTTGCGCGGGCCTTTCTCTTCTTCCCGATCCAACGTCGCCGTCAGACTTTGCGGAACACCAGCGTGCCGTTGGTGCCGCCAAAGCCGAACGAGTTCGACATGACGTATTCGACCTGGTGCTCGCGCGCGGTGAGCGGCACGTAGTCGAGATCGCAGCCCTCGCCCGGCGTGTGCAGGTTGATCGTCGGCGGGATGATGCCGGTGTGCAGCGCCATCGCCGAGAACACCGCCTCGATACCGCCGGCCGCGCCCAGCAGGTGGCCGGTCATCGACTTGGTCGAGCTGACCATCACCTTCGACGCATGCGCGCCGAGCACGCCCTTGATGCCCATCGTTTCGGCGACGTCGCCGGCCGGCGTCGAGGTGCCGTGCGCGTTGATGTAGCCGATCTGCGACGGATCGATACCGGCGTCGTCGATCGCGGCGCGCATGCAGCGGCCGCCGCCTTCGCCGTTCTCGCTCGGCGAGGTCATGTGGAACGCGTCGCCGCTCATGCCGAAGCCCGCGAGCTCGGCGTAGATGCGCGCGCCACGCGCCTTCGCACGCTCGTATTCCTCGAGCACCAGCACGCCCGCGCCGTCGCCCATGACGAAGCCGTCACGCTCGATGTCCCACGGACGCGACGCGCCGGTCGGATCGTCGTTGCGGGTGGACATCGCCTTCATCGAACAGAAGCCGCCGACCGAGGTCGGCGTGGTCGCGAACTCGGCGCCGCCGGCGATCATCACGTCCGCATCGCCGTACTGGATCATGCGCATCGCCAGACCGATGTTGTGGGTGCCGGTGGTGCATGCGGTGACGGCCGCGATGTTCGGACCCTTGGCGCCGGTCATGATCGAAACCTGGCCGGAGATCATGTTGATGATCGTGCTGGGCACGTAGAACGGCGAGATCTTGCGCGGGCCGCCTTCGGCGTACTTGATCGCGGTGTCTTCGATGCCCTTGAGGCCGCCGATGCCCGCGCCGATCGCCACGCCGATGCGCTCGGCATCGGATTCACGCACGTCGATGCCCGCGTCGGCGATCGCCATCAGGCCGCCGGCGACACCGTAGTGCACGAAGGGATCCATCTTCTTGACGTCCTTCGGGGCGATCCACTGGGTCGCGTCGAAGCCCTTCACCTCGCCCGCGATGCGCGTGGCGAAATTGGTGGCGTCGAAGTGGGTGATCGGGCCGATGCCCGACCGGCCGTTGACGATGCCGTCCCAGCTCGAAGCCAGGTCGTTGCCCAGCGGCGAGAGGATGCCGATGCCCGTGATGACGACGCGGCGCTTGGCCATTGTTCAACTCCTGAGAAGTCGGTGGCGGCGCGGTTGGTCGCCGCCAATACGCACGAGGCCGCAACGCGGCCTCGTGCTGGAACCTGTCTGTCCGGCCGCATCGCGGCCGGACCCGTCGCACGCCCATCGGATCGAACCGTGGGCGCGGACGCGGGCATCAGCCCTTGGCGTGCGCTTTGACGTAGTCGATCGCCTGCTGCACCGAGGTGATCTTCTCGGCTTCTTCGTCCGGAATCTCGCACTCGAACTCTTCTTCCAGCGCCATCACCAGCTCGACGGTGTCGAGGGAATCGGCACCGAGGTCGTCGACGAAGGAAGCGCTGTTGCTGACTTCTTCTTCCTTGACGCCCAGCTGCTCGATGACAATCTTCTTGACGCGCTCTTCGATGTTGCTCATGGGTAGTCTGCTCCGGGGAGGCGATTTTCGGTGGATAGTGTAAGGGAAAGCCGGGCGATGGGCGCACCACCATCAAAGCCCTTGCCATTCAACGGCTTGCCCTCGGAATTGACGTGTCGACGCAGCCCGTCTCAGGGCATGTACATGCCGCCGTTGACGTGCAGGGTTTCGCCGGTGATGTAGGCCGCCGACGGACCGGCGAGGAAGGCCACGGCCTGCGCGATGTCGTCCGGTTCGCCGAGACGGCCGAGCGCGATGCGTTCGGTCAGCGCAGCCTTGGAGTCTTCCGGCAGATCGCGGGTCATGTCGGTAGCGATGAAGCCGGGCGCGACCACGTTCACGGTGACGCCGCGCGAGCCGATTTCCTTCGCCAGCGATTTGCTGAAGGCGATGATGCCCGCTTTGGCTGCAGCGTAGTTCGCCTGGCCCGCATTGCCGGTCACGCCGATCACCGATGCGATGTTGATGATGCGCCCCTTGCGCGCCTTCATCATGCCGCGCATCACCGCCTTCGAGCTGCGGTAAACGCTGGTCAGGTTGGTGTCGAGGATGGCCTGCCAGTCCTCGTCCTTCATGCGCATCAACAGGTTGTCGCGGGTGATGCCGGCGTTGTTGACGAGGATCGAAATCGCGCCGAACTCGGACGTGATCGCCTCGACCAGCGCTTCGATCGCGCCCGGCTGCGAGACGTCCAGCACGCGGCCGTGGCCGCCGTGCCCGGACAGGCGCTCGCCGATCTTCGCTGCGCCGGCGTCGCTGGTCGCGGTGCCGATCACGGTCGCGCCCTGCGCGGCCAGCGTGTCGGCGATCGCGGCACCGATGCCGCGGCTTGCGCCGGTGACGAGAACGATCTCGCCGGAAAGAGGTGCACTCATGAGAACTCCAATAAGGCGTGTATGGCGGCGGATATGGGACCACGCGGACATCGGCCGCAGCCACTGCCCGCAGTGTGCGCCGATCCGCGTCCTTCCGCCGGGTTCAGACCTTCCAGTCTGCCAGCGCGGCGTCGAAATCGTCCGGCGCGGCGAGCGCGCGGGTCTCGATCGACTTGTCGATGCGCTTGACCAGGCCGGTCAGCACCTTGCCCGGGCCGCACTCGGTGATGCGCGTCACGCCGCGCGCCGACAGCGCTTCGACGCAGCGCGTCCACTGCACCGGCAGATACAGCTGGCGCACCAGCGCATCGCGGATCGCATCGACGCGCTCGTGCACCGCCGCATCGACGTTCTGCACCACCGGCAGCGCCGGCGCCTGCCATGCGACCGCATCCATCGATTCGGCGAGACGATCCGCAGCCTCGCGCATCAGCGGCGTGTGCGACGGCACGCTGACCGCCAGCTTCACGACCTTGCGCACGCCGCGCTCGCCGAGCAGTGCGATCGCGCGATCGACCGCCGCCGCATGTCCACCGATGACGATCTGGCCGGGCGAATTGAAGTTGGCCGGCACGGCGACGCTGCCATCCTGCGACGCATCCCGGCAGACCTCGCCGACCAGCGCGTCTTCGGCGCCGATGACCGCAGCCATCGCACCGGTGCCCGCAGGCGCCGCGCTCTGCATCAGCTGGCCCCGCAGACGGACCAGCTTCGCGGCATCGGACAGCGACAGCACGCCGGCCGCGACCAACGCGGTGTATTCGCCGAGACTGTGGCCGGCCAGCGCGGCCGGCACCGCGCCTTCGTGCTGCTGCCACGCGCGCCACACGGCGACACCGGCGGCCAGCAACGCGGGCTGGGTGAACTCGGTCTGGTTGAGCTGGGCTTCGGGGCCCTGCTGCGACAGCGCCCACAGATCGACGCCCGCGCCTTCCGACGCTTCGGCGAATGCCTCGACGATCACCGGATGGCGCGCGGCGAGATCACCGAGCATGCCCAGCGACTGCGAGCCCTGCCCGGGGAAGACGAATGCGAGTTGCGATGCGGTCACGCGTATTTCCAGCCTCAAAACCGGGGGCGATGATAAGTGCGAAGCCGCGACATTGTCTGTACCGGGGCGTATGCGGGCGATGCGCGGCGGTCGCTCAGAACATCATCCGCAGCAGTTCGATCTCGCCGTCTTCGAGCCAGTCCCACAGCACGGCCACGACGAGCAGCATCGGCAGCAGCGTCGCCGCGCGCACGACGAGGATCGAATGCGCGACGTGGCGTGCGGAGCGTCCGAGCCAGGCGATGCGCTGCGCGAAGCCCTTCAGACGTCCCACGCGGCCCGCATGCGCCGCGACTTCCGGTTCGCGCCGCATGACCCGCGACAGCATGTCGGCGAGCACGTCGGTGCGACCGTCGTAGTACTTCGCCATGCCGAACGCGAACATCAGCCAGTCGCGCGCCTGCGCCTGCGGCAGCGACATCACTTCCAGCGGGTCTTCCTCGAAGTCGATGAAGCCCACACGGCCACTGTCGTCGAGCGTGATGTTGCGCGGCAGCGGTTGCCCGAAGTAGGCACCGCGCGCATGCGCATCGGCGATCGCGTCGATCACCGCCGTCGTCAATGCATCGATACGCGTCGCATCGCCATCGGCAGCGCGCAGCTGTGCGGCGAAGGTATCGCCCAGATTGCTCAGCAGCAGCGTGGAAGCGCCTTCGCCGAGCACGCGCGGCACACGCACGCCTTGCGCGTCGAGTTCGGCGAGGCGGCGCGCTTCGATCTGCTTGGCCTCGCCGCCACCGGGATGCGGCGGCGGACGCAAGGCGTCGATGTCGAGCCCGCGCGCGATCGCGTCGAGGATGCCGAGGCCGAACTTGCGGCTGTCGCCGTCGGCATACGCCTTGAGCCAGGCATCGCGCCCGGCCACGACGATGGATTCGACGCCCATGCGGGAGCCTCCGTGTCGTGCGGACGCGAAGTCCGCGAAGTGGAATCACCTGCGGGACCGACCGGCCCCGCATGCGGGACTCAATAGCGCAGCAGCGCCGAACCCCAGGTGAAGCCGCCGCCGAAGGCTTCGAGCAGCAGCAGTTGGCCGCGTTGCACGCGACCCGAACGCACGGCCTCGTCGAGTGCCAGCGGCACCGAACCGGACGAAGTGTTGCCGTGCTTGTCGACCGTGACCACGACGCGATCCATCGGCATGTCCAGGCGCTTGGCCGTGGCTTCGATGATGCGCAGGTTGGCCTGGTGCGGAATCAGCCAGTCGATGTCGTGGCGATCGAGACCGTTCGCCTCGAGCGTTTCCTCGACCACCGAATCCAGCGCCTTGACCGCGTACTTGAAGACGTCGCTGCCGGCCATCTGGATGCGCACGCCCGCATTGGGCTGGTCGTCGCGGAAGCCGGCCGACACGCCGACCGGATTCCACAGCAGCTCCTTCTTCGCGCCGTCGGCGTGCAGATGGGTGCTGAGGATGCCGGTCTCGGCGTCGGCCTTGAGCACGACCGCGCCGGCGCCGTCGCCGAACAGCACGGCGGTGGTGCGCTCGTTCCAGTCGACCATGCGCGTGAGCGTCTCGGCGCCGACGACCAGCACCGTCTTCGCATCGCCCGACTTGATGAACTTGTCGGCGATCGAGAACGCGTAGAGGAAGCCCGAACACGCCGCATTGACGTCGAACGCGCCGCAGCCGTTGGCACCCAGCCGCGCCTGCAGCAGGCAGGCGGTGGACGGAAAAATGATGTCCGGCGTCGTGGTGCCGACGATGATCAGATCGATCTCGGACGCCGACACGCCGGCCGCTTCCATCGCACGCGTGGCGGCATGGAAGGCCAGATCGCTGGTCGTCTCGCCTTCGGCGGCGACGTGACGCTCGCGGATGCCGGTGCGCGTGGCGATCCATTCGTCGCTGGTGTCGACGAACTTCGCGAGGTCGTCGTTGGTCAGCACTTTTTCGGGCAGGTAACTGCCGGTGCCGGCAATGCGGGAATAGATGCGTTCGCTGGTCATCTGCGGAGCGGCCCTCGCGTCAGGCGCGTGATCTTAAGAGCGGCATCCCTGCCGACGGCAGGCGCAGCCGCCCGTCAGGGACGGTGGCTGCGCCCGGTGCATCGTGCGCCCGCCGTGAACCTGGCGGGCAGCGAGGATCAATCTTCCTCGACGACGCGCGTCTTCGGCTGGATCACCTGCTTGCCGCGGTAGTAACCGTCGGCGGTGATGTGATGACGGATATGGGTCTCACCCGTCGTCTGGTCGGTCGACAGCAGCTTGGCGCTCAGCTTGTCGTGCGCGCGACGCATGCCACGACGGGACGGGGTGACGCGGGATTTCTGCACAGCCATGGGAATTGCTCCAACAGGTTCTAGTTGTTTCGATCTTTCTTCAAACCCGCCAACGCCGAAAACGGGTTGACGCGTGTCTCTTCTTCGGGCGACACCGGCCAGTCGCGATCGATCGCTTCGGAGCCGGGTGCGACCGGAATCGCGGGTATTGCCAGAATCAGTTCGTCCTCGACCAGCGCGACCGGCGACAACGCACCGTCACCTTCCAACAGCAGCGCCTCGTAATCAGGCAGCAGGCCGGCCTCGTCCGCCTCGTCGCGGATCAGACCCAGCCGCTGCTCGATCTCGAGCGGCCACACGAAACGCTTGAGCGTCCGCTGGCACACCAGCGGCAACCCGGCTTCGATGCGCAACAGCGCGAACGGCTGCTGCAGCGCATCGCGACCGAACTCGATCGAGCAGATCACGTCGTCGCCTTCGACATCGGCCAGAAGGTCACGCAGGCGCGTCAACGACGCCAAGGGCAGGCGCCCGTCGAGGCGCATGCTGCCTGCGACCATGCGCCAAGCGTCTACCAACTCGGGCATTTGCGCGGACATAGCCGCCGAATGTTAAAGATGCGATCCCGGGCTGTCAAACCGGCATCCGTGGCCGGCGGACCCGCCGGCAGCGGGATTTGCCGGCATCGCGGCCCGCCGCGCAGACTGGCCCGCCGCACCACCGGACTTCCTGCGTGCAGCCGATCCCCAGCCTGCTGCTGGCCACTCTGATTGCGGCCGCCATTGTACTGGCGTGGCGCCACCGCGTCCGGCGCCGGCACCGCGCGTATGCGCGCGTGCTGGACGCTGCTGACACCTTCGAAGCGCGGCTGCGGATCGCGCGTGCCCAGATCGGCCAGGACGGCGGCGATCCCGTGCGCGACGCGCTGCAGGAGATGCTGCGGCAACGCCTGTGGCTGCAACAGCATGGCGCGAGCGCGGATGTCACGGCGCTGGAGGCGATGCGCGAATCGATCGAACAGGCGCAGGCCCGCATCGACCGGCAACTGGCCCAACTGGCGCTGGTCCGCGCCGGTGGCAGTGCATGAACCCGCCGCTGATCCTCGGCTCGACATCGGTCTATCGCCGCGGGCTTCTGGACCGCCTGCGACTGCCTTTCACCTGCGGGCGGCCGGACGTCGACGAGACGCCCGGTCGCAGCGAAGCCCCTGATGCGCTCGCGATCCGGCTCGCACAGGCCAAGGCCGAAGAGGTTGCCGCGCGGATGCCGGGGGCGTGGGTCATCGGCTCCGACCAGGTTGCCGCGCTCGATGGTCGTCCGCTCGGCAAACCCGGCGGCCGCGACGCGGCGATCGCGCAGCTGACGGCGATGTCCGGCCGAAGCGTGATCTTCCACACCGCGCTGGCGCTGGCGCGCGCGGGACAGCCGACACTGCAGGCGCAGGACCGCACCGAAGTCGTGTTCCGCATGTTGCAGGCGGACGAAATCGCGCGTTACGTCGATGCCGAGCAACCGTTTGACTGCGCCGGCAGCTTCAAATGCGAAGGGCTCGGCATCGTGCTGTTCGAGGCGATCCGCAGCGAGGATCCGACCGCGCTGGTCGGCCTGCCGCTGATCGCGACCGCGCGCCTGCTGCGTACGGCGGGCTACACCCTGCCCTGACGCTGCGCGCCTCAGCGCGCGGGCGCGACCTGGATCGGCTGTTCGGCCCAGCGTTCGACCGAGCCGTCACGGCCAGTGATCTCGAGTCCGAGCCAGTGGCGACCGGGCGCAAGCGTCGCCGGATCGATCGTCGCGCTGAAACCGATGTCGACGCCCGCGGGATCGCGGGATCTGCCGGCCAGGAACTGCTCGACGATCCAGGGATTCGGCGCGCCGTACTGCGCCTGCGCAACCGGCGCACCGTCGAGGGTGATCGCGACCGCGGCGACGCCGCTGCCGTCCTTGACCACCCAGCCGCGCACTTCGAACGGCGCATCGACGCGCGCGCCCGCCAGCGGTGTATCGACATGGGCGAGCGCAGGCGTGACGCAGCCGCCCTCGCCCGACGTCGCATCCGCATCGAAGCGCGAGAGGATGAAACGCTGCGCGCCGCGGTCCGCGTTGACGACGCGCGACACCGGCAATGCGCCCATGCGCGCACAGATCGTCTGGTAGCGCTGCAGCAGTGCACTGAACTTCACGTCGTTGGCGCCGGTGACGAGCAGCACCGGGCGTCCGGTCAGTTCGGCGCGATCGTCGAGCTGCAGATGCCACAGCTGCAGCTGCGGCGCGCGACCGTGGTGGCGGTTGAGCGGATGGTCGAGCACGCGGATGCGCGGATCGCCGAGCGCGAAGCCGAGTTCGGCGCCGATCTTGAAGTTGTCGGCCACGAGCACCGTGTCGGCCGGCATGGCCGCGAGCTCTTCGCGCACCGCATCGGCCAGCGTGTCCCAACCTGCGAAGTTCGATGGATACCACTTCAGACCCGCGCTGCGCTCGCGCACTTCGGGCGCGGACACCGCGGCGTAGTACCCCACCACACCGACGAAGCCGAGCGCCAGCGTCACCCACGTGGCGATGCGCAGCCAGCGCGGCCACGTCATCAGTACGAAGCCCACCAGCGGCAGCAGCGCGAGATAGCCCGGCAGCGGCCAATGGAAACTCGCGCGTTCGGTGTCGGCGACGAAGCCGAGCGCGAAGAAGCCGAGCACCATCAACCCGCCGGAGATCGCGAGGAAGCGCGCCGCATCGTCCGGCGCGCGGCGCAGACGCCAGGCCGCGACCAGCAATGCGGCGAACAGCAGCGGCGTCACCATCACCGCCTGGATCACGATGAACTGCCAGCCGTCGGCATGCAGCGCCCACGGATGTCGATCGACCATCTGGAAGCGCAGTCCGGCTTCGGCGTTGTCGACGTTCCACACCAGCAGCGGAATCCATGCCGCCGCGCCGGTCGCGATTGCGATCCATACGCGCGGGTCGCGCAGCGCTTCGCGGCCCTTGGCGATCGCGAGCAGCGCGACGATCCCGACACCGATCACCGCGATGAAGCGGTAGTGGCTCAGCGCGCCGAGCGACAGGCCGAGCGCGAGCAGCAGCGCACCGCCGTGGGTCACGCCGCGCAGCAGACGCACGCCGGCATCCAGACACAGCATGGTCGCCAGCGCGAGCATCGCGTCGGGCAACGCCATCACGCCGAGCGAGCCGAGCAGCGGCAGCAGCAATGCCGCGCAGCCGGACAGCCACGCGGACTGCGGATCGAACTCGCGCGCGGTCAGACGCACCACCAGCCACGGCACCAGCGCGGAAATCGCGATGAAGGGCAGACGAACCGCGAGCAGACCATCACCGAAGACTTCGGTGCCGATGCGGATCAGCCACGCGGTCAGACCGGGCAGATCGGAATAGGCGAACGCGGGATGCTGGCCTTCGAGCCAGTAGAACGCCTCGTCGACGAACAGCGGCAGCCGCGCGGCGATGGCCAGTTTCAGCAGCACGATCGTCGTCCACAGCACGACGAACACCGTGCGCATTTCCATCCGCCGCATTGAACTCGACCTCGCTACACTCGGGGGGACCGCCGCAGGAGCACATGCATGCCCGACCCGACGACGCCCGCCATGCTAACCGACACCCAGCGTGAAGCCCTGTCGTCATCGCTGGCCCAGGTGAACCGGCTGGTGCTCGGCAAGGAGACGGCAGTGACGATGAGCTTCGTCGCGCTGCTCGCCGATGGCCACATCCTGATCGAGGATCTGCCCGGGCTCGGCAAGACCACACTGGCGCATGCGATCGCCGCGACGGTGGGCCTGGATTTCCAGCGCGTGCAGTTCACCTCCGACCTGTTGCCGTCGGACGTCGTCGGCGTTTCGGTGTACGAAGGCAGCGCGCGTCGCTTCGAGTTCCATGGCGGCCCGGTGTTCACCAACGTGCTGCTGGCAGACGAGATCAACCGCGCGCCGCCGCGTACGCAGAGCGCGCTGCTCGAGGCGATGGCCGAACAACAGGTCACCGTCGACGGCACCACGCATCGCCTGCCCGATCCGTTCTTCGTCATCGCCACGCAGAATCCGGTGGATCTGTCGGGCACGTATCCGTTGCCCGATTCGCAGCTCGACCGCTTCCTGCTGCGGCTCACGCTCGGTTATCCCGATCGCGATGCCGAACGTGCGCTGCTGTCGGGCAGCGACCGCCGCACGCTGATCGCCGAGACGCTGCCACGACTCGGCGCCGACGATCTGCGCGCCTTGCGCCAGGCGGTCACGACGATCCACGCCAGTCCCGCGCTGATCGATTACGTGCAGGCGCTGATGGCACGCAGCCGTCAGCATCCGGGCGTGCGCGTCGGCCTGTCGCCGCGCGCCGGTCTCGCACTGTTGCGCGCGGCCCGTGCATTCGCCCTGTTGCAGGGCCGCGATCACGCGCTGCCCGACGACGTGCAGATCCTGTTCCCGCTGATCGCCAGCCACCGCCTGGTCGCCGAGGCCGATGCGGCCGGCGACGGACTGGCGGCGTCGATCCTGCAGGCCGTGCCGGTCGACTGATGCCTGCGTTCGCCGGCCTGCGCCGTCGCGTCGAAAGCTGGGCGCGTCCGCGCCGGCCGGAAGTGTTGCCGGCACGTCTCGACCGCAAACGCATCTACATCCTGCCGACGGGCTTCGGCGCCTTCGTCACCGCGCTGCTGGCGACGATGGCGATCGGTGCGCTCAACTACAACAACAACCCGGCGTTGCTGCTGTGTCTGCTGCTGGTCGGCGCTGCGCTGGCCAGCCTGTTGTGGACGCAGTTGCAGCTCAGCGGACTCGAGATCCGTGCGGTGCACGGCGAACCGGTCGCGGCCGGCACACCGATGCCGCTGCACGTGCATGTCGAAGCGGCGCCCGGCCGCGAGCGGCGTGGTCTGCGTGTGGCGATCGGCGACAGCGCGGCGCTGCTGTCGCTCGGCGCATCCGGCGGCGAAGCGACCGTGGCATTGCCGACGGTCCGGCGCGGCTGGCTGACAGCGCCGCGGCTGCGCATCAGCACCACACGCCCGCTGGGTCTGGCGCGTGCATGGTCGTGGGTCTGGCCGGCGGCACGCTTTCTCGTCTACCCCACGCCGGAGGCATCCGGCCCGCCGTTGCCGGTGGGTGGCGGCGACGAAGCGCAGGCCCGGCTCAATCCGTCCGGCGAGGAGCTGCATCATCTGCGCGACTGGCGCTCTGGCGATGCGCCGCGAACCATCGCGTGGAAAGCCTCCGCGCGGCGCGATGCGCTGATCGTGCGTGAGTTCGAGCGCCCGCAAGGCGACGACCTGACGCTGGACTGGCAGCGCCTCGGCGCGCTCGACCCGGAGTCGAAGATCCGACGCCTGGCGCGCTGGGTCGACGAAGCCGAGCGCGAGGCCGTGCGCTATCGACTGCAGCTGCCCGGCCAGGCGGTGATCGGCCCGGATCGCGGCGCCGCGCATCGCCACGCCTGCCTGCGCGCGCTCGCGTTGCTGCCGGACGCCCACTGATGGCACGCACCGCACTCGCGCTCGATACCGCCGGCCGGCGCTGGTCGCTGATCGCGGCGGCCGTCTGTCTGCTGCCGCTGCTGCTGCAGTTGCCGATGCCGTTGCCGCTCGTCATCGCCGGCGCAGGCGCGATCGCTGCGGTCATGGCATCGCGGCGCGCGGCGCCGGGCTGGCTGCGCACCGTACTGGCGCTGGCCGTGTTCGGCCTCGTACTCGCGCAGGGCGGGATGAATTTCGGCCGCGACACCGGCTGCGCCCTGCTCGCCGGCATGCTCGCGATCAAGCCGTCCGAACTGCGCACCGTACGCGATGCCCGCAGCCTGCTCGGGTTCGCCCTGTTCGCGCCGTTCGCGACCTTCCTGCTCGACCAGGGGCCGCTGTCGCTTGTGCTCGGTCTCGTCGGCGCGGTGCTGGTCCTGGCGGCACTCGCGCGATTGTCGGAACAGGAATCGGGATTGCCCGCGGCCGGCGTGCGCCATGCCACGCGCATCGGCATCGTCGCGCGTCTGATCGCGATCGGCCTGCCGTTGGCGCTCGCAGCCTTCTGGCTGTTCCCGCGTCTGGCGACGCCGCTGTGGGGCATCCCGGACCTCTCGACCGCGCGACCCGGCCTGTCGGACGAAATGTCGCCCGGCGACTGGATCGATCTCATCGCCGACGACACGCCTGCGATGCGCGTGACCTTCCGCGGCGCGGAACCCTCGACGCGCGAGATGTACTGGCGCGGCCCGACGCTGACGCAGTACGACGGCCGCACCTGGACGGCGTCGCAGTGGCTGCGCAGCCTGCCGCCGGCAACGGTCGAACACGGCGCGCCGACCTGGGACTACGAGATCGCGCTGGAACCGACCGAGCGCAATCTGCTGGTCGCGCTGGAGATGCCGCTCGCATTTCCCGACGGCATGCGTGCCGCGCACGAGTACACGTTGACCAGCGAACGCCGGCTCGACCGTGTGACCCGCTGGCAGCTGCGGTCCGCGCCGCCGATCCGCTTCGAAGCGGACCTGCCCGATTCGCTGCGCCGGCTCGCATTGCAGTTGCCCGCTGACTTCAATCCACGCACGCGGGCGCTGGCGCAGCAGTGGCGCGCCGAAACGACCGACGACGGCGCGCTCGTCGACCGTGCGCTCGCCTGGATCCGCAGCGATTTCGCCTACACGCTCGATACGCCGCTGCCCGGCCGCCACGCGGTCGACGAGTTTCTCTTCGACTATCGCGCCGGCTTCTGCGAACACTTCAGCTCCGCGTTCGCCGTGCTGATGCGCGAGGCCGGCATTCCGACGCGCGTCGTCACCGGCTACACCGGCGGCACCCGCAACCGCTTCGGCAACTACTGGATCGTCCGGCGCATGGATGCCCACGCCTGGAACGAAGTCTGGCTCGAAGGCCGCGGCTGGGTGCGCGTCGATCCGACCGCCGCCGTCGCGCCCGAGCGTATCTACGACACGCTGGAAGACCGGCTCGGCGCCGGTGGCGGTGGCGGTGATGCGCTGTTGCCGATGGCAGACCTCGGCGACTGGGCACGGCGCGCGTGGAACGATTTCGTGCTCGGTTTCGACGCCGCGCGCCAGCAGCGCATGCTCCAGCGCATCGGGTTCGAGAACATCGACACCGGCGGCCTCGCCGCGCTGTTCTCGCTGTGCGCAGCGCTGGCGCTGGGCTGGATGCTGTGGCTGGTCGCGCGGACCGAACGCGAACGCGATCCGCTGCTGCGCGCCTGGCATCGACTGGGCCGCCGCTATGCGCGCCTCGGTCTGGCACGCGAACGGCACGAGCCCGCGATCGCCTGGGCCGAACGCGTCCGAGCCGCGCGCCCCCACGAGTCCGCGCTCGTCGCCCTCACCCACCGTTTCGTCGCGGCCCGCTACGCTCCGGCGGCGTCCGACGCGACGCTGGTGCGGGCACTGCGCACGCACCGTCCAGCCCGGGAGACCGCTCGATGACCGCCCTTCGCCTGCTGTCCGTTGTCGCCGGCGCCCTGCTGCTCAGCGCATGCGCGTCCCAACCGAAACCACTGCAGGGCGGCTACGTCGAGGCCCTGACCCCGCACGCCGCCGTGCAGGGCGAGCACACCGGGGCGATGGTGCGCTGGGGCGGGCGTATCGTGCAGGTGGAACCGCGCACCGACGCGACCTGCTTCGAAATGATCGCCACGCGACTGACCGCCACCGGCCGTCCGTACTGGGCCAGCGACGACACCAATGGGCGTTTCATCGCCTGCCGCGCCGGCTTCTACGATCCGGCGGTGTTCGAGGTCAACCGCGAGGTCACCTTCACCGGCCGCATCGCCGGCTACGACTCGCGCCGTGTCGGCGAATACGACTACCGCTTTCCGCGCGTCGAGGCCGACGTGGTCTATCTGTGGCCGAAGCGCGAGCGCGTCGACGTGATCAC
This sequence comes from Luteimonas flava, assembly GCF_036584485.1. NCBI lineage: Bacteria > Pseudomonadati > Pseudomonadota > Gammaproteobacteria > Lysobacterales > Lysobacteraceae > Luteimonas > Luteimonas flava. Next base: position 612,112 of record NZ_JAZHBM010000001.1, on the reverse strand, counting down.
GCGCCCGGCGCCATGGCCGTGGTGGGGTTACTGGTGATCGTCGTTCTGTAGAAGCGCGCGCTTGCGGATCACGCTGCAGTGCCGAAGCGCCCCAGCGGCGCGCCGGCCAGCAGATGCAGATGGATCTGGAACACCGTCTGGCCACCGTGCGCGTTGCAGTTCATGACGATGCGATAGCCGTCTTCGGCGAATCCCTGCGCTTTGGCGTAATGCGCGGCGGCAACTGCAAGCCTTCCGATGATCTCGGGCGCGTCGACCGGTACGTCGTTGAGCGTGGCGAAATCCTGTTTCGGCACGAACAGCACATGCACCGGCGCCTGCGGCGCGATATCGCGAAACGCGATGACGTGCTCGTCCTCGAAGACGATGTCGGCCGGAATCTCGCGCTGGATGATCTTGTGGAAGATGGTCGTCATGGGCTTCTGGAATCGAGCGAGGGTTCCGAAAAGCATACGTCACCGCTCACGGCACCACGCCCCCGCGAACGCCCGCCGTCGACGGGCGGATAACCGGTCATCCGACGCCGGAACTTCGATCCTCAGGCGACTTCGCTGCGACTGCCGAAGGCATGCGACAGCGTGCCGCGATCCACGTATTCCAGTTCGCCGCCGAGCGGCAGCCCATGCGCGGGGCGGCTCGGGCGCACACCGTGCTGGCGCGCGATCTGCGCCAGGTAATGCGACGTCGCCTCGCCCTCGACGGTCGGGTTGGTCGCGATGATCAGTTCCTGCACCTCGCCTTCGGCCAGCCGTGCACCGAGCAGGTCGAGCCCGAGCTCATGCGGGCCGATGCCGTCGAGCGGACTCAACCGGCCCTGCAGCACGAAATAGAACCCGCGAAAGCCCGTAGCCTGCTCGATCGCGAGCCGGTCGGCCGGCGTCTCGACCACGCACAGCGTCTGCGCGTCACGCGCCGCGCTGCTGCAGGTCGGGCAAACCGGCGTTTCGCTGAAATCGCGACACCGCTGGCAGTGGCCGATCTTCTCGACCGCGTCGGCCAGCGCCGTCGCCAGCCGCGCGCCACCTTCGCGCCCCCGTTCGAGCACGTGGTAGGCCATGCGCTGCGCGGACTTCTGCCCGACGCCGGGCAGCACGCGCAACGCATCGATCAACTGTTCGAGCAGGGAGGACATGCGGTTGCCGATTCGTCAGAGGTGATTCGTAATGGCTGAAAGCTGGCAGCACGCGCAGCCAGTCGCCTTGGATCACGAATCACTGCCACTCAGAACGGCAGCTTCATGCCGGGCGGCAACGGCATGCCGGCGGTCGCACCGGACATGCGGCTCTTCGATTCCTCATCGACCTTGTTCGACGCGTCGTTGAACGCGGCGGCGATCAGGTCTTCGGCCATCTCCGGATCCGACAGCACGCTGGGATCGATGCGCACCTTGCGGCATTCCTTGTTGCCGGTCAGCGTGATGGCGACCATGCCGCCGCCGGCGCTTCCCTCGACTTCGAGACTGGCGAGTTCCTGCTGCACGCGCTGCATGTTTTCCTGCATCTTCTGCGCCTGCTGCATCAACTGGGCAATGTTTCCACGCATCACTGAAATCCTCGTTCTTCAAAAGGGCGTATCGAATCAGGCACCAATTTGGCGCCCTGCTGCGACATGAGCCGCTGCACGTCCGGATCGGACATGAAACTGTTCTCGGCGTTCGACTGCCGCGCATCGCGCTCGCGCGCGTTGCGTTCGTGCAGCGTCACGGCTTCGCTGGCGGCGGCGGTCTCGAAGCGGATCTGCGGCGCGCCGCCGAGCGGGCCGGCGAGTGCCTCGCAGAGCTGATGGACCATGATCGGCGCTTTCAGATGCTCGTCCGCCTCGGGCAGCGCGAGCCGCAACACGGCGCCGTCGAGCGAGACGAAGGCAGCGCTCGCGGCGAGTTCGCGCACCGGCCCGCGCAGCGGCAGGTCGGCGACGAGATCGAGCCACTGGTAGGCATCGAGCGTACGCAGCTTCGCAGTGACGGCCGGCGGCGGTGCTTCGGCCCGCGGCGCGGCAACCGGCGCTTGTTCAACTGGCGGTGCAGCGCGCACAGGCTCGGGTGCCGGACGCGCAGGTGGCGTTTCCACGACCACGCGTGGTGGTGTCGGCGTGGGAGCGGCGTGCGGCGGCGACGGCGACCGCGGTGCAGGCGCGGACTCGGGCGCCGCCTGCGCAGCCAACGCAGCACGCGCCGCGGCAGGACCGCTCGCACGGTTGCCGCTGCCCGCGGCCGGCGCAGCAGCGCCACCTTCGGCAGGCCGGAACGCCAGCATGCGCAGCACGGTCATCTCGAAGCCGGCGCGCGGACTCGGCGCAAGGCCGCCGTCGCGGCGTCCGTTGAGCGCCATCTGGTACCAGAGCTGCACGACTTCCGGACGTACCGCCGCTGCGATCGCATCGACATCGACGCCGTCGTTATCGACTGAAACTTCCGGCACCAGCTGCCGCACCTGGATGCGATGCAGGGCTTCGGACACCGCGTCGAGGACGCCACCCCAGTCGGGCGAGAATTCGGCCAGTGTCGCGACCTCGGCGAGCAGCGCCGCGCCATCGCCATCGGCCAACGCGGACAGCAGCGCACCGACGCGCGTGCGATCGACGCTTCCGAGCATCGTCGCTACTGCCGCATCACCGAGCGCGCCGCCCTCGCCGCCCGCGCCGGTATAGGCGATGGCCTGGTCGAGCAGGGACAGCCCGTCGCGCAGGCTGCCATCGGCGGCCTTCGACAGCTGGCGGATCGCACCGGCCTCGACCGCGATGCCCTCGGCCTCGAGGATCCGCGTCATCTGGCCCTGGATCTGCTGCTCGTCGAGCCGCTTGAGGTTGAACTGCAGGCAGCGCGACAGCACGGTGACCGGCAGCTTCTGCGGATCGGTCGTCGCCAACAGGAACTTCACGTGCCCAGGCGGCTCTTCCAGCGTCTTGAGCAGCGCGTTGAACGCCGATTTCGACAGCATGTGCACTTCGTCGATCAGGTAGACCTTCACCCGGCCACGCGAGGGCATGTACTGCGCGTTGTCGATCAGCTCGCGCACGTCGTCGACGCCGGTGTTGCTGGCGGCGTCGATCTCGAGCAGATCGATGTAGCGGCCCGCGTCGATCGCGCGGCAGGTCTCGCACTCGCCGCAGGGATCGGACGAGGTGCCGGTCTCGCAATTCAGGCTCTTGGCGAAGATGCGCGCGATCGTGGTCTTGCCGACGCCACGGGTGCCGGTGAACAGGAAGGCATGATGCACGCGACCGGTTTCCAGCGCATTGGTCAGCGCACGGACCACGTGCTCCTGGCCGACGAGCTCGGCGAACCGCTTCGGACGCCACTTCCGGGCGAGGACGAGATAGGACATCCCCGTATTCTGCCACGCCCCCAACAGTTCCTTGTGACCACAGGCGCCGACGGATAGAATGGCCGGCCCGCGGCGTCCCGACGCCGTAGCGCAGCGCCCAGGCGCTCCGCGAAGGGCCAGTTCTGGAGAGGTGTCCGAGCGGTTGAAGGAGCACGCCTGGAAAGTGTGTAAGCGTCTAAACCGCGCTTCGGGGGTTCGAATCCCCCTCTCTCCGCCAGAAACGCAAACGCCCCCTCGTGGGGCGTTTTGCGTTTCTGGCGGAGAGAGGGGATCTGATGAGAACCCCAGGTTCGACGGATTCGCCCGGAGCGAATCCGGACAGCCGAATGGCTGGCCCCGCAGGCGCATCGCGCCGGAGGGGCGAGGCCCATGGATGGGCCGAGCAATCCGCTCGCTGCACAGTTCGTTCGCCCCATCTCGGACAGTGGCGAAGATCAAAGTGGCTCCCAGCGTGACCAGACATTCGCCTGTTGGAGGCCGCTGGTATGACGAACCGAGTGCTCACCAGTGCTGCAACTCAATGGACTCGCTGCCCAGGCACGAAACCCCGATCGCCCCCTCCAACAACACGTTCACGCATCACAGCGTATCGCTGCACGACCGAAGGGCCGGCGCTTCCAGTCCGCATCCGGCGCCCGCCCGCATCGCATCCCATCCGGAGATCCGCCATGCTGACCCGCCGTCTCGCCGCCCCGCTGCTGATGTCCATCGCACTGCCGCTGTCCACATTCGCCATGGCCCAGACCGCACCCCCGATGTCCCAGAAGACGCCCGCGGCCGCCGCCGCGACACCCGCGCCCGTCGAAGGCAGCTGGCGACTCGTGTCGTACGAAGTCGAGGTCAAGGAAGGCGGCGAGACCTTTCCGCCGATGGGCGATCACCCCACCGGTTACGTGATGTTCGCGCCCGAAGGCCGCGTGTGGTTCGTGCTGACCGGCGAAGGTCGCGAGCCGGGCGAAAGCGCACAGGAGAAAGCGCGTCTGCTGGAAACCGTGATCGCCTACACCGGCCGCTACCGGATCGAAGGCGACACCTGGATCACCGCGGTGGATGTGGCGTGGAACCCGGCGTGGGTCGGCACCGAGCAGCGCCGGCAGTTCAAGCTCGACGGCGAGCGCCTGCAGGTACTGACGCCGTGGCGGGTCATGCCGAACTGGGCCGACAAGGGCGAGACGCGCAGCATCATCACGTTCGAGCGCGCACGCGAGACGCGCTGAGCAACGAAAAAGCGGATTGGCATAATGTCGATCCGCCGCAGCACACACGCTGCAAAGTGCGATAAACAGACGCTGGCAGATGCCGGAAAAGGTGATGACCCCGCCGACTGACCTCGGCGCCCGCATCGACCGATACCGTTGCTGCCTTCCGGCCCTGGCGGGATTTTCGATCTAGCGTCGCGAGGGGCCGACGGGGCCACCATGGAGACACGCATCGGGCCGTGCGCCCGACCCCGCCATGACGACGGGACGCGGAGTCTAGCAGGCCCGCAGCGACTCGCCTATCCGCTTCAAGGCATCACGGCGCACCGATGCGCTCGACCTCGGGCGTGCCGGCCTGCTGGCTGAACCGGAATGCATAGGACAGGCGCACCGCGGTCGGGGTTTCGACGACGCCCTCGGCCTGACAGGCATCGGTGCCATCGAATGGTTCCGGCGCCACGCACAGCAATGCGGGCGCATACGTCCACTGGCGCACGGCGGCGAGCGCTGCATCGGTGAACGGTGCGATCTCGACCGCCTCCGGCAGCGCGCAGTCCGCATCGGTCCGCGGCGCAGCTGCGGCCACCGTGCCCGTCGCGTCGATGGCGGCATCGATGCACACCACGACCGGCGCGAGACGCAGCGCCAGCTGGTCCGCCGGATAGACGGGCATTGCCGCAGGCATGTCGAGATTGGGATGGATGAAACGGCGGTTGCGCTGCATGTCCATGCGCCGCGTATCCGCAGCCGGCTCCATCAGCGATGCGCCGACCGCGCCTTGCAGTGGCGGCTCGATCAGTTCGACCGGTGCGACCGGCGGCACCGAGGCGCAACCGGCGAGGCCGGCGATGCAGACGAGTGCCACAGCGCGGCCGATCAAGGCGCGACCTCGCCCGGCACCAGCGCCAGCGCGTCGGGCTCGCGCCCGCTCGTCCAGTAATCGAGGACGTTCCATTCGCGCGTATCGATCACCGCGATGCGATCCGCGCCGCTGATCGCGACATACGCCCGCGGCGCATCGGGATCGACGATCGCGCCGATCGGCAGCGGCCCATTGCCGAGCAGCGTCGTCTGCAGCGCGGCATCCGCCGGCGCCAGCGCCACCGACGCCACCGCGCGGCGCGATGCGACGTCGAACACCGACAGCGTCGCGGCGGTCGCATTGGTGACCAGCGCGTGCCGGCCATCCGGCGTGAACGCGACGCGGATCGGGAAGCCCGCACTCGGCAGGGTCGCGACGATGTCGAGCGATTCGGGGTCGTGCACGGTCACGGTGTCGTCGGCGCGATTGGTGACCCACACGCGTCCGTCGGGCGCGACCGCGATGCCTTCCGCGCCGGCGCCGGCCGGGCGTTCGGTGGTTGCACGCATCGTCGCCAGATCCACGCGCACGACGGTGCCCGCTCGGATCTTGCTGACGTATGCGAACGCGCCGTCCTCCGACACTGCGACCATGTGACCGATGCCGTCGCCGACCTCCGCGACGCCCGTCACCGCTCCGCGCGTGATGTCGACGCGCAACAGCGCGCCGCTGCTTTCTGTCGTGACCAGTGCATCGCCATCGGCCAGCAGTTGCAGGCCATGCGGGCGCCCGTGGGTGCCCAGGTCGATGGTGCGCGTATCGCCTTCGACGAGATCGATCACCGTCAGCGCGTGATGCGCGTCCTGGTGACCGTAGGTGGTAACGACAGCGGTGCGGCCATCGCGCGAGACTGCGATCTCGTGCGGCGCCGGGCCGGTCGCGTACTCGGCGAGGCGTGCGCCCGTCGCGCGATCGAGTGCCCAGACGGTATCGGCCGACTTGTTGCCGACCAGCAGTCGCGGCGCGGCATGCGCGCTGCACAAGGCCGCGACCAGCACCGCAGCGAGGGCGAGCCGCCTCATGCGTCACCGCCGCGCGGCGACTCGGGATGCAGCCAGCCGGCATCGCCGTCGGCATAGCGTTCGTGCTTCCAGATCGGCACCCGATCCTTGATCTCGTCGATGATGTAGCGGCAGGCATCGAACGCCGCGCCGCGATGCGCTGCGGTCACGCCGACCCACACCGCCATGTCGCCGATCGCCAGGTCGCCGATGCGATGCACGCACAGCGCAGCGCACAGGTCGAAGCGCTCGCGCGCCTCGGCGACGACCTTGGCGCCTTCGGCCTCGGCCAGCGCGACATAGGATTCGTAACGCAGGCCGAGCACGGGGCGCCCGTCGTTGTGGTCGCGCACCCAGCCTTCGAAGCTCGCAAACGCGCCTGCACGATCGTGCTGCACGCGGCGGCGCAGCGGTGCCAGATCAACCGGCGCATCCGCCAGCCAGAATTCACGACTATCCATGCTCAGCCTCCGCTGACCGGTGGAATGAACGCGATCTCGCTGCCGGCCTGCAGCGCATCGTCCCAGCGCGCAAACGTGCCATCGACGGCAACGCGCAGACGCTCGACCGGTAACACGAAGCCGTGGCGCGCACGCAGTTCCGCGTACAGCGTGCGCAGGTCGGCCGCGTCTGTAGTCCAGGTTTCCTCACCCTGCCCCGCGGCATCGCGCAGGCTGGCGAAATACAGCACGCGCACGTCGCTCATCGCACACCGCCCGCGATCGATCCCACATCGCGCTTGCCGCCGCGCTTTCCGACCAGTTTTGCCGGGCCCAGCACGATCGCGTGCGACAGCGCCTTGCACATGTCGTAGACGGTCAGCGCCGCAATCGCCGCGCCGGTCAGCGCCTCCATCTCCACGCCGGTGCGGTGCGTGGTCTTCACCGTGCATTCGATGCGCAGCTCGCGCTCGCCCTGCCAATCGATCGCGATGGCGATGCCGTCGATCGGCAACGGATGACAGAACGGAATCAGTTCGTGCGTGCGCTTGACCGCCATCGTGCCGGCGATGATCGCGGTGTCCACGATGCCGCCCTTCGCGCTCTTCAAACCGTTGGCGTGCAACTGCGTGGCGACATCGGCGGGAAAGCGCACGCGGCATTCGGCGCTGGCGACACGCGCAGTGGTCGCCTTCGCGGACACGTCGACCATCGTCGGTCGGCCGGCGGCGTCGATATGGGTCAGCGCTGCGGGCGCCTTCGGTTTAGTACGGGCCATGCGCCTGCGTCGTGACTGCGGAATCTCAGATGGTACCGGCCCCGGTGTCAGGCGTCCCTTGATGGAACACCATGCGCCAGCAACCGTCGGCGTCCAGGCGCCACCAGGAGCTGCGCAGCGAGTGGCGCGCCTCGCCATCGGCTTCGCGGCGCACGGTGTACAGCACGCGCGCGACATCGGCACCGATGCGTTGCACGCGCATCGACAGCGCCTCGTACGCGACACCGATTTCGCCGGGCAACCGCGCCAGCACGTCGGCCTTGCCGAAGACCGCGCCAGACGCGCCGATCTCCAGGAAATCCTCGGCGATCAGCCCGTCTAGACGCGCGCGGTCGGCGCGAACCGCCGGATCGAGCAATGCGCGCTCCAGCGCTTCGAGATGCGTCTGCAGGGCGCCTGCATCCACGACTCAGCCGCCGACCAGAAACATCTCGACGTGCTTGCGCGGCGCGCGCACGCTGCCGCGTAGTTCGCTGTAGCGGTCAGCGCGGCGCGACCACAGATCGGCCAGCCGCGAGGAAAATGCCGCTTCGCCATCGCCGAGCCAGCTGCGCATCGGCTGGCCGCTGCCGGAGAACAGGCAGGTGTAGAGGCTGCCGTCGGCGGAGACGCGGGCACGCTGGCAGTCGCCGCAGAACGGCGCGGTGACCGAACTGATGAAGCCGATCTCGCCGGCGCCGTCGATGAAGGCATGCCGCTCGGCCACTTCGCCGCGGTAGTTCGCATCCAGCGCGCGCAGCGGCCAGCGCGCGTCGATGCGTGCGTGCAGCTCACGCGACGGCACGACGCGCACGCGATCCCAGCCGTTGCAGGTGCCCACGTCCATGTACTCGATGAAACGCAGCACATGGCCGCTGCCGCGGAAATGCGCGGCCATGCGTTCGACTTCGTGGTCGTTGACGCCGCGCTGGACGACGCAGTTGAACTTGATCCCTGTGAACCCCGCGCGCTCGGCGGCAGCGATGCCGGCGAGCACGTCGTCGATCTCGCCGCGTCCACCCGACAGCATGCGGAACAGATCCGGATCGAGCGCGTCGAGACTGATGGTCAGCCGTTGCAGGCCGGCATCGCGCAGGGCCTGCGCATGGCGCGCCAGCAGTGACGCGTTCGTGGTCATCGCCAGGTCGGTGATGCCCGGCACCTTGGCCAGGCGTTCGACCAGCGCCGGCAGATTCTTGCGCAGCAGCGGCTCGCCGCCGGTGAGGCGCAGCTTGTGCATGCCCAGCCGCGCGAAGCCGCGCACCAGGGTCTCGATCTCGTCGAAGGACAGCCGCCCGGCCTGGTCGAAGCCGTAATCGTCGGGCACGCGATCGGCCGGCATGCAGTAGCCACAGCGGAAATTGCAGGCTTCGATCACCGACAGGCGCAGGTCGTGCAGCGGACGTCCGAGCCGGTCGAGCGGCGCCTGGGGCAGGTGTGGCAGGGCGCTCATGCGACCGGAGCCTGGGCCACGCCCGGTGGACGCAGCGCGAAACGGGCGCCCGGGCGGGCGATCCGCTGCCCGCGCGCCTCCAGCGCGGCGCCATCGGCCTCGGACGCGTAGTGGTACAGCACGCAGCGCGCGAGCAACTCGCGCGGATACTCGCGCTGCAGATCCTCGATGCCACTGTGCGACGGGTTGCCGTGCAGGCCGCAATCGTGCGCGATCAGTTCGTCGCGATCGGCAAAGCGCGCCAGCATCTCGGGGATCGGCCGCGTGTCGCCGCTCCACACCAGGCTGCCCGGCATGCGCAGGCCGTAGGCGGTCTCCGGCCAGTGATGGCGCACCGGGAACACTTCCAGGCGCACGCCGTCATGCCAGAACGCATCACCGACCGGGATGAGATGGAACGCATCCCAGAAGTTCGCGCCGCCTTCGGCCAGCACGTTCGGGTAATCGCCCACCCGCTTGTGCAGCAGCGGCACCACCGGCGCCGGCACGTAGATCGGCAGGCGACCGCGGCGTGCGGGGTCGAAGTAGCGGTCGACGAACAGGCGCTCGAAGCCGGCCACGTGATCCAGATGTACATGGGTGACGAACAGCGCGCGCGGCGCTTCGCCGTAGTGATCGAGATACGCGGTCAGACCTTCGGCGCCGCAGTCGATCGTCAGCCAGGGCGCGCCGTCGCATTCGATCGTGGCCATCGGCGAACCGAGCGCCACCGCCGACGCGTTGCCGACGCCCTGGAACCGCAGCGCCCAGTCGTCACCGCCCGCCATCAGGTGCCCCGGCTCCACAGCGCGTCGTAGGAGCGGCGCAGCCGTGCGAAATCCTGCTCGACGTCCGCCTCCGGTCGCGCGCCACGCAGCTTCAGCAATGAGCGCTTGAGGCGCGCAAGATTCTGTTCGCGCCAGCGGGTCTCGGGAATGCGCAGCGCGCCGCGGTCGAGATCGATCAACCAGCCCTTGCCGACGCCGTCGAACAGGATGTTGTGGGCGTTGAGATCGGCATGGTCGAGCCCGGCGCGGTGGAAGCGCGCGATCAGGCGTCCGGTCTGTTCGAGCGGCGCATCCGCGGGCGCTCCGGCCATGTGATCGGCCAGCGAGCGTACGTCGGGGATCCGCTCCATCAGGATCCAGGCCCGATAGGAGAGCCCACGCCGAAGATAGCTCGCGGCGATCGGCTGCGGCACCGGCAGATCGCGTCGCAGCAGTTCACGCAGCAGGCGGAACTCGACGAAGCTGCGCACGTGCTGCGTGCCGCGCCACAGATGCTGGTCGCGGTTGAAGCGCCCGACCATGCCGCCGCGCAGGTACTGCCGCAGCACGCAGGGCCCATGCGAGGCGTCGATGAACCAGGCGCCACCGCGGCCGCTGCCGTCGACGCGCTGCGCGCGATCGCCCCAGGCCTCGGGATCGAACCAGCGCGGATCGGCTTGCCGCAGCTGTGTGCCGTCGAACAGAATGGCCCCGTACGTGCCCGCCTGTCCGCTCGCGCGATCGCCCGCCGGTATCGGCGTCAGGCTCTCGGCGGGATCGAATCTGCTCATCGACGCGAGTCTATCAAGCCTTGACGCCCGCCCTGCCCGGTTCCGACACCCCGACGGAGGCTTCCAGCCCGCGCGCGCGGCCGCGTTCGATCTGCCTGCTGCGCCTGTCCGCACTGGGCGATGTCACCCATGTGCTGCCGCTGATCCGCACGCTGCGCGCGGCCTGGCCGGATATCGCCCTGACGTGGGTGATCGGCAAGGGCGAACACCGTCTGCTCGACGGGCTGCCGGGCGTGGATTTCGTGGTCTACGACAAGAAGACCGGCATCGCCGGTATGCGCGCGATGCGCCGCGAACTGAAGGCGCGCCTGGGCCCGGCGGGACGCTTCGATGCCCTGCTACAGATGCAGGTCGCCGCGCGCGCAAACCTGCTGTCGGCGTTCATTCCCGCACGCGTGCGCGTGGGCTTCGATGCGGCGCGCTCGAAGGATCTGCACGGGCTTTTCATCAACACGCGCATCGCCGATCGCCCCGGTATCCACGTGCTCGACGCACTGGGCAGCTTCTGCGAACCGCTCGGACTGCGGCAGGACCGCGTCGCATGGGACGACATGCCGGTGCCGGCCGAAGCGTTCGACTGGGCAAATGCGCAGTGGCCGGACGATGGCCGCCCGGTGCTGATGATCTCGCCGTGTTCCAGCCACGTACGTCGGAACTGGTATCCGGATCGCTACGCCGCGCTCGCCGATCACGCCGCCGATGCCGGCTGGCGCATCGTGCTGTGCGGAGGTCGCAGCGATCTGGAGCGGCAGACTACCGACGCGATCCTCGCGGCGATGCGCCACGACGCGCTCGATCTGGTCGGCAAGGACACGCTCAAGCAGTTGCCCGCCCTGCTGTCGCGTGCGCAGCTGCTGGTCACGCCGGACTCCGGTCCGATGCACATCGCCAATGCGATGGGCACCAAGGTGCTGGGCCTGCACGCGGCCAGCAATCCCGAGCGCAGCGGCCCGTATTCCGACCGCCGCTTCTGCGTGGACCGCTACGACGATGCCGCCCGCAGATTCCTCGGCAAACCCGCCGCGGACCTCAAATGGGGCACCAAGATCGAGTTCGACGACGTGATGGCGCTGGTCACCGTGGACGACGCGATTACCGCCTTCGAACGCCGCCGCGCCGATCTGGAGCAACGCTGATGGACCCCATCGTCGCCGGCCTGCTCGCCACCCTCGTCGGCGCGATCGTCGGCGGCGCGGTCAGTTTCCTGCTCAACCGGCAGTTGCACGCGCAGCAGCTCGAACGTCTGCGCACCGAGCACAAGACCGAGTTCGCCGCCGAGGACACCGCGCGCCATTTCCTCGGCCATCGCGGCTACACCGACCGCTCCTTCGACGTACTGCGCAAGCATCTGGGCGGCTTCGAGGACGACGAACTGCGGCGCATCCTCGTCCGCGCCGGCGCCGTACGCACCTATCGCGACGACGGCAGCGAATGGTGGCGGCTGCTCAGCCGCATGGACGAGTACATCGAACACAAGGCGCGGCGCGCGGACGCTGCCGCTATCGACTGAGTCTCAGGGCGCGGCCTGGCCGCTCCGGTAATCGGCGTACGACTTCTCTTCGACGTAGGCCGAGCCCAGCGCCAGATTGATCGCCTTCTTGATCCGCGCGCGCTCGTCGTTATCCAGGTACACGCTGCGCGCCAGCTGCACGAAGTCCTCGCCGAATTCGCCGGCGCGCTCCTTGACCCGCACCGCGTCCTCGATGTCCCACAGACGCTCGTTGACCGCCTTGAGCTCCGCGCGCAGCCGCACGATGTCGTGGCCCGCGGCCGGGTGCGCCATCCACGTCTGCTCCAGCGCGCTCAGCTCGGTCCGCACGTTGGCGAGCTTGGCGGGATCGTCCATCCGCTCTGACTTGATCTGCAGGATCGAGAGCTTGTCGAGGAGTTCGCCGAACGAAACGGGGACGGTGATTTCGGACATGGACAGCGCCGTGGAGGTGAACGGGCCCGCCAGTGTAACGCCGCGCTTGTCGCCCACGCGGAGCGCCCGTATGATTGCGCCCCCGGACGCCGCGAGGCGATCGGGGACCATCTGGAGAGGTGGCAGAGCGGTTGAATGTACCTGACTCGAAATCAGGCAGGCGTTTATAGCGCCTCGGGGGTTCGAATCCCCCCCTCTCCGCCAGATTCGCAAACGCCCCGCAAGGGGCGTTTTGCGTTTCTGGCGCAGAGGAGCGGATGGAGAACCCCCGCGGGTTCGACGGATCGGCAGGATTGCCGATCCGGACAGCCGCAGGCTGTCCCGAAGGGGCGAGGCCCATGGATGGGCCGAGTCAATCCCCGGTAGACGAGTGCGCACCACCTGACAGGCGCGAAGCGCCGCTTCATCGGAGCGCCCGAACATCCGCGCAACTTCGCGCATCATCAATTCAATAGCCAGGATCAAAGTGGCCGACCAGTCGTCCGACTGCTGAAAAAGCGCCTCCGGCCTCGACAGGGATGACCTCGCTAACTCCAACGCGCATCGATCATCCACACAATGCACAACGTGCACGACGCTTGCCCTATGCTCCCGAACGGGTTCACCGTCACAATACCGAATGCGCCTTCCCTCCCCGTTCCGGACGCTCAGTATCGTGTCCCGCGCCATCCGCCGATCCGCGTTGGCCGCGCCCGGGGAACCGTCGCGTTGTCGGCTACAGACACCCCCATCGCGCTTTGCCAGGGGCTACGCATGATCGAGTTCGGCCACCTGACGCACGTGGGTCTGCGGCGTGACCTCAACGAGGACACCTATTACGGCGACAGCGAACTCGGGCTGTGGCTGATCGCCGACGGCATGGGCGGTCACGAATACGGTGAAGTCGCCAGCGCACTTGCCCGCGAGACCATCGTGCGCGAGATCCGTCAGGGCACCGGCCTGCCACAGGCGATCCGCATCGCCGACGAGGAAATCATCCGCGCCTCGCGCCGGCGCAACGACAGCCTGCCGATGGGCACCACGGTGGTCGCCGCGCGCGTGACCGGCAACCGGTTCGAAGTCGCGTGGGTCGGCGACAGCCGCGTCTACCTGTGGCGCGACAACAAGCTCGCGCAGCTGTCGCAGGACCACAGTTACGTCCAGGAGCTCATCGCCCAGGGCGCGATCAGTATCGACCAGGCGCGCAGCCATCCGCATCGCAATGTGGTGACCCAGGCGCTGGGGGTCACCGATCCGCAGACGCTCAACGTCGAGACCCTGTCGGGCGAGCTGAGCCCCGGCACCCAGCTGCTGCTGTGCAGTGACGGGCTGACCGAGGAAGTCGACGACCGCGCGATCTCGCGGGTGCTGGCGCATCTGGAATGCAGCGCGCAGGAATGCGTCGATGGCCTGGTGGCCGCGGCGCTCGATGGCGGCGGCTCGGACAACGTCACCGTGATCCTGATCCGCCGGCACTGATCGCCGGCGCGGATTTCAGGCCGTCTCCAGTTCCACCGGCGCGTCCACGGGCGCCCACAGACACACGCCCGCTTTCTTCCGGATCGATTCGATCCGCGCTGCATGTGCGGCGAGCTCGTCGGCGTGCACCCTCAGCACCGGCCGCGCGCCGGCAGGCTGCGAGAGCACGATGTGGCTCGTGTTGCGCTCCGGCTCGACCGCAGCGCCGAAGCCGATCTCGTGCTGGCCCGCGGTCAGTGCGAGATAGACCTCGGCCAGCAACTGGGCATCGAGCAGCGCGCCGTGCAGCTGGCGATGCGCGTTGTCGACGCCGAGCCGGCGGCACAGCGCGTCGAGCGAGTTGCGCTGCCCGGGATAGCGCTGACGCGCGAGCAGCAGCGAATCCTCCACCGTCACCCGCTGGCGCAGCGTTCCGTAGTGCGGGCCCAGCAGCGACAGTTCGTTGTCGAGGAAGCCGACGTCGAAGGCCGCGTTGTGGATGATCAGTTCGGCGCCTTCGATGAACTCCAGAAACGCGTCAGCAATGTCGGCGAACGGCGGCTTGTCGGCGAGGAACTCCAGACTCAGGCCGGTGACCTCGGCCGCGCCCTGTTCGAAATCGCGGTCGGGCTTGATGTACTGGTGATAGGTGCGGCCGGTCGGGCGGCGCTCGAGCAGTTCCACGCAGCCGATTTCGACGACGCGGTTGCCCTTCTTCCATTCCAGGCCGGTGGTTTCGGTATCGAGCACGATCTGGCGCATGGGTGTCCCTCCGTCAGGCTGCGGCGGTGCGCTGTTCGCGCGCGGCGGCACTGGCGAGCGCATCGACGCGCTCGTTCTCGGGATGGCCGGAATGGCCCTTCACCCAGCGCCAGTCGATCTGGTGGCGCTCGCAGGCGACCTGCAGCCGCTGCCACAGATCCTGGTTCTTGACCGCGCCGCCGCCGGCGGTCTTCCAGCCGCGCTTGATCCAGTTGCGCATCCACTCGGTGATGCCCTGGCGCACGTACTGGGAATCGGTGTGCAGCACGATCTCGCAGGGCTCGCTGAGCGCTTCGAGCGCGGCGATCGCGCCCATGAGTTCCATGCGGTTGTTGGTGGTCTGCGGCTCGCCGCCCGACAGCTCGCGCTCGGTGGTCTTGTAGCGCAGCAAGGCGCCCCAGCCGCCGGGGCCGGGATTGCCGAGGCAGGCGCCATCGGTATAGATCTCGATCGACTTCATCGGTGTTCCGGAAAAAATGAGAATCAGGCCGCCGGAGCGGCCAACGGCATCGGCATCGCGCGGCGGGTGCGCATCGGCGTCAGCGGCAGATGCCGCTTCTGACCGCGCAGCGCGTAGGCCGCGCGCAGGCCCGGGCCGTTCTGGGATTCGGTCACGGCCTCGGTGCGCCAGCTCGGCCCCACGCCGTTCGACACCGCATCCGGTGCCAAGCCGGCATCCCGCATGCGGCGACGCCAGGTCAGCGGTTCGGCACTGGCGATGCCCGTGCCGCGCCACCGCCAGCGGTACGGGGTGAGCGGATTGAGGACCAGCAGCCACAGATGGCCGCCGGGCGCGAGCACGCGCGCGGCCTCGGCGAGCAGCGCGAGCGTGTCGCCCCGGCCACCGACCACATGCTGCAGGACCACCGCGCCGAAGGCTTCGCTCGGCAGCGGCAGGGGCACGCCGCAGCGCACCGGCCCCTCCAGACCGTCGCCTTGGCGCACCAGGCACAGGCCGCGGCCGTCGACGTGGCGTTCGGGTACGGCCGGGGTGCACCACAGCCACGGGAGACCCGGATGCGAGCCCAGCGCATCGGCGACGAGCGCGTGCTCGCTGTCGAGGATCGCGCGGCCGGCCGGCGTCTCGAACCAGTTGCGGGCGCTGCCGGGTTGACCGGCCGGGGAGATCGCGGGCATGGTCGGCATTGTAATGGCTTCCAGCCGCCGCCGAGCCGACCCGATGCGACTGCAGCCCTTGCCCGCCTTCGAGGACAACTACATCTGGACGCTGTCGGACGCGTCCGGCCGCGCCGTCGTGGTCGATCCGGGCGAAGCCGGGCCGGTACTCGCCGCTGCCGAAGAGGGCCTGACGCCCATCGCGCTGCTACTGACCCATCACCACGCCGACCACATCGGCGGCGTCGACGCACTGCTGGCGCGCTGGCCGGACCTCCCGGTGTACGCGCCCGACGATCCGCGGATTCCGCAGGCGACGGTCCGCGTGGGCGACGGCGATACGGTCGAGATCGCACAGTGGCGCTTCGATGTGCTCGCGGTGCCGGGCCATACCCGCAGCCACATCGCCTTCCATGGACACGGCCATCTGTTCAGCGGGGACACCCTGTTCAGCCTCGGCTGTGGGCGCATGTTCGAAGGTACCGCGGTCCAGATGCTGACCTCGCTCGATCGGCTGGCCGCGCTGCCTGCCGATACACTGGTCTGCTGTGGTCACGAATACAGCCGGTCCAACGCCGCGTTCGCGCGCGTGGTCGACCCGGACAACGCAGCGCTGCGGCGCCGTGAACAGGAGATTCTCGACATGCGCAGCGTTCCGCGCCCCACCCTGCCCGTCGCGCTCGCCAGCGAGCTCGCCTGCAATCCCTTCCTCCGCGTCGACGCCGACGCCGTCCGCGCCGCCGCCTCGCATGCGGCCGGCACCGCGCTGACCGACCGGGTCGATGTCTTCGCCGCACTGCGGCGCTGGAAAGACGGCTTCCGCGCATGAGGCCGGGGCGCATGACCCGGCTGGCCGCAGCGCTGCTCGTATTCGCGGCGCCTGCAGCCACCAGCTTCGCGACCGACGCACCGTCCCACACCGCCACCGCGGCCCTGGTCCCGGCCACGCTCACCGCATCCGCTACCACGACCCCGGCGGTCACCCGCAATGGCCAGGAGGTCTACCGTCGTTTTCTCGACGGTCTGTCCGAGCCCGAGTGCACCGCGGATGCGACCGAGCGCTGGCGCTCGCACTTCGGTCATGTGCCACGCCAGCTGGCCTCGCGCGGCAACGACGTGCTGCCGCTGTTCGCCTACGTGGTCGAAGAGGTGCGCGCCCAGCATCTGCCGACCGAATTCGCCCTGATTCCGTTCGTCGAGAGCGGCTACCGGCCCGGCGCCCGCAGTGCATCCGGTCCCGCGGGCCTGTGGCAGTTCATCGCGGTGACCGCGCGCAACCACGAGATTCCGATCCGGCCCGGCTACGACGGCCGCCTGTCGCCCGCCGATTCCACCCGCGCCGCGGTACGCTACCTGAAGACCCTGCATGGCATGTTCGCCGGCGACTGGCGTCTGGCGGTGATGGCCTACAACGCCGGCGAGTACCGCGTGTTCGGTGCGCTCAAACGCGCCGGCCAGGAGGCGCGTGACGCGACACCCGACACGCTGCCGATGCCGCAGACCACCCAGGCCTATGTGCGCAAGCTGCACGCGCTGTCGTGCCTGATCAAGGAAGCCGGCGAGCGCGAGACCTGGATGGCCTCGATGGACCGCGAAGTGCCGGCGCTGACCGCGATCGCGGTGCCGGACGGCATTCGCGATCTCGATACGCTGGCAAGCCGCCACGAGACCGACGCCGCGCGCCTCAAGCGCCTGAATCCCGCGCATGTCGATGGCCGCCTCGCGCGGATCGGCCAGCCGGTCACGCTGCTGGTGCCGCAGGCCGCCGCCGCGCCGCCGGTGTTCATGGCCGAAGCGCCGCCAGAAGTCGACATCCCGCCTGCGACGCACGACGCCACCACGGCCGCGCGACGCATGCACACCGTCGTGCGCGGCGACTCGCCGTGGTCGATCGCCAAGCGCTACGGCCTGCGCACGCAGGAACTGCTGACCCGCAACGCGCTCGATGCACGCAGCGTGTTGCGGCCGGGCATGGAACTGCTGATCGACGAGCGCTGATCGGGCGCAGCGCAAGCGCGTACCGCGCATCGCACCTGCATAAAAAAAGCCCGGCGCGAGCCGGGCTGTTTTCGTGGTCAGTGCGAAGCGTCCTTACAGGCGCGCTTCGTTGACCGTGATCTTCATCTCGCGGCGCAGGCTGCGCTGCATGATCTCCGCGTCCTCGCTGCCCAGCAGGCTGCCGAGCTGCTGACGCAGCATCGTCTGCTCCTGCTCGCTCGCATCCTCGGGCTTGCCCGGTTCGACCCTGGTCACGACGAACACCACCGCGCTGCCGTCGGCCAGCATCACCTTGCCCGGCGTCGGCGTATCGCCGCTCGGCGGCGCCGCGCGGAAATAGGCCTGGCTCGCATTCGCGTCCGGCACCGGCGCGCCACGCGGAATACCCGGCACGTCCTGCGCCTGCAGCTGACGTTCGCCGGCCAGCGCCTGCAGGGTCTTGCCGCCCTTGATCTCGGCGACCATCGCATCGGCAGCCTGCTCGGCCTGCGTGCGCGCACGGTCGGCGCGCACCTCGGCGATCACGCGCTCGCGCACCTGCTCCAACGGCTGCGCGCGCTCGGGCGTGTGGCTGGTGACGCGGATGAAGACCGTCTGGTTCGGGCCGATCTCGATCGGATCGCTGACCGTGCCGTCCTGGGTCAGCGCTTCGGAGAACGCAGCCTGCACCACCGCGTTGTTGGCCGCGATGCCGCTGCCGGCACCCCGCGCGAACGGCGCAATGGTCTGGATCTGCACGCCACCGGCCGCCGCGGCGGGTTCCAGCGACATCGGGTTCTTGTTGATCTCGTCGACGACGCGACCGACCTGCTCGTTGTAGACGCGCGAGCTGTCGCCTTCGCTGACTTCCTTTTCCATCTGCTCGCGCACGTCTTCGAACGCGACCGGCTTGCCGGCATCCACTTCGCGCAGTTGCAGCACGTGCCAGCCGAAATCGGTGCGCACGGGCGCACTGACCGCATTGGGCTGCATCGCGAACAACGCGTCCTCGAACGCGCCGGCCATCATGCCCTTCTCGACCCAGCCCAGATCGCCGCCGCCGTCCTTGGAACCCGGATCGTCGGAGTTCTCGCGTGCGAGCGCAGCGAAATCGGCGCCCGGTGCCTGCGCCTTGGCGGCGATGTCGGCGGCCTTCTTCTGCGCGGCCTGCTGCGTGGCCTCGTCGGCGCCGGCGGGCACTTCGACCAGAATGTGCGAGGCCAGACGACGCTCGGCTGTCGCGAAGCGCGACTTCACCTGCTCGAAATGGGCGCGCGCCTCGGCCTCGTCGACCGTCGCGTTCTCTGCACCGGCGTCGGCTGCGGCCTTCAACTCGATGTATTCCAGCGCGACCTTCTCCGGCTCGCGGTAGCGCGCGGCATGCGATTCGTACCAGGCCTGCTGGTCGGCCTGCGACACTTCGGCCGCATCGACGGCCGGCGGCGGCACGACGACGAAGCTGACGTCGCGACGCTCGCCGAGCAGACGCATCAGACGCGTGGACTCGCCCGCCGTGACGAACGCGGTCTCGGCGATCGACTGCGGCACCAGGGCGCGCTGCAGGTCGACGCGGATGGCTTCCTGGAACTCGCGCGGCGTGCGCGGCGGCTGCGTGGACTGCAGCGCCATCTGGTACCGCTGCGGATCGAAGCGACCTTCGACCTGGAACGCCGGGATCGACTGGATGATCTGCTGCACCTGCGCATCACCGACGACGATGTTGGCGCGATCGGCGGCGAGGCCGAGCACCGCACGGTCGATCAGCTGCTCGAGCACCTCGCGCTTGCTCTCCATCGTCTCGAACGCACGCGCATCGAACGCCTCGCCTTCCTGCTGACGACGCTGCTCGCGCATGCTGTCGAAGGTCTGGCGGAACTCTTCGGCGCTGACCTCGGCCGAGGTCCACGCGAACTTGCGCACCAGCCACCAGTCCGGCGCGGACTGCCACCACTTCGGCGGCGCCTCGACCTTGGCGGCATAGTCGGCATTGTTCTGGAACAGATACTGCTCCATGCCGAAGAACGCGAAGGGGACCGCGAGCACCGCCACGATGGCGATGGCGATCCAACCACTGGTCTTATCTCGAAGCGCTTGCAGCATGGGTCCGGACACGGGATGGCGAGCCGCCCAGTGTACCCGCAAGCCCGCGACCGCGCAGGCGCAACGGCCTTCCATACCGCGTCGCGAGCGCGCTCGCACCTGTTCAGTCGCGATCCGGAATCCGGTCGTAATCGCCAGGGGGATCGCGTACCATGCGCGCCTGACCGGAATCCCCGTCCGGACCAGCAGCGCACAGCGCGGCCGGCCGGATGCTCCAGACGTACGACACGTCGCTATCTCAAGAAGAAGAGGAATTCACTGATGGCAAACCTCACCAAGTCCGACATCATCGCTTCGGTCGCCGAGAAGTCCGGCCTGTCGCGCGCCGACGCTGGCCGTGCCGTCGACGGCCTGCTCGACACGATCACCGAGGCGCTGAAGAACGGCGACGCGGCCAACTTCGTCGGTTTCGGTTCGTTCGTCGCCCGTCCGCGCGCTGCGCGCACCGGCCTGAACCCGCAGACCAAGGAGCCGATCCAGATCGCCGCTTCGACCGTGCCTGCGTTCAAGGCTGGCAAGGCGCTCAAGGATGCAGTAAAGTAAGCGGCTCGATTGTTCCGCATGGGTGCTTAGCTCAGCGGTAGAGCGTCTCCTTTACACGGAGAGGGTCGGGGGTTCGAAACCCTCAGCACCCACCAAGAGTTTCAAAGCGCGGAGCGGTAGTTCAGTTGGTTAGAATGCTGGCCTGTCACGCCGGAGGTCGCGGGTTCGAGTCCCGTCCGCTCCGCCAATCTACAAGCAAAGAACCCTGCAGAGATGCGGGGTTTTTTGTGGGCTGCGTTTTTTCGAGACCTGCGGTGCGGACCGGGCACTGCGCGATCAATGCCGGTGTTCCGGGCGCACGCATTGACACGACAGGCCCGCTCGCCGGATCGGTGTTCGTTTGCGCCCTTCTGGAAACATCGTTGGCGCCGGTTCTTGCATTGATGATGTCACGCGAACACCTGGTCACCGGCGGGCGCGTCGACATCGAGCGGTGCACGATCAGCCGCCACGACGATCGGGGCATTCCGCCTGGAGCGTGCATTCGCGCGTGTGCGAATCGCGTGTGATCGACACACGCCCGCCTGTCGCTTCGCATGCGTCAGAGCGCATCACCTGCGACGACAACCAATGTGCGAGAACGCAGTCACCGAGCGGCGTGGCGACCCGGATCGATGCCACCTCGAACATCGCAAAAAAAGTGCGTGCAGCCTCTTCCCAAGCCCGGAGTTTCATGTAGAATCTCGCGCCTTGGAGCGGTAGTTCAGTTGGTTAGAATGCTGGCCTGTCACGCCGGAGGTCGCGGGTTCGAGTCCCGTCCGCTCCGCCATTTGCAAGCGAAAACCCCTGCAGAAATGCAGGGGTTTTTCGTTTGTGCCGAACTCGATCCCGGTCAGTCAGCCGCTACCGGCAATCGCCCTCGCGCACGAACGCGAGATCCTCGAAGTCGTAGCTGAAATCGGCGTCCGGATCGACCTTGGCCATGTGCAGCGCGCTCGCCCTGCCCTGCGCTGGCGATGCGATCAGCCACGCGTCGACATCGACGTCGTCATCCCGCCAGCGCACCTGCAGCCGGCCATCGACCGCGACGACGTCGCCGTGCAGCTTTGGCGAACGCGCGGAGACAAAGGTCAGTCCATCTCCTTGCGAACACACGTCGACGCTGCCGAACCACGGATCGCGCCAGCGCCCGACGACGTTCGCGGTCTCCGCTCCGGTCGGCGCGCGCGCCGGGCCTCGCGTACCGGACCCGGACGCGCCACTGTCGGCACGCTCGGCGGCGAGCAGACCGGCGTAGTACGCGACATCGTGCGTCCCGCCTGCAGCGGTGAACTGCTTGACCAGCGCCTGCATCAACACCGTGCGCGCTTCGTCCGCATCGCCATTGATCAGCACGACGATGCCGACGCCGCGCTCGGGCAGTAGCGTCAACGCGGAGTACATGCCCTTGAGCGTGCCGGTGTGCGAGACCTTCGACGTGCCGTCGACATCGGTCAGCCGCCAACCGTATCCGTAGGCGGAAAAATGGCTGCGATCCCAGGACCGCATGCGCGCGCTGAGCGGCATCGGCATGTGCGCCGTCCACACGGCATCGCGCTGCGCCTGCGACAGCCACGGGCGGTCGTCCTGCGCAGTGCCGGTGTCGAGCCAGGCCTGCGCCCAGCGCAGCATGTCGTCGAGACTGCAGCGCAGTCCGCCGGCTGCCATCATCGGCTCGTCGGGAACCGTCGCGCCGTCGGCGCGCACCACGACATTGCGGTCGCCCGTGCGTGCGTGCGGCTGGGCGATATTGCCGACCGCGTCGCGCGACCAGCTGCCGGCCTGGCAGCGCGTCATGCCGAGCGGTTCGAACACTTCGCGCCGCACCAGCACATCGAACGGCACGCCGGCGACGGCGGCTGCGATTTCGCCGGCCACGATGTAGAGCGTGTTGTCGTAGGCGTAGCGCGACCGGAAGCTCCAGCGCGGCTGCAGATGGCGCAAACCGTAGATGACCTCCGCGCGCGTGAAGCGGTTCGGTGACGGCCACAGCATCAGATCGCCGGCGCCCGGGCCGAGTCCGCTGTTGTGGATCAGCAGATCGCGGACCTGGATCTCGCGCGTGACCCAGTCGTCGGCCATGCGGAAATCCGGCAGGTGCCGCACCACCGGATCGTCCCAGCGCAGCAGGCCGGCATCGACCTGGCGGGCCAGCACCGCTGCGGTCATCGCCTTGCTGTTGGATGCGATCTTGAACAGCGTGGCCGCATCGACCGGCTCGCCCTGCCCGGCGCGCAGTTCGCCGCGCGTGTGCCGCAACACCACCTCGCCCTCGACGACGACACCCACCGCGATCCCGGGCAACGCATAGCGCGCGAACGCCTCGTCGACCAGTGATGCGAGCCGTCCAGCATCGACCTGCGCCTCGCGCGCGCCGGCCTGCCCCGCGACAGCGAGGCAGGCGATCAGCAACCAGCGCGCGGCGCGCGTCGGCACGGCCGTCAGAAATCGAAGGTGATGTTGGCGAACACCTGGCGCCCGATCGCGCTGTAGCTGCTGGCGAAATACGGCCACGCGGTGTGGGAATCATCGCGCGGCGGCATCTCGTCGAGCAGGTTGAGCACGCTGATGCCCAGCGTCACGTCGTCGGTGATGCGTCGCGACACGTCGGCGTTCCAGATCACGTAGCCCGACGTGCGGCCCGGCAGCACGTTGCCGTTGTAGTTCGGCCGGCTGCCATAGCGGTAGCCGTAGAGGCTCGTGTTCCAGGCATCGTTCGACCAGCTGGCGCGCCAGTTCGCGCGGCTGCGCTGGCTGTTGTATTCGACGGTGCTGCGCACGTCGCGCGGCGCTTCGTCGCCGAACTGCGCGACCTCGAATTCGAGCACGTGGGTGTAGCCGGCCTGCAGGTTCAGATCGCCCCAGCGGCCGAGTTCGAGCCCGTAGCGCAGCGACGCGTCGAGGCCTTCGGTACGCATCAGCGAGGCGTTGATCGGATAGGTCGCGAAACGGGTGATGCGGCCCTCGGGATTGAGGTCCGACACCACGCGCTGCACGGCGCCGGCATAGAACTGGCAGGCCTGCGAACTCGTATCGACCACGCCGCCGTTGCGATCCCGACCGAGGCGGCAGTTCGCTTCCTGTTCGAGGTAGTAACTGTTCGACAGCGCCTGCACCCGGCCTTCGAGCTCGATGCGATACCAGTCGACGCTCGCCGACAGGGTCGGCAGCACGTCCCACACCACGCCCAGCGTCGTCGACTTGCCCTTCTCTTCTTCGAGCAGCGGGTTCGACGACTGCGTCATGTAGGTCTGGTAATTGAATGCCGCCGTGCAGGCGGGCGTCTCGGCGGCGATGCCGTTGAGCCGGCACAGATACTCGTCGTCGACGATCGGATTGGACCCCGTGGTGCCGGCATAGATCCACAGCAGATCCGGCGCGCGGAAACTGGTCGCGTGCGCGCCGCGCAGCAGCAGGTTGCGGAACGGCCGCCATTCCAGGCCCGCCTGCCAGGTGATCGCATCGTCGACCGACGTGACGTCGTCGTACTTGTCGTAGCGGCCGGCGAGCGTGGCATCCAGGCTGGAGAAGACCGGCACGCGGAACTCCAGACCGGCGGCGTAGCGGTTGCGCGGGCCACCGCCGGGCGTACTGGTCAGGTTGTAGACGCGGTCCGGGCCGGTGTAGTCGACGGTCGTGCGCGGGTCGGGCGTCAGCGAATATTCCTGCCTGGCCGCTTCGACGACGGCCGCCATCTGCAAGGGGCCGGCCGGCAGATCGAACAGCGGACCGCTGAAGACGAACTGCGCCTGGTCGGATTTCGACACGCCATCGCTGACCACCGTGGTGGTGAGACGGTCGTACAACGCAGCCGAGCCGGGTGCGAACAGGCGATCGGTGTAGAACTCGCGGATTTCGTTGCCGTCCGGCGCGATGCCGAGCACCGGACCCATGTAGTAGTCGCGCACGGCGCGGGTGAGGAAGCGCGGGCGCGTGGTGGTGATCTCGAAGCGCGACGAGGTCAGGCTCGCGTCCCAGTCGAAGCGGCCGTCGGCCAGCGTGCCGCGCAGGCCGGCGTTGATCGACCACGCACGTTCGTCGTACTCGATGTACTTGGTGCCGCCCACTTCGTCGGGCAGGAAGATGCGCTGCGCGGTCACCAGGCCGCGCACGGGGTCGCGCACGGTGAACGGGCCTTCGCCGATGTAGTAGTGCGTCTGGCTGGAACTCTTGTCGTTGGAATCGCTGCCCAGCAGCTGTGCATAACCGGTCAGCGTGTCGCTGAAGTCGAAGCTGCCCGACACGTAGGCCGACGTCTTGCCGTAGGCGTTCTGGATCGAGCGCGCGTCGTAGTACCCGAGCGCGCCGCAGCGGTTGGGCACGGCGACGGTCGTGGCCGAATGGAAGGGCACGAAATCCGGATTGGTCGCATCGCACGCTTCGAGCAGCGCCTGGTAGGACGGCGACAGCGCACCGGCATCGTTGCGCCACAGGTAGTTCTGGCCGGCGCGGAAATAGACGCCGCTGATCGATGCGGTCGGCCGTTCGGGGTTGGTGCGGTACTGCGGATGCGCCAGATAGGTCAGATCGCGCTGCGAGGCGACGATCTCCTCGCGATCCAGACGCTCGATCGCGTACGTCAGGCTCCAGCGATCGCCGGTGCGCCCGCCCGTCCACTGGAACAGGCCGGTATCGCCACCGCCCTGCGTCGTCGTACCGCCGCGCAGGCGGATGGTGTCGCCGCTGAAATTTTCCTTGGTGATAATGTTGACGACGCCGGCGACCGCGTCCGATCCGTAGATCGCCGAGGCGCCGCCGCTCATCACCTCGATGCGCTCGATCGCCGCCGCCGGAATGCTGCCCAGACTCACCGCGGTGCCGTTCGAACCGTAGGGCTGCGGGTAGTCGGCCAGACGCTGGCCGTTGAGCAGGATCAGCTGGTAGCCCGGCCCCAGCCCGCGCAGATTCATGAACTGCCCGTTGGGCGAATTGCCTGTCTGGTCGGATTCGTTGAGCGTGTTGCCGGTGAACTGGGTCAGCGTGCCCAGCGATTCCCAGACCGTGCTGAAGCCCTGCTTCTGGATGTCTTCGGCGGTGATCACCGTGACCGGCGCTGGACCCTCGATCTCGGTGCGCGCGATGCGCGAGCCGGTCACCTGCACCTGGTCGAGCGTGCTGACGCGTTCGTCCGCGGTGGAGGTCTGGGCATGGACGATTGCGGGCATGGCCAGCGCCAGCAGCAGCGCAGCGCTCAGGCGACGGAGGACGGGCGGTGGCGACGCGGGCTGGCAGGACATGCGGAACGGACTCCCCGGTTGGCGTGGCGACACGGCGCGCGCAACCGGCGGGTCACACCGGTGCGGCCGAGATCGGTAGCAACCCGGCCGCCCCGAAGGGCCCCCTTACCGGACGGGCATGACCACGTGATTAACACCCGCCATGAATCGATGTCAATTAATTATTCCGCCTTGTTCTGACGCTGAAAACAAATATTCTCGAAGCCTCGATCGCAGACCGGCGCGCGTGCATGCGCGCCGACCGCAGGAGCCGCAATGCGCTTCAACCGACTGTCCCCGTTCGCCACGCGCGCCCTCCTCGCCACGCTGCTGACGCTCGCCGCACTGCTGCCGGCACCCGGCGCGACGCATGCGGCGTCGCCGGCGATTCCGGGCCTGACCGCATCGATGCTGTCGCCGGACCACTGGATCGCGCGACTCGACGCACCGGATGCCGTGGTCCTCGACGCCGCCGCGATCGACGCGCAGAACATGGCAATGCGGCGCGATGATGCGTCGATCCAGGATCCACTCGCCCTGCCCAACCGCCTCGCGCGGCGCACGGTCGCCGATTGGATCGAAGCGCTGTCGACGCGTCCCACGGCGCCACGCTTCACCGTCGACGGCCAGGTCGATGCCGCGACGCTCGATGGCTGGATGGATGCGTTGGCGCTGGACGCCCTGCCCGCGCAGGTGACGCCGCGTTTCGGCCTCGTCGTGCGCCGCGCCAACCTGCGCGCATTTCCGACCGCGACCCGCGTCTTCAGCCGCCCGGGCGACACCGACATCGACCGCTTCCAGGAAGATGCCCTGTTCCCCGGTGCGCCGGTCGCGGTGTTGCATGCCAGCCGCGACGGCGACTGGCTGTTCGTGGTCAGCGAGCGCTATCGCGCCTGGGTCGAGACCACGCACATCGCGATCGGCACGCGTGATGCGGTCGCCGGATACGCGGCGCGTGCGGCCGACGGTATCGTCGTCACCGGCGCCACCGCGCGGACGGTGTTCACGCCCGAGGCACCGGCGGTCTCGGACGTGCAGCTGGAGATGGGCGTGCGTGTGCCGCGCGCCGATCGGGACGCGACGCGTGTGCTGCACGGCCAGGTGCCAGCATTCGGCCACATCGTCGAGCTGCCGGTGCGCGGTGACGACGGCGCGCTTTCTTTCATGCCGGCGCTGTTGCCGGCATCCGCCGATGTCGCCGACGACGTGCTGCCCTACACGCGCGCAGCGCTGATCCGCCAGGCGTTCAAGTTCCTCGGCGAGCGCTACGGCTGGGGGCACTCGTACAACGCGCGCGATTGCAGCGGTTTCGTATCGGAGATCTACCGCAGCGTCGGCATCCTGCTGCCGCGCAACACCAGCGCGCAGGCGACGAGTCCCGCACTGAATCGCATCGAGGTCACGGCCGACATGCCGCATGCGCAGCGGCTGCAACTGCTGCGCGACGCCGACGTGGGCGACATGGTGTTCATTCCGGGCCACGTGATGATGGTCATCGGCCACGTCGACGGCGAGCCCTGGGTGATCCACGACACCGCCGGCATGAGCGTGCGCGACGCCGACGGTGCGATCGCGCGTCTGCCGCTCAATGGCGTGGTGGTCACGCCGGTCACGCCGATGCTGTCGGGCGCCGACGGCACCACCAT
This sequence comes from Luteimonas flava, assembly GCF_036584485.1. NCBI lineage: Bacteria > Pseudomonadati > Pseudomonadota > Gammaproteobacteria > Lysobacterales > Lysobacteraceae > Luteimonas > Luteimonas flava. Next base: position 584,837 of record NZ_JAZHBM010000001.1, on the reverse strand, counting down.
CGACCGCATCACCAGCATCCAGCGCGTGCGCTGACGCGCGCGCCTCACCGGACTCCCATGAAGATCACCGACATCCAGCTGGGCATGGTGCGCGTGCCGCTGAAGACGCCGTTCAAGACCGCGCTGCGCACCGTGGAGAGCGTCGACGACATCATCGTGTCGATCCACACCGACACCGGCCACATCGGCTACGGCGAGGCCGCGGCGACCGCGGTGATCACCGGCGATACTCACGGCGCGATCGTCGCGGCGATCTCGACCGTCATCGCGCCACGACTGGTCGGCCGCGAGATCGCAGATTTCAACGCGCTGACGCGTCTCGTGCAGACCGCGCTCGAGCGCAACACCAGCGCCAAGGCCGCGGTCGAGATCGCGCTCTACGATCTGTTCGCACAACTGCATGGTGCGCCGCTGTACCGCATCCTCGGCGGCGGCGATCCGGTGATCAGCACCGACATCACGATCAGCGTCGACTACATCGACAAGATGGTCGCCGATGCGCTGTCGGCGGTGGATCGCGGCTTCGGCGCGCTGAAGATCAAGGTCGGCAAGGATCTCGGCGTGGATCTCGAACGCATCCGCGCGATCCATGCCGCGGTCGACGGCCGCGCGCTGCTGCGCCTCGATGCGAACCAGGGCTGGACGCCGAAGCAGGCCGTCCATGCGATGCGCCAGCTCGAAGACGCCGGCATCGAACCGGAACTGCTGGAGCAACCGGTCAAGGCCCACGATCTCGCCGGCCTGAAGTACGTCACCGATCGCGTGCACGTGCCGGTGATGGCGGACGAAAGCGTGTTCGGTCCAGTGGAACTGATCGAACTGATCCGCATGCGCGCGGCCGACATCGTCAACATCAAGCTGATGAAGACCGGTGGGCTGTCGAACGCGATCAAGCTCGCCGACATCGCCGGCCTGCACGGCGTCGACTGCATGATCGGCTGCATGATCGAGACCAGCATCAGCGTCGCCGCGGCGGCGCATCTGGCCGTCGCCAAGTCCGACGTCATCACCAAGGTCGATCTCGACGGCCCCTCGCTGTGCGCCTGGAATCCGGTCGACGGTGGCGTCGCGTTCGACGATGCCGAGATCTCGATCGGCGATGCGCCGGGGCTCGGCATCGTGTCGATCCGCGACGTGCAGCCCATCGCCTGCTGACGTGCAGATGGCCTCGCCGCTGCTGAAGATCCGCGCCGAACGCGACCGGCTGTCGGCGATCGAGCGCCGCATCGGTGACTTCGTGCTGGAGAACGCGCATCTGCTGCGCGACTACTCCTCGCAGCAGCTCGCCGGTGCGCTCGGCATCAGCCAGTCGAGCGTGGTGAAGTTCAGCCAGAAACTCGGCTTCCGCGGCTACCCGGATCTGAAATTCTCGGTCGGCGAATCGGTCGCGCGCGAACGCGAGCCGATCGCCGTCGCGCCCGCAGCAACGGTCGACGTGCCCGCAGTCGCGGACGCGTTGTGGCAGGGCAAGAGCCAGGCCGAAGCCGCGACGCGTTCGATCAATCCCGAATCCGGCCTGCAATCGATCGCGGCTGCACTGCATGCGGCCGGACGCGTGGTCGTGGTCGGCTCGGGCGAGGACAACCTCGCCGCGCGCGCGTTCGCGCTGCGGCTGTCGCTGCTCGGCGTCGCCGCGGCCTACCACCCCGACCCTGCACTCGCCGCCGCACAGGTCGCCGGCCTGGGCGAAGGCGACCTGCTGGCGCTGTTCTCCGAACAAGGCCAGCAGCCGGCGCTGCTGCAACTCGCGAAGCTCGCGCGCGAACGCGGCGCGCGCGTGCTGTCGGCGACGCGGCACTCCAGCAATCCGCTGCGCACCATTGCGGACCATGCGCTGCTGGTCTCGGCGCACGATGCCCGGCCGCATGTCGCGATGCTGCTCTATCACAGCGCGCTGCAGCAGCTGCTCGATGTCGTCATCGTGCAGCTGTGCGCGATGCCCGGCCGGCAGGCGCGACTCGCCGACCATCAGGCGCGCATGCGCCGCCTGCTCGATCCATGACTCCAGAGGACGTTCCCATGCCCCGATTCCCTCGACGCGCCGCGGGCGCCGCGCTGCTGCTGGCCACTCTGCTGCTCGCCGCCTGCGGCACCACACGGACGCCGGCTGCAGCGCCGCTGACCGGTGCGCAGCAGCTCGTCGTCGTGACCGCCGCCGACTGGGACGCCGCGCAGGCGCGGATGCAGCGCTTCGAACGCGACGGCGACGGCGACGGCGCTTGGCGTGCGGTGGGCGATGCGGTGCCGGTGATGCTGGGCCGCAGCGGCAGTGGCTGGGGCATCGGCCTGCATCCGGCGCAAACGGGCGAACCACAGAAACGCGAAGGCGACGGCCGCGCACCGGCCGGCGTGTTCGCGATCGGCGAGGCCTTCGGCTACGCACCCACCGGCGTCGGCGCCCTGCCCTACGTGCCGATGCAGGCCTCGCACTACTGCATCGACGTGCCGATCTCGCCGCTCTACAACCGCATCGTCGACGAGCGCGACGTCGGCGCGGCCGCGGTGGCGGGTTCCAGCGAGCGCATGCGTCTCGACCTGCACAACGACGGCGACGTGCGCTACCGCCAAGGCTTCGTCATCGAACACAACGCGCAAGGCGAAGCCGGCCGTGGCAGCTGCATCTTCGCCCACCTGCTGCGCCGCCCCGACGAGACCACGGCCGGCTGCACCGCGATGAGCGATGCGGCGATGGACGCTCTGCTCGGCTGGCTGGACCCGGCGCGCACGCCGCGCTTCGTGCTGCTGCCCGACGCCGAATACACGCGTCTGCAGGCCGCCTGGCAGCTGCCGGCGCTGCCGCGATGAGCCCCGCGACGCCGCTGGTTTCGCGCATCGCCACGCTCGACGATCTGCCCGCAATGCTGGCGATGATGCGTGCGTTCTACAGCGAGGACCGCCTGCACTTCGACGACGTCGCCACGCCGCGCGCGGTGTCGGCGCTGCTGTCGGATCCCGGCTGCGGTGCGCTGCTGCTGCTCGGCGCCGATGGCGCGGACGGTTACATGGCGCTGACCCGCGGTTTCAGTCTCGAACAGGGCGGCCACCATGCCCTGCTGGACGAGCTCTACATCGCGCCGGCCGCACGCGGCCGTGGACTCGGCGCGCAGGCGCTCGCACTGGCCAGCACGCAGGCGCGCACCTGGGGCGTCGCCGTGCTGCGGCTGGAAGTGCATCACCACAACCCGCGCGCGAAGGCCCTGTACCTGCGGGCGGGTTTCGTCGACGGCATCCGCGACACGCTCGCGCTCGATCTGGCCACGCGGCCGTGATGCATCGACGGCCGCGCCGGCGCCACGCCGCATGGCATGCTGCTGCGGTCCGTCGAACCGGCCGCGCGCCATGACCGAAGCTGTTCCCGCACGTCGCTCCCTTCCCGCCTCGGTCCGCGTGCTGCTGGCGTTGCTGGCCGGCGCGGTCGTGGGTCTTTCGCTCGCGGCCTGGAACGCCGATACCGCGCTGCGGGTCGCCGAGTTCGCGCAACCGATCGGCAAGCTCTGGCTCAACGCGCTGCAGATGACCGTGGTGCCCCTGGTGGCGGCGCTCGTCGTGGTCGGCATCAACGGCGCGGCCGATGCGGCGGCGTCGGGCCGCAACGCGCGCATGGCGATGGCGACGTTCGCGGTACTGCTCGCGGTCTGCGGCACCTTCGCCGCGATCGCCGCGCCGGCGTTGCTGTCGCTGGTGCCGCGCGACGACGCCCTGGTCAGCGCGTTCCGCGCCGCGATCCAGGCGCCCGAAGTCATGCCGCAGGCGCCGAGCTTCGGCCTGTGGATCACCAGCGTGATCCCCAGCAACGCGATCGCCGCGGCGGCCGCCAGTGCGATGCTGCCGCTGGTCGTGTTCTCGATGTTCTTCGGCTTCGCGCTGACCCGGCTCGAACCCGAGCGACGTGAGCGGATGCTGGATATGGTGCGCACGATCGGCGACGCGATGATCGTCGTCGTGCGCTGGGTGCTGTGGGCGGCGCCGGTGGGCGTGTTCGCGCTGGTGCTCGCGGTCTGCGCGCACGTCGGCCTCGGTGTGCTGACCGCGCTGGGTTACTACATCGCGCTGCAGTGCGTGCTGTACGTCGCGATCACGCTGCTGATGTACGTCGTCGCGGTGACCGTGGCCGGCGAAAGTCTGCCGCGTTTCGCGGCGGCACTGCTGCCGGTGCAGGCGATCGCCGCGAGCACGCAGTCCTCGCTCGCATCGCTGCCGGTGATGATCGACAGCGCACGCAACCGTCTGGGTTATCCGCTGGCGGTGACCTCGCTGGTGCTGCCGATGGCGGTGTCGCTGTTCCGCATCGCCAGCCCCACGCAGTACCTGAGCGTCGTGGTGTTCATCGCCTGGATGTACGGCGCGGACCTGGGACCCGCGCAGCTCGCGATCGCGGTCGGCCTGAGCATCGTCATCAGCATGGGGTCGGTCGGCCTGCCGGGCCAGGTGAGCTTCATGACCAACAACCTGCCGGTGACGCAGGCGATGGGCCTGCCGATCGAGCCATTGGGCGTGCTGCTCGCCGTGGACACGCTGCCCGATGCATTCGCCACCGTCGCCAACACCACCGCCGACGTCACCGCGACCGCCGTCGTCGCCCGTCACAGCGGTACGTCAGCCACTGCGGATCTTCCACCGACATGACCGACCCCTGGACCCTGCTGCACAACCCGCGCTGCACGAAATCGCGCGCCGCGCTCGAGCTGCTGCAATCGCGCGGCATCGAGGCGGACGTCGTGCGTTATCTCGACACGCCGCTCGACGCAGACGCACTCCGCACGCTGCTGCGGCGCCTCGACATCGCGCCCCGCGGCCTGCTGCGCACCGGCGAGGACGCGTATCGCGAACTCGGACTCGCCGATGCAGCGCTGGATGACGATGCGATCGTCGAGGCGATGGTTCGGCATCCCGAATTGATCGAACGGCCGGTCCTGGTGCACGGAGAGCGCGCGGTCATCGGCAGGCCGACGGAGCGGTTGCTGGCACTGCTGGACTGAGAGCGCCTGTCTCTTACAGCTTCAGCTGCCGTCGCCCCAGCGGCGCTCGACGGACGCACGTCCGGTCACGCTGGGCCCATCTGGAACTGGAATCGACGGCGACGCTGGGTCCCAGCGTGCGCTGGGACGACGCACGCAGGCGATGGATCGCCGGCGTGCGCATCGGACTCAGTGGGTCCGCTTGGCGACATGCATCGCCGATGCGCGCGCTGGCGGCGCGAAGCTGTCGGCGCGCGCGCTCGGCCAGAAGGTCTTGAACACCGCGTGCTCGGGCACGCCGGTCAGCAGCTCGCCCGGCTCCAGGAAGCGATACAGCGCCGCCAGTGAACGCACTTCGGTCGGCGAGACGCGGCGCAGGATGTGCTCGGGGCCGATCTGCATCGGATGTTCCAGTCCGGCCGCACCGATCATGTCGCGCAGCGCCTTGAGCGTGTTCTGGTGGAAGTGGAAGACGCGGTTGGCCTTGTCCGGCACGTCGAGCAGGCGCCAGCGCGCGGGATCCTGCGTGGCCACGCCCGTCGGGCACTGGTCGGTATGGCAGGTGCGCGACTGGATGCAGCCCAGCGAGAACATGAAACCGCGGCCCGCGTTGCACCAGTCCGCGCCCATCGCCAGCGTGCGCGCGATGTCGAAGCCACTGGTGATCTTGCCGGCCGCGGCGACGCGGATGCGGTCGCGCAGGCCGATGCCGACCAGCGTGTTGTGCACCAGCATCAGCGCTTCCTGCAGCGGCAGGCCGACATGGTTGATGAACTCCGACGGCGCCGCGCCGGTGCCACCCTCGGCCCCGTCGACGACGATGAAGTCCGGCAGGATGCCGCTGTCGAGCATCGCGCGCGCGATGCCGAACCATTCCCAGGGATGCCCGATCGCGAGCTTGAAGCCCGCCGGCTTGCCGCCCGACAGCGTGCGCATGCGATCGACGAATTCCAGAAGCCCGAGCGGCGTGGAGAACGTGGTGTGCGCGGCCGGCGACTCGCAATCCTGGCCGACCGGAATGCCCCGCGTCTCCGCGATTTCCGGCGTGACCTTGGCGCCGGGCAGCATGCCGCCGTGGCCGGGCTTGGCGCCCTGCGAGAGTTTCAGTTCGACCATGCGCACCTGCGGCTCGGCCGCGTGGCGCGCGAACAGGTCTTCGTCGAAGCGGCCCTTGGCATCGCGGCAGCCGAAGTAGCCCGAGCCGATTTCCCAGACCAGATCGCCGCCGTGCTCGCGGTGATACTCCGAGATCGCGCCTTCACCGGTGTCGTGGAAGAAATTGCCGCGCTTCGCACCGAGATTCAGTGCGCGGATCGCGTTCGCAGACAGGGAGCCGAAACTCATCGCCGAGATGTTGAAGATGCTCGCGGTATACGGCTGCGCGCGTTCGTCGCCGACCGGCACGCGGAAGTCGTGCGACTCGGCATGCGCGGGCACCAGCGAATGGTTGATCCATTCGTACTGCGTGCCGTACATCGGCAGCTCGCTGCCGAACGGCACCACGTCACTGACGTTTTTCGCCCGCTGGTAGACCAGGGCGCGCTGCTGGCGCGAGAACGGCACTTCGTCCTGGTCGTCCTCGATGAAGTACTGGCGGATCTCGGGACGGAAGGCTTCGAGCCCGTAGCGGAAATGCGCGGTCAGCGGATAGCTGCGACGCAGCGTCGCGCGCTTCTGCATCAGGTCGACGGTGCCCAGCACCGTCAGCGCCAGCAACGGCACCGCAGCGATCGCCCAGCCCACCGACGCATGCAGCGACGCCAGGGCGATCGAGACCAGCGCCATGACGACGCAGAGTGCGAATGTGAGATAGCGGCCCATTGGACTCCCTTGCAGAACCGCCGGAACGTGGCGTCCGGCGCGTCATCCTCCCCGGACGACGGTGAAAGCCAGCTGCAGGCCGGTCGGGCCCGTGCGGCGCGTTGTACGCATGGTAGGGAGCGCCTCCGCACAGGGCCAGTCGAAACTGAATGTTCCGTTGCGCGCGCCGCCGCTTCACGGCGGTTTGGCGGGCCGCTGCCTACTGTCGATCCAAACCCCACGTGTTTGTCGAACGTCCATGTCGCTGCCTCCCTACAACCCGGTGGTCCTTGCGGAGATGACGCGTGCCGTCCATGCGGACCGGCCCGACGCGGACTGGCATGAACTGGAACCCGTGCTGCGTGCGCAGTGGGAATTGATCCCACGCGCGATCGACTGGGATACGGCACGCGCCGCGGCCGCTTCGCACTTCCGCACCATGCGCGGCCTGCCCGATGCGGCGCCAGTCGTCGGACCGTCACCGGCCGAAACGGGGAGCGCCTCATGATCTCGCCCCGCACGATCTGGCGCGTGCTCGTGCTGCCGACCTACATCCTGATCACCGGCGCCGTGTTCGCGCTCGCGTTGCGCAACACCGCCGGATCGATCCTCTCCCCGCTTGCGGGGCTTGCGCCCTGGGTCGTGGTGCTTGCCGCAGCGCTGGCACTGCTGTCGATCTTGGGCGCCGTGCTGCGCTGGCGGCGCAGGCTGTCCGCGGTGCGCCGCGTGCGTGCCGCGCGCGTGCGCCCTCCTGCACCCGACTGGGAAGACCGCGACGCGACGGCCGGCGTCGCGCATCACGCCAGCCAGAGCTGACGGTCCGTCCTCAGAGCGGTTCCGCGATGTGGATCGTGTTGCCGCCTGCGCGCTTGGCTTGGTACAGCGATGCATCCGCACGTGCGAACCAGTCCTGCCAGTCGCGCTCCGCCGACAGCATCGCGCCGCCCACCGCCACCGTGATCCGTCCTCCGGGACCGACCAGGCGCGTCGCCACCGCATCGCGCACGCGTTCGGCCGCACGCGTCAGCGCCTGCTCCGACAGCACCGGCAGCAACATCACGAACTCCTCGCCGCCGAAGCGGTAGACCGAATCGCCCTGTCGCAATTCCTCGCGCAGCAGCACCGCGAGATCAATCAGCACCGCGTCGCCGGCCGCATGACCGAAGGTGTCGTTGACGGTCTTGAAGCGATCGATGTCGAGCACCAGCAGACCCGCGCGACCGCTCTGGCCCGTCGCGATCGCATGCCGCAGATCGGCCTCGAGCATGCCGCGGTTGGGAATGCGCGTCAGCGGATCGACGCTCGCGAGCAGTTCCAGCGACTCGCTGTGCGTCCGCAGGCGCCGCGCGAACACCAGCGAGAAGCCGTACACCAGCGACCACGTCACCAACGTGCTGATGTGATACGGGCCGACATCGCGCCACAGCAGCGTGGCGGAGGCGATCAGCAACAGCGCCGCCCCGCTCCACGTCGCCACGCGCAGCGGCGCGAGATAGAAACTGGTCATCAGTGCGACGTAGACCCAGCCGCTCGCCGCGGGCCCGAGGGTCAGGCAGGCGAGCGTCGCGAATCCGGCATTGAGCACGACCATCCACGCGCCGGCGCGCTCGGTGCGCCCCTCGCGCCATGCCAGGCGCACGATCGCGACCATCGTGACCACGACGGCCGCATCCAGCACCGCGACACCCCGGTCGCCGCGCGCGAGACGCCAGACCATGAAACTGCCGAGCACGACCGCGGTCACCGACCCGAGCAGGGTGATGATGGCCAGTTGGAAATTGTTCCGCAGTCTCGAAATCATCGTGGTGGCGCCCGTCCCGGGGCACGCCGGCGGCGTACCCGTTCCTCCCGCCGACCAGCGCTGCATCCGCTGTGATCGCACCCTGGACCGGCCGCGCGCATGCGCCCGTGAAGACACGCGTCGATCCGTGGGAGCTGCAAGGGAACTGCGAAGTCGGTCCGCAAACGCGGCGTCCGACGATGGTGCCCGGAGCCGGAATCGAACCGGCACGACCTTGCGGCCAACGGATTTTAAGTCCGGTGCGTCTACCAGTTTCGCCATCCGGGCAGGCGGTCGACAGCGTGCCCCAGCGCGCGGTCGATTGGAACCGCCGCGTCCATCGCGCGGCGCCAGATACGAAAAAGCCCCGCATCTGCAGGGCCTTTCGAACTGGAGCGGGAAAAGGGGCTCGAACCCTCGACCTCAACCTTGGCAAGGTTGCGCTCTACCAACTGAGCTATTCCCGCTTGGAACCGAATTGTAACCCGCCTGCGACCCGTGTGGTGCGCCGGCTGGAGGCCTGGGTCGGAATCGAACCGGCGTACACGGATTTGCAATCCGCTGCATAACCACTCTGCCACCAGGCCGGTGACGCCGTGCAGGACTTTGGGTCCTGTCGACAAAACGAAACCCCGCGTACAACCGGGGCTTCGTCTTCGAAACTGGAGCGGGAAAAGGGGCTCGAACCCTCGACCTCAACCTTGGCAAGGTTGCGCTCTACCAACTGAGCTATTCCCGCTTGGGAGGCGAAATTCTACCCATCGCCACCGGGGTGTCAATACTTGTTCTTTTCCGCAGCGCGCATGATCGGCCATGCGGCACGCAGATACAGCAGACCCGACCACAGCGTCAGGATCGCCGCGATCGCCAGCAGCCAGTCGCCGATGATGAAGATCTCGCGGCCCAACCACGGCAGTGGACGCGGCGGCTGGTCGGGCGTGACCGAGTACAGCAGGCACAGCAGCGCGACCATCTGCGCGATGGTCTTGATCTTGCCGATCGCTGCGACGCGCACCGTCGCACGCTGGCCGAGTTCGGCCATCCACTCGCGCAGCGCGGACACCGCGATCTCGCGGCCGACGATCACCGCCGCCCAGAACGCCATCCACGGCGTCGGGTGGCCCTGCACGATCAGGAACAGCGCGACGGCGACCATCAGCTTGTCGGCCACCGGATCGAGGAACGCGCCGAATGCGGAGTACTGGTGATACTTGCGCGCGATCCAGCCGTCGAGCCAGTCGGTGATCGACGCGAACGCGAACACCAGCGCGGTGGCGAAGTTGGTCCACTGGAACGGCAAATAGAACACCAGCACCAGCACCGGGATCAGCATGATCCGCATCAGCGTGATCCAGGTGGGAATCGTGAATTTCATCGGACGCCTGTGGGGGATTCAGTCGTGTCCGGCGCCGGGGCCGGGGTCGAGCCCGTGTAGGGTCGCATAGATGCGTTGCGCGAGCGCCGCGTTGACACCTTCGACCTGGGCGATCTGCTCGGCGCCGGCGGCCTTGAGCCCGCCCAGACCGCCGAAATGCTTCAGCAGGCTGGCGCGGCGGCGCGGACCGATGCCCGGAATGTCCTCGAGCCGGCTGGTCGTGCGCGCCTTCTGACGGCGTCCACGATGACCGGTGATCGCAAACCGGTGCGCTTCGTCGCGTACCTGTTGCACCAGTTGCAGCCCCGGCGATGCCGCGCCGGGCTTGAGCGCGCGCCCGTCCGGCAGCAGCAGGGTCTCGTCGCCGGGCTTGCGCGCCTCGCCCTTGGCCACGCCGACCAGACAGATGCCGGTGATGCCGAGGGTGTCGAGTACCGCGCGCGCCTGCGCGACCTGTCCGGTGCCGCCGTCGATCAGCAGCACGTCGGGCAGGATGCCGGCGCCTTCCGCGGCCGCAGGCACGTCGGTGCCCGCCTCCGCCGCAGCGACCTCGGCCGCGCGCGCGTCGGCCGCCTTGCGGAAGCGCCGGGTCAGCGCCTGGTGCATCGCCGCGTAGTCGTCGCCCGGCTCGATGCCGGCGATGTTGTAGCGCCGGTACTGGCCACGGACCGGGCCGGCGGCGTCGAACACGACGCACGAGGCCACCGTCGCTTCGCCCATGGTGTGGCTGATGTCGAAACATTCGATGCGCTGCGCGACCGCTGCGAGACCGAGCATCTCGCGCAGCGATTCGGCGCGCGCGTTCTGCGCCGCCTGGCTGCTCATCTCGGTCGCCAGCGAGATCTCGGCATTGCGGCGCGCGAGATCCACGTAGCGCGCACGATCGCCGCGCACGCTGGTCTTGATCTGCACGCGGCGCCCGGTGGATTCGCTGAAGGCTTCTTCGAGCAACGCGACGTCCTCGATCGCGCGGTCGAGGACGATCTCGCGCGGCGGTGTCTGCTCGGCGTAGTGCTGGGACACGAACGCGGCCAGCACTTCGGCCGGATCGTCGCTGCCGTTGGTACGCGGATGGAACGCGCGCGTGCCGAGGTTGCGGCCGTCGCGGAACGCCAGCAGCAGCACACAGGCCTGACTGCCCTGCATCGCACAGGCGAGCACGTCGAGTTCAGCGACCTTGCCGTCGACGTACTGGCGCGCCTGCATGCTGCGCATGTTGCCGAGCAGATCGCGCAGGCGCGCGGCGTCTTCGAAGTCGAGCTTCTCGGCCGCCGCCTCCATATCGCGCGTGACTTCCTGCGTGAGCTCGTCGCTGCGGCCATCGAGGAACAGCGACGCGCGGCGCACCGCATCGCCGTAATCCTGCGCCGAGATCATGCCGACGCAGGGCGCCGTGCAGCGGCCGATCTGATGCTGCAGGCACGGCCGCGATCGGTTGCGGAACACGCTGTCCTCGCAGTTGCGCAGCTTGAACAGCTTCTGCATCAGGTTCAGCGTCTCGCGCACCGCGGTCACGCCCGGATACGGACCGAAGTACCGGCCGGGCACGTTGCGCGGCCCGCGATGCACGGCGATGCGCGGCCAGTCGTCGCTGGTGACCAGCACGTAGGGATAACTCTTGTCGTCGCGCAGCGAGACGTTGTAGCGCGGCTTGAGCGACTTGATGAGCTGGTTTTCGAGCAGCAGCGCCTCGGCCTCGCTGCGCGTGACCGTGGTTTCCATGCGCGCGATCTGCGCGATCATCGCCATCGTCCGCGTGACCTTGGGCGAGGCGTTGAAATAGCTCGCCACGCGCTTGCGCAGGTCCGCGGCCTTGCCCACGTACAGCACGGTGTCGTCCGCCGCGTACATGCGGTAGACGCCCGGTGCGGTGCTGAGCCCAGCGACGAACGCCTTGCCGTCAAACATCACGCCACCGCTGCTTGCCTTGCGCGCCCCGGTCATTCGCCTATCGGAACGTGCCGCACGGCGCCGCTGACGGGATCGAGCCGCAGCACGGCGTGCGCATCGGTATCGGCGATCCACACCGCATCGCTGCCGATCGCCAGACCGCCGGGCGCGTGCAGGCGCTGCGGCAGATCGAAGGAGGTGAGTTCGCCGCCGCCCAGCCGCAGGCGGCGCAGGCTGTCGTTGCCGGCATCGGCGATCCACAGCACCGGCGCGTCGGGCTCGAGCGCGAGCGCCTGCGGATGCTGCATCCGCGCGTCGGTGCGCGGACCGTCGACGCGACCGAACTGCCAGGGATCCTGGCCGACCAGCGTCGACACCGCGCCCGTGCGCGTGTGCACGCTGCGGATCGCCGAGCCGCTGGCATCGCAGACGTAGAGCGTCTGCTGCACGCAGGCCAGCGAGACCGGCTCGCCGAACGAGGCCATCGCCCCGATGCCGTCCATCACCGCGAGCTTGCCGTTGCCGGCCAGCAGTTCGATCGTCGAGCGGCCGAGATCGAGCCGCCAGATGCGGTTGTCGCCGGCGCAGGCGATGTAGAGCTTGTCGCCGGCTAGCACGATGTCGCGCGGCTGGTCGAGCGCGACGGCGCGCGGATCGCTCAGCGCCCCCTCGGCGGTGATGCCGGGACGGCCCGCACCGCAGATCGTCGAGATGTCGCCGCTGCGCAGTTCGATGCGCCGCACTGCGTGATTGCCGGTGTCGGCGACGTAGAGCACGTCGCGTTCGACGTAGATACCGTGCGGCCGGGTGAACGCGGCCAGCTCCATCGGCCCGTCGATGAAGCCGGGACTTCCGCTGCCGAACTGCCGCAACACGCGTCCGCTGGTGTCGCATTCGAGCACGCGGTGGTGACCGCTGTCGGCGACGTAGAGGAAATTGCCCGCCAGCGCGAGACCGACCGGGAAGCGCAACGGCAACGGCGGCTCGCCGCTGCGCCGCATGCGGATCGGATCGCCATTGACGGCGTGCGGCGTGAGCTCGGCTGCGAGCGCGCTGACGCGCGCATCGAGTTCGCGGATGCCGCCCTCGCCGACGATGCGTTGGCGCACCCGGCCCTCGCCGTCGATCAGCACCACGGTCGGCCAGGCGTCGACGCCGTAGTGCTGCCACAGCGTCCAGTCCGGATCGTGGGCGACCGGGAACTCGATCTGCTGGCGATGCACGCGTTTGCTGCTGCGGCGCGATTCGCGCTCGGCATCGAACCGCGGCGCGTGCACCGCCACGACGTTGAGACGCTCGCGATGCCGTGCACGCAGATGGCCCAGATCCGCCAGACGCTGCTGCGACCAGGCTGAGGCGAGGTTCACGAACGCGAGCGCGCACACCTTTCCCCGCAGCTGCGCCATGCGCAGTGGGTCGGTCAGGTTCAGCCACTCCAGGCTGGCCGGGAACTCGGGTGCGGTCACGGCGTCGGTCATGCCCGGATTATGCGCGAACGGCCGGGGCGCCGCGTCGATGCCGCGCGACGACCGCCGCGGCCGCCGCATCGACCAGTTGCCAGACCGATTCGAAGCCTGCCGCGTCCCCGGTATACGGGTCCGGCACGTCGCCGCCGCCCTGCCCGGCCCAGTCGAGCAGCAGGGCGATGTCGCCGGTGGCATCGGCCGGCTGGCGCTCCCGCACGATGCGCAGGGTGCTGGCGTCGGCGCACAGCAGCACGTCGAAGTCGCGGTAATCCGCGTCGTCGAGCTGGCGGGCGCGCAGGCCGGAGATGTCGACGCCGTGCGCCGCGGCGCTGCGGATCGCGCGCGGGTCCGGCGGGTCGCCGACATGCCAGTCTCCGGTGCCGCAGGAATCGACCTTGAGGACGTGCCCCAGTCCGGCCGCCTCGATCCGCGCGCGCAGCGCGCCTTCGGCCACCGGCGAGCGGCAGATATTGCCCAGGCACACCACCAGCAGGCGGGTCATCCGCCGGCCGCCAGGTGCGCGTCCGCGCGGGCGAGATCGTCGGGCGTGTCGACGCCGGGTGGGAACGGTTCGGCGGCGATGCCGACCGCGACCCGGTGCCCGGCCTCGAGGACGCGCAACTGTTCGAGCATTTCGATCTGCTCCAGCCGCCCTGGCGGCATGGCTGCGAACGCCTTCAGGAAGCCGACGCGGTAGCCGTAGATGCCGATGTGCCGCCACCAGTCGCCGTCGGGCATGACGTCGCGGCTGCGCGCGAATGCATCGCGCGGCCACGGGACCGGCGCGCGACTGAAATACAACGCATCGCCGTGCGCGCCGCGCACGACCTTGACCGCGTTGGGATCGAGCAGCGTCTCGACGTCCTCGACCGGCGCGCACAGCGTCGCGAGATCCACGCCTGGCTGCGATGCGAGCGCCGCGACCGCCCGGATGCCCGACACCGGCGCGAACGGTTCGTCGCCCTGCAGGTTCACAACCACGCGCGTGTCGTCCCAACCCGCGAGCGCGGCGCACTCGGCCAGGCGATCGGTACCGGAGGGATGGTCGGGCGACGTCATCGCCACCTGCACCGCAGTGCCGGCCAGCGCATCGCGCACACGCGCATCGTCGGTCGCGACCCAGACCTCGTCCGCGCCGGCCGCCAGCGCACGCCGCGCGACATGCAGCACCATTGGCTCGCCGCCGAGCAACTGCAGGGGCTTGCCCGGCAGGCGGGTGGACGCGTAACGCGCGGGAATGGCGACGACGAAACCGGTGGATGTGCTCATGCCGGAATTGTCACAGATCGCGGCGCACCCGGCTGTGGGGCGCCCCAACCCCTCTTTCTGAAGTAGATGGGCTCAAGTCGAGCCTCCTCACACCTCGTCAGCGCAGCCTGGCCAACCGGTCCAGCAACGCGATCCAGAATGCCTCGGGCAATTCGCCCGACACCGGCACGCTGTAATGCCGCTCGCCGGCGAAGCGCATGCACTTCACCGCGTCCTTCTCGGTCATCAACACCGGCAGATCGCTGCCGAAGCGCAGGTCCTCGGCGGTATAGCGGTGATGGTCGGCGAAGGCATGCGGGACGATCGCGATGCCGTGGCTGCGCAATGTCGCGAAGAATCGCTCCGGATCCCCGATCCCCGCGACCGCGTGCACACGCTGGCCGGCGAAACGCGACAGCGGCAACGCACGACCCCCGGCCAGCGGCAGCGCCTGACCGGTCAGCAGGCGCATCGGCCACTCGCCGAATTCGGCTGCGACATCGGTGGCGCTGCCGGTGTTGAGCACGCGGAAATCGACACCGGCACTGCGCGCGGCGAGTTCCCGCATCGGGCCGGCCGGAATCAGCAGACCGTTGCCGTAGCGACGCGCGCCATCGATGACTTCGATTTCGACATCACGGCGCAGCCGGTAATGCTGCAGACCGTCGTCGCAGACCACGATGTCGCAGCCGGCGGCGATCAAGGCCTTCGCAGCGGCGACGCGGTCCGCGTCCACGCGCACCTTCGCGCCTGTGCGCGCGGCGATCAGCACCGGCTCGTCGCCGGCGAGCTTCGGATCGGTCACCGGCTCGACCCAGCGCGGCGTGCGGGCGTCGTCGCGGCCGTAGCCGCGACTGGCGACACCCGGTGTCCAGCCCGCGGCCTGGAGGCGCGCGACGATCGCGATCGTCAACGGGGTCTTGCCGCTGCCGCCGGCGATCAGGTTGCCGATCACCAGCACGGGCTTCGACACCTTGCGCGGCCGCACGAACTTCAGCCGCAGTCGCGATGCGGCGCCGTAGATCCGGGCGAGCGCGCGCGCATGCAGCGGCGGCCGGCTGCCGTCGAACCAGTACCGCGGTGCCTTCATCCAGCGTCACCTTCGCGGAACTGCATGCGATGCAGGCGTGCGTAGAGACCACCCTGTTCGAGCAGCTGCTGGTGCGTACCATGCTCCACGAGCCGGCCGTGGTCGAGCACCAGTACCTGGTCGGCATGTTCGATCGTCGACAGTCGGTGCGCGATGACCAGGGTCGTGCGGTCCGGCATCAGGTGTTCGAGCGCGTCCTGCACGAGACGTTCGGATTCGGTATCGAGCGCGGCGGTGGCTTCGTCGAGGATCAGGATCGGCGCGTCCTTGAGCATCGCGCGCGCGATCGCCAGGCGCTGGCGCTGGCCGCCCGACAGGCGACCGCCGCGACTGCCGATACCGCTTTCGAGCTGCCTGGGCAGCTTCTCGATGAACTCCATCGCGTTGGCGCCGCGGATCGCCGCGTCCAGCGCGTCGGGCGACACGCCGGCCATCTCGCCGTAGGCGATGTTCGCGGCCACGGTGTCGTCGAACAGCATCACCTGCTGGCCGACCAGCGCGATCTGCCGGCGGACATCGGCCAGCCTGTACTCGTCGATCGGATGGCCGTCGAGCAGGATCTCGCCTTCGGCCTGCGCGTAGAAGCGCGGGATCAGCTTGATCAGCGTCGACTTGCCGCTGCCCGAGCGGCCGACGATCGCGGTCACCGTGCCGGGCCTGGCGATGAAGCTCACGTCCTGCAAGGCAGGCGCGTTCTGGCCCGGATAGCGCGCGCCGACGTTGCGGAACTCGATCTCGCCACGCGCACGCGCCAGCGGCCGGGAGCCGGTGTCGCGTTCGTCGTCCGAATCCAGAATCTCGAACAGGCGCTCGGCCGAGGCCACGCCCCGCTGCAGCATGTTCTGCACGTTGGTCAGCTGCTTGAGCGCGGGAATGATCGCCATCATCGCGATCATCAGCGCGACGAAGCCGCCGGCGGTCAGGCGACCCTGCGACGCCTCGTAGCCGGCGATGACGATCAGCAGCGCCAGCCCCACCGAACCCATCAGCTGCACGACCGCCGAGGAGATCGCGCGCGTCGCCTCGACCTTGAGGTTCAGCCGCATATGCGTATCGGCGACCGCGCGATAGCGCGCGTTCTCGGCCGCCTGCGCGCCGTAGATCTTCACTTCCTGCTGGTTGCTCAGCGACTGGTCGGCGGCCTGCAGCAGCAGCGCCGAGCTGTCCTGGATGTTGTGGCTGACGCGGCGGTAGCGACGCGCGACCTTGCCCATGATCCACGACAGCGGCGGCGCGATGACCAGGATCGTCAGCGTCACCTGCCAGCTGGTCCACAGCATCACGACCAACGAGGCGATGATCTGCAGCGACTGCTGGATCATCACCTTGGCCGCGTCGACCGCCGCCTGCGAGACCTGGTCGGAATCCGAGCCCAGACGCACCAGCATCGACGGCACCGGCTCGGCATCGAAGCGCATGCCCGGCAGCCGCAGGTACTTGCCCAGCACGCGCACGCGCAGATCGCGCGCGATGCCGCGGCCGGCCTTGGCCATGTTGTAGTCGGCCAGATAGCCGGCGACGCCGCGCATCACGAACAGACCGATGATCGCCGCCGGCAACCACAGGTTCACACCCGCGTTCTCGCCGACGAAGGTCTCGTCGATGATCGGCTCCATCATCTTGGTGAAGGCGCCGCCGGCAGCCGCCTCGATCAGCATGCCGACCAGGGCGACGGACAGCAGCCCGCGATAGTCGGTGGCGAACTGCAGCAGCCGGCGATAGACCGGCCAGGCGCGATCGGCGCGCGCGGGGCCGGGCGTCGGCGCGTCGTGCTGCGCCTTGTCCACAACGGTACTCATGTCATTCCTCTTGCGTGGCCGCAGCGGGCGCGGCCGCCGTCTGCGGCGCGGTCGCGTTCGCGATGCGCTTGAAGCCGAGCTGGCCCAGCGCGTCGTAGGCGGTCACGACGGCCTGCCACGGGGTGCGCGCATCGGCGCGCAGCAGCACGGTGCGTTCGCGGTCGTCGCCGGCCACCTCGGCGATCGTGCGCTTGAGCGATTCCACATCCGTGCGCAATGCCTCGCGGTCGTCGACGAAATAACGGCCGTCGGCGTTGATCAACAGGCTCAGCGTGCCGTCCTGCGCGTCGTTGCGCTCGCCATTGGCCTGCGGCAGTTCGAGCTTGAGCACCGAGCGCGCATCGAATGTCGTCGTGATCACGAAGAAGATGATCAGCACCAGGATCACGTCGATGAGCGGCACGAGGTTGAGTTCCGGATTGTCCTCGGCGCGGCGGTCGCGGATGCGCATGGGTCAGCCCTGCACCGGTGCCTGCACCTGCACGCCACGGCGATTGCGCGGATCGATGACGTCCATCAGTGCGATCGCCTCGTGTTCCATCTGCACGATGTAGCCGTCGATGCGCGCGCGGAAGTGGCGATGGAACATCAGCGCCGGCACCGCGACGATCATGCCCGCCGCCGCGCACACCAGCGCCTTGCCGATGCCGCCGGCGAGCTGGTTCACATCGCCCACGCCGTGGTCCATGACGCCCATGAACATCTGGATCATGCCGACCACGGTGCCGAAGAGGCCCAGCAGCGGACCGGCGGCGGCGATCGTGCCCAGCGCATTGAGATAGCGCTCCATGCGGAACGCGACGTGGCGGCCGACATCCTCGACCCGCTCGCGGATCTCCTCGCGCGGGCGGTTGCGCACGTCCAGCGCCGCGGCCAGCAACGCGCCCAGCGGCGCGGTACCGCGCAGCGATTCGATGTGCGCGGGATCGAGCGTGCCGCGCGCGGCCCAGGCACGGACTTCCTCGCCCAGGCCCGGCGGCAGCACCGCCTTGCGGCGCAGCGCCCAGAACCGCTCGACGATGATCGCCAGCGCGAATGCCGACAGCAGCAGCAAGGGCAGCATCGGCCAGCCGCCAGCCTTCACCAGTTCGAGCACGCCAACCCCTTCGGCCGAAGGCCGGTTCAATCCGGGGAATAGGATAGCCCAGCCTGCACGGCCGCTTCGGCCCGCGGTTTTCGTCAGTCGATCTGCCTCGCGGCATCCCACAGCCGCGGCCGGCGCACGCGTTCCTGCGTGACCACCAGGCCGCCGGCCTGCAGCCGGAACCGGGTCGCGCCGCCGCCTGCGGTGCTGCCCACCGCGGTTGCCGCCTGCGCCCAGCGCTCGACCACCTCGTCATGCGGATGCCCGAAGCGGTTGCCGTGCCCGGTCGACATCATCGCGACCGCTGCGCCTGTGGCGCGCACGAAAGCGCGATCGGACGAACTGCGGCTGCCATGATGGGCGGCGATCACAACATCGGCCTCGAGCGAAGCCCCATTGCGCCGGATCAGCAGCCGCTCGACCAGATCGTCGATGTCGCCCGGCAGCAACGCGGCGCCATGTGCGGTCTCGACCCGCAGCACGCAGCTCGACGGGTTGCGGAATGCAGGGAAGTACAGATCCGGGTGCAGGAAGCGGAACGTCACGCCGTCCATCCGCCAGGCGCTGCCCATCAGGCATGGCGACGCGCCGGGCACCCGATCCCACTGCGGCGCGAAGATCACCGGCGCAGCGAAACGTCGCTGCACGGCGCCGAAGCCGCCGGCGTGGTCGGCATCACCGTGGCTGACGACGATCGCGTCCAGCCGCCGCACGCCCAGCGCCTGCAGCGCGGGCACCACGACGCGCTCGCCGGCGTCGTAGGCCTCCGGCACCGCCGGGCCGGTGTCGTAAATCACCGCGTGATGCGCGGTGCGGATCAGCACCGACAGGCCCTGCCCCACGTCGAGCACCACCACTTCGGCCTCGCCTTCTCGTGGCAGTTGCCGATCCGGCCACAGCAGCGGCAGCCACAGCAGTGCCGCCAGCCATTTCCCCGGCACGCCGCGCGGCAACAGCATCCAGAACGCGGCCATCAATGCGAGCGGCAGCGCGAGCCAGTGCGGCTCGGGCAGCCACCACAGTGAGATCGGGCTCGCGGCCAGCCAGTCGAACAGCGGCCAGCTCAGATCGAAAGCCCAGGCCGCGCTGCGCCAGGCCCAGTCGCCGGCGCCGCTGTGGATCGCCTCCAGCCCCATGCCGACGAGCGCCAGCGGCACCACGACCAGGCTCCACCAGGGGATCGCGACGAGATTGGCGATCGGTCCGGCCAGCGACGCCTGCCCGAACAGGATCACGGTCAGCGGCAACAACCCGATGGTCGCGACCCATTGCGAGGCCAGGACGCCGCGCAGCTTCGACAGCTCGCGCGCGTCGGGCAGACACCAGACCAGCCAGGCGACACCGGCGAAGCTCAGCCAGAAGCCGGCCGACAGCACCGACATCGGATCGACCAGCACCACGGCGATCGCGGCATAGGCCAAGGCATCGGCAATGCGCAGATGCCGGCGCGCCAACCTCGCGATCACGACCACGCCGATCATCAGCACCGTGCGCACGGTAGGCAGCTCCCATCCGGCAACCGCCGCGTAAACCGTGCTCGCCAGCAACGCGACGATCGCCGCCGCCTGCGGCCGCGGCAGCCAGCGGCCGAGCCACGGCAGGCACCACCACGCACCGGTCGCGACCAGCGCGAAGAAACCGCCGACCATGCCCACGTGGAAACCGGAGATCGCGATCAGATGCGTCAGCCCCGTGGCGCGCAGGGCTTCCCAGTCCAGATCGCCGAGCCCGCGCGTATCGCCGATCGCGAGCGCCCGCACATAGCGCGCACTGTCGCGGTCGACGACCGCATCGATCCGCGTCGCGACCCGCTCGCGCCAATGATCCACGCCGCCGCCGGCTTCGAGACGCGTGACCGGCTCGGCGCTGCGCACATACCCGACCGCAGTGACCCGCTGCGCCATCGCGCGCTTCTCGCCATCGAACCAGCCCGGATTGCGCAGCCCGCGCGGCGCCCGCAGCCGCGCCGTGAATGTCCAGTCGCTGCCGGCCTGCAGCCCATACCGCCGAAGGTCAGGACCTTCGCGGCGATCGTCGTACCAGGACAGGCGCAACAGTCGACCGCGCAACGGTGCCGGCATCGACGCGTCGCTCGCCACGCGGAACAGGAACGCCGTGCGCTGCGGCTCGTGGACCGGCAGCCCGATGATCTGCCCTCGCACCGCGAAATCACCGCGCTCCATCGTCGCCGGCAACCGCAGCGACAAGGCATGCGCCGCGTGCAGCCCGCACAGCATTGCGCCAACAACGAAAGCCGCAACCAGGCGCCCTCGCCCGCTCCCGACTGCCCAGGCCGCGAAGGCTGCAGCGAGCGCAAACGCCATCACCCACCAGGGCGGCAGACCGGGCAACTGCAGACAGGCGATCGCGCCGAGCACCAGCCCGGCGGCGACGCCCAGCCCCAGTCCGGGCACCCGCTGCGCGTTCACGTGCCCGGCAGCCGGTCCAGGGGACTGCGTACACCCAGTCCACCGCGCTGGAGCACATGCGTGTAGATCTGCGTCGTCGACAGATCCTTGTGGCCCAGCAGGGCCTGGATCGTCCGGATGTCCTGACCTGCGTCGAGCAGGTGCGTCGCGAACGAATGCCGCAGCGTGTGGCAACTGGCGGGTTTATGCAGGCCGACGCGCACGCGCGCCGTGCGTATCGCGCGTTGCAAGACCGACTCGTCGAGATGATGCCGTCGCCACACGCCCTCACGCGGGTCGCGCGACTGCTGCCGCGCGGGAAACACGTATTGCCAACCCGGCTCCCGCGCGGCACCGGGATATTTGCGCGCCAGCGCGTCGGGGAGCCACACCGCCCCCTGGCCCGCCGCGAGATCGGCAGCATGCAAGTGCAAGGCACGCGTGATCTCGTCATGCAGACCCGCCACCAGGCGGTCCGGCAACGGCACATGACGGTCCTTGCCGCCCTTCCCCTCACGCACGACGATCTGTCGTTGCGCGAAATCGACATCCTTGACCCGCAGGCGCATGGCCTCCATCAACCGCATGCCCGTGCCGTAAAGCAGACGCGCGAGCAAGGCCGGTCGCCCCTCCATCGCCAGCAACAGCCGCTGGACCTCCTCGACACTCAAGACGACCGGCGCCCGCCGCGGCCGCTTCGCGCGGACCACGTCATCCATCCACGGCAGTTCGATACCAAGCACGTCCCGGTAAAGAAACAACAGCGCCGCCAACGCCTGGTTCTGCGTGCCCGCTGCCACCTGATGCCGCGTCGCCAAACTCGTCAGAAACGCCTCGACCTCCGGTCCGCCCATCTCCCTCGGATGCCGCTTTCCGTTCGCCAGGATGAAACGCTTGATCCAACCGACATAGGCCCGCTCGGTCCGCACGCTCAGATGCCGCACCCGACACCGAGCCCGCACCTGATCGAGCAAGCGCGGCGTCACGGCTGCCGTTACCACCCCGTTTCCGTCGGATAACACGGTGCGCCTCCATGCGCCGGATAACATCGGCAGGCTAATCCGTGCCCACATCGAGACGACTGCGGCAAGCTGTTGATCCGCCGTCGGATTTCCCCGCTTTGCGAGCACCCGAGTTCCACCGCATACTCGACGCAACACCCCGCTTCCGGGGTCGAATACTAGTTAGGGCTCATATGAAACGGACCCGCACCCCACAGGAAAAGAAGGCTCTGAGCCTCGAGCTCGATCGCCGCAATGTGGTTGCCGAGAGTAAATGGGGTGCTCGTGATGCCATTGCCAAGCGCAAGCAGTGGGTCAATCAGTCGCACCGTAAAGCCGTACATCAAGAACTGTCCGCACTGACCGGGGCTCAACCTGCTGACCCGGAGGCTGTTGAGTCCGCTGTGGCAGCGACATATCGTCACAACTGGCGCAAGCAGCCAGATGTATCGCTCAAGCAGGGACTCGCACTGCGCCGCTCTCGCAAGCCTGGGGCAACCTGAAATGAGCCCTAACAATTCATTCAAGCCGACGCCGCTTCGCGGCGCGGCTTAATTCAGGCGTTAGGCCTCCATGATCTTTGCCGTCGAAACCGAAGAAGGATCGCTGACGGTTTTCCCAACCGAGGGCGACGTTGTGGCGTACTGCGAAGGGCTTGATGTTGAGGCTGCTACCTGGTTGTTCTGGGCCGCTGATGGCTCGCCGCTAGAGGCGGAGTTCATTACCCCCAACAAGCGAGGTTGGTTCTCTGTCCAGAGCGGCAATTACCGCCTGACTCCGGCGTCGCCAGAGCATCACGCGCATCTCGCTGAAGCGTTACATGAGATCGCAAGGCTCGAACCTACACCGCTCTTCAAGTCGCTTCTGCAAGTTCGCGAGCACCTTGTCCAAAATGGCGCTGGCACGTCGGATGAGGCCTAACAGTTCATTCAAGCCGACGCCGCTTCGCGGCGCGGCTTAATTCAGGCGTTAGGCACCGTGGAAGGCCATCTACCGACTCGGCAAATGCCCTTCGTTTGGGGCGACTTGAATGCCTGCGGCTGGGCCGGGGGCGTCGACGAGAGCATCTATGCCTTGGACACAGATACCCTTGCTTCAATACCGGCTAAAGATGGCATTACGGTCTTCGTTTGGTGTGGAGACGAGCCGGACACCATCCTTGGGTGCGCCGCAACGCTTGAGCAAATCACGCTAGGCGAATTTACTGGCTGGCGCGCCGTGCCTGTTGCTGGCACCTTCTACCGTGGCCCAATGCCCGCGCATCTAGTTGGAGGGTCTGGTGCCTAACAATTCATTCAAGCCGACGCCGCTTCGCGGCGCGGCTTAATTCAGGCGTTAGGCTGCCATGAAAGTCTTCTGGGCACTGCTATTCACGATGTTCCTGACCGCTTGTGGCGCCGAGGGTGTTCGAGAATGCAAGATCGATCCGTCGATCTTCTGCGAGCCTTTCGCTAAGTGGGAGGCTGCGATGCCACCCGAGAGCGCGGCCCAGCTCAAAAGAATGACGCGGCAAGACCTCCGCGAACTCTCGTTCAACTTCGGCATGGGCGTTCGAAATGACTTCGGGCTTTGGCAGGACAACGAAGTCACGGTCTTCTTTAGATCCTGCGGCGTCGATCATCCAGACTACATGTCAACTCCACTCACGCTGGGATTCATCGCTTATCTCAACGGTCGTCCAGCCAACATGTGTGAGCTAGGCAGACAGTCCATGCCCCCAGCTCCTCCGCCGCCACCTTCCGGCTGGCAGCCTAACAATTCGTTCAAGCCGAAGCCACTTCGTGGCTCGGCTTAACTCAGGTGTTAGGCACCTATGGAAGGTACGAGGTACCCGCCTGTAATTGACCCAGCCTTGGTCGGCACCTACCCGTCGGCGGCCAAAGCTGGCGGTGGGTACGTGTGGGATGCAGTGCTGGAATACCGCGTTTGGTGCTATCCGAGGAGCGGCGCTGCAGACCTCTGCGAAGGGAGCGACTACTACTACCCTTTTAGCAGCTACGAGGAAGCAGCCGAATTCTCTGCCAGCACCGACGGCGCCCAAGAGCCCTTAGCGCTTGTGCTTCAGGAAGAGCACATCGACGAGCCGGAGGACGGGCAGTACGTGCACATCACAGAGCAGCGCGTTGCGGAGTGGCCCGTGCAGTTCCTGTCGCGACCGCGCCGCACCGCTAGCACCATTCCGGCATTCCTGGCGCCCGACGCACCTACCAATCGGCTGGACGTGATCCGCGGCTTGGCGCAGCCACCCGGCGTACCCCCGCTAGGTGCCTAACAATTCATTCAAGCCGACGCCGCTTCGCGGCGCGGCTTAATTCAGGCGTTAGGTGGCGGTTGAGACACTGCGGCCGGACGTTTAGTTGGGGGCGTCATGGATGTCGAAATTTCAGACCTGAAGATCGGAAAATCCTACGCGACTGAGGAGGTTCACTTCTCAGGTGGCCTCAGGGGCGCCTCCACTAACCTTGGATGGGCCTTGTTCCCCGTATCTGACGACAAGGACTCAGATGCAATCGTCTTTAAAACGCCCAAAGACCATCTCGATTTTGCCACTAGACAATGTGGCGTGAGGTACCTAGGCGCCTGCGTTAGGTACGTATCAGGGACTAATTCGCCACCTATGGATGTCTGGGAGTTTGGTGCGCGAGACCCACAGAACGGACTAGGCGCAGCTGATTCTTGGGCAACTATTGGGCACCAAGCAGCTAAAGCTGGCGATACGAGGTACGCAGAAGCTGCGTCCTACGTATGTGCAAACCTAAGAGCAGCAGGACTTCGCCTTCGAGACGTCTCTAACGGCTACCACGACCAGCTCAACTGGGCCTTGGCGGAGAAAAGAGCGCCGGAAACTTGGTTCTCAAATGCGGCCCTGCAGGATCTATACGCTGACTTCCACTCCCTTGCCTCAGAGCTTTCCTCAGCAAGGGATCATGTAGCTATGATTGCTGCTATGCATGTTGGTGCGCCAGATCGAATAGAAAGTTTGTCGCGACTTGAAGAGTGGATTGAAAAGCCTGCAAATCAAAGCCACGCAACGAACCCCATGATTCACGCCCTTTTGGACGCCCTTGGAACCAAGGCGGCTCCTGGCTGGCTACGGAAAATGGGGGATCTCCGCAATGAGATGCTACATCGCATCCCGATGAGTGCGAATAAGTCGGTAGCAGGCCTCGTGCTTGAACAAGTTCATACAGCTCTCGGCACGGTTTCAAAGATTCGATTGGCCGAGCCTTTAAGCAAAACGCCGCTAGCCAAACAACCGCAAGACCCTCTGAGGGACCTTTCAATGTTCAGCTCAAGCCTTGAAGTGCTCTGTAGGGCCATCTGGAAGCATGCAAAGTATCCAGCCGAGCCACTGCATTTCGGCAGCAATGCAGCCGCCACCTAACAATTCATTCAAGCCGACGCCGCTTCGCGGCGCGGCTTAACTCAGGCGTTAGGCTTGCCATGAGAACAATCTGCAATCTGGTAGTTCTGCTTCTTGGCATCAAATTTGGCGCATGCGCGGCTGCCGAGCCGCCGCCGGGCTGTTCTTCTGGGCTTACTCCTACTTCGACCGTTCCGCCAAAGCTGCCGGCTCGGCTGCACAACGAGTTCTCTGGCAAAGCCCAGGTCTCGTTTGTCATTGACCGCACCGGTCAGGTGAAGTCACCCGCCATCGTCTCTGCGGAGTGGCATCCTATCGGCCGTAGCCGCGGCCAGCCTGCGGGATACAACGAGGCCATTCTTTCAGCCGTGGCCCAATGGCGTTACCCCACGCGAGGGCACCCGTGCCGCCATCAAGTTCCGGTAGAGGTCCAGCTCGCAGACTTGTCGAGCTCGGCGGCTGGCAGGTCTAACAATTCATTCAAGCCGAACCCGCTTCGCGGGCCGGCTTAATTCAGGCGTTAGGGCGCAGAGACAGTTCATGGATTGGCGTCATGTTCTCTTTGCCATGGAGCAAGGCACACCCGGGTTGCTCGCACTTGCAGCAACGTTGCCCTTCTTCGCCCTCAATGCAGCTCCTGGTCGCAAGCTTCGGGCCTCGTCCCCCAGCCTTGCCGCTCTTCTGGTGTTCTTTGGGTCCTGTCTCTTGGCAGGTGTTTCGGGTATTGAGAGTTCGCAGTTCGCTGAGCTCTTACCTATGGCAGGCTTTATTGCGGCACTTATTCTGGTTCTGCCTTCAACCTTCTCGCTTCGTTGGCGCTGGCTCGGCCTGCTTCATCTACTCACTGCTGCAGCCGTCGGGTACTTGTTGTTCGTCGCCACCTTGGCAATTAGCCATGACGCCACGTAGGCTGCCCCCTAACCATTCATTCGAGCCGATGCCGCTTCGCGGCACGGCTTAATTCAAGTGTTAGGCCGCAAGTGAGAGTTCATTGAGAGTCCTCGCAGTCATCCTCATACTGACCATCGCAGCTGCGATAAATCTCTTTGCCGTAAAGTTCGGCATGAAGGACACACGACCTTTAGTGCGTTTCTCCTCGGTAGCTTCTGGATCTCTTGCAATCCTTTGCGCCGTCGCGACTCCGGGAGCATTCTTTCGCTTCTTGCTTTCTGGCGACTCATTGGCACTGACAAATATGCTTATTGCGGCCGCAGTTCTATTTACCGCCGCTTCTCTTGTACTTGGCGTTGTAATTGCTATCAGGCTGCAACGCAGTGCAGCCTAACAATTCATTCAAGCCGAACCCGCTTCGCGGGTCGGCTTAATTCAGGCGTTAGCGCTTATGGATGCATACTCGCTTGTGATCGTTGCTCTAATGGCCGCAGGTCTACTCATAGTTGTTGCCACCCCTGCTTGGATTGCCCTGCTCATTGCTTGGCGTTCTCAGATTCCAAGAAAGCATTGGCGGTCTTTTGCCTTCACTTGTCTTTTGCTGGCGTATGGATTTATCACTTTCGCCGGGGCCGCGCTAATGCCGCTTGGCATTGCTCAAATATTCGTTGCTCCTCAGCTAATTTCGGCTGGACATGAAAAGCTCGGTACCGCCATTTTCATGGCTGCGGAGCATGGCGTTCCGATTGTGTGCCTGCTATCCGGGCTCCTTGCTTCGTTTGTGGTTCCGCTCAAGCTACGCAAGCACTGGGCGGCTGTTGCAAATGCCGTCTGCGCTACCAATTCATTCAAGCCGAACCCGCTTCGCGGGTCGGCTTAATTCAAGCGTTAGGCGCATGAGAACAAGCATCATCGCAGTCATAGCAACAGCACTTGTGGGGTGCGCCCATTTATCGCCTTCGTTGGACGCAGGCGTTGCCATTGAGCTGGATGCACATGGCTGCATTGCAGCGGCAAGCCCTGATGTGCTGATACGCATCCGCAACACCTCAAATGCGCGCGTCGCCTTCTATACGTACGGCACGTCTGGCCCGCCCTACGAGTTGCACCCTGGCTCAGTTCAGTTGCTGGATGCTGTTTCAGGAGAGCCGTGGCAGGTCGTGCTGGAGCATTTCTTCCCGGCCACAACCGAAGTATCGTTTGGTTCGGAGGATCAAGCAGATTTCACCTACGAGCCTAGTGTATGGCCATCTGGCCAAGAGACTGGCATTCTCAAACTGCAGATCCGCGACACCCGAGGCCGCTTCCACTACTCATCAGAACTGGGCGTATGCCACCCGGGCTCAGCGCCTAACAATTCATTCAAGCCGACGCCGCTTCGCGGCGCGGCTTAATTCCAGCGTTAGGCCACGCACGCATGAACCAGCCACTTCTCCACCGTGTGCTAGCAGGCGACGAAGAGGCCATTGCTCTGTTCGGCGACGCGGAGAACTGTGCCGTCATTGACTGGCGAGATGGGCCTGCCGAGATTGTCGCTGCCATTGCCGCCTTCCTCCCGGATGGATACCTCACCATAGGGCCCGTAACCACCTCAAGTTGCGAGCTGCTTGTGAGAGACAAATCGCCAGTTGCTGCTCCACTTTCATCAAAAGCGACACAAGAGAATCTCCTGCTCAGCATCAATCACGCCATACAACCCGAGTACGAGCTGCGGCAATTTCGTCCGTTTGATGGAGACAGCTACTCGATCTTCGTTACGTCGAGGTCCGTCTGGTCTGACATCGAGCGGGCTAACCCACAGGCCACAGAGGAACTCTTTCTCAGTACGCGTCGTCTCGCGGCGTACCGGGGTAAGAGCTACTTCGCCCGCATGTTCAGCAAGCCGTGAGGGCGTGGCCTAACAATTCATTCAAGCCGACGCCGCTTCGCGGCGCGGCTTAACTCAGACGTTAGGCCCCATGTTCAGACTCGTCGCAATCTTTGTTTATCTGGGCAGCATCATCGCGGTGCTTTTAACGGGCGGCCTTATTTCGTCAGTCTTGGCGCTTTACCCCGTGTCGCACCTCAGTTCGTTCGGTCCAGTGGTCCCGGCCGTATCCCAAACACATGCGGCTTGGCTCCCGGCTGCGCCAATGATGGGTTGGGCCGTTGCCGCCGTTAGCGTCTTTGCAGGCGGCTTACTCTGGCGTTCGCAGCGGGCTGTTACTTGCAAGCTCCAGGTCGCACTCCTCATCGGTGCACTCAACTACTTCTTCGCATTGTTCTTCACCACCACGCTGCTGGTGGCGTATTTTTACCTTCCCAAGGTCGCCAATGCGGCCTAACAATTCGTTCAAGCCGATGCCGCTTCGCGGCACGGCTTAACTCAGGCGTTAGGCTGCCATGAAAGTCTTCTGGGCACTGCTATTCACGATGTTCCTGACCGCTTGTGGCGCCGAGGGTGTTCGAGAATGCAAGATCGATCCGTCGATCTTCTGCGAGCCTTTCGCTAAGTGGGAGGCTGCGATGCCACCCGAGAGCGCGGCCCAGCTCAAAAGAATGACGCGGCAAGACCTCCGCGAACTCTCGTTCAACTTCGGCATGGGCGTTCGAAATGACTTCGGGCTTTGGCAGGACAACGAAGTCACGGTCTTCTTTAGATCCTGCGGCGTCGATCATCCAGACTACATGTCAACTCCACTCACGCTGGGATTCATCGCTTATCTCAACGGTCGTCCAGCCAACATGTGTGAGCTAGGCAGACAGTCCATGCCCCCAGCTCCTCCGCCGCCACCTCCCGGCTGGCAGCCTAACAATTCGTTCAAGCCGAAGCCACTTCGTGGCTCGGCTTAACTCAGGTGTTAGGGCTCATATGAAGCGGACCCGCACCCCACAGGAAAAGAAGGCTCTGAGCCTCGAGCTCGATCGCCGCAATGTGGTTGCCGAGAGTAAATGGGGTGCTCGCGATGCCATTGCCAAGCGCAAGCAGTGGGTCAATCAGTCGCACCGTAAGGCCGTACATCAAGAACTGTCCGCACTGACCAGGGCTCAACCCGCTGACCCGGAGGCTGTTGAGTCCGCTGTGGCAGCGACAAATCGTAACAACTGGCGCAAGCAGCCAGATGTATCGCTCAAGCAGGCACTCGCACTGCGCCGCTCTCGCAAGCCTGGGGCAACCGGCAATGAGCCCTAACAATTCATTCAAGCCGACGCCGCTTCGCGGCGCGGCTTAACTCAGGCATTAGGCCCGATACCAGACATCATCTACAATGTGCTGTCATTTGTCGGATTAATTGCGTTTGCAGCAATGCTCCTCAAGGTGGGCGAACTGGCGCGGCGCTACCTAATGATCAAGGCCTTGACCCTATATCTCCTCGCTGCTGCCGGCCTCTTGCTATCTGGCTTGGGCTGGGAAGGTTACGCCAAGGGACAAGTCACTTTCGGGCAGGCTCTTGTCGGAACCGTTTTTCTGGCCGGGCTACCTCTCTGGGTAGCTCTTCGCCTGACCGTTCCTGATCTTTTGCACAGTGCCTTCGGCCTAGTGGCTAGGTTTTTCAGAAGAAGGCTCGCTAATGGGGCCTAACAATTCATTCAAGCCGATGGCGCTTCGCG
Organism: Luteimonas flava; assembly: GCF_036584485.1. NCBI lineage: Bacteria > Pseudomonadati > Pseudomonadota > Gammaproteobacteria > Lysobacterales > Lysobacteraceae > Luteimonas > Luteimonas flava. Next base: position 555,092 of record NZ_JAZHBM010000001.1, on the reverse strand, counting down.
GCACGGCTTAATTCAGGAGCTAGGCCTCACATGAAGCATTTTCTGTTCTGGGTGAGTCTGCTGTTCGTAGTGAGTTGCAGTCCACAGAGTCTTGCCCCACCTGGGGTAACGGTTTCTGTTTCTCCGCCTCCCGATGTCGGCGACATTGGCCACTATCTCAATTGCGCCGCAGAGCCACGTCGTAAGCTGTCTGCTCGCGAGGAGTGTGAGATTGCCGCGTTTCGTTCTCGTTGTACCGCGCTTGATGACTGCTATGTCAGCTGCATCAATAGCTTGTCAGGGTCCTTCGTCGGTGGGCGCTGCACTCACGTGTGCACGCTCGGGCCCCACCGAGGTGCTTCAGCACCGGACGCTCTCGCAAAGTGCTCAAATGTTGCCGGGCGCTCGGGCGTGGGCGTAGAGTGAGGCCTAACAATTTATTCAAGCCGACGCCGCTTTGCGGCGCGGCTTAATTCAGGCGTTAGGCATCATGGAAAATATTAGGTGACCAAGGATCAGTTCGTGCGGCGCCTTTCCGAGTTCAATAAGCGCGACCGGCGCTTCAACACCATTTATCTCACGCTCTTCTTTGGGCTTCTCATCGCCGCCATCCCTTTGCTCGGGCGAGTGCCGGAGCAGCGCCAAGGCGTCGCTGGCATCTCGTATCTCGCTGTTCTTGTCGCCAACGCCGTAATCTTCACCTTGCGCGGTCGCGGTCAGGCCAAGCGAGCCGGCTTGGTATGCCACTCATGTAAAGGTGGGTTGCTTGGCATGCTCGGCAACATAGCTGTCGCCACTGGCAACTGTCCGCATTGTGGCCAACAGGCGTTTCGGCAATGATGCCTAACAATTCATTCAAGCCGACGCCGCTTCGCGGCGCGGCTTAATTCAGGCGTTAGGGCTCACATGGAAGTAGTCATGCAACCTGTAGCCAATGATCTTGGCGACCGCATCATCAAGGTCAATCACGCCGGTGAGCATGGCGCCATAGGCATCTACACCGGCCAGATCCTCATGGCTAGGCTGACCGCTCCAAAGATGGTCGCTGAGCTTCGCGAATTCCGCTCACACGAGCAACGGCATAGAGCCATTTTTGGCGCCGAGCTGCAGCGGCGTGGCCGTCGTCGCTGTCGTAGCTACTGGCTTTGCGGCATGGGTGGCTTCGTACTCGGGGCCATAACTGGCTTGCTCGGTAGCAGTGCTATTGCAGCAACCACCACAGCCGTTGAGAGCGTCGTGCTTCGCCACCTTGAGCATCAACTTATTGTGCTGCAGGGCCATGATCCTCTCGCCGTATCAGCAATCTCATCCATTGTCGCTGAGGAGCAGCAGCACCACGACCAGTCTTTGGGACACGTCCAAGCAAGTACATTCTGGCCAAGGGTTCTCACGCCCATTGTGGCCGCCTCTACTGAGACAGTTATTTGGCTGGGCATGCGGCTGTGAGCCCTAACAATTCATTCAAGCCTACGCCGCTTCGCGGCGCGGCTTAATTCAGGCGTTAGGCTTCACATGAAGCATTTTCTGTTCTGGGTGAGTCTGCTGTTCGTAGTGAGTTGCAGTCCACACAGTCTTGCCCCACCTGGGGTAACGGTTTCCGTTCCTCCGCCTCCCGATATCGGCGACATTGGCCACTATCTCAATTGCGCCGCAGAGCCACGTCGTAAGCTGTCTGCTCGCGAGGAGTGTGAGATTGCCGCGTTTCGTTCTCGTTGCACCGCGCTTGATGACTGCTATGTCAGCTGCATCAATAGCTTGTCGGGGTCCTTCGTCGGTGGGCGCTGCACTCACGTGTGCACGCTCGGGCCCCACCGAGGTGCTTCAGCACCGGACGCTCTGGCAAAGTGCTCAAATGTTGCCGGGCGCTCGGGCGTGGGCGTGGGCGTGGGCGTAGAGTGATGCCTAACAATTTATTCAAGCCGACGCCGCTTTGCGGCGCGGCTTAATTCAGGCGTTAGGCGCTACATGCTGACCAGCTTCTGGATAAGCACGACTACCGGGCTTGGCTACGGCGTAACTGCCGGCTCACGAGCCGAGGCAATGGACCTTCTCGCGAGCTACGGGTACCCGCTACCCGGTGAGGTGATCGCTGACGTCCGTGAGAACGTAACGGTGGAGGACCTAGATCAGAACCATGTGGTGCTCAACGCGGGGCCAATAGTGGTTCGAGGCGTCTGGTTCCCTCGGCACAACGTGTAGAGCGAGACGTTCCGTTGAAGATATTCGGCGGCGCCTAACGAGTCGTTGCAGCCGACGTTGCCTCGGTCTGTGAGGCAGGCGGCAGGTGAAGCTTGCCACCTGCCTCCCAGCCCGCTATAACGCCGCTGAACTCTGGTGTTAGGCATCATGGAAAGTATTGGGTGACCAAGGATCAGTTCGTGCGGCGCCTTTCCGAGTTCAATAAGCGCGGCCGGCGCTTCAACACCATTTATCTCACGCTCTTCTTTGGGCTTCTCATTGCCGCCATCCCTTTGCTCGGGCGAGTGCCGGAGCAGCGCTAGGGCGTCGCTGGCATCTCGTATCTCGCTGTTCTTGTTGCCAACGCCGTAATCTTCACCTTGCGCGGTCGCGGTCAGGCCAAGCGAGCCGGCTTGGTATGCCACTCATGTAAAGGTGGGTTGCTTGGCATGCCCGGCAACATAGCTGTCGCCACTGGCAACTGTCCGTATTGTGGCCAACAGGCGTTTCGGCAATGATGCCTACAATTCATTCAAGCCGACGCCGCTTCGCGGCGCGGCTTAATTCAGGCATTAGGCCTCCATGATCTTTGCCGTCGAAACCGAAGAAAGATCGCTGACGGTTTTCCCAACCGAGGGCGACGTTGTGGCGTACTGCGAAGGGCTTGATGTTGAGGTTGCTACCTGGTTGTTCTGGGCTGCTGACGGCTCGCCGCTAGAGGCGGAGTTCATCACTCCCAACAAGCGAGGTTAGTTCTCTGTCCAGAGCGGCAACTACCGCCTGATTCCGGCGTCGCCAGAGCATCACGCGCATCTCGCTGAAGCGCTACATGAGATCGCAAGGCTCGAACCTACACCGCTCTTCAAGTCGCTTTTGTAAGTTCGCGAGCACCTTGTCCAAAATGGCGCTGGCACGTCGGATGAGGCCTAACAGTTCATTCAAGCCGACGCCGCTTAGCGCCGCAGCTAAATTCAGGCGTTAGGCCTTAAGGTTAAATACGGAGAAACTGATGGGATGGGGAAAGCGCTACCCTGAAGAGCAGCTAGTTGCCCGGCGCGCACTCCTTTCCACAGCGGAGTCTGCTTCTTCGGCTCTTTCCAGCTTTGTGGGTTGGCTGCTGACGGTCTCAGGAGCAAGCTTTGCTTTACTCGTGGCAAACCTCGACAAGATCGTGCCTTACGTCCATCTTCGCAGCTTCAAGTGGGCACTAGCGTGGTTCGCTATATCCATGTTGCTGGGGCTTCTGTCTCGCTGGCTTGGATCAATGGTTACCGGCGCACTGGCAGCCACTTCTGCCATAGAAAATCAGGCCAAGGCTCAAGATCTTCTTGATCGCTTTAACTTCCTTGCATTCACCAAGCTCTTCTCGAGCGGGCTACTGCCAATCTATAGATGTTTGGCTTGGCGCGGCTACTCACTGGCGCTACACGGCAATACAATCTCAAGCATCAAGCCCATAACGTATCAGTCACAGGCACAAGCGCTTCTCACACTTGGCCAGCTAATTCTATTGTTCATTGCCGTCGTGGTCTTGGCTCATGGAGTTAAGGCCTAAAAATTCATTCAAGCCGACGCCGCTTCGCGGCGCGGCTTAATTCAGGCGTTAGGCCCCGTGGGAAATATGTCGGCAATCAAACAATGGGTTCTGGCCTTTTTCGCAGTAGCCGGGGCGTTCTTTTTGGCGGGATTTGGCGGGTCCGCTGTCGCTGACGTTCTTGGTTTCTGGCACATCCCTAGCGCCGGCTTCTGTGCAGCCTTCGCGGTCGTTGTAGCTAGCTACGCTTCTGCGCCTAGCTTCAAGTTCACCCTCTCCTGCCTGGCCTTCGTGACTGGCGCAGTCGTGGCATGGATGCTGCTGGAGCCTTCGTGGTATCCAGACATGAAGCGCTATGTCTCTCTAGCGTATGAGCCGACACACCTGCCAATCATCGCTACGTACGCTGGTGGTATCACTGGCCTCTTGCTTGTCGCTACTTTGAGGTGGCGGTACGGGGCCTAACGAGTCGTTGCAGCCGACGTTGCATCGGCGCTCGGCCCAAGCGGCAGTTAAAGCTTGCCACTTGGTCCAATCGCCGCTACAAAGCGGCTGAACTCTGGTGTTAGGCGCCAACCCGCGATGCGAATGTCTCTACGAAATCAGATTGCTGCTGCAACGCTCGTGGCTACTGCAGCCGCGGGTATATTTTGGTGGGCTCACGGCCTTCTTAAGGGCGCCCTGTTTGGGGCGGCCGTCTTCGCGCTTCAGGCTATGCCGATCTTCGTCGCCGAGTGGCGTCGAGGGCCAAATGATCGTTAGGCCTTCGGCAAAAGGCGCTCTGGTTCCGGGCTCCGGATTGGTCCAAGCGCCTAACAGTTCATTCAAGCCGAAGTTGCTTCGCAACTCGGCTTAATTCAAGCGTTAGGCGCATGAGAACAAGCATCGTCGCAGTCATAGCAACAGCACTGGTGGGGTGCGCCCATTTATCGCCTTCGTCGGACGCAGGCGTTGCCATTGAGCTGGATGCACATGGCTGCATTGCAGCGGCAAGCCCTGATGTGCTGATACGCATCCGCAACACCTCAAATGCGCGCGTCGCCTTCCATACGTACGGCACGTCTAGCCCGCCCTACGAGTTGCACCCTGCCTCAGTTCAGTTGCTGGATGCTGTTTCAGGAGAGCCGTGGCAGGTCGTGTTGGAGCATTTCTTCCCGGCCACAAACGAAGTATCGCTTGATTCGGGGGATCAAGCAGATTTCACCTACGAGCCTAGTGTATGGCCATCTGGCCAAGAGACTGGCATTTTCAAACTGCAGATCCGCGACACCCGAGGCCGCTTCCACTACTCATCAGAACAGGGCGTATGCCACCCGGGCTCAGCGCCTAACAATTCATTCAAGCCGACGCCGCTTCGCGGCGCGGCTTAATTCCAGCGTTAGGCCCATGCGTACAGTTCTCGCCATCTTTCTTCTAGTGCTCGTCGCAACCGATGCATCGGCAAGTAAGTGCAAGGCAAAGTTCTTCGAGCTCTCCGGCAAGGTTACAGATGAAGCGGGAGAGCCGTTGGCTTACGCCTTGGTTGGCGTCTCTTGGGCAGTGGATACATGGCCCGGCAGTCCTGGCGTTGCAATGACGAATGAGGGCGGCGAGTACAGAGTTCCCGTTCGCCTAACGCCGCTTCACTGCGGCGTTAAAGAGTTCAACTTCTCTGTTGCGGCTTTCTCATCAACGCACCGCTCTCCGTCGGTATCCGTACGTGCGACGGAGGGAGGACTCATTGACATGCCTGTCCTAAGGGTATGGCAAAAAATCGAATCTGAGCCCGTGTGGTCCGATGAAGTAGGGTCTAACAATGGGTCAGGTCGACACCGCATCGGGACGCAAACCACTTGGCGGGCACAGCTTGCGGCCTAACAATTCATCAGTTCAGGCGTGAGATGGCAGAAGATGTGCTCGTTGTGGGCGGGACGGCTCGCAGTCTGGTTCACTCAATCCAGGAGAACCCTATGCGTTGGATCTCGAAGGTGTTCGCACTACTCGTTTTGATCACGGTGACGACTGCCAGCCAGGCTGGCCCCACCGACTCGTTCGTGGTGTCGGCAAAGCTGACAAACGCGGGTCGAACTTTCGGGGAGCCTAACGCCGTGGTGCTGGCCAATGCGCCCGCGACCGTCGAGGTCGCAGGGTCTGACGGCTACACCCTCATGGTCACGGTGTCCGACATCACGGCGGACCAGATTCAAGTGGTCGCGAATCTCGACTCACCCCACGGTTCCATGGCGCCCACGATCGTCGTTCGGCCGGATGAGGCTGCCAGTGTCCGGGTCGGTGAGCTCGGCCTCGAAGTGACGGTCAGGCGGCGTGGCAGCTAGAGAAATCTGGCGCAGATCGCATGAGCGATATCCGCCTCTTCCGTCGCATGATTCCGCTCATCGAACGCACTCCGCCAGTCTTGTCTGGCGGGTTGCGATTCGTCACGTATCGACGCTCGCGTCGATCCAGAGATGCGCTGCGACTTGGGGAGGCGTGCACGTCGGATTGGTGCAACGCGCATAACGTGATATGACGTTATAAGGCAGCCAGAACTTAGCGAGATCGCACAGCGATCGAAAACGTTTCGCCATTCCATGAACGGAGATTCGGTATGCGCAAGGCCACGATTCTGATGTTGACTGCGACCCTGATAGTCGCGGGTTGCGCTTCTACCGGAAGCGGGCGCGGGTTATCGGGTGAAGAGCGGGCAGCACAATCTGCGCAGCTCCGGTCGGATCGTCTTGACAACAACTGGCACAAGTATCGTGACCAGGAGCGCGCTGTTGAAGCGCGACGGGAAGTCAAAACGCTTGACGCGCAAGCACAGGGCAAGCGGCAGCCCGGCACGCCAAGCAACTGAATCAGCACCCGCGCGCCCGGAGGGCGGACCACCTTCAGCTTCCTCGATCTTCGGCGTCAGCAGATGTCGTCGCGAGTCGTCTTGTGACTCTACGTCTGGGATGTCGTGCGCGCATCGAACTCGCGTCGACAGGATGCAGACCCGCATGCGATTGCAGCCGCTCTTCGATGTCGGCAGTTCGATTTGCGTCGTGCAGTCAAGCAGCCTTGCCCGTCCAGCATGAAGACCGCAACTGACATGTGCGTTCTCCACATGGCGCGTGGAAGCGCCGGCCAATACCCTTGGCCGACGCCGCCGCCGCAGATGGGCATCGTATTCCTGTGACTGGCATTCGCATCCGCAGCTTCGCACCTGTCGTCGGCGATCACGCACGCGTGCTGGTGCTCGGCAGCATGCCGGGTGTGGCATCGCTGGACGCGGATCGCTACTACGCGCATCCGCGGAATGTGTTCTGGCCGATCGTCGGCGCGCTGTTCGGATTCGATCCGGCTCTGCCTTATGACGCGCGGCTTGCGCAGCTGACGGCCCGTGGCGTGGCGCTGTGGGACGTGGCCGGCGAATGCGTGCGGCCGGGCAGTCTCGATGCGCGTATCGAGGCGGGCAGCGTGGTGCCGCACGATATCGGCGGGCTGCTGGCGCGCTATCCGGGGATCACCCGAATCCGGTTCAACGGCGCGGCGGCGGAGACGCTGTTCCGGCGGCATGTGCTGCCGACGCTCGACGTCGTGCCCGATCTGCTGCGTTTGCCCTCGACGAGCCCGGCGCACGCGGCGCTGGGATTCGAGGCGAAGCTGGCGGCGTGGCGTGCGGGGTTGGCCGACGTTTGAGGTGCGTTGAACCCGGCGGCCGCCAGCCCACCTACCCGCCATGCGCGTCGATCATCGATCGACTCCAAGACAGATGCTCGCCGACGAAGGAGATGTCCCGGTTTCCCCCGGACAGACCGGAGGCCGGGTGCGACCGATCTCCCGGACCAGGTCGGTGCCTCATGCGCCCAACGACATTTCCAGCCGCAACGGATCGTCCCGCTGACCAGGGGCCGCGCGGGCAGCGCCGCTGGCATGCTGATGCCCTGCCCTCGCCGCCGCTGGAGCCGCTGCCATGACCCTGCTGATCAATCCCCGTACCCACGATCTCGGCGGTTTCGAGGTGCGCCGCGCGGTGCCGACCTTGCAGGCGCGCAGCGTAGGGCCGTTCGTGTTCGTCGATCACATGGGCCCGGCGATCTTCGAGAAGGGCGCCGGCGTGGACGTGCGACCGCATCCGCATATCGGACTGGCGACGGTGACGTTCCTGTGGTCGGGCACGATCCATCACGCCGATACGCTCGGCTACTCGCAGGACATCACCGCGGGTGACGTGAACTGGATGACGGCCGGTCGAGGCATCGCGCATGCCGAGCGCACGCCGCAATCGCTGCGCGAAGGCGAGCACCCGCTGCACGGTATGCAGACCTGGGTCGCACTGCCGAAGACGTACGAGGAAACCGCGCCGGAGTTCCATCACCATGCCGCGGCGACGCTGCCGCAGTTCCGCCGCGAGGGCGCCTGGGTGCGGGTGATCGCCGGCCGTGGCTTCGGCGAGGAGTCGCCGGTGCGCGTGTTCGCCGACACGCTCAACGTGGCGCTGGATCTCGATCCGGACGCCGAGCTTTCCATTCCGCCTTCGCATGCCGAGCGCGCGCTCTACGTGCTCGAAGGCGAGGCGCAGCTCGACGGCGCCGACATTCCGCCGCGTCACCTCGCGGTGCTGGATGCCGGGGCAGTCGCCCGGCTGCGCGCGAAGACGCCGCTCAAGGCGATGCTGTTCGGCGGCGAACCGCTCGACGGGCCGCGTCACCTGTGGTGGAACTTCGTGTCGTCGTCGAAGGACCGCATCGAGCAGGCCAAGGACGACTGGCGCGCGGGCCGCTTCGGCACCGTCCCGGGCGACCCGGAATTCATTCCGCTTCCGGAACGGTGACGGTTGTCACAATCGCTACCGCGCCGCAGCACGGATGCAGGCGTATGGTCGGAAGTCGAGTCACAGGGGACCACGACGATGCTTTCGATCCGACCGCTTGCGCTGTTGGGCGCACTGCTCTGTGCGGGCACGGCGCACGCGCAGACCGCCACCGAATGTCCGCAACTGCCACCCGAGGCCGCCGTGCGCTGGGAAGTGCAGCCGGGGCCCGACTTCGTGTTCTGCCGCGCGATGGACGTCGCCAGCGGTCAACAGGCCTTCGCCGTGACCGTGGGCCGCAGTGCGACCTTCAAGCCGCGCCGCAACGATCGCGTGGGCGATCGCGTCACCATCGATGGCACACGCACCTGGTGGCACGCGCCGGACAACGAGCTGACCGGCGCACTGGTGCGCGAAACGCTGCTGGAACTGCCGTCGGGCGATTACGCACACATCATCGTGCGCGCACGGGATGAGGCCGATTTGACGCGTTCGCTGAGCGATGCCGAATCGCTGCATTTTTCGGACGTGCACCTCGGCAGCAAATAGGTCGGAGTCTGCCCGCCTGCCTCTGATGCCGAAGCCCGATGGCGTCGTCACCCCGGGGACGTCCGGGGTGCTTCACGCCGATGCGCAACGCGGGCAATCCTGCGACTCGGCCCACGCGCGGAGCAGCTTTCAGACTGACGCCGTCGCCGGTCGTTGAAGGCGCTGGATCCCGGCGTTACCAGACCTGCGTCTGTTGAAAGCCGCCGGGATCACGGATAGCTGGAGATGCGCTCGATTCGAACGTCGTCCATTTTTAGAGGCGTATCAGAAACGGCCCTGCTCGAAATCGACGAACGCCTGCATCAGTTCTTCGCGGGTGTTCATGACGAAAGGGCCATGGCGGGCGACCGGCTCGCGCAGCGGGCGACCGGCGACGAGGATCAATCGCGCGCCGGTGTCGCCGGCTTCCAGGATCAGCTGCGCACCACCACCGAGCACGGCGAGTTCCTGTGACGCCAGCGGACGGGCGTCGTCGCCCTCGCCCACGCGGACGCCGCCTTCGAAGGCATAGGCGAAGGCGTTGTGGCCGTCGGGCAGCGCGTGGCGCCAGGTCGCGCCGGGTGCCAGGGTGATGTCGACATAAAGCGGATCGGTCGCGGGCTGCGCGATCGGTCCGGCGACGCCGTCGACGACACCGGCGATCACCTTCACCGTCACACCCTCGCCCGCCTGCACAACCGGAATGCGCTCGGGCGCGAATTCCTGATAGCTCGGCGCGGTCATCTTGTCCTTCGCCGGCAGGTTCACCCACAGCTGGAAACCGCGCATGCGACCGGCCTCCTGTTCGGGCATCTCCGAATGCACGAGTCCACGACCGGCGGTCATCCACTGCACGCTGCCGGGCACCAGCAGGCCCTCGTTGCCGTGGTTGTCCTTGTGGCGCATCCGGCCGTCGAGCATGTAGGTGACGGTTTCGAAGCCGCGATGCGGATGCTCGGGGAAGCCGGCGAGGTAATCCTCGGGCGTGTCGGTGCCGAACTCGTCGAGCATCAGGAACGGATCGAGGTCGGGCAGCTGCGGGCTGCCGATGACACGGGTGAGCTTCACGCCGGCACCGTCGCTGGCGGGCATGCCGCGCACGTGGCGGATGATGCGGGCGGAATCGGGGGTGGTCATCGGGCGGCTCCTGTCGGATGTGCCGACACGATGCGGGCGCGAGGCGTGGTTTATACGCGCGTGGGTGGAACGGAGGTTTCCGTGGGGACGGGACGGCGGTGGGAGCAGCGCGGACGGTCGAATATCGACAAAGCTTACGCGCGCGGAGATCGACCGTTGCAATCCACTTGCCCTCACCCCAACCCCCGCCCCGCGCCCCGGCCCTCGCGAGGGCGCGAGGGCGTTCGTCGGCACGCGAGCCAATGGCTCGCATGCGTGCCGCCTCACCCCCAGAGGGAGAGGGGCGGCAGGCCGTGTCGCTTCAGCGCGCGGTGATGCGCCAGGCGCGATGGATGCGCGGGTTGCGTTCGAAATCGGGTGGAATCGTCGCCGGGCTGATGTCTTCGACGTGCGCGAACGCGCCGACGGCTTCGGCGTCGAGCTTGAAGCGGCGGAAGTTGTTGGAGAAATACAGCACGCCGCCCGGCGCGAGCCGGGCCACCGCGGCTTCCAGCAGGCGCACGTGTTCGCGCTGGATGTCGAAGTCCTTGGCACGCGCCGAGTTCGAGAACGTCGGCGGGTCGCAGAAGATCAGATCGAACTGCGCCGTCTCGGCTTCCAGCCACTGCAGCGCGTCGGCCTGGACCAGGCGGTGCTTCGCGCCGCCGTAGCCATTCGCGGCAAGGTTGTCGGCGCACCACTGCAGATAGGTGCCCGACAGATCGACCGTCGTGGTCGTACGCGCGCCGCCGCCGGCCGCATGCACCGTGGCCGCACCGGTGTAGCCGAACAGGTTGAGGAAGCGGGTGTCGGCGGCTTCGTCGGCGATGCGCAGGCGCATCGGCCGGTGGTCGAGAAACAGGCCGGTGTCGAGATAGTCGAACAGATTCACGCGCAGGTGCACGCGGCCTTCGTCGACCAGCAGGAATTCATGGCGCGCGTCGAAACGGCCGTACTTGCTGCCGCCCTTGCCCTTCGAACGCGTCTTGACCGCGATGCGCTCGCGCGGGATGCGGAACACGTCGCGCGCGGCAGCCAGCACGTCGCCGAAACGTCGCCGGGTCACGGCTTCGGGAATCTCGGCCGGCGCCGCGTATTCCTGGATGTGCAGCCACAGCGGTGTCCCGTCGGCGCTGACGTCCGCTTCGGACTGGATGTAGACGTCGATCGCGGCCGCGTACTCGGGCAGGTCCGCGTCGTAGACGCGATAGCAGGTCACGCCCTCACGCTCGCGCCAGGTCTTGAACTTGCGCAGGTTCTTGCGCAGGCGGTTGGCGACCATCGTCGCGCCTTCGCCGAGGTCTTCCGGTGTTTCGCTGACGGCGCGCTGCGGCGGCCGCACCGGATCGCAGACAATCAGGCTGCACTCGATGGCGCCGTTGAACACCTGGTACTTCTTCTTCGCGCGCAGGCCGGTGGCGTGCGCGAGCTCGGGGTCGCCGCACAGCAGGCTCGCGCGCCATTCGGGCACCGCGCGTCCCAGCGCATTGCCCAGCGTGCGGTACAGCGCGGGATCGGCGGCAAGGCGCGCGTCGTAGGGCGGATTGCAGACCGCGAGCCCGCGCTTCACCGATTCCGCCAGCGCAGCATCCTCTTGCGAGGCCGGCGGCACCGGGGCCTGCAGGGTGGCGATGTCACCGATCTGCCACTCGATCGCCTCGCGCAGGCCGGCGGCCGTCGCGTTCTCGCGCGCGGCATGGATCGCATGCGGGTCGAGATCGCGGCCGAAGAACACCGCGCGCAGGCGCTGACGGCCGGTCCGTTCGCGCGCGAGCGCGTCTTCGCACAGCGTTTCCCAGTGCGCGATGTCGAATCCACGCCAGCGGCTCGGCGCACGGCCCGCCGTCGCCGCACCGCCATCGCGCGCCAGGCCGGGCGCGACATCGGCGGCCATCAGCGCGCCTTCGATCAGCAGCGTGCCGCTGCCGCACATCGGATCCAGCAGCGCGCCGCCTTCGGCATACAGCGCCGGCCAGCCGCCGCGCATCAGCACGGCGGCGGCGAGGTTCTCCTTCAGCGGCGCCTCGCCCTGCGCACGACGCCAGCCGCGACGATGCAGCGGGCCACCGCCGAGATCGACCGACAGGATCGCGCGGCCCTTGCGCACCACGAGGCTCAGGCGCAGATCCGGCGATTCGACATCGACGTCCGGACGCGCACCGGTCGCTTCGCGCAAGCCGTCGACGATCGCGTCCTTGACCCGCTGCGCGGCGTAGCGCGCGTGGGTGATCGCGCTGCCCGAGACATGCGGATCGATCGCGAGCGTCATGGTCGCGTCGAGGTGCGCGGTCCAGTCGATCGCACGCGCGCCGGCATAGAGCGCGTCCTCGTCCTCGCAGGCGTAGTCGGCGATCGGCCACAGCACGCGGCTGGCCAGGCGCGACCACAGCACCGCGCGTTGCGCGTCGTGCAGCGTGCCTTCGACGTTGGCGCCGGCGGTCGTCGCGGTGGCGTGCGCGCAGCCGAGTGCGAGCAGCTCGTCGACGAGCAGATATTCGAGGCCCTTGGGGCAGCTGGCGAAAAATTTCATGGGGACTTGGGGCTTACTTGAAGGCCGACGTGTTGACTCCGTCGATCCCGCGCAGGCGGGAACCCAGTGTCTTGACGTACTGGCCGAGCGATGCGTGCCGAAGATGGCACTGGATTCCCGCCTACGCGGGAATGACGAGAATGGTGCTGGAAGACGTGGATGTGGACATCAGCTGTTCGCGTCAAAGCGACCGCAGCAAGGCCGCGAATGCATCCGCCGACGCGTCCACATGCGCGGTCAGGCGGTGATTGTCGTCGACCAGCAGCAGCCGGCCGCGGCGGGCGCAGGTCCAGCCGACGACATCGGCGGCGGGAATCAGTTCGTCGTCCCAGCCGTGCACGACCGACAGCGGCACGTCGGCCGCCTGCAGCGGATGCGCGGCGTCGAGGCGCACCGGCGGCGCCATCAGGAACAGGCCGGCGACCGGCACCTGCAGCGACACGTGCCCGGCGATCCAAGCGCCGAGACTGGAACCGGCCAGCACCACCGGCCCACGCGCGGCGGCGTCGCGCGCCAGCCGCAGCAGGCGTTCGATGCGCGCGGCGACATCGCCGAGCGGGCTGACGTCGCGCTTGCCGTCGAGATCGGTGAAGTCCGGGCGCTCGTGGCTCCAGCCCAGACGCTCCGCCGCTTCGGCGAGCGCGGTGACCTTGGTGGCCTCCGGGCCGCTCTCGAAGCCGTGCGAGAGGATGCAGTGGCCGCGCGTACTCATGCGTCCACCCATTCGACCGCGTCGCCGATCTTCAGCGCGCCGCCTGTGATCACGCGCGCGCACAGGCCGCCCATACCGCGGAGCGCGTTGTAGCCGCCGGCGCCGAGCGCCACTTCCATCTTCGAACACGGATCGCAGGGCGCCGTACCTTCGAGCAGCACCTCGCCGACGCGGAAGCGTCGGCCCTTGAGAGAGATCAGCGGAATGCCCGAGACCACGAGATTGCGACGCAGCGTGACCGGCGTGACCTCGGCATGCCCGCTCAGCGCAGCGATCGCCGGCAGATGCTCGGCCTGGATCAGGGTCACGCCGCGCTTGCCGCTGCCGCCGGTGTAGCGGTCGCCTTCGAGGCCGATGCCGGTCACCGCGACCGCGCTGTCGACGGCGCGGATCGGCGCCTCACGGGCGGGCCGCAGGCCGATCCAGTCCACACGTCCGACGCGCGGAAACTGCGTCATCAGGGCGTGCAGGTCGGAGTCTGGCGGCGGATTTCTCATGTGTGAATGCTAGCATCCGGGCCATGTCCGACCCCACGTCCGCGCCCCGGATCGCGCTGCAACCGCTGCCCTACGTGGACCTGCTGGCGCCCCGCGCCGCGTCGGACATCCGCCTCGTCGTCATCCACTGCACCGAACTGCCGGACCTCGCGACGGCGCGTGTCTACGGCGAGCGCGTGCTCTACGACAGTGGCACCGGCGCCAGCGGCCACTGGTACATCGACCGCGACGGCCGCATCGTCGAATACGTGCCGGCGTCCCGCATCGCCCACCACGTGCGCGGCCACAACGCGACCTCGATCGGCATCGAGCTGGTGAACACCGGGCGCTTCCCGGACTGGTACGACAGCCGCCATCAGGCGATGGACGAGGCCTATACGCCGATGCAGATCGATGCGCTGGTCGCCCTGCTCGCGCATCTGCGCGCCACACTGCCTAACCTGCAAGAGATCGCCGGCCACGAGGATCTGGACACCGATCGCGTCGCCGCCAGTGAAGATCCGGCCCTGACCGTGGCCCGCAAGCGCGATCCCGGGCCGTTGTTCCCGTGGGCCGACGTGCTGGCGCGCGTGCCGCTGGCCCGCATCGGCGTCTGAACGCCCGCGTCAGGGCCCCGGCCCGCCCCCACCTATAATCGTCGGCCGGCACGCGTCCGCGATGCCGCCCCACCGTGCACGGCCCCGCGATGACCCCGCCCGTTTCCGAACTGATCGACCTGCTCTCGCTCGAGCGACTCGAAGACAACCTGTTCCGTGGCCAGAGCCGCGACATCGGCACCAAGTACGTGTTCGGTGGCCAGGTGCTGGGCCAGGCGCTCTCGGCAGCGCAGGCGACGATGGACAACCCGCGCCCGGCGCATTCGCTGCACGCCTACTTCCTGCGCGCGGGCAACATCGAGGCGCCGATCGTCTACGACGTCGACCGCACCCGCGACGGCGGCAGCTTCTCGGTACGGCGCGTGACCGCGATCCAGCACGGCAAGGTGATCTTCTTCTGTGCGGCGTCGTTCCAGGAGGAAGAAGCCGGCGCCGAGCACCAGCTGTCGATGCCCGAGGTGCCCGCGCCCGAGGATCTCGAGCCGCAGGACCCGTTGCCTGCGCAGGTGCTGGCGAAGCTGCCGGTCAAGGTGCAGCGCTGGCTCGACCGCAGCGGCCCGTTCGAATTCCGCCACGTGTATCCGCGCGATGAACTGCGCCCGCCCAAGCGTCCGCCGTTCCAGCAGATGTGGTTCCGCCTGACCGGCCCGGTCGACGACACCCCGGCCCTGCACCGCGCACTGCTGGCCTACGCGTCCGATTTCCAGCTGCTGGGCACGGCGACGTTCCCGCACGGCATCAGCTACTACCAGCCGAACGTGCAGATGGCCTCGCTCGATCACGCGCTGTGGTTCCACCGTCCCTTCCGCGTCGACGACTGGCTGCTGTATTCGCTCGACAGCCCCAGCGCGCAGGGCGCGCGCGGACTGGCGCGCGGGCAGATCTTCGACCGCGCCGGGCGCCTCGTCGCCAGCACCGCGCAGGAAGGCATGATCCGCGTGCTGCCGGGTGACGACGCCGCGGCGAAGGCGGGCTGAGATGCGTCAGGTCTTCTCCAGTCCCCGCCTCGAGAACGTCGAGCGCGTCGCCGCCCTGCTGCGCGATGCCGGCATCGAGGTGCAGATCCTCAACGGCCGTTCCTACAAGGGCAACCGCCGCAGCAACTTCAGCTATCGCGAGGACGCCGGTGGCCCGAGGCCGGCGGTGTGGGTCACCCGCTCCGACGACCAGCCGCGCGCGCGCGAACTGCTGCGCGAGGCCGGACTGCTGCAGGGCCAGCCGTCGGCGCGCAGCTATCTGCAGCAGGCGGACGTGGTGTTCGCGCCGGCCGCCGAAGCGCGCAAGGGCATGTCGCGCGCCTCGAAGGTGCGCTACACGCTGATCGGCGGCGCGGTGCTGGTGATCGCGCTGTCGTGGTGGAGCCGGCCGTCGAGCGACGCGCCTGCGGAGACGACAGTCGCGGCCGCACCCGAGCCGGCACTCGACATGGTGCCGCCGACCGTCGAAGCCAGCGAGTACCGCGCACCGGTGCCGCGCGCGCTCGCGACGGCCGTGCTGGCCGACGCACTTTCGTCGCTGGCCGGCCCGGTCTGCGTGGCGATCGACGGTGATGCGCCGGCAGCGCCGCTGCTGGCGGAACTCGAAGCCGGCTATCCCGACGTGCGGCCGTCCTCGGCCTGCGGGGGCGGCGACGGCCAGGCCGCGTCGCTCGACGTCACCAACTACCGGACCGACGGCTCCGGCCAGGGCACGGTGGATCTGGTCCGCGGGGGCAGCGATGCCGCGCAAGGCCTGGTCAGGCGCACCCTCGAGGTCCGCCGCGACGGCCGCGACTGGCAGTTCGGCGCCGTCGACTGATCGCGGCGGCGCGCGTCCGCGGGCATCATCGACGGCGCCGGTCACATCCGGCGCGCGAGTCGCGTCCTTGGAAGCGACCTGACCTGCAAGGATCGCCATGAACGCCATCGCCGCCGACCTCGGCCTCGAAGACCGGATCCACCTGGAGCTGCCCGCCGCGCGCGGTGGCGACCAGGCCGCGTACGGCCGCATCGTGCAGATGAGCCAGAACGCGACCACCGCGATCGCGCTGGCGATCACCCGCGACGTGCAGGCCAGCCAGGACATCGCCCAGGAGGCCTATCTCAAGGCCTGGCAGCAACTGGGCAGACTGCAGAACACGACGAGCTTCCTGCCGTGGCTGCGACAGATCACCCGCAACCTCGCGCGCGACCATCTGCGCGCGCGCCGCGACCGCATCGTGGCCGGCGAGGCCGCCGACATCGCCATCGCCCAGGCCGCCGATCCCGACGCCTGCCCGATGCAGCAGATCATCGACGACGAGACCGGCCGCGTCGCCGCGGACCTGATCTCCGACCTGCCCGACGAAAGCCGCGAAGTGCTGTTGCTGTACTACCGCGAGGGCGGCAATTCGAAGCAGGTCGCCGCCCTGCTCGGCCTGTCCGACGCCGCGGTGCGCAAGCGCCTGTCGCGCGCGCGCCGCAGCCTGCGCGAGGATCTGATGGCGCGCTTCCAGGAGTTCGCGGCGGGCTCGGCGCCGGGCACGGCGTTCACGCTGCTGGTCACGGCCGGGCTGGCGGCATTCGCGAAACCCGCCGCGGCGGGCACGGTCGCAGGTGTCGCCGCCGGCGGCGCGGGCGTCGCCGGCAAGGCGGCGCTGGGCAGTGCGAGCGCACTCGGCGCTGCCGGTGTGTCGCTGGTGTTCGGTGGGCTGACGATGTGGCTGTGCCGGAAGATGGTCGCGCGATATGCCGATACCGAGGCCGAGCGCATCGCCATTCTCAAGCTCTACGACCGCTGGTTCCTGTGGGGTTCCCTGGCAGGGGGTCTGCTGGCGCTGTGCATCGGTTTCGTCGCGGGTTACAGCCAACTGTCGGTCGGCTGGATGTCGATCCTGCTCGTGACCGCCCTGTTTCCCTACAACTATCCGCTGCTGACCAGCATGCCGCGACTGATGAATCCGCTGATCGCCCGCGACATCGCGCGCGACCCCAGGGGCGGCGCCCGCCGCGCACTCGGCTACCGCCTGATGTTCGGGACGAGTGGCCTGATCCTGACCAACGTGGGTCTGGTGGGCGTGTTGCTGATCCTGTGGCTCAAGACCGCCTGAGCCGCGTTTGCAACGGTGGCGCGCAGACGATCTCGCGCGCGGATCCCGTCTTCCATTGGGTGCTGTCGTCGTGACTCATGCCACCGGCGACGTGTCGCTTCGAGGTGCCTGCCGTGCAGAAAAAAAGGCCGCGCACTGCGCGGCCTTTCGGTTGACGGATCACCCGCGGCTCAGCGCTGCGGACGTGCCGGGCGCAGTTCCTCACGGCTCAGGAAGCCGTCGCGGTTCTCGTCGAGCCAGGTGAAGCGCTCGACCAGACGCGGCATCTTCTCCGAGACCTCGACGCGGCTCAGCTTGCCGTCGTTGTTGAGGTCGGCTTCGCGGAACTTCGCATCGAAACGGCGCTCGCCCTCGGCTCGACGCTCGGCGGACTTCGCCGCGTGCCAGGTGCGCAATTCGCTGCGGGTGAGATAGCCGTCGCTGTTGGTATCGATCGCGTCGAAGTTGGCGACCAGGTCGAAACCCTTGTGCGAACGCGGGCCGCCCGCGCCACGCTGCGGACGTTCGCCACGCGCATCGGCGCTGCGCACGCCGCCGGCATGCGGCGCGTCGCCACGCGCGGCGCGTTCGGCGCGATGGGCGTCGCGACGCGCCTGCATCGCCTGCTGGCCGGCCTGGGCCTCGGCGCGGCTGATGCGGCCGTCGTTGTCGGTGTCGAAACGCGCGAGCGCATCGACACGGTCGCCGCCGTGACCGCGCGGACCGTGGGCGCGATGCCGTTCGCCGTCGGGTTTCGCCGCCTGCGTCCCTGTTGCTGGCGCCTGCGCGGCGGCCGCACCGATCGTGGTGATGGACAGCGCCGCGAGCAGCGCGGTGGTGATGAGCCTCGTCTTCATGGATGTGTTCCCGTTGCCGCGGCACCGTGCCGCTGTGCAGGGATCAACGCCCGGACCGCGCCCGGCGTTGACCGGACACCCGCGCGGTTCAGCCGCCGGTCGGCGAAGCGGTCGCGCCGGCTGCGACGCCGGTGCGTATCCTGCGCACATGCAGACGCCGTCGCGCCCCGCACCAGAACCGGATGCCGGCACGGGCGAATTGCGCCTGTTCCACACCGCGTCGCATGCCTGCGGCTACTGGCCGGATCGCGAAGCACGCGACCTGGTGCTCGACCCGCGCGATCCGCGCCTTGCGACGGTCTATCCGCAGGCCTTGCGCTGGGGCTTCCGCCGCTCCGGCGACATCGTCTACCGCCCGCACTGCGATGCGTGCCGCGCGTGCACGGCGGTGCGGATTCCGGTCGAGGTCTTCGTGCCCAATCGCAGCCAGCGCCGCACGCTCGCGCGCAACGCCGACATCGACGCGCGCGTGGTGCCGGCCGAGCGCAACGAGGAGCGCCTCGCGCTGTACCGGAAATACCTGGTGTCTCGCCATCCGGCCGGCGGCATGGACGACCACGGCGCGCTCGAGTTCGACCAGTTCCTGATCGGCAGCTGGAACGAAGGCCGGTTGCTGGAATTGCGCCTGCACGGGCAGCTGGTGGCCGTCGCAGTGACGGATCTGATCGAGGACGCGCTGTCGGCCGTCTACACTTTCTACGACCCCGACTGCGTGTCACGCGGACTCGGCACACTGGCGATCCTGCGCCAGATCGCCTGGGCGCAGCGCGACCGCCGGCGCTTTCTCTATCTCGGCTACTGGATCGATGGACACCGCAAGATGGCTTACAAACGCAATTTCCAGCCGCTCGAAGGCTTCGATGGACGCCAGTGGCGCCCGCTGACGGACGCCGCGCCATGAGTCGCACGTGGCTGATCGCCGCGCTCGCCTGCGCGGCCGTCGTACTGCTCGTCGCCTGCGCGCGCACCAACATGCAGGGCGATGCACCGCACGCCGCCGACACGGCCTCGCCGCGCACGCTGCGCATCGCGACCTACAACACGTCGCTCAACAGCGACAAAGCCGGCGGTCTGCTCGAACGTCTGCAGGGCGACGACGCAGGCGCACGCAAGGTCGCCGCGGTGCTGCAGCAGGTGCGGCCCGACATCGTGCTGCTCAACGAGTTCGACTACGTCGCCGACGGCAGCGCCGCCGATCTGTTCCAGCGACGCTGGCTCGAACGCGCGCAACCGGGCGGCGGCGAACCGCTCCGCTATCCCTACCGCTATCTCGCCCCGGTCAACACCGGCGTGCAGAGCGGACTGGACCTCGACAACAACGGCAGCATCGGCGGCGACGGCCGCGATCGCGGCAACGATGCCTGGGGCTACGGTCTGCATCCCGGCCAGTACGGCATGCTGCTGCTGTCGCGCTATCCGATCGATGCCGCCACGGCGCGCACGTTCCAGCTGCTGAAGTGGAATGCGATGCCCGACGCGCGGCGTCCGCGCCATCCCGATGGCCGCCCCTTCCATCCCGACAGCACTTGGTCGCAGCTGCGGCTGTCGTCGAAGTCGCACTGGGACGTGCAGGTGCGTGCGCCCGGCGGCGTGCTCCATGTGCTGGCCTCGCATCCGACACCGCCCGCATTCGATGGGCCGGAGAAGCGCAACGTCGCGCGCAATCACGACGAGATCCGGTTCTGGACCGAGTACCTGTCGCCGGGCACGCACGACTGGCTGTGCGACGACGCCGGCCGCTGCGGCGGGCTCGAGCCCGATGCGCGTTTCGTGATCCTCGGTGACCTCAACAACGATCCCGTCGACGGCGCCGGCGATCACACCGCGATCGTCGAACTGCTCGAACATCCGCGCGTGATCCGCATGGCCACGCCGCGCAGCGAGGGGGCGATCGAAGCCGCCGAGGCCGATGGCGGCGCGAATGCGCAGCATCGCGGCGCCGCTGCGCACGACACCGGCAGCTTCGGCCCGCGCGTGGGCAACCTGCGCCTCGATTACGCGCTGCCGTCGGTGGGGCATGCCCTCGTCGGCAACGGCGTGTTCTGGCCACGCAGCGACTCGGCGCATGCCGACATCGTCGACGGCACCGACCATCGCCTCGTGTGGGTGGATGTGACGCAGTAAACGCGCTTCAGGCGACGCGGCAGGACGCCGCGTCGCAGGCGGATGGATCACGCCTGCGCGTCAACTGCCGGTATGCGGCCGCCGATGTCTCCGGCGAACGGCCGCTTCAGCCGACCGTCGACCCCAGACCACGCAATGCGGCGGCGACCGTCTGCCGCCGCACCGCATCACGGTCGCCACCGAACTGGAACAGTTCCGCGCGCGCGTAGCCGCCGCGACGCTTCCAGCCGATCCACACCGTGCCGACCGGCTTGTCCTCGCTGCCGCCGCCCGGCCCGGCGATGCCGGTCACCGCAACCGCGACACTGGCGCCGGAATTCACCAGCGCGCCGGACACCATTTCGATCACCGTCTCGCGACTCACCGCGCCATGGGTTTCCAGCGTGTGCGGATTGACGCCCAGCAGCGCCTGCTTGGCCTCGTAGCTGTAGGCCGCCATGCCGCAGTCGAACCAGTCCGAGCAGCCGGCGACATCGGTCACGGCCTTGGCGATCCAGCCACCGGTGCAGCTCTCGGCCGTGACCAGGCGATGGTGGCGTGCGCGCAACAGCGCGCCGGTCGCTTCGGCGAGCGCGTGCAGCGCGGCATCGGAATGGGTGTCGTGCATGGGCGGTCCCGCGATCGGAGCCGCCGTTGTACCGCATCGTGCCGCGCGCGTCGCCCCGGCGCCTGGAACGCCGCGTTTCCACGCGCCCGAAACGCGAACGGCCGACCCTCTCGGGCCGGCCGTCGCGTCGATGAAACGGATCAGTAGCGCATGCGCAGCGTCACGCCATAGGTGCGCGGGGCACCGAGGAACGCATTGAACGAGCCCGTCTGGATCGGCGCATCGATGCCGACCTGCTTGTAGGTCTCGTCGGTCAGGTTCTGGCCCCAGAACTCCAGCATCCAGCGTTGGTCCTGCCGCCCGAAACCAAGGCGTGCATTGAGCACGGTGTAGGCGTCCTGCATCTTCTGCGGCTTGAGATCCGAGCCGGTGTTGTACTCGGACATGTACTTGGCGCCGATGTTGAAGCGGCCCTGCAGCGCCGAGCCGATGTCCCACTGGTAGGTGGCCGACGCGTTGCCCGACCACTTCGGCGCGAAGCTCATCTGGTTGCCCGGCAGCAGCGGCAGGTCCGGCACGATGTCGTCGCCGTACTCGGTTTCCGCGTACGTCACGCCACCCTGCAGCATCAGGCCCGGCATGCCGGTCTGCCACAGCACTTCGGCGTCGATGCCCATCGAGGTCACTTCCGGGATCGAACGCACGACGAAGGCGGTGCCGAGGAAACTGTTGAGCTGGAAGTCCTCGTAGGTCTGGTGGAACAGCGCCGCGTTGAACAGCAGGTTGCCGTCGGCCCAGTTGGTCTTCAGACCAAGCTCGTAGCTGTCGACGAACTCGCCGTCGAACGCGGTGTCGTCCACCGGCGTGATGCCCACCTGCACGCGGTCGAGATTGAAGCCGCCGGCCTTGTAGCCGCGCGACGCCGACACGTAGGTCATCACGTCATCCGACCAGTCGTAGGCGACCTTCAAGGTGCCCGACCATTCCTTCTCGGTGCGTTCCTGGAACGTGCTGCGGCCGTTGTGCGCGATGTTGGCCCACGGCAGGCACATGAAGCCCGCGATCTGCGGTGCAACGGCCGGCACCAGACCCGCCAGCAGCTGCGCACGCAATGCGGGCGGCAGGCTGGCGAAGCCGTTGATGCGCTGCGCCAGCGCGCCACCGACACGTGCCGCCGGATTGGCCAGCGTCGCCGCGCAGCCCTGTGCGCCGTTGGGATTCGTGTAGTCGGACTGCAGCGTCTTCTTCTCGCGGGTGTAGCGCAGGCCCAGGGTGACGTCGAGCGCATCGGTCACGTGGAAGGTGTTGTTGGTGAAGATCGCTGCGCTCTTGGCATTCTGTTCGTAGCGGTCGAGCGCGCCCTGCCCGGTGAAGTTGGTGCCGAACGGACGACCGCTGACCTGCGACAGGAACGTCGCCGAATTCGCGGTGTTGACCGTCAGCCCCAGCGGCGCGAGCTGCGCCGCGATCGCCGGCAGGACCTGCGAGGCGACCGCGGTGGACAGATACGGCTCGTAGGCGGCGCCAAAATAGTAGGAATCGTTGCGACCCAGATCCTCGTCGGAATAGAACAGGCCGACCATCCAGTCGATGCGGTCGCTGGAACCGGTCAGGCGGAGCTCCTGGCTGAAGTTCTCGAACTTCACCAGCGAGCCGTCCGGATTCGGCGGGCGATACAGGATGTCCGCGCCGCTGTAGTCGAAGTCGATGCTGGTGATCGCTTCCCAGTCGCGGAACGCGGTGATCGAGGTCAGCACCGCATCGTTGGCCCATGGCGTGGTCCAGTTGACCTCGGCCGAGATGCCCTTGTCCTTGAGGTCCTGCTCGGTGGTGCGGTTGGCGTAGGCCAGACGTCGGTCGAGATCGACGACCGGAATGATGCCCTCGCCGCCCGGCGTCAGCGCATCGATGATCGCCGCGGTCGGGCCGCGGAACGTGGTCATCGAGACGCAGCAGTTCTCTTCGCGACTGGTGTAGTCGGCGATGAAGTTGATGTTGAGGTTCGACGTGGGCTCGAGCAGCAGCTGGCCGCGCAGCGAGTGATAGTTCTGGTCGCCATCGTCGGTTTCCCGGCGGGGACCGCCCGAGGTGTCGACGTTGTCGACGCCGTCGCGCTTGCGCTTGGTGGCGAAGATGCGGAACGCGGCGTTGTCGCTGAGCGCATCGTTGTAGGACCCCGACACACCGAGCAGGCCGTAGTTGCCCACGGTGACTTCGCCTTCGACCGCCTGCGTGTAGCTCGGGCGCCGGGTGATCACGTTGATGACGCCGGCCGAGGTGTTCTTGCCGAACACCGTGCCCTGCGGGCCCTTGAGCACTTCGATGCGCTCCATCTCGCCGAGATCGCCGAAGCCCACGCTGTTGCGGGCGCGGTAGACGCCGTCGATGACGATGCCGACCGAGGATTCCAGACCCGGGTTGTCACCCACCGTGCCGATGCCGCGGATGCGCGCGGTGGTCTGCGCCGCGGACTGCGTGCTGGTGACGGTGAGGCCGGGAACCAGGACCTGCATGTCCTTGATGTCACGCACGCCGGTGTCCTGCAGCAACTGTTCGGGCAACACGTTGATGACGATCGGCACGTCCTGCAGCGCTTCTTCGCGCTTCTGCGCGGTGACGGTGATCGCCGACAGCGTGGTCGGTGCTTCGTTCTCGGTGCTGGTCGACTGCGCCAGCGCCGGAACTGCGACCGTGGCGGCCAGCGCGACGACGACAGCGTGACTGAGCAGGCTGCGCTGCAACTTACGTGAATCCATGTTGTCCCCCGAATGACGTGGTGTGGTTCTTCCTAAAACCGACGCCCGACGGCATTGCGCCATCGGGATTCCCCGCCGCTCCGGTCATCGTGGGGGACAGACCGGAACGTCCGGCAGTCGCCTGCCGTGAACGGAAACCTAACACAGCTTCCACACGCGTGCGCATGGACTTCGCGCGCCGGCTGAAGGCGCCTTTCGCGGCCACCGCGGACCGCGGAAAACGGCGGTTTCGGGCAGACTATGCGGCCGGCCAAACGAGCGATTGGATGTCTTCGCCCCAGCACACGCCATTGATGCAGCAGTTCTTCGCCGCCAAGGCCGATCACCCGGATGTGCTGCTGTTCTTCCGCATGGGCGATTTCTACGAGCTGTTCTACGACGACGCCCGCAAGGCGGCGCGACTGCTCGACATCACCCTGACCCAGCGCGGCAATTCCGCCGGCGCACCGATTCCGATGGCGGGCGTGCCGCATCACGCGGCCGAAGGCTATCTGGCGCGACTGGTCGCACTGGGCGAGTCGGTGGCGATCTGCGAGCAGATCGGCGATCCCGCGGCGAGCAAGGGTCTGGTCGAGCGCAAGGTCGTGCACATCGTCACGCCGGGCACGGTGACCGACGAAGCGCTGCTGCAGGAACGCCGCGACACCCTGCTGATGGCGGTCGCGCGCAACCGCGCCGGGCATTACGGCATCGCCTGGGCGGATCTCGCCGGCGGCCGGTTTCTGGTCTGCGAATGCGCGACCGAAGACATGCTCGAAGCGGAGATCGCCCGGCTCGATCCGGCCGAGCTGCTGGTGCCCGACGAAGACGGCTGGCCGGGCTTCCTGTCCGAACGCACCGGCGCGCGACGTCGTCCGCCGTG
Source organism: Luteimonas flava (assembly GCF_036584485.1). Classification (NCBI taxonomy): domain Bacteria; kingdom Pseudomonadati; phylum Pseudomonadota; class Gammaproteobacteria; order Lysobacterales; family Lysobacteraceae; genus Luteimonas; species Luteimonas flava. The sequence goes on along the minus strand of NZ_JAZHBM010000001.1, from coordinate 530,453 downwards.
GCTGTTCGATGCGGAGTCCGGCCGTCGCCAGCTGCTGCAGTTCTTCGGCCTGCACGACCTCACCGGTTTCGGCATCGACGACAAACCGCTGGCCGTGGCCTCGGCCGGCGCGCTGCTCGGCTATGTCGAGGAAACCCAGAAGCAGCGTCTGCCGCATCTGACCTCGATTTCCGTCGAAAGCGGCGACGGCGCGATCGCGATGAACGCCGCGACGCGCCGCCATCTCGAACTCGACACGCGCGTCGACGGCGACACCCGCAACACCCTGCTCGGCGTGCTCGATTCCACCGTCACGCCGATGGGCGGACGTCTGCTACGGCGCTGGCTGCACCGCCCGCTGCGCGACCGCACCGTACTGGGCGAACGCCTGCATGCGGTGCAGACGCTGATCGATTCCGGCGGCGACGAGACACTGCGAGAGCGCTTCCGCGCCCTGGGTGACATGGAGCGCGTGCTCACGCGCATCGCGTTGCGTTCGGCGCGTCCGCGCGACCTGTCCACGCTGCGCGATGGCCTGGCGATGCTGCCGGATCTGCGCGGCATCCTCGGCATGCTCGACTCGCCGCGGCTGCGCGCCCTGCACGACAGCCTCGGCGAGCACGCGGGCGAAGCGCATCTGCTGGCCACCGCGCTGGTCGAGCAACCGCCGGTGCTCGCACGCGACGGCGGCGTGTTCGCCGATGGCCACGACGCCGAACTCGCCGAGTTGCGGCGGCTGAGCAACCACGCCGACCAGTTCCTCGTCGATCTGGAAACGCGCGAGCGCGAAGCCAGCGGCATCTCCACGCTGAAGGTCGGCTACAACCGCGTCCACGGCTATTACATCGAAGTCTCCAAGGCGCATGCAGCGAAGGCACCCGCGCACTACACGCGCCGGCAGACGCTGACCAATGCCGAGCGCTACATCACCGAAGAACTCAAGACCTTCGAGGACAAGGTGCTGTCGGCGCGCGAACGGTCGCTGGCCCGCGAGCGGCTGCTCTACGAACAGCTACTGGATGCCCTGAACGATCGCATCGAAGCGCTCAAGCACTGCGCCGGTGCGCTCAGCGAGCTCGACGTGCTCGCCTGCTTCGCGCAGCGCGGACAGGCGCTGGACTGGTCGCGTCCGCAGCTCGACGACGCGCCCGGCATCCGCATCGAACGCGGCCGGCATCCGGTGGTCGAAGCGGTGCGCCGCGAACCCTTCGAACCGAACGATCTGGTGCTCGGCGACGGCGCGGAATTCTCGGACCGCCGCATGCTGGTCATCACCGGCCCGAACATGGGCGGCAAGAGCACCTACATGCGCCAGAACGCGCTGATCGTGCTGCTCGCGCACATCGGCAGTTTCGTGCCGGCTTCCCGCGCGGTCATCGGACCGATCGACCGCATCCTGACCCGCATCGGCGCCGGTGACGATCTCGCCAAGGGACAGTCGACCTTCATGGTCGAAATGGCGGAGACCAGTTACATCCTGCATCACGCCACCGACCAGTCGCTGGTGCTGATGGACGAGATTGGCCGCGGCACCTCGACCTACGACGGCCTCGCCCTGGCCGATGCCTGCGCGCGCCATCTGGCGGCCACGAACCGCAGCTATACCCTGTTCGCGACGCACTACTTCGAACTCACCGCGCTCGCGCAGCCGGGCAGCGGTATCGCCAACGTGCATCTGGACGCGGTCGAGCATCGCGACAAGCAGGGCGGCGAGACGCTGGTGTTCATGCACGCGGTCAAGGCCGGTCCGGCCGATCGCAGCTTCGGCCTGCAGGTCGCCGCGCTGGCCGGTCTGCCGAGGGCGGTCGTGCGCGACGCGCGTGCGCGCCTGGCCGAGCTCGAACAGCGACGCCACGACAGTCCCACCTCCGCACCCATGTCGGCAGGTACGCTCGACAGTCCGCAACAGATCGGCCTGTTCGCGCCGGCCTCTGCCGCGCTCGAAGCGCTGGCCGGGCTCGACCCTGACGAGCTGACGCCGAAGCAGGCGCTGGAAGCGCTCTACCGGGTGCGGGCGTTGCTCTGAGGGATACGGTTCGCCGAGTCCCGCTACCGCGTCTCCAGGACCGTCGTCCCAGCGCAGGCTGGGACCCATTCTGATTTCGGCGCCCCAGACGACAACCAGAACGGATGGTCGACACTCCGGCTGTCGAAGAAGCGCGTCCGGTCCGAGCCTGCATGCCGAGCATCAAACCCCTCTGCATTCGCTCACCAGCGGGTCTGCGCAATCGCGCGCCTGCTCTCGATAGCCCACCCCTATCGAATAGACGGGAACAATCGATTTCCCTCCCGGCAATGACTGCGCCTACGCTGAAGGTCCAGTCCGGGAGGCCGCCCGCCATGCGCCAGCTCATCGATCCGCCAATACCGCGATGCCACTGTCGCGAGTGGTCTTCCAGCACCGACTGATCGAAGGCCCACGCCCGCGCGTGCACGCCTTCTGTCATCCGTTTTTCGCAGACTCGAACCCGATGCGCCGCCGGCCGTGACCGGCACGCCATCGTCCAGACACCACACGGGAGAACGCCAGCCATGTCGACCGACGCCAAGTGCCCCTTCCACCAGACCGCCGGCGGCGGCACCAGTAACCGCGACTGGTGGCCGAACCAGCTGCGTCTGGATCTGCTCAACCAGCATTCCGCGAAGTCCGACCCCATGGGCGGGGATTTCGATTACGCCGCCGAATTCGCCAAACTCGACTACGCCGGCCTCAAGCGCGATCTCGCCGCGCTGATGACCGATTCGCAGGACTGGTGGCCGGCCGATTTCGGCCACTACGGCGGCCTGTTCGTGCGCATGGCCTGGCACAGCGCCGGCACCTACCGCATCGGTGACGGGCGCGGCGGCGGTGGTCGCGGCCAGCAGCGCTTCGCGCCGCTCAACAGCTGGCCGGACAACGTGAGCCTCGACAAGGCGCGTCGCCTGCTGTGGCCGATCAAGCAGAAGTACGGCCGCGCGATCTCGTGGGCGGACCTGATGATCCTCACCGGCAACGTCGCGCTGGAGACGATGGGCTTCAAGACCTTCGGCTTCGCCGGCGGCCGCGACGACACCTGGGAGCCGGACCTGGACGTGTACTGGGGCCGCGAGACCACGTGGCTCGGCGGCGATGTGCGTTATGCGCACGGCTCGCACGGTGTGCCGAAGGACGGCGACGACGGCGTGCTGGTGTCGGATGACGACGCCGACGGCGACGTGCATTCGCGCAAGCTCGAGAACCCGCTCGCGGCGGTGCAGATGGGCCTGATCTACGTGAATCCGGAAGGCCCGGACGGCAATCCCGATCCACTGCTCGCCGCCGCGGATATCCGCGACACCTTCGGCCGCATGGCGATGGACGACGAGGAAACCGTCGCGCTGATCGCCGGTGGCCACAGCTTCGGCAAGACCCACGGCGCGGCACCGTCCGAGCACGTCGGCGAAGAGCCCGAGGCGCATACGCTCGAAGCGCAGGGCTTCGGCTGGCACAACAGCTTCGGCAGCGGCAAGGGCGCCGACACGATCACCAGCGGTCTCGAAGTCACCTGGACGAAGACGCCGGCACAGTGGAGCAACGACTTCTTCGAACACCTGTTCGGTTTCGAATGGGAACTGTCGAAGAGCCCGGCCGGCGCGCAGCAGTGGGTGGCGAAGAATGCGGATGCGACGATTCCGCACGCCTATGACGCGTCGAAGAAGCTCGTGCCGACGATGCTCACCACCGATCTCGCGCTGCGCTTCGATCCCGCGTACGAGAAGATCTCGCGCCGCTTCCTCGACAATCCCGACCAGTTCGCCGACGCGTTCGCGCGTGCGTGGTTCAAGCTCACCCATCGCGACATGGGCCCGCGTGCGCGCTATCTCGGCCCGGAAGTGCCGGACGAAGTGCTGATCTGGCAGGACCCGGTGCCGGCGGTCGAACACGCGCTGATCGACGAGGCCGATGTCGCCTCGCTGAAGCAGGCGATCCTGGCCAGCGGCCAGTCGGTCTCGGAACTGGTCTCGACCGCATGGGCGTCGGCGTCGACGTTCCGCGGCGGCGACAAGCGCGGCGGCGCGAACGGCGCGCGCATCCGGCTCGCGCCTCAGAAGGACTGGGCGGTCAACAATCCGTCGCAGCTTGCGAAGGTGCTCGCCGCGCTCGAAAAAGTGCAGGCCGACTTCAACGGCAAGGCCGCGGGCGGCAAGCAGGTGTCGCTGGCTGATCTGATCGTGCTCGGCGGCGCCGCCGCGGTCGAGAAGGCCGCGCAGGACGCAGGCGTATCGGTGACCGTGCCGTTCTCGCCCGGTCGCAGCGATGCCTCGCAGGACCAGACCGATGTCGAATCCTTCGACGCGCTGGAACCCTGGGCCGACGGCTTCCGCAACTACGCCAAGGGCCACTCGGTGGTGCCGCTGGAGCATCTGCTGATCGATCGCGCACAGCTGCTGACCCTGACCGCACCGGAGACGACGGTGCTGATCGGTGGCCTGCGCGTGCTCGGCGCCAACCACGACGGCAGCTCGCACGGTGTGCTGACCGATCGCCCGGGCGTGCTGTCGAACGACTTCTTCCGCAACCTGCTCGACATGGGCACCGAGTGGGCGCCCTCGGGCCGCACCACGTTCGAAGGGCGCGCGCGTAGCACGGGCGAAAAGCGGTGGAGCGGCACCCGCGTCGATCTCGTGTTCGGTTCGAACGCGATCCTGCGTGCACTGGCCGAGGTCTACGCCAGCGACGATGCGCAGGAAAAGTTCGTGCGCGACTTCGTCGCCGCATGGACCAAGGTCATGGACCTGGACCGCTACGACCTGCGCTGATCGCTGCGCGATATCGCCCTCGGGCGAATGTGTGACCGGACGCCGATGCCCTGCATCGGCGTTCGCGTTTCCGGCACTTGCATCTCCGTGATGTCGCCACGCGACCGTCCTACACTCGACGCCCCGAACCGTCACGGACCCGACGACTAATGCATCTCGATCGACGCAGGCGCCGCCTGCTGCAGGCCGGCGCGCTGGCCACACTGGCGAGCGCCCTGCCCGGTTTCGCGCGCACGCCGAACCTCGACGCGACGACGACCGCAGAAGACGCGACCGCCGGCCTCGACCTGCGTGGCCGGACCATCGTCGTCACCGGCTGCACGTCCGGCATCGGCCAAGAAACCATGCGTGTGCTCGCACTGCGCGGTGCGCATGTGCTCGGCACGGCGCGGTCGCAGGCGAGCGGTGACGCCGCCTGCGCCGCGGTCGAAGGTCGCGCGACGCCGGTGGTGCTGGATCTCGCCGATTTCGATTCCGTCGTCGCGGCGAGCGACACGATCCGCGCGCTCGATGTGCCGATCGACGCGCTGGTCTGCAATGCCGGCGTGGTGCTCGACGATCTGGAGCAGGTCCGCGGCATCGAGAAGACCTTCGTCGTGAACCACCTCGGCCACTACCTGCTGGTGCGCCGTCTGCTCGATCGCGTGACCGCCGCGCCACAGGGCCGCGTGGTCGTGCTCGGCAGCGGCGACGAGCGCCATGCGCCGCCGGGCGGTATCCAGTTCGATGATCTTTCCGGCGCGGGCTGGGACGCGCGCTACGCCCATTCCAAGCTGGCGAACGGCCTGTTCTCGCTGGAACTGTCGCGGCGCCTCGACGGCACACGGGCCACGTCCAATTGCGTGTCGCCCGGCCACACGCGCAGCAACATCCTGCGCAACGTCGGCAACGGTTACCGTGATGACGCGCGCAGCGTGCAACAGGGCGCGGCGACGCCGTGCTGGCTCGCGGCCGCGCCTGCGGCATCCGCCATCAACGGCGCGTTCTACCGCGATTTCGCGCCGGCACCGCAAAGCGACGCGCAGCGCGACACCGCGATGGCTGGGCGGCTGTGGGACGTTTCGGAGACCCTGGTCGAACCCTGGTTGCCCGGCTGAGACGGACTCAGAGCGCGTCGATGTCGCCGAGTGCGCGAATCAGTTTCCGCGCGCGCTTGTCGGGCTTGTGCTCCGGCGCCTGGTAGCCGGCACGCGCGGCGCGCGCTTCGGCCAACCGCGCCAGCCGCGCTTCGCGGGAGGCCTCCGTTTCGCTGTAGAGCGTCTGCGCGACGCTCGCGGGTCCACGCGTGTCCGACAGTCCGGCGACCGCGATGTCGAACACTTCCTCGCCGCGGGCGACGCGCAGCGCGTCGCCGATGCGGACCGCGCGCGCGGGTTTCGCACGCTGACCGCCGACATCGACCTTGCCGGTCTCGATCGCCTGCTTGGCCAGCGCGCGGGTCTTGAAGAAACGCGCCGCCCACAGCCAGAGATCGAGGCGCACGGTGTCGGCGGCGTTGGGAACCTGTGCTTCGCTCATGCGCCCGATATCGGTGCGCCGGCCGGCAAATCAAGCAGGACGCGGAATCCGCCCGGCAGGTTCTCGAGTACCAGACGACCGTCGTAACCGGCTGCGATCCCGTCGACGATCGACAGGCCCAGCCCGTGCCCCGGCATCCGGCTGTCGAGGCGCACGCCGCGCTGCAATGCATGCCGCAGCGCGTCGGACTGCATGCCGGGGCCGTCGTCGTCGACCGCGATCCGTACGCGCCCGTCAGCGGATGTCGCATGGATCCGCACCTGCGCGTGCGCCCACTTCACCGCGTTGTCGACGAGGTTGCCGAGCATCTCTTCCAGGTCCTCGCGCGCGCCGGCGAACACCAGATCCGGGGCGACCTCGCAGTGCAGCGTCACGCGATCGCCGGCGGTCTGCGCGAACAGCCCGCACAGCGCCTCGGCCACCGGCGCGATCGGCGTGCGCTGACGCGCATCGACCGCGAAGCCGCCCGCGAGCCTGCGCTCCACTTCGCCGCGCATGCGCTGCACCTGGGCCGAGACCACACCGGCGATGTCGTCGCCCGGGCGCTGCGCTTCCGCCGATAGCACGGCGAGCGGCGTCTTCAACGCGTGCGCGAGATCCTCGGCGGCGTGGCGCGCGCGGGCGACGCGGCGTGCATGTTCGTCGAGCAGATCGTCGATCTGTTCCGCCAGCGGCGCCGCCTCGGCGGGCCAGCGCTCGGCGCCGAAGCGCACGTCGTCGCCATTGCGCACGCGCTGCAGAATGCCGCGCATGCGCCTCAGCGGGCGCAGGCCCCATTCGATCTGCCAGGCCAGCAGCGCCAGCAACGCCGCCGCCGCGCCGGCGAAGGCGAGCATCGCCGCCTGCCTGAAGCCGCGCGTCTCGGCGATGACGTCGCCACGGTCGCCCGCGACGTGCACGGGAATGGGATCGGCGACACCCGGCAGCCGCAGCAACTGCGCGCGCATGCGCAGCTGCTGGCCGCGCGGGCCTTCGACGACCGACCACACCGCCGCCGTGCCGGGCACGTCGTACGCGACGAGTTCGTCGTCCCACAGCGAGCGCGAGCGCAGCGCGTCCGTGCCGTCGCCGATGCGCCAGTACCAGCCGGAGAACACGCGCGCCCAGCGTTCGTCGGCCGGGGGACGACGCAACTGCCAGCCGCCGTCCGCACGCGCTTCCAGCAGGCCGGCGAGCGTCGCGAAGTCGTCGTCGAGGCGCGCGTCGAGCGCGCGTTGTCCGGAACGTTCGAACATCGCGCCGAGAAGACCACCGGCGATCAGCGCCGAGATCGCCACGCCCAGCGCGCCGGCCAGCCACAGGCGCCAGCGCAGCGACAGCGCGCGTCGCGCGTTCATGGCGTCTCCGACAACCGGAAGCCCTGCCCGCGCACCGTGTGCACGAGGGCGACGCCGAGTTTGCGGCGGATGCGTCCGATCAGCACGTCGAGCGCGTTGGAATCGGGATCGAAGCCGTTGTCGTAGACGTGTTCGCCGAGTTCACCGCGACTGACCACACGACCGGCGTGATGGATCAGGTACGCGAGGATGCGGTGTTCCTGCGCGGTCAACGCGAGCGGATCGCCGTCGAGCGCGAAGCGGCCCGCATTCGCGTCGAACTCCAGCGGTCCGCAGCGCAGTCGCGGCGACGCATGGCCCACGCTGCGGCGGATCAACGCCTGCAGCCGCAGCACCAGTTCCTCGATCTGGAAGGGCTTGGTGAGGTAGTCGTCGGCGCCGGCGTTGAAACCGGCCAGCTTGTCGTGCCAGCGGCTGCGCGCGGTGAGCACCAGCACCGGCAGCGTTAGCCCGGCTTCGCGCCAGCGGTGCAGCACGGAGACGCCGTCGAGACTCGGCAGGCCGAGATCGAGCACGACCGCGTCGTAGGCTTCCGTCTGGCCGCGGAACTCGGCGTCGGCGCCGTCTTGAGCACGATCGACCGCGAAACCCGCGGCACCGAGCGCAGCGGCCACGCGCGCCGCGAGTTCGACGTCGTCTTCGGCCAGCAGGATGCGCATCAGTCGTCGATCTCGACCTTGAGCAGGCGCCCGGTGCGCGCATCGTACTTCAGCTCCGCGACGCGACCGTCGCGCATCAGGATCTCGATCTCGTATTCGTCGTCGTCCTGGTCGAGTTCGACTTCGATCACGCGCCCCGGATAGCGGCGCTCGGCATCGGCGAGCAGGCGTTCGAGCCGGACGAACTCGCCGCTGCGCACGCCGTCGCGGGCGTAGTCGGCGGTGCCCTGGGGATCCTGCGCATCGGCGTGCAGCGGCAGCGCGAGCGGCGCGGCGAGCAGCAGGGCGGCGAGTGCGAGCGGAGCAAGGAGAGTACGCATGGCGCAAGTGTGGCGACGCGGATTAACAGAACCGTGAACGGCTCGATCAGAAGCGCGTTAAGCGCGATGGGGAGACTGGCGTCAACCGGTTGCAGACCGGTGCACCCCATCCCACACCGAGGACTCACCATGACCCGTACCGCCATTGCCACTCTGATCGCCGCCGCCACGTTCGCCGTCGCTGCACCGCTCGCGTTCGCCCAGGACCGCGACGACCGCCGCGGCGACGAAGACCGCGTGCACGCCGCGGCGGCCGCCAAGGCCGACCCGCGTTTCCGCGCCAACAGCGCCTCGCTCGACGCCATCCTCGCCGATGCGCAGCGTCGTCATCCGGGCCGCGTCATCGACGTGTCCTACGACGACGGCGAGTACGACATCGACATCCGCCAGGACGACGGCCGCATCGTCGAGCTGGAATATTCGGCGCGCACCGGTCGCCTGCTCGAGGCCGATTACGACTGACCGTTCGACGACGGACCGTCGGACCGAAGGGCGCTGGATGTATCCAGCGCCCTTTTTTTGCATCGGTTTTCGTAGGAGCGCGCTCGCGCGCTTGTCCGGGTAGAGCCTCATCGCGCGCAAGCGCTCCACAAGGGTCACAGAATTTCTTGACCCCTCGAACGCAAACGGCCGCCTTGCGGCGGCCGTCGTGCGACGCGGAGAGGTCCGATTACTCGGCAGCGGCAGCCGGTGCTGCAGCGGCTGCGGCCTTGTCGGCGCGCGCCTTCTCGTTCTTCGCCTTCGCCGAAGCGGACAGATCTTCCTTGATGCGCGCCTTCTTGCCTTCCAGGCCACGCAGGTAGTACAGCTTGCCGGCGCGGACGGCGCCACGGCGCTTCACTTCCAGCGAGTCGATGATCGAGCTGTGGGTCTGGAACACGCGCTCGACGCCGAAGCCGTGCGAGATCTTGCGGACGGTGAACGCGGAGTTCAGGCCGGCGTTCTTCTTGCCGATGACCACACCTTCATAGGCCTGCAGACGCTCGCGGTTGCCTTCCTTGACCTTCACGTTGACGACAACGGTGTCGCCCGGGCCGAACTCGGGGAGTTCGCGGGTGGTCTGGGCGCTTTCGAAGTTCTGCAGCAGGGTATGCAAAGAGGGCTTGTTGGTCATGGTCTTGGCCTGTTGGTGTCGTTATTGGCGTGGTGCACGTGGACGCACGCTCTGGCTCGGCGAGCTCTTGGGCTCTGGGTGAAACGGGTTAGCCGCGCATTATAGACGGGGTCGCGGGGCGATTGCCAGCACCCAGGTGGACTGGATCAGGCGTCCGATCCACCGTTCGCATCCCCGCCCTGCCCGGCCCGCCAGGCCGCCAGCAGACGGCGATCGGCCTTGCCCAGCGCGCCCTCGTCGATCAGGTCCGGGCGCCGCTCCAGCGTGCGGACCAGCGATTGCTGGCGCCGCCACTTGGCGATCTCGGCGTGGTTGCCCGACAGCAGCACGTCCGGCACCCGGCCCATCTCGTGTTCGACGGGACGCGTGTAGTGCGGACAGTCGAGCAGGCCATCGCCTTCGAAACTGTCCTGCACCGCGGATTCCGCGTCGCCCAGCGCGCCGTCCTGCAGCCGCGCGACGGCGTCCACAACGACGGCTGCGGCCAGTTCGCCGCCCGACAGCACGTAGTCGCCGATCGACAGCTCCTCGTCGATCTCGGTCTGCAGCAGGCGTTCGTCGACACCTTCATAGCGACCGCACAGCAGCACGAGACGCGGCAGCGCCGCGAGCTCGCGCACCTTGGCCTGGGTCAGCGGGCGTCCCTGCGGACTCATGTAGATCACCCGCACCGGCGCCGGATCGGCAGCGCGCGCCGCGGCGAGTGCAGCGCGCAAAGGCTCGATCAGCATCACCATGCCGGGGCCGCCGCCGAAGGGGCGATCGTCGACACGGCGGTAATTGCCGTCCGCGTAATCGCGCGGATTCCAGCCCTGCATCGTCAGCAGGCCACGCTCACGCGCACGGCCGACCACGCCGACGGCTGCGGCCTGGTCGATGAAATCGGGGAACAGACTGACGACGTCGATGCGGATGGCGCGTGCATCGGCGGACGCGCGCACTGCATCTGTGGACGCGGTGTCGTCTGGATTCGGAAGGATGTCGGACGTCATGGCGTGTCCCCTGCGGTCGCATCGCGCAGCGCGTCAGGTGCCAGCAGACGCAGCGGTGTATCGACGGCCATCGTGGCCGTTTCGAAAGCGCGGCGCGCCGTCCTAGAAATCAGGATCCCAGTCCACGGTGACCAGCGCCGTGTCGAAATCGATCGACACGATGTAGTCCGGCACGACGAACGGCACCATGCGCTCGCGATCGCCCTGTGCGACCAGCACGTCGTTGGCGCCGGTCGAGAACAGGTGCGAAACGACGCCGAAATCGACGCCTTCGACGTTGCGCACGCGCAGGCCTTCGAGATCGACCCAGTAGTACTCGCCGGGCTTCGGCGGCGGCAGCGCCTCGCGCGGCACGAAGACTTCGAGTCCGCGCGCCGCTTCGGCACCGTCACGGTCCTCGACCCCGGGCAGCGTCGCGACGACACCCTTGGGTGTCTCGCGACCCTTCGCGCCTTCGCATTCGCGCTCGATGCCGCGCGCGTCGCGCAACACCCAAGGCTGGTAGCGGAAGATCGCGCTGCGCGGTTCGGTGAAGGATTCGAGTTTCACTTCGCCACGCACACCGAACGCTCCATGGACCTTGCCCACCTGGATCATCCGGCGGGGAGGCTGGCGCGTCGGGTCGTTCATGTCGACAACGGCCGCGCCCGCAGGCGCGGCCCGTCAATCAGGCAGCGGCGGTCGCAGCAGCGACCTTGCCGGCGTCCTTGTACAGCGCGCGGACCTTGTCGGTCATCTGCGCGCCCTTGGACACCCAATGGTCGACGCGCGCGGTGTCGAGGACGATGCGCTGCTCGCCACCGGTGGCGACCGGGTTGTAGTAACCCACGCGCTCGATGTTGCGGCCGTCGCGCGCGCTGCGCGAGTCGGTCACGATGATGTGGTAGAACGGACGCTTCTTGGCGCCGCCGCGCGTCAGACGGATCTTGACCATTGCTTTGCTTCCTGTGTTGCCCAGTCGCCAGGGTGGCGAGGTAAGCCGGCGATTATAGCGGAAACCCCCGCCTGCTCGGCAAGCCGGGGCCGCTCAATCGCCCAGCGGGTCCCACGGCACGGCCTTCAGAATGGCCTGCAACGCCTCCGGAACGACCGGATCTCCCGCGAACGCCTGCCCGTCCACCGCTGCCAGCGGCCACAGGCCGCTGCTGTTGCAGGCGAAGGCTGCCCGGAAGCCGACGCAGTCCGTCAGCCGGACCGGTTCGATGCGCCGGGCCGAATCCGCGGCGTCCAGACCTGCACGCAGCATGCCTTCGGTGACACCGCGCAAGGCATCGCCCTGCGGCCAGACGATGGCGCCGCCGGCATCGACGAAACCGATGTTCCACAAGGCACCTTCGAGCACATGACCCGCATCATCGACCAGCAGCGCGTCGTCGAAGCCGGCGGCGCGGGCGGTACGCCGTGCATGCAGCAAGGGCAACGTGGCGAGGTGCTTGAGATGCGCCAGCGGACGCTGGTGCCGACAGCTCTGCAGACGCTGCGGCGCCGTGGGCGCAGTACGCGGTGGCGACAGCGCGACGAGCAGCGTCACGTCCACGGCATCGCCCCGCTCGACCGCCGCCACATCCAGCGCGCCGACCGAAACCCGGAGCGTGGCGTCGTCGACTGCGGCTGCGTCAAGCGCGAATGCGAGTTCGCGCTGGATGCGCGCAGCGGACAACGCACTGCCGAACAGTTCGACATTGGCAGATTGCAGGCGCTCAAGATGACGGCCGAATCCCTGCACCGCCCCGCCGCGCACCTGCATCGTCGACAGGTGGCCGTAATTGGTCTGCAGCGCGGTCAGCGTGACCGCATCGGCAGGCCTGCCCTCGATCCAGAGGTTGGTGGCCGATGCGATCCGGTTCACAGCAATGCGTCGGCCGTGCGCCACCAGTCGGCGACGAGTTCTGCCGCAGGCCGCGCCTGTGCAGACGCAGCCGACTGGCCGGCCCAGGCCTGCATCGCATCGATCCGGCCGTCGCGCACCGCGGCCGCGCGCATGGGCGCCGTCAATGCGCGCTGCACGGGATAGGGCTGCGGTGGCGGTGCGTTTCCGGATGCGGCCGCGCGCACGTAATCCGTCGCCAGCGCGCGGCCGAGCCGGCCGCTGAAGGCACGCGTCGGCCGGGTCTGTTCGGGTTCCGCTGCTGCCAGCGCCTCGGCCCAGGCCGGTGCGATGCCGGCCTCGGGCGTACGCAGGAAGGCGGTACCGATCTGCACCGCGCTGGCGCCCAGTGTCAGCGCCGCCGCGATGCCGCGGCCATCGGCGATGCCGCCCGCGGCGATCACCGGCACGCGCAGCGCATCGGCCAGTCGCGGGATCAGGGAGAACAGGCCGACGAGTTGCGTGTCGGCCTTGGCCGCGTCGAACGCGCCGCGATGGCCACCCGCTTCGAAGCCCTGCGCGACGACTGCATCGGCGCCTGCCGCCTCGGCCGCGAGCGCTTCGTCGAGCGTCGTCGCGCACGCGAACCAGGCGATGCCTGCGGCTTTCAGCCGCGCGACGAACGGCGCCGGGAACACCCCCATGATCGACGACGCCACCGCCGGCCTGGCGGCGAGCAGCGCGTCGCATTGCGCATCGAAATCAGCCGGTGTCGCGTCGCCAGCCTTGACGGGCACGACCGGCCCCCACTGCGCGAGAAACCCACGCGTCGCGGCTTCGGCCGCAGCGTCCCGCACCGGTGCAGGATCGGGGATCCAGAGATTGATCTGGGCCGGGCCGCCGCCTGCGGCGCGCAGATCGTCCATCCACGTGCCGATGTCACCGGGCTGCGACAGCACCGCGCCCATTGCGCCCATGCCGCCGGCTTCGATCACGGCTCGCGACAGCGCCACGGGACACGCGCCCGCCATCGGCGACAACAGCACCGGCAGCCGCAGCCCGAAGCGCGAACAGAAGGCGTCGCTGCGCTGGCGGGCCGGATGGCGCATGCGATCAGCGGAACGGCATGCGGCCGATGCCGCCCATCATCCCCTGCAGGCCGCGCATCATGCCCTTCATGCCGCCGCGGGCCATCTTGCCCATCATCTTTTCCATCTGCATGTACTGCTTCATCAGCTTGTTGACGTCGGCCGGTGTGGTGCCGGAACCGGCGGCGATGCGCGCGCGGCGCGAGCCGTTGAGCAGGTTCGGATTGCGGCGTTCCTTCTTCGTCATCGAACCGATGATCGCGATCATGCGCGGCACTTCCTTGCCCTGGCTGACCTGCTGCTTGAGATGCTCGGGCACCTGGCCCAGGCCCGGCAGCTTCTCCATCAGGCTGCCGATGCCGCCCATGTTCTGCATCTGCTCGAGCTGGTCGCGCATGTCGTTGAGGTCGAACTTCTTGCCCTTGGCGACCTTCTCGGCGAGCTTCTGCGCCTTGTCCTTGTCGACTTGGCCTTCGACCTGCTCGACCAGCGACAGCACGTCGCCCATGTCGAGGATGCGACTGGCGACACGCTCGGGATGGAACAGGTCGAGCCCGTCGACCTTTTCGCCGGTACCGACGAACTTGATCGGCTTGCCGGTGATGTAGCGCACCGACAGCGCCGCGCCACCGCGGGCGTCACCGTCGGTCTTGGTCAGCACCACGCCGGTCAGCGGCAGCGCTTCGCCGAAGGCCTTGGCGGTGTTGGCGGCGTCCTGGCCGGTCATCGAGTCGACGACGAACAGCGTCTCGACCGGATTGACCGCGGCATGCAGCGCCTTGATCTCGGCCATCATCGCTTCGTCGATCGCGAGGCGGCCGGCGGTGTCGACCAGCAGCACGTCGATGAAGGACTTCTTCGCCGCGGCGATCGCCGCGCGCACGATGTCGACCGGCTGCTCCGAAGACTCGGACGGGAAGAACGTCACGTCGACCTGTTCGGCCAGCGTCTTCAGCTGCTCGATCGCGGCCGGACGGTAGACGTCGGCCGAGACCACCATGACCTTCTTCTTGCGCTTTTCCTTGAGCAGCTTGGCGAGCTTGCCGACCGTCGTGGTCTTGCCCGCGCCCTGCAGGCCGGCCATCAGGATGACCGCCGGCGCCGGCACGTTGAGGTTGAGCTCGGTGGCCTGCGCGCCCATCACGGCGGTCAGCTCGTCGCGCACGACCTTGATCAGCGCCTGGCCCGGCGTCAGCGACTTGAGTACTTCCTGGCCGACCGCCCGCACCTTGATGCGCTCGATCAGCGCCTGCACCACCGGCAGTGCGACGTCGGCTTCCAGCAGCGCGATGCGCACTTCGCGGGTGGCCTCGCGGATGTTCTCCTCGGTCAGACGACCGCGGCCGCGCAGGCGCTCCATGGTGCCGGACAGGCGCTGGGTCAGGGACTCGAACATGCGGGACTCGATGCGACGGAATTCGGCCGGCGATTATAGCCCGCCGCCCCGCGCGGCCCGCGGCCCGCGCACCTCGACGCTCCCTTCGGACCGGCCCGCCGTGCGACACTCGCGCGATGACAATCGTTCTCATCGCAGCCCTGCTGTATCTGCTGGCGGCCGCGGCGCTCGTGCGCGGCGTCGCGCGCGAGCCGGCGCCCGGCAGGCTCTGGTGGGCGTCGCCCGCATTAGGTGCGATCGCACTGCACGTGTCGGCGCACGTGCTGGTGTGGCGCGAGGTCGGCGCCGAACTGCATTTCTTCGCGGCGCTGTCGCTGGTCGGCCTCGGCATGGCCGCGCTGACGGTGCTCTACGACGTGCGCGGCCGCATGGCGGCGCTGGGCGTGATCGTGTTTCCGATCGCCGCACTCACCCTGCTCGGGTACGGGCAGGCCGTGCACACATCGTCCGACACGCTCGACTGGCGCCTGCAGCTGCACGCCTGGTGCGCGCTGCTCGCCTACGCCGCGCTCGCCGTCGCCGCATTGCTCGCGCTGTTGCTGTGGGCGCAGGAACGCGCGCTGCGCCGTCGGGAATTCCATCGCTGGCTGCGTGCCCTGCCGCCACTGACCGAACTCGAATCGCTGCTGTTCCGCACGATCTGGGTGGGTTTCATCCTGCTCACCGCCACGCTGGTGAGCGGCGTGCTCTTCGTCGACGATTTCTTCGCCCAGCACCTGATGCACAAGACCGTGCTCAGCGTGCTGTCGTGGCTGGCCTTCGGCGCCCTGCTGTTCGGCCGCTGGCGGCACGGCTGGCGTGGCGCCCGCGCCGTCGGCTGGACGCTCGCTGCGATGGCACTGCTGGTGCTGGCCTTCTTCGGCAGCAAGTTCGTGCTGGAACTGGTACTGCGGCGGACTGGCTGACCGCTGCGGCGCGACCGCTCGCAGGCCAATCATTTCGAGCGGCCGGCATTACGGCCTGGCACGACTCCACCACGCGCCGCGCAGCCGGCCGTTCCCGTGTGGAACCCCGTCGCGGCACGACCTCGTGATCTGAACGGTGTCCCACGCGGCCTCGGGAAATCCATTGCCGTAAAAATACTTGCCTTGACAACAATTGCGCGGGCGAGGAATATGCGCGGCCATGGACACCTCCCGCCCCTGCGCCTCCGCCAGCGGATCTTCGCTCGGCCTGCTGTTCCGGCAGGTCCGTGATGCGATGTGGGCGCGGATGGCCGACGAGCTGTCGAAGTCCGGCCACGATCTGAGTTTCAGCCAGTACATCACGCTGAAGAAGCTCGCCCTCGGCACCACCGGCGCGACCGATCTGGCGCGCGCCGCCGAACTCAATCCCGGTGCGATGACGCGGTTGATCGACAAGCTGATCGAACGCGGACTGGTCGAGCGGCATGCGGATCCCGGCGATCGGCGTGTGGTGCGCATCCAGCTCAGCGAACAGGGCCAGGCGATCTGGCGCGACATCGACCAGTGCGGCAACCGCGTGCGCGAGCGCGCGATGTCGGGCATGGACGAGGCGGAGCGCCTGCAGTTCATCCGCGTCCTCGAACAGGTCCGCGACAACCTCTCCTTCCCCGGACAGTGACCATGTCTTCTTCCACGACACGCGCCCCGCGCCGGGCGCGGGCTGCCGCATTGCCGATCGTCGCCGTGCTCGCATCTGCGCTGCTGCTCGCCGGCTGCGCCAGCAGCCGCGGGCTCGCACCGCAACTGGTGGCCACCGATGCCGACACACTCGCCACCTCGCGCAGCCTCGGCGGTGACGCGCTGAGCGCGGCCGATTTCCCGCGCGCCGACTGGTGGACCGCGTTCGCCGATCCACAGCTCGATGCCTTGATCGACGAAGCCCTGCGCGACAGTCCGTCGCTGGCCGCGGCCGATGCCCGCGCCCGCAGCGCGCGTGCGCAGGCCGGGCTCGCCGATGCGCAGCGCAACCCGACGCTCGGCGCCAGCGCGCGCGTCAGCGGCGTGCAGTTGCCCGCGACCATCGCGCCCGAACCGCTCGGCGGCGACTTCAAGGCCAGCAACGTGCTGCTGTTGAACTTCGCCTGGGCGCCCGATCTGTGGGGCGGCCAGCGCGCCACGTTCGAAGCCGCGGCCGGTCAGGCACGCGCGGCGGAAGTGGAGGCGCAGGCGGCGCGGCTCACCCTGTCGGCGAACGTCGCGCGCACCTACATCGCGCTGGCGCAGGCCTTCGACACGCAGGACGTCGCCGCGCGCGAACAGGCGCGTGCGAGCCGCCTGCGCGATCTCGCCGCGCAACGCGTCGACGCCGGTCTCGACAACCAGCTGCAGCTGCGCAACGCCGATGCGTCGATCGCCATCGCGAGACAGCAGGCGCAGGCCGCACAGCAGCAGATCGACGCGCTGCGCAATGCGCTGGCCGCATTGCTGGGCAAGGGCCCGGACCGCGGCCTCGACATCGCACGCCCACCGCTGCTGCAAGCGGCCGCGCCGACCGTGCCGGCGGTGCTGCCGAGCGAACTGCTGGGCCATCGCCCCGATGTCGTCGCTGCGCGCTGGCGGGTCGAGGCGGCGTCGCGCGGCGTGGATGCGGCGCAGGCCGCGTTCAGGCCGAGCGTCAATCTCAGCGCGCTGGTCGGTCTCGCCGCCGGCAATCTGTCGGACCTGTTCGGCAGCGACGCGGTGCTCGGGCTCGGTGGTCCGGCGATCAGCCTGCCGATCTTCGACGGCGGCCGCCTGCGTGCGGGCCTGTCGCAACGTGATGCCGATTACGACCTCGCCGTCGCCAGTTACAACCAGACGCTGGTGACGAGCCTGCGCGAATTGACCGATGCGCTGCAGTCTGCGCGCGCATTCGATGCGCAGATCGCGACGGTCGGCGACGCCACCGAAGCCGCGCGCCAGGCATTCGCACTCGCCGACACGCGCTACCAGGCGGGCCTCGGCAACCAGCTCGACGTGCTCGCCGCGCAACGCCCGCTGTTCCAGCTCGAACAGCAGCTCGCCGCACTACGCGCGCAGCGTCTCGGCGCCGCCGTCGATCTCGACCGCGCGCTCGGCGGAGGCCTCGCGCCGACCGCGCCCACATCTTCCATGCAGACCCACGCCGGGACGATCACGCCATGACTTCCGAATCCACTTCCGTCGCCGACGCCGCCGCACCGCAGAAGAACGGCAAGCGCCGCCGCGCGCTCGCGATCCTCGCCACCGTCGCCATCGTCGCCGGCATCGGCTGGGCCGCGTGGTATCTGCTGGTCGCGCGCTGGCACCAGGACACCGACGACGCCTACGTGCAGGGCAACGTCGTCAGCATCGTGCCGCAGACGATGGGCACGGTGGTGTCGATCGATGCCGATGAAGGCATGCGCGTCGAAGCCGGCCAGGCGCTGGTGCATCTGGATCCCAACGATGCGCAGGTCGCCTACGACCAGTCGGTCGCGAATCTCGCCGGCACCGTGCGCCAGGTGCGCGGGCTCTACAGCAGCGTCGAATCCGGCCAGGCCGATCTCGCCGCGCGTCAGGTCGCCGTGCGCCAGGCGCGCGAGGACGTGAAGCGTCGCGAAGGGCTGGTCGCCAGCGGCGCGGTCTCGCGCGAGGAACTCGCGCACGCACGCGACATCCTGGCCGGCGCGGAAGCGGCGCTGTCGGGTTCGCAGGGCCAGCTCTCGCGCAGCCGCGCGCTGGTCGACGCGACCGAGATCGCCAGCCAGCCGCAGGTGCAGGCGGCCGCCGGCCAGCTCCGCCAGGCGTGGCTCAACCTGCAGCGCATGGCGATCGTCGCACCGGTCTCGGGCCACGTCGCCAAGCGCGAGGTGCAGCTCGGCCAGCGCGTGGCACCGGGCAATACGCTGATGACGATCGTGCCGCTGGAACAGGTGTGGATCGAAGCCAACTTCAAGGAAACCCAGCTGACGAAGATGCGCATCGGCCAGCCGGTCGAAGTGCACGCCGATCTCTACGGCAGCGACGTGCGCTACGACGGTCGCGTCGCGAGTCTCGGCATGGGCACCGGCAGTGCGTTCTCGCTGCTGCCGGCGCAGAACGCCAGCGGCAACTGGATCAAGATCGTGCAGCGCGTGCCTGTGCGGATCGAACTCGACCCGAAGCAGGTCGTCGAGCATCCGCTGCGGCTGGGCCTGTCGATGCACGTCGATGTCGCCATCCGCGACCAGGACGGCGCCGTGCTGGCCTCGGTCGACGCCCCGCGCAATACCCCGCTGCTGGCGACCGATGCCTATGCCGAGCAGCTGAAGCAGGCCGATGCGCTGATCGAACGCACCATCGCGCAGAACCTGCCGGCGACCACCGTCGCCCGTCGCTGATCCGTCGCCCGCCGAGGCCGCCATGTCCACGACCACCGCCGACGCGCCCGGGGCCCCTGCCCCGGCCGCGCCATCCGCGTTCCGTCCGCCGAATCTCGCGCTGACGACGATCGGCCTCGCGCTGGCGTCGTTCATGCAGGTGCTCGACATCACGATCGCCAACGTGTCGCTGCCGACGATCGCCGGCAACCTCGGCGCGAGTTCCAACC
The DNA here is from genome assembly GCF_036584485.1 of Luteimonas flava. Taxonomy (NCBI): domain Bacteria; kingdom Pseudomonadati; phylum Pseudomonadota; class Gammaproteobacteria; order Lysobacterales; family Lysobacteraceae; genus Luteimonas; species Luteimonas flava. Next base: position 510,970 of record NZ_JAZHBM010000001.1, on the reverse strand, counting down.
AGGCGACGTGGGTGATCACCTCGTTCGCGGTCAGCAATGCGATCGCGCTGCCGCTGACCGGCTACATGACCCGCCGGTTCGGCGAACGCAAACTCTTCATCTGGGCGACGTTCGCGTTTGTGGTCGCCTCGCTGCTGTGCGGCCTCGCATCGAGCATGGGATTCCTGGTCGCCGCGCGCGCGATCCAGGGCTTCGTCGCCGGCCCGATGTATCCGGTGACCCAGGCGCTACTGATCTCGATCTATCCACCCGCCAAACGCGGGCAGGCCATCGCGTTGCTCGCGATGGTCACCGTGGTCGCGCCGATCTGCGGACCGATCCTCGGCGGCTGGATCACCGACAACTACAGCTGGGAATGGATCTTCTTCATCAACGTGCCGATCGGCATCTTCGCCAGTCTCGTCGTCGCCAACCAGCTGCGCGGCCGCCCGGAGAAGCTCGAAACGCCGAAGATGGATTACGTCGGGCTGATCACGCTGATCATCGGTGTCGGCGCGCTGCAGACCCTGCTCGACCTCGGCAACGAGGAAGACTGGTTCGAATCGACGAAGATCGTGTGGCTCGGCATCACCGCGGTGATCGGCCTGGCGGTGTTCCTGATCTGGGAACTCACCGAAAAGGATCCGATCGTCAATCTGCGCCTGTTCCGGCACCGCAATTTCGCCTTCGGCACGATCGCGATGGTGCTCGGCTATGCGGCGTTCTTCGCCGTCGGCCTGCTGGTCCCGCTGTGGCTGCAGCGCAACCTCGGTTACACGCCGATCTGGGCCGGCTTCGCGACCGCGCCGATCGGCATCCTGCCGGTGCTGCTGACGCCACTGGTCGGCAAGTACGCGACGCGCTTCGACCTGCGCATTCTCGCCAGTTTCGCCTTCATGGTGATGGCCTTCACCAGCTTCCTGCGCTCGGGCTTCAACCTCGACGTCGACTTCCAGCACGTGGCGACCGTGCAGCTGTGGCAGGGCCTGGGCGTGGCGCTGTTCTTCATGCCGGTGCTGACGATCCTGCTGTCGGACCTGGAGCCGCACGAAATCGCCGCGGGCTCGGGCCTGGCGACGTTCTGCCGCACGCTCGGCGGCAGCTTCGCCGCATCGTTGACGACCTGGGGCTGGAACCAGCGCACCACGGTGCATCACGCACAACTGGTCGAACACATTCCCGCGCACGACCCGACGATGCAGCAGACCGTCGCCGCACTCGGCAACGGCGACGTGCAGCGCGGCGCTTTGATGCTCGACCAGATGATTGCCCAGCAGGCCGCGCAACTCGGCTTCAACGAGGTCTTCCACCTGCTCGGCATCCTGTTCCTGGTGGTCATCGCCTTCGTGTGGATGGCGAAGCCGCCGTTCGCGGCGAAGATGGGGGGCGCCGCGTCGGGCGGACACTGAGTCCCACGCGCGAACGCGGGAGCCCGCTCGCGCACGATGGCTCCCGGGAAAGCCGCATCGCGCGCAAGCGCGCTCCCGCCGCGTCGTCAGCCCGCTGCGAGCAGCGTCGCACCTGAGAGCAGACCCAGCACGATGCCGCCGAGCACTTCAGGCACCGTGTGCCGCGCCATCTTCAGACGCGCCCATCCGAGCAGCGGGATCGTGGCCAGCGCGACGATCGCCGCGGCCGAGCACAGCGGCCATGCGGCGACGCCCGCGAACGACAGGCTCGCCATGTGCAGCGACAGCTTGATCCAGCGGTTGGTGATGCCGGCGACGCACAGCATCGCGACCGCAGCGAGTACGCCGTTCGATGTCGCCGACGCACGGCCGCCCATCCACAGCCAGTAGCCGCCGGCAATCAGCAACGCAAGGACATACAGCAACGCAAGGACATACAGCAATGGTCGTTCCTGCCGCCGTGACGCATCCACTGTCTGCCAATGGCCGCCGCGGCGGCGCTGCCAGATGAAGAGCGACACGATCGCGATGGCGACGCCGATTCCTGACGTGGTGCGGGCGAGCGATGCCGGATCGACGCGCCAGGCGGCCAGCAGCGCAAGCGCTGCGAGCACGAGGAACGGATGCAGCACGATGGAGACGACGCGCGCAGCGGTCGTCGAACGGGACCTTCGGGGCATCGCCCGATGTTAGCCGGCGCGCCGCTTCAGATGTGGTCCAGCGCCTCGGCCAGGCGCTCGACGCCGATGACCTCCATGCCCTTGAAGCTGCCGGTCTTGGGCGCGTTCGCTTTGGCGACGATCGCGCGCTTGAACCCATGCGTTGCCGCTTCGCGCAGGCGCTCCTCGCCATTGGGCACGGGGCGGATCTCGCCACTCAATCCGACTTCGCCGAACGCGATGGTCTTGTCCGGCAGCGGCGCATCACGCAGCGACGACAGCACCGACAGCAGCACCGGCAGATCGGCCGCGGTTTCCTGCACGCGGATGCCGCCCACGACGTTGACGAACACGTCCTGGTCGCCGGTCATGATGCCGCCGTGGCGATGCAGCACCGCCAGCAGCATCGCCAACCGGTTGCCTTCCATGCCCACCGCGACGCGGCGCGGATTCGACAGCGGCGATGCGTCCACGAGCGCCTGCACCTCGACCAGCAGCGGCCGCGTGCCTTCGCGGGTGACCATCACGCAACTACCGGGCTGCGGCGTGCTGCCGCCGGACAGGAAGATCGCCGACGGGTTCGGCACTTCCTTCAGGCCACGATCGCCCATCGCGAACACGCCGAGCTCGTTCACCGCGCCGAAGCGATTCTTGAACGCGCGCATGATCCGGAAGCGACTGCCGCTGTCGCCTTCGAAATACAGCACCGCATCGACCATGTGTTCGAGCACGCGCGGGCCGGCGATGCCGCCTTCCTTGGTCACGTGGCCGACGAGGAAGACGGCCGTGCCGGTCTCCTTGGCGTAGCGCACGAGGCGCGCGGCGGTCTCGCGCACCTGGCTCACCGAGCCCGGGGCGGCAGTCAGCGATTCGGTCCACAGGGTCTGGATCGAGTCGGCAATGATCAGCTTCGGGCGCAGTTCCGATGCGTGCTGCAGGATGCGTTCGATGCCGGTCTCGGCCAGCGCATGCAGGCCATCGAGCGACAGGCCGAGGCGCACCGCGCGACCCGCGACCTGCGCCAGCGATTCCTCGCCGGTGACGTACAGGCCCGGCAGTGTGCCGGCCATCTGCGCCAGCGCCTGCAGCAGCAGCGTCGACTTGCCGATGCCCGGATCGCCGCCGACCAGCACCACCGCGCCCTCGACCAGACCACCGCCGAGCACGCGATCGAACTCGCCGATGCCGGTCGACACGCGTACGTCCTCGCCCTGCTGCACGTCCTTGAGCGCCATGACCCTGGGCGCATCGATCTTGCCGGCCCAGCCGCTGCGGCGCGACGCCGGCGAACTGGCGGCCGCCGCGCTTTCGAGCACGATCTCGGAAATCGAATCCCACGCGCCGCAGGCGCTGCACTGGCCCTGCCACTTGTTGAAATCGGCGCCGCACTCGTTGCAGACGAAGGCGGTGCGGGCTTTGGAAGCGGTCTTGGCCACGGCGTCTTTGCGAAAACGGAAGTCGCCGCAGCATAGCGGAGCCCCGTCGCAGCATCGGAGACCCACATCCGCGCGCGGCGATGTCCGACCACCGCCGCGCATGGGCCGAAGGTCATGCATGCTGCGGCACACGTCACGAAATCCGCCGCGCGCGTTCACGTTCGCTCTACAATTTCCGCGCACGTCCCCACGACTCCGCGAACCCGCACGCCGGTGCCCTACTACGACGACATCGCCGATCGCTCGCGCACCCCCGCGCTGCGCTTCGTGACCCGCATCCACCGCATGCGCATGCTCGGCACCCTGCTCTGCGCCGTGCCGATCGCGTCGGTGCTGCACGAAACCGGCGCGTCCGCGTGGACCTGGGCGGCGCTGCTCTTCAATGCGCTGGTCTGGCCGCAGATCGCCTGGCTGCTCGCGCGTCGCGCGCGCGATCCGGCGGCGGTCGAATACCGCAGCCTCGTCGTCGACGCTGCCGCCGGCGGCGTGTGGATCGCGGTCATGGGCATCAACCTGTTGCCGTCGGCGATCCTGCTGACCGTGCTCAGCGCCGACCGGTTCGCGGCCGGCGGCTGGCGTCTGCTGTCGCGCGCGCTGCCTGCACTGCTCGCGGGCTTTCTGCTGGTCTGGCTGCTGCTCGGCCGGCCGTTCGCGCCGGACACCTCGCTGCGCACCGTGTTCGCGTGCCTGCCGTTGATGTTCGGCTACCAGTTCGCATTGAGCGTGGTGACCTGGCGGCTGGGCCGCACCATCGCGCGCCAGAACCGCGAACTCGAACGCGCCACCCGCACCGATGCCGCCAGCGACCTGCCGAACCGTCGCCACTTCGACGCGCGCGCCGCGCATGCGTTCAAGCTGTTCCAGCGCAGCGGACGCCGGGCGGCACTGCTGCTGATCGACATCGACCAGTTCAAGACCACCAACGACCGCTACGGCCACGGCATGGGCGATGTGGTGTTGAGACGCGTGGGCGACGTGCTGCGCGACGTCGCGACGGGCGACGACGTGCCCGCGCGCTTCGGCGGCGACGAATTCGCGCTGCTGCTGACCTCCGCCGACCGCGAACTCGCGATCGTGATCGCCGAGCGCGTGCGCATCGGCGTCTCCACTCTGACGTTCGAGGCCGAGCCCGGCCTGACGTGCACGGTCAGCGTGGGCCTGGCGGAGACCCGCAGCGGCCACGCGACGCTCGCCGACTGGATCCGCGACGCCGACGCCGCGCTGTACCGCGCCAAGGCGGCGGGCCGCGATCGCGTCGAGATCGGCTGAGCGCCCGGGCAGCCCGCGACGCGCACGAAAAAGGCGACCCGGAGGTCGCCTTTTTCTTGAACCTGGTGCCGGAAATAGGAATCGAACCTACGACCTACGCATTACGAATGCGCCGCTCTACCAACTGAGCTATTCCGGCTTGGGACGCGAATTCTAGGGAGCGCGGCGCCTGCGGTCAATCGACCAGTTGCAGGCGCAGTTCCTTGGGCAGGGCGAAGACCATGTTCTCCGGCTCGCCGGACAGCTCGCGCAGACCATCCGCGCCGAGTTCGCGCAGGCGGTCGAGCACGCCCTGGACGAGGATGTCCGGCGCCGAGGCGCCCGCGGTCACGCCGATGTGGCGGCGACCTTCGACCCACCGTGGATCGATCTCTTCGGCGCCGTCGATCAGATACGCCTCCACGCCGTCGCGCTCGGCGAGCTCGCGCAGGCGGTTGGAGTTGGAGCTGTTCGGCGAGCCGACGACCAGCACCAGATCGCATTCGCGCGCGAGGTCGCGCACGGCGTCCTGGCGGTTCTGCGTGGCGTAGCAGATGTCGTCGTTCTTCGGCCCCTGCAGCACAGGGAACTTCTCGCGCAGCGCCGCGATGACGCCGCGGGTGTCGTCGACCGACAGCGTGGTCTGCGTGGTGTAGGCGAGATTCTCGGGCTGGCCGACGACCAGCGCGGCGACGTCGGCCTCGTCCTCGACCAGATAGATCGAGCCGGTGCCCGCTTCCGCGCGCCACTGGCCCATCGTGCCTTCGACTTCCGGGTGCCCTTCGTGGCCGATCAGGATCACATCTCGACCGGCGCGGCAGTGACGGGCGACTTCGAAGTGGACCTTGGTCACCAGCGGGCACGTGGCGTCGAACACCTTGAGACCGCGACGCGCGGCTTCTTCGCGGACGGCCTGCGACACGCCGTGCGCGCTGAAGATCACGGTCACGCCATCGGGCACTTCGTCGAGCTCCTCGACGAAGATCGCGCCGCGGCGCTTGAGGTCTTCGACGACGAAGCGGTTGTGCACGACTTCATGGCGCACGTAGATCGGCGCGCCGAGCGTCTCGATCGCACGCTTGACGATCTCGATCGCACGATCGACGCCGGCGCAGAAGCCGCGGGGGTTGGCGAGGACGATGTCCATAGAACCGTAGTTTACCGGAGCCCGTAACGCGGAAACGGAACAGAAGCACGACGGAGCGTCTTCCGCACGGCACATGCGTCCTCTCTCTTACGCCCGGGAGCCACTTGCTCGCGTGCCGATGAACGCCCTCGCGGCGACGCGAGGGCTGAGGCGCGAAGCGGGGGGGAACGGCGGGGCGAGGCCGCGGGAATGCTGCCCTTGAACCCCGAACATCGCAGATGTCCGGGGTCATACGGATATTCGCGAAAATACGGCCCTCCCCCGACGCGCTTTGCGCGTCGACCCCGGATCGAGTCCGGGGCAGGCTCTCTCCCGGATGGAGAGGTGCTGGATCAGCGGCTGTGGCGGCCTACTGCGCTTTCTTTGCCGGGAAAAACCCGAACAACGCGATCCCGATCGCGCCACCGACGATCGCCGCATCCGCCAAGTTGAAGGCCGGCCAGTAGTGCTCCTGCCAGTGCCACTGGATGAAATCGACGACGTGGCCGTGGATCTGCCGATCGATCACATTGCCCAGCGCGCCGCCGATCACCAGCGCGAACGGCAACGCGGTGCGCCAGTCGCGGCGCGGGGTTTTGGCCAGCCACCAGCCGAGCATGCCGCAGATGCCGATCGCGAGGATCGTGAAGAACCACTTCTGCCAGCCGCCCGCGTTCGCCAGGAAGCTGAACGCCGCGCCGGTGTTGTAGGTGCGGTACCAGTTCCAGAAGCCGTCGATGACCGGAATGGCGGTGTACTCGGGCAGCGAGGTCAGCACCCAGTACTTGGTCAGCTGGTCGAGCACGATCACCACGGCCGAGAGCACCAGCCATGGCAGCGCGTTGGGGGTCACCTTGGCCATCAGAACCACCTCCGGATTTCGCCCTGTCCATCGCGACCATCGGTCGCGATGTTCTCCACGCAGCGTCCGCACAGTTCGGCGTGCCCGGCATGCGCGCCGACGTCGGCGCGGCGCTGCCAGCAGCGCACGCACTTGGGCTTGGTCGTCGCGCGCGCGGTCACACCGATCGCGGTCGCCGCCGCATCGTCGACGATCGTCACGTCACCACTGATCAGCAGGAAGCGCAGTTCGTCGACCACCGGCGACAGCCAGTGCGTGTCCGCCACATTGCAGCGCAGTTCGATCTCGGCATCGAGCGCCGCACCGATCTCGCCGCTGGCGCGCATCGGTTCGAGCACCTTGGCCACGCGCTCGCGAAGGTCCAGCACACGATCGAAATCCTGCGCCGACCAGTCGGCATCGCTGCCGAGTTCCTGCAGACCGGTGTACCAGGTCGCGAACTGCACGTAGGCTTCGCGCGTGCCGTCCGCCGGCGCCGGCAGGTGGCTCCACAACTCGTCCGCGGTGAAGCTCAGCACCGGCGCGATCCAGCGCGTGAACGCTTCGGCGATGTGGTACATCGCGGTCTGCGCGCTGCGGCGGCCGACCGAATGCTCGGGCATCGTGTAGAGACGATCCTTGGTGACGTCGAGATACAGCGAACCCAGATCGACGCTGCAGAAGTTCGACAGCGCCTGCACGATTTCAGCGAAGTCGTAGCGCGCGTAGGCATCTTCGATGCGCGCCTGCAGCTGCGCCGCGCGATGCACGATCCAGCGGTCCAGCGCGACCATGTCCTGCGGCGCGACGCGATCACGCGCCGGCTCGAAGCCGGCCAGATTGCCGAGCAGGAAGCGCGCGGTGTTGCGGATGCGGCGATACGCGTCGGCGGTGCGCTTGAGGATTTCCTGCGACAGCGACATCTCGTTGCTGTAGTCGGCCGAGGCGATCCACAGGCGCAGGATGTCGGCGCCCAGCGTCTTCATGATGTCCTGCGGCTCGATGCCGTTGCCGAGCGACTTCGACATCTTGCGGCCGTGCTCGTCGACGGTGAAACCGTGCGTCAGGCACTGCCGGTACGGCGCCGCCTTGTCGATCGCGACACCGGTCAGCAGCGAGGACTGGAACCAGCCGCGATGCTGGTCGGAGCCTTCGAGATACAGGTCGGCCGGCTTCTGGTAGCCGCGCGCCAGCAGCACGCCTTCGTGGGTCACGCCGGAATCGAACCAGACATCGAGGATGTCGGTGATCTTGTCGTAGTGCGCCGCGTCGTCGCCGAGCAGTTCGCCGGCGTCGAGCGTGTACCAGATGTCAACGCCGTGCTCTTCGACGCGATCGGCGACCAGACGCATCAGCTCGGTGCTGCGCGGATGCGGCTCGCCGGTCTCGCGATGCACGAACAGGGCGATCGGCACGCCCCAGGTGCGCTGGCGCGAGATCGTCCAGTCCGGGCGCCCTTCGACCATGCCGGCGATGCGGGCCTGGCCCCATTCGGGATACCAGGTGACGTTCTTGATCGCGGCCAGCGCGTCGTTGCGCAGGTTGGCCTGCGACATCGAGATGAACCACTGCGGCGTCGCGCGGAACGCGATCGGCGTCTTGTGGCGCCAGCAATGCGGATAGCTGTGTTCGAGCTTCGCGAACGCGAGCAGGCTGCCCTGCGCGCGCAGCGCATCGACGATGACGTCGTTGGCCTTCCAGATGTGCAGACCCGCGAGCACCGTGTCGCCGATCGGCGGCGTCGACGGCAGATAGACGCCGCGACCATCGACCGGATTGAGCTGGGCAGCGGTGTAGCGGTCGAGCAGGCCGTAGGCCTTGCCGACGACGTAGTCCTCCTGGCCGTGACCGGGCGCGGTATGCACGGCGCCGGTGCCGTCTTCGGCCGACACGTGGTCGCCGAGGATCACCGGGATGTCGCGCTCGGCATAGAACGGATGCGCGAGCACCAGGTGCTCGAGCGCGCTGCCGGCGACGCGGCCATGCACGACGACATCGCCTTCGACGCCGTAGCGACGCAGCGCGCGTTCGGCCAATGCATCGGCCAGCACCAGCCAGCGGCGCCGGCCATCCTGCGCGACCGGGCCTTCGACCAGCGCGTATTCGAGATCGGCGCCCAGCGACACGGCGAGCGACGCGGGCAGCGTCCACGGCGTGGTGGTCCAGATCGGCAACACCACGTCGACATCGGCCGGCAGCGTCGCGCCGAACGCATGCGCGAACGCGGCGGAATCGCGCGCGACGTAGGCGACGTCGACCGCGGGCGAGACCTTGTCGGCATATTCGATCTCGGCTTCGGCCAGGGCCGAACCGCAGTCGAAGCACCAGTGCACCGGCTTCACGCCGCGGGTCAGATGGCCGTTGTCGACCACCTTGGCCAGCGCGCGCATCTCGTCGGCCTCGAAGCGGAAATCGAGCGTGCGGTACGGGTTGTCCCAGTCGCCGAGCACACCGAGGCGCTTGAAATCGCGACGCTGGATGTCGATCTGCTCGTTGGCGTATTCGCGGCACTTCTGCCGGAACTCCACCGCATCGAGCTTGACGCCGACCTTGCCCCACTTCTTCTCGATCGCGATCTCGATCGGCAGGCCGTGGCAATCCCAGCCCGGGATGTAGGGCGCATCGAAACCCGCCATGCCCTTCGACTTGACGATGATGTCCTTGAGGATCTTGTTGACTGCATGACCGAGATGGATCGAGCCGTTCGCATACGGCGGGCCGTCGTGCAGCACGAACTGCGGACGTCCGCGCGCGTGTACGCGCAGCTGCGCGTACAGGCCTTCCTCTTCCCAGCGCGCCAGCATCGCCGGCTCGCGCTTGGGCAGATCGCCGCGCATCGGGAAGTCGGTCGCCGGCAGGTGGATCGTCGACTTGTAGGGATTGGAGTTGCTGGCGTCTGCGCTCACGCGAAGTCCTGTCGTTGCGTTTCGTGTCGTGGGGAAGGCGGTGCGGCGAGGACGGCCCGCGCCTGTGCGGCGTCGAGATCCATCTGCGCGACCAGACTCGGCAGGTCGTCGAACTTTTCCTCGTCGCGCAGACGCGCGACGAATTCCACTTCGATGCGGCGGCCGTAGAGATCGCCGTCGAAATCGAACAGATGCGCTTCGAGCAGCGGCTCGACACCGCCGACCGTCGGCCGCGTGCCGAAGCTCGACACCGACGGCCACGGTGCATCACCGATGCCGTGCACGCGCGTGGCGTAGATGCCGCGCAGCGCCGGCACCTTGCCGCCGAAGCGCAAGTTCGCGGTCGGATAGCCCAGCGTGCGGCCGAGCTGCTGGCCGCGCACCACGCGTCCGGACACCGCGTACGGCCGTCCGAGCAGACGCGCGGCGTGTTCGAAATCACCGGCCACCAGCGCGTTGCGGATGTGGGTGCTCGACACGCGTTCGCCGTCGACGACCAGCGGCTCGATCTCGCCGGCGATGAAGCCCGCCTCGCGGCCCAGGGCCTGCAGCGTCGCCAGATCGCCGGCGCGTTTGTGGCCGAAACGGAAACCCGGGCCGACCCAGACTTCGCGCGCGCGCAGCCGCTGCACGAGCACGGCATCGACGAAGGCTTCGGGCGACATCGCGGCCATGCGCGCATCGAAGCGCAACAGACCGACCACGTCGGCACCGAGACCCCGCAGGCCTTCGAACTTCGCGCGCACAGGCCCCAGCCGCGGCGGCGGCGATGCGGCGGCGAAGAACTCGCGCGGCAACGGCTCGAAACTCAGTGCGGCAGCGTCGACGCCCAGCAGCTGCGCCCGCGCGACCGCGTGCCGCACCAGCGCCTGGTGTCCGAGATGCAGCCCGTCGAACGCGCCGATGCAGACCACGCTGCCGTCGGCACAGAGGGGCCCGCCGGCGATGTCGCGGAACAGCCTGCTCATGTGGGTCCGTTGCGGCGGGCGCACCAGTGCACGCCCGCGGAAAAAGTGACCGCCAAGTATAGCCGCCACCCGACCCGACCCGGGTTCAGCCGCCTCGCGCGCCGATCAGTGCCGCAGGTGCCGCGGCCGCAACCCCAGCGCGACCATCGCGACCGCATAGGTCGCCCCGCCCGCCCCGATCACCAGCACCAGCCAGCCGATGCGGTGAAGCGCGCCGTGGATGTCGGTCCAGGCGCCGATCCAGAACCGCAGGCCCAGCACGACGACCGCCATCGCCGCGCAGGCACAGGTCAGGCGCAGCGCGTAGGTCGCCCAGCCCGGCTCCGGCGTGAAGATCCCGCGCTGGCGGAGATACCGCCACAGCAGCGCCGCATTGACCACGCCGGCCAGCGCCGTCGCCAGCGCGATGCCGCCATGCGCACCGGGTACGTCGTAGAGCCACAGCGGCGTGGTCAGCGCGATCGTCAGCGCCACGTTCGCGGCGACCGTCCAGATCGCCGCACGCATCGGCGTCTTCGTGTCCTGTCGCGCGTAGAACGCGGGCGCCAGGACCTTGCTGAGCATGAAGGCCGGCACGCCCAGGCTCATCGCGGTGAGGCTGATCGCCGCCATCCGCGTGTCGTCGGCGCCGAACGCGCCGTAGTTGTAGACCGTCGCGGTGATCGGCTCGGCCAGCAGCAGCAGGCCCAACCCCGCCGGCACCCCGGCCAGCAGCGCCATGCGCAGGCCCCAGTCCAGCGACTGGTTGTAACCCTGCGCATCCTCGGCCGCGTGCCGGCGCGAGAGATGCGGCAGGATCACCGTGCCCAGCGCGACGCCGAACAGGCCCAGCGGAAACTCGATCAGACGGTCCGAGTAATACAGCCAGTCCACGCTGCCTGCCGCCAGAAGCGACGCGAACGCAGTGCCCACGAGCAGATTGACCTGGGCGACCGACGAGGAGAACAGCGTGGGCAGCATCAGCCGGCCGACCTTGCGTACCTCCGGATGCTTGAATCCGGGCCGGAAACGCGGGCGCAGCCCGAGGCGGCCGAGCGCAGGCCAGAGCAGCGCGAGCTGCAGGAAACCGGCGATCAGCACGCCCCAGGCGAGCCCCTGCGGCGGCAGTGCGAAGCGCGGCGCCAGCCACAGCATCGCGGCGATCATCGTCAGGTTGTGCAGCACCGGGGTGAACGCCGGCAGCGCGAACTTGCCGTGGCTGTTGAGGATCGACGCCGACAGCGACATCAGCGAGATGAAGAGCAGATACGGAAACGTGATGCGCAGCATCAGCGCGGTCTGGCCCAGCAGTTCCGGCTGGTCCGCCCAGCCCGGCGCGAACAGCCGGGCGATCACCGGCGCCAGCAACATGCCCAGCGCACAGACCACCAGCACCACCGCGCACAGCGCACCGGCCATGTGGTCGATGAAGGATTTCAGCGCGGCCCGGTCCCCGCGCTGCTTGATCTCGTTGAGCACCGGCACGAAGGCCATCGCCATCGAGCCTTCGGCGAACACGCGACGCAGGAAATTCGGGATGCGATAGGCGACAATGAACGCACTCATTGCGCCGCCGGTACCGAACAGCGTCGCCTGCAGCATGTCGCGGGCGAAGCCGGCGATCCGCGAAATCAGGGTCATCGCGCTGAACACCGCGCTCGAACGCAGCAGTCCGCCGCGCTTCTTCGGGGCCGGGCTGGCGGCCGCCGGATCGGGGGCCGTCACCAGATCGCGCCGTTCAGGCCGGGCCGGTTGACGCAAGTATCTGAAAGACCCATAATTTCCTGCTCAAATTTCCAGTTCGTCCGGCCAAGCCGGATTTTCACACGTCCAGCTTCCAGGAATCCATCGTGGCAAACATCAAGTCCGCCAAGAAGCGCGCCAAGCAGACCGTCGTGCGCAATGCGCGCAACTCCGCCCAGCGCTCGCAGCTCCGCACCGCCGTCAAGAAAGTGCTCAAGGCGCTCGAATCCAACGACGCCACCGGCGCACAGGAGGCGTTCAACGTCGCCCAGCCGATCCTCGACCGCTTCAGCTCGCGCGGTCTGATCCACAAGAACAAGGCAGCTCGTCACAAGAGCCGTCTGACCGCACGCATCAAGGCGATCAAGGCCGCTGCCTGATCCCTGCCCGGCCGCTTCGGCGGTCGATGCGAGAAGAACCCGGCCTTCGGCCGGGTTTTTTGTTGGGCCGCTCCAGGCCGATCCGGCATTGCGTGCGACGCGAACGCGGCACCGCGCGATGACGGGCGGATCTGCGCTGCGTTGCCGGGGGCCAAGCGAGGATCGCCGGACATGCGCACGTGCGCCAGCAGCCGATTTTCGACGCGCTTACGGCCTGCCTCACTGCAGTGTCGACACGCGTGCTGTGCAAGCCCGCACACCCCCAGTCGCGCGGGGGCCTTCGCCTAATCGCGAAGCCAACGCACGCGCCGGCCAGCAGATACGTCGTCAGCGACGATGCGAAGACGTTTGTCGGGCGCCGAAGCGCGACCGCGCGCACGGCTGGAGCGCGCCATTCGCAGTCGGCCGGCTTGACCGAGGACGCCGACGCGATCGGGCGCGTGCCGCGCTGACACCGTGGGCAATACGCCCGCACGCAGGCGCTGCGCGATCAGAACCGGCGTCGCGAGACCGGGCAGCGCAATCTCGCTGCTTGCGCGCCTCAGACGGCGTCCGCGGCCTCGCGTGCCTCGCGATCCATGTCGTCGAGGGTGGCCTGCAGCTTCAGCATGACTTCGCGGGTGCCGTCGTGGGCGAGGCCCGAGATCAGGAACCACGGCGCGGTCCAGCCGAGCGCGTCGATGATGCGCGCGGCTTCGGATTCGGCCTCTTCCGGCAGCAGCGTGTCGGCCTTGTTGATCAGCAGCCAGCGCGGCTTGTCGAGCAGCGCGGCATCGAACTTCTCGAGCTCGCGCTCGATCGCGCGCACCTGGTCGACGGCATCGGTGCCGTCGAGCGGCGCGATCTCCACCAGATGCAGCAGCACGCGCGTGCGCTGGATGTGGCGCAGGAACAGCGCACCGAGGCCAGCGCCGTCGGCCGCGCCTTCGATCAGGCCCGGAATGTCGGCGATGACGAAGCTGCGCGCAGGTTCGACGCTGACGACGCCGAGATTCGGGTACAGCGTGGTGAACGGATAGTCCGCCACCTTCGGCGTCGCCGCCGACACCGCACGGATCAGCGTGCTCTTGCCGGCGTTCGGGAAGCCCAGCAGGCCGATGTCGGCCAGCAGCTTAAGTTCCAGGCGCAGCGTGCGCTCTTCGCCCGGCTCGCCCGGCGTCGACTGCCGCGGCGAGCGGTTGGTCGAGCTCTTGAAGTGCATGTTGCCCAGACCGCCCTGCCCGCCGCGCGCGACCAGCAGGCTCTGGCCGTGCTCGGTCAGATCGCCGATCACCTCGTCGGTCATGACGTTGTGCACCACCGTGCCCACCGGCACGACGATGACCTTGTCGTCGCCGCCTTTGCCGTACATCTGCCGGCCCATGCCGTTCTCGCCGCGACCGGCGCGGAACATCGTCTGGTGACGGAAGTCGACCAGGGTATTGAGGTTCTCGTCGCTGACGATCAGCACGCTGCCGCCGTTGCCGCCGTCGCCGCCGTCCGGACCGCCGAGCGGAATGAACTTCTCGCGCCGGAATCCGACGCAGCCATTGCCGCCATTGCCGGCGGTGACAGTGATTTCGACTTCGTCGACGAGCTTCATGACAGGCAACCGGTAGAGCGGAACGGAAAGAGGAATGCAGGCCCGGGATGCGCGGCAGATACCACGCACATCGCCGGCCAGCTTACCCGAGGCGCCGGATCGCGATGCATCGCATCACGGGCGCACGGGGGGGGAGAACCGATGGCCACCGCGCGGCGGCCATCAACGAAAAACCCCGCCGAAGCGGGGCTTTCCGGTGTCACGCGTCGCGGGAGGCTCAGGCCTCGGCGAGCACGCTGACGGTGCGGCGGTTCTTCGGACCCTTGGTGCCGAAGTTAACCGTGCCGTCGACCAGCGCGAACAGCGTGTGGTCACGGCCAAGGCCGACGCCTGCGCCCGGATGGAACTGGGTGCCGCGCTGACGCACGATGATGTTGCCGGCTTCGATGGCCTGGCCACCGTAGATCTTGACGCCGAGATACTTCGGGTTGGAGTCGCGGCCGTTGCGCGAAGAACCTACGCCCTTTTTGTGTGCCATGCCTGCTGCTCCTTACTTGCTGCCACCGGCAATGCCGGTGATCTCGATTTCGGTGTAGTGCTGACGATGTCCCTGCTGCTTCATGTGGTGCTTGCGGCGGCGGAACTTGATGATGCGGATCTTGTCGGCGCGGCCGTGCGACTTGATCGTCGCGGCAACCGTCGCGCCCTTCAGCGCGTCGCCCAGCTTCACGCCATCACCGTCGCCCAGCAGCAGGATGTTGTCGAACTTGATCTCGCTACCCACGTCGCCTTCGAGCTTCTCGACGCGGAGGGTTTCACCTGCCATCACGCGGTACTGCTTACCGCCCGTGACGAGGACTGCATAACTCATGACCAGACTTCCTCTGTAGTTATTGTGGTCTCACCTGCCGCCATCGAGGGCGGACAGGAGCGGGATTTTAATGGGATCAGTGACTTGCGGTCAACCCGCTCTCCGGCGTCGCCGCGCAGCCGGCCCCGATCCGGCCCGGAGGGGCGGCTTCCCGCTCCGATCCCGCCCGCGGCGATGAACGGGCGCCATTCGCAGATCCTGCGACGGCCCGCCTGCAGACTGGTCCATCCGGAGTTTGCCCCCATCTGTCGGGCTCGCTAGTCTGATCGATTGCCCCGCGCCGCGCGCCCCGTGTGCCGCAGTGCGGGTCCGGACCGTCCTCCCCCCGTTCCACAACCGGATTCCCAAGCCGATGGCGATGGATACCATCCGCATTCGCGGTGCACGTACCCACAACCTCAAGAACATCGACCTCGACCTGCCGCGCGACCAGCTGATCGTCATCACCGGTCTATCGGGCTCGGGCAAGTCGTCGCTCGCGTTCGACACGATCTATGCCGAGGGCCAGCGCCGCTACGTCGAGTCGCTGTCGTCGTATGCACGTCAGTTCCTCAGCGTGATGGAAAAGCCCGACATCGACCACATCGAAGGTCTGTCGCCGGCGATCTCGATCGAGCAGAAGTCGACCTCGCACAATCCGCGGTCGACGGTCGGCACGATCACCGAGATCTACGACTACCTGCGCCTGCTTTACGCCCGCGTCGGCAGTCCGCGCTGCCCGGACCACGGCTATCCGCTGGAAGCACAGACGGTCAGCCAGATGGTCGACCACGTGCTGACCCTCGATCCCGAGCAGCGCTGGATGCTGCTGGCGCCGGTCGTGCGCGAGCGCAAGGGCGAACACGCCCAGGTGTTCGAGCAGCTGCGCGCGCAGGGCTACGTGCGCGTACGCGTCGACGGCGAGCTCTACGAGATCGACGGCCTGCCCACGCTCGCGCTGCGCCAGAAGCACACGATCGAAGCCGTGATCGACCGCTTCAAGGTCCGCGAGGACATGAAACAGCGCCTGGCCGAGTCCTTCGAGACAGCGCTCAAGCTCGGCGAAGGCATGGTGTCGGTGCAGGCGATCGACGATGCTTCGATCGCGCCGCACCTGTTCTCGTCCAAGTACAGCTGCCCGGTCTGCGACTACGCGCTGCCCGAGCTCGAGCCGCGCCTGTTCTCGTTCAACTCGCCGATCGGCGCCTGCCAGACCTGCGACGGCCTGGGCGTTAGCGAGTTCTTCGATCCCGACCGCGTGGTCGTGCATCCGGAGCTGTCGCTGGCCGCGGGCGCGGTGCGTGGCTGGGATCGCCGCAACGCGTACTACTTCCAGCTGCTGCAGTCGCTGGCCAAGCACTACGGCTTCGACGTCGATACGCCGTGGCAGGAACTGCCGCAGGCCTCGCGCGACGCGGTGCTGTTCGGCAGCGGCACCGAGACGATCAACTTCACCTACATCACCGATTCGGGCGCGCGCACCCAGCGCAAGCACCGTTTCGAAGGCATCGTGCCGAACCTCGAGCGCCGGTATCGCGAGACCGAGTCGTCGGCAGTGCGCGAGGAGCTGGGCAAGTACATCAGCGAGCGGCCGTGTCCCGATTGCGGCGGCGCGCGCCTCAACCGCTCGGCGCGCAACGTGTTCGTCGCCGACCGGCCGATGCAGTCGCTGGTCGTGCTGCCGATCGACGAGGCGCTGACATTCTTCAACACGATGGAGCTGCCCGGCTGGCGCGGCGAGATCGCGGCCAAGATCGTCAAGGAGATCGGCGAACGCCTGAGCTTCCTCGTCGACGTGGGTCTCGACTACCTCACGCTGGAGCGCAAGGCCGACACGCTGTCGGGCGGCGAAGCGCAGCGCATCCGCCTGGCGTCGCAGATCGGCGCCGGCCTGGTGGGCGTGATGTACGTGCTCGACGAGCCGTCGATCGGCCTGCACCAGCGCGACAACGAACGCCTGCTCGGCACGCTGACGCGGCTGCGCGATTTGGGCAACACGGTCATCGTCGTCGAGCACGACGAGGATGCGATCCGCCTCGCCGACCACATCGTCGACATCGGCCCCGGCGCCGGCGTGCACGGCGGTGAGGTCGTCGCGCAGGGCTCGTACGAAGACGTACTCAAGGCACCGCGTTCGTTGACCGGCCAGTATCTCAGCGGCCGCAAGCGCATCGAGATTCCGGCCAAGCGCCACAAGCCGAATCCGAAGATGCAGCTCAGGCTGCTCGGCGCGTCCGGCCACAACCTCAAGAACGTCGACCTGACGATCCATTCGGGCCTGTTCACCGCCATCACCGGCGTGTCCGGCTCGGGCAAGTCGACGCTGATCAACGACACCCTGCATTCGCTGGCGGCGAATGAGATCAACGGCGCCTCGCACAAGGCGGCGCCGTATCGCGAGATCGAAGGTCTGGACCTGTTCGACAAGGTCGTCGACATCGACCAGTCACCGATCGGTCGTACGCCGCGTTCGAATCCGGCCACCTACACCGGCCTGTTCACGCCATTGCGCGAGCTCTTCGCGCAGGTGCCCGAAGCGCGATCGCGCGGGTATGCGGCCGGCCGCTTCAGCTTCAACGTGCGCGGCGGACGCTGCGAAGCCTGTCAGGGCGACGGCCTGCTGAAGGTGGAGATGCACTTCCTGCCCGACGTCTACGTGCCCTGCGACGTCTGCCACGGCAAGCGCTACAACCGCGAGACGCTGGAGATCCTCTACAAGGGCCACAGCATCCACGACGTGCTGGAGATGACCGTCGAGGACGCACTGGGCCTGTTCGAGAACCTGCCGCCGATCGCCCGCAAGCTCGAAACGCTGGTCGATGTGGGCCTGGCCTACGTCAAGCTCGGCCAGAGCGCGACGACGCTGTCGGGCGGCGAGGCGCAGCGCGTCAAGCTGTCGAAGGAACTCTCGCGTCGCGACACCGGGCGCACGCTGTATATCCTCGACGAACCGACGACCGGCCTGCACTTCCACGACATCGAGCATCTGCTCGCCGTGCTGCACAAGCTGCGCGACGACGGCAATACTGTGGTCGTGATCGAGCACAACCTCGACGTGATCAAGACCGCGGACTGGGTCATCGATCTCGGCCCCGAAGGCGGCCACCGCGGCGGCCAGATCATCGCCGAGGGCACGCCCGAACAGGTCGCGGCGATGCCGCAGTCGCACACCGGCCAGTTCCTCGCGCGCCTGCTCGAGACCAAGCTGCCGGAGCCTGCGGCGCCGAAGCCGGAACGCAAACTGGCGCGCAAGTCGACGTCGCACCTGCCCAAGCCCTTGCCGCGCAAGGGCGCCTCCACGAAGGCCGCGGAGGCCGATGCGAAAGTGCGCGCGGAACTGATGAAGGCCGGCTCGAAGCATGTCGACCCCGACGCGGATGCGGCGACGCCGCCGGTCGAGAAGAAAACCGCCGCAAAACGGGCGCCGAAGAAGAAGGGAGCCAAGGCATGAGCGAATCGAAAGTGTTGATCCGGATGCCGATCGAGCTGCGCTGGCGCGATCTCGATGCGTTCAACCACGTCAACAATTCCAACTTCATGACCTACCTCGAGGAGGCGCGCATCCGCTGGTTCGACACGGTGGGCGAGGCCTGGGTCACCGACGAGACCGCGCCGCTGCTCGCGGCAGTGCAGATGAACTACAAGGTGCCGATTCCGTATCCGTCGAAGATCGTCGTCGAACTGCTGGCCGATCGCCTCGGCAACTCCAGCGTGACGATCGGCCACCGCATTGTGTCCGACGACGGCGCCACGCTGCATGCCGACGGGCATGTGGTGATGGTGTGGATCGACCGCGCAACCGGGCGTCCGGTTGCGTTGCCGGAATCGGTGCGCGCGAAGGCACTCGCGGCCGGCTGATTCAGCGCGGCGCCTGCCATCCGCGGGCGCTGCATTTCCAGCGCCGGGCCACGGCCCGGACAGCGCGCTGCCGCTACCATGCGGAGTCTTCCCGCATGGACCCGACGCGATGACCGCATTGATCGAGACCCAGGACCACGGCCCGATCCGCGAGCTCAAGCTCGCCCGCCCGCCCGCGAACGCGCTCGATCCGGCGCTGTGTCTCGCGCTGCGCGATGCGATCGAGACCGCGGCCGCGGATGGCGTCGGCGGCGTCGTGCTTGCCGGTGGCCCGAAAGTGTTTTCCGGCGGCCTCGACGTGCCGCATCTGCTGGCGCTGCCGAACGCCGCGTCGCTGCGCGATGCCTGGGATGCGTTCTTCGCTGGCGCGCGTGCACTCGCCGGCGCGCCGATGCCGGTCGTCGCCGCGATCGCAGGCCATGCGCCTGCCGGCGGCTGCGTGCTGGCGCTGTGCTGCGACTATCGCGTCATGGCCTCGGGCGCGTACCGCATCGGTCTCAACGAGACGCAGGTCGGCCTGGTCGCACCGGACGGCATCCAGCGCCTGATGCGCCGCACGATCGGCGCGCGACAAGCCGAACGGTTGCTCGTCGGTGGTCTGCTCGTCGATGCGGACGAGGCGCTGCGTCTCGGTCTGGTGGACGAACTCGCGGGCATCGATGAAGTGCCGCTGCGCGCACGCATCTGGCTCGAATCCCTGCTCGCCCTGCCCCGCGCCCCGATGCTCGAAACCCGCGCGATCGCGCGGGCGGATCTGGTGGAGGCGCTGTCGCCCGCGAACATCGAACTCGATCGCTTCGTCGATGCGTGGAACGCGCCGGATACGCAGGCGGGGTTGCGGGCGCTGGTGGCGCGGTTGGGGCGCTGAGACGGGCACCGAGCTGTTTCGACGCGCGGATTCCGACCGTCACCAGAGCGAAGTCGCTGGACCCCGGCCTTCGCCGGGGCGACGCAGAAAATCCCGTCATCCCGGCGACTGCCGGGATCCAGCGCTTCTCAGCAACGTCCAGAGCCGACCTGGGGCACGATCCGCCCGTCAGGCTTCACCGACCGCAATCTGACGCGCTGGATCATCCACCCAGCCACTCCACGACGGCGCATACAACCTCGCGCCATCGCGGCCGGCATGCGCCATCGCCAGCAGGTGGTGACACGCGGTGACGCCCGAGCCGCACATCACCGCCACATCGGTCGGCGCATGCCCGCCGAGCACCGCATCGAATTCCGCCGCGAGCACGTTCGCAGGCTTGAACCGCCCCGCGTCGAGATTGTCGGCATACGGCCGGTTGCGCGCGCCCGGCACATGGCCCGCGCGTGGATCCAGCGGTTCGACTTCACCCCGGAAGCGCGCCCCCGCGCGGGCGTCGAGCAGCAGACCGCCTGCATCGAGATGGCGCTGCACGGCGTCCGCATCACGCAGCAGCCGCGTTTCGTCGAAGGCGCCGGCCGCCAACGGTGACGCTGCGGTCTGCGGCGCCGCCGTCTCGACCGGCAGTTCGAGCGCACGCCAGGCCGCCCAGCCGCCGTCGAGCACGGCGACGTGCCGGTGCCCGGAGCTGCGCAGCAACCACCACAGGCGCGCGGCGAATGCACCGTCGCTATCGTCGTAGGCGACGACCTGCATGTCCGGTGCGATGCCCAGACGCGACAGCGTCGCGGCGAACGCATCGGCCTTCGGCCACGGATGACGACCGAGCCCCGGCCCTTTCGGACCCGACAGATCGCGTTCGAGATGCGCGTAGACCGCGCCCGGGATGTGCGCGTCACGCCACGCCGATTCGCCGGCGCCGTCGGATGCACCGGCGACTGCCAGCGTGAAGCGGCAATCGACGATGCGCAGGCCCGGATCGCCGAGCAGCGCCGCCAGCGTCGGCGCGTCGACCAGCGTGGCCCAGCGCGCGCTCATGCGCGCTCCAGACGATCGCGCAGGTTGAGCAGGATCGACGCCGTCGCGCCCCAGATGCGATGCGTGGGCGCAGCGGCGAGGGTTTCGTATTCGAGCACGTGGCGCATGCGGCCCCGGAATTCGATGTCGACGTGGCGCAGGCTGTCCGGCGCCATCAGGAATGCCAGCGGCGCTTCGAACACCTCGGCCACCTCGCCGGGTTCGGGCACCGCCTCGAAGTCGGGATCGAGCAACGCGACGACCGGCGTCACGCGATAGCCGGTGATCGTGGCCAGTGGATCGAGATAGCCGAGCGGCTGCACCTGCGCTGCGGTGAGACCGATCTCCTCGCAGGCTTCGCGCAGTGCGGCCTGCAGCGGCCCGCCATCGCCGGGCTCTTCGCGACCGCCCGGAAAGCTGACCTGCCCGGCGTGGTGGCGCAGCGTGTCGGTACGCCGCGTCAGCACGGCCTGCAAACCGTCGGCGCGGCGCACGAGACCGACCAGCACCGCCGCTTCGCGCAGCTCGACCGCACCGTCCAGCAGGCCGTCGAGTTCGTCGACGTTCCAGCCGCGCGCGGACGGCGGCGCATCGAGTGGATGCAGCGCGTGCGCGAGGCTGTCGGTATCGAAAGCGGTGTCGAAGGTGGCACTCATCCGCGCGCAGCCTCGCGCGCCGGCAGCTCGACGTCCATCAACCACTGGCGCTGGGCATCGCTCATCTGCAGCCAGCCGCCGATCTCCGCCAGGCTGCGCAGGCAGCCGTGGCAGGTGCCGTGTTCGTCGAGGGTGCAGACGCCGGTGCAGGGCGTGAGCACGGCGCGTGGGCGTTCGTCCATGCGCCGATTCTACCGGTGCACCGTCGCAGGCGCCGCGCACGCGGACGCGCATCGGCGTTGCACGCGGCCCGGAAACGACGACGCCGACGTGCAAGCACGTCGGCGTCGGGTATCGCGTATCGCAGTGCGGATCAGCGGGTGCTGAGCAGCTTCACCATCACGCCGACCGGCTGGCGTGCGATTTCCTGCGTGCCTTCACCGGTGACGAACTTGCCCGGCGGGAACACCACCTCGTACACCGCGTTGAGCGGCATCAGCGGCAGCACTTCGCGCAGACCGGCGATCGGGGCTTCCGACACGCGGAACGGCGGGGTCTTGTCTTCCTGGCTCAGACCGATGCCGGCCGGCACGATCAGGGCCTGGTAGGCGACTTCGACGGTGCTGCTGGTCGTCGGCTTGGCGCCGGCGCCGGCTTCGACGACGCGGTACATCACGCCGCTCGGCAGCGAGACCACGCCTTCGCGCGCCTTGTACTCGTTGATGAACGTGGTGGCCTGGCCCTCGTTCTGGGTCAGTGCCGCACGACGCTCGGCGACGATCTTCGCCTGCATGCGCTGCTGGAACGCGTTGTAGGCCGTGCCCATCTGCTCAGGCGTATAGGTCGGGTCCTTGCGACCGTGACCGTCCTGCAGGCCCTTGATGATCGTGTTGACGTCGACCGACTCACCGGTCTCCGCCAGACGATTGCCAAGATCGAAACCCAACGCATAGCTGAGCGTGGTGCGATCGTTCGCGTTAGCCGCGGGGGCTGCCGCCTGCTGCGCGAACGCCGCGCCGCTGAACGTGATGGCCGCGACGGCGGCCGCAATAAAACGCAACTTCATTCCGTGGATCTCCGCTAGGTCAGATTTCAATATCGCCTGTCGCGCGAAGGGGCGGTCGAACCGCCCCCTATGGACGCGCTAGGATACCGGTCGAAGGGCTTAACCGCCACTGACGACCCCCAACTAGACCGCGGCCGCCCCGACAAGTTCCACGGGCGGCGCTTTTGCGCCTGGAGTCTCCATGTCCGAATCCCCGCTGCTGATCGAAGACCAGGGCGCCGTGCGCGTCATCACCGTCAACCGGCCCGACAAGCTGAACGCGTTGAACTCGGCGACGCTCGATGCGCTGCACCACGCGTTCGATGATGCCGCGGCCGATGACGCGGTGCGCGTCGTGGTGCTGACCGGCGCCGGCCCCAAGGCATTCGTCGCCGGTGCGGACATCGCCGAGATGGCCGACCTGCGCCCAGTCGAAGGCCGCGATTTCGCATTGCGCGGCCAGGCGATGATGCGCCGGGTCGAAACCCTGCCCAAGCCGGTGATCGCGATGGTCAACGGCTTCGCGCTGGGCGGTGGGCTGGAACTGGCGATGTGCTGCCATCTGCGGATCGCCAGTGACACCGCCAAGGTCGGCCAGCCGGAAGTGAATCTCGGCCTGATTCCGGGCTTCGGCGGCACCCAGCGCCTGCTGCGTCTGGCCGGTCGCGCGGCCACGCTGGAGCTGTGCCTGACCGGCGCGCCGGTCAACGCCGAGCGCGCGCTCGCGCTGGGCATCGTCAACCGCGTCGCGCCGGCCGCCGAGCTGCAGGCGCAGACGATGGCGCTGGCCGAACAGCTGGCGAACGCCGCCCCGCTCGCATTGCGCGGCGTGCTCGACTGCATCAATACCGGTGGCGAAAGCGCGATCGGCGAGGGGCTCGCGTTCGAAGCGGCGCAGTTCGGCCTGATGTTCGCGACCGAGGACATGCGCGAAGGCACGCGTGCGTTTCTCGAACGCCGCAAGCCCGAGTTCAAGAACCGCTGAGTCGCCCGCACGCCATGCCGCACCGCCCGCCCGACGCCAGCGCCCTGCCTCCCGCGACACTCGAACGTCTCGTTGCGCTGCTGCGCGAGGACGACGTCGATGCCGCGATCGATGCCGGCCTGATGGACGCCTGGCCGGACGCCTGCGCCGAGGTACTCGATGCCGACGCACGCGCGTTGCTGCTCGCAACGCGCGCGCGTCTGCGCACCGCGTGGGACGCGCGCGCGCGCTTCGAGGCACGCAACGCGCGGCTCGCCCGCCGCGCCGAGGAACGCGAAGCCGCGCGTCGTGTCCCCGCCCCGCCGCCGGCCGCTGCCGATGCCGCGCCAGCGCGTCCTGCATTGCCGTCGAACGCCGCAGCGATCCTCGCCCGCGCCAAGGCGCGCGCGGCAGGCGGCACGCCATGAGCGTCCCGACGCCGACCGCCACGCCGAAACGGCGCGGCCCGACGATGACGCGCGCGGAGATCCACGAATTCCTGTCGCGGCTGCGCGAGATCGATCCCGAACCCACGACCGAACTCGAGTACACCACGCCGTTCGAACTGCTGATCGCGGTGATCCTCTCGGCGCAGGCGACCGATGTCGGCGTCAACAAGGCCACGCGCCGGCTGTATCCGGTCGCGAACACGCCGCAGGCGATCCTCGATCTCGGCGAGGACGCGCTCAAGCGCCACATCTCGACGATCGGCCTGTTCAACGCGAAGGCCAAGAATGTCATCGCGGCCTGCCGCATCCTCGTCGAGCAGCACGGCGGCGTGGTGCCGCGCGAGCGCGCCGCGCTCGAGGCCTTGCCGGGCGTCGGTCGCAAGACCGCGAACGTCGTGCTCAACACCGTGTTCGGCGAACCCGCGATCGCGGTCGACACGCATATCTTTCGTGTGTCGAACCGCACGGGTCTCGCGCCGGGCAAGGACGTGCGTGCGGTCGAGGACCGGCTCATGCGCGTGATTCCGGAGGAATTCCTGCTCGGCGCGCACCACTGGCTGATCCTGCACGGTCGCTACACCTGCAAGGCGCGCAAGCCGGATTGCCCGAAGTGCGTGGTGCGGGATCTGTGCCGGTTCAAGGACAAGACGGTGGGAAGCGCTTAGCCGCTCCCCCTGAAGCTTCAGTCGTCATCCCAGCGAAAGCTGGTATCCATCTTCGCTGTAATGCCCCAGATCAAAATGGGCCCCAGCCTTCGCTGGGGCGACGGAATAGAGTTTCAGGATAGGCACATCAACCCCGCTCTATCGAATCACTCATCCCGCTCGGTAAACGGCTTCCGCGGCAGACGCTCGTCGCGCATCGCCGCGTGGTACGCGAACGAGGCGATGATCGCCGCGGCCTGCTTCAGGTCATCCGGCACGACGTGATCGTAGGTGTCGAGATGCGTGTGATGGACGTGGCTGAAGTAGTCGGCCGGGTCCTGCACGAACTGGAAGCCCGGCAGACCGACGCGGTCGAACGAGATGTGGTCGGTGCTGCCGGTATTGCGCGTCGTCACGACGGTCGCGCCGAGATCGGCGAACGGCTCGAGCCAGGCGCGGAACACCGGCACCGCGGCGTGGTTTTCCTGCGCATAGATGCCGCGGATACGGCCGGTGCCGTTGTCGAAGTTGAAGTAGGTCGAGAAGCGGTCGAAGCCGGCGCGGCGCTGCAGCGGACCGGTGCCGCGCTGGAACGCGCGCGGCAGTGCAATCTGCTCGGGATCGGTCGGCGCCGGCCAGTCGGCCAGATACTTGGCGACATAGCCGGCCGAGCCGTGCAGGCCCTGCTCTTCGCCGCCCCACAGCGCGATGCGGATGGTGCGCTTCGGCCGCGCGTCGATCGCTTTCAGAATGCGCATGGCCTCCATCATCACGACCACGCCCGCGCCGTTGTCGGCTGCGCCGGTGCCGGTGTGCCAGGAGTCGAGATGTGCGCCGATGATCACGCTCTCGTTGGCCTTCGACGTGCCGCGCAGCTCGGCGAAGGTGTTGGTCGCCGGCAGATCGGCATCACTGGTGAAACGTGCCTGCACGTCGATGCGCAGGCGCGGCGCCTGCTTGTTGTCGACGGCGCGCACCAGCTGGTTGTAGTGCTCGGCGGCGACGACGAGATCGGGCACGCCTTCGGGATCGCCGGCCTTGCGGCCACCGCCGCCCATCACACGGACGATGCCGTTGTCCCAGGAGCTGATCGACAGCGTCGCCAGCACCCCTTCCTCGGCGAAGAAGGTGTTGAGCGCACGCACCAGTGCCTGGCGCTTGCGGTACTCGTCGAGGCGCTTGTTCTGCGCTTCGGGATCGCGGTCCTGCGGCACCGGGAAGGTCTGCAGCTCGCCGAGATCTTCCTCGGTGTGGCGGCGGAAATCGGGCTTGTCGGCCGGCTTGTAGGGGCGGGCCTCGTCGAGCAGCACGATCTTGCCGGCGAGCTTGCCGCGCTGCTTCTCGATGTCCTCGACGGTCTTGAACGTCGCGCGCACGAGCTCGCCTTCCACCGGTCCGTCGGTGCCCGGCGTCCACGCCTTGGGCAGCGCGTGGATCGGCAGTTCGCGCGGCGCGAGCAGCTCGACACGCGAGGCGCGGAACTCCCAGCCGCGGCCGAAGGCGGCGTCGTAGACCTCGTCGTGCACGTTGGTCAGGCCGTAGCCGCTCAGCTTGTTGCGCGCCCATTCGCTGGAGCGCACGTAGGCCGGCGAATTGGTCAGGCGCGGACCGATGGTCTCGGTCAGCTCCTTGAGATTGGCCGCGACCTGCGAGCGGTTGAAGGCCTCGTGGCGGATCTGCGCGACGACATCGAGATCGACAGGCTCGACCGTCTGCGCGAAGGCCAGGCACGGCACCAGGGCGACGGCGGCCATGGCAGCCTGCAGCAGGCGGATACGGTTGGATTGCGGCTTGCTCACGGAACTCCCCGGAATGAACGGAACGAGGACCCGCGATGCACGACGGGCCCGTAGCGACGCCGCCTGACGCGGCGCGGCCGCCCATGCTACGCGCTGCCCGCGCCGCAGGCGCGGTGCACGACGGCACTTGACCGTGCGGCCCGGGCCCGTCGCCGCATGCATCCCGGTGGCGCGGGATGCGACCATCGGGGTGAACCCATCACCGACGCGCCCGCATGAAACCACTGCTGTCCGGTCTCGCCCTCGCCCTCTCGCTCGCCTGCGCGCCCGCGCTCGCCGACGACGCCGTCTCCACGGAAGCCCGCGCCCTGCACGAACGTATCCTCACGCTCGACAGCCATCTCGACACGCCGAGTTTCTTCGGCCGCGACGGCTGGGACATCCTGCAGCGCAACGACACGCCGCCGACCGCCAGCCAGGTCGATCTGCCGAAGATGATCGAAGGCGGGCTCGACGGTGGCCTGTGGGTGATCTACACCGGCCAGCGCGGGCGAACGCCCGAGGACGATCGCGCGGCGCGCGATGCGGGCCTGGTGCGGCTGGTCGAAATCCGCGAACTGCTGGCCGCGCATCCCGACACCTTCGAACTCGCGCTCACCGCCGACGACGCGCCGCGCATCCGCGATGCCGGCAAGCGCGTCGTCTACATCAGCATCGAGAACGCGTCGCCGCTCAGCGCCGATCCTTCATTGCTCGCGCTGTATCACCGTCTCGGCGTGCGCGTGCTCGGCCTGGTGCACACCTCGAACAATGATTTCGCCGATTCGGCGAGTACGCCGCCGGAATGGAACGGGCTCAGCGACAAGGGCCGCGCACTCGTGGCCGAAGCCAACCGGCTGGGCATCGTGCTCGATCAGTCGCACGCGTCGGACGCGGTGTTCGACCAGCTGATCGCATTGTCGAAGGCGCCGATCATCCTCAGCCACACCGGCGCCGACGCCATCCACGAACATCCGCGCAACATCGACGATGCGCGCATCCGCACGCTGGCCGAGCACGGCGGCGTGATCCTGGTGAACTCGCTGGGCAGCTATCTGATCGACACCGGCGCCACCCCGGCCTACCAGAACGATCTGCGCGCGTTGTACGAGCGCTTCGGCGGCCGCGCGAATCTGAGCGAAGCCAACTACGCCGAGTTCGATCGCCTGCGTGGCGAATTGGACGCGAAGCACGGCCTGAAGAAGGCCACGCTCGACGATTACTTCGCCCATATCCTGCACATCATCGAGGTCGCCGGGCCCGAGCACGTCGGCTTCGGCGCGGATTGGGACGGCGGCGGCGGCGTGGTCGGTCTGGAAGACGTGTCGGACCTGCCGAAGATCACCGCGCGGCTGCTCGAGGCCGGTTACACCGACGCGCAGATCGAGGCGATGTGGAGCGGGAATCTGCTGCGCGTGATCCGGGAAGCGCAGGCGGTGGCGGAGCAGGACGTGGCGAAAGCGCGCTGAGCAGCTCCTTCCTCCGCACAGCGGGGAAGGCTGGCATGGGGGCGAACGGTCAGATCGTGTGATGCACCTCACGCACGTGTATCGCTCGACTAGACACCGACAGGACGTGAAGGTTTGCACCCAGCCAACCCTTCCCCGCTTCGCAGGGAGGGCTTCTGAACGCGCGCGGGATGCAGGCGCCGCTGTCGCCGGTTTCGCGAGTCCGATCCATTGACACGCAAAAGCCCGCGGCTCGCGCCGCGGGCTTCCGACGTTCACATCTTCGCTTTGATCAGAACGAGAACTGGGTACGCAGCGCGTACTGGCCGGTCTCGTCACCGGTGAAGGTGTTGTCGCCCTTGGTGTAGTTGAACATGAAGCGCAGGTTCGGATTGACGTAGTAGTTCATGCCGACGATCCAGCTGCTGACGTCCATGTTGCGGATGTCCTTGTTCTCGACCGTGTCGTAGCGCGCGGTGAGTTCCCACAGGCCCTTGTCGGCCACCTTGGGCGACGCGAAGATGCCGTTGGCCGGCTTGTAGGCCTTGTGGCCGCCGTTGAGCAGCCAGCTGCCCTGCACGTACCACGTGGCGACATCCTGGTCGGCGCCGAGCGGACGGCCGTAGGTGGCGTTGGCGTATTCGGCCTGGAAGAACAGCGGGCCGAACGAACCGGCGGCTTCGACGCCGACCGCGGTGACCTGGTTGCGGCTGAGCGCGGTGGTCGTGGCGATGGTCTGCGCCGGGCCGCGGCGGCCGGCGTAGTTGGCCGCGAAGGTCAGGTCGGCCGAGCCCTGGTTCACGTTCTCCTGGCTGGCCCAGCCGCCGAAGTGCAGCGTGCTGTCTTCGGTGTTGATCGGCGCGAAGGTGAAGCGGCCGGCTGCGCCGACGCCTTCGTTGCGGCTGCCCGAGGCGCTGCGCAGGTTGAACACCGACAGGCCCGCGGTGTAGTTGCCGTCGGCGCGCATGTAGCCCACGCCCTGCTGGAACTGGCGGCCGTTGAACAGGCCCGTGGCGCTGGAGAACGGACGCTCCATCATCAGGATCTCGTTCGAGCTGGTCAGCTCTTCCATCGAGCGGTAGGGCTTGAAGTGACCGATGGTGAACTTGCCGCCCAGCGCCGACTTGGCGATGTAGACGTCGCGGAAGCCGTCGAGGCCGCTGCCGGCCGCGAAGTCCTGTTCGAACTTGTAATCCCAGCCGTAGGCCTTGCCCTGCAGCGTGATGCGCGCGCGGCGGAACTCGGTGGTGCCGGTGGTCGCGGCCTGGTCGCGGTCGAAGGCGTAGGCATCGAAGTGGATGCGGCCGCCGGCAGAGAACTCGAACTTCTTGTCGGCCGAGGTGACCTTCAGGCCACCCTTGGTGTCGACGACCGGCATCGTGGTCGCCATCTTGTCCAGGCTCTCCTGCGTGCCGATGTTGATGTCGGACTGCGCATCGGTGCGGACTTCGAGCGCGTCGATCTTGGCCTGCATTTCGGCCAGCTGCGCGCGCAGCGCGGCGACTTCGGAGTCCCGGTTCTGGCTCTGGGCGGCTGCGGAGAACGAGACGGACGCGACGGCAAGTGCGACGGACGCGGCCAGGATGGAATGACGCATGGTGGATTCCCGAAGAGAGTGAGGATTGGATCGCCCGCCGCGCGCAGGCCACGCCGGCTCCGACCGTCGTGGCGTTAAACGCCCGTTAGCGACAGGTGCGCAGCCTGCGCAGGTTTGCTGACACTGCGATGGCATCCGCATGACAGTCCGGTGACAGCCCGTCCGCGGCCTGCGGCGATGCGCGCCGGCACACGTCATCGGGCGGTCATCGACCTGTCGCGGAAATGTCATGCGCGCTGCGTTGAATACGCCTCGCGGCGACACAGGCCGTCCAACACTCCAGGGAACCCCATGTACGCACTGCTCAAGAACCGGGTCGCGGCTGTCGCGCTGTCGACCACGCTGCTGGCGACCACGTTCGCCGCTCCCGCCATGGCCAACGACGTGACCGGCGCAGGCGCATCGTTCGTCTATCCGGCCATGACCCGCTGGTCGGCCGACTACCGCACCGCCACCAGCAAGCAGATCAACTACCAGTCGATCGGTTCGGGCGGCGGCATCGCCCAGATCAAGGCCGGCACCGTGGACTTCGGCTCGTCCGACGCCCCGCTGCCGCCGGAAGACCTGGCCAAGTCCGGCCTGGTGCAGTTCCCGTCGGTCATCGGTGGCGTGGTGCCGATCGTCAACGTCGAAGGCGTGGCCGCAGGCGCGATGAAGCTCGACGGCGACACGCTGGCGAACATCTTCCTGGGCAAGATCACCCGCTGGAACGACCCGGCGATCGCTGCGCTCAACGGCGGCATCACCCTGCCCGACGCGCGCATCACCGTGGTCCACCGCTCGGACGGTTCGGGCACCACCTTCAACTTCGTCAACTACCTGTCCAAGGTCAGCCCGGACTGGAAGAACGGCGTCGGCGAAGGCACGACGGTCAAGTGGCCGGTGGGCATCGGCGGCAAGGGCAACGAAGGCGTCGCCGCCTACGTGAAGCAGATCAAGGGCGGCATCGGCTACGTCGAGCTGTCGTACGCGCTGCAGAACCGCCTCGCCTATTCGCGTCTGAAGAACGCGGCCGGCAACTTCGTCAATCCGAGCGAAGAGACCTTCTCCGCCGCCGCCGCCAGCGCCAACTGGGGCGCAAGTCGCGACTTCTTCCTGGTGATGACGAACGCACCGGGTGAGAACTCCTGGCCGATCACCGCGACCAACTTCATCCTGATGCACCGCCAGCCGCGCAACCGCGCCAGCGCCAAGAACGCCCAGGAGTTCTTCCGCTGGGTCTACGCCAACGGCGGCGAGCAGGCGCGCGCCCTGGGCTACGTCCCGCTGCCTGCGCCGCTGGTGCAGCAGATCGAGCGCTACTGGGCCGAGAACGCCCGCTACTGATCCAGCCCGGCCGGCGCGTCCAGCGATGCGCCGGCCGGACGTGATGCCAGAACAGATCTCTCTCCCCATTTTCCTCCGCGGGCCTTCGGGCCCGTTTTTTTTTTGATTTCTGGCGGGACGGGGTTTGGTCGAAGGTGCGCTCGCGGGAAAGCGCGGAGGGGGTGCTTTCGTGCCAGCCACGTCGCGCTTCCCTACCCAGCGCGAGAGACATCGGCACTCACCCGACGCGCGATGCGCGTCGACCCCGGATCAAGTCCGGGGCAGGCTATCTCCCGGTGGGAGAGGTGCTGGTCATTTGCGATCTTTGAGCGTGCGGTTTGAGCCCCTCTCCCCTCGGGAGAGGGGTTGGGGTGAGGGCTGAAGCTCGCGCAGTTCCTGATTTTTGGACCGAACCTTGCGCAGCCGAAATGATAGGACCGTGTCAAGTGAAGGCTGGCGTTCGAGTCCACTTTCAGCGCATCACCTCAGCCCTCACCCGCCGCGCTTCGCGCGGCGACCCCGGATCAAGTCCGGGGCAGGCCCTCTCCCGGAGGGAGAGGTGCTGTTCGTCTGCGCTCTTCGAACCGCTGCAATTCCCATCTCCCTGAGGCTCGCGGATCGCACGCTTCCGCCGTCAACCCCGTGTGAGCCCCCGATGTCCATCCCGCGACATCCCGGCACCGCGTCCCATTCCGCCCGCCCGGTGCAGCTGTCATTCATCCAGATGGCACGCGTCATACGGCTGTAACAAAAACATCATTTCATGTGCGGACCGAGGCGACGCCATGCGTTGCCGCACTCAATTGGAGCCACGCATGTCCCGTCAGACGATCCGGATCGGTGCCCTCGCGCTGTCCTCGCTCATCTTCCTCGCCGCCTGTGGTGGCAACAGCGCGGACGCGCCGGCCGGTCAGGCCGCCGAAGGCGCTCCGGGCGCCGCACAGCCGGCCGGCGACCGCGTCGCTGCCGAGATCTCGGGCGCCGGTGCATCGTTCATCTTCCCGCTGGTGTCGAAGTGGTCGGCCGACTACAACGCCGCCACCGGCAACAAGGTCAACTACCAGTCGATCGGTTCGGGCGGCGGCATCGCGCAGATCAAGGCGGGCACGGTGGACTTCGGTTCGTCCGACAAGCCGCTCGACAGCGCCGAGCTGCAGGCCTCGGGCCTGGGCCAGTTCCCGTCTGCGATCGGCGGCGTGGTGCCGGTGATCAACGTCGACGGCCTGCAGCCGGGCCAGCTGAAGCTGACCGGTTCGCTGCTGGCGGACATCTTCCTGGGCAAGGTCGCCACCTGGAACGACCCGGCGATCGCCGCGCTCAACCCCGGCGTGACCCTGCCGGCCGGCAAGATCAGCATCGTCCACCGCTCGGACGGCTCGGGCACCACGTTCAACTTCTCCAACTACCTGTCGAAGGTCAGCGAGTCGTGGAAGTCGACCGTCGGCGAAGGCACCTCGGTGCAGTGGCCGTCGGGCGTGGGTGGCAAGGGCAACGAAGGCGTCGCCTCGTACGTGCAGCAGATCAAGGGCTCGATCGGCTACGTCGAACTCGCCTACGCGCTGCAGAACAACATGCCCTATGCCTCGCTGCAGAACGCGGCCGGCAACTGGGTGCAGCCGAGCGAGGAAAGCTTCGCCGCCGCCGCCGCGACCGCCGACTGGGCGAGCGCGCAGGACTTCAATCTGGTCATCACCAATGCGCCCGGTCCGGACGCGTGGCCGATCACCGCGACCAACTTCATGCTGATGCACAAGCAGCCGAAGGACGCCGCCCGCAGCCAGGCCGCGCGCGACTTCTTCAAGTGGGCATTCGAGTCCGGCCAGGCGCAGGCCAGCGAGCTGCACTACGTGCCGCTGCCGGCCGAGCTGGTGCAGCAGATCGAGGCCTACTGGGCGGCCGAGTTCAAGTGATGCAACGTCCCGCGCCCGCGCATGCGGGCGCGGCCACGGATCGTCATCCCGGCGCAGGCCGGGATCCAGTGACTTGATCGCGCTCCCACGCACACGGTCACCGGATTCCGGCGTTCGCTGGATCAACGGATCCACACCGCTCCGCGGCTCTCCTCCACCGGACCTCCCATGAACGCCGCCACCCTCCACGCCGCGCCACCGGCTCCGAGCAAACGCGACATCCGCGATGCGCGTGCCGACCGCCTGTTCAAGATCGTCCTGACCGCCACCGTCGTCTTCGTGATGCTGGCGCTCGCCGGCGCCGCGTTGTCGATGCTCTGGGGCGGTCGCGATGCCCTCTCCTCGCAGGGCCTGTCGTTCTTCACCACCGCCGACTGGAATCCGGTCGAGAACCGCTACGGCGCACTCGCGCCGATCGTCGGCACCATCGTCACCGCGCTGATCGCGATGATCATCGCCGTGCCGGTGAGTTTCGGCATCGCCTTCTTCCTGACCGAGGTCGCGCCGCGCTGGCTGCGCGGGCCGGTCGGCACCGCGATCGAACTGCTCGCGGGCATTCCCTCGATCATCTACGGCATGTGGGGCCTGTTCGTGCTCGTGCCGGTGATGACCACCTACATCACGCCGTGGCTCAACGACACGCTCGGCGAGGTGCCGTATCTGGGCGCGCTGTTCCGCGGTCCGCCGCTGGGCATCGGCACACTGACCGCCGGCTTCGTGCTCGCGATCATGGTCATTCCCTTCATTTCGGCGGTCATGCGCGAAGTGTTCCTGACGGTGCCCACGCGCCTGAAGGAATCGGCCTACGCGCTCGGCGCGACGAAGTGGGAAGTGAGCTGGGACATCGTGCTGCCCTACACGCGCTCGGCGGTGATCGGCGGCGTGTTTCTCGGCCTCGGTCGTGCACTCGGCGAGACGATGGCGGTCGCATTCGTGATCGGCAATTCGGTGCGCCTGACCCCGTCGCTGCTCGAGCCCGGCACCACCATCGCCGCGCTGATCGCGAACGACTTCGGTGAAGCCACCGAGACCTACCGTTCGGCGCTGCTGCTGCTCGGTTTCGTGCTCTTCATCGTGACCTTCGTCGTGCTGGCCATCGCCCGCCTGATGCTGATGCAGCTGGCCCGCAAGGAGGGCAAGTAATGGCCGTCGCCACCGTCACCGAACGCGAGCGCCAGGTTGCCGACCGCCTGTACGCGCGCCGTCGCCTGCAGAACGGCATCGCGGTCTTCATGGGCTGCCTGACGGCCGCATTCGGCCTGTTCTTTCTCGGCTGGATCCTGTGGACGCTGGTGTCCAAGGCCGCCGGCGGCATCAACCCGGCACTGTTCACCCAGATGACCCCGCCGCCGATGGTCGAGGGCGGTCTGCTCAACGCCTTCTTCGGCAGCGCGGTGATGTGCGGCCTGGCGATCGCGATCGGCACGCCGCTGGGCGTCGCCGCCGGCACGTGGCTCTCGGAGTTCGGCCGCGCTCGCAAGGCCGGCATCGTCGTGCGATTCATCAACGACATCCTGCTGTCGGCGCCGTCGATCGTGCTGGGCCTGTTCGTCTACACCGCGTTCGTGATGACCACAGGCGGCCGTTTCTCGGCGCTGGCCGGCTCGATCGCCCTGGCCTTCATCGTGTTGCCGGTGGTCGTGCGCACGACCGACGAGATGCTGCAGCTGGTGCCCACGCAGATGCGCGAAGCCGCGCTGTCGCTCGGCGTGCCGCAGTGGAAGGTCGTGGTGCAGGTGCTCTATCGCAGCGCATCGGCCGGCATCGTCACCGGCGTGCTGCTCGCGCTGGCGCGCATCTCCGGCGAAACCGCACCGCTGCTGTTCACCGCATTCGGCAATCAGTACTGGAACAACAACATCATGCAGCCGATGGCGAGCGTGCCGGTGGTGATGTACCAGTACGCCGGCAGCCCCTACGAGTCCTGGCAGCAGCTGGCCTGGGCCGGCGCGCTGGTGCTCACCTGTTTCGTGTTGCTGGTCAGCCTGGGCGCCCGCGCCATTTTGCTGCGCAACAAGATCACCCATGACTAATCTCAGCCTGGACCCGTCCATGAACGACCTCCACACCGCTCCGTCGCAGCGCATCCAGCTCGCGACGCACGCGCGCACGCAACTGGCGCCGACGCCGGTCAAGATCGCCGCGCGCGGGCTGAACTTCCACTACGGCGATTTCCACGCGCTCAAGAACATCGAGCTGGAGATTCCCGAAAAGCGCGTGACCGCGTTGATCGGTCCGTCGGGCTGCGGCAAGTCGACGCTGCTGCGCATCTTCAACCGCATCTACGCGCTGTATCCGAAGATGACCGCCAGCGGCGAACTTCTGCTCGACGGTGAGAACATCCTCGCGCCGAAGTACCCGATGAACCGTCTGCGTTCGAAGGTCGGCATGGTGTTCCAGAAGCCGGTGCCGTTCCCGATGACGATCTTCGAGAACGTGGCCTACGCGATCCGCCACCACGAGAAGCTGTCGAAGGCCGAGCTCAACGTCCGCGTCGAGCAGGCGCTGACCCAGGCCGCGCTGTGGACCGAGGTCAAGGACAAGCTCAACCAGAACGCACTGGGCCTGTCCGGCGGCCAGCAGCAGCGCCTGTGCATCGCACGCGCCGTCGCCCTGCGCCCGGACGTGCTGCTGCTCGACGAACCGACGTCGGCGCTCGACCCGATCTCTACCAGCCGCATCGAGCAGCTGGTCGAGGAACTCAAGGTCGACTACACGATCGTCATCGTGACCCACAACATGCAGCAGGCGGCGCGCGTCTCCGACTTCACCGCCTTCATGTATCTGGGCGATCTGATCGAACACGACACCACCGAGACGATCTTCTCCAATCCCTCGAAGCAGCAGACCGAGGACTACATCACCGGTCGCTTCGGCTGACGCAGGCCGGCTTGCGCGGCATTGCCGCGTGGCCGGACGGGCGCAATCTGCCGGTTCGCAGTTGACCCAAGCTCCACTCGCACATCGTCGCCACTCTTCCAGGTTCCCCGCCATGCCCAACCAACTGAACGACCACATCGTCAAGAGCTATGACGAAGAGCGCAGCCGTCTGACCAACGAGATCCTGCGCATGGGCGAGATGGCCGCCGCGCAGCTGGAATCGGCGCTGGACGTCGTGGAACGCCGCGACGACAAGGCCGCCGAGCGCATCATCGCCAACGACGAGGCGATCGACGCGCTGGAGCACGAGGTCAGCCAGGACGTCATGAAGCTGGCGCTGCGTGGCCCGATGGCGCGTGACCTGCGCGAGATTCTCTCCGCCCTGCGCATCGCCGCCGACATCGAACGCGTCGGCGATTACGCCGCGAACGTCGCCAAGCGCTCGACCGCGCTGAACCTCGCGCCGCCGCTGCCCTACACGCGCGGCCTGACGGTGCTCGGCGAACTCGCGGTGCGGCAGATGCGCGAAGTCCTCGTCGCGTTCCGCGACAGCGATCCGGCGGCGGCGCAGCGCGTGCGGGCGCAGGACGCGGAGATCGACACCGTCTACACCGGCCTGTTCCGCGAGCTGCTGACCTACATGATGGAAGACCCGCGCGCGATCACGCCCTGCACGCACCTGCTCTTCATGGCGAAGAACATCGAACGCATCGGCGACCACGCGACCAACATCGCCGAGAACATCTGGTTCATGGTCAAGGGTGACGAGCCCCTGCCGCCGCGCGACAAGCGGGATTTCACCAATACGGTGAGCTGATCTTGATGCGTTGATGCGTGCCGTTTGCGATGCGGACGGCGCCGGTCGGGCCGCGGCGCGGCGTGGAGTTGCGGGTGGGCGGACGCCCGCATGACCGCCCGTCTCTGAACGCGCCTCCCGCTTCGCTGCATTTCCAGCGCTGTCCAACCCACGAGAATGACCTGCAGCAGGCGAGCTTCTGCCGCGCCCGGTCGCGCGCCACTGTCTGGAAAAGGATCTTCAGCAGCGTGCGTCGGGCCCCGCGGACCCGGCCCGATCACCTGGCTCTGCTAGGCTTGCACGCATGAGTGAAGCCGCAGTACCCGCCCCCGCATCGACCGACGATGCCGCGTCGCCCCATCTCCCCATGTCCCGCCGGTTCCGCGGCTTTCTGCCAGTGGTCGTCGACGTCGAAACCGGCGGTTTCGAATCGCGGCGTCACGCGCTGCTGGAAATCGCGGCCATCCCGCTGAACATCGACGAGGACGGCAACCTCGTGCCCGGCGCGCCGGTGCATGCGCACGTCGAGCCCGCGGACGGTACGCACATCGATCCGCAGTCGCTGGAAGTGACCGGCATCGACATCCACCATCCGTTCCGGTTCGCGAAGCCCGAGCGCGATGCGCTGGACCACATCTTCAACCACGTGCGCAACGCGGTGCGTCACCACGAGTGCCAGCGCGCGATCCTGGTCGGTCACAACGCGCATTTCGATCTGGGCTTCATCAACGCCGCCGTCGCGCGTACGCAGCACAAGCGCAACCCGTTCCACCCGTTCAGTGTGTTCGACACCGTGACGCTCGCAGGCGTGGCCTACGGGCAGACGGTGCTCGCGCGCGCTGTGCAGGCGGCGGGCCTGCAATGGGACCAGGCGCAGGCGCATTCCGCGCTCTACGACACCACGCTGACCGCGCAGCTGTTCTGCCGGATCGCCAATGCGTGGCCGAAGACGGCGGCGCCGGCTGCGGCCGCCGACTGAGTCCGCGCGCCGCTCAGACCTCCGCGCGGCGCAGGGTGAGCACCGTGATCTCGGACGGCACGCCGATCCGCGTCGCGAAGCCGGGCCATAGACCGGCGCCGTTGCTGACGTAGAGCTGCATGCCGTCGACCGGATACAGACCGGACACGAAGCCGCCGTTCGCGCGCGCCACCAGCCGGTCCATGCCGACGATGTGCCCGCCGTGCGTGTGTCCCGAGAGCTGCAGCACGACGCCGCGCTTCGCGTTCTCGCGTGCCTCGACCGGGCGATGGTCGAGCAGCACGATCGGCGCCTGCGGATCGGCACCCGCGATCGCGGCATCGATGTCCGGCAGCGCCTGCCCGTAGCGCGCGGCGACGGGATCGGTGACGCCGGCGATCGTCAGCGCCGCGCCGTCGCGTTCGACACGGACGTGCGCGTTCTCCAGCACCGCCATGCCCATCGCGCGGAACGCGTCCATCCAGTCCCGGTATACGCCGTAATACTCGTGATTGCCGGTGATCGCGATGACACCGTCCGGCGCACGCAGATCCGCGAGCGGGCGCACGTCATTCGCACGCGCGGTCACGCTGCCGTCGACGAGATCGCCGGTGATCACGATCAGGTCCGCCTGCTGCGCATTGGAGGCGGCGACCACGCCGGCGACCCAGTCGCCGGTCAGCAGTCGGCTGGCGTGGATGTCGGTCAGCTGCAGCACGCGATAGCCGTCGAAGGCCTGCGGCAGGCCCGCGATCGGCACCTCGATCTGCCGCACCTGCGGCACCACCATCGCCCGCCACGTGCCGTAGGCCGACAGCAGCAACGCCAGTACCGCCACCCCCGGCCGCAGCCACGGGCCGCGCAACGTCGCGAGCGCGCCGCGCCGACGCAGCGCCCAGAGCATCAGCGTCACCACGTCGAGCAGCAACACGAACAACGCCGTCAGCAACAGCGCGATGAAGCCCGTGCCGAGCGCGGCGATGACCAGCTTCGGCAGCTCCGGCGACGCCATGCTGCCGGCGAAACGCGCGACGATGCGATGGTGCAGGGCCAGCCCGTAGACCAGCACCGCGAGTCCCGCGCGCACCGGCCACGGAAGACGCAATGGAAACACCACACGCAGGACCAGATAGGACGCAAGCACGATCGCGACGACACTCAGCACAGGCTTTCCCGGGACAGTGAGAAGCGGTCCGTGCGCGACGGACCGACGTGGGGTCGGCCATGGTCGGCGATGCCGATGACGCGCGCCAGCGCTCTCCTGAACCGGCGTCCAGATTCGTCGGGGAATGATGCGCGCCGGTGCGAGCACGCGCACGCGCCCGCCATGCGCACTGCGCGCCGCGCTCGCAACGCGCGCGCTGCAGACTCAGCTCGCGAGCTTCAGTCCGATGATGCCGGCGATGATCAGGCCGAGACTGATCAGCCGCCCCGGACTCGCGGCATCGCCCATCAGCACCATGCCGAGAATCACCGTGCCGACCGCACCGATCCCGACCCAGATCGCATAGGCCGTGCCGACCGGCAGATCGCGCATCGCGACGCCCAGCAGACCGACGCTGATCGCCATCGCGGCGACGGTGCCGACCGTGGGCCAGAGCTTCGTGAAGCCTTCGGTGTATTTCAGTCCGATCGCCCAGCCGATTTCGAACAGGCCGGCGAGCACGAGAATGATCCAGGACATGGGAATGCCTCCATCGTTGCGATGGGGCCGTCCCCGGATGTGGAATGGAGTGGCGGGGTCGTCCCCGCTTCCTGGTGTGGAGTGATTATCGCTGGTGGGTTGGGTGCTCGGATTACCGGGGTGTAACCCGCGGCGTGTGGCGCTTTCGACGGGAGAGCCTGCCGGCTTTCGCCGGACTTGCGCAGTGGGTGCTCTAGGAAGTGCAAAGCTTCCGCGCTGTTGCGCGGCTTACTTTTGTCTTGGCAAAAGTAAGCAAAACCGTCTTCGCCGGACGCGATCCGACACGGCTACGCCGTGCCGGTTCCCTGCGCTTCTCGGACGACGGGGCACGCAGCCCAAACTCGCTGCGCTCAGACATGGGCTGCTCTCCGACCCCGCCGCCCTGCGATGCTCGGCTCGCTTTACGGCTCGATTCGAGATCAAGAGCCACCGCAACAGCAACAGCAAGAGCGGGCAGAAAAGGAGCAGCAGCCGCAACAACCAAAGCGAGCAGCATCATCCATGGAAGCCCGCCTTCGCGGGCATGGCGAGATCGGCTTTTCTTGGATGCGCTTCTGCGCGACGGCGCGCTTCTACGGAAGCTCAGCCGCGCGTGACCGCTACACGCGACCTCTGAAATGCAAGGTGTTTGCTCGCCTGCTGACCACCCTGCGTGACGGCGTACCACTTGGCCTCAGCTTCTTCGCTTCAGCTCGGCTTGGCTCGACGCTAAAGGCTTTCGCTCTGTTTCAGCTTCTGCTTTGGCTTCGGCTTTTGATCTGAATCGAGCCGTAGAGCGAGCCGAGCACCGGAGCCTGGCGTGGCCGAAGAGCGGCCCATGTCTGAGCGCAGCGAGTTTGGGCTGCGTGCCGCGTCAGGCGAGGAGCGGAGGGCACCGGCTCGGCGTAGCCGTGCCGGCTCGCGTCCGGCGAAGGGACCTTTTGGTTCCTTTTGGGTCCATCCAAAAGGAACTCGCACGCGCAGCGGGCGAAAGCCCTGCACTTCAGCGCGTCTCGCGTGTCCAGAGGAACGCAGACACGCCGCGCCGCAGCGCCCATCGAACGGACGATTTACCTCGACGAAACGCCAGAGCGCATTCGTCCCCGCGCGCCCAACGTCCGGATGATCCCGAACAGGCTGATCGCGATCCACGCCAGCTGCATGATCAGCACCGGCATGCTGAAAGTGCCATACAGCGACACCGCCATACCAATGGCACCGAACAGGTTCAGCAGCAGATACGGCAGGCCCGCGCCCGAGAACCGGGTGACCTGCAGCAGGAAGTACGCGAGTACGACGAGAAACGCACCGACGATGCCGCACCACTGGTGCCATTGCAGATCCATCGCGTACTCCACGGGACGAGGTTCGGCGCATCTTCCGCCGATCACCCGGCCGCGGCAAGCCGTGGATTCACGCCAGGCGCTGGCGTACGGCCTCGAACAGGGTCACACCGGCGGCGACCGAAACGTTGAGGCTCTCGACGCCGCCCAGCGCGTCGCCGCCCGGCATCGGAATCGTCACCAGGCCGTCGCAATGCTCGCGGGTCAGGCGACGCAGGCCATCGGCTTCACCGCCCAGCACCAGCGCGACGTTGCCGCGCAGATCAGTCGCATACAGCGTCGCGGTGGCTTCGCCGGCCAGGCCGTAGATCCACACGCCCAGCTTCTGCAGATCGCGCAGCGTGCGCGACAGGTTGGTCACGCGGACCACCGGAATGCTGTCCGCCGCGCCGGCCGACGTCTTGCGCACGGTCGCGTTGACCTGCACGGCCTTGTCCTTGGGAATCACGACGGCGGTAACGCCCGCAGCCGCAGCGCTGCGCAGGCAGGCGCCGAGGTTGTGCGGATCCTGCACGCCGTCGAGCACGAGCAGCAGCGCCTTGCCTTCGGCGGCCTCGACCAGGCCTTCGAGTTCGTTCTCGTCCCAGGTCTTCGCCGCGGCGTAGCGCGCGACCGCGCCCTGGTGGCGCAGGCCACCGGCGACGCCGTCGAGCGCCTGCTGGTTGACCCGGCGCACGTCGATGTCGCGACGGCGCGCGGCCGATTCGATCTCGACGATGCGCGGATTCTTCGCGCCCGCCTCCAGCAGCACCTCGCGCACGTTGTCGGCGTCGTGTTCGACGGCCGCGGCCACGGCATTGATGCCGACGATCCACTGGTTCTGCTTGTTGGTCATGGTGCTGGGAATTCGAAGAAGGACATACGGGAGCCTGGAAACATCGACGGGGCCGGCACCTGCGCGCCGGCCCCGCGAACACAGGCCATTCTAGCGAAACGGCCCGATCAGTACGGCTGCTTCTCGCGCTTGGCCGGCTTGCCGCGTGGCGGCGGCGGCTTGGGACCGCCCTGCACCTTCGAATCCGGATCGACCAGACGGAAGTCGATCTTGCGGTCTTCCAGACTGGCCTTGAGCACGATGATCCGCACCCGGTCGCCGAGGCGGTACTGCCGCCCGGCACGCTGGCCGTTGAGCATCCGGCGGATCGGATCGAAGCTGTAGAAGTCGTTCGGCAACTGGGTCACGTGGACCAGACCATTG
The DNA here is from genome assembly GCF_036584485.1 of Luteimonas flava. Classification (NCBI taxonomy): domain Bacteria; kingdom Pseudomonadati; phylum Pseudomonadota; class Gammaproteobacteria; order Lysobacterales; family Lysobacteraceae; genus Luteimonas; species Luteimonas flava. The sequence goes on along the minus strand of NZ_JAZHBM010000001.1, from coordinate 469,607 downwards.
ACCTTGGACTGGTCCAGTTCGACGAACAGGCCGAAGCTGGTCACGCCGCTGATGACGCCGTCGAACTGGCCGCCGACGTGTTGCTCCATCCACGCGGCGCGATAGCGCTCGTCGACTTCGCGCTCGGCTTCGTCCGCGCGGCGCGAGCGTTCCGAACACTGCAGCGACAGGCTCTCCATCAGGCGCGGCGTGTACATGAACTTCGCCAGCGGCTGACCCGACAGCACGTGTTTGATCGCACGGTGCACCAGCAGATCGGGATAGCGGCGGATCGGCGAGGTGAAGTGCGCATACGACGCCAGCGCCAGGCCGAAATGGCCGATGTTCTCGGGCGTATAGACGGCCTGGCTCTGGCTGCGCAGCAGCACCGATTCGAGCAGGGTCGCGTCGGGGCGCTCGCGGATCTTCTTCAGCAGGACGGTGAAATCCTTGGGCTGCACCTTCGACCACGGCGGCAGACGCAGCGAGAACTCCTTGAGGAACTCCAGCAGGTCGGCGTACTTCGCCTCCGGCGGCTTGTCGTGCACGCGGTACGGCGCGGGAATGCCGGCTTCGAGCAGGAAGCGCGCGGCCTCCACGTTCGCCGCGATCATGCATTCCTCGATCAGCTTGTGCGCATCGTTGCGCTGGAGCATGCCGGCCTGGGTGACTTCGCCGGTGTTGTCGAGCACGAAGCGCACTTCGGACGATTCGAATTCGATCGCGCCACGCTTGGCGCGTGCCTTGGCCAGCACGGCGTAGAGCTGGTGCAGGCGTTCGACCTGCGGCAGCACCGGCTTGATCGCGGCGCGCGTGTCCTCGTCGAGTTCGCCGACCGCCTTCCACACCTGGGTATAGGTCAGGCGCGCGTGCGAATGCATCACCGCTTCGTAGAACTTCGATTCCGACACCGTGCCGTCGCGCAGCACCTGCATGTCGCAGACGAAGCACATGCGGTCGACCTTCGGCTTCAGCGAGCAGATGCCGTTGGACAGCGTCTCGGGCAGCATCGGCACGACAAAACCGGGGAAATACACGCTGGTCGCGCGCAACTGGGCTTCGTCGTCGAGCGGCGTGCCGGGTCGCACGTAGTTCGACACGTCGGCGATCGCCACCACGAGACGGAAGCCGTCGCGGTTGGGCTCGCAGTAGACGGCGTCGTCGAAATCCTTGGCGTCCTCGCCGTCGATCGTCACAAGGGGGAGCGTGCGCAGATCGACCCGGCCGCCGAGCATGCGGTCTTCCACGTCGACCGGCACCGCGGCGGCTTCGTCGAGCACGTCCTGCGAGAACTCGTGCGGCAGGTTGTGGCCGTGGATCGCGGCCTCCACCACCAGCGACGGCTTGAGCACATCGCCCAGCACGGTCAGCACGCGGCCGATCGGCGGACGGTGCGAATCGCCCGGCGCGGTGATCTCGCAGACCACCAGCTGGCCGTGCTGCGCGTCCTGGCGGGCGTCCACCGGGATCTGGATGTTGCGCTGGATGCGGCGATCGTCAGGCACCACGTAGCTGATGCCGTGCTCGACCGAGAAGCGCCCCATCAGGCGCGTCGTGCGGCGTTCGAGCACTTCGACGACGACGCCGGCGCGGCGGCCGCGCGCGTCGACATTGGTCAGGCTGGCGAGCACGCGATCGCCGTGCATGACCTTGCGCATCTCGGTCGGCGGCAGGAAGAGGTCTTCGCCCGCGCCCGAATCCGGCCGCAGGAAACCGAAGCCTTCCGGATTGGCGATCACCGTGCCCGGGATCAGGTCCATGCGCTTGGCCGGCACCAGACCGCCGCGACGGTTCTGCAGCAGCTGGCCTTCGCGCAGCATCGCCGCGACGCGCTTGCCGAGGGCATCGGCGCGATCGGGTTCGGTGAGCGCGAGCTTGAGCGCGAGCTCGTCGAGCGTCATCGGGCCGTCGGCATCGACGAGCAGCTGCAGGATCGCCTCGCGGCTCGCGATCGGATTGGCGTAGCGCGCCGCCTCGCGGTTCGCATGCGGGTCTTCGAAGCGGCCGCCGCGCGCGGCAGGCGGACGGTCCGGCGACGCCGGTCTGGTCGGGCCGCCGGTGCGCAGGGCGCGCTGCAGGCCCGGATCGGGCATCCACGGCGGCAAGGCATCCTTGCGGTTGCTGGGCGATGTGGGGCGGGCCGGACCGGAGGTGCCGCGCTTGCCGGCCCCCTGTGACGCGGGCCCGGGCGTTCCGCGGCTGCTGCCGCGCTTGCTGGGAGGTTTAGCCATTGCCGCGATGGTACAGGCTCGCCCGCGAGGCTGGCGTCGAAGCGCGGCAAACGGTCTTTCAAAATCCCGTTGACAAGCGCCGGAGGCATCGACAACATACGCGCCCTGACCTGCCCGGGTGGCGGAATTGGTAGACGCACTAGCTTCAGGTGCTAGCGGGGGCAACTCCGTGGAGGTTCGAGTCCTCTCCCGGGCACCAAGGTCATCACAGCCTTACCAGCCGTGAACATCAAACCCGCAATCGCGGGTTTTTTTGTGCCCGTCGATTCCTGCAGATTCCGCCCGCGGTCGCGCGTGCGCCGCCGGATCCCCGCGACCGGCTACGCTGCGTGTCTGCCGCCCACCACGATGGCCGGCCCGTCCTCCGGAGCGTTGCGTGGACTACCCGACGCTCAAGCTGCTCCACTTCATGGCCGCGGCGACGTGGCTCACCGGCATGGTCGGCAGCGGCATCGCGGTCGCCCTCCACGACGTGCTGGCCTCGCCCGGCGGGCGCTCGCTGCTCGCGAATCTGCGCACCTGGAACCGCTGGGTCACCTCGCCCGCGATGCTGGCGACACTGGCCGCGGGCCTGACGATCGCGCTGCAGGCCGGCTGGCTGGTGATGTCCTGGCTGCGGATCAAACTGGCGCTCGTGTGCGCGCTGGTGATCCTGCACGGCTGGCTGAGCCGCACGCTGCACCAGATGGCGCACGTCGAACCGCCGCCGACGCCGCCTGCCCTGCTGCGGTTCTCCGCGCCGCTGGTCTTCGTGACCGGCCTGACCATCGTGCTGCTGGCGCTGACGAAACCGGTCTGACGCGCGCGGCTGCGGTGTCGACTTCGCCCTGCATCGCATTGACAGCCGACGGGCTGCGCCCCCAGAATTGTCGACCTGACCTGCCCGGGTGGCGGAATTGGTAGACGCACTAGCTTCAGGTGCTAGCGGGGGCAACTCCGTGGAGGTTCGAGTCCTCTCCCGGGCACCAAGGTCATCACAGCCTTACCAGCTGTGAACATCAAACCCGCAATCGCGGGTTTTTTTGTGCCTGTCGGTTGTGTGCTGCACCGACCGATCGATGTTCCGGGCCGTCGCGCGCTCGAACGGATACCGCGAACGCGCAGCGTCAGTCGCGCTTGCGGTTGCCGGGGTCGTCCGGCGTGCCGTCGCCGCTGCGCCGGGTCGGGTTGCCTTCGAGTGCACCCGGCATCGATTCCGGATCGTTGCGCTGGTCTTGATCGCGCTTCTCGGACGATTCGCCCGGCGTCTTCGGACCATCGGGCGCCCGTTCTGTTTCCAGTGGGCCACGTGTGGTGTCGGGCGTGTGTGCCTGGGTCATCGTCGTCGCTCCGCGGGAGATGGCGCCCAGTGTGCGCAGCCGGTGCGCGGACGGGCGTGATGCCGTGGGCGTCCCACCCAGCCAGAGCCGGCGAATGCGAAAGTCCGTCGCGGCCGCATCGCCGCCCGTGGGCCCACGACAGATCGCAACGCAGCACCTGCGACCACCAGCCGCTAAAATCCCGGTTCCGCCGTAGATGCTGTCCCGATGACCGAGTCCGTCCGCACCCCCTTCCATGGCTTCGAGCAGCTGCCGCTGCGCGAGTTCGCCGAGCGTGCCTACCTCGATTACTCGATGTACGTGGTGCTCGACCGCGCGCTGCCGTTCATCGGCGACGGCCTCAAGCCGGTGCAGCGCCGCATCATCTACGCCATGAGCGAGCTGGGCCTGGGCGCGGCGGCGAAGCCGAAGAAGTCCGCGCGCACCGTCGGCGACGTGATCGGCAAATACCATCCGCATGGCGACAGCGCATGCTACGAGGCGCTGGTGCTGATGGCGCAGCCGTTCTCGTACCGCTATCCGCTGATCGACGGCCAGGGCAACTTCGGTTCCAGCGACGATCCGAAGTCCTTCGCGGCGATGCGTTACACCGAATCGAAGATGACGCCGATCGCGGAGATGCTGCTGGCCGAACTCGGCCACGGCACCGTCGACTGGACCGACAACTTCGACGGCACGATGCAGGAGCCCTCGTGGCTGCCCGCGCGCCTGCCGCATCTGCTGCTCAACGGCACCACCGGCATCGCGGTCGGCATGGCCACCGACGTGCCGCCGCACAACGTCAACGAGATCGTCAGCGCCTGTCTGCGCCTGCTCGACGATCCCGACGCGACCGTGCGCGACCTGTGCGAACACGTGCGCGGCCCGGACTATCCGACCAGCGCCGAGATCATCACGCCTTCGGCCGACCTGCTGCAGATGTACGAGACCGGCCACGGCAGCGTGCGCGCGCGTGCGACGTTCGAGAAGGAACACACCCATATCGTCATCACCGCGCTGCCGCACCAGGTCAGCCCGAGCAAGGTGATCGAGCAGATCGCCGCCCAGATGCGCGCCAAGAAGCTGCCGTGGCTGGAAGACATCCGCGACGAGTCCGACCACGCCAACCCGGTGCGCGTGGTGCTGATTCCGCGCTCCAACCGCGTCGACGCCGAACAGCTGATGGGCCATCTGTTCGCGACCACCGATCTCGAGAAGAGCTACCGCGTCAACCTCAACGTCATCGGGCTCGACGGCCGTCCGCAGGTCAAGAACCTGAAGATGCTGCTGTCGGAATGGCTGCAGTTCCGTGCCACCACCGTGACCCGCCGCCTGACCCATCGCCTCGACAAGGTCGAGCGTCGCCTGCACCTGCTCGATGGCCTGCTGGTCGCGTTCCTCAATCTCGACGAAGTGATCCACATCATCCGCACCGAGGACGAGCCGCGCGCCGTGCTGCAGGCACGGTTCGAACTCAGCGACGAGCAGGTCGACTACATCCTCGAAACGCGTCTGCGCCAGCTCGCGCGCCTGGAGGAGATGAAGATCCGCGGCGAACAGGCCGAGCTGGAAAGCGAGCGCGATCGCCTGATGTCCACGCTCGACAGCAAGACCAGGCTGAAGAAGCTGATCAAGGACGAACTGCAGGCCGATGCGAAGAAGTACGGCGATGCGCGTCGTTCGCCGCTGGTCGCACGCGGCGCCGCGCAGGCGCTCGACGAAAGCGATCTGGTGCCGAGCGAGCCGGTGACGATCGTCGTCAGCGAGAAGGGCTGGGTGCGCGCGGCCAAGGGCCACGACGTGGACCCGGCCGGCATGAACTATCGCGACGGCGACAGCCTGCTCGCGTTCGCGCGCGGGCGCACCACGCAGCAGGTCGCGTTCCTCGACTCGACCGGCCGCAGCTATTCCACGGTCGCGCATTCGCTCCCCAGCGCGCGGGGCAACGGCGAACCGCTGACCGGCCGTTTCTCGCCGGCTGCGGGCGCGTCGTTCCAGGCGGTCGTGGCGGGCGAAACCGATGCGCGCTTCGTCGTCGCGTCTTCGCACGGCTACGGCTTCGTGACCCGCTTCGAGAACCTCACCGGCCGACAGAAGGCGGGCAAGGCGATGCTGTCGCTGTCACCGGGTTCGACGGTGCTGCAGCCGGCGGCGGTGCGCGCCGTCGATGCCGACCGTCTGGTCGTGGTGACCAGCGCCGGCCATCTGCTGGTGTTCCCGGTCGCCGAGCTGCCGGAACTCGACAAGGGCAAAGGCAACAAGATCATCGAGATTCCGAAGGCCAAGCGCGGCACCGAACAGGTGGTCGCGCTCGCCGTCGTCGCGCCTGGCAGTTCGTTGCTGGTGCGCTCGGGTGCGCGCACGATGACGCTGTCGTTCAAGGAACTCGACGCCTACATCGGCGCCCGTGCGTCGCGTGGTGGCCTGCTGCCGCGTGGCTGGCAGAAGGTCGAAGGACTCGACGTCGAATGATTCGCCACGGGTGCGTCGCGGCGATCCAACGCCGCGCGCACCTGATCGTCGCTATCGCGACACTGTTCGAATTCTGGAGCCGTCATGCACCCCGAGTTCTGGCACGAACGCTGGTCCCACAACCGCATCGGCTTCCACCGCGACGCTCCGCTGCCGCTGCTGCTGAAGCACTGGCCCGCGCTCGATCTCGCACCGGATACTCGAGTCTTCGTACCGCTGTGCGGCAAGTCGCTCGACATGGTCTGGCTGGCCGAACGCGGCCATCGCGTGCTCGGGGTCGAGCTGTCTGAACTGGCGGTGCGCCAGTTCTTCGAGGAACGCGGACTCGCACCTGCCGTCCACGAAACGGATGCCGGCGTGCATTTCACCGCAGGTGCCTACGAGCTGATCGTCGGCGATGCGTTCGCGCTGGACGCCGCCGTGCTCGCGGACTGCGCCGCCGTCTACGACCGCGCGGCGCTGATCGCACTGCCGCCCGAGCTGCGCCGCACCTATGCGGCCACGGCATGGCATCGCTTGCCGACGGGATGTCGCGGGCTGCTGGTCACGCTGGAGTATCCGCAGGCGGAGAAAGCCGGGCCGCCATTCGCGGTCGCGGCCGACGAAGTGCATGCGCTGTTCGATCGCGACTGGCGGATCGATGCGATCGAAGTGCGGGACATTCTCGCGGACGAGCCGGGGTTCGTTGCGGATGGGGTGACTGCGTTGTCCACGGCCGTGTACCGGCTGGTGCGGCGGGGGTGATGCGGGTGCGGGGCGGCGTGCGGTCCGGGGTTTTTCTTCGGCGTCTGCCCTCACCCCAACCCCTCTCCTAGGGGATGAGGGACTCGAATCTCGCGCGCGTCCGCTTTGAAGCCCCTCTTTCTTTGGGAGAGGGGTTGGGGTGAGGGCAAACACCTCATTCCAATCAGATCGAGCAGCAGCTTCTCGCCTGCCAGAAACAGAAACGCCCACGACACGCGCAGGCGTTTCCGGAATCCATACGACGCGGCGAACGCGCCGCGCGTGCCTCACCCCACGCCGGCGTGCGTACCTTCCGCCTCGCCCATGCGGCTCTGCTGGTAGCGCTCCAGGCCGATCATGCCGATCAGGCGCAGCTGCTTCTCCAGCCAGTAGGTGTGGTCTTCCTCGGTATCGGCGAGCTGGGTCACCAGCACTTCGCGGGTCACGAAGTCGCTGTGCTGCTCGCACAACACGATGCCCTTGGCGAGGTTGTCGCGCACGAGGTATTCGAGGTCGAGATCCTTGCGCAGCATTTCTTCGACGGTAACGCCCGGCTCGAACGCGTCGGGGCGCATGTCCGGCACGCCTTCCAGGAACAGGATGCGCTTGAGCAGCGCGTCGGCGTGCTGGGTTTCCTCTTCCATCTCGTGGTTGATGCGCGCGTAGAGCTGGTGCAGGCCCAGGTCCTCGTAACGGCGCGAATGCAGGAAGTACTGGTCGCGCGCCGCCAGCTCGCCGCGGAGCAGGAACTTCAGGTAATCGACGACTTCGGGATGTCCTTTCATGGCAGAGCTCGCAACACGTGGAATGCGCGCAGTATGCCGGGCCGCCGTGAAGCATGATCGGATGGGAATGGATGCATTTCGCATTCTCAGGCGCGCCGCGCCGGCGTTGCGCAGACCGCACAGGCCGTTGCGCGCGGCGTGACGCGCATCGGCGTAGACTCCCGCGCCTTCCGCCTGTCGCCTCCCCCATGAAGATCGGCATCGACTTCGGTACCAGCTACTCCGCCGCCGCTGCGCGCATCGGCGACCGGCTGGTGCACATCCAGTTCGACGGACAGCCGCAGTTCCGCACCGCGGTGTTCTTCCCGACCACCCTGCCCGATCTCGACGCCTTCGAGCTCGACGGGGCGATGGAGGCCGAGGTGGAATCGCTGATGCGCGGCCTGCGCAGCGATCAGACCCGCGCCGGCGGTACGCCGCGTCCGGCGGCGCAACTGCGCCGCGACGCGATCCGCATCGTGCGTCGGCAGTGGCTGGAGGCGCGCATGCGCGACGCCGAGTCCTCGGCCGCCGATCTGCAGCACGCGGTGTTCGGCGAGGCGGCGATCGAGAGCTACCTGCTCGAAGGCAGCGGCAATCTGGTGCAGTCGCCGAAGTCGATGCTCGGCTTCAACCTGCATCCGCGCGCGAAGGAAACGATCACCGGCATCGCCGCGCACATCCTCGAACACATCCGCCTGACCGCAAGCCAGCAGCTCGGCACGACCGTGCGCGCAGCGACGCTGGGCCGGCCGGTGCGTTTCCGCAGTTCGCTCGGCGAGGCCGGCGGCGAGCAGGCGCTGGCGCTGCTGCGCGATGCCGCGTCCCAGGCCGGCTTCGATTCGATCGAATTCCTTGAAGAACCCGCGGCGGCCGCGTTGCATTACCACGCCGAGAGTCCGCAGCGGCACACCACGCTGGTCGTCGACATCGGCGGCGGCACGACCGACATCGCGCTGGCGGAAGTCGGCGGCGACCGCGCGCCACGCGTGCACCGCGCCTGGGGCGTCGCCAACGGCGGTACCGACGTGGACCTCGCGCTGAGCATGGCCCAGGTCATGCCGCTGTTCGGCAAGGGCGCCAGCCGCATTCCGGTGCACCACTTCGTCGAGGCGGCGACGGTGCAGGACATGCCGCGGCAGCGCGACTTCCACAAGCGCGACTTCGGTCACGTCGATGCGCCGTTCGGCCCACGTCTGCAGGCCCTGCAGCACGACGGTGGCACCACGCGCCTGTACCGCGGCGTCGAAGGCATGAAGGTGCGGCTGAGCGGTCACGACGAAGCCGGCCACGCGCTGGATTACATCGAACCCGGCCTGCGCGTGGATGCGACGCGCGCGGCGCTGGAAGCCGCCAGCGCGCGTTTCCTCGACACGATCGGCGCCCTGCTCGACGACGTGCGCGGCGATCTCGACGCGCCACCCGACAGCCTGTTCCTGACCGGCGGCATGTCCGGCGCGCCCTATGTCCAGGCGGCTGCGCAGGCACGGTTCCCGGATGCACGCATCGTGCGCGGCGACCCGTCACTGGGCGTGGTGTCCGGCCTGGCCGAGCACGCCCGCAACTGAGCCAAGCGTCGGGCCGGCGTCGGCCCGCAACATGCCCGTGGAATAATCGGACCGCGCCGCATCTGCCGCGGCCGGGGACTCGTGCATGCGCAAATGGATCCTGCGGGCGGTGCTCGCGCTCGTCGTGCTGCTGGTCGCGGCCGGCCTCTTCATCTGGCTGTCGCTGCGCGCGAGCCTGCCGGCGCTCGACGGCGACCAGCCGCTGCCCGGGCTCGCGGCGCCCGCGACCATCGAACGCGATGCCGCCGGCGTGGTCACGATCACCGCCGCCAACGAGACCGACGCGATGCGCGCGCTCGGGTTCGTGCATGCGCAGGAGCGGTACTTCGAGATGGACCTGATGCGCCGCGTGCCGTCGGGCGAACTGTCGGCGCTGTTCGGCGAACGCGCGCTCGAAACCGATCGTCGCAACCGTGTGCATCGCATGCGCGCACGGGTGGAAGAGCACCTCGCTGCAGTCGCCGGCGATCGCATGCCGCAACTGCAGGCGTACGCCGACGGCGCCAATGCCGGACTCGCGTCACTGGGTGCGCGACCGTGGGCCTATCTGCTGCTGCGGCAGACGCCGCAGCCGTGGACGCCGGCGGATTCCGCGCTGACCGGCTTCGCGATGTATTTCGATCTGCAGGACGCGACCAACGCGCGCGAACTGGCGATGCACCGCTTGCGGCCTGCGCTGCCGCCGGCGCTATTCGATCTGTTCGCGCATGACGGCAGCCGCTGGGATGCGCCGCTGTTCGGGCCCGCACGGGGCGACGCGGTGTTGCCGGGCGCGGACGTTGTGGATCTGCGGATGCTGGATGTCGTGGAGATTGATGGCGCGCGCAGTGAAGGATCACCATTCGCAGCTGTCGGGTCGGCGCAAGCCGAGGCCGCATCCCCGGCATCTCGGGGGGCCCTCACTCCACCGTTTGTTTCACAAACGGTCCCCCTCTCTCTCGCACTACGGGAGAGCGGCGTTGGTGCGCCGCCTGCGGCGGCGGACCTCTCGCCAGGCAGCAACAACTTCGCCGTGTCGGGTGCATTGACGGCCGACGGCCGCGCCCTCGTCGCCGACGACATGCATCTGGGCCTGCGGGCGCCGAACATCTGGTTCCGCGCACGGCTGCGCTATCCCGATCCACGTGCGCCGGGTGGGCAGGTCGACGTCACCGGCTTCACTCTGCCCGGTCTGCCCGCGGTCATCGTCGGCAGCAACACGCACGTCGCCTGGGGCTTCACCAACAGCTACGGCGATTACCTCGACTGGCAGCGCGTCGTGCCCTGCAACGAAGGCGCGCCTGCGGGCTGCTCGCCGGTGGTGCGCCGCGAGGAACGCATCGACATCGCCGGCGGCGAGGCGGTCACGCTGGTCGTCGAAGACAGCGACTGGGGCCCGCTGGTGCACCGCCATGCGGACGGCACTGCGCTCGCGCTTCGCTGGACCGCGCATCAGCCCGGCGCGTTGAATTTCGGTCTCGCCGACTTCGCCCACGCGCGCGATCTCGACGATGCGCTGGCCATCGCCGATCGCACCGCCACGCCGACGCAAAACCTGGTGATCGGCGACCGCGCCGGCCGCATCGCCTGGCGCCTGCTCGGTCCGATTCCAGCGCGCGACCCCGGCTGCGATGGCCGTACCGTCTCCGTGCCGTTGATGGTTGATGCCGCGACCGACACGAACCGCTGCGCGCCATGGCCCATCTCGACCGATGCCTCGCCGCTGCTGCGCTCGCCCGATGCCGATCGCCTGTGGACCGCGAACAGTCGCGTCGTCGATGGCCCGGATTTCGCCCGCATCGGCGATGGCGGCGCCGCGCTCGGCATGCGCGCCTGGCAGATCCGCGAAGGCCTGCAAGCGCGCACGCAGTTCGCCGAACGTGACCTGCTGGCGATCCAGCTCGACGATCGCGCCCTGCTCCTGTCGCGCTGGCACGCGTTGCTGGGAGGCATCGCGAACGACGCCGGCGACGACAGCGCGCTGCGCGCCCTGGCCGACGCCTCGCGCGACTGGAACGGTCATGCAAGTGTCGACTCCGTCGGCTATCGCCTGGTCCGCGCATGGCGCCTCGCCGTCCACGCACGTCTCGCCGACGGCCTCGCCGCACCCGCACGCGCCGCGCTGGGCGATGCATTCGAAACGCCCGATCCGCCGAATTTCGAAGGCGTCGTGTGGCCGCTGGTCGAGCAGCGTCCGGCGCATCTGCTGCCGCGCCGTTTCGCCTGCACGCCCGATACCCAGCGCGGCATGTGCACGCCGGTCGACGCCGGCTGGCAGGCGCTGTTCGAGGATGCGGCCCGCGAGGTGCGCGACAGTCTCGCCGGCGACGGCCCGCTGACCGAACGGACCTGGGGCGAACGCAACACCACCGCAATCTGCCACCCGCTCGCTGCGGCGATTCCGCTACTCGGCACGCGCGCACTGTGCATGCCTGCCGAACCGCTGCCCGGCGACGGCACCGTACCGCGCGTGCAGGGGCCGGCCTTCGGCGCCTCGCAACGCATGGTCGTCGCGCCCGGCCACGAGGCCGACGGCATCACCCACATGCCCGGTGGCCAGAGCGGGCATCCCCTGTCGCCCTACTGGGGCGCGGGCCACGACGACTGGGCGCAGGGACGTCCATCTCCGTTCCTGCCGCAGACGACGGCACATACGTTACGGCTCGTACCCGCAGCAGCGTCGCGCTGAAGCGCGCTGATGCCGCATCGATTTCCTCTCGATCCTGACCCGCCTCCTCATGCCGGACCGCCGAGCACAACTCGCGTCATTGCAACGCCATCTGCGAGCCCTCGTCGCACTGCTGCGTCTCGACGCGGACTGCCCGTGGACACGCCATTTCGAGTCCTGCCTGTCCCGCGCCGACCTGCTCGCGAAAAGCGCGTTGGATCAGGAGGCACTCAACGCGCTGTCCGGGTCGGTGATGCATGTCTTCGGTGGCATGGGCAGCTTCAACGATTACGCGCCGTGGCGGAACGGACAGGTCATTCGTGGCATGGAAGCGTTGGATGCGGCGAGCGGCGCTGTGTACGACGCCGCGCTTGAACTCCGGCGCATCGACGTCTGACGCATTGCTTGAACTCCCGCTGGAGCAGCCCCTGGCTTTCGCTTCCGCTTTGGCTTTGGCTTTGGCGTCCACTTTGGGTTCGGCTTTGCTTTTGCTTCGGCTTCGGCTTTTCGCTTTCGTCTTTGACTTGAGTCGAGCCGTAGAGCGAGCCGAGCACCGGAGCCTGGCGTGGCCGAAGAGCAGCCCATGTCTGAGCGCAGCGAGTTTGGGCTGCGTGCCGCGTCAGGCGAGGAGCACAGGGCACCGATGCGGCTTCATCGCATCGGCTCGCGTCCGGCGAAGGGACCTTTTGGTTCCTTTTGGGTCCATCCAAAAGGGACTCGCGCGCGGAGCGGGCGAAAGCTCTGCACTTGCTTGAGCTTCTTCGCTTGTCGCGTTGCGACTCTGATGTTCGAAAAACAAGTCAGTTGCAGGAGCGAAGATCAAGTGCAGGGCTTCCGCGCTGTGGCGCGGCTTACTTTTGTCTTGGCAAAAGTAAGCAAAACCGTCTTCGCCGGACGCGATCCGCCGCGATACAGCCGCGGCGGTCCCCTGCGCTTCTCGGTCGACGGGGCACATTGGGACCTTCACGGTTCCGCAGCCCAACCTCGCTGCGCTCAGACATGGGCTGCTCTACGACCCCGTCGCCCTGCGATGCTCGGCTCGCTTTACGGCTCGATTGAAATCGAAAGCCAAAGCCAGAACGAAGGCCAGAGCAGGAGCGAAAGCAAAAGCAGGAGCAGGAAAACAACCGGCGCCCGAGGGGCGCCGGATGCTAATGCAAAAGACGTATCAGCCTGCCGCAGCAGCAGGATCGGCGTGAACACCCCGCGCCCGTCGGATCAACCGCACGCTGCCATGCCGCATGTCGTCGAGAATCGCGTAGATCGTCGGCAGGAACAGCAGGCTGACCACCGTCGAGAACGCCAGACCACCTGCCACCGCGCGGGCCATCGGCGAGTACGCCAGGCCGCCGAGCACGACGGTGTCGCTGAGCGAGATCGGAATCATCGCCAGGATCGCCGTGCCCATCGTCATCAGGATCGGACGCAGACGTTCGCGGCTGCCTTCGACGAGTGCCTCCAGCCGCGGCATGCCGCGCCGGCGCAGGTTGTTGATGTGCTCGACCATGATGATGCCGTTGTTCACCACGACGCCCATCAACACGAGGATGCCGATGAAGGCCATCACCGTGAACGACGTGCCCGTGAGCCAGAACAGCCAGAACACGCCGAAGACCGAGAACACCACGCAGCTCATGATCGCCGCCGGGAACAACAGCGATTCGAACACCGCCGCCATCACCACGTAGATCATGATCACCGCGATCAGCAGGTTGAACATCATCTGCCGGCTCGCCGCCGCGTCGTCCTCGAAGCCGCTGCCCGAGAAGCTGTAGCCGTAGCCCGCGGGGAACGCGACCGTGTCGAGCACCTGCTCCAGCGCCTTGCGGGCGTCGGGCATCGTGGTTTCGCCGGCGAGATTGGCCTGCAGGGTCAGCGAGGTCTGGCGATCGTTGCGACTGATGCGACTGGCGGACGGCTCGACCCGCATCTCCACCAGACTCGTCAGCGGCACGCTGCGGCCATCGGGCGCGCGGACCATGAAGCTGGCGATGTCGGCCTGGTTGAACTGCTCGGCGCCGGCGAAACGCACCCACACCGGCACTTCGTCCTCGCCGCGACGGAACTCGCGCAACTGGCTGCCGCGCAGCGCCAGGCCGATGAAGCTGGAGACCTGATCGGCACTGAATCCGAACGCGGCCGCGCGGTCACGATCGACGCGGATCGTGAGTTCCTGATTGAGGTCGCCCGCCTCGACGCGCACGTCGCGCAGCGCCGGGTTGGCGGCCAGCATCGGGATCACGCCATCAGCGAGTTCACGCAGCACCTGGGTCGAGTCACCGACCAGCTGCACCTGCACGCCCTGTCCGCCCTGGCCACCACCACCACCGCCACCCTGCCCGCCGCCCACGCCGACCTCGGCACGCGCCGACTTCGGCAAGGCCTGGCTGATCGCTTCGGACAGCGCCTTGGTGTCGCCGACGTCGTCGTTGAAGGTCACGACCGTGCCCGAGTCGTTGCCCTCGCCGAACCAGGAATAGATCTGCTTGATCCGGTATGTCTCGCGGTTCTCGTCGAGGAAGGTCTCGAAACGCAGGACCTCGTCGGAGCGCTGTTGCAGGTTGTAGCTGCCCTTCCACTGGTAGTAGATCTGGATTTCCTTGCCGCCGCCGCTGTCGCCGAACATGTCGAACTTGGTCTTGGTCATCGGCACCAGACTCACCGCGACCACCAGCAGGATGGAGAGCACGGTGATGCCGCGATGCTCCAGCGACCAGCGCAGGATGCGCGCGTAGCGACGTTGCATGCGCGCGATCAAACCGTTCGGGCTGGCCACGGCAGGCGGCGTCTTCATGCGCGCCGACATCATCGGAATCAGGCTCACCGCGACCAGCCACGAGGCCAGCAGCGACACCGAAATGGTGATCGCCAGCTGGTTCATGAAGATGCTGATGTTGTTGGTCTCGCCCAGCATGTTCGGCACGAACACGATGCAGTGGCACAGCGTGCCGGCCGACAGTGCGATCGCCACATGACGCGTACCCAGCACCGAGGCCAGCCACGGCTGGTCGGGCATGCGTTCGCGTTCCTGGTAGATGCTCTCCACCACCACCACGGCATTGTCGACCAGCATGCCGACCGCGAGCAGCAGGCCCATCAACGACAGCACGTTGAGCGTGACGTCGAAGAAGTGCATGAAGCCGAGCGTGATGATGAAACAGATCGGAATCGCCAGCGTGACCATCAGCGTCGACGGCCAGTGGCGCAGGAAGAAATACAGCACGATGATCGACAGCACCAGACCGATCGCGCCGGCCTCCACCAGTTCCAGCAGCGAGGATGTCACCTCGTCGCCCATGTTCTGGATGACCTTGACGTCGATGCCTTCGAGCCCGGGTTCACTGCGCGCGGCCTCGACTTCGGCGAGTACGTTCCGCGACACCTCGACCAGGTTCGCGTCGCGCTCCTTGTAGATCTCCAGGCCCACCGCGGCGCGGCCGTCCAGGCGGCGGCCGTAGTCCATGCGCTGCGGCTTCATGCGCACGTCGGCGACATCCGACAGACGCAGGCCCTGCTGGTTGATGACGAGGTCGCGCAACTGCTGCAGATCCCCGATCTCGCCGAGCGGCTGCACGCGCAGGCGCTGCCCGCCATCGAGAATCTGTCCGGCGGAGACCGAGAAGTTCAACGCGCGCAAACGCGTCGCCAGTGCATTGAGCTCGATGTCGTGTGCGGTCAGACGGTCGGGCTGGACCGCGATCTCGACCTCGTTTGGCGCCGCGCCGTTGATCTCCACGCGTGCCACGCCGGGCACGCGCTCGAGCCTGCGCTTGAGCTGGCGGTCGATGAGCTCGTAGCTGCCGGACAGATCGACGTTCGCCGCCAGACGCATGCGCAGCACCGGCTGATCGCTGGTGGAGAATTTCTGCACCATGTAGCGACGGAAATCGTCGGGCAGATCGCTGCGGATCGCATCGATGCGCTCGCGGGCTTCCGATGCGCTGATTGCGATGTTGCGGTCCCAGTCGCTGAACTCGAGAAACACGAACGCGCCGTCCGACGTCGCCTGCCCGCGCATGCGCTTGATGCCGCTCATCGTGGCCAGCGTTTCCTCCGCCGGGCGCAGCAGGTTCTGCTCCGCTTCGGACGGCGTCGAGCCGGTATACGGCAGCTGCACCACCAGGAACGGCGCCGAGATGTCCGGCAGCGCCTCCAGCGGCAGGCGCACCGACGCGATCAGTCCGATCACCACCATCGAGATGAAACACATGATGGTGGTGACCGGGCGCCGCAGGCTCAGCTCGGCGATGCTCATGTCGCGCTGGCCTCCGCGTCGGGACGATCGGCCGCGGCGCCCAGACGGGTCCGTCGGCCGCGTTCGGCGTAGTACGCGTCGGACTTGCGATCCAGCAGGTCGTAGACCACGGGGATCACCAGCAGGGTGAGCACGGTCGACACCGCCAGACCGCCCATCACCACGATCGCCATCGGCGAGCGCACTTCGGCGCCGTCACCGAAGGCCAGTGCCAGCGGCAGGAAGCCGAACAGCGTCGACAGCGTGGTCATGATGATCGGCCGCAGACGCGAGCGTGCACCGTCCACCAGCGCCTCGCGCTTGGGCACGCCGGCCTCGCGCAACTGGTTGACCTTGTCGATCAGGATGATCGCGTTCTTCACCACCAGGCCCACCATCAGGATCAACCCGATGAAGGCGACCACCGAAATGGTGTTGCCCGTCAGCAGCAGGCCGCCGATCGCACCGACCATTGCGAGCGGGATGGTGAACAGGATGACGAAGGGGTGCAGCAGCGATTCGAACTGCGAGGCCATCACCAGATAGACCAGGAAGATCGCCAGCGCGAATGCCATCAGCAGCGAACGCATCGACTCGGCGAGCTCTTCGCCCTGACCGCCGATGTGCATGCCGACTTCGGGACCGAGCGGATTCTCGGCCACCATCTGCCGCACTTCGCTCACCGCAGCGCCCAGATCGATGCCGCGCAGGTTCGCCGAAATCACCGCCACGCGGACCTGGTCGGCGCGGTGGATTTCGCTCGGTCCGACCGTCGCGACCACGTCGGCCACCGAATCGAGACGCACCGGCGATGCGCTGCCCGGATTGACGATCAGATTGCGGATGCGGTCGACCGAATCGCGTTCGTTCTCCTGCGCACGCACCAGCACGTCGATCTTGCGATCGCGGAAGTTGTAGCGCGTGGCCACTTCGCCGCGCACCGCGCGCACCACCGCATCGGCGATCTGACGCGTGGTCAGGCCGAAGGCGCCGGCGCGTTCCTGATCGAACACGATCTGGATCTCCGGGAAGCCCTGCTCCACGGTGCTCTTGACGTCGGCGTAGTGCGGATTGGCGCGCAGCAGTTCGGACATGCGCTGGCCGGCCTTGGCCAGACCCTCGAGATCCTGCCCGCGCAGTTCGATCTCCAGCGGCGTGGAGAAGCTGAAGATCTGCGGGCGGGCGAAATCGACCGCGACACCCGGATACTTCTGCATCGTCTCGCGCAGGCGTTCGGTCTGCTGCGCTTCGAACTCGCGACTGCCGCCACCACTCATCACGATGCTCAGCTTGCCGATGTTCTCGCCGCTCTCGGTCGGATTGGCATCCAGGCGCGTGCCGCTGCCGCTGACGCCGAACAGCAGCTCGACGCCGTCGTCGCCGGTGTGCGCCTGCTGCACCTCGCGCATGATGCGGTCGGTCTCGCGCAACGGCGTGCCGGGCGGCAGCTTGGCGGTCATCTCGAACCGGTCCTGCGCCAGCTGCGGAATCAGGTCGGTGCCCAGCAGAGGCACCGCCAGCAGGCTGACCACGAACACCGCGGTCGCGGTGCCCAGCACCAGCCAGGGACGCGCAAGCGCGGCCGGCAGCATCTTCAGGTAACTGCGCTCGGCGCGGTTGTAGGGCGCCATCGCCAGATCGCTGGCGCGGCCCATGACCCGGCCGCTGCCGCCCGAGATGAAGCGCCAGACGCGCACGACCACCCAGGCGATGCCGAACAGCACGCCGCGGAACCCGGCGCCGATGCCGCGTCCGGTCGCCGCCAGCGGCTTCTGCCAGCGGCTGTCCGGATGCCACTGCGGATGCGGCGCCTCTTCCGGAAACGCCATCGGCGGGCGGCCCTTGAGCGAGGCCATCATCGGGATCAGCGTCAACGCGACGAACATCGACACGCCGACCGCGATCGCGATTGTCAGCGCCTGGTCGCGGAACAGCTGGCCGGCGATGCCTTCGACGAACACCAGCGGCAGGAACACCGCGATGATCGTCAGCGTCGAGGCGACGACCGCCATGCCGACTTCGCGCGTACCGGTGATCGCGGCCTCCAGAACACCCAGCCCGCGCTCGCGCGCCTTGGCGATGCTTTCGAGCACGACGATCGAGTCGTCGATCACCAGTCCCGTCGCCAGCGCCAGACCGCCGAGCGACATGACGTTGAGGCTCAGGCCCAGCTGGTCCATGAAGAAGAACGTGGTGATGATCGAGATCGGCAGCGACAGGCTCACCACCAGCGTGCTCCAGCCGCTGCGCAGGAACAGGAAGATGATCAGCACAGCCAGGGTGCCGCCGATCACCGCGTCGGTGCGCACGTCATGGATTGCGGCGCGCACGAACTTCGACTGGTCGTCGACGACGGTCAGCGTCATGTCCGGCGGCAGCTCCTTGCGGATGACGTCCAGACGCGCCTGCACCGCGTCGGCGGTCGACACCGTGTTCGCGTCGCCTTCCTTGTAGATCGCCAGTTCCACCGCCTCGGCGCCGCCGAGCCGGATGATGCTTTCGCGCTCCTTGAAGCCCTGGCGCACGGTGGCGATGTCGCGCAGACGGATCGCGCGGCCGCCGGCGATCGTCGTGCTGCCCGCGCCCGAGGCGCTCTGCACCGACGCCGCGGCCGCGAGCACTGCCTGCGAACCGCTGGCCGCCGCGATCGCCGCCATCTGCTGCGCGGCGTTGGCGGCGCTGTTGTCGCCGCCCGATTGCGTAGCGACCAGCATCTCGCCGATCTGCTCGACGCTCGAGAACTGGTTGACCGTGCGCACGAGGTAACGCTGCGTGCCCTGGTCGAGCCGGCCGCCGGACAGGTTGATGTTCTCCTGCTGCAGGCGCTGGATGACGTTCTCGATCGGCAGACCGATACGCGCCATCTGCTGAAGATCGAGCTCGACCTGCACTTCGTCTTCGAAACCACCACCCACCTTGACCGCGGCCACGCCGACGACGGGCTCGATCTTCTTCTTCAGGTCGTCGTCGGCGTAGCGACGCATACGCGTGAGTTCGTCGACCGCATCGCCCTTCTCGCCAGCGGTCAGTGCGAGGCGCAGGATCGGCTCGGTCGAGGGGTTGAAGCGCAGCAGCACCGGCGGCGTGACTTCAAGGGGCAGCTGCAGCGTTTCGAGCTTGTCGCGCACCTCCAGACTCGCCTGGTCCATGTCGGTGCCCCAGGCGAACTCCAGCACCACGTCGCTCTGGCCGGTACGCGAGATCGAGCGCAGCTTGCGCACGCCCTTGACCACGCCGACGGCTTCCTCGACCGGCTCGCTGACCAGCGTTTCGATTTCCGACGGCGCCGCGCCGGTGTACTCGGTGCGCACGGTCAGCGTGGGATAGCTGAGGTCGGGCAGCAGGTTGACCTTGAGGTTGGTCAACGCGATCAGGCCGAACAGCATCATGCTGATCGCGACCATCCATACCGTCACCCGACGACGGGTGGAGAACTCGACGAGATCGAAACGTCCCGTCGGCGCGGCGTGCGGATCCGCGGCCGGGCCGTCGCCGGCGGGGCCGTCGTGCGGCGCGCCGGCCATTACTTCGCGTCGCTCTTGGCGTCGGCGGCGGCAGGCGCTGCAGCGACCGGCGCTTCACCGATCACCTGCACCGTGCTGCCCTCGCGCAGCGCGACCTTGCCGGCCGTGACGACCGGGTCGCCGTCTTCGAGACCACTGCGGACTTCGATCAGATTGCCGTCGATGTAGCCCAGCTCCACCGGCACGCGTACCGCCTTGCCGTCGCGCACGGTGTAGACCGCGGTTTCGTCGCCTTCGTCGAGCAGCGCGCTGCGCGGAATCACCAGCGCATCTGCGCGCTGGTCGTAGTCGATATGGATGCGGCCGAACATGCCGGCGCGCAGCATCTCGTTGCCGGCGAATGCGGTGACCACGCGGAAGGTGCCGCTGCGCGATTCGACGATCGGCGCGACGCGCTCGACCACGCCTTCGAAGCTTTCGCCCGGCAGCGCATCGACCTGCAGGCGCACAGGCTGGCCGCGCTTGAGCACGCGCAGTTCGCGCTCGGGCACGTTGAGCGTGGCTTCGATGCGCGCGTTGTCGACGATGCTGAAGATCGGCGTGTTGATCTGCACGAAATTGCCGGTGCGGATCATGCGCTGCGAGATCACGCCCGAGATCGGCGCGGTCACCGCGGTATAGGACAGTTCCAGCTGTGCCATCTCGTGCTGGGCGCGCGCGGTATCGAGGTCGAACTTGATCTGGTCCAGATCGTTGGCGCTGATCATCTGCTGGCCCACGAGCTGCTGCGCGCGGCGGTAACTGTTCTCCAGCTTGCCCATCGTGGCGCGGCTCTGCAGCACGGCCAGACGTGCGCGGTCGGGATCGAGCCGCACCAGCGGCTGGCCGGCGCGCACCGTGTCGCCCTCTTCCACCAGCACCTCGAGCGCGATGCCCGAGGTCTTGGCCACCACGTCGGCGCCGCGCGGCACTTCCAGCGAGGCCGTGCCCACGTAGCTGGCGGCCACACTGCGGCGCGCGACCACTTCCGTCTCCACCGGCACCGGCGCCGCGGCCGCGTCGGCAGGCTTGGCCTGGGCATCGCCACCCCCCTTGCACGCGGACAGACCAAGGGCGACGGCCAGAAGAATGGCGCCAGTCAGGACGCGTCCCGTGGACGCGAAGGCATGCGGTGTGGACATGTGGATTCGATGTAACCCCTACGGTGTTGTAGCAAGGTATATCACCAGTGCATGACACCGAATGCGCCATAGGTCATGGTGACCTCCGGTCCGCGTCCGGCGCCGATGTTGCAGCGCATTGGGTTTGCGACGCGGCCGTGGCTATACTGGCCCGGTTGTGCACCGGTTCATGCAGAAAACGCCTGCCGGTCGCAATCGCATCGCTTCCCAGACAGCACTTTCAGCCATTCAGGATTGCGGATAACCCGATGACGCGACTGCTGATGCTCGCCGCCTGCTTCGTTCTTGCTTCGCCCGTCCTGCGCGCCTCCGCGCTGGAGGCCGCTGCACCCGCCGCCCCGACCGCACCCGCGGCCGCAGCGCCGGCGGCCAATGTGCCGCTGGTCGGCAATGCCGAGACCGGTCGCCAGCTGACCTATACCTGCCAGGGCTGCCACGGCGTCGACGGCTACCGCAACGTCTATCCGCACTACCACGTGCCGAAGATCGGCGGCCAGTCGCCCGAGTACCTGGTCAACGCCCTGCACGAATACAAGCGCGGCACGCGTCGTCACCCGACGATGCAGGCGCAAGCGCAGAGCTTCACCGACCAGGACATCGCCGACATCGCCGCCTTCCTTTCGGAGCTGACCAAGTGAGCGGCGCCATGATCCGTCCGGTCCGCGCCCTGCCCGTCCTCGTGCTCGTCGGCCTGCTGGCCGCCTGCGGCGGCCAGTCCCACGATCCCGAAGCGCAGCCCGCGCGCAGCTCGTCCGCCGGCCTGCCGTCGGGCACCGCCGACGCCGGCGAACAGGCCGCCAACGTCAAGAGCGCGGCCACCGGCCAGACCTGCATCGACTGCCACGGCGCCGGCGGCAACGTCCCGATCGATCCGACCTACCCCAAGATCGGCGGCCAGTTCCGCGATTACCTCGCCCATTCGCTGCAGGCCTATCGCGACGGCGACCGCGAACACGCGCTGATGTCGCAGCAGGCCGCCGGCCTGAGCGACCAGCAGATCGCCGATCTCGCCGCGTACTTCGCCGCGCAGCCGAGCCAGCTGCGCGATCTGCGCGGGGCGCACGACCGCTGAGTCCGCTTCGGCGGCGCTGTCTTCGCGCCGTTTGATGTCGCGTGTCCGTTTCGGCGGGCATGCGTCAGTCGCGCCTCGAGGGGCGTTCCTTGATTCGATCTGACCAGGTCTCAGCCTGGTTCCGAGGCGTGCCTGTGTCTTCGCGCTTTGGCTCTGGCTCTGGCTCTGGCTCTGGCTTTGGCTTTGGCTTTGGCTTTGGCTTGGCTTGCTTGGCTTTGGCTCCCAGCTCTTGATCTGAATCGAGCCGTAGAGCGAGCCGAGCACCGGAGCCTGGCGTGGCCGGAGAGCAGCCCATGTCTGAGCGCAGCGAGTTTGGGCTGCGTGCCGCGTCAGGCGAGGAGCGGAGGGCACCGATGCGGCTTCATCGCAGCGGCTCGCGTCCGGCGAAGGGACCTTTTGGTTCCTTTTGGGTCCATCCAAAAGGAACTCGCACGCGCAGCGGGCGAAAGCCCTGCAATTGATGTTCGCTTCTCAGCCTTGACGTTGGATTTTGATGCGCGGCCAGACGAGGTGCTCGCAAGCAAAGACCAAAGACAGGGCTTCCGCGCTGTCGCGCGGCTTACTTTTGTCTTGGCAAAAGTAAGCAAAACCGTCTTCGCCGGACGCGATCCGCCGCGATGAAGCCGCGGCGGTCCCCTGCGCTTCTCGGGCAACGGGGCACGCAGCCCAAACTCGCTGCGCTCAGACATGGGCTGCTCTTCGACCCCGCCGCCCTGCGATGCTCGGCTCGCTTTACGGCTCGATTGAAATCAAAAGCTGAAAGCAAAGCCAAAGCCAAAGCCAAAGCAGCAGCTAAAGCAGAAGCGAGAGCGAGCAACGTCATGGACTCCCGCCTGCGCGGAAGTGACGGCATCAAAACAGCAGAAAGAAGCAATGACGCACGAGCGCTGAGGGCAAATCGATCAGCCGCCCAGGCTGTCCTGATCTTCCTGCAACTCCGGCTTCCACGGCACATCCGGCGGCGGGCGACCGTCGGTCTCCACGTCCTGCATGTTCGGATCGGTGATGCCGCAGGCGCCGCCGAACATCAGCAGCGCCACGTTGCACTGCACGGTCTTGCTGGTGCCGGGAATCGGGATCAGCACGGTCTTGACGCTGCGGCGCACCCATTCCTGTAGCAGGGTTTCGCTGGGCGTCCAGAAACGGTCGAAGCTCGTGGGTTCGTAGTCGGTCGGCGGGCGCTTGAGCCAGGTGCCTTCGCGATCGATCCGGGCGAAATCCTCGGTGACGGTACCCGGCGGCAGGCCACCGCCGACGCGTCCGTCACCCGCGAGACGCGGGCGACCGTCGGCGCCGAGCAGGCCGGATGGACTCCCGGGCTGACCGCCGTCGCGCGCGGTGGTGCCGTTGCCCCAGTCGTCGGCAGCGCGGGTCGACGGTGCCGCGCCCGGCGGCATGCCCGCGCGCGTACCGGCGCCCGCCGTCGGATTCGGCGCAGGCGTGCGCATACCGGGCGGCGCGGGGGTCGGCGGCCGTGGCGACGGCGTCGCCACCACGGGCGCGGCAGGTGCCGGTGCTTCGGGCGCAGGCGTGGGCACCGGTGCTTCGCGCATCGGCACTGCGCGTTCGCGTGCGACGACGTCCGCGACCTGTCGCGTCGGCACCTCGGGCGCATCGACCACGACCGATGGCGCCTCGCGCGTCGGCAGGCGCAAGGTCTCGGTCGGCTGCGGCACGCTGCGATCGCGGACTTCGACCTCGACCTCGCGCTGCTGCGCGGTGATCTCGGCGAGCGGCGCGGGTGTGCGCAGCGCCGGAATCTCCACCGCCTGCAGCTGCGCTTCGGGCACCTGGCGATCGCGCACGGCGATCTCGGGCGCGGCACCGGGACGCGGCGGCGGCAGGGTGAACTCGGTATCCGGCACCGGGGTGTGCGTGACCTGCAGGACCTGCTCGGTCGGCTCGACGGGCTCGGTCGCAACCACGGCGTCCTGCGCAGTCGACGAGTCCTGCGGCGCGGTCGGCGCAGGTGGCGCGTCCGATGGCGTGGGCGCGGCCGTCGGCGCGGGCGGCGCGTGCACGACCGTAACCGGCTCGCCTGCCTCGCCGGCGCCCGCATCCTCGGGCGTGCCGTCACCGATGAAGACGGCCTGCACCACGTGTTCTTCGCCCTGCGCGGCCGGCGCCGGCACTGCGAAATGGGCCTGCGTCAGTACCAGCAGACCGCCGACCCAGAGCAGTTGCGCGAACAGCGCAAGCACCATCGACACGCGCTTGGGACCGCGATGCTCGCGGGGCTCGGGCTCCCAGCGCGGATGCAGCAGGCTGATCCAGGCGGCCAGTGCGTTCTTCGGCACCCGGCCTTTGCGCCGCGCCGGCGCGGGCTGTGCGACCAGTACCGCGACGATCGCCTCGGCGGTCGCGCCGGTCACCGCGCCAGCGCGCGCGCGCATCGTGTCGAACCAGCGGGTCCAGCCGGCGGGAAATCCTTCGGGCGCGTCTTCCGGCCGGATCGAACGGCGCCGGCGGCGGCGCAGCACGTCGATCAGGTCGGCAGCAGTGAACATCCGGTGGCGGCCGCCGGTTGCGGACGAATCAGGCCGCGTCGCGCGGCATGTACGGCGCGTCGCCGGTGTCGTGATCGGTCGCGTCACGGACCGCGGTCACGCCCGGTGCCTTCTCCATCAGCGTCTTTTCGATGCCCTGCTTCAGCGTGACGTCGACCAGGCCGCAGCCATGGCAGCCGCCGCCGAAGCGCAGTACGACGACGCCTTCGGCCGTCACTTCCTGCACGCTGACGTGCCCGCGGTGCTGGGCGAGCTGCGGGTTGATCTCCTGCTCGACGACCCAGCGCACGCGCTCGACCAGCGAAGCGGCTTCCGGCGGCGCCTCTCCCTTGATCTTCGGTGCGCGGATCTGCAGCTGGCCGCCTGTGGCGCGGCTTTCGTAATCGATCTCGGCGCCATCGAGGTACGGCACGCTCGGCGCGTCGAGCCACAGCGTGAAGCCGTCGCAATCGATCGCCCACTCGTCGCCCTGCAGGTCATCGCTGCCCGCGAACTCCAGGCGCACGTCCGCACGCGGGGTGCCGGCATGCACGGCCGACAGCCGCACGCCGAGGCCCGGCAGGGTCTCGCGCTCGATCAGCTTGCGGAAATGCGTCTGCGCGGTTTCGGAGATGTTGATCATGCCGCGTATTCTAGCGGTCCCGCGCCCGTGCACACGCCGGTCGCCGTCTGCCGCATGAACGGCTCTCGACAGGAGATTCCACGATGTCCGACCTCATTCCACTCGGCGATGCCCGCTGCGTGCCGCGCCGCGGCGACGCGCACCGTCTGCCCGAAGCGCGCGTGCGCGAACTGCTGCCGCAGGTGGCCGGCTGGACGCTCGCCGAAGACGGTCAGGCGCTGACCCGCACCTTCCGCTTTGACGACTACCACCGCACGATGGCCTTCGTGAACGCGCTGGCCTTCATCGCCCACCGCGAAGACCACCACCCCGATCTCGGCGTGCACTACGACCGCGTCGATGTGCGCTTCTCGACCCACGATGTCGGCGGCCTGAGCGAGAACGACTTCATCTGCGCGGCCAAGGCCGACCAGCTGATCGCCTGAGCCGGCACGCGCGCCCGGGAACTGCGGACCGCCCGGCTCAGCGCAAGCGGTCGAGCGCCTCGCGCAGGTCGTCGGCCAGCGGGGCGTCTAGGAGGTAGGCCTCGCCATCGTCGAGGGTGAATTCGAGCGACGCGGCATGCAGGAACAGGCGCTTGAGGCCGATCTGGTCGCGCATGCGCTTGTTGACCTCCACATCGCCGTATTTGTCGTCGCCTGCGACCGGGTGGCCGATGTGCTGGGCGTGGACGCGGATCTGGTGGGTGCGGCCGGTCTCGATCCGGACCTCGCAGTACGACTGCCCGCCCCGCCGCTCCAGCACGCCGAAGTGGCTCAGCGATGTCTTTCCGGCCGGGTTCACCTGCACGTGGCGCTCGCCGCCCTGGCGCAGGCCCACGTGCAACGGCGCGTCGACGCTCATCGTGCCGTCGGGCATGCGCCCGGCAAGCAGCGTGAGGTAGCGCTTGCGGATGCCGGCGCCGTGATCCTCGCGCAGCAGTGCCTGCAGCTGGGTCAGGGCCGAGCGCTTCTTGGCCAGCACCATCAGGCCAGAGGTGTCGCGGTCGAGCCGGTGCACCAGCTCGAGCGACTGCGTCGGCCGCAGCGCGCGCAGGGTTTCGATGACGCCGAAGCTGATGCCGCTGCCGCCGTGGCTGGCGATGCCGCTGGGCTTGCTGATCGCCAGCAGACGGGCGTCCTCGAACACGATGCTGGCGTCCATCGCCGCCAGCAGGCCCTTCGACGGCGTGCCCGCCTCGCCCGGCGTCTCCAGCCGGACCGGCGGAATCCGTACCTCGTCGCCGGCATCGAGCTTGCGCTCGGGCTTGGCGCGGCCCCCGTTCACGCGGACCTGCCCGCTGCGCACGATCTTGTAGATGATCGACCTCGGCGCGCCCTTGAGCTGGCCGAGCAGGAAGTTGTCGAGGCGTTGGCCGTCGCGATCGTCCGGAACCCGGACCAGTCGCACGCCACCGCCGCCGGCGGAGCCGGAACCGTTGTCAGTCATCGTCGCCTGTTTATCTGGTACACTCGGGCCGCGATCTAAGGTGCTGATTTCTTTGAAAGAACACGGGCCAAAAGCCCGCCTCTCAAAGGCTTCCGGACAGTGCGCGGCCACCGCCCCAGGGGCGGCCATGTTAGCGGCTGTACGGCAGTACCGACCATCGCCCGATGCCTGGCATCGGCGCTGAACACGTCCCGCGTGACGCTCGCGACCGCCGAAACACCGGTCGCAAGCGGTCCGCGGCCTGCACTACCCAGACAATACAGAGCGCTCCCGCGGCCCGCCGTGGTGTCGTAGCGCTGGACAATCCGGTTCGTCGCTGCGCGTGCGCGGCGGCTTCAGGCTTCATCCAGGCGAAACGCCCCGGCGTTCCGCGCGTGAGAGCGCGCAAGGAAACGCAACCATGAAGCGCATGCTGATCAACGCGACGCAGGCAGAAGAACTGCGCGTCGCCATCGTTGATGGCCAGTCCCTGTACGACATCGACATCGAACAGCCGTCCAGGGAACAGAAGAAGTCCAACATCTACAAGGGCCGGATCACCCGCATCGAGCCCTCCCTCGAAGCCGCGTTCGTCGAATACGGTGCCGCCCGCCACGGCTTCCTGCCGCTGAAGGAAGTCTCCCGCGACTACTTCCAGGCCGGCGCGGACCCGAACAAGGGCGCGATCAAGGAGCTCCTGCGCGAAGGCCAGGAAGTCGTCGTCCAGGTCGACAAGGAAGAGCGCGGCAACAAGGGCGCCGCCCTGACCACGTTCATCTCGCTGGCCGGCCGTTACATGGTGCTGATGCCCAACTCGCCGACCGCCGGTGGCGTGTCGCGCCGGATCGAGGGTGAGGACCGAGCCGAGCTGAAGAAGGCGATGGACGCCCTCGACATCCCGGACGAGATGGGCGTGATCATCCGTACCGCCGGTGTCGGCCGTGACGCCGAAGAGCTGCAGTGGGATCTCGACTACCTGCTGAGCATCTGGCGCGCGATCGCCGACGCCGCGCTGAGCAAGCCCTCGCCGTTCCTGATCTACCAGGAATCGCGCCTGATCACCCGTGCGCTGCGCGACTACATGCGCGCCGATATCGCCGAGATCCTCGTCGATACGCCGGAGATGTACGCAGAGGCGAAGGAATTCGTCGAGCAGGTGATGCCGCACAACCTGCGCAAGCTCAAGCACTACACCGACGATGTGCCGCTGTTCAACCGCTACCAGATCGAGTCGCAGATCGAGAGCGCCTACGAGCGCACTGTGCGCCTGCCGTCCGGCGGCGCGCTGGTCATCGACCAGACCGAAGCCCTGACCGCGATCGACGTGAACTCCGCCCGCGCGACCAAGGGCGGCGACATCGAGGAAACCGCGTTCAACACCAACCTGGAAGCGGCCGAGGAAGTGGCCCGCCAGCTGCGCCTGCGCGATCTCGGCGGCCTGGTGGTGATCGACTTCATCGACATGTCGTCGAACAAGCACCAGCGCGACGTCGAGAACAAGCTGCAGAACGCGCTCAAGTACGACCGAGCCCGCGTGCAGCAGAACAAGATCTCGAAGTTCGGCCTGCTGGAAATGAGCCGTCAGCGCCTACGCGCGTCGCTGGGCGAGTCGAGCCAGATTGTCTGCCCGCGCTGCGAAGGCCACGGCCGCATGCGCAGCATCGAGTCGCTGTCGCTGTCGATCATCCGCGTCGCCGAAGAGCATGCGATGAAGGACAACACCGGACAGGTGCTGGTGCAGGCCCCGGTCGAAATCGCGAACTACCTGCTCAACGAGAAGCGCAGCGCGCTCGAGGAGATCGAAAAGCGCCACGACGCGCCGATCATCATCGTCGCCGACGAGCAGCTGCACACGCCGCACTACGAGGTCTCGCGCATCCGCGAGAACGAGCTCGGCGAGGAAACCGCGCGCCCGAGCTATCAGCGCGGCACGCCGCGTCGCGTGGCGACGATCGCGCTGAGCAAGAACAACCTCAACGTGCCGCCGCCGGCCGTCACCAACGTGCGTCCGACGCAGCCTGCGCCGATCCGCGAGCCGAAGCCGGAAGCCGTTGCGCCCGCACCGGCGCCCGTGCCGCAGCCGGCACCTGCGCCCGCTGCACCGGTCGCCACCGGTGGCGTCATGGGCTGGCTCAGGACGCTGTTCGCACCGCCTGCGCCGGCCAAGCCGGCCGCTCCCGCGCAGACCGAGCGCGCGCCGCGTGCCGATGGCGGTCCGCGCAGTGAGAACCGCGGCGATCGTAACGATCGTGGCCGCAATGGCCAGCGCCGCGACCGTCGCGGTGGCCGTCAGGGTCAGGGCGGATCGAACCAGTCGCCTGTCGCGAACGAAGCCAAGCAGGCGGCGCCCGCGCAGCCGGCCCGCGACGATACGCAGCGTGAAGCGCGTCGCGAGCCTGCGGCCGTTGCCGATACCGGCGCGCGCAAGGAGCGTCAGCAGGAACGTCGCCAGCGCCAGAAGCAGCGCGGCCCGCGGCAGAAGACCGAAGGCGACGTGACCGAGGCCCACGCGGCGATCGCCACCGCAGCGCCGGTCGCTGCTGCATCGATCGAAGCGCCTCGCGCGGCCCAGCCCGACATCGAGCAGACCGCACCGGCAACGACGACCGACAGCGCACCTGCTGTCGTCGCCACGCACGCGGCGCCGCGTCCTGAAACCGCGCCGGTGCAGACCGACACGGATTCGGACGACAGCAACGACACCAGTGCGTCCGATGCCGATGGCAACGGCGAGGCCGGCGACGATGACGGCAGCAACGGCCGTCGCCGTCGCGGTCGTCGTGGTGGCCGTCGCCGTCGTCGCGGCAAGGCCGGTGACGGCTCGGCCGGCGACGAGACCGCACTGGACAGCGATGACGCGGGCGACGACGACACCGCCGTGGCCACCGGTCACGGCCAGCCCGAGTTCGATTTCGACGATCTGCCCGCACCTGCGGCGCAGCCGGCGCGCGAACCGCGCGCATCCGAGCAGCAGGACACGCGGCCGGCCGTCGCAGCGGCTGCGGTCGCCGCGGGTGCGGTTGTGCAGGCGAGCGAGCCGGCAGCGCCGGTTCTCGACACGCCTGCGCCCGCGCAGCCGGTCGAGACCTGGACCGCGGCGCCGGCATCGGTCGACGTCGACGTCGCGCAGAGCCCGGTCGAACGCGCCGCGCCCGTCGCCGATGCCCCCGTTTCGCTGCCGGCAGTCGAATCGCCGGTCGTCGCAGACGTGACGCCGGCGCAGGACATCGCGCCTGCCGAGCTCGCCGCGGACGACGTCGCGAATGCGGCCCGCCCGGTGGCGCCGGTCGAAACGACTCGCAGCTTCGATCCTGCGCCGCAGGCCGAGCCGAGCGTCAGCGCCGACGTATCGGCTGCTGTCGCACCGCAGTTCGACGCCACACCGGCGATCGATGAGGCCAGCGCACCGGCACAGGTCGACGAGGCCCCGGCCGCGCCGCGTGCACCGGTGACCCAGGGCCTGTTCGACGCGCCCGCACAGGCCGCCGCGCAGCCCGGCGAGGCGTCTTCCTTCGAGCCCGAGACGACCGGCGTTGCGCCGGGCGACGCGGCGCTGACGGATGACGAGATCGCAACGCCGACCGAGCCTGCGTTCGCAGACGCAGCGTCGGCGGAGTCAGACGACGCAGACAGCGACGATGAGCCCGAGTCGGACTACCGCACCGACCCGCGTCTGCGGCCGCGTCCGAACGACGCCTGAGTCGTTCCAGCGCGTGTGACAACCAAAAACCCCGGCTTCGGCCGGGGTTTTTTCTTGGAGTGTGATGTCCTGGCTGCGGATGCAGGCAACGATTTCACAAGCGGCCCAGCGTCAGATCGCGAGCTCCACCGGCGCGATGCGGTACTGGCTCGCCAGGCGCGCAAGCGCGATCGAGTCCTGGATCTGCAGCTTCTCGAACAGACGCGACTTGTGCGTGTTGACCGTCTTGGCGCTGAGGCTCAGACGTCGCGCGATGTCTTCCTGGCGCAGCCCCTGCAGCAGCAGCATCGCCACTTCCATCTCGCGCGGCGACAACGCATCGAACGGCGTCTCGTTGCCGCCGATGCCCGACAGCGCCAGATTCTGCGCGATGTTGCTGGCGAGATACCGCCGCCCACGTGCGACGTCACGCACCGCGCGCACGAGCTCCGCGGCATCGCCGCCCTTGCCCACGTACCCGGATGCACCGGCTTCGATCATCCGGCGCGGCATCGGCCCGTCCTCGAGGATCGACACCACGATCACCCGCGTTTCCGGCTGTCCACGCACCACGCGTTCGGTCACTTCCAGCCCGCTGACGCCCGGCAGATGCAGATCGCACAGCACGATGTCCGGCTTGAGCCTGCGGATCAACGGCAACGCTTCTTCGCCGCTCTCGGCCTCGCCGACCACTTCGATGTCCGCCTCGCTCGACAGGATCATGCGCAGGCCCGTGCGGACGAGTGCATGGTCGTCGACCATGAACACGCGAATCGTCATCCCTGTCTCTCCATTCCCGTACCACCCCGGCGTCCGAGGCTACGCTGCGCGTGAGATGAATCGCAAGTCGGGAAATGCTGACTGCGTGGTCAGCCCGCCGCCTGCACAGGCGTCATCGCCAGACGGATGTCGTCGACCATCGTGTCGACGGGCTGGTCGTACTGGAATGCGAGGCGCAAACGGCCGTCGGGACCGATCAGATAGTTCACCATCGTGTGGTCCATCGCATACGACGAACTCGTCGGCACTTCGCGATAGGTCACGCGGAACGACTGCGCCGCGAGCCGCGTCTGCATGTCGTCGCCGCGCAGCGCGACGATGTCACCGCCGAATGCGCCCACGTACTGCGCGAGGATCTCGCCCGTGTCGCGCTTCGGGTCCACGGTGACGAACACGATCTGCAGCTGCTCGCCGTCCGCACCCAGCGCGCGGCGGATCTGCGAAGCCTTCAGCAGACTGGTCGGACAGACTTCGGGGCAGTGCGTGTAGCCGAACGACAGCAGCACGTAGCGCCCGCGGAAATCGCCGAGCCCGCGCGGCTGGCCCTGCGTGTCTTCGAGATCGAGACTGCGGCCGTAGGACACGCCGGTCAGATCGGTGCCGGTATACGGCCCGGCCGGCGGCGCGCTGCAGCTCGCGAGCAACAGCATGGACACGGCGATGGCGGCGGCACGAAGAAGCACGGTCGACAGTCGTTCGATGGCAAGGCGCGGAGTGCGCAGGGCACAAGTCTAGCGATGCATCGCTGAAGGTCCGCCGCGACCGAACGTCGCAGCGCACGCTCAGAGCTTTTGCAGGCGCTTGATCGCCGCGTCCAGCGTCGCGTCGTTCTTGGCGAAACACAGCCGCGCCAGGCGCTGGCCGACGGGCGGCGCCGCATAGAACGGCGACAGCGGAATCGCGGCGACGCCCTTCTCGACCGTCAGCCAGCGACAGAATTCGGCGTCGTCGAGATCGCTGACCGCCGAATAGTCGACCAGCTGGAAATAGCCGCCCGGCACCGGCAGACACTTGAGGCGTGTGGTGGCGAGCTGCGCGGCGAAGGCGTCGCGCTTGGTCTGGTAGAAGGCGCCGAGCTGCTCGTAGTGTGCCGGTTCCTCGCGCAGCATCTCCGCGAACGCATGCTGCGCCGGCGCGAAGGTGCAGAACACGTTGTACTGGTGCACCTTGCGGAATTCCGCGCTCAGCGCGGGCGGCGCGATGCAGTAGCCGAGCTTCCAGCCGGTGCAGTGGTAGGTCTTGCCGAAGCTCGACACGACGAAGCTGCGTTCGCGCAGTTCCGGCCAGCGCAGCGCGGATTCGTGGCGCGCGCCGTCGAACACGATGTGCTCGTAGACCTCGTCCGACAGCAGATAGATGCCGGTGCCCTGCAGCAGCTCGGCGATCGCCTGCATGTCGGCCGCGCCGAACATCGCGCCGGACGGGTTGTGCGGGCTGTTGACGATCAGCATCCGCGTTTTCGGTGTGACCGCGTCGCGCACGCGCTGCCAGTCGGGCGCGAACGTCGCCGGGTCCAGCGGCACGTGCACGGCCACTGCGCCAGCCAGTTCGATCGCCGGCTCGTAGCTGTCGTAGGCGGGGTCGAGGACGATGACCTCCTCGCCTGCGCGCACGACGGCGTGGATCGCGTTGAAGAGGGCTTCGGTGGCGCCGCTGGTGACGGTGATCTCCGCATCGGCATCGGGCAGATGTCCGTACACGCGTTCGGTCTTCTCCGCGATCGCCTGCCGCAGCGCCGGGATCCCCGTCATCGGCGCATACTGGTTGTGGCCGGCGCGCATGGCCGCGGCGAGTGCATCGACCAGGCGCTGCGGCACGTCGAAATCGGGAAACCCCTGCCCGAGGTTGACGGCGCCGTGTTCGGCCGCAAGCTGGGACATCACGGTGAAGATCGTGGTGCCGACCTTGGGAAGCTTGGTCCGGATCATCGCCTGCATGCCGTTGGGGATCTGAGGGGCCACGAGTGTACGGACGCGGACCACGGGGATAAACCGCCGCCATGAACAACCAGCATCCCATCGACGACACCCGCCTGGTCACGCTGCTGCACGCCTATCTGGATGCCCGTTACCGCTGGCAGCACCGCGACGACTGGCACGACATCGTCATCGGGCTGCCCACGCCGGGCCTGGATCTGCGTTATCCCGATGCGGCCGGCTTCGGTCTCGTGTCGGCATGGAATCCGATGTCGGTCGCACGCCCGCCCACCGAGAACCGGCGCTCGGACAGGGCGCTCGAAGCGGAACTGACCGCACTCGGCCTGCCGCACATGCCCGCCTTCGCCAGCGCCGCCGACCGCAGCTGGCGCGAGCCGAGCTGGATCGTGCTCGGCATGGAGGTCGGAGCATTCGATGCGCTCGCGCAGCGCTACGACCAGCTGGGCACGTTGTGGTGGTCGCGCGAGACTCCCGTGCGTTTGCGCATGTACGCCGGACGCCCCGCCGGACTCGAAGGCGACCAGCACGTCGACTGGCTGCGCTGACGCAAACCGCATCGCTGCGGATACGATGGCCGCGCGACCGATCCGGTCGCGCCATGGGCCCCTCGCCGCCGCATGTCCGAGTCCGCTTCCGTCCCGCCGCTGCTCGCCGCCCGCGGTCTGTGCTTCACGCGCGACGCGCGACCGGTGTTCGGACCGCTCGATTTCGACGTCGCCGCCGGTGAAGCCCTGCTCGTGCAGGGTGGCAACGGTGCGGGCAAGACGACGCTGCTGCGGGTGCTGGCCGGTCTGCTCGAAGCCGATGGCGGCACGGTCGAAGTCGGCGGCGCGCCGGTCGCCCGGGCAATGCGCGCCGGCACGATGGCGTATCTCGGGCATCTGCCCGGCCTGAAGGCCGATCTCGACGCGATCGAAAACCTCGACTTCCTCGCCCGCCTGCAGGGCTGCCGCGCGAGCCAGACCGCCGAGCGCGCGCTCGCCCTGGTCGGACTGGCCGCGCACGCGCATCTGCTGGTGCGGCAGATGTCGGCCGGGCAGAAGAAGCGGCTCTCGCTGGCGCGGCTGTGGATGTCGCCGGCGCCGTTGTGGCTGCTTGACGAGCCTTACGCCAATCTCGATCTGCAGGGCATCGAACTGGTCAACCGCATGGTGCGCGCCCAGCTCGAAGACGGCGGCGCGGCACTGGTGACCACGCACGGCGCCTACGCCGCGCCGCCGGTGCGCACCCGGGAACTGGTGCTGGACGCCGCCGCATGAGCGCACACCCGACCCTGCCCGGCAGCGCGGCCGCGCTGATCGCCCGCGACCTGCGTCTGCTGTGGCGGCGTCGCGGCGATGCGCTGCAACCGGCGCTGTTCGCACTACTGGTCGTGGTGCTGTTCGCGCTGGCGCTGGGCAACGAACCCGCGACGCTGCGCGCCGTGGCACCCGGCGTGCTGTGGGTCGCGGCGGTGCTCGCAGGCCTGCTCGCGCTCGACACCCTGTTCCGCGGCGATGCCGAGGACGGCTCGCTCGAACAGTGGATGCTCAGCCCCGTGCCGCTGGCCTGGCTGGTGCTGGTACGCACCGCGGTGCACTGGGCGACGACGACGCTGCCGCTGCTGGTCGCAACGCCCTTGCTGGCCGAACTGCTGGGCCTGCCGCGCGCGCAGTTGCCGGTGCTGCTGGCCGGTCTCGCGCTGGGCACGCCGCTGCTGAGCCTGCTGGGCGCGGTGGTCGCCGCGCTGACCATCGGCATGCGCCGTTCCGGTATCCTGCTGGCACTGCTTGCCCTGCCCCTGTACGTTCCGGTGCTGGTGTTCGGTGCCGGCAGCGTCGCGATCGCGGCGCAGGGGCATGATCCATCCGGCGGGCTGTTGCTGCTCGCCGCGGGCCTTGCCGCCGCGCTCGTGCTGGCACCCGTCGCTGCGGCGACCGCCATCCGCATCGCACTCAATTGACCGGCCCCGCGACGGGTCTGGAGGGTCCCGTCGCCGACGTGCAATCCGTCCCGCAACGCCGCGCCACGCCCGCGACCGCATGCCCGCCATGCGCGCTCCGAGACCGCAAGCCAGCGACCCGCACGCCTACATGAATCCTGTCCTGCTCTGGTTCCATCAACTCGGCTCGCCCTCCACCTTCGACCGCTTCGCGCGGCGCTGGGCGCCGTGGGGCTTCGGCCTCGGCCTGGCGACCATGGCCGTCGGTCTGTACGGCGCGCTGTACGTGGTGCCCGCCGATTACCAGCAGGGCGACAGCTTCCGCATCCTCTACATCCACGTGCCGAGCGCGTGGATGAGCCTGGCCGTGTTCGCGGCCATGGCGATCTACGCCGCGATCGCACTCGTGTGGCGGATCAAGCTCTGCGAGATCCTCGCGATGGCCTGCGCGCCGATCGGCGCCGCGTTCACCGTGATCACGCTCGCCACCGGTTCGATCTGGGGCCGGCCGATGTGGGGCACCTGGTGGGACTGGGATCCGCGCCTGACCACCGAGCTGATTCTGCTGTTCCTGTATCTGGGCGTGATCGGCCTGTACGGCGCGATCGAGGACAAGCGCACCGCCGCGCGCGCGGCCGGACTGCTGGCGATCGTCGGCGTCGTGCTGCTGCCGGTGATCCGCTATTCGGTGGTGTGGTGGGATTCGCTGCACCAGGGCCAGACGATCCGCGTATTCGGCGAGTCGAGCATCGACGGCAGCATGCTGTGGCCGCTGTTGTGGATGGTGGTCGGCACCAAGTTCTGGTTCGTCGGGTCGCTGCTGGCGCGCGCGCGCGCCGACAATCTGCGCCGCGAAGCCGGCAAGGACTGGGTCCGGGCGCTGGCCGCGCCGACCGGAGATCGCGCATGACCTACATCGAATACGTCGTTGCCGCCTACGCGGTGTTCGCCGCCGTGCTGGCCTGGGATTTCGTCGCGCCGCGCATCCGCACCGCGCAGCTGCTGCGCGCGGTGCGCCTGCTGGCATCGCGCCGGGCTGCGGCGACGACCGTGGCCGCGGACGACACCGCCGAGCTGACCCGATGAATCCGGTCCGCCGCCGCCGTCTGCTGTTCGTCGTCGCGATCGTCGCGGCCAGCGCGCTGTCGATGACGCTGATCGCGTTCGCCCTGCAGCGCAACGTCTCCTATCTGTACACGCCTCATGAAGTGCTGGGCGGGATCGCGGGCGCCGCGGTGTCGTCGGGCGAAGCGCGGTTCCGCCTCGGCGGCATGGTCGCCGGCGGTTCGTTCTCGCGCGCGCAAGGCTCGATGGAAGCGCGCTTCCGCGTGACCGACGGCGATGCCGAGCTGCCGGTGCGCTACACCGGCCTGCTGCCCGACCTGTTCCGCGAACACCAGGCGGTGATCGCGACCGGACGCATGGACGGCGACACCTTCGTCGCCGAGCAGGTGCTGGCGCGCCACGACGAGACCTACGTGCCGAAGGAGGTCGCCGACAAGATGGGCCTCGCGCACGACAAGCACGGCATCGTGACGCCGGCCGACGCGGACGCCACGCAGTGATCGAAGGGGTGCGTGGCGCAGATACCGGAGTCGCCGATGCTGCCTGAGCTCGGCCAGATCGCGCTGTTGCTGGCGCTGGTCGCCGCGACCCTGCAGACGGTGCTGCCGCTGCTCGGCGCGCAGCGCGGTCTCGCGCCGTGGATGGCGACCGCGCGTCCTGCAGCCTATGCGCAGTGGGCGCTGACGTTCGTCGCTTGGGCGATCCTGACCACCGCCTTCGTGCAACAGGATTTTTCGGTGCGCTACGTCGCCGAGAACTCGAACTCGCTGCTGCCGATGGTCTACCGCTTCACCGCGGTCTGGGGCGGCCACGAGGGTTCGCTGCTGCTGTGGGTGTTCGTGCTCGCGTGCTGGAACGCGGCGGTGGCGTGGTTCTCGCGCTCGTTGCCGGACGTGGTGCTGGCGCGCGTGCTCGCGATCATGGGCGCGGTCTGCCTGGGCTTTCTCGCATTCCTGATCTTCACCAGCAACCCGTTCGAACGCATCCTGCCGATGCCGCTCGAAGGTCGCGATCTGAATCCGCTGCTGCAGGATCCGGGGATGATCGTGCACCCGCCGATGCTCTACATCGGCTACTCGGGTTTCATGGTGCCGTTCGCCTTCGCGATCGCCGCGCTGCTCGACGGCAAGGTCGACGCGCACTGGCTGCGCTGGACGCGGCCGTGGACGAACGTGTCGTGGGCGTTCCTGACGATCGGCATCGCGCTTGGCTCGTGGTGGGCGTATTACGAACTCGGCTGGGGCGGCTGGTGGTTCTGGGATCCGGTCGAGAACGCGAGCTTCATGCCGTGGCTGGCCGGCGCGGCGTTGATCCACTCGCAGGCGGTGACCGAAAAACGCGGCAGTTTCCATGGCTGGACGCTGCTTCTGGCGATCGCGACGTTCTCGCTGTCGCTGCTCGGCGCGTTTCTCGTGCGCTCCGGCGTGCTGACCAGCGTGCACAGCTTCGCTGCCGATCCCACGCGCGGTCTCTTCATCCTGGTGTTCCTCGGCCTCGTCGTCGGCGGTTCGCTGCTGCTGTACGCGCTGCGCGCACCTGATGGCCGCGACGGCAAACCGTTCGCGGCGACCTCGCGCGAAACCCTGCTGCTGGCGAACAATCTGCTGCTGGTCGCGGCCTGCGCGATGGTGCTGCTGGGCACGCTGTATCCGCTGCTGGCCGATGCGCTGAATCTCGGCAAGATTTCGGTGGGGCCGCCCTACTTTGGCCTGTTGTTCCTGCTGCTGATGGCGCCGCTGGTGCTGCTGCTGCCGTTCGGTCCGCTGACGCGATGGCAGAACGAAGACATGTCGCGGCCGCTGCGCATGCTGCTGCCCTGGGCGGCGCTCGCGCTGATCGCCGCGACGCTTGCGTTCTTCACCGCGCCGCAGGGGCCGTGGAAGGTGGCGATGGGTGTGGCCGGTGCGGTCTGGGTGGCCGGCGGCACGGCGCGGTTCGTGTGGACGCGTCTGCGCGCGCCGGGCGGCCGCATGGGCGCGGAGATGACCGGCATGGTGCTCGGGCATCTGGGCATTTCGGTGTTCCTGATCGGCGCGCTGCTGGTCGAAGGCCTCAACGTGCAGCGCGAGGTCGCGCTGCTGCCGGGACAGTCGCTGGAGATCGGCCGCGATGCCTTCGTGCTCGACAGCGTCGCGCATCACGTCGGCCCGAACTACGAATCCGACCGCGGCACGGTGCGGATGCTGCGCGACGACCGGCTGGTCACCACGCTGCATCCCGAGAAACGCACCTACGCCAGCGGCGGCCAGGTGATGACCGAGACGGCGATCCGTCCCGGCGTGTCGCGCGACGTCTACGTCGCGCTCGGTGAACCACTCGGCGGCGACGCCTGGGCTTTGCGCGTGCACATCAAACCCTTCGTGCGCTGGGTCTGGGCGGGCGCGTTCCTGATGGCGCTGGGCGGTTTCGTCACCGCGGCCGATCGCCGCTTCCGCCGGCCGCGTCGTGAGAAAACCGCATGAGTGCCTCGCGCGCCCGCTGGCTGCCGCTGGCCGTCTTCGGCGTGATCCTCGCGCTGCTGGCTGCAGGCGTGTGGCTGAGCCGCAGTCCGGATCGCGACGCCCTGCCCTCGCCTCTGATCGGCAAGCCGGCGCCGGCATTCCGCTTGCCGGTGCTCGGCGCGCCGAAGCGCCTGGTCACGCAGGCCGATCTGCGCGGCGCGCCGTATCTGCTCAACGTCTGGGGCAGCTGGTGCCCGGGTTGCCGCGAGGAACATGCGGTGGTCAACGCCTTCGCCGAAACCGGCCGCGTGCGCGTGATCGGCTTCAACTGGAAGGACGAGCCCGAAGACGCGACGCGCTGGCTCACGCAGTTCGGCAATCCCTACGATCTCGTGCTCGCCGACTACGACGGCAAGGCCGCGATCGAATGGGGCATCTACGGCGCGCCGGAAACCTTTCTCGTCGATCGCGACGGCACGATCCTGTGGAAGCACGTCGGCCCGATGACCGATGCGACCATCCGTGAGCAATTGATGCCCCTCGTCGAACGGCTGGAGGCGCCGTGATCCGCGCCGCGTTGCTCGCATTGCTGTTGTGCCTGACCTGGCCGCAGGCCGCACGCGCGCAAGTCGCCGTCGACGCCGCGCCGTTGCGTTTCGAGGACACGGCCGAAGAGCGCCGCTTCCACAGCCTCGTCGCCGAACTGCGCTGCGTGATGTGCCAGAACCAGTCGCTGGCCGATTCCAACGCGCAGATCGCCCACGACCTGCGCCGCGAAGTGCTGACGCTGATGCGCGAAGGACTGGACGACCCGGCGATCAAGGCGCATCTGGTCGCGCGCTATGGCGAGTTCGTGCTGTACCGCCCGCAGGTCGGCCCGTCGACGTGGCTGCTGTGGTTCGGCCCGCTGCTGCTGCTCGGCGCCGGCGGCGTGGTGATCTGGCGCGTCGTCGCCTCGCGCAAGGAGGCCGCACCGCTGCCGCCCGACGACACGGAGACCTGGTGATGCTGCTCTTCGTCGTGCTCGCGATCGTGCTGACGCTGGCGACCGTGGTCGCGTTGACCTGGGGGCTGCGCCGCGGCGCGTCGCGGGTGGCGATCGCGGTGACCCTGCTGGTGCCGGTGCTGGTGGCCGGCATGTACATGCTGGTCGGCACGCCGCAGGCGCTCGATCCAGAAGAACTCGCCGCGCCCGACTCGCTCGACGATGCGATCGCGCGTCTGGAAGCCGATCTGCAGCGCGATCCGCGACAGCCCGAAGGCTGGCTGCTGCTGGGCCGCGCCTACGCCGGACTGGACCGGCACGCCGACGCGCGCGACGCGATCGCACGCGCGGCGAAGCTGCTGCCCGAGGACGACGCGGCGCAGGTCGAAGCCGCGCAGGCCAGCGCGCGCGCAGCGCCGGACCGGCGCTTCGATGCGGCGGCGGTACGGACATTGCGCGATGTGCTCGCGCGCAATCCCGACCATCAGCATGCACGCTGGTATCTGGGCATCGCGCAGCGTCAGGCCGGCGACGATGCGGGCGCGGTCGCGACGTGGACGCCGTTGCTGCCGCTGCTCGATGGTGCCGCTGCCGACGCGCTGCGCACCCAGATCGCCATCGCGCGCACCGCCGCCGGCATGCCTGCGGACGACGCATCGGCGACCACCGCAGCCCCCACGCCTGGCACGCATGCGTTACGCGTCCGCGTACGACTCGATCCTGCCGGCGCCCCGCTGCCCGGCGACGCAACGGTGTTCGTCATCGCCCGCCAGCCCGGCGGTCCGCCGATGCCGGTCGCGGTGCAGCGGCATCCGGTGTCGGCGTTGCCGCTGGACATCGTGCTGGGCGACGGCGACAGCCCGATGCCGACCCAGCCGCTGTCGGCGCTCGATTCGGTCGAAATCGTCGCGCGCATCTCGCGCAGTGGTGACGCATCGCGCAGCGACGGCGACCTTGAATCCACACCGGTACGGGTGACGCTGCCAGCGCGCGATCCGGTCGAGCTCGTCGTGCCCGTCGCCGCGACGCCCTGACCGGCGCCACACCCCGAGTCGCTACACTGGCGCGATGACCGAATTCATCCCGCCGGGCAGCCGCTTCATCGACCTGCCCTCGCCGTTCCCGATGAAGCGCGGCGGCGCGCTCCGCGGCGCCCGCATGGCCTACGAGACCTGGGGCACGCTCGACGCCGAACGCGGCAACGCGATCCTGATCGTCACCGGCCTGTCGCCCGACGCGCACGCTGCCAGCCACGCCGACGACACCACGCCCGGCTGGTGGGAGCCGATGCTCGGCCCCGGCAAGCCGATCGATACCGACCGCTGGTTCGTGATCTGCGTGAACTCGCTCGGCAGCTGCAAGGGCTCCACCGGCCCGGCTTCGAACAATCCCGACACCGGCGCGCCGTACCGGCTCGCATTTCCGGAACTGTCGGTCGAAGACGGCGCCGACGCCGCTGCGCACGTCGTCGCGGCGCTGGGCATCGAGCGCCTGGCCTGCGTGATCGGCAATTCGATGGGCGGCATGACCGCGCTCGCATTGCTCGCCCGGTTTCCGGGGCTCGCGCGCACGCACATCAACATCTGCGGCGCGGCGCGCGCATTGCCGTTCTCGATCGCGATCCGCTCGCTGCAGCGCGAGGCGATCCGCCTCGATCCGATGTGGCAGAACGGCGCCTACACCGACAGCGCCTATCCCGAGAGCGGCATGCGCATGGCGCGCAAGCTCGGCGTGATCACCTATCGCTCGGCGCTGGAATGGGACGGCCGCTTCGGCCGCGTGCGGCTGGAATCCGACCGCCGCGACGACGAGGAACCGTTCGGCCTCGAATTCGAAGTCGAGAGCTATCTCGAAGGTCACGCCCGCCGTTTCGTGCGCCGCTTCGATCCCAACTGCTATCTCTACCTCAGCCGCTCGATGGACTGGTTCGACATCGGCGAAAGCTGCGGCGGCAGCACCGACGACGGCCTGGCGACACTGCGTGTCGAACGCGCGCTCGCGATCGGCGTGCACACCGACATCCTGTTCCCGCTGCAGCAGCAACAGCAGATCGCCGACGGCCTGCGCGCCGGCGGTATCGACGCGACCTTCCTGCCGCTGGAATCGCCGCAGGGGCACGACGCGTTTCTCGTCGACATCGCGCGCTTCGGACCGGCGGTCGCGGATTTTCTTGCTGCGCTGCCGCCTGCACGTGCGCAGGTCGCGGGCTAGACTGCAGCGATGCGTTTCGAGTCCACCGCCACCGACATCCCCGACATCGCCTTCCAGGGCCGCGACCGGATGATCGCAGCGATCGATGCGGCCATCGCGGCCGGCGACCACCACGCCGTCACCAGCGCGCTGCGCGGCGCCATGTGTGCGCTGATCCGCGATCCCGGGGTCGAACTGCCGGCCTGCACGCAGTTGCCGGTCGACGGCCACTACGCGCGTCGCGAGCTGTATCGCAGTCCTGCGCACGGCTACAGCATCGTCGCGATGACCTGGGCGCCCGGCCAGGGCACGCCGATCCACGACCACGACGGCCTGTGGTGCGTGGAAGGCATCTGGCGCGGCACGCTGGAAATCGCCCAGTACGAACTGCTCGAATCCGACGGCGAGCGATTCCGTTTCCGCGCGGCCTCGGGCATGCAGGCCGGCGTCGGCAGCGCCGGCAGCCTGATTCCGCCGCACGAGTACCACACGATCCGCAACGCCAGTGCCGATGCGATCGCGGTGTCGTTGCACGTCTACCAGGCGCCGATCGAACATTGCGCGCGCTTCCGTCCCGAGGCGGACGACTGGTATCTGCGCTACGACGCCTCGCTGGCCGTCGACACCGTCGACTGATCGACGGCTGCAAGGTCGCCCTTCGAAGGTGAACAGGGGGGCGCATCCCGCGACCCCAGCCGCTACAGTGGACCGGCTCCCCCGCCGCTCTCCGTCGAGGCCGATGACCCGATCGCTGCTGACCGCCTCCTTGGCGATGTTGCTTGCCGCCTGCGGCCAGTCCCCTACCGTGCCCGATGCCGATGGCCGCGCTGTCGATGCGCTGGTCGACGCGCAGTTCGATGCGTTTCTCGCCAACGATCCCGAAGCGATGACCGTGCTCGGCATCGACAGTCCGGATTCGCGCATCGCCGCCGGTCGCCTGACCGACGCATCTCTGGTGCACCGCGCCGAACTGCGCGACACGCTGGCCGCGAATCTCGCCGCGCTCGACGACATCGACGACGATGCCTTCGCGCCGCAGCAGCAACGCACGCTGGAAATGGCGCGCTGGTTCTACCGCAGCCAGGCCGATCTGCTCGGCTTCGACTGGTCGCCGGCGTGGTTGCCGCTGGGCACGAATCTCTACGCCGTCGACCAGCTGTCGAGCATTCCGATGTCGTTGCCGGGCTTCTTCGAAAGCGCGCAGCCGGTGACCGGTGCGGCCGAGGCGCGCAATTACGTTGCGCGACTGCATGCGGTGGCGACCAAGCTCGACCAGGTGCGAGACAACCTCGATCTGCAGGCGAGCCACGGTGTCGTGCCGCCGCGCATCGCACTCGAAGGCGCCGCGCTGCAGATCCGCGATCTGGTCCGCGTCGGCGTGGACAGCAGTCCGTTCGTGCAGGCGTTTGCGCGCAAGCTCGATGGCGCGCAGGGCATCGACGCCGCGCTGCGCGAGGAACTGTTGCGCGATGCGCGTGCGGCAATCGAGGACGCCACGCTGCCGGCCTACACGCGTCTGCTCGCGCGTATCGAAGCCGCCATCGCCACGCAGGATGCCGACAACGGCGTGTGGGCCTTGCCCGACGGCGACGACTACTACGCCGCGGCGCTGCGCTGGAACACCGGCGTCGGCATCGACGCGGCCCAGTTGCATGCCCTCGGACACGACGAAGTCAGCCGCATCCGCGGCGAGATGGCGGCGATCGTCCGCGACCGCCTGCCGTTGGCCGGGGTCGAAGCGCCTGTCGCCACGGAACGCGCGGACGGTGCGCCCGAAGACGGCGTCCCGCCCATCTCCGATGCGGACCGCGAGGCCTTGCGCGCATCGGTGCAGGCGCGCCTGGATGCGATCGAGGACGCGCTGCCCGGTTACTTCAGCGCGCTGCCGACGCAACCGCTCGAAGTCCAGCTGGCGCCGGCCGATGCGACCGGCAACGCCGCGGTCTACTACGTGCCGCCCGGCGGCGACGTGCGGCCCGGCGCCCTGGTGATCGATGTCGCGCAGGTGCGTGCCCTGCCCGAAGGCGGGCTGCCGACGCTGGTCTATCACAACGGACTGCCTGGCCATCACCTGCAGGTCGGCCTCGCCCAGTCGCAGCTCGCGTTGCCGCGGCTGCGGCGCAGTCTGGCGCCGACCGCGTTCACCGAAGGCTGGGCGATGTATGCCGAGCGGCTCGCGGTCGAGATGGGGGTCTACGACGACGATCCGCAGGGCGATCTCGGCCGCCTGCGCGCGGAACTGGTGCACGCGGCGCGACTGGTCGTCGACACCGGTCTGCATGCCGAACGCTGGACGCTCGCGCAGGCGCAG
The DNA here is from genome assembly GCF_036584485.1 of Luteimonas flava. Classification (NCBI taxonomy): domain Bacteria; kingdom Pseudomonadati; phylum Pseudomonadota; class Gammaproteobacteria; order Lysobacterales; family Lysobacteraceae; genus Luteimonas; species Luteimonas flava. The sequence continues at coordinate 426,129 of NZ_JAZHBM010000001.1, read as the reverse complement.
ACCTATCTGCGCGACGTCGCCGGGATGAGCGAGGCACAGGCGCGCACCGAGGCCCAGCGCCAGCTGGTGCGTCCGGGGCGCGCGTGCGCGCATACGGTCGGCCTGCACACGCTGCTCGCGCTGCGCGGACATGCGCGGCAGTCGCTGAAGAAGCGCTTCGACCTGCGCGCCTTCCACGGCGTGCTGCTGGAAAACGGCGCGTTGCCGCTGGACGTGGTGTCGCGCGCGGTCGATGCGTGGATCGCCGCGTCGAAGATCGAGGACGAAGGCGGCGCCGGCTGAGCCGGCGCCCCGGCACCGAGGTCAGTCGGACAGCAGCTGCCTGACTTCGACCCGCAGCGTGCGGCCACCTTCGATCAGCCAGGCACGGCCGTCGATCACGATGCCGTCACCGATGTGCGCTTTCTCCACCAGACCGTCCTCGACCGCGCCACCGGAGGCTGCATCGAAGCGGACCTGTTCGGGCATGCGCGACACCGGCTGCGGTACGTCGGGACGCAACGCATCCGGCTGGCCTTCAACGTTGGACACCATGTAGCCGTTGGGACACGGCGCGCGCACGCAGCGGATGTTGCTCAGGTGCACGCGGAACACGCCTTCGGCGAGGCGCACCTCGCCGTTGGGCTGCGAGGGCACGGTGCGGCTGCCCGCCGGCAGCACGATCTCGCGTTCGGCGACCGGCTCGGCGTCGACGACGCGCTGGGCCGGCTGGCTCGCGCAGGCAGCAACGGTCAACGGCAGCAGCACCGCGAACAGGATCCGCATACGGCGCGCGCGCGCCGCCGACAGGCGCGTTCGCGCAGACATCCAGGCCGCCATCCCGTGCGGCTTGATTCGATCGTGCATGTGGCCTCCCGGGCTCCCGGCCCTGCGCCGGCTTGCGCATGATGCCGCCCCACATGTTTGGAGAACGCAAAGACGCCGGGATTCAGGCCGCCGCGCGCTTCCGCTATACTCCCGCGTCCGTGCCGGAGTGGCGGAATGGTAGACGCAGCGGACTCAAAATCCGCCGCCCTTAAAAGCGTGCGGGTTCGAGTCCCGCCTCCGGTACCAGTCGAGGGCCCGCGCATGCGGGCCGTTGCCGTTGGGGCCGTCGCGAACGTCGTCGTGTGCCGCATCGAGTCTCGCATCGCGCACCCGGATGCTCGGCTAGCATGCGGGCATGTGCCTGATCGCCATCGCCTGGAACACCCGCCCCGATCTGCCGCTCGCGCTGATCGCCAACCGCGACGAATTCCACGCGCGCCCGACCGCGGCCGCTGCGTTCGATCCGCAGCATCCGGACGTCTACGGCGGCCGTGATCTGGTGCAGGGCGGCAGTTGGCTGCTCGCCTCGTCGCGCGGGCGGCTCGCCGCAGTGACGAACGTGCGCGCCGGCAGCGCGCCGGAAGCGGCTGCGCTGTCGCGTGGCTGGCTGGTGCGCGACTTCGCGCAGGGCGAGGCATCGGCCGCCGACTTCGCGCAGGGCCTGTCGAGGACGGCGCGGGACTACGGCCGCTTCAATCTGCTGCTCTGGGATGGCGATGCGCTGTGGTTCGCCAGCAACCACCCGCGTTTCGATGCCGCGCCGGTTGCGCCGGGCCTGCATGCGATGTCCAACGGCGCCTTCGATGCGCCTTGGCCGAAGAGCACCGCGGCGACGCGGACGCTGGCCGACTGGCTGGAGACGACCGTGCCCGGCGCTCCGCTCGCGTCGATCGACGTTGCGGCGCTGGCACCGGTGTTCGCCGGGCTGCGGGATACGCGCACGGCGCCGGACGCGGCGCTTCCGGACACCGGTGTCGGGCGCGCGCTGGAGCGACGTCTCTCGCCCGCCTTCATCGAAGATCCGCAGTACGGCACCCGGTGCAGCAGCGTCGTGCTGGTGGATACGGAACACGTGATGTTCTGCGAACGGCGTTTCGCTGCCGATGGCGCGGCGATCGGCACGACGCAGCAGCGGTTGACGTTGCCAGCGCGCTAGCGCACGCACCGCTTCGTACGCGTCCGGCTGCGACGACCCTTGCCGGCACCCTCAGTTCGAGGTCGCCTCGCAGCGCACCGGCGCATCGTTTTCCAGTGCCTGTTCCCAGCCGTTCGGACTGCGCGTGGCGACGGTGTTGTTGATGCAGCTCTCGCTCTCGCCCGCCTGGCGTGCGGTCATCGGTCCCGACAGGCGACGTGCGCCATCATTCACCGGCGTCGCCGCTGCCGACGGTGCCTCGCCCGCAGTGTCGGGCTGCGCGAGCTGGGCAGCGTCTGGATTCGGAGCTTCGACCACCGGCTCGGGCTGTGCGAGGGGTGCGTACAGTGCCGGCGCCGTCTCGACCGGCGCAGTGGTCTCGACCGGTGGCGTGTCGACCGGCGCGGGCGTCTGTGCGACCACCGCCGGCGGCGCATCGTCGAAGCGGTCGCGCAGCATGCCGCCGATCGCATCGGCGACGAGGCTGCCCACCAGCACGGCAAGCGCGATCGGCAGGAAGAAGGCCCAGGGGGATACGGCATCACGGTCGTAGCGCATCGACGGCTCCAGTGACCTCGGGAACACACCGGCCTCTCGGAGTGCCGGATGTGCGAAAGGCCCAGTCTGCCGGATGTCTCCGGCCGGCCGGGCCTTCCAGTGCCGCAGCGTCTGCGGTCGGCCTTGCCGTCCGGGGTCTGCTTCGACGCCACGAAGCTAGCGTCGGATCCGTTATCGAGCCGTCAACACCTTCGACCGTCCGTCGGCAGGCTCAGGGGCGCGGCCAGGGCCACCAGCCGCGGCCGGTCAGGGCGTAACGGTCGGCGGCCCGCTCGAAGCGGTTGCGCACGCTGACCCCGCCGAAGACCAGATACATCGGCAGGAACAGCGGTCCGAGCACCATGTACTGGTAGACGTGTGCGCGTTCGTGGTCGGCCAGCTGGATCGGCGCGTCCTCGCACCACGCGGCGCGGTGCGCGTAGGTCGTGCAGCGCACGTCCAGCGAGTCACCGGTATGCAGGATCACGTTGCCGAACGTGATCGCCCCGCCCGGGCCCCAGGGCCAGCGGTCGAACACCAGTGCGAGATCGTCGCGACGCCAGCGGCAGTGCGCACCGAAGGGCAGGCCCGCGAGCCCGCCGACGAGGCCGATCAGCGTGTTGGGCACCGTCCACACCGCGCCGAGCGCCAGGGCCGCGACGCGCACCACCGGATGCACGCTCAGCCCTCGCCTTCCGGCATCAGCATCCACAGCAGCAGGTAGGCGAGCAGGCCTGGGAACGCGGCCGACACCACCGACACGATGACGAACAGCGCGCGCACGATCGTCGGATTCCACCCGTAGCGCCGGGCAATGCCGCCGACGACGCCAGCGATCACGCGATCCTCGCGTGTGCGGCTCAATGTGGGCGTCGACATCAGCGCGCGCCCCCGGATCGCAGGCGGATCATGCGCGCTGTACCAGCCAGTCGTGGATCGCCGACGGCACCTGCGTCTGCGCGCGACCCGACACGTAGATGCCGATATGCCCGCCACGGAACGACAGTTCCGAATAGTCCTGCGTGCCGACGAGCCCGCGCAGCGCGCGCGACGCATCCGGCGGCACCAGATGGTCCTGCTCGGCGAAGATGTTGAGCACCGGCATCTCGACCAGCCCCAGATGCACTTCGCGATCGCCGATGACGATGCCGCCATTGACGAAGCCGTTGCCCTGGTAGAACTGCTTGATGTACTGGCGGAAGGTTTCGCCGGCCTGGTCGGGCGAATCGAAGATCCACTTCTCCATGCGCAGGAAATCCTCCAGCGCCGGTGCGTCGTCGAGGATGTCGACCACGCCCACGTACTTCTGCACCAGCAGCCGCCACGGCTTCAGCGTGAGGTAACACGCGTTCATCATGTCGGCCGGCACGTTGCCGAGCGTGTCGACGAACAGGTCGACGTCGAGATCGCGCGTCCAGTGCGCGAGCATGTTGTCGTCGGTGTGGAAATCCACCGGCGTGACCATCGTGATCAGATTGCGCACGCGCTCGGGATGCAGCGCGGCGTAGCTCAGTGCAAACGTGCCGCCTTGGCAGATGCCGAGCAGGTTGATCGCATCGAGCCCTGCGCTGCGACGCAGGTGATCCACCGCACCGCCGAGGAAGCGCTCGATGTAGTCCTCGAGCATCAGGAACCTGTCGGAGCGATCCGGATAGCCCCAGTCGAGGATGTAGACATCCTCGCCGCGCTCGAGCAGACCTTTCACGATCGAACGGTTGTGCTGCAGATCGACCATGTACGGCCGGTTGACCAGTGCGTAGGCGATCAGCAGCGGCACGCGCGCGGTCGGCGCCTTTTCGCCGATGAATCGGTACAGCACGACCTTGCCGTCGCGCCAGACTTCCTGCTTTGTGGTCGCGCCGTAGTCGAAGTCACCGACCTCGCGCAACGTGCGCAGGCTGGCGCCCAGTTTCTGCTGGACGCGCGCGGCTTCGTCCGCGATGCGATCGGGCGTGATGTGCAGTGGTCCGGCCATGGTCAGCGCTTCCCTTTACGCGGCTTGCCGCCCTTGTCCTGCAGCGGCTCGGGTGCGATTGGAATCGGCGAGATGAAGCCGAGGTTGGGCAGGCTGGCGACGCGTGTCGGCGACCGTGCTGTCTTGCGCGACGCGCGCGCCGGCGCGGCAGGTGCCGGCGTCGTGCGACGGGCGGATCGCGTGCTGCGCGTGGACTTTTTCGTGGCCGAGGCAGAACTGCGACCGCGGGTGCTGGCTGCGGATCGCGACTTCGCTGCCGGCGCGGGCTTCGAGACGGCCGTTTTCGCAGGTGTTTTCTTCGCGACGGCCTTCTTCGCCGGTGCGACTTTCTTGGCAGACGCTTTCGTGACGGCGCGCTTGGCCGTGGTTTTCTTCGCGGCCACTTTCCTGGCTGCAGTCTTCTTGACCGCAACCTTCTTCGCCGGCTTCTTCGCAGGCGCCCGTTTCGCGGTTGCCCGCTTCGCAACCGGTTGTGCCGGCGCTGCGTCCTCTGCCGTAACACGCGACCTGGACGCTGCCGGATCGGGCGCCGGCGTCACGACACGCGTCGGCCCCGCAGGGCGACGCGGCGGCGCGGTCGACGAGGCGGTTGCATGCGCGCCCGCACCATCGACGGCATCGAGACGATCCCGCATGCGGCGCAGTGCACGTTCGAGATCGGCGATCTTGCGATGCGCGCCATCGAGCTCGGTCCGCGTCGGCAGGTCGAGCACGCGGCAGGCCTGTTCGACCTCGCGCTGCACGGCCTGCCGCAGACGCATCTGGCCCGCGACCATATCGGCGTAGGCCTTGCGGAACGGGGGCGACAGGGCGACATCCGCGTAGGCCTCTTCAGCGGCGTCGATCCACAGATCGAACAGCGCGCGCGGCGTTTCGATCGGCGTCGCCGGATCTCGCGTGGCGAGCTTGCGTTCGAAGATGCCGAACGCGGCCGTCGAGGCCTGCGTCAACAGCGTCTGGTAATCCTGCTGGCTGCGCTGGTGGTCGGCGAACGCACGGCCGAGCTGCTGCCAGCGCTCCTGATGCTCGCGGGTCAGGCCGAAGGTCGGCAGCGAGAACGCATCGCGTCCGCCACCCATTGCCTGGCTCGCGCCGGCGGCGTCGAGCCAGGGCTTGAGCCGCTGCAGCCACGTGTCCCAGCCTTCGATGCCCGGTCCCTGCAGGCCGCCGAACATGGTGCCGACCGGATTGCCACCCATCGCCTCGCGCCAGGCGGCGGTAATCGCCTCGGGCGAGGCCTCGCGGCCCACGAATCCCGCCGCGACACGCTGCATCTGTTCGAGCCAGGGGCCCGCCATCGACTGCAGCTGCCGCAATGCATCGGTGCCGGCATCGGGCGGCGGTGCGGCGCCCTTGAACCACTGCGTGGGATCGCCCCACGGCATGGCGCCTGCGCTCGACGGCGCGGCGCCCATCGGGTTCCAGTCGTTGCCCGGCATCGTGCGTTGCAAGGCGTCGCGCCACGCATCCCAGTAGCGGCGCGCGAGGCGCTCCAGATCCGCGACCTGCGCGTCCGGTCCCTGTCCCATGTTGAACATCGTCGACTCCTGCGAACCGCGTTCGATCATAGCAACGCCGCGCGGCGCCGACGGGTCAGAACTTGGGAATGCGCAGCGTCTTGCTGACCATCATCGCGCCAGAGGCGGCGAAGACCAGCACCAGCGGATGCAGCAGCCACGGTCCAAGACGTACTTCGCCCAGCCACAGCGCCTCGCCGATGCTGCCCTGCCACGCGGCGACCGCGAGCAGCACCACCAGCAGCAGGCTCGACGGAATCGGCGTGCCCTCGAAGAACTTCACCTTGTCGCTGCCTTGCGACAGCGTTTCGGCGGTGACGTTGTAGCGAGCGAGGCGGCTGACGCCGCAGCAGACGAAGCCGGCCAGCACGAGCACGTCCCAGCCGCCCTGCATGCCGCAGGCATAGGCCAGCGCGGCCGGCGCGACGCCGAAGGAGATGACGTCCGCCAGCGAATCGAGTTCGCGGCCCAGCGTCGAAGCGACCTTGCGCCAGCGTGCGATGCGGCCGTCAAGCGCGTCGAAGATGAAGGCCAGCGGGATCAATGCCATGCCGACCAGCAGATCGCGCACGCTGCCGTCCTGCAGATAGCGCATCGCCGCGAACACTGCGCCGGTGCCGCAGAAGGCGTTGCCCAGCGTGAACCAGTCGGCCAGCTGGAAGTCGCGGAGCATCGAGAAATGGCGGGGGCGGGACATCGGGGCTCCAGAGGACGGCGTCGGGCGATGGTGACGGGATGGCCCATGCGGCCGCGTGAGTATTGACAGAACGATATCAATTGGATATCACATCCGAAACCCATCCGAGGACGCCGCGATGCAAGAAAACCCGATCCGCTCCCTGCCCGGCATCCCGGTCCTGCTGGTCCAGCTGGCGGTCCTCGCCCTGTGCGCGTGGACGCTGACGGGCAGCGGCGGCGTCCTGCCGGTCGTCGCGATCGTCGTCGCCCTTGCGACCGCGTTCACCCTGATCGGCCACTACATGATCGAACCCAACCAGGCCGCGGTGCTGAGCCTGTTCGGCAACTACGTCGGCACGGTCAAGGACGCCGGTCTGCGCTGGAACAACCCGTTCCTGACCAAGAAGAAAGTCTCGCTGCGCGTGCGCAACTTCGAGAGCGGCCGGCTCAAGGTCAACGAGCTCGAAGGCAGCCCGATCGAAATCGCCGCGGTCATCGTCTGGCGCGTCGTCGATTCGGCCGAAGCCGTGTTCAACGTCGACGACTACGAGAGCTTCGTGCACATCCAGTCCGAAGCGGCGTTGCGCGCGATGGCGACCAGCTATCCCTACGACCAGCACGAGGACGACCAGATCTCGCTGCGCAGCCATCCCACCGAGATCTCCGATCGTCTGAAGGAGCATCTCGACGAGCGCCTGACCGCGGCCGGCGTCGACGTGCTCGACGCACGCATCAGCCACCTCGCATACGCACCGGAAATCGCCCACGCGATGCTGCAGCGCCAGCAGGCGAACGCGGTGATCGCCGCGCGCACGCGCATCGTGGCCGGCGCGGTCGGGATGGTCGAAATGGCGCTGATGGAGTTGCAGAAGAGCGGCGTCGTCACGCTGGACGAGGAGCGCAAGGCGGCGATGGTCAGCAACCTGCTGGTCGTGCTGTGCGGCGATCGCGGCACCCAGCCGATCATCAACACGGGCTCGCTGTACTGATGGCGCCGCATCACCTCGCCGCGATCGTGTTCGCGCTGATGGCGGTGCCAGCGTTCGTGTCGGCGCGCTGGCTCGTGCAGGGGCGCCTGCCGTTGTCGAGCGGCAGCGGTGGCATGACGGTGCGCGACAAGGCCGTCCTGGACAACAAACTCGCACGGCTGCTGCGCATGATCGGCCTGGCGATGCTGGCCACGGCGCTCGGCCTTGCGCTGTGGGGCGATCAGGAGCGGCGCCTGCTCGTGCTGATCGTGGTGATGTTCATCGCGGTCAATGGCCTGGCGGCCGCGTGCATCTTCACCGTCGCCAGCGCCAAGCGCCGCGCGCGAGGCGGTCGCGGGTGAGCGACAAGAAGGCCTATCCGCTGCGCATCAACGCCGCGATCCTCGCGGCCGTGCAGCGCTGGGCCGACGACGATCTGCGCAGTGCGAACGCGCAGATCGAATTCCTGCTGCGCGAGGCGCTGCGACGCGCGGGCCGTATCGCGCCGGCATCCGAACCCGAAGGACCGAAGGACACAGAGCATGAGTGAGCGTTGGCAGTACAAGGTCGAGGAGATCAAGGTGAGCCTGCTGGGCGGGATCAAGCCGACGGACATCGAGGCGCGCCTGCAATCGTTGGGCCTGCAGGGCTGGGAACTGGTCAACGCCGTGTACGCCGCCCCGGTCGGCCCCACGCTGCTGTTTCTCAAGAAACGCGCATGAGCGCGACCTTGAACGCGCCGCGTCCGCGGCAGGATCTGCGCATTGCGGTCCTGCTCGCCGCCGCTGCCGCAGTCGCCACGCTCGCGGTCATCCCCTATCTGCTGCAGATCGATCCTGCACGCATGACCGGCGGGGGCGCGATCCCGCTGCCGGCGCTGATCGCGATCCAGGCGATGTCGATGTTCATCCTCTGCGCCCTGCTCGCCTGGGGCGGCCTGCGCATGGGCCACCGCGTCGGTCTCGGCGCGCCGCTGCTGCAGCATTGGGTCAGCCGGCATGGCGATGCGCGGATCCGCGATCGCACACCCTGGCAGTCGATCGGGCTGGGCGTCGCGGTCGCGATCGCGATTCTCGTGCTGTCGCGCGTGCTCGATCCGCTGCTGTTGCCGGACACGGACGTCCAGATGACCGACATCATCGGCGCGCGCAGCGCGCTCTACGGGCTGATGGCCTCGTTCTACGGCGGCATCGTCGAAGAGCTGCAGCTGCGCCTGTTCCTGATGACGCTGATCGCGTGGGCCGTGACCTGGCTGCTGCGCAGGCGCGCCGGCTTCGACGGCACATTGTCGCCGCGCGTGGCATGGGCCGCGATCCTGATCGCCGCACTCTTGTTCGGACTCGGACATCTGCCGGCGGCATCGATGGTCTGGGGCCTCGACGCGGGCGTCGTCGTGCGCACGCTGCTGCTCAACGGCATCGGTGGTGTCGTGTTCGGCTGGCTGTACTGGAAGCGCGGCTTCGAAATGGCCGTGCTGTCGCATTTCGCCGCCGATCTGGTGCTGCATGCGCTGGTGCCGCTGCTGCTGCCGCAGGGCGTGCTCTAGTGACCCGCCTCCGGCTTTCCTGACGAAGCGTAGCGGCGCCGCTAAGCTGCACGCATGCACGCCCATCCATCGTCCCGCTTCCTGCTCAACACGCCCGATGTCGAACTCTGGCCCGCGCGCCTGCTGCGCGCGCGCAGCAATCGCGACGCGCGGGTGCTGTCGCGTGCGACGCAGGTGCTCCGGCGCAAGCGCGACGGTGCGTATCTCGCGGCGGCGCTGCCCGAAGGTGTGATCGGGCTGATGCCGCGGTGGCAGCGTGAGCCCGGCATCGACGATGCATTGGATCTGCTCGATGCCGGCGCGCCGCATGCGACGCACGCGGCGGCGCCCGATCTGCCGCTGTCGCAGGTCGAAGCCCGACTCGCCGCGCTGGGTCTCGACGCCGACGACTACGCCGCGCGCACCGGCCTTGCGCTCGTCGCCGAACCCGCATGGCTGGCCTTCGCCGGACTCGACCGCTACCGCCGCCCCTTGTGGCTGACGTCGGAGACCGCCCGTGCATGGCAAGGACTCCACGCGGCGGCCGCGCGCGACGGCGTCGTACTCGATGCCGTCTCCGGCTATCGCAGCCACGAATACCAGCTGGGCATCTTCGATCGCAAACGCGCGCGCGGCCTGTCGCTCGATGCCATCCTCGCGGTCAACGCCGCGCCCGGTTACAGCGAGCACCACGCCGGCAGCGCGCTCGACATCAGCGCGCCGGGTGAGCCGCCCGCAGAAGAATCTTTCGAGGACACCGCGGCATTCGAGTGGCTGACGCGCCACGCCGCCGACCACGGGTTCACGATGAGCTACCCGCGCGACAACCCGCACGGCATCGTCTACGAGCCCTGGCACTGGCGGTACCGGCCCGCCACCGACTGAGCAGCTGCTGCGCCGCGATCAGCGCCGCAGCGCGGCCACGGCCTGCAGCAGCCAGCCGAACATCGTCAGCATGCCGCCCCAGGGCGCGAAGAACGACGGTCCGCCGAACAGATGGCGTGACACCAGCGCGCCGGCGAACAGCAGCGTACCGAGCAGCATTGCGACGAGAGAGGCCAGCTCGATCGTGCCGCGCACCGCGCGCCCCATCAGCACGAGCGCGATGCCGTGGCCGAAGGCGAACACCGCCGCGGTCTGCAATGCGGCGCGCGCATCGCCGTCGACGGCATGCGCGGCGTAGGCCGACAGCCCGACCGACACGCCCGCCAGCAGCGCGCCGGCCGCCACCAGGCCACCGATGTGCCGCGCGGTGCGTCCGGATCCGATTCCCATTGCCTGCTCCATTGCTGCGCGAGTGGCGCGATGCGGACCACGCGTAAAAAACGGCGGCCCTGAAACGACACACGCCGCATCCCGGAGGATGCGGCGTGCGATGCACAACCCGTGCGGGTGCGCCTGCTTACTCGGCCGGAGCCGCTGCAGGTGCCTCGGCCGCCTCGGCCGGCGCCGGAGTTTCCGCCGGTGCCGGCGCTGCCGCCGGCGCCGCTGCGGCGGGTGCCGCATTCGGATCGCGCAGCGTCCAGAACACCTCGAACTCGCCGTTCTCGGTGAACGCGGTATCGATGCCGTTGACGTAGTTCTCGTACGGACGGTCGGTGACCTCGTAACCCTGCGTCAGCGCCCAGGCGCGCACGGCGTTGCGGACGTTGTCCAGCTCGGCCATGAAGCCCTTGTAGTTCGCCTTGGCGACGCGGGCGCGCGGCACGAACACGGCCTTCACCGGGCCCAGCAGCTGCAGACCGGTCAGTTCGACGGCGTCGGTGGTCGATGCGGCAACCGGCGGCGCGGCGGCGGCGGCCTCTTCACCCTCGCCCTCGGCAGCAGCCGGCGCAGCAGGCGCGGCCGGACCGGTGCCCTTCTTGCGGACCGGCATGCCGATGTCGAACGTGTAGGTCTCGCGACCCAGTTCGGTGGTGATGATGCGCAGCGGACCGGCGGCTTCCAGGTTGTTCGCGGCCATGGTGCGGTTGATCCACTCCACGTTGGCCTTCATCGAGTCCTGGATGACCTGGTTGTTGCGCTCGACGGCACCGGCGGCGACGACCAGCAGGTTCTCGGCCGGACGGTCGGCGGCGGCCAGGTTGGCCAGCGTGCTGCCTTCGGCGCGGTAGTCGACGTTCGGCACCGCGGCCAGCATGTTGGTCAGACGACCCAGGCCCAGCTTGATGCCGTCACCGATGTTGCGGCTGACGTACAGGCCGGCGAAACGGCCCAGCAGATCCCAGCCGTAATCGACGCTGTAGGTCTGGGTGATTTCGATGTTGCGGTTGTTGCGACCGGTCGGCTTCAGGGTGAAGGTGGTCGTCTTGTTGTTGCCGCGGGTCGGGTTCTCGACCGCGTACACCACGCGGGTGCCCGGCTCGGACTCGGTGATTTCCCAGCTGCCGTCGCCGACGCGCTTGAGGGTCGAGCTGTAGTCGATGCGCGCACCGACACCGGCTTCGGGGCCGGAGATCTTCAGTTCGGCGTTCGGGTCATACGCGGTGACCGGCGACCAGTCCTTGAAGCGGAGCACGCTGTTGAGCGTGTCGAACACGATCGTCTGACGACGGTTGGTTTCCGCTGATTCGGTCAGGGTGCGGCTGGAGGGAAGCAGGACGGCCACCACGAGAAACAGCACGGCGACGATGACGCATGAAATCAGCAGTTCGAGCAGACGGGTCATTCAGAGTTCTCCAGGACCAAATCCGGCCTGAGGCGGCACAGACCGGCAATCGTATCAAGTTGCGTGTAACCGGGCGAGTCCAATCAAGCATCGATGCGCAGGCGCCCCCACTCGCACGATGCGCGGCCGCGCACCGCCCGTCGCGCCGGGCGACGGCACATTCAGCAAGCCGGTGTCGGCGCATGGTGAAACGGCCGCACGGCGCGGCCTGGCGAGCGGATGCGCCGCTGCGAACGGGACGCAACGCCGGCGTTGCCGCGCACCCGTCGGCGGGCGCGCGGGGTCACTCAGACCAGTTGCAGCTCGAAGGCCTTGAGCACGGCGCGGGTGCGGTCGCGCACGCCGAGCTTGGAGAGAATGTTGGAGACGTGGTTCTTGATGGTCCCTTCGGCCACGCCCAGCGAGTTGGCGATTTCCTTGTTGGAAAAGCCGCCGGCCATCAGGCGCAGGATCTCGGTCTCGCGATCGGTGAGCGGGTCCGGCTTGTCGAGACTGACGAACTCGTTGCGCATCTGCTCCAGACCCGTCAGCAGGCGCTGGGTCACCGCCGGCTGCACCAGCGAGCCGCCACCGGCGACGGTGCGGATCGCGCCGACGAGCTGGTCCAGCGACACGTCCTTGAGCAGATAGCCCTTGGCGCCGGCCTTGAGTCCGGCCAGCACCAGCTGGTCGTCGTCGAAGGTGGTCAGGATGATCGTCGGCGGCAGCGTGCCCGCGCGCGACAGGGCCTGGATGGCTTCGAGCCCGGACATCGCCGGCATGCGCATATCCATCAGCACGACATCGGGCCTGACCTCGGGAATCGTCTCGACCGCCTGACGGCCGTCGGAAGCCTCGGCGATCACTTCGATGCCGCCATCGAGCGCGAGCAGCGAACGGATGCCCTGGCGCACCAGGGTCTGGTCGTCGACCAGGCAGACTCGGATCATGGTGCCTCCCATTGCGGATTCATGCCGGCGACTGCGCTTCGCCCCGCCGCGCAGCATCGCGCAGGCCGGTCGCATCCGCCAGCGGCAGTTCCAGTTTCAGCACGAACCCGCGATCGGGCGCGGTTTCCACGTGCAGGGTGCCGCCGTAGGCCGCGAGGCGCTCACGCATGCCGGTCAGGCCGTTGCCGATACGCGCGGCCTCGGCGCCGCGGCCGTCGTCGCGCGCATCGACGCGGATCGTGTCGCGGTCCTGGCTGTAGCGCAGGCGGAGCAGGCTGGCGCCGGAGTGGCGCACGGCGTTGGTGATGATCTCCTGCGTGCAGCGCAGCAGGACGTGCGCACGTTCGGGATCGTCGACGACGAACTGCACCGGCAACTGCATGTCGACCTGCAGGCTCGGCACGTGCTCGGCCAGCGGCAGCAGGGTCGCGCGCATGTCGATCGCATCGTCGTCGCGCAACTGGCTCACCGCCTCGCGCACGTCGCTGAGCAACAGCTTGGCCAGCGTCTGCGCCTGCCCCACGTGGTCCTGCGCCTGCCCGCTGGCGAGGTGGCTGGCGATCTCGAGATTGAGGCTCAGCGCGGTGAGATGGTGGCCGAGCAGATCATGCAGCTCGCGGGAGATGCGGGTGCGTTCGTTGACGCGCACGCTTTCGGCCAGCAGCGCGCGGGTCGCGCGCAGTTCGGCGTTGAGCCGGCGCTGCTCTTCTCGCGCCTGGGCCTGCTGGTGCGCGACGAAGCCGGTGACGAAGGCGAAGCCGGTGAAGCCGACGTACAGCGCCGCCTGCAGCACGGCCTCGGGCCAGGTGAAATCCAGGCCGCGCACGTAGACCGGCACGATGACGAATTCGCAGGCCACCAACAGCGCCACGCCCACCCACAGCGGCAGCAGCCACGGCAGCACGCAGGCCACGACCATCAGCAGGATGCTGCCCAGGCCGCTCTGGCTGTAGTAGCTGATGCCGATCGCGCTGCCGGCCAGCAGCAACACCAACAGATGATCGAATGCGCGGATCCGGCGCTCGCCGAGTCCGCGGGTGAGCCAGGCGTAGCTCAGGCCGAACACCGCCCACGCCGCCCAGCTGGGCCAGCTGTCGAGGGTCACGCGCACATCGCCGGCGGTCAGCTGCTCCACCGGCGCCAGCGACAGCATCAGCAACGGCAGGCCGGTCAACGCCCAGGTGAACAGGCCGGCGATGCGGAGCAGACGATTGTGGTTCAGATCATGGAGCATGCCGGCATGTTAGGCACATGTCGGCGCGTCCGGACGGGCCTGAAGTCATGCCGCCGGTGTCGCGGCCGGTCGCCCGGTGGTCCCCGGCATGCAATAATCCGGCCCTGTGCGACGCGCAGCGGCAGGAGCGCCGCAGACCGGTCGTCTCGCGCGTCCATCGGTAGTCTCTGGAGTCTGGAATGTCGATCGTCGTCCGCGACGTGCATGCGCACGAGCTGGATTCCATCCTCGAACTCAACAACGCCGCCGGTCCCTCGATCCTGCCGCTGGATGCGGCCCGTCTCCGCCATCTGCACGACACCGCGGAGTATTTTCGGGTCGCCGAACGCGATGGCGGGATGGTCGGCTTCCTGATCGGCTTCGGCGCCGGCAGCGGTCACGACAGCAGCAACTTCCGCTGGTTCGAATCGCACTACCCCGATTTCTTCTACATCGACCGCGTCGTGGTCGCCAGCCGCCGTCGCGGCGGCGGCGTGGGCCGCGCGTTCTACGCCGATGTGCAGAGCTATTCCGAAGTCCGCCACCCGCTGCTGACCTGCGAAGTGTTCCTCGAACACGACAACGATCCGGTGCGCCTGTTCCACGGCAGCTTCGGATTCCGCGAGGTGGGCCAGCACGTGATGCCGGGCACCGACATCCGCGCGTCGATGCTGGTCAAGGACCTGTGCAGCTATGCATGGGTGCGCGAGACCTACGGCGGCGCGCTGCCCGACGAACCCTGGCTGGGCCGCCCCCGCGTGCCTGCCCGCACCACCGAGGAGACGAAAGCCTGATGGCGTCCCGCCCCGCCCCCGCCGCCGATTTCGAACCGGCCGGCGAACTGAAGATCGGCCAGGTCGGCATCGCCAACCTGCGCGTGCGCACGCTCGACGTCGCGCGCCTGGCCGAGGAAATGCGCAGTCGCGTCACGCGCGCGCCCAAGCTCTTCGACCGCGCTGCGGTGATCCTGGATTTCGGCGGTCTGGCCGAGCTGCCCGACACGACCACCGCGCGGGCGCTGATCGACGCGCTGCGCGATGCCGGCGCATTGCCGGTCGCGCTGGCCTGGGGCAGCCCCGCCAATGCCGCGCTCGCCGAATCGCTGGATCTGCCGGTGCTGTCGAAGTTCCGTGCCCAGTACGAGAACGCCGACGCCGCGCCCGCACCGGCGCCCCCGCGCGCAGCGCCGGAGCCTGCTGCCGCGCCGCCGCCAGCCGCGAAGGCCGCCCCGGCCGCCGCGGCGGTCGAGCCGGGCCTGATGCAGGCGGGTTCGGTGCGCTCGGGCCAGCAGCTCTACGCCCAGAATCGCGACCTGACCGTGCTGTCCTCGGTCGGCGCCGGCGCCGAGGTCATCGCCGACGGTTCCATCCACATTTACGGCCCGTTGCGCGGCCGTGCACTGGCAGGCGCACAGGGCAGCGCGACTGCGCGTATCTTCTGCCGCAGTTTCCACGCCGAGCTGGTCGCAGTAGCGGGCCACTACAAGGTGTTGGACGATATTCCCCGCGAACTCCATGGCAAGGCCGTCCAGGTCTGGCTGGAGCATGACGAATTGAAGATCGCCGCACTCGAGTGACGGCGACACACCAGGAGATGTGTTTTGGCTGAAATCATCGTAGTCACCTCGGGCAAGGGCGGCGTCGGCAAGACCACCAGCAGCGCGAGCATCGCCATCGGCCTCGCCCGCCAGGGGAAGCGCACGGCGGTCGTGGACTTCGACGTGGGTCTGCGCAACCTCGACCTGATCATGGGCTGCGAGCGCCGCGTGGTGTACGACCTGGTCAACGTGGTGCAGGGCGAAGCCTCGCTCAAGCAGGCACTGATCAAGGACAAGCGGTTCGACAACCTGTACGTGCTGGCCGCGTCGCAGACCCGCGACAAGGACGCGCTGACCACCGAAGGCGTGGAACGCGTGCTCAAGGAACTGGCCGACGACGGTTTCGAGTACATCGTCTGCGATTCCCCGGCCGGCATCGAGAAGGGCGCGTTTCTGGCGATGTACTTCGCCGACCGCGCCGTCGTGGTCGTGAATCCGGAAGTGTCGTCGGTGCGCGACTCCGACCGCGTCATCGGCCTGCTGCAGTCCAAGACCCGCCGCGCCGAGAACGGCGAGCGCGTGCAGGAACACCTGCTGCTGACCCGCTACAGCCCCGCGCGCGTGGAGACCGGCGAAATGCTGTCGATCACCGACGTCGAGGAAGTGCTGGGCCTGAAGACGATCGGCGTGATTCCCGAATCGGGCGACGTGCTCAACGCCTCCAACAAGGGTGAGCCGGTGATCCTGTCGGCCGAGTCGAATGCCGGCCAGGCCTACGACGACGCGGTTGCACGCCTGCTGGGCCAGGAGCGCCCGATGCGTTTCACGGCCACCGACAAGAAGGGCTTCTTCAGCAAGCTGTTCGGAGGCTGATCATGGGTATGTTCGATTTCCTCAAGCCGAAGAAGAACACCGCCTCGATCGCGAAGGACCGGTTGCGCATCATCGTCGCGCAGGAGCGGACCAATCGTGGCGCGCCAGATTACCTGCCGCTGCTGCAGCGCGAGCTGCTCGAAGTGATCCGCAAGTACGTCAGCATCGACGTCGAGGCGGTGAAGGTGGACCTGGTCAAGGATGGCGACCACGACGTGCTCGACATCTCGGTCGCCCTGCCCGAAGAGCGTCAGGCCACCGCCTGAGCGCAGGGGTGGACGCGCCACGCGACATCGACACGGCCGACGCGGCCGGGCACGTGCTGTGTCTGGCCGACATCGGCTTCGACGCGCCCGCCGCCCTGCTCGCCGGTTACGGCCTGACCCTGCATCGCGTGCCCGACGGCGCGCCGATTCCGGGCAGCTACTGGGGCGCGCCGGAGGCCGGGATCATCGGCACCGACGTGCACGCGCGCGGCGATACGCCGGTGCATTCGCTGCTTCACGAGGCCGGCCATTTGATCGTGCTGCCGGCCGAGCGCCGCGCCGCGGTGCACACCGATGCGACCGATTCGGTCGAGGAAGAAGACGCGACCTGCTACCTGCAGATCGTGCTCGCCGACGCACTGCCGGGCGTCGGCCGCGAACGCCTGATGGCGGACATGGACACCTGGGGCTACACATTCCGCCTCGGCTCGGCGCGTGCGTGGTTCGAACAGGATGCGGAGGATGCGCGCAGCTGGCTGGTCGCGCGCGATCTGCTGCCGGCGCTCGATCGGCGGGACGCCAACCCTCGGTAGACGCGTGGACGCGGCACGACGCACACGCGTGCGATTCGAATCCGCATCGCGTGCGCGCATCCGCAGCGCGGCCATTCGACGCCCCGCACCCCGCGCATCGACACTTGCAGCCCCGTGGGCGGCGCACTAGCCTCCCCGTTCCCTCGCTGACCGGAAGCTGTCCGTGAAACAACGCCACGCCCTGCTCGCCCTCGCCGTGGCCGCGAGCCTGACGCTCGCCGGCTGCAACCGCTCCGAATCGCCCGATGCCGCGACGCCGACCGGCACTGCCGCCGCGCCGGCCGGCGAGACCGCCGACCAGTTCATCGCCCGCGTCAATGAGGAAGTGCGTGCCCTGATGCCGGAGCTGACCGCCTCGCAGTGGCTGTCGGCGACCTACATCAACGACGACAGCCAGTTGCTGGCCGCCAAGTACAACGAGCGCTACCTCGCCCAGCTCAACAGCTGGATCGAACAGTCGCGCAAGTTCGAAGGCCAGCAGATGTCGCCCGAGACCGCGCGCGCGATCAACCTGCTCAAGCTCGGCGCATCGATGCCGCCGCCGCGCAATCCCGAGCACCTTGCCGAACTGACCCGGATCGCGTCGAGGATGGAGGGCACCTACGGTGCAGGCCAGTACTGCACCGGCGAAGGCGAAGCGCGCAGCTGTCGCCAGCTGGGCCAGCTCGAAGACGTGCTGCGCAGCAGCCGCGACTACGACGCGCAACTCGACGCCTGGCAGGGCTGGCACACGATCGCCCAGCCGATGCGCGCGGACTACACGCGATTCGTCGAACTCGTGAACGAAGGGTCGCGCGACCTCGGCTTCGCCGATGCGGGTGAGGCCTGGCGCTCGGGCTACGACATGCCGCCGGCCGAGCTCGCCGCCGAGACCGACCGTTTGTGGAACCAGGTCAAGCCGCTGTACGAGCAGCTGCACTGCTACACGCGCACGCGCCTGGAAGCGCGCTATCCCGGCCGCGGCACCGTCGAAGGCGGCCTGCTGCCGGCGCATCTGATGGGCAACATGTGGCAGCAGGACTGGGGCAACCTCTGGGACGTGCTGCAGCCCTACCCCAATGCCGGCGACCTCGACATCACCGGCACGCTGGAGCGGGACTACCAGGCGCTGCTCAACGAACGCATGGTCAAGGAGAACGCGCTGATCGACTCGGATCGCCGCGCCGACATCGCCCAGGCCGCGCTGACCGAAAACGCCAAGCGCATGAACCAGCGCGCCGAGGATTTCTACACCTCGCTGGGCATGCCCAAGCTGCCGGAGAGCTTCTGGACGAAGACGCAGTTCGTGAAGCCGCGCGACCGCGACGTGGTCTGCCACGCCAGCGCCTGGGACATGGGCGTCAAGATCGGTGAGGGTGCCGATGCCCAGCCGGACGTGCGCACCAAGATGTGCACCAAGCCGAACGAGGAAGACTTCACGACGATCTACCACGAGCTCGGCCACGTCTATTACTACCTCGCCTACAACGGCCGTCCGCCGCTGTTCCAGACCGGTGCGCACGACGGCTTCCACGAGGCGATCGGCGACACGATCGTGCTGTCGATGACGCCGCAGTACCTGCAGTCGATCGGCCTGGTCGGCGAGCAGCAGCAGACGCAGGAATCGCTGGTCAATTCGCAGATGCGCATGGCGCTGGCGAAGGTGTCGTTCCTGCCGTTCGGCCTGATGATCGACCGCTGGCGCTGGGGCGTGTTCGACGGCTCGATCACCCCGGAGAACTACAACAGCGCGTGGTGGGCACTGAAGGCGCAGTATCAGGGCGTCGCGCCGGCCACCGCACGCGGCGAGGAATTCTTCGACGCCGGCGCCAAGTACCACGTGCCGGGCAACACGCCGTACACGCGCTACTTCCTGTCGCACGTGCTGCAGTTCCAGTTCTACAAGGCGCTGTGCGACGCGTCCGGCCACACCGGCCCGTTGAACGAGTGCAGCTTCTACGGCAACAAGGCCGCCGGCGAGAAGTTCTGGGCGATGCTGGAGAAGGGCAACAGCCAGCCCTGGCAGCAGACGCTGAAGGAACTGACCGGCGGCGAGCAGATGGACGCCGCGCCGGTACTCGAATACTTCGCACCGCTGCAGGACTGGCTGACCCAGCAGAACGAAGGCAAGACCTGCGGTTGGACCGCGCCGGCCACGGCGCAGTCGCCTGCACCTGCACCGGCCGCGCAGCCGGCCGCACCGGCGCCCACGCAGGGTTGATCCAGCGTCACGTGAATCACGAAGCAGGGCCGGCATTCGCCGGCCCTGCTTCGTTTCCGCCGACCACCGGACTCACATCTGGTCGGTCGGCTCCAGCGATGCGGGATCGCGCGGACAGCCCGGCGGTCGTGCGCCGCGCGCGAGTTCCCAGCGCCAGAACATCCAGCCGACCAGCATGAAGGCCGCCGAGGTCACCGCCAGCAGCAACGGCTGGTGGCTGACCAGCGGCGACAGCAGACCGGCGACCGCGGCGTTGAGCACCAAGCCGGTGAAGGCCTGCAGCGAAGACGCCGAGCCGCGCTGGCGCGGATACATGTCGAGGATCGCGAGCGTCAGGATCGGGAACGTCAGCGCGATGCCGAACGAATTGAGCATCGCCGGCATCACCGCCCACGGAATCGCGGGCTGGTCGACCAGCAGGTTGTAGGCGACGTTGAGCGCAACCGCGACGCCGCTGCAGGCGAAGCCGATGTTGGCCAGCCGCGTGCCGGTGATGCGACCCGCCGCGCGCCCCGACACCCAGGAGCCGAGCATCATGCCGCTGATCATCGGCACGAAGAACCAGCCGAACTGGCGCTCGTTGAGGCCCAGCACGTCGACGACGAACACCGGCGTCGACGCGATGTACAGGAACAGCGCCGAGAAGTTGAACGCACCCGCCGCGGCGATGCGCTGGAAACGCCGGTTAGCGACGATCGACACGTAGTCGCGCAGCAAACGCCGCGGCGCGAGCGAGATCCGGTGCTCGCGCGGATGGGTTTCCGGCAACCACCGCCACACCACCACCAGCAGCACCAGCGAGAACGCGACCAGGAACCAGAAGATCAGCGGCCAGCGCCCCCAGCCCAGCAACCAGCCGCCGATGATCGGCGCGATCGCCGGCGCGATGCTGAAGATCATCATGACCTGGCTCATCAGCCGCTGCGCATCGTCGCCCTGCAGCACGTCGCGGATCACCGCGCGGCCGACGATCAGGCCCACGCCGGCCGACAGGCCCTGCAACGCGCGGAAGCCCAGCAGCGTGCTCAGATCGGTCGACAGCGCGCAGCCCACCGACGCGACCACGAAGATCGCCAGGCCACCGAGGATCACCGCACGCCGGCCGATCGCATCCGACAACGGCCCGTGCACGATGCTCATCAGGGCGTAGGCGATCAGATACACCGCGATCGTCTGCTGCATCGCCGCCGGGTCGGCATCCAGATCGCCGCCCATCGCCGGGAACGCCGGGAAGATCGTGTCGATCGAGAACGGGCCGAACATCGCCAGTCCCGCCAGCAGCAGGGCCAGCGTGCGGATCGACGGCATGCGTGGCTGTCTCACGCGGCCACCCGCCACGTGCGTGCGACGACGGGCACATCGGAAGACGCCGGCGCACGGGCGACGACAGGACACGGGCATTCGGACATCGGGACACCGGAAGTCGTCCGCATTCACGGACCGGGCGCGGCGCGGCGGCCGCCTGGAAGCGCGACATCATAGGCCGGTCGATGCCGACGCCCCGGCAACGGCGCGTTCCGTCGGGCCGCCGCGACACGCGCGGGCGCGCAACGTGGCCGGTATACTGCGTCGCGTATGCAGTGGGAGAAGCGGGCGCTCCTCGAGAGCGTCCCTGCCGTAGGCGCAACCGCCCGGAATCGCTCAGGCCCCGTACCGCTGCAACGGCAACACTCTGGAGAGACCGGAACGCCTGCATGGCGCACCCGGCGCCGAAGGGGCACGAAGCGCACCGCTTCCAAACTCTCAGGCAAAAGGACAGAGGGGCACGCGGAAGACCGGCGGTCTTCGGCCATCGTCCTCCGCGACGCGGATCGACAGTGGCGGACGCCGGCACTCCAGAGCCCCTTTTGACGGATGCCTGCCATGACCGCTTCGACCCTGCGCGACCTCGAACACCACTCGGCCTTCGTCGAACGCCACATCGGCCCGAACGATGCCGAGATCGCCCACATGCTCGGCGTGGTCGGCCACGACTCGCTCGACGCGATGACCGATGCGATCGTGCCGGGCAAGATCGCCTCCCGCGCGCCGCTCGCCCTGCCCGACGCGATGACCGAAGTCGACGCGCTGGCGAAGATCCGCAAGGTCGCGGAACGGAACACCGTGCTGCGCAGCGTCATCGGCCAGGGCTACTACGGCACGCACACGCCGAACGTCATCCTGCGCAACATCCTCGAGAACCCGGCCTGGTACACGGCCTACACGCCCTATCAGGCGGAGATTTCGCAGGGCCGCATGGAAGCGCTGATCAACTTCCAGACGATGGTCACCGACCTGACCGGCATGGACATCGCGAACGCCTCGCTGCTCGACGAGGCGACCGCTGCCGCCGAAGCGATGACGCTGGCCAAGCGGTCGGCGAAGTCGAAGTCCAACGTGTTCTTCGTTGCCGACGATGTGCATCCGCAGACGCTCGACGTGCTGCGCACGCGCGCCGACGGCCTCGGCATCGAACTGCAGATCGGCCCCGCTGCGGACGCCAAGGACGCCGACACCTACGGCGTGCTGCTGCAGTACCCGAACACCTTCGGCCGCATCGGTGATCACGCCGAAGTCGCCGATAGAGTGCACGCGCGCGGCGGCATCGTCGCGGTCGCGACCGATCTGCTGGCGCTGACCCTGATCCAGGCGCCGGGCCGCTGGGGCGCCGACATCGTCGTCGGCAACTCGCAGCGCTTCGGCGTGCCGTTTGGCTTCGGTGGCCCGCATGCCGGCTTCATGGCCTGCCGCGATGCCTACAAGCGCTCGATGCCGGGCCGCCTGATCGGCGTGTCGGTCGATGCCGCCGGCAACCAGGCCTACCGCCTGACGCTGCAGACCCGCGAGCAGCACATCCGCCGCGAGAAGGCGACGTCGAACATCTGTACCGCGCAGGTGCTGCTGGCGGTAATGGCGTCGATGTACGCCGTCTACCACGGCCCCGACGGCCTGACCCGCATCGCCCGCCGCACGCACCGCTTCGCGTCGATCCTGTCCGCCGCACTCGGGCAGGCCGGCGTCAGCGTCGGCGACGCGTTCTTCGACACGCTGCATGTGACCGGCGTCGATGCCGAAGCGTTGCACGGCAAGGCGCGTGCAGCCGGCTTCAACCTGCGCGCGATCGATGCATCTTCGGTGGGCATCAGCCTCGACGAGACCACGACCCGCGATGAAGTCGTCGCGCTGGCCAAGCTCTTCGGCGCCGGGATCGACATCGAAGCACTCGATACCGCGACCGCCGACGCGCTGCCGAAGGCACTCGCGCGCGACACGAAGTTCCTGACCCACCCGGTGTTCAACACGCATCACAGCGAGCACGAACTGCTGCGCTACATGCGCACCCTGGCCGATCGCGATCTGGCGATGGACCGCACGATGATCCCGCTGGGCTCGTGCACGATGAAGCTCAACGCGACCGCCGAAATGATCCCGGTCACGTGGCCCGAATTCGGCAACATCCACCCGCTGGCACCGGCAGACCAGACCGTCGGCTACACCGAGCTGATCGACGGCCTGGAAGCGATGCTGGTCGAAATCACCGGCTACGACGCGGTGAGCTTCCAGCCCAACTCCGGCGCGCAGGGCGAGTTCGCCGGCCTGCTCGCGATCCGCGCCTACCAGCAGGCGCAGGGCCAGGGCCATCGCGACATCTGCCTGATCCCCGAATCCGCGCACGGCACCAATCCCGCGTCGGCGCAGATGGTCGGCATGACCGTCGTCGTGACCCGCTGCGACAAGGACGGCAACGTCGACGTCGACGACATCCGCGCCAAGGCCGAGAAGTACTCGGATCGCTTGGCCGCGATCATGATCACCTACCCGTCCACGCACGGCGTGTTCGAGGAAGACGTGGTCGCGATCTGCGACATCGTCCACCGGCACGGCGGCCAGGTGTACACCGACGGCGCCAACATGAACGCCCTCGTTGGCGTGGCCAGGCCCGGCAAATGGGGCTCGGACGTCAGCCATCTGAACCTGCACAAGACCTTCTGCATTCCGCACGGCGGCGGCGGCCCGGGCGTCGGCCCGTGCGCGGTCAAGTCGCATCTCGCGCCCTACCTGCCGCGCGCGCTCGGCGGCGATGGCGACGTGGGCATGGTCTCGGCGGCGACGCACGGTTCGGCGTCGATCCTGCCGATCAGCTGGATGTACATCGCGATGATGGGCGCCGACGGTCTGCGCCGCGCCACCCAGGTCGCGCTGCTCAATGCCAACTACGTCGCCAGGCGCCTCGCACCGCATTACCCGACGCTCTACACCGGCCGCAACGATCTGGTCGCGCACGAGTGCATCCTCGATCTGCGCCCGATCAAGGACGCGACCGGCATCAGCGCCGAGGACGTCGCCAAGCGCCTGATCGACTTCGGCTTCCACGCGCCGACGCTGAGCTTCCCGGTTACCGGCACGCTGATGGTCGAGCCGACCGAAAGCGAATCGCTGCACGAACTCGACCGCTTCATCGACGCGATGATCCAGATCCGCGACGAGATCCGCGCGATCGAGGACGGCCGCTTGGATCGCGAGGACAACCCGCTCAAGCACGCGCCGCACACGGCGATGCAGGTCACCGCCAGCGAGTGGACCCACGCCTACCCGCGCGAACTGGCCGCGTTCCCGCTGGCGACGCTGCGCCACACCAAGTACTGGCCGCCGGTCGCGCGCGTCGACAACGTGCACGGCGACAAGAACGTGTTCTGCAGCTGCATCCCCGTCGGGTCGGCCGAGGACGAGCCGGAAGCCTTCAGCGAACCCGACGTCGTCTGATCCGCAGCGTCTGAGCGGCCGGCGTCACGCCGGTCGATCTGCGCATTGCGTCACAACCTGACCCGACCGTACGGTCGGGTTTGTTGTGTCCGGGCCCCGCGCGGATTCGCGCCGCGTCGCAACGGTCTTCACCGGATCTCGACATTGGCACGCGGGTTGCTACACAGGCTCAGCCTCCCGTTCCGGTCAGTCCCATGCTCGTCGGCACCTACAACCCGCTGCTCGTCGCCATCTCGTATGTGGTCGCCGCCTTCGCGTCCTACGTCGCGCTCGACATGGCCGGCCGGATCGCGGCCAGCGACGGCTGGGCCTCGCGCAGCTGGCTGATCGGCGGCGCAGTGGCGATGGGCTTCGGCATCTGGTCGATGCACTTCCTCGGCATGCTGGCCTTCCAGTTGCCGATCCCGCAGGGCTACGACCTCGCGGTGACGCTGTACTCGCTGCTGATCGCGATCTGCAGCTCGGCCTATGCCCTGCACGTGGTCTCCGGCCGCGACCTGCCCATGCGCAAGCTCGGCGTCGCGGCGCTGATCCTCGGCGCCGGCATCGCGGCCATGCATTACGTCGGCATGGAAGCCATGCACATGCAGCCGGGCATCGACTACCACCCGGGCTGGTTCGCGCTGTCGATCGTGATCGCGATCGCCGCAGCCGGCGCGGCGCTGTGGATCGCGTTCTCGCTGCGCCGCGAAGGCGCAGGCGTGGTGCGCGCGCGCAGTCTGGCCGCGCTGGTGATGGGCGTGGCGGTCGTCGGCATGCACTACACCGGCATGGCCGCGGCCGGCTTCCCGGAAGGCAGCATCTGCGGTGCCGCGATCGCCGGCGGCATCTCGCCGCAGTGGCTGGCCAGCCTGGTCGGCGCGACGACGTTCGCGATCCTCGGACTGGCGCTGACCACGTCGATTCTCGACCGGCGCCTGCAGGAGCGCACCACCCTGCTCAGCGATTCGCTCAAGAAGGCGAACCAGGAACTGACCTATCTCGCCCTGCACGACAACCTGACCAAGCTGCCGAACCGTCTGCTGCTGGAGGACCGCCTCGAACACGCGATCCGCCGCGCGGTGCGCAACGGCAACCGCTTCGCGCTGCTGTTCGTCGATCTCGACGGCTTCAAGGCGGTCAACGATGCCTACGGCCATCCGGTCGGCGACCGTCTGCTGCTGCAGGTGGCGCGTCATCTGGCTGCCGAGATCCGCGCCGAGGACACGCTGGCGCGGCTGGGCGGCGACGAGTTCGTCGTGCTCGCCGACATCAAGGAGCCGGGCGATGCCGCGACGCTGGCCGACAAGCTGCTTCAGACCGTGTCGATGCCGGTGCAGATCGAAGGCGGCGAACTCAACGTGACCGGCAGCATCGGCATCGCGATCTTCGGCGCCGACGGCACCAGCGCGCGCGAACTGATGACCAATGCCGATGCGGCGATGTACTCGGCCAAGGACCAGGGCCGCAACGCCTACTGTTTCTTCGAGCCGTCGATGAATCGCGGCGCGCACGCCGAGCTCGCCCTGATCCAGGATCTGCGACGCGCGCTGGCGCTGGACCAGTTCACGCTCAATTACCAGCCCAAGCTGCGCGCGCCCGACGGCCCGCTGGTCGGCCTCGAAGCGCTGCTGCGCTGGCACCATCCCGAGCGCGGGCTGGTGATGCCGGACACCTTCATTCCGCTGGCCGAGAAGACCGGTCTGATCCTGGAGATCGGCCGCTGGGTCATCAACGAGGCCTGCCGCCAGCTGATGGAATGGCGCGCGCTCGGTCGCGATGTCCCCTCGGTGTCGGTGAACCTGTCGGCGACCCAGTTCCGCTCGCCCGGCCTGCTGGGCAAGATCAAGGAAGCGCTTGCCCGCCACGGCATGCCGCCCTCGTCGCTGATCCTGGAGATCACCGAATCGACGGCGATGCACGACCCGGAAGCGAGTCTGGCGATCCTGCAACGACTGTCGGCGCTGGGCGTGCAGATCTCGATCGACGATTTCGGCACCGGCTATTCGAGCCTGCTGTATCTCAAGCGGCTGCCGGCCAGCGAACTCAAGATCGACCGCGCCTTCGTCAAGGATCTCGTCGCCGGCAGCGAGGATGCCGCGATTGTCTCGGCGATCATCGCGCTCGGCCGCACGCTGAACCTGTCGGTGATCGCCGAAGGCGTGGAGACCGAGGCGCAGCAGCGGCTGCTGACCGAACTGGGTTGCACCTCGCTGCAGGGCTTCCACTTCGGCATGCCCGGCGACGCCGCGGCGATCGGCGCGCGGCTCTGACGTCGCACCGGGTTCGCGGGAGGTGTCGGATCCGGTGATCCGCCGCCGACGGCGCGTGCGCTGCGCGCCGAGACCGGCGGCGCGGATGCGTGGCGTCAATCGATCTCGCTGGTCTCCTCGGCCAGGCTTTCCAGCAGCGCGTCGATCGGCATCGGACGACCGAGGTGGTAGCCCTGCGCCTGGTCGCAGCCGTGCGCGCGCAGCCATTCGAGCTGCTCGGCCTCTTCGACGCCTTCGGCGATGATCGCGAGCCCCAGGCCATGGCCGAGCGCGATCAACGCACGGCAGATCGCGGCGCTGCGCGGATCCTCCGTCACGTCACGCACGAAGGCACGGTCGATCTTCAGATGGTCGAGCGGCAGTTCGCGCAGATAGGCCATGCTCGAAAAGCCGGTGCCGAAGTCGTCGATCGACAGGCACAGGCCTTCGTTGCGCAGCGTGCCCATCAGCGATCGCGCATCGTCGGGATGCCGCAGCAGCACGCTTTCGGTCAGCTCCAGATGCAGCGCGCGCGGCGGCAATGCGTGGCGTTCGAACAGATGCCGGATCGATTCCGGCGTCATGTCGGCCTCGAACTGCACCGCGGACACGTTCACCGCGATCGCCACGTCACCGTGGCCCGCGGCGGCCAGACGCGCGTGCATGCGCGCCGACTCCTCCAGCACCCAGCCGCCGATCGGCACGATCAGCCCGGATTCCTCGCACAGCGGAATGAACTGCGCCGGCGAGACGTAGCTGCCATCGGGCTGGCGCCAGCGCAGCAGGGCTTCGATCGCGGCGAGGCTGCCGTCGTGCAGACGATGGATGGGCTGGAAATGCAGCTCGAACTCGCCGCGTTCATGCGCCTGGCGCAGCTGCCGCACCATCGCCAGCCGGCTCGAGGCGTGCTCGGCCATCGCCGCGCTGTAGTGCACCACCTGCAGGTTCTCCCGGCGCGCATGCAGCGACGCCAGCGCCGCATGGCCGATGACCTTCTCGGCCCCGCCGTCCTCGCACGGGCCGCTGGCCAGTCCGATCCAGGCTTCCAGCGGAAACGTGCCGCCTTCGGCCTCGACCGGAATGCCGATCGCCGCGAGCAGCGCGGCGACCATGGCGTCGCGCTCGCGCGGATCGAGCGCGGCGATGACGAACGTCTCCGACGGCATGTAGCCACAGGCGCCGTAGCGCTCGGCGACCTGGTTGAAGCGTGCGGCGGCCTCGCACAGGATATTCTCGCCCGCGCGGCGGCCCAGCGTCGGCGCGATCAGTTCCAGATCGCGCAGCTGCACATAGGCGATGGCGAAACCGCTCCCGCCGTCGGCTGCGCAGTGCGAATCGAGCTGGTCCGCCAGTGCGGCGAGCGTCAGCATGCCCGTGGTCGGGTCGTGGTTGGCGCGCCAGGCCAGATCGCGCTCGTAGCTCATGCGGACGCTGACGTCCTCGGCCAGCACCAGTCGCGCCGGCCGTCCGTCGAGTTCGATCGTGCGCGCGTGCACGCGGACTTCGACATGCCGCGCATCGCGCGTCATCAGCATCCACGGCCGGTCCTGCGCATCGTGGCCGCCCCCCGGTGCCAGCGCTTCACGGCCGGCGGCCTGGTCCTCGGGCGCCAGCAGATCGGTGACCGCCATATGCAGCAGGTCTTCGCGGTTGTAGCCGTAGGTGTCCACGGCCGCCTCGTTGACCGCGAGGAAGCGCAGATCCTCCAGGTCGTAGACCCAGGCCGGCAGAGGATTGCGCTCGAAGATGTGCCGGAACTGCAGTTCGGCGCGTTCCATGCGCTGTTGCGCATCGCGGCGTTCGGTGACGTCCTGCGCGGTGCCGGTCATCACCGGGTGCGCGCCATCACGGATGGTCGCGCCGCGGATCTTCAGCCAGCGCGACGCGCCGTCGTCGAGCACCACCCGGTATTCCTGCACGAAGGGCAGCTGGTCGATCTGCGATGCGGCGAGCTCGGTCTGGATGCGCGGCCGGTCGTCGTCGTGGATGCGATCGATGAACGCCTGCACCGGGATCTGGCCGTCGACGCTGTCCAGTCCGTAGAGCGCCGCCATCTCCTCGGTGGCGCGGACGTAGCCCGCGGCGGGATACATGCGCCATACGCCGGTCCCGGACGCGAGCTGGGCCTGCTGGAGCCACTCGGCCTGCGCCTCCACTTCGGCCATCAGCGCCTCACGCGCAACCTCGTCCTTGCGGGCGCGTCGCACCACCAGGCCGAACACCAGCCAGTACAGCAAGGCGAGCACGCACGCGGACACGGCATACCGGCGCCAGGGCGCCAGTGCTTCGTGCAAGCCGATGCCGGCGCTGACGACGAAGGGGTAATCGCTGGTGTTGCTGAAGGCGACCTTGCGCTCGACACCGTCGAGCTGGCTGACCAGATCGCCGCTGAAGCGCCCGCCCTCCACCCGCACTTCCGGCGGCAGATCGACGTGTTTGCCGACGTGCGTACCCGTGCGGCCGAAGCGCGCGACCACGACGCCGGCCTGGGTGTAGATGGTGGCGCTGCCTTCGGCGCCGACGTCGAGCGAATCGACCATGTCCTCGAGTTCGCGCGTCCGGAACAGGGCGACGATCCACGCATCGTCCGCCGCGAGCGCCAGTGGCAGGGTGCCGCCCTTGCCCTGCGGCAGCAGAGGGCCTGCGACCAGCGGGCCCGCCCGGTGATCGAGCGTGGCCAGCCAGTCGCTGATCCGCGCATCCGCAACGGCGCCTTCTCGCGCGCGACCGGACCGGCCGAACACGGCGATCGATTCCAGTTCTTCGTGGCGGTCGATGACGCCGGCGATCCAGACATCCAGCCTGTCGCCCGCCAGCGCCGGCGGCAGCGCGGCGTCGGCCCTCCGCTCCGCGGCGATGCCCCGCAACGCGCGTTCGATGTTGCGCAGTTCGTAGTGCAGCAGACGGTCAGTGCCGGTGGCCAGCGCCATGCTCTGCCGAGACGCCGCGTCCAGCCGCGCGTCGCGATCGAGCAGGACGAGCGTGGCGAGGCCCGCCGTGAGCACCACGCCGAGCAGAATGCCGGTGTTGCGGATCGAGCGGGCCGAACGGAGTCGCCGCAACCGTCTTGTCGTCACGTCCGTAAGCATCGTGTCGTCTGGCGGGCCCGCCCACGGGGGACCCTGAACTCCTGCACTGGAGGACCAAGCATGCCGGGAAAGGGGCCGCGCCCGGCTCTGAGAAAAATCTGAAAGCCGCACGAAAGCGGCCCGTCGACCCGGTGAAACGCGCGCACTTTTCACGGTGCGTGGCCGCTGCTCCACCCACGGTGGTCGCTTCCCCGCTCGCGAACCCGCCCATGTCCAGCAAAGACACCCGCTCGGCGTCCAATCCCGACCAGCCGCAACAGCGCGACCACGTGGCGGTCAACGACCGCAAGGCGGCGCGCGGCGACGCTTACGCCCACGACGACAACCCCTCGGCCGAGGGCAACGACACATCGCTCACGGCCGGCCCCTCGTTCGAACGGCGCGTCCATGCCGACGGCCATGTCGAAGGCGTTCCGCCGCCCGTCGTGACCGGAGACGACAGCGAGGACAAAGCGGGTGCACACGACGCGTCCGACCGCACACGCGACGGGCGCGAACACACGCAGGATTGAGTTCGACAAGGACGCGCGCTGATGGACGCATCGTCGGCGCAGCCCGCGGATGCATCCGTCATCGGGCGTGCGTGACGTCGCGATGCATCGCAACGCCAGCGGGCGAGACTCCGTTGCGATCGCGGATCGCAGGGGTATGCGACATAACGGAATGCTGATGGATGCTTCGCGCACGGGGCGCGTCGATCCCCTAGAATCCGCACCGTCCTCGCCCCCGGAGTCACCGTATGTCGTCTGCCCCGCTCGCCTACCGCCGCGTCCTGCTCAAGTTGTCCGGCGAGGCCCTGATGGGCGACGAGGATTACGGTATCGACCCCAAGGTCATCGGGCGCTTGGCCGACGAAGTCATCGAGGCGCAGAAAGCCGGTGCCGAGGTCGGCTTGGTCATCGGCGGCGGCAACATCTTCCGCGGTGCGGGCCTGGCTGCGGCCGGCATGGACCGCGTCACCGGCGACCAGATGGGCATGCTGGCGACCGTCATCAACGCGCTGGCGATGCAGGACGCGCTCGAGAAGCGCGGCGCACGTGCGCGCGTGATGAGCGCGATCAAGATCAACGACGTCTGCGAGGACTACATCCGCCGCCGCGCGATCCGCCACCTGGAAAAGGGCCGCATCGCGATCTTCGCCGCCGGCGTCGGCAGCCCGTTCTTCACCACCGATTCGGGCGCCGCGCTGCGCGGCATCGAAATCGGCGCGGATCTGCTGCTCAAGGCGACCAAGGTCGACGGCGTCTACGACGCCGATCCGAAGAAGGTGCCCGACGCCAAGCGTTACGACCGCCTGACCTACGACGAGGTGCTGAGCCAGGGTCTCGAGGTCATGGACACCGCGGCCTTCGCGCTCGCGCGCGATTCCGACCTGCCCCTGCGCATCTTCGACATGAGCCAGGCCGGCGTGCTGCTGCGCATCCTGCGCGGCGAACCGATCGGCACGCTGGTCCAGGGCCGCAGCTGAGCCTATTCCGCGCGGCCTCGCGCTGCGCTGCGGCATCACCCGGCCCCGTGGTCGGTCCCGGACGCTTATAATCGTCCGATTCGCACACGGACCGGGGCTGCCCATGCTCAACGACATCAAGAAAGACACCCAGACCCGCATGGCCAAGAGCGTCGAAGCGCTCAAGCACACGCTGGTCAAGGTGCGTACCGGCCGCGCGTCCAGCGCGCTGGTCGACCACATCAAGGTCAACTACCACGGTTCGGACATGCCGCTGAACCAGGTCGCCAGCGTGGTGGTGTCCGATGCCCGCTCGCTGACGATCACGCCGTGGGAGAAGCAGATCGTCGGCGCGATCGAGAAGGCGATTCTCGGCTCCGACCTCGGCCTGACCCCGAACACCGCCGGCACCACGATCCGCCTCAACCTGCCCGCGCTGACCGAAGAGCGCCGCCGCGACCTGTCCAAGGTCGTGCACAGCGAAGGCGAGGACAGCAAGGTCGCCATCCGCAATATCCGCCGCGATGCCAACCAGCAGATCAAGGAACTCCTCAAGGAGAAGCTGATCTCCGAGGACGACGAGCGCCGCAGCGAGGACGAGATCCAGAAGATCACCGACTCGGCGATCAAGGATGTCGACGAGGTCGTCAAGGCCAAGGAACAGGAACTGATGTCGGTCTGACGGTCCGTCCGCAGTCCGCATGAACGCACCGATTCCGACCGGGCCCGTCCCGCGCCACATCGCCGTCATCATGGACGGCAACGGGCGCTGGGCGGCGCGTCGCAAGCGTCCGCGTGCGATCGGCCACCGGGCCGGCGCGCGCACCGTCAACCTCTGCATCGATTTCTGCCTCGAACGCGGCGTCGACGCGTTGACCCTGTTCGCGTTCTCCAGCGAGAACTGGGGCCGTCCCGACGAGGAAGTCGGCGCGCTGATGAAGCTGTTCCTCGGTGCGCTCGACCGTGAAGTCGGCGAGCTGCATCGTCGCGGCGTTCGCCTGCGTTTCATCGGCGAGCGTGGCCGTTTCAGCGACGGCATCCGCGGCCGCATGGCAGCGGCGGAAACGCTGACTGCCGGCAACACGCGGCTGACGCTGGCGGTGGCTGCCAGTTACGGCGGACGCCAGGACATCGCCTCGGCCGCGCGTTCGCTGGCCCAGGATGTCGCGGCGGGCCGTCTGCGTCCGGACCAGATCGACGAAGCCGCGCTCGGCGCACGGGTCGCGCTGGCCGACCTGCCGGCGCCGGATCTCTTCATCCGCACCGGCGGCGATCTGCGCGTCAGCAATTTCCTGTTGTGGCAGCTCGCCTACACCGAGCTGTGGTTCACCGAGACCCTGTGGCCCGAGTTCGGCGCGCAGGAACTCGAGCAGGCGCTACAGGTCTATGCCTCGCGCGAGCGACGCTTCGGGCTGACGGGCGAGCAGATCGCCACCGCACAGGACGCGCCCGGGGAGGGCCACCCATGACATCCACCCGCATCCTCGCGGCCCTGCTGATGGCGCCCGTCGCCATCGCCGCCGTGCTGCTGCTCAATACGCCATGGATGGCCGCCGTCTCGGCGATCATCTTCCTCGCCGCGCTGTGGGAATGGCTGCGGCTGACCGACATCGACGACACGCTGGCGCGCACCGCGCTGCTGGCGCTGAACCTGCTGCTGATGGTGGCCATCGTCTGGGCATCGGCGACCGGCGGCGGCTCGCTGGTGCTGCTGAAGATCTTGGCGATGATCGGTGTCGTCTGGTGGCTGCTGGCGACGTTGTGGCTGCGCCATTACGACTTCGCCTCCGATCACGACACCCGGGCGCGTGTGTTCAAGCTCGCGGCCGGCACGCTGGCGGTGATTCCGGCCTGGGCCGCGCTGTGCGTGATCCACGCCGGCGAGAACGGCGGACACGGCAACCGCTGGCTGCTGCTGGCGCTGGCGATCGTCTGGGCCACCGATACCGGGGCGTATTTCGCCGGCCGCAAGTTCGGCAAGCGCAAGCTCGCGCCACGCATCAGCCCGAACAAGACCGTCGAAGGCCTGGCCGGCGGCGTCGTCGCGGGCGTGCTGGTCGCGGTCGCATTCGCGCCGCTCGCCGGCGCGACCGTCGCGCAGTTGCCGCTGGTCGCGCTGGTCGCGGTGCTGACCGTGCTGGCATCGGTGGTCGGCGATCTGTTCGAAAGCCTGCTCAAGCGCCACGTGGGCGCCAAGGACTCGGGCACGTTGATTCCCGGTCACGGCGGCGTGCTCGATCGCCTCGACAGCGTGCTGGCGGCGCTGCCGGTGTTCGCGTTCGGCCAGATCTGGCTCGGTTTCTGACGATGCAGTCCGTCTTCGCGTGCCGCGGCCGGACGTGCCGCGCATGATCCGCAAGGTCGCGGTCTTCGGCGCCACCGGTTCGATCGGCACCTCGGCGCTGGACGTCATCGCCCGGCATCCCGATCGCCTGCGCGCCAGCGTGCTGGCGGCGGGCAGCAACGTACCCGCACTGGTCGCGCTGTGCGTCACGCACCGGCCGGATCATGCAGTGATCGCCGATGCGGCGTTGCTCGACGCACTGGCGTCGGCGCTGCGCGACGCGGGCCTCGACAGCACGCCGCATGCCGGCATGCCCGCACTCGATGCGCTCGCGCGCGATGCGGAGGCCTGCGACACCGTCGTCGCCGCGATCGTCGGCGCGGCCGGGCTCGATTCCACGCTGGCTGCGCTGCGCGCCGGCAAGCGTGTGCTGCTGGCCAACAAGGAATCGCTGGTGCTGGCCGGTGCGCTGATGATGCAGGCCGCGCGCGACGCAGGCGCGACCATCGTGCCGATCGACAGCGAACACAATGCGATCCACCAGTGCCTGCCCGCCGATGGCGACTGCAGCGGCGTCGCGCGCATCATCCTGACCGCGTCCGGCGGCCCGTTCCGCGGGCGCAGCCGCGCATCGCTCGCGGAGGTGACGCCGGCACAGGCCGTCGCGCATCCCAAGTGGTCGATGGGGCCGAAGATCTCGGTCGACTCGGCGACGCTGATGAACAAGGGGCTGGAACTGATCGAGGCGCATCACCTGTTCGCGATGCCGGTCGAACGTCTCGACGTGCTGGTGCATCCGCAGAGCCTGGTGCACTCCTTCGTCGAGTTCATCGACGGTTCCACCCTCGCCCAGCTCGGGCTGCCCGACATGCGCACCGCGCTCGCGGTGGGCCTGGGCTATCCCGATCGGATCGCGTCCGGCGTGTCGGGTCTGGATCTGCTGCAGCACGGCCGTCTCGATTTCGAAGCGCCTGACCTCGACGCATTCCCCTGCCTGGCGCTCGCCCGCGGCGCACTGGCGGCGGGCGGTACCGCGCCCGCGCTGCTGAACGCGGCGAACGAAGTGGCGGTTTCAGCCTTTCTTCAGGGGCACCTGCGTTTTCTAGCCATTCCCACGCTGGTCGAGCACGTGCTCGACACGCTTCCCGCCGCTGACGCGGCGTCGCTGGCCGTGCTGCGCGATGCCGACGCGCGCGCGCGCAGCGTCGCCACGCAGGCGATCGAAACCGGTGCCGTCCATTGAGCAAGCGTGATGTCTGAATTCTTCGGCTCGGTGTGGTGGCTGATCGTCAGCCTCGGCGTGCTGGTCACCTTCCACGAGTTCGGCCATTACTGGGTCGCGCGCCGGTGCGGCGTGCGCGTGCTGCGCTTCTCGATCGGCTTCGGTCGCGCGCTGTGGTCGCGCCGCGGCAAGGACGGCACGGTCTACCAGGTCGCGATGATCCCGCTGGGCGGCTACGTCAAGATGCTCGACGAGCGCGAAAGCCCGGTGCCGGAGGCCGAAGCGCACGAAGCCTTCAACCGCGCATCGGTGTGGAAGCGCATCGCGATCGTCGCCGCCGGGCCGATCGCCAACCTGATCCTGTGCGTGGTGCTGCTGTGGGCGATGTTCGTCATCGGCCGCCCCGATTACGCGCCCGTCGTCGGCCAGTCCAGCGGCATCGCCGAAACTTCGGGCCTGCGCGCGGGCGACCACATCGATGCCGTCGGTGACCGCGAGACGCCGACGTGGATGGAGGTGCAGCTCGCGCTGCTGCCCGCCGCGCTGGATCGCCGGGACATCGCGCTGCACGTCACCGACGAACGCGACCGCGACGTGGTCCGCGAACTGCGCCTGTCGCAGCTGCCCGAGGATTTCGACCAGCGGCGCATCGCGTCGGCGATCGGCCTGTGGCCGCGGCATCTGCTGCTGCCGGCGGTCGTGGGCCGCGTCGAGCCCGGATCCGCGGCCTGGGGCGTGCTGGCCGAAGGCGACCGCCTCACCGCCATCGACGGCAGCCCGGTGCGCGTGTTCGAGGACATCGGCCCGCTGGTGCAGACGCTGGGCGACCGCGGCGGCCAGGCGATGGTCGAAGTGGAACGCGACGGCGAGCGCCTCGCTCTGGAGATGATACCCAGGCGCATGGAGCTGCCCGACGGGCGCGGCGAGTACTGGGCCTTCGGCATCGCGCCGCCGCGCGACCTGCCGATGCCGGAGAAGGACGCGATCCAGCAGTACGGCGTGCTCGCGTCGGTGCCGGCGGCGTTCCATGAAGTCGGTCATTTGACCGGCCAGCTGGTCGGCATGATCGGGCGCGCCTTCAGCGGCCGGGTGGCGATCGAGAACACCGTGGCCGGCCCGATCACGATCGCGCGCGCGGCCAATACCTATGCCGGCCAGGGGCCTGCGTGGTACCTGACGATCCTCGCGTTGCTGTCGCTGAGCCTGGCGATCCTGAACCTCCTCCCCATCCCGCTGCTGGATGGGGGACACCTCTTGTATTACCTTATCGAGTTGGTCAAAGGCAGCCCGGTCAGCGAGCGCGCGATGGTGGCCGGGCAATACGTCGGCCTGGCGCTGCTGGCCAGCCTGATGGGCCTGGCGTTCTACAACGACATCCTCCAACTCGTGCGCTGACACCTGCCTCGACCCGGATTCCGCCGCACACACCGCGCCGGAACCACTCCCCTACCCGGATTCAAAGATGACGCGAATGCCTGACCGCCGACTGCTTGCCCTCGCCCTCGCCACGGTGATCGCCGCGCCGGCCTGGGCCCAGACGGCCGCGAACGCACCTGTTGCCGCGCCTGCGCCCGCCGCCCTGCCCCCGCTGGCACCTTCGAGCGCCAGCAGCTTCACGGTCAGCGACATCCGTGTCGACGGCCTGCAGCGCATCGGCGCCGGCACTGTGTTCACCTACTTGCCGGTCGAGCGCGGCGACACCGTCAATTCGACGCGCATCAGCGATGCGGTCCGCGCGCTCTACCGCACGGGCTTCTTCGAGGACATCCAGGTCGCGCGCCAGGGCGACATCCTCGTGTTCACGGTGAGCGAGCGCCCGGCG
The DNA here is from genome assembly GCF_036584485.1 of Luteimonas flava. Taxonomy (NCBI): domain Bacteria; kingdom Pseudomonadati; phylum Pseudomonadota; class Gammaproteobacteria; order Lysobacterales; family Lysobacteraceae; genus Luteimonas; species Luteimonas flava. The sequence goes on along the minus strand of NZ_JAZHBM010000001.1, from coordinate 389,930 downwards.
ATCAACCGCCTCACGCTGACCGGCAACAAGGACATCAAGACCGAAGACCTGACCAAGGGTCTCAACGAGATCGGCCTGTCCGAAGGCGAGACCTTCGACCGCCTCGACCTCGACCGCGTGACCCAGGAACTGGTGCGCCAGTACAACAACCGCGGCAAGTACAACGTCAAGATCACCCCGACCGTTTCGCGCCTCGACCGCAACCGCGTCGACATCGCGATCAACGTCGAGGAAGGCAAGGCGGCGAAGATCCGCCACATCAACATCATCGGCAACGAGACCTATGATCTCGACACGCTGACCGACAACTGGGAATCGGGCGAGTCGAACTGGCTCAGCTGGTACCGCCGCGACGACCAGTATTCGCGCGAGAAGCTCGAGGGCGATCGCGAAAAGCTGCACAACTTCTATCTCGACCGCGGCTACATCGACTTCAGCGAAGACAGCGTCCAGGTCTCGATCAGTCCCGACAAGGCCGACATGTTCATCACCGCCGGCGTCACCGAAGGCGAGATCTACAAGGTGTCGGACGTGCAGATCACCGGCAACACGGTGCTGCCGAAGGAAGAGATCGAAAGCCGCGTCTTCGTGCAGAAGGACCAGGTGTTCTCGCGCGCGCTGCTGGAGCTGAGTTCGGACGCGATCATCGCGACGCTCGGCAACATCGGCTATGCGTTCGCACAGGTGAACCCGATTCCGGAAGTCGACCGCGAGAACCGCACGGTCGCGATCAATCTGCAGGTCGTGCCGGGCCCGCGCGTCCAGGTGCGCCGCGTCCAGTTCAAGGGCAACAGCCGCACGTCCGACGAAGTGATGCGCCGCGAGATGCGCCAGTTCGAAGGCGCCTGGTACTCGCAGGCCGCGGTCGACCGCTCCAAGGTCCGTCTGCAGCGCCTTGGTTATTTCGAATCGGGCAGCGTCAACGTCGAAAGCCAGCCGGTGCCGGGCAGCAACGATCAGGTCGACGTGGTGTTCAGCGTCACCGAAACCACGTCGGGCAGCTTCGTGTTCGGCCTCGGCTACTCGCAGCTCGCCGGCGTGACCACGTCGGTGCAGCTGTCGCAGAACAACTTCCTCGGCAGCGGCAACCGCGTGTCGGTGGAAGCGCAGCGCAACGTCTACCTGCAGCGCTACTCGTTCTCCTTCATGAACCCGTACTTCACCGACGGTGGCATGTCGCTGGGCTACAACCTGTGGTGGCGCGAGTTCGACAACTCCGAGTTCAACACCGCGCAGTATTCGTCGACCAGCGCCGCCGGCCAGACGATCCTGGGCATTCCGCTGACCGAGAACGACTCGATCTCGCTGCTGCTCGGCGTCGACCGCAACCAGATCTTCACCTTCCGCGGCTCCTCGCCGGAATCGATCGTCGATTACGTCGATGCGTTCGGCTCGCGCACTTTCCATGCCTGGCGCAGCGAACTCGCCTGGGCGCGCGACACCCGCAACGACTATCTGCAGCCGACCCGCGGCATGATGCAGCGCGTTTCGCTGGAGAGCACCCTGCCCGGCTCGTCCGCCGAGTACTACAAGCTCAACTACGAGATCTCGAAGTACTGGCCGATCAACCGGCACCTGATCCTCAATACCCGCGCCGAGCTCGGCTACGGCGACAGCTACGGCAGCGACGTCGTGCGCAACGTCTGCTACACCGCGCCGACCTTCGTGGACAGCAACGGTGACGGCGTGGTCGACACGCAGGTACCCGGCGCCGCGCCGAGCGATCCCTGCGATCCGTCGTCGCCCGACTACATCCGCACGCTCACCGCCAGCGGCCTGCCGTTCTACGAGAACTTCTACGCCGGTGGTCCGCGCTCGGTGCGCGGCTTCCGCGACAACACGCTCGGCCCGCGCGAGACCGCGCTCAACAGCTCGTTCCTGCAGCCGATCGGCGGCGCGGTGAAGACGATCGGTTCGCTGGAGATGTTCTTCCCGCAACTGATCAAGTCGCCCGCCGCGCGTATCTCGGCCTTCGTCGACTTCGGCAACGTCTACAAGGACGTCGACAGCTGGGACGCGAAGGAACTGCGCGCGTCGGCCGGTGTGGCGCTGATGTGGCGCGCACCGGTCGGCCCGATCTCGATCAGCTATTCGTACCCGCTGCGCCAGCAGAAGGAAGTCCGTGGTGGCGCCGGCGATCTGATCAAGCAGGGCGACGAAGTCGAACGTCTGCAGTTCACCTTCGGCGGCGCGTTCTGATCCAGCGCGACCGATGACCGACACGCAGACCCGCCATACCGCCGAAGCGCTCGCGCAGCGCTTCGGTCTCGTCGTCCACGGCGCGCCGGACACTTCGGTGTCGGGCGTCGCGACGCTCGCCACGGCCACCAGTGGGCAGCTCGCGTTCCTGTCCAATCCGCGCTACCGCCCGCAGCTCGCCGAAACCGGCGCCGGCATCGTCGTGCTGCGCGAGGCGGATGCGGACGGGTATGCCGGCACCGCGCTGATCGCAAAGGATCCCTACGTCGCCTACGCGAAGATCGCGGCGCTGTTCGATCCGGCCAGCGATGCGCCCGCGGGCGTCCACGCCCTCTCGGTCGTCGATCCGAGTGCGCAGGTCGATGCGTCGGCGTCGATCGGCCCGCACGTCAGCATCGGCGCGCGCAGCGTGATCGGCGCGGGTGCGACCATCGGGCCCGGTTGCGTGATCGGCGAGGACTGCATCGTCGGCGACGGCAGCCGTCTGATCGCCCGCGTGACCCTGGTCAAGCGAGTGCGCCTGGGCGCCCGCGTCACCATCCATCCGGGCGCCGTGCTGGGATCGGAGGGCTTCGGCCTGGCGATGGACGCCGGACGCTGGATCAACGTGCCGCAGCTCGGCGGCGTGGTCGTCGGCGACGATTGCGACATCGGCGCCAACACGACCATCGACCGCGGCGCGCTCGACGACACCACGCTCGCCGAAGGCGTGCGCCTCGACAATCTGATCCAGATCGGACACAACGTGCGCATCGGTGCGCACACCGCGATCGCGGGCTGCGTCGGCATTGCCGGCAGCACCAGGATCGGCAGTTACTGCCTGCTCGCCGGCAAGGTCGGCGTCGCCGGCCATCTCGACATCTGCGATCACGTCGTCGTCCACGCGATGACGATGGTGTCCGCATCCATCACCGAGCCCGGCGAGTATTCCGCCGGCATTCCCGCCCAGCCCACGCGCGAGTGGCGGAAGAATGCCGTCCGGATCCGTCAGCTCGATTCGCTCGCGCGTCGCGTCACGGCGCTCGGGAAGGGGGAACCATGACAGACGCGATCACGCTGCCGATCTACATCGACGGCGTCCACAAGCTGCTGCCGCACCGCTATCCGTTCCTGCTCGTCGACCGTGTCGTCGAGTTCGAGCACGGCAAGCGCGTGCTCTGCTACAAGAACGTCTCGGCCAACGAGGAGTTCTTCCAGGGCCATTTCCCCGGCCAGCCGGTAATGCCGGGCGTGCTCGTCGTCGAGGCGATGGCGCAGGCCGGCGGCATCCTGACCCATCTGACCAAGGGCAAGGACTGCGAAGGCAATCTGTCGTATCTGGTCAAGGTCGACGCGGCGAAGTTCTCGCGCATGGTGGTGCCGGGCGACCGTCTCGAGCTCGAAGTCACGATCAAGCGCGAGATCCGCAACATGACCATGTACAGCGGCATCGCTCGCGTCGACGGCGAACAGGCGGCCTGCGCGGAGATCCTCTGCGCCGAGGTCCCGCGCTGACATGGGCGCCGCGCAGGTCCATCCCAGCGCGGTCGTCGATCCCGGCGCGACGCTGGGCGAGGACGTGCGCATCGGTGCGTTCACGCTGATCGGCCCGGATGTCGAGATCGGCGCCGGCACCATCGTCGGCCCGCATTCCAGCATCCATGGCCCGACGCGTATCGGCCGCGAGAACCACATCCACGGCCATGCCGCGATCGGCGGCGAGCCGCAGGACAAGAAGTTCGCCGGCGAGCGCGTGGAACTGGTGATCGGCGACCGCAACACGATCCGCGAATTCGTCACCATCAACCGCGGCACCGGCGACGGCGGCGGCATCACCCGCGTCGGCGACGACAACTGGTTCCTCGCCTACACGCACGTCGCGCACGATTGCGTCGTCGGCAACCGTTGCGTGTTCTCGAACAACGCCACGCTGGCCGGCCACGTCACTGTCGACGACCACGTGATCCTCAGCGGCTTCGTCGGCATCCACCAGTTCTGCCGGATCGGCGCGCATGCGTTCATCGGCATGGGCGCGTTCGTCAATGGCGACGTGCCGCCGTTCGTGATGGTGGCGCAGGACGGCTACGGCCGGCCGCGCGGCATCAATGCCGAAGGCCTGAAGCGTCGTGGCTTCGACAGTGCGCGCACGTCGGCGATCAAGCGTGCCTACCGCGCCCTGTACGTTTCGGGAGATTCGCTGGCCGATGCGCGCGTGCGGCTGGAAGAAATGGCGCAGGACAGCGAAGACGTGCGCGCGTTCCTCGACTTCATCGACGCAGGCGATCGTCCGCTGCTGCGTTGACCGCTGCTGCGGCACGACGCGCCGTCGATGCCGCACAATGCCACCGTGTCCAGTCCCACACCCGCATCCGTAGCCCTGATCGACGACCGCACATCCGGCGCGCCGCTGCGCATCGCGCTCGTCGCGGGCGAAGCGTCCGGCGATCTGCTCGGCGCCGGCCTGATCGAACAGCTGCGCGCGCGCTACCCGCAGGCGACATTCGCAGGCGTCGGCGGCGATGCGATGCGCGCGGCCGGCATGGAGACCTGGCACGACGCGTCCGAACTCGCGGTCATGGGACTGTCGGAAGTGCTGCGCCATCTGCCGCGCCTGCTCAAGCTGCGCAGGACGGTGCGCGCGCGCCTGATCGACTGGCGCCCGGATGTGTTCATCGGCATCGATGCACCCGATTTCAATCTCGGACTGGAGCGCGCGCTCAAGGACCGCGGCATCCGCACCGTGCATTACGTCAGCCCGTCGATCTGGGCCTGGCGGCAGGGGCGTGCGGCGAAGATCGGTCGCAGCGCGGATCTCGTGCTGTGCCTGTTCCCGATGGAGCCGCCGATCTATGCGACGCATGGTGTCGACGCGCGCTTCGTCGGTCATCCGCTGGCGGAGATGGTGGCGCTGGAGCCCGATCGTGCGGCCGCGCGCGATGCGCTCGGGCTGCCGCAGGACGCGCCCGTGCTGGCGGTGTTGCCGGGCTCGCGCCTGGGCGAGATCGGCCGGCTCGGCGAGGTGTTTCTCGATGCCGCCGCGCGTGTCGCCGCCGCCCTGCCCGGTCTGCGGATCGTCGTGCCGGCTGCGAACGCCGGCTGCCGCGCTGCGATCGATGCACTGCTCGCACACCCCCGCTTTTCCACGCTCGATGTGCGCGTGCTCGACGGCCAGGCGCGCGCCGCGATGGTCGCCAGCGACGTCGTGCTGCTCGCCTCCGGCACGGCGACGCTCGAAGCCTTGCTGGCCAAGCGCCCGATGGTCGTCGGCTACCGCATCGCGCCGAGCACGGCGTTCCTCGTGCGTCTCTTCAAGCTGATGCAGGTCGATCGCTTCTCGCTGCCCAACGTGCTCGCCGGCCGCACGATCGCGCCGGAGTTCATGCAGGAAGACTGCACGCCCGAACACCTGTCCGCCGCCGTGCTGCACTGGTTCCGCGATCCGGCCGCCGCGGATGCGCTGCAGCCGGTGTATCGCGATCTGCATCTGCAGCTGCGCCAGGGCGCGTCGGCGACCGCAGCCGACGCCGTCGCGCGTCTCGCAGCGCCCGCGCTGCCTGCACCGGCACGGACGCCATGACCCGCCGCCTGCGCATCGCCGGTGTCGATGAGGCCGGACGTGGCCCGCTGGCCGGACCGGTTGTGGTCGCGGCGGTGATCCTGCATCCGAAACGCCCGATCGACGGTCTCGATGATTCGAAGAAGTTGACGGAGAAACGCCGCGAGGCGCTTTATCCGCAGATCGTCGAGCGCGCACTCGCGTGGCGGGTCGAGTTCGTCGATGTCGAAGAGATCGATCGCATCAACATCTTCCAGGCGACGATGGTCGGCATGGCGCGTGCGGTCCAGGCGCTGGCGCCCGCGGCCGAGCGCGTGCTGATCGACGGCAACCGTCTGCCGCGCGGTCTGCCCTGCCCCGCACGCGCGATCGTCGGCGGCGATGCGATCGAGCAGTCGATCATGGCGGCCTCGATCCTCGCCAAGGTCGCGCGCGATCGCGCGATGGTCGAACTGCATGCGCAGTTTCCCGATTACGGCTTTGACCGGCACAAGGGCTACAGCGCACCGACGCATCTCGCCGCGCTGCAGGCGCACGGCCCCTGCGTGCATCACCGCCGCAGCTTCGCGCCGGTGTCGCGCCTGCTGCCCGACGCCGTGTCGGAGGCCATCGCCGAACCCGCGACCGCGGACCTGTTCGCCGAGCCATTACCGGCCTGATCTACCCGTGCCGGACGCCCACGACTGAACCGTTCCCGGTGGGCCGGCACACCCCCGCCGCACCAGAGCGCGACCCCCGCCGTGTCAAGCCTTGTCCGGCCCCCGCCCCGGCCCTAACCTGACCCTCCGGTCGCCACGCCCCTGCAATGTCCGCGCGCTTCGCCCACCTCCACGTCCACAGCGAATATTCGCTCTCCGATTCGACGATCCGGATCAAGGAGCTGGTCAAACGCTGCGCCGCGCTCGACCAGCCGTCGGTCGCGCTGACCGACCGCAACAACCTGTTCGCGCTGGTCAAGTTCTACAAGGCGGCCGAGGGCGCCGGGATCAAGCCGGTGATGGGCGCGGACATCTCGCTCGCCGAAGGCGATGAACCGGCTTCGACGCTGACCCTGCTGTGCCGCGACCACGACGGCTATCTGTCTCTGTCGCGCCTGCTCACGCGTGCGTGGATGGAAGGCCATCGCACCGATGGTGTCGTCGTGCGCCCTGAGTGGCTGCGCGAGGCGAACACCGGCCTGTTCGCGATCGCCGGCCGACACGGCCCGGCAGCGAAGCTGCTGGCCGGTGGCCGCGACGATCTCGCGCGGCAGTGGTACGCGCAGTGGCGCGACGTCTTCGACGATCGCCTGTTCCTGCAGCTCACCCGCTGCGGCTTCGACGACGAAGCCGTGCACAACGCGCTCGCGCTGCAGGTCTCGTCCGATCTCTCTCTGCCGGTGGTCGCCGGCAACGACGTGCGCTTCCTCGATGCCGACGGTTTCGATGCGCACGAGGCGCGCGTGTGCATCTCGACCGGCCGCGTGCTCGACGATCCGCGTCGCCCGAAGCTCTACACGCGCGAGCAGTACCTGAAGTCGGCCGACGAGATGGCCGCGCTGTTCTCCGACGTGCCCGATGCGATCGACAACACGCTCGCGCTCGCGCAGCGCTGCAATCTCGAACTGCGCCTGGGCACCTATTACCTGCCCGCCTACCCGGTGCCCAGCGAACACACGCTCGATACCTGGATCCGCGCGCAGTCGCACGAGGGCCTGGTCGAGCGTCTGGAAAAGTATCCGGTCGCGGCCGGCCACACGCGCGAAAGTTACGTCGAACGGTTGAACGTCGAGCTCGACGTGATCTGCAAGATGGGGTTCCCGGGCTACTTCCTGATCGTCTCGGACTTTATCAAGTGGGCCAAGGAACACGACATCCCGGTCGGTCCCGGCCGTGGTTCGGGCGCAGGCTCGCTGGTCGCGTGGGCGCTGAAGATCACCGACATCGATCCGCTGCCCTACGACCTGCTGTTCGAGCGCTTCCTCAATCCCGAACGCGTGTCGATGCCCGACTTCGACATCGACTTCTGCATGGACCGCCGCGACGAGGTCATCGACTACGTCGCCGCGAAGTACGGTCGCGACCGCGTCAGCCAGATCATCACCTACGGCACCATGGCCGCGAAGGCCGTGGTGCGCGATACCGGCCGCGTGCTCGGCTATCCCTACGGCATGGTCGACGGCATCTCCAAGCTGGTGCCGCCGACGCTGGGCATCGGCCTGGAGGACGCGCTCGGACGCACCGACAAGTCGCGCAGCGACGATGCCTGGCGCTCCGATGAACTGATCGCGCGCTACAACGACGAGGACGACGTCCACGACCTGCTCGATCTCGCCCTGCAGCTCGAGGACCTGACCCGCAACGCCGGCAAGCACGCCGGTGGCGTGGTGATCGCGCCGTCGCCGCTCAGCGATTTCTGCCCGCTGTTCGCCGAACACGACGAAGGCGGCCGCGGCCGTAATCCGGTCACCCAGTTCGACAAGGACGACGTCGAGACGATCGGCCTGGTGAAGTTCGACTTCCTCGGCCTGCGCACGCTCACGATCATCGACTGGGCGGTCAAGGCGATCAACGCGCGCCGCGCGACCGCGGGCGAGGATCCGCTCGACATCGCCGCGCTGCCGCTCGACGACATCGAGAGCTACAAGCTCTTCGCGCGTGGCGACACGGTCGCGGTGTTCCAGTTCGAATCGCGTGGCATGCGCGAGCTGCTCAAGCGCGCGCAGCCCGACACGTTCGAGGACATCATCGCGCTCGCCGCGCTGTTCCGTCCCGGCCCGCTGGGTTCGGGGATGGACAAGGAATGGGTCGACCGCAAGCACGGCCGCACGGACGTGAGCTATCCGCATCCGTCGCTGGAGCCGGTGCTCTCGCCGACCTACGGCGTCATCGTCTACCAGGAACAGGTGATGCAGATCGCCCAGGTCCTGGCCGGCTATTCGCTGGGCGGCGCGGACATGCTGCGTCGCGCGATGGGCAAGAAAAAGCCCGAGGAGATGGCCAAGGAGCGCGCCAAGTTCGAAGCCGGCGCGGCGGCGAACGCGGTGGATCCGGTCCAGGCCACGCAGATCTTCGACCTGATGGAGAAGTTCGCCGAGTACGGCTTCAACAAGTCGCACTCGGCCGCCTACGCGCTGGTCGCCTACCAGACCGCGTGGCTGAAGGTGCACTACCCGGCCGAGTTCATGGCCGCGGTGCTGTCGTCGGACATGGACAACACCGACAAGGTCACCGGCTTCCTGACCGAAGCGCGGACGATGGGCCTGGACGTGCTGCCACCCGACGTCAACGCATCGGCCTACATGTTCGAGGCGATCGATCCGCAGACCATCCGTTACGGCCTCGGCGCGGTGAAGGGCGTGGGCCGTGGCGCGTGCGAGAACATCGTCGAGGCGCGCGTGCATGCGGGCGTGTTCCCTGACCTGCTGGACTTCTGCCGCCGCGTCGACTCCTCGCGCCTCAACAAGCGCACGCTCGAAGCGTTGATCAATGCAGGCGCGCTCGACGCGCTCGGCAAGAACCGCGCGTCGCTGATGCTGCAGCTGCCCGAGGCGCTGAAGGCAACCGACCAGCTCGCGCGCAACCGCAGCGCCGGCATCGTCGACATGTTCGGCAGCAGCGTCGGCGACAGCGATGCGCTGCACATCGATCTGCCCGAGTGCGAGGAATGGCCGCTCAAGCAGAAACTCGACGGCGAACGCGACACGCTGGGCCATTACCTCAGCGGCCATCCGCTCGATCCGTATCGCGACGAGCTGCAGGCGCTGGTCGGTACGGATCTGGGCCAGCTCGACAGCCTGTGGGCGGCGCGCGACCAGAAGGGCGGCGGCAACAGCTGGCGCCCGGAAACCCAGGTGATCATCGCCGGCCAGGTCGGCGCGATGCGCAAGCGCGGCGACTCGCAGGCCTTTGTGCTGCTGGAAGACGGCCGCGGCCGGATCGAGTGCGGTTTCTTCGCCGATGCCAGCAGCGAGTACGCGCATCTGCTGACGCGCGACCGCATCCTGATCGTCGAAGGCGGCCTGCGCGAGGACGAGTTCAGCGGCGGCTTCGCGCTGCGGGTGAAGCGCTGCTGGGATTTCCACACCGTGTGCCCGGAGCATGCGCGCCGGCTGTCGCTGCGCCTGGACCTGCGCGTGCCCGGCACGCTGGCACGCGTGGAACAGGTGCTGGCCCAGCATCGCCCCGGCAAGACGCCGCTGCGTCTGGACCTGCTGCTGGAAGCGGGCAGCGCCGGCACGCTGGACGTGAACGGCTCGCACTCGGTGCGCGTGGATGCCGAACTGCCCGGGACCCTGCGGGCCCAGGCCGGCGTGCGCATCGCACGACTGGACATCGCCAAGCCCTGGGCCAACTGAGAACCTGTTCAATGTCCTGCTGCGCTTGCCGGCGGGCGCGCGTGCGGTGCTCGGAATGCTCACGTACCGTGTGTACGCTGCGCTTTCTGCGCGCCGCCTCACACCATCCGGCTGCGCTCGCGACGGACCTTGAACAGGTTCCTCGCGCGCAAACAGCGCCGCATCCGGCTTCGCAACATCCGCCAACATGCGGCGATCTGCGATCCAGACGCCCTCGTACGGCCTCATCGGGCGCTCTCCGCTAGACTGTCGCCCTTTCCGGCTCCGGCCGGGCCCGCGTGGCGCACCGCGCCCGGGTCCGCACCGCGGCCGCCTCCCAACGGACGGCTTTCCCGAATGAATCCGAACTACCTCGACTTCGAACAGCCCATCGCCGATCTCGAAGCGAAGATCCAGGAACTGCGCCAGGCCAGCGACGGCCCGGCGGTCAACATCGACGCCGAACTCGCCACGCTGCGCGACAAGCTGCGCAAGCGCACCGCGCACATCTTCCGTGACCTCACCCCGTGGCAGGTGTCGCAGCTGGCGCGCCACCCGCAGCGCCCCTACACCAACGACTACATCCGCAGCATCTGCGACGAGTTCGAAGAGTTGGCCGGCGACCGCGCCTATGCCGACGACGCCGCGATCGTCGGCGGCCTGGGCCGCATCGATGGCCGCAGCGTGGTCATCATCGGCCATCAGAAGGGCCGCGACACCAAGACCAAGGTGCGTCGCAACTTCGGCATGCCGCGCCCCGAGGGCTACCGCAAGGCGCTGCGTCTGATGAAGATGGCCGAGCGCTTCAAGCTGCCGCTGCTGACCTTCATCGACACGCCCGGCGCCTACCCCGGCATCGGCGCCGAAGAACGCGGCCAGTCCGAGGCCATCGCCCGCAACCTGCTGGAAATGGCGGAACTCAAGACGCCGATCATCTGCACCGTGATCGGCGAAGGCGGTTCGGGCGGCGCGCTGGCGATCGGCGTCGGCGATCGCACGCTGATGCTCGAATACAGCACCTACTCGGTGATCTCGCCCGAAGGCTGCGCCTCGATCCTGTGGAAGGACGCGGGCAAGGCGCGCGACGCCGCCGAGCAGCTCGGCCTCACCGCCAAGCGGCTCAAGTCGCTGGGCCTGGTCGACAAGGTGGTGCGCGAGCCGATCGGCGGCGCACACCGCAATCCGCGCCAGACCGCGACGCGCCTCAAGGCCGTGCTGATGAACGAACTCGACCAGCTTGAACAACTGCCGGTCGAGACGCTGCTGCAGCGCCGGTACGAGCGTCTGCGCAGTTACGGGGCGTACGAGGCGGCCTGATCCGCGCGCGACCCGTCGGCGCCTGCACGGCCTTCAGCGGTTCTTCCGGGACGCGTGGCAGACTCGTCGCTCACTCGACGAATGGATGCCTCGATGAAAACGCGCCTATTTGCCCCCCGTGGCCGACTGTCTGCCCTGACTCTGGCACTCGTCGCCTTCACCGCGACAACGAGTGCGGCGGCCGACGACACCGCGCTTGAAGTCGCGACCCGGGCGCCCGCGCTGGCGGATGCCGCGCAGGCAGCCTGCACTGCGATCACCAGTGCCTCCGCCCGGTCACCGCTCGAGGTCGAAAGCGCGATCCGCGACGCGCGCGCCGCAGTCAGCGCAGCGGTGACTTCAGAGGCGACCGTGCCGGCTGCCGCGCCCATCCTCGCGGGGTTGGCCGAGCGCATCGGCGATCTGGACCAGGTGCCATCGATCCAGTTGCAGATGCTGCGCAACGCGCTCGCCAACAGCGCCGGTGACCGCGAACGCCTGATCGAAGGCCGGGCATTGACCAATGCACTGCTGCGCCACATCGACGGCAGTGGCGACGGCACGACACCGGCGACCGCCTGGCACCCGTGCTTGGTGAGCAACGAATACGATTTCGTGGAGCAGGTCCTGCGGGCGCGCGATGTCACCCAGCAGGCTCTGCTGCACGAAGGCGGTCGGCACTACGACAAGCTGACCCTGACGATGGGCGATGGCAGCACGCGCGAGGTGTTCTTCGACATCACCGATCTCTATACGCGCAACGCGGAGGCGCTGACGCGCTGAGCGGTCTCACCACGCGCGCAAGTACTGGTCCGGCGTCTCGATCTCGACGCCCAGTTCGCGCGCCGCGCGACGCGGGAAGTAGGGATCGCGCAGCAGCTCGCGTGCCATCAGCACGATGTCGGCATCGCCGTCGGCGACGATGCGCTCGGCCTGCGCCGGCGTCGTGATCAGACCGACTGCACCGGTCGCGATGCCGACCTCATCGCGGATGCGACGCGCGAACGGCACCTGGTAGTCCGGCACCGCCTCGATCGACTGCAGCGGCGAGAGGCCGCCGCTGGAGGCGTCGACCAGATCTACGCCACGCGCTTTCAGCAGGCGCGCGAGTTCGACGCTCTGTTCGACATCCCAACCGCCCTCGACCCAGTCGCTCGCCGAAATGCGCACCCACAGCGGCAGGCGTTCGGGCCAGACGCCGCGCACCGCATCGACGACATCGAGCACCACGCGGACGCGATTGTCGAAAGCGCCGCCCCAGGCGTCGTCGCGCGTGTTCGACAACGGTGACAGGAACTGGTGCAGGAGATAGCCGTGCGCCGCATGGAGCTCGGCGACCTCGAAACCCGCGTCCAATGCGCGCAACGCGCTCGCGCGGAAATCGTCGACGACCTGCGCGATGCCGGCGGCGTCGAGCGCCCGCGGCGCCGGGTATTCCGCGTTGTAGGCCAGCGCCGAAGGCGCCACGACCTGCCAGCCGCCCTCGGCGACCGGCACCGCGCCGCGACCGCGCCACGGCGCGAACGTGCTGGCCTTGCGCCCGGCATGCGCCAGCTGGATCGCCGGCGCCGCGCCCTGCGCGCGGATGAAGTGCGCGATCGGCGCCCAGGCCTGCACCTGCGCGTCGTTCCAGATGCCGGCGTCCTGCGGCGAGATCCGGCCTTCGGGCGAGACCGCGCAGGCCTCGGTCATCACCAGGCCCGCACCACCCACCGCGCGGCTGCCCAGATGCACGCGATGCCAGTCGTCAGGCAGGCCATCGACAGACGCGTACTGGCACATCGGCGAGACTGCGATGCGGTTGCGCAGCGTCAACGCGCGCTGGCGGATCGGGGAGAACAGGACGGACATGCGGCACTTCCTGCAGATGCGATCCGCGACTGTAGGCCGCATCGCACCGCGGGGCGACCGCATCACCGGATCGCTGCATCGCGTTCGTGCCCGATGGCCGTGTCGCCACGCGCGAATCGCGCAAGCGGCAGGTCTCGCTACCATGTCCACATGCCGATCGATCTGCCGCTGCAGGACCTGCCGCCCGATACACGTGGCCGTCTCGTTGTGGGCTACAGCGGCGGACTGGATTCCGGCGTGCTCCTGCACGCACTCGCCCAGACGCCTGCGCTGCGCGCGCGAAGATTGCGCGCGGTGCATGTCCATCACGGCCTGCAGGCGGGCGCGGACGAATGGGCCGCCCACTGCGTCGAGACGTGCGCCCGTCTCGAGGTGCCGTGCAGTGTGGTCCGGGTCAACGTGGCGCGTGACAGCGGCGAAGGTCCAGAAGCGGCTGCGCGTGCCGCGCGGCATGCCGCGTTCGCCGCGCAACTGGAGCCGGGCGATGTGCTCGCCCTCGCCCACCACCGCGACGACCAGGCCGAAACCGTGCTGCTGCGTGCGCTGCGCGCGTCGGGGCCGGATGGGCTCGCCGGAATGCGTCCGCTGCGCCGGTTCGCGAACGGGTGGCTGTGGCGGCCCCTGCTCGCGCTGCCGCGTGCGCAGCTGGTCGCGTATGCGCAGGCGCACGGTCTCGAATGGATCGAGGATCCGAGCAACGCAGTGGACGATGCCGACCGCAACTTCCTGCGCAATCGCGTGTTGCCGCTGCTGCGCACGCGCTGGCCGCACGCGGACACCGTGCTGTCGGTGGTCGCGGCGCTGCAGGCCGAGACGGGCGCGTTGCTCGACGTGGGGGACGACGATGCGCTGGCAACGGCGCGGACGCCCGATCCCGCCGTGCTGCGCCTCGACGCGTTGCGTGCACTCCCGGACGCACGCCGCGCGCGCGTCCTGCGTCGCTGGATCGCGGCGCTCCAGGGGCCGCCCCTTCCGGCGCGTGCCATCGACTGGTGCAACGCCGACCTCGAGATGGGCCGCATGGATCGCGTGCCCCGCTTCGACTGGGCCGGCCATCGCCTGCAACGCTGGCGAGGACTGCTGCAGGCCGGGCCGATCCGGGCGCCGCTGGATGCCGGCTTCACCGCGACCTGGGACGGCAGTGCACCGCTGCAACTGCCTGATGGCGGCCGGCTGTGGCTCGACGGCACGCCGGCTGGCCGTGTGTGGACCGTCCGCGCCCGTCAGGGCGGCGAGCGCATCCGCCTGCCCGGCCGTGCCCACACGCACGCGCTCAAACACGTGTTGCAGTCGCTCGACGTGCCCCCTTGGATCCGCGCACATCTGCCGGCGCTGGTCGACGGCGACGGCCGCGTACTGGCGGCTGGTGATCTCGCCTTCGACGCCGGCTTCGACGCCTGGCTGCGCGACGGCAACCGCCGCCTGCACTGGTCGCCGCCCGGCGACATTTACACGGTGCCGGACGCGCGGATCGCTTAAAATCCGCGCATGCCGAAGAAACCCGCTGCCACCGAAGCCAGTCCCGTCGCCGATTTCGAAAACGCTCTGACCCAGCTCGAGACGCTCGTCGAACGCATGGAAGGCGGCGAACTGAGTCTGGAAGAATCGCTGGGCGCCTACGAGCGCGGTGTCGGTCTGTACCGGCGCTGCCAGCAGGCGCTCGAAGACGCCGAGCTGCGCGTGAAGCTGCTCAGCGATCCCGCAGCGCCCGAACGCGCGCAGCCGTTCGGCGATGCCGGACTCGACGATCCCGATGCCTGACGCGGCAGACGACACCGCCACGCTGATCGAGCACTGGCGCGCACGCACCGACGCCACCTTGCAGCAGGCGCTCGACACCGTCGCCGACGGCGAGCCGCGCCTGCATGCCGCGATGGCCCATGCGGTGCTGCTGGGCGGCAAGCGCATGCGTCCGTTGCTGGCCCACGCCACCGCCTACGCTTTCGGTGCGCCCACGGGTGCTGCCGATGCCGCGGCCGCGGCGGTCGAGCTGGTGCATGCCTACTCGCTGGTGCACGACGACCTGCCGGCAATGGACGACGACGCCCTGCGTCGCGGCCAGCCGACCGTGCACGTCGCCTTCGACGAAGCCACTGCGATCCTGGCCGGTGACGCATTGCAGACGCTCGCGTTCTCGCTGCTGGCCGAAGCGCCACTCGCTGCCGAGGTCCGGCTGGCGATGGTCGCGACGCTCGCGCGCGCGTCGGGCGCGAACGGCATGTGCGGCGGCCAGGCGCTCGATCTGGCGGCGACCGGCGATGGGGGCTCGATCGGTGTGGACGCACTCGAACGCCTGCATGCGATGAAGACCGGTGCGTTGTTGCGGGCCGCCGTCGCGCTGGGCGCACTCGCTGCAGGCGTGGATGCAGGCACACGCGCGCGCCTGGATGATTTCGCCGATGCGCTGGGCCTCGCATTCCAGATCCGCGACGACCTGCTCGACATCGAAGGCGACAGCGCGACGCTCGGCAAGACCGCCGGCAAGGACGTTGCGCAGGACAAGGCGACGTTCCCGGCGTTGATCGGCGTCGATGCTTCGCGCGCGCGCCTCGATGCGCTCGCGACGCGCATGCAGGACGCGCTGGTTCCGTTCGGCGAGACCGTCGCCCCGCTGGCCGCGCTCGGCCGCCGCGCGATCGAACGCGATTACTGAAGCCGGGACGCGATCAGCGCCCGGCCCTCATCAGACTCAGCTGCCGAAGAACCGGATCGTCAGCGGATGCCGGTAGTGCTCGCCGTTCAAGGCACGCACCGCGGCGACGATGCTGCTGATCAGCCACAGCATCGCGAGGCCGCACGCTGCGGCCACCAGCATCAGACCGGCCGGCAGCGTCACGATCGCGCCGATGCCGAGCGTCAGCACCGTGGCACCGAGCAGGCCGATGGCCGCGACGAAGATCGCGCAGGCGTAGAGGCACATGCTCAGGTGGAAGTTCAGCGCATCGCGCGCGTGCGCGGCGACGAACGCATCGTCGTCGCGCCTGGCCAGATAGACCACGCCGGCCGCGAGCGCGCCCGCGACGCCGGACATCCAGCTCGTCAGCAGCGCGAGCACCAGTGCCCCGATGTGCATCGCCGCCGCCCAGTGGCGGCTGTCATCGGCGGGCAGGGTCTGCGGAAAGGATGCGGTCTGCATGGGACACCTCCGGTCGTGGATCGTGGCGCCAGCCTGCCCGCGCGTCGCGCGCGGCGCCAGACGCGGACGTCACCCGGACTTCCGGCACCCCCGCAACGCGACAGGCCCCGGCGCGGACGCCGGGGCCTGTGCGGTGCAGCCGGATCGATCGCTTACTTGACCAGGCGCAGCGCGAAGGGATAGCGGTAGGCCACCCCGTCGTTCGCCTTCATCGCGCCGATGATGGTCAGCACCAACCACGCGATGCCCAGCAGCAGGCCGACCGGCATCGTCAGCACCGCGCCGAGGCCGAAGGTCACCAGGGTGATCAGGAACAGCACCACGCCGACCAGCGCCAGGGTGATGTTGAAGTTGAGCGCCTCGCGCGCCTGGTCGGCGGCGAAGGGCATGGTGTCCTTCTTGATCAGCCAGATCACCAGCGGCCCGACGATGTTGCCGATGCCGCCGGTGAACAGACCGGTCAGCGCGGACAGGTGGCCGAACAGGCCCCACTGGCGTTCTTCCGCGGACGCGACGCCGGCGGGGGGAGGCGATGCGGTGGTGTACTTGTCGAACTCGCTCATGCGGGACGCCTCGGGTTGGGTGGAAGGATCACAGGCCGTGGCCTTGCGGCGCACTGTTCAGGGAAGGCGCACAGCCGTCAAGTGCGGCAACGTCACTCGCCACCGGCAACGGTCATGCGCCCGAGCAGGATCGAGCCCGTGCGCACGTGCGAACGCGGGTCGACGTCGCTGCCCACGGCTTCGATGGTGGCGAACATCTGTTTCAGATTGCCGGCGATGGTGATGCCGTCGACCGCGTGGCGGATCTCGCCGCCCTCGACCCAGAAGCCCGACGCGCCGCGCGAGTAATCGCCGGTCACCGCATTGACGCCCTGCCCCATCAGGCCGGTGACCAGCAGGCCTCGATCCATGCCACGCAGCAGATCCTGCAGACCGCCGGCGTTGGCGGGAATCTCGAGGTTGTGCACGCCGCCGGCATTGCCGGTGGTCTGCAGCCCCAGCTTGCGCGCCGAATAGCTGCCGAGCACGTAGCGTTGCAGTACCCCGCCTTGGATCAGCGGGGATTCGCGTGTGGCCACGCCTTCGGCGTCGTAGGCCGACGACTGGAACCCGCGCTGGAGGAACGGGCGCTCGAAGATGTCGAACCACTCGGGAAACAGCTGCGTGCCGACACTGTCGAGCAGGAAGCTCGCGCGGCGGTACAGCGCGCCGCCGGACACCGCGCCCAGCAGATGACCGATCAGCGAGCGCGCGACCTCGGCCTGGAACAGCACCGGATAGCTGCCCGTCGCCAGCGGCCGCGGATCCAGTCGCGCGAGCGTGCGCTCCGCGGCGCGTCGGCCGATCGCAGCCGGCGCATCGAGATCGGACTCGGCGAGCGCCACGCTGTACCAGCCCTCGCGCTGCATGTGCTCGCCCTCGCCCGCGATCAGCGCACAGCCGATGCTGTGGTGACTGCCCCGCTCGGCGCCGACGAAGCCATGGCTGTTGGCGTAGACGCTCAGGCCCTTCGACGTGCTGACCGAGGCGCCATCGGAATTGGCGATGCGCGGATCGGCATCGCGACCGGCGGCCTCGCAGGCCAGTGCCAGATCCACCGCGGCGTCCGCATCCAGCGCCCAGGGATGCCAGGCGTCGTACTCGTCGAAGCGGCCATCGGCACCGGGGCGCGCCATCAGCTCGGCATCTGCGAGGCCCGAGGCTTCATCGTCCTCGGTGAAGCGCGCAATCGCGCAGGCCTGGTCGACCGTCGCGGCGAGGCTGTCCTCGCGCAGGTCGGCGGTGCTGGCGGTGCCCTTGCGCTTGCCGAAATAGACGGTGACGCCGATGCCGCGGTCGCGCGTGGACTCGACGGTTTCGACCTCGCCCATGCGCACGTTGACGCTCAGGCCCGCGTCTTCCGAGCACGACACCTCGGCCTGGGTGGCGCCGGCGGCGCGGCACCGGTCGAGCAGGCGCTGCGACAGCGCGGCCAGTGCGTCGAGACGGACGGCCGAATCGTCGGCCGGATGAACGTCGATCAAGGCGTGGGACATGGGCAATGACTTATCCTGTTGCAATGAGAGGCATCAACGAAGAATCGGGCGAGTACCTGGGCCCCAGCCGCAAGCAGAACCGGCGAGAAGCGCTGGAAGTGCTGTCGCTGGCGGACGCCCTGGTCGCACTGTCCGAAAACCAGCTGGGCAAACTGCCCGTTCCCGACACCCTGCTGCCGCACATCGCCGATGCGCGGCGCATCACCTCGCACATCGCGCGCAAACGGCAGTTGGCGTTCCTCGCCAAGCAGATGCGCCGCGAGAGCGACGAGACACTGGAAGCGATCCGCGACGCGATGGACGCCGGTGGCGCCGCCGCGCGCGTCGAGACCGCCCAGCTGCACCGCGCCGAAGCGTGGCGCACGCGCCTGCTCGACGACGGCGATGCGGCCCTGGCCGAACTGCTCGATGCGTACCCGGAGGCCGACCGCCAGCGCCTGCGCCAGCTGGTGCGCAACGCACTGGCCGAGCGCGCGAAGAACAAACCGCCCGCCGCGTTCCGCGAGCTGTTCCGCGAACTGCGCGGGGTGTTCGCGGCCGCGTCGCTGGCGGCAGGCGAAGACGCCGCGGCCGAGGAAGCGCGTCTGGAAGACGAAGCCGACGAACCCGGCGACGGCGACGACGCACGCTGAGTTTCATATGCCGTCATTCCCGCGGAAGCGGGAATGACGGATTTATTGGAGCGCAGCCCAAAGCCGCTCCGACTAACGCAACCCAAGTCCTGCACGGCGGCTCTCAAGCCTGCGTGCCGCCGACGGTCAGCTGGTCGATCAGCAGATGCGGCTGGCCCACGCCGACCGGGACGCTCTGCCCGTCCTTGCCGCAGACGCCGACGCCTTCGTCGAGCGCCATGTCGTGGCCGATCATGCGCACGCGCTGCATCGTCTCAGGACCGTTGCCGATCAGCGTCGCGCCCTTGACCGGCGCGGTGATCTTCCCGTCTTCGATCAGATAGGCCTCGGTCGCCGAGAACACGTACTTGCCGTTGGTGATGTCGACCTGGCCGCCGCCGAAGTTCACCGCGTACAGGCCCTTCTTGACCGAGCGGATCATGTCCTGCGGATCGTCCTGCCCGGCCAGCATGTAGGTGTTGGTCATGCGCGGCATCACCAGATGCGCGAAGGATTCGCGGCGGCCGTTGCCGGTCGGCGCGACACCCATCAGGCGCGCGTTGAGCGTGTCCTGCATGTAGCCGGTCAGCACGCCGTCCTCGATCAGCGTCGTGCAGTGCGTCGGCGTGCCTTCGTCGTCGATGTTGAGCGAACCGCGGCGACCGTCGAGCGTGCCGTCGTCGACGATGGTCACACCCTTCGAGGCGACGCGCTGACCGATGCGGCCCGCATAGGTGCTGGTGCCCTTGCGCGCGAAATCGCCTTCGAGGCCATGGCCGACCGCTTCATGCAGCAGCACGCCGGGCCAGCCCGCGCCGAGCACGACCGGCATGGTGCCGGCCGGCGCGTCGATCGCTTCGAGGTTCACCAGTGCCTGGCGCAGCGCTTCGCGCGCGAAGCGTTCCGGCTTGCCGTCGCCCAGCAGTTCTTCGTACGAATAGCGCCCGCCGTAGCCCGAATAGCCGGATTCGCGGCGGCCGTTGTGTTCCACCAGCACCTGGATGTTGAGCCGCACCAGCGGACGCACGTCGCCGGCGAGCACGCCGTCGCTGCGTGCCACCAGCACGGTGTCGACGCCACCCGACAGGCTGACCATCACCTGCTGCACGCGCGGATCGGCGGCGCGCAGCAGGCGGTCGACACGGCGCAAGGCTTCGACCTTCGCCTCGCTGCCGAGCGCGTCGATCGGATCCTGCGCGGGATACAGATCGTGGGCGCGGGTGCGTGCCAACGCGAGCGGTGCGTGCGCGCGGCCATCGCGGGCGATCGCACGCGCCGACTGCGCTGCGCCGAGCAGCGCGACCGCATCGATGTCGTCGGAGTAGGCGAAGCCGGTCTTCTCGCCGCTGATCGCGCGGACGCCCACGCCCTGCTCGATCGCATGCGAGCCACTCTTGACGATGCCGTCCTCGACCGCCCAGCTCTCGCGACGCGAGTGCTGGAAATACAGGTCACCGAAATCGATGCCGGGACCGAGCAGGGCGGAGAACGCGCGGTCGAGACCGGAGGTATCAAGACCGGCGGGCAACAGCAGGCGGGATTCGGCCAGCGCGAGCGCGCCGCCGGAGGAAGCAGGAGATTCGGACATCCGCCAAGTGTGGGGGCAAAGCCGTCGATGGCAAGCCGAAACTGAACCTGCAGGCCCGCAATCGCCGGCGAAAACGCGTCAGTTGGCCGATTGCGGCCGCGTCGACGGAGCGGTCGCCGGTTGCGCCGCGTCGCGACGCTCGACCACGTCTACCTTCGGATCCTGCCACGGGCCGCTGACGTGATAGTTGCGTGCGCCCATCTCGGCCAGCGGCTTGCGCAGCACCGCGTTCGCAACCGCGCCCACCGCCGCGCCCACGGGGCCCAGCGTCAGCGCACCGACCGCCGGCAGCAGGTTGCCGGTCTTGGGCAGCACTTCGATGTCCTGGTCGTGCGTGCGCGCAGCGAGATCGGCGCTGCCGCGGATGCGGATTTCCGCCGCCGGCCCGTCGATGACGAGGTTGTCGCCGCGCGCGGTGCCGTTGCCGAAGCGGATATCGCCGGCGATGCGGTTGAAGCCGAAGCCCTTGCTGAAGAAGTCGCGGAAATCGAGCATCAGCCGGCGCGGCAGCTCGGCCACGCTGAGCAGGCCCAGCACACGCCCTGCACCCGGCTCCACTTCGACCAGCTGCCCGTCGCGCAGCGCGATCTTCATCGCGCCTTCGAGCTGCGCGACCTGGAATGCATTCGGCGCGCCCGGCCAGGCCGCGTCGAAGTCCACGCGTCCCTGCCCGCCGACGATGCTCCCCGCGAAGCCGAGGCCCGACGCGAGCCGGCCGAAATTCTCGCTTTCCACGTCGGCCTGCAGCGCAGTGCGCGCCGCCGCGCCGCGTCCGGTCCAGCGTCCGGTCACGTCGATGCGATGGTCCGGCGCGCGGACCTGCAGGCGATCGACCGCCAGGCCGCCGGGGATGCGACGCGAAGACGCGTCCACGCGGCCCAGCGCCACGTCGCCGTAGCGCAGATCGTCGATCGCGAGCTGGATCGGCGGCACCGATGCGGGATCGAGCGTGTCGTCGACCGGCGTCGCTGCGGGAACGCGCGCGATCGCCGGCGCGGTCGGCGCTGCGATCGCCACGGCATCGGGCTTTGGCGCAGGCGCGGGCCAGTGCAGGCGCTGCAGCGCGATCGCGAGCGGGGCGCCGTCGGCATCGGGAATGCGCACGTCGCCGGCCAGCGCGGCGCCGTCGAGGCGCAGATCGGTACCGGCATCGCGACGCGCAGCGGTGATGCGGGTCTGGCCGAGACGACCGCCGGCGAGCCGCAGGTCGGCCGTGGTCACGTCCACCTGCTGCAACGCCAACCCGTCGCCGTCGTCGCCCGCGCCCATCAGGCCGATCCAGTCGAACACATCGACCACCGGCGTGCGGCCGAAGACGGCGATGCCGGCCGCGGGCGCCGCGTCGTCGACGCGCGCCTGCCCCATGTCCACGCGGATGCCCGCACGTGCGCCGCTGGTGCGCGCACGCAACGCGAGCCGGTTGCCGAAGCCGACCAGCACATCGCCGGTGCCGAACGGCAGCGGCGCTTCGATCGTCGTGCGCAGCGCGCGTCCGGCCGGTTTGTCGAGTGGCGCCGGCAGTCGCAGTGTCGTGCCGACGAGATCGGAGCGCAGCAGCAGGCGCGCGGCCGGGGCGCCCTCGCCTGCGGGGGCGTCGGGCACGGCCACCTGCACCTGCCACGGGGCGCGACCCCGGACGTGCGGACGCAGCCACGCCAGATCGGGCGCACGCGCCAGCAGCGCGTTCGCATCGAGCGGCATGTCGAGTTCGCCCTCGAACGCGTTGCTGCGCTGGCGCACGTGCCCCACGCCGGCGCGCAAGGCGAGCGTGCCGGCCTGCCCGTCCTGGTGCGCATCCAGTGCATCGGCATGGAACCCCGTCTGGTCGAACGCGACCGGGCCGCGCACGTGCTCGAATGCGAGGTCGAAACGCGATTCGCGCATCGCCACGCCTTCGAGCTTCACTTCGCCGTCGAGCCGCATCGGTTCGCCATGTCCGGCCGCGACCGACACCGCCACATGCGCGGGCCCCACAACGTCCAGCGCATCCAGGGTCTCGCCGTGCAGGGTCTGGAACGGACTCTGCCGCATCAGCGCGAGCAGCTGCTTCGCATCGGCCTGCGCGGTCGCGGCGACTTCGACCGGCGTCTCGCCGTAGTTGCGGATGCCGGCGACGACATCGCGCAGCGGCACGCCGACCAGTTCGCCGGTCGAGGGATCGAGCCGGAACCCGTCGTTGATGAAACGCACGTGTCCGCCGAGCTTCGTCATCGCCGGCCAGTCGTCCTGGAAGCGGATCGTCGCATCGGCGATGTCGCCTTCGGCGAAGAACACGCCGCGACGGTCCTTGCCGTCCTCGACCCCGAACGGCCAGTCGTCGAGATCGCCGGCGACGATGCCGCGGCCGTTGCGCACGGTGCCTGCGACCAGCGCCATGTCCAGCCATTCGCGCGCGGCAACCGGCATCGTGTGGCGCACCCAGAATTTCTTCGCGACCGGAATCTGCGCTGCGTCGACATCCGCGGCCAGATCGAGCCGTGGCCGCGTGCCGTCGCCGTCGAACGACAAGCCACCGCGCGCATCGGCGGCATAGCCGTCGCCTTCCACACGCAGGCCCGGCGTCTGGACGCGCCACGCGTCGCCGTCGCGCCAACCTGCGATCTCGCCCGTGAGCCGCAGCGGATGCGGCACGCCGAAACCGGATGGCCAGTCGAACACCAGGCGCGCATCGGGATCGGGGCGGAACACCACGCCCTGCCCGTCCCCGACCAGCGTGCCGCCAAGGCCGTGCAGACCGGGGCGGTCGGCGACCGGCGAGAATCCGAAATCCTCGATCCGCGCCGACACCCGCACCGGCCCGCCCGCGCGCGCGGCGAAGTCGACGTCCGACAGCACCGCATGCGGCGCGGCGGCCTGCAGCCAGGTGCGCAGCGTCGGCGACACGCCGTCGCCGAGCGCGGCCAGCGCGATCAGCGGCGCCACCTCGACGCGTTCCGCGTGCATGGCCCAGTGCTGGCCGCCGGCGAGCACGAGACCATCGAGCACCTGCTCACGCCCCTGCTGCGTTACCCGCAGCGTCGGCGCATCGAGACGCCAGTCGCCGTCCGCATGCGTCCAGTGCAGGCGCGCGGTCGCACCGTCGAAGACGACGGTCGGCGCATCGCCGGCGGCGCGCGCCACATCGCCGGCGCGTTGCAGCGTCAGTGCATCGAGGGCCACGTCGCCGGTGATCGCCTCGACCTTGCGCCCGCGCAGGTCGATCCAGGCGGTCACGCGGCCATGGCCTTCGCGGATCGCCACGCCGCTGGGCGCGAGCAACGGCGACCACAGCTGCAGCGCATTGCGCGGCATCGCGACGTAGGCGCGGCCGTCGCCCGGCGCGCGCAGCAGTTCCAGACGCAGATCCAGCGGCGCGCCCCCGGCCTCGACCCACGCGCGCGCGGCGGCGCGCACGCGGCGGCGATCGACCTGCATGCGCAGATCCACGCGCGGCAGCGTGTGCGCGATCGACAGCGACGGCGCATCGATCGTCAGCCGCGCATCGACGACCTGCAGTTCGCCCAGGCCCTGCAGCGCGTCGAGCGGATCCTCTTCGGCGTGGGCGGCGCCCGGCAGGCCGCGCACCTGCCAGCTGCCGTCGTCATTGCGCTGCAGCGTCAGTGCGATGCCGTGCAGCCGCAGCTCGGTCAGCGAGCGCCCGGGCAGCAGGCCCGAATACTGCGCGACCTGGATTTCGGCGGTACCGATCGGCACCGCGGCAGCGGGATCGCCGATGCGCAGGCCGGTCACGCGCAGCAGCGGGCCGCGACGCGTCCACGTCGCATCGAGCGTGTCGAAGGCGACCGGGCGACCGGCGCGCTCGCTGAGCCACGACGCGACTGTGCGCGGATTGCGCTCCAGCCACGGCAGTGCGACCTGCGCGGCTACGACCGCGACCAGCGCCATCGTCACCAGCACCGCGGCGACGAGATACCACGCGCTGCGCCGCAGGCGGTGCAGGCGCGTCGCCCAGCCGGTCACGCGGGTGCCCACCCGGCGTGCGCGGGAAGCGCGGTCCGCCTGCGGTGGATCTCAGAGCAGCACAACGTCGAACTGTTCCTGCAGGTACTGGTCGTCGGACTGGAAGCGGATCGACTTGCCGAGGAATTCCTCCAGCTCGACGACCGCCGCCGATTCCTCGTCGGTGATCGTCGACACGACCTTGGGCGAGGCGATCACCAGCAGGCGATCGGCCTCGAACTGGCGTACCGCGCGCACGATCTCGCGGAAGATCTCGTAGGTCACGGTCTCGATGGTCTTGACGATGCCGCGGCCGTTGCAGGCCGTGCAGGCCTCGCCGAGCTGGCGCTCCAGACTCTCGACCGTGCGCTTGCGCGTCATCTCGACCAGACCCAGCGGCGAGAAGTCGTAGACCGTGGTCTTGGCGTGGTCCTTCGACAGCGACTTCTCCAGCGTGCGCAGCACCTGGCGCTTGTGCTCCGCATCCACCATGTCGATGAAGTCGATGATGATGATGCCGCCCAGATTGCGGAGCCGCAGCTGGCGCGCGACCGCCTGCGCAGCTTCCAGATTGGTGCGGAACACCGTTTCCTCGAGATTGCGCTGGCCCAGGAACGAGCCGGTGTTGACGTCGACCGTGGTCATCGCCTCTGTCTGGTCGATCACCAGATAGCCGCCCGATTTCAGCGGCACGTCCTTCTTGAGCGCGCGCTGGATCTCGTCCTCGACGCCGTACAGGTCGAAGATCGGCCGCGTGCCGGTGTAGGACTCGATGCGGTCGACCAGTCGCGCCTGCTCGGCCGGGCCGGGCGCGGGCAGGTACTGCGCGGCGAAGATGCACAGCTTTTCGTAGGTATCGCGCGAATCGACCTTGACCTTGTCGACATCGCGGCGCATCAGGTCGCGGACCGCGCGCATCGGCAGCGTCAGATCCTCGTAGACCCGCGCGCCCACGCGCGAATCGCCGGTGGTGTGTTCGATCAGCGCCCAGGCGCGCTGCAGGTAGGCGATGTCCTCGGCCAGCGCCTCGGCACTCTGGCCTTCGGCGTTCGTGCGCACGATGTAACCGTGCCCGCCGGTCGCCGCGGCGAGTTCGGAGACCAGTGTCTTCAGCCGCGTGCGTTCGACGTCGTCCTCGATCCGCGCCGACACGCCGACCACCCGCGACTGCGGCAGCAGCACGAGATAGCGCGAGGGAATGCTGATCTGCGTGGTCAGGCGCGCGCCCTTGGTGCCGATCGGATCCTTGACCACCTGCACCACGATGTCCTGCCCGTCGCGCAGCAGTTCGGTGACCGGCAGCGTCGGCGCGGTCGACGGGAACAGGCTGTCGCCACCGCCCTCGCCATCGTTGCCGGTCTGCGGCGGCCGCATGACGTCGTTGGCGTGCAGGAACGCCGCGCGCTCCAGGCCGATGTCGACGAACGCCGCCTGCATGCCCGGCATGACGCGCTGGACCTTGCCCTTGTAGATGTTGCCGACCACGCCGCGACGCCAGCCGCGTTCGATGTGCAGCTCCTGCAGCATGCCGTTCTCGACCACCGCCACGCGGGTCTCGCGTGGGGTCACGTTGATCAGGATCTCTTCCGACATGTCCGTGTCACGCCTTGTGGTCGTGGGTGGCGAAGGGCTGCGGTTGCAGGCCGAAGCGCCGCAACAGCGCCGCGGTCTGCTGCAGCGGCAGTCCGATCACGCCCGAATGGCTGCCGGCCATGCGCGCGACGAACAGTTCCGCGCCGCCCTGGATCGCGTACGCGCCGGCCTTGCCGTGTGGTTCGCCGCTGGCGACGTAGGCCGCGATGGTGTCGGCGTCGAGCGCATCGAAGGTGACCTCGGTGACGACGGTCGCCTCGGCCTGCCGGTCCGCGGCGGCCAGCACCACGGCCGAGATCACCTGGTGCGTGCGGCCCGACAGCGCCTGCAGCATGCGGATCGCATCGGCGGCGTCGCGCGGCTTGCCGAACACCACCCCGTCGAGCACGACTTCGGTGTCGGCGCCGAGCACGACGGCATCGCCCGGCTCACCGGATTCGGCGAGCGCCTGCAGCCCGGCCCGCGCCTTGTCGGCCGCGACGCGCAGCACGTAATCGGCGGCGGATTCACCGGGGATCTGGACCTCGGGCACGTCGACGTCGACCCGCCCGAAGGGCAGTCCGAGACGGGCCAGAAGATCGCGGCGGCGGGGGGATTGCGAAGCCAGATGCAGCATCCGGGAAGGATACCGTGCGGGCGGTGTCCGACCGCCGGCTGAACCTGCGTAACCCCGGCCTGGCTCACGGGCCGTTCACCGGTGCGTGACGACCCTTGTTCATCTCAACGGAGCCTCGAATGCACCTGATCCCCCGCCCCCTGCTGCTCGCCTGCGGCCTCGCCCTCGGAACCCTGACGATGACCGCCAGCGCCCAGCCCGCCACGCACCACGCCGCGCCGAGTGACGGCACGCTGCTGTCGATCTCCGCGCAGGCCGAAGCCAGCCGTGCGCCCGACATCGCGACGCTGTCGACCGGCGTCGTGACCCAGGCCGCCGACGCCAACGCCGCGATGCGTGCCAACGCCGAACAGATGTCCAAGCTGATGGGCGCGATCAAGACCGCCGGCATCGCCGAGCGCGACGTGCAGACCTCGGGCATCAACCTCAGCCCGCAGTACCGCTACGCCGACAACCAGCCGCCGGTGATCACCGGCTACCAGGCCAGCAACACGGTCAACCTCAAGGTGCGCGACATCGGCAAGCTGGGCCAGGTGCTCGACGCGCTGGTCGCCAGCGGCGCCAACCAGATCAACGGCCCGACGTTCGAGATCGAGGACGCCGAAGGCGTGCAGGACCTGGCACGGGCCGATGCACTGAAGAAGGCGCAGGCGCGCGCCGAGGTCTATGCGGCGTCGCTGGGCATGCGCGTGCGCCGCATCGTCAGCATCAGCGAGGGTGGTGGCTTCCAGCCGCCGCGTCCGATGATGGCCATGCGCGCGATGGCCGACAGCGCGCCGGCCACGTCGGTTTCACCCGGCGAAACCACGCTGTCCGCCAATCTCGACGTCGTTTTCGAACTGGGACGCTGACATGAGCCAGAACAGGACCACGCCCGAACCGCCGGTCAAGCCCGGCCAGAATCCCGGCTATCCGGAGAAGAACCCGAACGACAAGGGTGACGCCCAGCAGCCGGCCGATACCGGCGAGCACAATCCGGACGAAGGCGGCCTCGACCGCGAGCCGGAGAGCATGCCGGAGGACTGATCCAGCGAGATCCGCTGCATCGACAGGGCCCGCCATGCGCGGGCCCTGTCGTGTGCGGGTGCGGACGGGGCGCGATTGCGCAGTGTCGCGCCACAGCTGCTGGGCAGGCGGGCTTCGGTGCGCGCGCCCCGTCAGCCGCGTCGGACCGCCGGTCCCGCGCCCGCATCCGTTCGTCGGGCCGGTCTTGTCGACCTGCCGCGATCGGCGCAGGTTCGGGGCGAACGATGCGACGGCGCGGCCGGCCTTCGACCCCATTGCCACCGCTGCCACGTTGACGCTTCCACGGGCCATCCGGCCCGCACACAGGAGGTGGTGCATGGTGCTTCAGCCCATTGGTCCCCGCATGCGCGGACCGGTCCACGAACCGTCGCGTCCCGATGCCGTGCGCATCGTCGGACTCAGCGGCACCCTCGCCCTTAACGCGATGCTGTTCATGGCGCTGCTGGTGCCGGCCAGTCGCGACGCGCTCGAGTACGCCCTGCCGGAACGCAAGCAGGAGTTCCAGTGGATCACGCCGCCTCCGCCGAAGCCGGAGCTGCCGCCGGAACGTGTCGAGGTGGTGCAGCCGCGCAGCACGCCATCGCCGGTCGTGCCGCAACAGACGCTGCCGCGGATCGCGCCGGTCGATGCCGCGGTCGTCGTCGATGCCGGCACCTTGCCGGCGCTGCCGGCGATCGACGGCCCGCCGGTCGACGTCGCGCCGATCGTGATCGACACCACGCCGATGTCCGGCATCGCCCTGCAGTACGCGAGCGCACCCGCGCCCGACTATCCGCGTGCCGCACTGACCGCAGGCGCCGAGGGCGTGGTGTTGCTGGAAGTCCACGTCGGCACCGACGGTCGCCCGATGGACGTGCGCATCCACCGCAGCAGCGGCAACCGCGACCTCGATCGCGCTGCCCTTCGTCACGTGCAGCGGATGTGGACCTTCCAGCCGGCGATGCGTGATGGCGTGCCGGTGGAGGCAATCGGATTGGTGCCGATCGCGTTCAATCTGTCGCGGGGGTGATGGATTGCGGCTGTCCCGTCATCCGGTGGATTGGATGACGGGCGGCGTTGTTCTTCGCACAGCCGACCTGGTCAACAGAGGCTTGAAATTCCTCCCCGTCATGCCGGCGGACGCCGGAGTCCAGCGTCCTGGCGATTCGCCGGCTGCCGAGCACACTCGAAAGCGCCTCACGCCAGCCGGAATGATCGGTGAAGCAGCTTCGTTTTTCTGCCGCCAGTGCAGAAGGCACTGGATTCCGGCTTTCGCCGGAATGACGGGAGCACTTTTCTGGGGCGCCGACGCGTCGCACGGATCAGCAGAACCGATCAAGACATCGCGCGTGTCGACGCGCTCGAAGCTCGATCAATCGACAACCGCCCTGCCCTAGGCCCGGTGGTACGGATGATTCGCCAGCATCGCCGCGGCGCGGTAGACCTGCTCGGCCAGCACCAGGCGCACCAGCATGTGCGGCAGCGTCAACGGACCGAGCGACCAGCGCTCGTCGGCGCGGGCAAGGACATCCGGCGCATGGCCCTCCGGCCCGCCGATCAGGAACGCGAGATCACGGCCCTGCATGCGCCAGTGTTCGAGGCGTTGGGCGAGATCTTCCGAGGAATGCAGGCGGCCGCGGCCGTCGAGCGCGATCACCAGCGCGTCGCGCGGGATGGCAGCGAGGACGCGCGCACCTTCGTCGGACATGGCGCGTACGGTGTCGCGGCCCTTGCCGCGCAGGCCGGGCTCGACTTCGACCAGATCCAGCGGCAGCCAGTGCGACAGCCGCTTGCGGTATTCGGCGAAGCCCTCGGCCACCCAGGCGGGGGCGCGTTCGCCGACGGCGATCAGTTTCGCTTTCATCGTGCCGCGCTCATCCCGATGTGCGTCCCGGACGTGCCGGGACGGCGCGATCAGGCATCGCGACGCGGGCCGCGCTCGTCTTCCGGCGGCTGGTCGCCGACGGTCCACAGACGCTCGAGCGCATAGAACTCGCGCACGCGCGGCAGCATGACGTGGACGATGACGTCACCCAGGTCGACGAGCACCCATTCGGCCTCGCGCTCGCCTTCGACACCCAGCGGCTGGCAACCCAGCTTCTTGGCGTGCTTGACGACTTCGTCGGCGATCGACTTGACGTGACGGCTGGACGTGCCCGACGCGATGACCATGAAATCGCAGACGCTGCTGCGGCCGCGCACGTCGATGTCGACGACGTCGACGGCCTTGAGTTCTGCGACGGCCGCGCGGGCCACTTCGAGCAGCGCATCCGGGGACGGCGGGGGCTCTGGCAGGCGGGTCTTGATGACGTGTGCGGGATTGGACAAAGGTCTGGCTCTGAAAGTGCGGCGGAAATTATAGCGGAGCGGGGGCGGCCGCCCCGTACAACCCCTTCTCCTGGATGAATGCGGCAACCGCGGGCGGCAGCCAACCGGAGGTCGACGCGCCCGCCGCAAGACGCGCGCGGATCGCGGTCGCGGACACCGCCGACAGTGGCTGATGCAGACGCAGCACCCTGCCAGCGGGCTGCGATTGGAGGTCTGCGGGCGCGCGCGTCCAGCGATCCTGCAGTGCCTCGGCGAGTCCGGCCGGCAGGGCCGCATCGAGCGCACTGCCCGGCCGCTCGGCGACCACCAGGTGCGCGAGCGCGAACAGATCGCGCCAGCGATGCCAGCTCGGCAGGCCGAGCAGGCTGTCGGCGCCGACCAGCCAGGCCAGCGGCGCCGAGGCTCCCAGCGTTCCGCGCAGCTCGGCCAGCGTGTCGACGGTGTAGCTGCGGCCGACGCGTTCGAGTTCGCGGCGATCGAGTACGAGGCCCGGCACGCCTTCGATCGCCAGTGCGACCATCGCCGCACGCGTCGCGCCGTCGGCGCCGGGCGGTGCGCGATGCGGCGGATCGCCTGCCGGCATCAGATGGACCGTGCACGCCAGCGCGTCGCGCGCGGCGCAGGCGATCGCCAGATGCCCGTTGTGGATCGGATCGAAGGTGCCGCCGTAGACGAGGTGCAGCGCCATCGCAGCCGCTCAGGCGGCCAGCAGGGCGCCCGCGCGCGCGTCGGCCACCGCGACCAGCAGACGCTCCAGCGCGAGCCAGCCGTCGACGGGATCCACGCCCCAGCGGCCACGGCCCTTGGCGATGCGATCGACACGTCCGGCCTCGGCGACGAAACGCACCCAGCGCGTTTCGGGATGCCGCTGCAGCGCGCGCCGGTACCCCGCCTGGCGGGCATCCCAGATGCGCTGCGCCTTGAATTCGTTGGCCATGTTGCCGCCGCGCGCCTGCACCTGCGCCAGTTGCGCGGCACGTGCAAGTTCCATGACCACCATGCCCATCAGCGCCGGAATCGCCGCGCCCTCGGCGCGCAGGCCCGCGAGCATGCGCACGACCTGCGCCGGTTGACCGTTGAGCGTGGCATCGAGCAGGCGGAACACGTCGAAGCGCGCGGCGTCGGCGACCAGTGCCTGCATGCGCGGCCCATCGAGCGTGCTGCCGTCGGCCAGCAGCGCGAGCTTGTCGACCTCCTGCGCGGCGGCCAGCAGATTGCCGTCGACGCGCTCGGCCAGTTGCTGCACGGCGGCGCGATCGGCCAGCACGTTGCGGCTGCGCAGGCGCGCGTCGATCCAGCCTTCGAGTTCGTGCGGCTTGACCTGCCAGGCGACGACGAGATGACCGATGCCGGTGATCGCTTCGCTCCACTTGCCGCCGTGCTGCCGGCTCCATTCGCCGCCGGTGACCAGCAGGGTGACGTCCGATGGCGGGTCGGCGCAGAAGCCGCTGATGACCGCGGCGCCGTCCTTGCCGGGCTTGGTCGTCGGCAGACGGAGTTCGACCAGACGCTTCGATGCGAACAGGCTGGGCGCGCGGAACGTGGCTTCGACCGCATTCCAGTCGATGTCGCGGCCTTCGGGTTCGAACACCTCGCGCTCGGCGACGCCCTGCTCGCGCGCGGCGGCGCGCACGGCATCGGCAGCTTCGAGCACGCGCAGCGGCTCGGGGCCGGCGATCAGATACGCCGGACGCAGCGGCTCACGCGCGAGCTGCGCGGGCAGGCGTTCGGGGCTCAGTTCCACGACGGGCGCATACCGTGCACGGCCGGGCTCACCTGCGGGTGCGTTCCTGGGGATTGCGGAACACCGCGTCGATGCGACGGATGATCGAGGCGGTCATCTCGCGCTCGAGTTCGCGCGACAGCAGCTCGCGTTCGGAGTCGGCGCCGATCGAATCGGTCGGCGGCGCGAGGTAGTCGCGGGCGAGTTCGATCGCCTGCTGCGGCACGATGTCGCGGCCGTCGGCATCGCGCATCGAGAACACCACCGCGTAGCGCAGCGTGTATTCCTGCGCGCGGCCCTGCGCGTCGAGGCTGGCCGGCAGCGCGGCCCAGCGTTCGGACTGGATGTTGAGCGTCGCGACATCGGTCGCGCGGGGCTCGGCGATCTCGGCACCGGCGGCGGCCAGCGCGCGCTCGACCGAGCGGGCCAGGCGGCTGTACGGATCGCTGGACACGATGTCGACCGGGCCGAGATTCGGCGGCAGCGTCAGCGCGTTGCGCAGATGGAAGCCGCAGGCGGAGAGCGTCAGCACGAGGGCGACGAGGGCCAGAGGCAGGAAAACCGGTCGGAGGATGCGCATGGGCGGAGTCTGGACGAGGGGGACAGGGCCGGCAAGCGCCGCGCGCGAAGCGCGGCGACGCCGGGTTCAGCCGGCGACGATGTTGACGATCTTGCCCGGCACCACGATGACCTTGCGCACCGTCAGCCCGCTCAGGAACTTGACGACATTGGGCTCGGCCAGCGCCATCGCCTCGACCGCATCCTTCGGCAGATCGACCGCGACCTCGATGGTGCCGCGCAACTTGCCGTTGACCTGCACTGCCAGCGTCAGCGCGTCGCGTTCCAGCGCGGCGGCGTCGGCCTGCGGGAACGGCACGTCCTCGAGCAGCGTCTCGGCATGGCCCAGCAGCTGCCACAGCGTGTGGCTGATGTGCGGGGTGATCGGGTTGAGCAGCAGCGTGATGGTCTCGAAGCTTTCCTGACGCAGCGCACGCGCGTTCGCGTCGGCCTCGTCGAACTTGCCGACGTGGTTGAGCAGTTCCATCACCGCGGCGATCGCGGTGTTGAAGCTGTGGCGACGGCCGTAGTCGTCGCCGACCTTCTGGATCGCTTCGTGCAGCTGGCGACGCAGGGTCTTCTGCGCGGGCGTAGCGGCCGCGACGTCGAACGTGCCGACCGCCCCGCCCTGCACGTGCTTCTGCACCTGGTTCCACAGCCGGCGCAGGAAGCGCGACATGCCTTCGACGCCGGCCTCGTTCCACTCCAGCGACTGCTCGGGCGGGGCCGCGAACATCGAGAACAGGCGCACGGTATCGGCACCGTACTTGCCGATCATCGACTGCGGATCCACGCCGTTGTTCTTCGACTTGGACATCTTCTCGGTGCCGCCGATCGAGACCGGCTGGCCGTCGAGCTTCGAGGTCGCGCCGGTGATCCGGCCCTTGTCGTCGCGGACGATCTCGACATCGGCCGGGTTGATCCAGTCCTTGCCGCCGTTGCCCTGCTCCCGATAGAACGTATCGGCGATGACCATGCCCTGGGTCAGCAGGTTGATCACCGGCTCGTCGCTGCGCACCAGACCTTCATCGCGCATCAGGCGGTGATAGAAGCGGAAATACAGCAGGTGCAGGATCGCGTGCTCGATGCCGCCGATGTACTGGTCGACCGGCGTCCAGTAGTCGGCACGGTCGTCGACCATGTCGGCCGCACCGGGCGAGGTGTAGCGCGCGGTGTACCAGCTCGACTCCATGAAGGTGTCGAAGGTGTCGGTCTCGCGTTCGGCAGCGCCGCCGCAGGTCGGGCACGTGGTCTTGCGCCACTCGGGGTCGGACTTGATCGGCGACTGCACGACGCCCGGATTGGCGAACGCGTCTTCGACGTCCTCGGGCAGCAGCACGGGCAGCTGGTCCTCGGGCACCGGCACCGCGCCGCAGGCGTCGCAGTAGATCACCGGAATCGGGCAGCCCCAGTAGCGCTGGCGGCTGACGCCCCAGTCGCGCAGACGGAAGTTGACCTTGCGCGCGCCGCGGCTTTCAGCCTCGAAGCGCGACGCCAGTGCATCGAGCGCCTGCTGGAAGTCGAGACCGTCGAGCTCGCCGGAATTCACCAGCCAGCCGCGATCGGTGTAGGCGCCCTCTTCGGCGATGCGGCGCTCGAAGGACTCGACCACCTGCACGGCTGCGCCGGTGTCGTAGACGTCCAGCGACGCGCCACCGCCCAGCGCGGACTGCATCGGATCGGTGTGCGTGGCGCGGTCGCGGCCGATTTCCTCGAGCGCATCGCGCACGTCGGTCGGCACGACCACCATCCGGATCGGCAGGCCGTAGGCCCTGGCGAATTCCCAGTCGCGCTGGTCGTGGGCGGGCACGGCCATGACCGCGCCGGTGCCGTAGCCCATCAGCACGAAGTTGGCGACCCAGACCGGGATCTCGTCGCCGGTGACCGGGTGGATCGCGCGCAGGCCGGTGTCCATGCCGCGCTTGACCTGGGTTTCCAGCTCGGCCTCGGACACGCCGCCCTGGCGCAGGTCGGCGATGAATTCCGCCAGATCCGGATTGGTTTCGGCCGCGCGCATCGCCAGCGGATGCTCGGCGGCGACGGACACGAAGGTCACGCCCATCAGCGTGTCAGGGCGCGTGGTGTAGACGGCGAGTGTGTCGTCACTGCCGGCCACGTCGAAAGCGAACTCCAGACCTTCGCTGCGCCCGATCCAGTTGCGCTGCATGGTCTTGACCGAGTCCGGCCAGCCGCCCAGCGTGTCCAGGCCGTCGAGCAGTTCCTGCGCGTAGGCGGTGATCTTGAGGAACCACTGCGGAATCTCGCGCTTCTCGACCAGCGCGCCCGAGCGCCAGCCGCGGCCGTCGATGACCTGCTCGTTGGCGAGCACGGTCTGGTCGACCGGATCCCAGTTGACGACCGAGTTGCGGCGGTAGGCCAGGCCCTTCTTCATCAGGCGCACGAACATGCGCTGCTCGTGGACGTAGTAGTCCGGCGCGCAGGTCGCGAACTCGCGGCTCCAGTCGATCGCATAGCCCAGCGACTGCAGCTGGCTGCGCATGTGGGCGATGTTGGCGTAGGTCCACTTGGCCGGAGCGGTCGCGTTCTTGATCGCGGCGTTCTCGGCCGGCAGACCGAAGGCATCCCAGCCCATCGGCTGCAGCACATTCTTGCCGATCATCCGCTGGTAGCGGCTGATGACGTCGCTGAGCGTGTAGTTGCGCACGTGGCCCATGTGCAGCGCGCCGGATGGATACGGCAGCATCGACAGGCAGTAGTACTTGGGCTTGTCCGCCCGTTCCGTGACCTCGAACGCACGGGTCGACGTCCAGAAGGTCTGGGCATCGGATTCCACCGGAGTGGGCTGGTAGGCGTTGGGATCGACGACGACGGGTTCGCTGGACACGGGACGCTGCTGCTGCGGAAACGGCCGGGCAGCCTACCGCAGCGCCGATGCGGCCGCCATTCGGAGCGTGCCGGGCCGGTCACCGCAGACGTGATGCGCGTCACTGGCGCTAGAATCGCGCCAGCGCCGTCAGGTTCCCCCGCCTTGCCTGCATCGTCTTCCCGGTTGTCGTCCTACCGCCTGCCCGCGTTCGCGCTGGCGCTGCTGCTGTTGCTGGGCGTCGGGATCGCCAGCGTCTGGGGCGTGTCGAGCCTGCGCACGAGCAACGAGTGGATCGGACACACCTACGAGGTGATCAACCGGATCGAGGTCGCCGAGCGCGCGATCCGCAGCACCGAGGCCAATGCGCGCGCCTACCGGCTGACCGGCCACCCCGAATTCCGCAGCCAGTACCTGATCGCGACCCACCAGGTGGACACCGCCCACGAGGCGCTGGCGTCGGCGATCCGCGACAACCCCGGCCAGCACGCCCGGGTGAAGCGGATGCGCGAAGCGGCGCAGGCGCATCTGTCCGAACTGCGGCGGCTGTTCGACCTGCAGGAGCTGCAGGGTGCCGACGTGGCCCGCCAGGCCACGAATTCGACGCTGACCCTGCGCCAGTGGAACGAGTTCGACGAGGCGGCGTCCGAAATGCGGCGCGAGGAACTGCGCCTGCTCGACCAGCGCAAGGCGCGCAGCGACCGCTACGCGAATCTGCTGATCGCCATCGTCGTGCTGGGCATGCTGTTGTCGGGCGGTCTGATGATCTCGCTGATGGTCAGCGTGACCCGCGAGAACAAACGCGCCCGGCGGCTCGAATTCGAAGCGCGCAGCGCGGCCCACGAGATGGCGCTGAGCATGGCGCAGGTCGACCAGTTGTCGAAGCAGCGCCACGATCTCGCCCGCTACTCCGGCCTGCTGCAGAGCTGCCAGACGCTGGAGGAGATCGTGCAGCTGTCGATCGACACCATCCGGCGCCTGGTGCCCGACGCCAGCGGACGTTTCTACCTGATCCGCGCCTCGCAGAATTTCCACGACAGCGTCGCCAGCTTCGGCGATCACCTGATCAGCAGCACCGATTCGCTGATGCCGTCCGACTGCTGGGCGCTGCGTCGCGGCCAGGCGCACATGGTCTCCGGCGAGGAATCGCGCCAGCTGACCTGCGCCCATCTGGATGCCGGCACGCCGGCGCCCGGCATCACGTCGCTGTGCCTGCCGCTCAGTGCGCAGGGCACCTCGATCGGCCTGCTGCAGGTCAGCGCGTCCGCCGAGGCGATGGACCACGGTTCGGCGGTCGACGAACTCATCGGCCAGCTCGCCGAGCAGCTGGGACTGGCGATCGCCAACCTGCAACTGCGAGAGACGCTGCGCACGCAGTCGCTGCGCGATCCGCTGACCGGCCTGTTCAACCGCCGCTATCTCGAGGAAAGCCTGGCCCGCGAGCTGCAGCGCTGCGAGCGACGCGGCCTGCCGCTGTCGGTGCTGATGCTCGACGTCGACCACTTCAAGCGCTTCAACGACACCCACGGCCACGCCGCGGGCGATGCGCTGCTGGGTCAGGTCGGCCGCCAGATCCAGGCCGGCGTGCGCGCCGAGGACATCGCCTGCCGCTATGGCGGCGAGGAGTTCACCGTGGTGTTGCCCGAGCTGGACGCCGCGGGCGCCCTCGTGCGTGCCGAGCAGATCCGCCGAGCGGTCGAGATCGCGACCGTCCAGCATCTGGGGCAGCAGCTGGGCCCGGTCACGATGTCGATCGGCATCGCGACCTTCCCCGGCGACGGGCTGACGCCCGAGGTCCTGCTGCAACTGGCCGACGCCACGCTGTATCGCGCCAAGGCCGAAGGTCGCAATCGCGTGCTGCACGTCTCCTACGACGATTGAGTGCGCCCGCGCGGCGCGTCCGCGTGCTTCAATCCGGGACCGCCGCCGCTCCGGAGTGCCGCATGGCCCGTCGTCCCCTCACCCGCCCGTTCGCCCGTCCGTCGCTGGGCCTGCTCGCGATCGCGCTGCTGCTGCCCGCCGCGGCGGCTGCCGCCAGCCAGACCGCCGTGCACTGCGAACGCCTGTTCGATGCGCGCAGCGGCCGCGTGCTCGGCGAGCACACGATCCTGGTCGAGAACGGCACGATCCGCGAAGTGATTCCGGGCCGCGCGAAGCTGCAGGACGGCGTGGAATCGATCGTGCTCGGCGACCGCACCTGTTCGCCCGGCTGGACCGATCTGCACGTGCACCTGGGCTCGCAATCCAGCCCGGCGAGCTACTCGGAAGGCTTCCGCCTCGATCCGGTGGACTACGCGTTCCGCGCCGTCGGCTACGCCGAGAAGACGCTGTCGGCGGGCTTCACCACCGTGCGCGATCTCGGCGGCGAGGTCAGTCCGCATCTGCGCGATGCGATCAACCAGGGCCTGGTGCCGGGGCCGCGCATCTTCGCGGCCGGCAAGTCGATCGCGACCACCGGCGGTCATGCCGATCCGAGCAACGGCTACAACTCGATGCTCTCGCATCTGCTCGGCCCGCCCGGCCCGACCGAAGGCGTGATCAA
The DNA here is from genome assembly GCF_036584485.1 of Luteimonas flava. Taxonomy (NCBI): domain Bacteria; kingdom Pseudomonadati; phylum Pseudomonadota; class Gammaproteobacteria; order Lysobacterales; family Lysobacteraceae; genus Luteimonas; species Luteimonas flava. The sequence continues at coordinate 352,233 of NZ_JAZHBM010000001.1, read as the reverse complement.
TTCGATCGACGACGCGCGCCAGGCCGTACGCCAGCGCTACAAGGAAGGCAGCGACGTCATCAAGATCACCGCGACCGGCGGCGTGCTGAGCTATGCGCGCAGCGGCGATGCGCCGCAGTTCACGGTCGACGAGGTCCAGGCGATCGTCGACACGGCCAAGGACTACGGCTACCGCGTCGCCGCGCATGCGCACGGCACCGAAGGCATGAAGCGCGCGGTGCTCGCCGGCGTGACCAGCATCGAGCACGGTACGCACATGGACGACGAAGTCATGCGGCTGATGAAGCAGCGCGGCACCTGGTACGTGCCGACGATCTACGCCGGCCGCTTCGTCGCCGACAAGGCGAAGGAGCCGGGCTATTTTCCGGAAGTCGTGCGGCCGAAGGCGGCGACGATCGGCGCGCAGATCCAGGACACCGCGGCGCGCGCGTACCGCGCCGGCGTGCCGATCGCGTTCGGCACCGACCAGGGCGTCGGCCCGCACGGCGACAACGCGCGCGAGTTCCTCTACATGGTCGAGGCCGGCATTCCGGCCGCATACGCGCTGCAGTCGGCCACGCTACATGCGGCTACCGTGCTCGGCGTCGACGACCAGGGCGTCATCGAGCCCGGCAAGCGCGCCGACATCATCGCGATGCCGGGCGATCCGGTGGCCGACATCCATGCGGTGATGAACGTCGACTTCGTCATGACGGCGGGCCGCGTGCATCGCAGCCCGGACGTCGCGCCGCCCGTCATCGACTGACGGTGTCTGCCTGCGCCCGCCTCAGTGCGGGCGCGGCAGGCGCCATGCGAGCAGCAGCGTCCAGCCCCACCAGCACACCAGCACCACGCGCGCGCCGAGCTGATCGCCGAACAGCGACGGCACCAGCAGGCACAACGCCACCAGAACGCAGATCACTAGCGACGGCCATCGCACCGCGCGCAGCGCAATGCCAGCCATCAGTGCGCCCGCACCGAAGGCCAGGTTCCAGACCATCCACGCCGTGGCATGCCAGCGGCTGGCGCCGGCATCGAGTTCGTTCGGGTCCAGCGTCCAGACGCCCTGCGCGGCGAAGGCCAGTGCGGCCAGCAGCACCAGGCGCAGCGCGACGCCGGCACCGAGCCTCGCGTCCGGCAGCGTTGCGCGCAGGCGCAATGCGGCGAACGCGACGACGAGACCCGGCCCGATCCACGCCAGCGCATTGAACAGCCACGCCAGCGGCATCCCGCGTGCGCCGGACCAGGCCAGCGGCGCGCCCGCGGGCACACCGGTCAGCACTGCGAACACCAGCAGCGTCAGCAAGGTGCAGACATGCGCACCGGCGACCAGCGATCGCAGCCGCACGCTGCTCACGCCGCCCACCGGAAGACGCCTTCGACACCGACGCCGAACGTCCGCGCGATCCGGAACGCGAGTTCCAGCGACGGCGCATAGCGCCCCGCTTCCAGCGCGATGATCGTCTGTCGCGTGACCTGGCAGGCATCGGCCAGCGCCTGCTGGGTCATCTCGCCATGCTCGAAGCGCAGGCGGCGGATCTCGTTGGCGATGGGCGTGCCGGTCATCGGACGCGACTCATCGACGATCCCGCCAATACAGCATTGCCGCGCGCCACTGGCCGATCCCGTTGGCCACGAACATCGCAGCGAACACCGCCACGATCGTCGTTCGCGCACTGGGCGCGGCGCCGAGGCGGTTGGCGTGGAGCGCGTACACGACCGCGCCCGCGACAAGCAGTGCCTCCAGTGTGCGTTTCGACCAGCGTGTGGCGGCCGCCTGGATCGCAGCATCGCGCTCGTCCTCGACCACACCGCGTTGCCGCGCTTGCGTCGCCATGCGGCGTGCGCGGATCTCCGGCCCCAGCATCACCAGACCGGCGTAAGCGAACAGCACGCACCACGTGATCCAACCCTCTCCCAGCCGGCCCGCGGCAATCATCTGCAGGAAGATCACTGCGGCCAGCAATATCTGGGCGGTATTCCATGCATCGGCTTCACCAGGAGACTGGCCGCTCCCTTCTGTAGACGGTCGCGTACTGCGCCACGCCAGGCCCGCAACGGCGATCAGCAGGAGCAGCACCGGTCCAAGCGTGAGCCCGCGCAGCAGAGGGTCCTTCGACACGAACAGCAGGCCGAATCCGGTGAACACGGCTGCCGGCCAGATCACCGACCAGACCGGCGGCTGTGCAATCCGCGCTTGCCCGCGCGCCAACGCGAACCGCTCTTGCATGGGCATGATGTCTCCTCCACCAGACCTCAGGTAAAACAGAATTTACATCCCAGCTCTGCCATGTCAACTATTTTTGACATGGTTGTATCCTGCGCATCCGTCGCCATCCTTCGGGATCGCGCCCGGCGCATTCTCTCTTCAATGGATTTCCGCATGCTTCTCGACGGCAACGCCCCCGCTCCCGCCGCCCTGCCCCACGTCTTCGACGCGACCACCGCGACCTTCGAGACCGAGGTGTTGCAGGCGTCGTTGCAGACCCCGGTCCTGATCGATTTCTGGGCCGAATGGTGCGGCCCCTGCAAGTCGCTGGGACCGGTGCTGGAAAAGCTGGCGGGCGAGTACAACGGTGCGTTCGTGCTGGCCAAGGTCGATGTCGACAAGGAGCAGCAGATCGCGGCCGCGTTCCAGATCCGCTCGGTACCGACCGTGTTCCTGCTGGTCGGCGGCCAGCCGGTCGACGGGTTCCCGGGCGCGCTGCCCGAAGGCGAGATCCGCGAATTCCTGAAGAAGCACGGTATCGAGCCGGCCGCGGGCGAGGCTGTTGACGCGGCCGAAGCCGCGCCACTGGACCCGGCTGCCGAAGTCGCGCGTCTGCGTGACGCGGTCGTCGCCGAGCCGGACAAGTCCGAACTCAAACTCGACCTCGCGCTTGCCCTGCTGCAGACCGGCGCTACGCAGGAGGCCGAAGCGCTACTCGACGGTCTGCCGGCAAACCTGTCCACCGACGACCGTGCAGTGAAAGCCCGCGCGCGTCTGGGCTTCGCCGCCGTGCTGGCCGGCGCGCCGTCGACCGATGCGCTGCAGGCGGCGATCGCGGCCGATGAAGGTGATCTGCGCGCGCGCCATCTGCTCGGTGTGCAGCACATCGTCGCCGGCAACACCGAGGCCGGCCTCGAACAGTTCATCGAACTGCTGCGCCGCGACCGCGATTTCGACGACGGCCTGCCGCGCAAGGCCCTGATCGATGCGTTCCGCATCATCGAGGACGCCGAACTCGTGGGCCGCTATCGCCGCAAGATGGCGTCGCTGCTGTTCTGATCCAGCGCCTCCGGGCGCTTCCGTACAGCGGCGTATGGCAAGATCGGCGTCCCCCCGCCGATCGCCTGCCCATGACGCCACGCCGCTTCCGCCTGCTGATGAACCTGTGGCCGCCGTTCCTGTTTTCGGGCATCCGCGTGACCCGGATCGACGACGGTTTCCGGCATGCGCGCGTCGAACTGCGCCGGCGCTGGTTCAACCGCAACTACGTCGGCACGCACTTCGGCGGCAGCCTGTTCGCGATGACCGATCCGTTCTGGATGATCATGACCCTGCGCGCGCTCGGCAACGACCACGTGGTCTGGGACAAGGCCGGCGAAATCGAGTTCATCCGCCCGGGCCGCGGCACCGTGCACGCGGCCTTCGATCTCGACACCGCGACGGTCGAGGCAATCCGCGCCGTCACCGCCGACGGCAGCAAGCATCTGCATTGGTTCACCACCGACGTCGTCGACGCCTCGGGCGAACTGGTTGCCCGCGTGCGCAAGCAGGTCTATGTGCGCCGCAAGCGGCGCAGCGGTCAATCCGAGGCCGCTGTCGATTCCACGAGGTAGGCCGGCAGGGGCAGCGACCAGCTCTCTTGTTGACGGGTGTCGTACTGGGCGATCTGCAATGCGCGACCGTCCGCGGAGACGGTGATATCGCGAGCGGGGCTTCGCAGCCCGTCCGGTCGACGCGCGAGCCGTTCGGACAGTGCACCCTCTGCAGGCTGCGCGCGCAACCAGGCGAGCGTTCCGACCAGCTGCAGGCGGGCCCGCACGAACGTAAGCGTCGTACGCCGGCCCAGCGATATCGCTCAGAATGCAGCCTGCGCTGTTGGCGATGCATTCGAAACGGCTGAAGAACGGACGCGCGTCTTCCGACACGAAACGCCGGTCGAGACGCAGCGCCTCAGCGGCGGCATCCGTGCATCCCTGACCGACTCGATCCGCGGCCATCGCTGCATAGCCATGCTGGTCGAACACCAGCCACTCGCCGACTTCGTCAGACGTCATCTGCTGCGCCACACGCTGTCCCAAGGCGAACTCTCCGCGCAATGCCGGGCAGACGCTTGCTTCGATCTCCGTTGGTGCGGACACCGCAGCCGCGCAGCTGTCGGGCAGCGCAATGTCCGCAGGCAGTTCTACCAGCATGTCGGCGAGCAAGCGTCCGTAGCCTTCGGTCACGAGCCGGGTGAAGTACATGCGGGAAATCAGGAGATCGCTGTTCGCGCCGAGCCGTCGCGTCGTGGACAAAGCCATGCAGGTCGCATCGACCGCTGCCAGTCGATCCCCTTGGCCGAATGCCACAGCATGTGCGGTCAGCGGCCACGCCAACAGTGAAAAAGGCGGAATCGGCGCATCCACGCGGACAGGTAAGCGCGATGCAAGATGGTCGTATTGCGCGAGCGCTTCCACCCGCGCGATCAACTTGCGGTTGGCCTCCACCAGCGCTGCGTAGCCGTCAGTGTCGCTACGCACAAGCGCCAGACACGGCTCACCGGCGATCTGACAATGCGTGAGCGGAGTGTTCCTGTCGGGTTGCAGGTCGGCATAGCGCGTATTCGCACTGCTTTGAGGTTCCAAGGACCGCAACGCCGGCGCCGAGGAAAGTGCCGCCATGTCGGCATCCGCTACCGAAGCGATCTCCGCTTCCGGCACGTCGTAGCGCAGCAGCCAGACCGCATCAAAGGCGTTGCGCCCTGCGACCGCGTTCGGCATCTGCATGCGCTGCAACGCAGCCTGCTGTTCCGGCGTCGGCCCACGCAGCCGCGACCACGTCCACAGCGCCGCGAGCACGAGCACGAAGACCAATAACCCCAAGCCCAACCGTTTCAACCAGCGCATGCACGCTCCCCTGATCCGCGTCCTGCGGACCGGCAGTCTGCCATTGCGGCGGCCTGTCTGCGATCGCTCGAGGGCCCCGCCTGCATCGTGCCCGGAGGCGCGCCGGGTATCCTGTCCGCCGCGCCGGCCCCTGCGCCGGATGCATCGACGTCTCCCATCGCGTGCGTGCGATGCGTCACGCCGGCAGACCCGCGCCCGCCTCCACCGCCCTGAATCCCGATGCTCCGACTCACCGACCTCAAACTGCCCCTCGACCACGACGATGCCGCACTGCCCGCGGCGATCATCGCGCGGCTGGGCATCCACGCCGACGAGCTCACCGGGTTCACCGTGGCCAAGCGCAGCTACGACGCGCGCCGGCGCGGGGCGATCGTGCTGATCTATTCGGTCGACGTGGAGACGCCGCGCGAGGCCGACATCCTGCAGCGGCTGGAACTCGATCCCGAAGCCGCGGCTGCGGGCGAGCAAGGCGACGGCGCCGCGGCCAGTGGCAGCGGCAAGGTCGGCGCATCGCCGGACACCTCGTACCGCTTCGTCGCGCGCGCCCGCGATGCGATGCCGCTGCGCCCGCTGGTGATCGGCACCGGGCCCTGCGGCCTGTTCGCCGCGCTCGTGCTCGCGCAGATGGGCTTCCGGCCGATCGTGCTCGAGCGCGGCAAGGCGGTGCGCGAACGCACCGTCGACACCTTCGGCCTGTGGCGCAAGAAGGTGCTGAATCCCGAATCCAACGTGCAGTTCGGCGAAGGCGGCGCGGGCACGTTCTCTGACGGCAAGCTCTACAGCCAGATCTCCGACAAGCGCCACCACGGCCGCAAGGTGCTGACCGAATTCGTCGCCGCCGGTGCGCCCGATGAGATTCTCTACGTCAGCAAGCCGCACATCGGCACGTTCCGGCTGGTGTCGATGGTCGAACACATGCGCGCGACGATCGAATCGCTGGGCGGCGAGATCCGCTTCTCCAGCCGCGTCGACGACCTGCTGATCGACACCGATGCCGACGGCGTGCGCCACATCCGCGGCGTGACCCTGGCCGGCGGCGGCGAGATCCGCAGCGATCACGTGGTCATGGCGCTGGGGCACAGCGCGCGCGACACCTTCGCGATGCTGCACACGCGGGGCGTATTCCTGGAAGCCAAGCCGTTCTCGATCGGCTTCCGCATCGAGCACCCGCAGTCGCTGGTCGACGCCGCGCGCTTCGGCCCGCAGGCCGGTCATCCGCTGCTCGGCGCCGCCGACTACAAGCTGGTGCACCACGCGCGCAACGGCCGCTCGGTCTACAGCTTCTGCATGTGCCCCGGCGGCACCGTGGTGGCGGCGGCCAGCGAACCGGGCCGCGTGGTGACCAACGGCATGAGCCAGTACTCGCGCAACGAGCGCAATGCGAATGCGGCGATCGTCGTCGGCATCACGCCCGAGGATTTCCAGCCCTACGCGCCTGAAGGCGGACCGCTGGCCGGTATCGCGCTGCAGCGCCACTGGGAGTCGAACGCGTTCGCGCTCGGCGGTGGCGAGTACGAAGCACCGGGCCAGCTGGTCGGCGACCTGCTCGCCGGGCGTGCATCGAGCGCGTTCGGCAGCGTCGTGCCGTCGTATACGCCCGGCGTGCGTCTGGGCGATCTGTCGGGCGCGTTGCCCGAGTATGCGATCACCGCGATCCGCGAAGCGCTGCCGGCCTTCGACCGCCAGCTGCGCGGCTTCGCGATGCACGATGCGCTGCTGACCGGCGTGGAAACGCGCACGTCCTCGCCGCTGCGCATCACACGTCATGCCGACGGCCAGAGCTTGAACACGCGCGGCCTGTTTCCGGCGGGCGAAGGTGCTGGCTACGCCGGCGGCATCCTGTCGGCGGGCGTGGACGGCATCAAGGCCGCCGAGTCGGTGGCGATGGCCATGGTCGCCGCCGGGCACGCGCGCGCGGCTTGAGGCCCCGCGCTGCGCACGGCGCGACGCGCGCGTCGGACCCGGAAACGCATCACACCGTTTTCCGGCGCGCCCTCGGTATGCTGTGCGGCGCACAGGGGGAACCATGTCGTACACGTCAGCCGGGCCCGATTCGACGGTCTTTCCGGACATCGCCGGTTACCGTCTGCTGCGCATCGTCGGACACGGCGGCATGGCCACGGTCTATCTCGGCACGCAGCTCTCGCTGGGCCGCGACGTGGCGATCAAGGTCATGCTGCCCGAGGCGCTGGCCGATGAAGTGAGCCGGCGCCGCTTCGAGAACGAAGCGCGCACGATCGCCCGGCTCGAGCATCCCAATATCGTCGGCATCCACGAGGTCGGGCGCACCGATGCCGGACTGCCGTGGTACGCGATGCCGTACCTGCCGCACGGCCATCTGGGCAGCCGCGATCTCACCGGCGACCACGCCCGCGTGCGGGAAGTGCTGCGCGCCCTGCTCTCGGCGCTGGCGTACGCGCATGCGCGTGGCGTGATCCATCGCGACGTCAAGGCCGAGAACGTGCTGTTCGACGAAGCCGACCGGCCGCTGCTGGCGGATTTCGGCATCGCCCTGCGTCGCGGGTACGGCACGCGGGTCACGATGGTCGGGCTGGCCGTCGGCAGCACCGCCTACATGGCGCCCGAGCAGGCGCGCGGCCAGCAGGTCGACTTCCGCGCCGATCTCTACAGCGTCGGCGTGCTGGCCTGGGAGATGCTCAACGGCAGCCTGCCGTACCAGGGCGAGGACGCGCTGTCGATGGCGATCGCCCACACTCAGAATCCGATCCCGCGCCTGTCGCCGCCGCTGCGGCACTGGCAGCGTTTCATCGACCGCGCCCTGGCCAAATCGCCCGGCCGCCGCTTCGCCGACGCCAACCAGATGCTGCAGGCGCTGGGGCAGGTGCCGCAGCGCGACGGCAAGCGCGAACCGGTCGTCACCGGTACGTTCCGGCGCATCGGCGAAGGCGCACGTCGCCTCGGTACCGGTGCGCGGCATGTCTCGCCGATGCTGTGGATTCCGGCGGTGCTGGTGGTCGCGGCCGGCATCGGCTTTCTGCTGCGTCCGTCCGGCGCGCCGGACGTCGCGGCCGCGGCGCCCGGCCAGGTGGTCGCCGCCGATGGCGCCACGGCGCCCGTCGATGCCGAGGGCCTCGCCCATGACGACGCGCGCACCTCCACCACCGTGGCCGAGGCAGACGCATCCGCGGCACCGAAGGCTGCGCCGGTCTCGGCGTCCGATCGCCACCTCGGCGATGCGGAGCGCCAGTTGCGTGCCGGCTATCTGGCCGCGCCCGCCGGCGCGAACGCGTTCGAATCGCTGACCCGCGCCTGGCAGGCCGATCGCGAACACCTGCGCTTCGCGCCGCTGTCCGGCCGCGCGTTCGATGCAGCCGGCGCACTTGCCACGGCACTGATCGCCAAGGGCGAGCACGGCGATGCGAGCGCGCTCCTCGCCGCTGCGCGCCAGCATGCGGCCGCCACCGGGCAGGCCGACGGCGACGCGATGCGCCGCCTGCGCACCCGTGTCGACGACGCGCTCGAAGCGCGTATCGGCCAGGCGGTCACCGATGTCGATCGCGGCGAAGCGGTCGCGAGTCTGGCCTCGGCCGAAGCCGTGGGCCTCGACGCCGCTGCGACCTCGCGACTGCGTCGCCAGGCCATGACCATTCCCGATGTCGCCGCGCTGGCCGCCAGCGTCGCCGGTGGCGCCCGCGTGATCCGCAGCAGCGACGGCGTGTACGCGATCTCCAATGCGCCGGTCACGCGGGCGGACTACGCCGCCTTCGTCGCGGCGACCGGCCACAAGTCCGCGGCGTGCCGCGCGCGCGGTTCCGTTTTGCGTGCGCTGTCGCCGAAAGACTGGGAGAACCCCGGATTCGAGCAGTCCCCGTCCGATCCCGTGGTCTGCGTGTCCTGGCACGATGCGGTGGACTATGCGCGCTGGCGCAGCGAACGCGAGGGCCGCAGCATCGTCGTCGCCTCCACCGCCCAGGGCGCCAGCGTCGCCACGCGCGCGGTCGGTCCGGCCGAATGGCGCAGCGACTGCGCGGCCGCGTGCAAGGACCGCATCGCCGCCGGCCGCAGCCAGCGCGACGAACTCGCCAGCCGTGCGCTGGACCCGCGCCGCGGATACGACGACGTCGGCTTCCGCCTCGCGCATCTGCCCTGATTCGAGCGGTCGGGCGACGGTGGCCGTGCGCCACGCTTCCGCGGTGCAGTCGCGGGGCGCATCATGTTGCGTTCCCCACCCCACCCGCGGATTCCAATGAGTGCCCACACCCTGGGCGGACGCCTGCAGCGTCTGTTCCTCACCGGCCTGTTGACCCTGCTGCCGATCTGGCTGACCTGGATCGTCGTCAAGTTCGTCTTCGTGCTGCTGTCCAACATCAGCACGCCGTGGGTCGCGCCGCTGGCGCACCGGATCGCCGCGGGCTTTCCGAATTCGATGGGCTGGATCAACGCGGTCTCGGTCCAGGCCACGATCGCGATGCTCGCGACCATCGCGTTGATCCTCGGCGTGGGCTGGCTCGCACGTCGCGTGATCGGCCAGCGCATGCTGTCGTGGGTGGACGCACTGGTGCGCCGCATTCCGCTGGCGAACGTGATCTATTCCAGCGCGCGCAAACTGCTCGACATCCTGCAGACCAAGCCCGACGGTACCCAGCGCGTGGTCCTGATCGACTTTCCGCACGCGGAGATGAAATCGGTCGGCTTCGTGACCCGGGTGATCCGCGAACAGGGCACCGGCCGCGAACTGGCCGCAGTCTACGTGCCGACCACGCCGAATCCGACGTCGGGCTATCTGGAAATCGTGCCGCTGGAGAAGATCACGCCGACCGACTGGACCGTCGACCAGGCGATGAGCTTCATCATCTCCGGTGGCGCCGTCGCGCCGGATACGATCCCGTTCGATCCGCCGCCGGCGCCGCCCGTGACGCCAGCCACCTCGGCGCCGCCCGCGCCCTGAGTCCGTGACCTCCGGCCCTTGCCGGCCTTGCGTCGCGTTCGACAGCATCGACCCGAATCGCCTCTGGAGCCCGACATGCAGCAGCCGCTCGTTCTCGCCATCGCCATCGCAATCGCCGCCGGTGGCGCACTCGTCGGCTGCAATCGCGATGCGCCCGCGCAGACCGCGGCCGCCCCCGTCGCCGAAGCGCCGGTCGAAGATGCCGCAGCGCGCGCCGCCAGGTTGACCACGCTGTATGCCGAATACTGGGAAGACGTGCTCAAGCTCAATCCGGTGCAGGCGACGTTCCAGGGCGATGCGCGCTACAACGACCAGCTACCGGATTTCGGCAGCGCCGAATACCGCGAGCAGGTGCGCAGCTTCAACGAGCGCTGGCTCAAGACCGTCGAGGCGGTCGGCAGCGAAGGTCTGCAGGGGCAGGACCTGCTGAGCTATCGCATCTTCGTCGACGACCGCCGCAACGCGCTCGACGGCGAGCGGTTTCCGGGCTGGATGATGCCGGTCAACCAGATGGGCAGCATCGTCAGCTACTCCGTGCTGCTGGGCTCGGGCACGAATGCCCAGCCGTTCGCGACCGTCGCCGATTACGACGCCTGGTTGCGCCGCGCCGCGCGCATTCCGGTGCTGCTCGACACCGAGATCGCGAACATGCGCGCCGGCATCGATGCCAATGTCGTGCAGCCACGCGTGGTGATGGAGAAAGTGCTGCCGCAGTTCGACGCGATCCTCGTCGACGACGTGGAGAAGAGTCCGTTCTGGGGGCCGGTCGACACGTTTCCGGATGACATTCCGCAGGCCGATCGCGAACGTCTGACGGCCGCGTTCCGCACGCTGATCGCCGACCAGCTCAATCCCGCGATCCAACGCCAGCGTGACTTCATCGCCAACGACTACATGCCGCACACGCGCGACAGTGTCGGCCTCGACGCGCTGCCCGACGGCATGGCCTGGTATGCGTTCTCGGCCAAGAACCAGACCACGTCCGACCTCACGCCCGATGCGATCCACCAGATCGGCCTGGATGAAGTCGCGCGCATCCACGAGCAGATCCGCGGCGTGATGGAGGAAACGAAGTTCGAAGGATCGCTGCAGGATTTCTTCCGCTTCATGCAGACCGATCGGCGTTTCGAGTTCCGCTCCGAAGACCAGTTGCTCGCGCACTACCGCGCGATCGAGGAGAAGATCGAAGCCAGGGTGCCCGACCTGTTCTCGCTGACGCCCAAGGCCGGCTTCGAGATCCGTCCGATCGAGGCCTTCCGCGCCGCGTCGGCCGCAGGCGGCGAGTACATGAGCCCCAGCGAGGACGGCACGCGCCCGGGCATCTTCTACGTCAATACCTTCGACCTGCCCACGCGCAAGCGTTGGGATGCCGAAGATCTGTTCCTGCACGAGGCGATCCCCGGCCACCACTTCCAGCTGGCGCTGCAGCAGGAACTGACCGACCTGCCCGCGTTCCGCCGCTTCGGCGGCGAGACGGCGTACATCGAAGGCTGGGGTCTGTACGCCGAAAGCCTGGGCAAGGAGCTCGGCCTCTACACCGATCCCTACGATTACTTCGGCCGCCTGCAGGGCGAGCTGTGGCGGGCGGTGCGCCTGGTCGTCGACACCGGCCTGCACAGCAAGGGCTGGACGCGCCAGCAGGTGCTCGACTACATGTTCGAGAACTCTTCGGTCAGCGAACCCGATGCGATCGCCGAGGCCGAGCGTTACATCGCATGGCCCGGCCAGGCACTGGCTTACAAGATCGGCGAACTCAAGATCCAGGAACTGCGCAAGCGCAGCGAGGCGGCGCTGGGCGAGGCGTTCGACATCCGCGCCTTCCATGCGGAAGTGCTGAAGGACGGCGCGCTGCCGTTGCCGTTGCTGGACGCGAAGATCGACGCGTGGATCGCGGCGCAGCGTGGGCGGGCGGACGACCAGCCGATCACGATGGCGCCGGCGGGCGTCGAGTCGTAAGGAATTTCGCGCGGAGCCATCCGACCGGAAATCGCGAGCGCATCGACCCTGTTCGCTGTTCAAATGGAAGGCGCTGGATGACCAGCCGTTCGGCTGTTGAACACCGGCTTTTGCCGGAATGACGGAATCGGACTGAACCACGCGCATCATGTGGTGGCGATCTCCCTCGTCATCCCGGCGGCTTTCAACAGATGAATGTCTGGTCAAGCAGGAAGCGCTCGTCAACAGCGCGCAGCGGTAGTCGTCCAGCGACCCGCTCCGGGGAATCAAGCAACGCGCGGCGCATGCCGCGATTGCCGCACCGCCGCTTGCCCTCCTCCACCCGCCGCGCGATGCTGCAGCCCGGTTCGCGCTGGGGAGGCGCCATGATCCGCACGATGTTCTCGGTGATGCTCGGCATGGTCGTCGCCATGATGGTGATGCTCGGGCTGGAGTTCTTCGGGTCGTGGATGTTCCCGATGCCCGCCGGGCAGCTCGCCAACGAAGCGGACCTCGCGCAGATCGTCGCCAATGCACCGACCGGCAAGCTCGTCTGGGTGCTGGGCGGCTGGCTGCTCGCCGCGGTCTGTGGCGGCTGGGTCGCGGCGCGGCTCGCACGCGTGCGCCGCATGAGCGCCGCGATCGCGGTGGGTGTGCTGATCGTGCTGGGCGTGATCGGCAATGCCTGGATGCTGCCGCATCCGCTGTGGATGACCCTGCTCGGTGTGATCGGGCCGATCCCGCTCGCCTGGTGCGGCGGCCGGCTTGCACTGCGGCGCGATCGCGTCGACGCGCGCACCTGAGCCGAAGGACGTTCCATGCAGGCATCGCTGCTGACCACCGTGCTGTTGCCGCTCGCGCTCGGCGTGATCATGTTCGGACTCGGCCTCGGCCTGACGCTCGATGATTTCCGCCGCGTCGCACGCTATCCGCGTGCGGTGCTGATCGGGCTCGTCCTGCAGATCGGCGTGTTGCCGTGGGCGGCGCTCGCACTCGCGCTGCTGTTCCGGCTGCCGCCCGAACTCGCCGTCGGCCTGATGCTGCTGGCCGCATCGCCCGGCGGCGCGACCGCGAACATCTACAGCCACATCGCGCGCGGCGACGTGGCGCTCAACATCACCCTGACCGCGGTCAACAGCGTGCTGTGCCTGGTCACGCTGCCGATCATCCTCAACCTGTCGCTGGAGTTCTTCCTCGGCGCCGGCCAGTACGTGCCGCCGCCGACGCGCAAGATCGTCGAGGTCGCGCTGATCATCCTCCTGCCGGTCAGCATCGGCATGCTGGTGCGCGCGTTCGCCAGCGGATTCGCCTCGCGGATGGAGAAGCCGATCCGCTTGCTGTCGGTGATCGTGCTGGTGCTGCTGATCGTCGCGGCCGTCGCCGGCACCTGGGACACGCTGCTGGCCTACTTCGCCGCGGTCGGCATCGCCTGCCTGCTGTTCAATCTGGTCAGCATGGGCGCCGGCTACGCGGCGCCGCGGGCGCTGCAACTGCCCCGCCGGCAGGCGATCGCGATCGCGATGGAGATCGGCATCCACAACGGCACCCTGGCGATCTTCATCGCGCTCAGCGTGCTCGGCAACGCGACGATGTCGGCGCCTGCCGCGGTCTACAGCCTGCTGATGTTCTTCACCGCCGCCGCCTTCGCCGCGTGGCTCAACCGGCCCGGCGCGCGCGACGCGAACGCGAGCGCCTGAAGCGGGTTGCAGGACGCGCTGGACGCGGCAGACTGTGCGTCCGCCTGCCGCTGGACCTCCGATGCGCCCGTTCCCGCTCGCCTGTTCGCTCGTCACCTGTCTGCTGTCGGCGGCGTTGACCGCCAGTGCTGCGGAATCGCCGCTGCCGCAACTTGAGGCCTACACGGTCGATGCGTCGTGGCGGCAGCCGATCGCGCCGGTCCGCATCGCCGATCGCACCTGGCAGATCGGCACCGAAGGACTGACCGCACTGCTGGTGATGACGGACGACGGCGCCGTACTGCTCGATGGCGGCATGCCGCAGGCTGCGGATCTGCTGCTGGCGAACATGCAGCGCCTGAACGTCGCACCGGGCGATCTGCGCCTGCTGCTGTCGAGCCACGCGCACGCCGATCACGCCGGTCCGTTCGCCGCGCTCAAGCGCCGCACCGGCGCGCATCTCGTCGCGAACGCGGAGTCCGCGGCGCTGTTCGCGCGCGGCGGCAGCGACGACCTGCACTTCGGCGACGAGATCACGTATCCGCCGGTGCAGACCGACCGCATCGTCATGGACCACGAAGTGGTGTCGCAGGGCGGCACCGACTTCACCGTGCATTTCATTCCCGGCCACACGCCCGGCAGCGTCGCGTGGACCTGGACCGACACCCGCGACGGCCGCCCGGTGCGGATCGCGTACGTCGACAGCCTCAGTGCGCCGGGCTACCGGCTGCAGGGCAATCCGCGCTATCCGCGCCTGGTCGAGGACTACAGGCGTTCGTTCGATGTGGTGCGCGGCCTGCCCTGCGATCTGCTGCTGACGCCGCATCCCGGTGCGAGCGAGTGGAACTACGCGGCTGGCGATACGGCGGGCGCAAAGGCGCTGACGTGCGCGGCATATGCGGAGGGCGCGGCGACGCGGTTCGAGGCGCAGCTCGCGGCAGAAGACGCGAAACCGCGTTGAGTGCGTTGAGAAGGCGAGCATCGGCCCTGGATCACGTCCCGATGCGGTGACGGGCACTCTCGCGCTTCACCCGTGCCGCAACGCCACTCGACAACAGAAGGCCCCGCACGTGCGGGGCCTTCTGCGTTGCGTGGGACGAGGCGAGGATTTACTCGCCGCTGCCGAAGGCCCCGTACGTCTTCAGCTGCTCGGCGACGGCCGCATCGCCGACCACGACGATGTTCTGCTGCTTCGGATCGAAGAACTCGCGCGCGACCGCCTGCACCTGCGCCGCGGTCACGTCGTTGACCTTGTCGACGTAGGTGCTGAGGTAGTCGGCCGGGCGTCCCAGCAGCCAGTTGCCGGCGAGCGCGGACGCGACCGCGTACTGCAGCTGGTTCTGGAACAGGTAGGTCCCGGCGGTGAAGCGCTTGGCGCGCTGCAGTTCATCGGCGGGCACCGCCTGCTCGCGCATCGTCTCGAACTCCTTGAGGAACTCGCCGATCGCGGCCCCGGTCACTTCGTTGCGCACGTCGGCCTGTGCCTGGAAGGACCCGCCCTCCGCGCGCAGGCCGAAGCTGCTGCCGGCGCCGTAGGTATAGCCCTTGTCCTCGCGCAGATTGCGCATCAGCCGGCTGTCGAAGCCGCCGCCGAGAATCGTGTTGGCCAGCGCTGCGGGGATGGCGCGGTCGTCGTCCGCGTCGAAAGCCGGACGGCCGATGCGCACCGCCGACTGCACGCTGTTCTCGCGCGGCACGAGCACGAACTGCGGGCCCTTCGGATACGCCGGCGCCGCGACCTCGGCGATCGGATCGCCACGGCCCTGCCAGTTGCCGAACATCGACTCGGCCAGTGCCTTGGCCGCCTCCGGCGTTACCGGCCCTGCGATCACCAGCAGCGCATGGTCGGGCCGGAAACGCGCGGCATGCGCGGCCTGCAGGCCGGCGATGTCGGTACCGTTGATCGCCGCTTCGGTCGGCAGCGTGTTGCCGTAGGGATGATCGCCGAACAGCACGCGACCCATCGCACGGTTGGCCTGGTAGCTCGGCTGCGCCTGCATGGCCTTGAGGCCCTGCAGCGCATTGGTTTTCGCCAGCTGCACTTCGTTCGCGGGGAACGACGGGTTGCGCACCACGTCGGCGAACAGCGTCGCCAACGGCTGCGCCGACGACGACAGGCCCGACGCGCTGACAAACAGGCCGTCGTTGCTCGCGGTCGCGCCGATCGAACCGCCGAGGCGATCGAGTTCCTCGGCGATCTGCACCGAACTGCGCGTGGCGGTGCCTTCGCGCATCAGGCCCGCGAGCAGGTTCGACATGCCCGGCAGCTGGGCCGGATCGCTGGCGAGACCGCCGCGCACGGCGAGCACGTAGTCGACACGTGGCAGGCCGCCCTGGCGCGGCAGCACCCAGACGGTCAGTCCGTTGTCGAGCCTGTGTTCGACGAGGCCGAGTTCGGGCAGCGGCTTGTCGGCGCCGTAGTCGGGCAGGCCCGCGGGCAGCTCGGTCGGCGGTGCGGTGGTGGGCGGTGCGCCGGCGGCGGCCGGCTGCTGCGCGCAGGCCACGCTGGCGAACAGGCAGGCGCCTAGCGCGAGTGTGAGCGGACGCAGGCCGCGGGTCGGAATGTGGTGCTTGTGCATGTCGATCTCCTCAGTCCTGCGCCGGTGCGGCAGCGGGCGCCGGCGCAGCCGGCGGGGCGATGCCGCGCGCGGGCGCCAGTGCGGCCGGCACGCGGTCGATGACGGTGCGGTTGGCATCGATCAGATAGGTCTTCGCCACGCGCTGCACGTCGGCGACGGTCACCGCCTGCACCCACTCGGGCACCTTGTTGAGCGTCTCCGCATCGCCCCACAGCAGCTGCGCCTTGGCGAGCTCGTCGGCGCGCGAGATGAAGGGCTCCAGGCCGTTGACGTAATCGGCCAGCAGCTTGGTCTTGGCCGCGGCCAGCGTTTCGGCGGGCACGCCTTCGGCAACGATGCGTGCGACTTCCTCGTTGACCGCGCCCAGCACCGCGTCCGGTTCGACGTTGGGCTTGTACAGCGCGAACAACGTCAGCAGCGTCGGGCCGTCATAATCCCAGGCGTGGCCCAGTGGCCAGCCGAGGCCGCCGTCGATGTTGAGCAGCTGCTCGCGGCCCTTGACCAGGCCCTGGTACAGGCGCGAGGCGTCACCACCGGCCAGCAGCTGCGAGAGCACCGCCATCGGTGCGTGGTCGGCGTGGCCGCGTGCGGGCATCTTCCAGCCCACCGCGAGCGCCGGCACCTGGGCGAGCGCATCGGCCTGCGCTTCGCGCGTGCCTTCGGTGTTCAGCGGTTCGGACACGTCCGGACGTGCGGGCGTCGCACGCGAGGGGATGTCGCCGAAGTATTCCTCGACCATCGCGAAGGCTTCGTCCGGCGAAATGTCGCCGGCGATGCCGATGACCGCGTTGTTCGGGCCGTAGTAGTCGCGATGGAAGGCTTCGACATCGGCGAGCGTCGCGCCTTCGAGATCCTTGAAGCTGCCGTAGCCGTCGTGCGCGTTCGCCCACTTCGAGAACGCCAGACGGTTGATGTCGAACACGAAGAACAGCCCGTAGGGCTGGTTCTGCACGTTGACGCGGATCTCCTCCTTGACCACGTCCTGCTGGTTCTTGAGGTTCTCGGCCGAGAAATTCAGCGTCTTCATGCGGTCCGCTTCCAGCCACAGGATCGGCCGCAGCGCCGAGACCGGCGCGGTCTCGATGTAGTTGGTGTAGTCGGGACGCGTGGAGCCGTTGAGGCGACCGCCGCCGCCCTGGATCACGCGATCGAACGTGCCCTTGGGCGCGACCGGCGTGCCCTGGAACATCAGGTGTTCGAACAGATGCGCGAAGCCGGTGCGGTTCTCGGGTTCGAGACGCATGCCCACGTGATAGACCACGCTGACGCCGACGGTCGGCGAGCTGCGGTCCTCGGAGACGACGACGGTCAGGCCGTTGTCGAGCGTCTTCGTTTCGATCGGCAGACGCCAGTCGGCCTGCTGCGCGGCCGCGGGCGCGGCCAGCATCGCGAGCAGCACGCATGCGCCACCCAGTCCTGCGAGTCGTTTCATGGTCGGTTCCCTGTCCGCCCCGCTCCCCGGGGGCACGAACCCCGACTATAAGTCGCGAGGCCGCGTGCGCGCGTGCCAGCGGTCATGCGACGCCATGCACGCGGCGCTAACAACTGCGGTGCAGACGCACGCGATGATCGCGGCCCACGTCCAGACACGGAGTTCTCGATGCGCCTCACGCCCGCCCTCGCCCTGCCGCTGCTGTTCGCCGCGACCGCCGCCCATGCCCAGAGCGATCGCGAAGTCGCCGAACGTGCGATCGAAACCGCCGCGCAGGTGTGCCCGGGACATTCCAACGCGGCCACCGGTCCGACGGTGCGCGCGATGCCGGTCGGCGCGCTGCGCGTGCTGGCCAAACACGGCGCGGTGCTGTGCCCGGACCGTCGCCTCGAAGGCGACGTCGCCGTGGTGTTCTCGCCCGACTACGGCGTGTTCCGCTGGAATCCGGACGTGCCGGCATCGGTGCAGGCGCTGCCGACGGTGGTGGGCGCGATCACCCGCAGCGAAGCATTCCCCGCCGAGACCGCCGTGTGGAACGCCGAAGGCGAGCCGCTGCGCGAGCAGGTGGTGCCGATGTTCGAGCCGCGACCGAATGCGCCGCTCAACCGCTTCCTGCATCGCTGATCAGCGTCGAGCGTCGAGCCCGATGACGACGAAGGCCGCCCGGTGGCGGCCTTCCGTTTGCGCGTCGTGACGGGCGGCGCTCACTTCGTTTCTTCGACGCCCGGATCGTCGAGTCCGACATTGCTGCGCGCCGACTCGTAGATCTCGCGGTCCAGCAGCCCGGTCTCGCGCGCCACCAGCACCGGTACCAGCATCTGGCCGGTCACGTTGGTCATCGTGCGCATCATGTCGAGAATGCGGTCGATCGCGAGCAGCAGCCCGAGGCCTTCGAGCGGCAGACCGGCCGCCGACAGCACGACCGTCGCCATCACCACCGCCGTGCCCGGCACGCCCGCGGTGCCGAAGCTGCCGAGCACCGAGGCCAGCAGGATCGCCGCGTACTGGGCGAAGCTCAGCTCGATGCCGAAGTACTGCGCGATGAACACCGAGGCGAGCGTGGGATAGATCGCCCCGCAGCCGTCCATCTTGATCGTCGCGCCCAGCGGCACGGCGAACGCAGCGTAGTCGCGGTTGACGCCGAGGTTGTGGGTGACCGCGCGGATCGCGACCGGCATCGACGCCAGGCTCGACGAACTGACGAACGCGACCTGCATACCGGGCGCCGCGCCGCGGAAGAACTTCAGCGGATTGAGGCCATGCGTCAGCAACAGGCCGCCGTAGACGAAGACGATGTGCACCGCGCAGGCGACGTACAGCGCGATGACGAAACTGCCCAGCGGCAGCAGCCGTTCGAACCCGTAGGTGCCGACGAGCGCAGCGATCAGGCCGAAGGTGCCGAGCGGCGTGAGCTCCAGCACGAACCGCGTGACCTGGATCATTGCATCAGACGCCTGCCCGACCAGCGCGCGCAAGGCCGCGACACGCTCGCCGAGCTTCACCAGCGCGAAGCCCAGCAGGCCGGCGAAGAAGATCACCTGCAGGATCTTGCCTTCCGACAAGGCCGCGAACGGATTGGTCGGCACCACGTTGAGCAGCACTTCGACCGGCGTCGGCACTTCGCGCACCGTGTAGTCCGCGGCCGCGGTCAACGAACCCGCTTCGATGCTCAGGCCCGGATTGAACGTGTAGGCGACGGCGAAGCCCACGCCGACCGCGAGCACTGCGGTCGCGGCGAACCAGCCGAAGGTGCGTCCGCCAAGTGCAGCGATGGACTGCTGCCCGTGCAGCGCGGCGACCGCATTGATCACCGCGAAGAACACCAGCGGCACTGCGATCATGCGGATCAGGTTGACGTACAGCGTGCCGAGCGGCTGCAGCCATGTCCCGGCCGCCGGCCCCATCAGCCAACCGACCAGCGCACCGAGCACGAACGCGCCCAGCACCCGCTGCCAGAACGGAATCCGGAACCACCAGGCCAGAGCATTCATTCGAGGGTTGTCCGCGACATCAACAGGCGACGATACGTGACGCCATCCATGTTGGCGATGCCGGCACCCGGACGCCAGCGTCCTATTTCCGGAACGCTGGCGCTCGGGGATCCGGTACGACGTCCGCCAGCGGGCGACGGACGCCGCGGACGGCGCTTACTGTCGCGCGACCAGCGTCAAGCCACTGTAGCTGCCGCTCAGCTGCAGGTAGTAGGTGCCGGTCCTGGGCGCGGTGATGCGGATGGTTTCGATGTTGCCCGCACGCGCGGAGCGGAATTCGTACGCCGCCGACGTCGGCACTTCGCCAAGCCGCGCGTGCAGGGTCACGTCGCCACTGCCGCCGAGCGTCATGAAACTCAGCACGCGGCCGGCCTGTGCCTCGAAGCGGTACAGCGCGCCCTCGCCGTTCGACGACAGGCCGGTGACGTTCACGCCATTGATCAGCTCGGTCCCGATCACGCAGGTTTCGGTGGCCGGGTCGCAGGGCACTTCCAGCGCCTTGGCGAGCGCGCGCGTCGCGTCGACGATGCCGACGCCGATCGGCGTGCTCGCCGGCGGTGCGACATTGAACGGACGCGCGGTGTCCTTGAGCAACGCCTCGACCTGCGCCGGGGTCAGCGGATCGCGGTCCTGTCCGGCCAGTGCGCTCTGCACCAGCGCCACGATGCCCGCGACGTGCGGCGACGCCATCGAGGTCCCCGCCAGCCCCACGTACAGATACTCACCCGAGGTGGGGGTCGTCAGGCCGTCGTAGCCGGCCTGCAGCACGTAACCGTTCCAGCCGCCGTTGCCGGGATCGAACTCGCCACCGCCGCCGGGGCCGGACACGTCCACGCGCGGACCGAAGTTCGAATAGAACGCGCGGCCACCATTGATGCGGTTCGCGCCCACGGTCACCACGTTGTCGCAGTTGGCCGGCGAATAGTTCTGCGCGTTGTCGTTGGCGTTGCCGGCCGCGACCACGACCGTGCTGCCGCGCGAGACCGCGCCGTCGATCGCCAACTGGGTCTGCGCATCGCACGCGCCCAGGCCGCCGAGACTCAGGTTGATGACCTCGGCCGGCGTCTCGTTGCGCGGCACGCCGGCCACTTCGCCGCCCGAGGCCCAGACGATCGCCTCGGCGATGTCGGACGGATAACCGCCGCAGCGGCCGAGCACACGCACCGGCAGGACCTGGGCGTCGAACGCGACGCCTGCGCCGCCGATGCCGTTGTGCGTGGCCTCCGCGACCGTGCCCGCGACGTGCGTGCCGTGCCACGAGCTCGGGATCTGCGGCGAGCCCGCGTAGCACTCGCCGGCAACGGGGTTCCAGTCGCCCAGATCGAGTGCACCCGGCACGCGCGCGTCGCTGTCGCGGCGCGAGACGAAGCTGTCGGTGATGAAGTCGTAACCCGGCAGCAGGTTGTCGGCGAAGTCCGGATGGTCGGGCAGGATGCCGGTGTCGAGCACGGCCACGACCACGCCCGCGCCGGTCGAACTGTCCCAGGCATTGGTGACGTTGATGGCGCCGGCCGACCCGCTCAGATGCCACTGGTAGCTGGCGAAGAATTCATCGTTGGGGGTGAACTGCGGCATCACCGGCGCCCTGGCGACGCCGGTCGCCTGCATGCGCCGCTCGACGTGCACGGAGGCGACCGCGGGATCGGCCGCGAGCTCGGTCACCAGCGCGTCGAGATCGCGCGCCGACAGGCTGCGCGACAGGCGCAGCACGTCGAAGCCGACGGCGGTCGTCCGCAGGTGCGCGATCTGCAGCGCGGGCAGCGCCTTCGCGGCGCGGCCGGACACGACGGGCCGCTCGACACCGGCGCGGCGGATCGCGGCGGTCGCGATCTGCAGCTTGCCGGCCGCGTCGCCGGACGCGATGCGCGTGGCGGCGTAGCGGATCACGAGACGATCCGAGGGTGCATCGGCCGGTGCGGGCGCGCCGATGCGCTGGACGATCTTGGCGCGCGTGGACGCGGCGTCGGCGAACTGCATGCCCAGGGCGCCGACGAGCGCGGCAGTCAGCGCGAGGCTGATGGTGGTCTTCTTCATGGTGATGTCCTCGATGCGGTCAGGGAGCGGCCCGCGCACAGGCGCGGACCGTGGAGGTGGAAGATCGGTAAGCAGGGAACGCCGGCGCATCGATGCGCCGGCGCGGAATCACAGGTCGATGCCGAAGCCGATGCCGGCAGAGCTCTCGTCACCGCTGAAAGCACCGCCGAGGCTGATCGACGCGCGTTCGCCGACCTTGCGGGCGTAGCCCAGCGACAGCGCGCGCTCGCCGCTCTGGAAGCCGGCGCCCACCGCGACGCGCCCGCGTGGGCTCTGCGTGCCGGCCGCATTCGTGGCCATGTTGAGCATCGCCGCGCTCATCGCGCCCTGCTTGTCCATGCGACGGTCGACATCGCTGAAACGACGTTCAACATCGCCGCGATAGGCGCTGAAGTCCTCGTTCCATGCCGCGAAGCGCCGGTCGGTATAGGCGTTCGCCGACGACAGCGTCTTCGTCGCCGTGGTGTCGGTGTAGGCGCGCGACTCGGCGACACCGGCCTGCACCTGCGCGACGTTGGCGGCATCGGTGGGCGCCGTGCCGGCGGCGACGTTGGTGATCTGGCGCGTATTGCCCGCGCTGCCCACCGAGACCGTGTTCGCCCGATCGGCCACCGCGCCCTGGCCCAGTGCGACCGCGTTCTCCGCGGTCACCGATGCGCCCTGCCCGATCGCGGTGCCCGACGCCGCGGACACCGAGGCGCCTTCGCCCACGGCCACCGCATTGGTCGCGTTCGCCGAGATCGACGTGTTCGCACCCAGCGCGGTGCTGCCGTCGGCACGCACCTGCGCGTTGCCGCCGATCGCGGTGTCGTTGGGGCCGTGTGCGTAGGCACCGCCGCCGATCGCGACGCCGTTCTCGCCGTTGGCGGCCGCGCCGCTGCCGATCGCCACCCCGTTCGGACTGTCTGCACCGACGCTCGCGGCGCCGTCGCCGCCGATCGCCAGACCCGGGTCGCTGCCGCCGTTGCCCGGCGCGCCTTCGACTGCGCCGATGCGGGCATCGAGTGCGCCGATGCGCGCGTCGAGTGCACCGAAGGCCGCCCCGATCGAGGTGTACTGCGTGCCCTGCAGCACGTAACCCGGTGCGGAGAGGGTGCCGAACGCGGTGACGGCAGCGCCGCCGCCGAGCACGTCGGCCACGCTCTGCAGCGCTGCGTGGACCTGTCCGCCGTTGACCGCATCGCGGCTGTCGATCGCCACTGCGCCCGCGGCGACATTGCCCAGACGCGTACCGTCCGCACCGCCGAAGGACACGCTGTCGCGCTGCGCGGAGTCATAGACCACCGCGTTCGCGACGATCCCGCCGACGTCGCCGATCCGCGTTTCGATGTCGTCGACGCGGACATTGGTCGCGTGCAGCTGGCTGCCGTTGACCGCCTCGGTGCTGTCGGCCGACAGTTCGCCGGCCGCGACGTTCGCGAGCACGGTGCCATCTGCACCTTCGAAGCGGACGCGGCCCTTGCCGGTGTCCTCGTAGCGCACGACGCCTTCGACCAGCGCGTCGACTTCACCCGCAACCGCCTTGAGCTGTCCGAGGTTCACCGCATCGGTGTCCTCGGTGCCGGCGGCGACATTGATGATCTGACGGGTGAAGGCGCCGGTCAGCGTGCCGTCGTCGCCGTTCATCCATTGCTGCGAGGCGCCGACCGAGATCGCATTGCCGCGATCGGCCAGCGAACCCATGCCGAGCGCGACCGCGCCGTCGTCGAGCGTCAGGGTGTGGTGCCCCAGCGCCAGCGCACCGCGACCGAGTGCCGCGCTGTAGGCACCGAGCGCGACCGAGAACGGTGCGGCCTCGCGCGTGCCGTCGCCGCCGAACTCCCATGGGCGGAAGGCGCCCGCGTTGGCGAACGTGCCCAGCGCGATGGCGCCTTCGCCTTCGGCCGTCGCCAGGAACCCGGCGGCGATCGACGTGTCGCTGTTCGCGTACGCACCGTTGCCCAGCGCCACCGACTGGATGCCGGACGCGAAGCTGTTGTTGCCCAGCGCGGTGGAGAACATCACCCGCGCCTGCGCATTCGCGCCGATCGCGGTCGCACCCCAGTCCGACGCCCAGGCGCCGCCGCCGACGGCGGTCGCGTTCTCGCCTGACGCCCGCGCGCCGACGCCGAGTGCGTGCGCCATCTCGCCGACCGCATCGGCGTTGTAGCCGAATGCCGTCGCCCACAACCCGTCGGCACTGCTGAACGCACCGACCGCCATGCTCGCCGGTCCATCGCTGGTCGCGGCCAGGCCGATCGCGATGCTCTGGTCGCCGAGCGCCAGTGCATCGGTGCCCATCGCGATGGTGTTGAAGTTCGACGCTTCCGCATTGCGACCCAGTGCGAGCGCGTTGTCGGCCGATGCGAGGGCGTTGTGGCCCACGGCGAGTGCACCATCGGCATAGGCCGTCGCGCCCGCGCCGAAGGCGGACGCGCCGTAACCGATCGCCGTCGCCGTTTCGCCCGATGCGGTCGCTTCTTCGCCTGCCGCGAATGCGCCTGCATCCTCGTCTGGATTAGCGCGGCCGACCGCCGCGAAGTACTTGTTCGATGCGGTCGCGTCCTCGAGCTGTCCGAGATTCACCGCATCGGTGGCTTCGGTGCCGTCGGCGACGTTGATGATCTGACGGGTGAAGGCCGCGGTTTCCGTGCCGTCGTAACCGTTGATCCAGGCCTGCGACGCACCGACCGAGATCGCGTTGCCGCGGTCGGCGAGCGAGCCGGCGCCGAGTGCGACGGCGCCGTCCTCGAGCGTCATCGTGTAGTGGCCCAGCGCGAGCGCGCCCCGGCCCAGCGCCGTGCTGTAGGCACCGAGCGCGACCGCGAACGGCGCCGCCTCGCGCGAGCCGTCGCCGCCGAGTTCCCAGGGCCGGAAACCGCCGGCGTTCGCGAAGTAGCCGAAGGCCAGGCTGCCCTCGCCTTCGGCCGTGGACAGAAATCCGGCCGCGATCGACGCGTCGCTGTTCGCGTACGCGCCGTTGCCCAGCGCCACCGACTGGATGCCGCGCGCGAAGCTGTTGTTGCCGACGGCGGTGGCGTACATCACGTCCGCGCGCGCATTGGCGCCCAGTGCGGTCGCGCCCATGTCGCCGGCGAACGCCGTCCCGCCGACCGCGGTGCTGTCGTAGCCGTTGGCATTCGCACCGACGCCGAGTGCATGCGCCATCTCGCCGACCGCATTCGCGTTGTAGCCGAACGCCGTGGCCCACAGACCGTCTGCGCTGCTGAACGCACCGACCGCCATGCTCGCCGGGCCGTCGCTGATCGACCCGAGACCGATCGCGATGCTCTGGTCGCCGAGTGCCGCCGCATCCGTGCCGATCGCGACGGTGTTGAAGTTCGACGCTTGCGCGTTGCGGCCGAGCGCCATGGCGTTGTCGGCCACGGCGAGCGCGTTGTGCCCGATCGCCAGCGCGCCGTCGGCATAGGCCGTCGCGCCCGCGCCGTAGGCGGACGCGCCGAAGCCGATCGCGGTCGCGGTTTCGCCCGCTGCGGTCGCTTCCTCGCCAGCCGCCAGCGCGCCCGCGTCCTCGTCTGCATTCGCGCGACCAACCGCGGCGAAGTACTTGTTCGAGGCCGTCGCGTTTTCCAGCTGCGCCAGGTTCACCGCATCGGTTGCTTCTGTGCCGGCGGCGACGTTGGTCAGCTGACGCTCGTCATCCTGCTGGCCGAACGACACGGTGTTGGGTCGATGTGCGGAGGCGTTGCGCCCGATCGCGACGCTGTCGGGCGCATCGGCCCACACCACTGCGTTCTCGCCCAGCGCGACGCTGCCCAGCGCGAAGGCGCGCGTGGCGCCGCCGATCGCGATGGCGTTCTGGCCGTCGGCCCAGGACTCGATCCCCAGCGCGACGCTGCCACCGCCACTCGCCCAGGCATAGGACCCCAGCGCCGAGCTGCCGTAGCCAGAGGCGACGGTGCCGTTGCCGATCGCCGTCGCTTCGCCACCGGATGCGGTGGAATCGAAACCGACCGCGACCGACACGCCGCCCGATGCCGTCGCACCGGCGCCGACCGCCACCGCGCCCGATCCCGCTGCCGACGCACCGTCTCCGCAGACCGCCGCATCGCCGGTGCCGCCGGTCGTGCCGAGCACGTTGCCGTCCGCGTCGACGCAATGCGCATCCTCGGCGAACGCGACACCCGAGCCCGCGGCCAGGGCGACCAGCAGCGCAGCCTGCGCGAGCACGCGCGGCGATGCACCGGTCGTGCGACCCGCGATGCCGCCGCGGCCACTGCGTGCGAGTTCGGAAGCGACCACCAGCTGGCCGGCCGCGCGGTTCCAGACCTTTCTGTAAATCCTGTTCATCGTTCAACCCCTGGAGAATGAGACGGCATCGGCAGCCCGCGACGCCTGCCCGGAGGGCGCGTCGGTCATGCCGTGAAATGGATGTCGAATCCTGTCGACGGTGCGCGTCCCCCGAAGGCCGCGCCGCGTGCTCGAAGGCACGCGCCGACACTAAGTTTCAATCGCGTGACTTGTCACACTCAGAATCTGGCCGGATGATCACGACTTCTCACATTCCGTCTGCAGGCGGCTCCGACGATGTCGTCCAGTCCGCCCGCTCCGCCGTTTCGACGCATCGCTTCGGGCGTCTCCGATCTCGTCCGGTGGCTGCAGCACGTGCCCCTCGCCGAGCCGATGGATCGCCGCAATGCGGCGACCCTGCAGGTGCTGTTCCTGTTTCTGGGCACCACGATTCCGCTGAACTGGTGGCGGCATGCGGCCGCCGGCATGGTCACGCCGCAGTTGCAGACCTTCATGGCGGCCGACGTGATCGCCGCACTGGTGTGCTTTCCCTGCATCTGGCTGATCCGCCGCGGCTGGCTGCGCGGCGGCATCGCGCTGTTCGTCTGCGCGCAGCTCACCGCGGCCTGTATCGGCTACGTCACCACGGCGGTGATGTTCGACCAGAGCCTGCAGATCCTGTCGCTGGTGATCGCCGGGTTGATTCTCGGCCGCAAGGCTCTGTGGACGGTGTTCCTGATGCTGCTGGCGGTGGCGACGATCGGCGTGCTGGTGCACGTACTGCCGGAAACCCGCACCGCGCAGGCGATGACGCGCGCGGCGGTGATCCTGCCGTCGTTCGTGATGAGCTATCTCGTCGTCACGCTGGTGCTCGACCGCATCATCGCGGCGTTGCGCGAGGCATTGGCCGAATCCAAGGCCCGTGGCGTGCGGCTGGAGAACGAGATGCGCGAGCGCGAGCGCGCGCAGGCGCAGCTGATCGAAGCGCAGAAGCTCGAGGCCACCGGTCGACTCGCAAGCGGCGTCGCCCATGATTTCGACAACATCCTGTCGCTGATGTCGGCCTTCGCCAGCGAACGCCATCGCGTGGATCCGTCGGCCTCCGCGCATGCGCGTGCGGACGCACTGGCCGACGCGCTCGACGGGGTCGAACAGGCCGCCGAACGCGGCATGGCCCTGACCCGCAAGCTGCTGACCTTCGCACGACCGCTGCCGGCGAAGCTCGAAACCGTGGAACTGGGCGCGGCGATCGACGCGCTGACGCCGATGCTGCGCCAGACCTTCGGGCCGGACGTGCGCGTCCACGTGCAGCGCAGCGACGTACCACTGCTGGCGCGGATCGACCGCCACCAGTTCGATCTGATGCTGCTCAACATCGCCTCCAACGCCCGCGATGCGATGCCCGACGGCGGCCGCTTCGACGTGGCTGCAGCGGTGACCGGCGACGACGCGGTGGAGATCGTATTGCGCGACGACGGCACCGGCATGCCCGAGGCGGTGCGGCAACGCATCTTCGAACCGTTCTTCTCGACCAAGCCGACCGGCAGCGGCACGGGTCTGGGCCTCGCGGTCGCGCACAGCCTGGTCAGCAGCGCCGGCGGCACGATCGCCGCCGACAGCGCGCCGGGCGCGGGCACGACGTTCCGAATCCGCCTGCCGCGCGTGACGGCGGATGCGGACGTTCAGCCCATCGAGGTCAGCACATAGCCCTCGCCGTGCACGGCGAGCAGCGGCATCGGCTCGCCGCAGGCATCTGCGACCTTGCGCCGCAGGCGATAGATCAGCGTGTCGAGGCGATGCGGATCGAAATCGTGGACGTTGTCGGAGACCGCGGCGATCAGGCGGTCGCGCGAGACGGTCTCGCCTTCCGCGTCGACCAGGCACTGCAGCATCCGGCGCTCGGACTTGGTCAGCGCCGCGCTGCCGCCGCCGGGTCCCACGAGACTCCAGCCGTTGTCGGCCAGATGCCAGGCGGTCGTCGCCGTCGGCACTCTGGCAGCGCCGTCGTAGAGACGCCGCGCCAGGCTGTGCAGGGTGGCCGCCAGCAGATCGATCTCCACCGGCTTGGACAGATAGGCGTCGGCGCCTTCGTTGAGGCCGCGTACGCGATCGGGCGTCTCGCGGCGCGCGGTCAGCATCACGATGCCCATGTGCGGATACCGCGCACGCAAACTGCGCGCGACGTCGTAGCCGCTGGCGTCGGGCAGGCCGACATCGAGCACGACGATGTCGGGTACCTCGCGGACGAGCAGGGTTTCCAGCTCCGCCGCGCTCGCCATCCCGTCGACGGAAAACCCGAAGTCGGCGAGGCGCGGCAGCAGCACGCGCTCGCGCAGCATGTCGTCGTCTTCGAGGAGCGCAATCTTCAGCGTCATCACCGGAATCCTGGACTCCGGCATACGTCGGGGGATCGCATCGCCGGAGCCCCCTGATGTTAGCGCGTCGCCGCACGCGCAGGGCCGCGACGCGCGTCTGCCGCGAACGTGCAATGCAGGCCGGGCATAATTGCGCGGCGTTTTTTCCGGAATCCCCTGCCCCATGCGCTTTCTGACCGCAGGCCTCGCCTGCTCGCTGACCCTGCTCTGCGCCGCGTGCGCGTCCTCCGGCACCTCCACCGCCGGCCATGTCCGACCCGTCGATGTGCCGCCCGCCGCGTCCCGCGCCGACGAGACCGCGCAGTGGTGGTACCGCAGCGGCGCCGCGCGCGCGGCCGGCAACGGCGCGATGGGCGGCCACGCGAAGAACGTCATCGTGTTCCTCGGCGACGGCATGAGCCTGACCACGGTCGCCGCGGCGCGCATTCTCGAAGGCCAGCGCCTGGGCGGCAGCGGCGAGGAGCACGCGCTGAGCTGGGAACAGTTCCCTAACACCGGACTGTCCAAGACCTACAACACCGATTCGCAGACGCCCGATTCGGCCGGCACGATGACCGCGGTCGCGACCGGCGTGAAGTCGCACATGGGTGCGATCGGCGTGTCGTCCGGCAGGCGCTTCGATTGCGAGGACAGCCGCCAGCGCCACGTGCAGTCCTGGCTGCGCCTGGCCAGCGACGCCGGTCTCGACACCGGCATCGTCACCACCGCGCGTCTGACCCATGCGACCCCGGCGGCGACCTATGCCCACGTGCCGGACCGCAACTGGGAGAACGATGTCGACGTGCCGGACGAGGCACGCGCGCAGGGTTGCCGCGACATCGCCCAGCAGATCCTCGACTTCGCCCCCGGTCGTGGGCCGAAGGTGCTGATGGGCGGCGGCCGCGGCAACTTCCTGCCTGCCGGCGAGCGCGATCCCGAGTACGACGACAAGGTCGGCCAGCGCCTCGACGGCCGCGATCTGACCGCCGAATGGCGCGCGGCGAATCCCGGCGGCGCCGTCGTCTGGAACACCGCGCAGCTGCGCGCGGCACGGGATGCCGATGCGGTGTTCGGCCTGTTCGAACCCGACCACATGCAGTACGAGCACGACCGCAACCGCGGCGACGACGGCGAGCCGGATCTCGCCGAGATGACCCGCTTCGCGATCGAGCGGCTGGCACGCGACGGCAAGGGCTACGTGCTGCTGGTCGAGGGCGGGCGCATCGACCACGCCAACCACGAGGGCAACGCCTACCGCGCGCTCGACGAGACCGTCGCGATGTCGCGCGCGGTGCAGGCCGCGGCCGAGGCGACATCGGCCGACGACACGCTGATCCTCGTCACCGCCGACCATTCGCACACGTTGAACTTCGTGGGCTATCCGACCCGCGGCAACCCGATCCTCGGCAAGGTGCGCGGCCGGGTCAGCGAGGACGACGATCCGAACGCCTATGCGCTCGATGCGACCGGCCTGCCCTACACCACGCTGGTCTATGCCAACGGTCCGGGCTACACCGGCGCCAGCAACCAGCAGCCGGCCGGCCCGAAGGTCCACTTCCACAAGCCCAGCAGCTTCGAGCCCTCCGACGGCCGCCCGGACCTGCGCGAAGTCGACACCGAGCATCCGGATTTCATGCAGGAAGCGCTGGTGCCGATGCGCAGCGAGTCGCATGGCGGCGACGACGTCGGCATCTGGGCGCGCGGCCCGGGCAGCGACGCGGTGCGTGGCACCGTCGAGCAGAACGTGATCTACCACCTGATCGTGCAGGCCACGCCCGCGCTGCGCGCGCAGCTGTGCGCGACCGGCCACTGCAATGCCGACGGCGTGCCGGTGGACCTGCCGGTGATGACGCCGGTGGACGCGCCGCTGCGCGCGGCCGACTGAAGCCGGTTCCAGGGCTCCGTACGCGATCGGCCCGCCCGATCGCGTACGCAGCGTTCCACGCACGGCGTCCCACCTCGCCCGAAAGTACGACGCGGCCCGCAACATCGACGGGCTAAGCTCGCCGCATCCCCATTCAAAGCGGAGCGGCACCCATGAATCGACTCGACGGCAAGGTCTGCGTGGTCACCGGCGCAGCCAGCGGCATCGGCAAGCGCATCGCCGAGGTCTATGCCCAGGCGGGCGGCAAGGTCGTCATCGCCGATCTCAAGCTCGAGGCGGCCGAAGCCACCGCGGCCGAAATCCGCGATGCCGGCGGCGATGCGCTGGCCGTGGCGATGGACGTCACCGACGAGGCGCAGGTGGTCGACGGCATCGCCAAGGCCGTCGCGCACTACGGCCAGGTCGACGTGCTCGTCTCGAATGCCGGCATCCAGATCGTCAACAAGGTCACCGACTTCAGCTACGCCGACTGGAAGAAGATGCTCGCCATCCATCTCGACGGCGCGTTCCTGACCACGCGGGAGTGTCTGCGCGACATGGAAACGCGCAAGACCGGCGGCGCGATCATCTACATGGGCTCGGTGCATTCGCATTCCGCGTCCAAGCTCAAGGCGCCCTACGTCACCGCCAAACACGGCCTGCTGGGCCTGGCCCGCACGGTCGCAAAGGAGGCCGCGGCCTACGGCGTGCGCGCCAACGTGATCTGCCCGGGCTTCGTGCGCACGCCGCTGGTCGACAAGCAGATTCCCGAGCAGGCGAAGGAGCTCGGCATCAGCGAGGACGAGGTGATCCAGAACGTAATGCTCAAGGACACGGTGGACGGCGAGTTCACCACCGTCGACGACGTCGCGAATGTCGCTTTGACGCTCGCCGCGTTCGAGACCAACGCGCTGACCGGCCAGAGCCTCGTCGTGAGCCACGGCTGGTACATGCAGTGAGCGAGGCCGCGGTCCGCCGGCACGTCGCGCGCTATCCCACCGTCGCCCTGGTGCTGCAGGGCGGCGGCGCGCTCGGCGCCTACCAGTGCGGCGTCTACGAACGCCTGCACGAAGCCGGCATCGCGCCGAACTGGTTCGCCGGCATCTCGATCGGCGCGATCAACGCCGCGATCCTCGCCGGCAACGCGCCCGACGACCGCATTGCGCAACTGCAGGCCTTCTGGCACACGATCACCGAGCCGGCCGGCCCGATGTCGCTGCCGGCGCTGGCGATCCGCACCGCGATCGCCGGTCTGCCCGAAGATCCGATGCTGTTGTCCTGGGCGCGCGGCATGAGCGCGATGGGCGCGCTGCTGCAGGGCCAGCGCGGCTTCTTCGAAGCGCGACCGATCTCGCCGCTGCTGCTGCCCGGCGACGGCAGCGATGCGGCGACGAGTTTCTACGACACCTCGCCGCTGCGCGAAACGCTGATGCGCTTCGTCGATTTCGACCGCATCAACCGCGACCGTGGCGTGCGCCTGACCGTCGGCGCGACCAGTGTGACCCGCGGCAACTTCCGCTACTTCGACAGTGCGCTCGAGCCCATCCGCGTGGAGCACATCCTCGCCTCGGGCGCGCTGCCACCGGCGTTTCCCGCAGTGGAGATCGACGGCGAGCCCTACTGGGACGGCGGCATCGTCTCCAATACGCCGCTGGAGTACATCCTCGACTGCCGGCCGCACGAGGATACGCTCGCCTTCCAGGTCGACCTGTGGAGCGCACGCGGCGTGGCGCCGGCATCGATGCTCGACGTGCTCGAGCGCATGAAGGACATCCGTTTCTCCAGCCGCACGCGCCACGGCACGCGCATGGTCGAGATGGCGCAGACGCTGCGCACGTCGCTCAAGGAACTGATCGAGCATCTGCCGGGCCGCGTGCTGCCGGCGCATCTCGAAGAGGCGCTGTCGCCGTATCTCGACGATCGCGTGTTCAACGTGATCCACCTGATCTACCAGACCAAGCCGCACGAGCAGCAGAACAAGGATTACGCCTTCGGCCACATTCCGCTGCGCGAACACTGGGACAGCGGCCGACGCGACATGGATCGCACGCTGGCGCATCCGCACTGGTTCGAGTTGCCCGATCGCGCGAAGGGCGTGGCGACGCACGATATCCATCGGACGCGTGCGGGCGACTGAGTGGATGCGGCTGTCACCGGGTCGATGTGAAGGCCCGGCATCGATCCGGCACTCAGAACGGCTTCGCGAGCACCAGCCACACCACGCCGACCAGCAGCAGCACCGGGATCTCGTTGAACCAGCGCAGCGCCTTCGTCGACGGCAGCGCACGGCCCGTGTCGACACCCTTGAGCCAGCGTCCTGCGACGACGAAGTGCACGATCAGCAGCACCACGAGGCCCAGCTTGGCGTGCAGCCAGCCGGCGCCGCCGCCCATCGGGGCCATCGTCGGGAAATCGGTGATGAAGGTGTAGCCCATCCACAACACGAGACCCAGAAAGAGCGCGAGGCCCAGCATCACGTGGCCGAAGCGGTACAGGCGACGACCCATCAGCACCAGGCGTGCGCGCACGTCGACGGAATCGCCAGCCTCGACGAGGTTGATCAGGATGCGCGGCAGATAGAACGCGGCGGCGATCCACGCCATCACGAACACGAGATGGAAGGTCTTGACCCACAGATAGGCTTGCATCGCGCTGGCTCCCTCGGCTGACGGGCAAGGATCGCACGCCCGCAGGTGCGGTTCGCATCACAGGGGCGTGCTGCGACGCTGTGTCGCAGTCGCCGCCAGCGCCTAGAATGCGCGTCCCCGCAACCGTCCGGCCCTTCGATGTCCAAGCAATACGACCGCGCCTACTTCGACCGCTGGTACCGCGCCGGCGACATCGGCGGGCCTGCGCGTCTCGCGCGCAAGGTCGCGCTCGCGGTCGCGACGGCCGAGTACCACCTGGAGCGTCCGCTGCGCACCGTGCTCGACATCGGTGCCGGCGAAGGCGCGTGGCGCGCGCCGCTGCTCAAGCTGCGGCCGAAGGCGCAGTACCTCGGTTTCGATGCCAGCGAATACGCGGTGTCGCGTTTCGGGCGCGCGCGCAATCTGCATCACGCACGCTTCGCCGATTTCGAGATGCTGCGGCCCTGCCCGCCGGTCGACCTGCTGATCTGCAGCGACGTGCTGCACTACCTCGACACCCGCGAACTCGATCGCGGCCTGCCCGGCCTGGCCGACCTCACCGGCGGCGTCGCGTTCCTCGAATGCTTCGCCCGCGAGGACGGCGCCGAGGGCGACGACGACGGTTTCAAGCAGCGCCCCGCCCGCTTCTACCGGGCACGTTTCGCCGCCGCCGGTTTCCGCGCGCTGGGCTCGCATTGCTGGCTGTCGCCGCAGCTGGCCGATGCCGCCACGGCACTCGAAACCGCCTGATCCAGCGCCCTAGCGCGCGCTGAATCCAGCCCGCTGCCGCCCCGGCCGTTCACGGCCGATGCGCTATGCTGCGTCGCAGCAACACCACTGACCGGAATGCCGATGCTGTTCTACCAACTGCACGAGATGGGCCGCGCCTGGATGAAGCCGTGGACGCTGCTGGCCGACGCGAACGCGAAGGCGTTCGGCGCCGACGGCACCTGGCTGTCCAACCTGCCCGGCGCCGAGCAGCTCTCCGCCGCCAACGAGCTGCTGTACCGCATCGGCAAGGACTACGAGAAGCCGGCATTCGGCATCCACGCCGTCGAGAACGACGACAACGACCGTACCTATCCGGTCGTGCAGCTCGACGCGCTGGTGAAGCCGTTCTGCAAGTTGCTGCGCTTCAAGCGTTACACCGATGATCCGGCGCATCTCGAGGTCATCAAGGCGCAGCCGACCGTCCTCGTCGTCGCCCCGCTGTCGGGCCACCATTCGACGCTGCTGCGCGACACCGTGCGCACGCTGCTGCGCGATCACAAGGTCTACGTCACCGACTGGATCGACGCGCGCATGGTGCCTGCCGAATCCGGCACATTCTCGCTCGACGACTACATCGCCTACATCGAGGACTTCATCCGCCACATCGGCGCCGAGGACCTGCACGTGGTCAGCGTCTGCCAGCCGACCGTGCCGGTGCTCGCCGCCGTCTCGCTGATGGCCGGTCGCGGCGAAGCCACGCCGCGTTCGCTGGTGATGATGGGCGGCCCGATCGACACCCGCCAGTCGCCGACCGCGGTCAATAACCTGGCGACCGAAAAGCCGCTCGCCTGGTTCGAACAGAACGTGATCCATCCGGTGCCGATGAACTATCCCGGTCGCGGTCGTCAGGTGTATCCCGGCTTCCTGCAGCACATGGGTTTCATGGCGATGAACCCCGAGCGCCATCTCGAATCGCACTGGGATTTCTACCGCGATCTGGTCAAGGGCGACGACGACGACGCGCAGTCGCACCGCCGCTTCTACGACGAGTACAACGCGGTGCTCGACATGCCGGCCGAGTACTACCTCGACACGATACGCGTCGTGTTCCAGGAGCATCTGCTGCCGCGCGGCAAGTGGGTCGTGGCCGGCGAGCGCGTGGACCCGTCGAAGATCACCGGCACCGCGCTGCTGACGATCGAAGGCGAGCTCGACGACATTTCCGGCGAAGGCCAGACGCGCGCCGCGCACACGCTGTGCACCGGTGTGTCGAAAGCCGATCGCGCACATCTGACCGTCGAGGGCGCCGGCCACTACGGCATCTTCAGCGGCCGCCGCTGGCGCACCCAGGTGTATCCACAGGTGCGCGCCTTCATCGCATCGCATGCGCAGGGCGCGAGTCCGGCGCAGGCGAAGCCGGCAGTGAAGACCGCACGCAAGAAGGCTGCGAAGCGGACGACGAAGAAGCCGACCTGATCCCGCGCGCCGCGCAGACGCGGATCACGCAAACAGAAAGGCGCGCTGGTCGACACCGGCGCGCCTTTCTCATGGATCACACAACGGTTGCTCAGCTGTACTGCGCCGTCTTCACCAGCAGGTGCTTGGCGATGCCGCCGTGCATGCGGCCGATGCCGCGGAACAGGTGCAGGCTGGCGAACAGGGTCAGCACGCCGGTCACCAGCAGCAGCGGCGTCGCGATCAGCGGGAACGACGTCGACAGGCCCGAATCGTTGGACCAGTTCAGGACCGACCAACCGTAATTGCTGACGCCGGCTGTCGCCATGCCCGTCCATACCAGCAGCGGCGCGGCGATCATGCTCAACGACAGCGACAGCAGGGTCACGTTGATCGTGAAGTAGACGATGCCCAGCGGCAGCATCAGCAGCAGGTAGAACAGCGTGCTCCAGGTGCGCACGTCGGTGAACATGTCGCCGATGCGCTGCAGCCAGTTGCGCCCGCGCGCCGAGTACAGCGGCCTGCGCGGCATGCGCTCGCCGAGCATCACTTCGACCAGGCGGCCTTCGACCAGCGACAGCAGCCGCACCGACCCGAAGAACAGGATCAGCAGCGGAATGCCGATCAGCACGACGACCAGGCTCAGCGACACCGACAGGCCGGTCACCACCCAGGTGAAGTAGAAGATGCCCGTCGCCAGCGACAGCACCATGTAGAACATCGATGCGTAGGTGCGCGGGTCGGCGGCAACGCCGAAGAAACGGCCGAACAGCGACGTGCGCGGCTTCGGCGCCGGCGGTCGCAGCGCGGTCTGCACCTTGACCTCGGTGTCGCGGTAGATGTCGGCCACCTCGTCCGGCGCGCCGTAGCTCGACGCGACCGAGGCGATGACGTCGGCTTCCGAACGGCCCGGTTGTTCGGCCAGTTCCGAGCGCAGGTATTCCTCGGCGTCGTAGAGCGCGTCCTGCACGAGTGCGGGATCCGCGCCGGTGAGCGCGACGCGCAGCTGTTCCAGGTACTCGGGGATGCTCTGCGGTGGCGTGTGCATGTTCATTCGCGTATCCCCTCCAGGACGGCGTCGACGGAATCCCGTGTGGCCCGCCAGGCGGCGGTCCAGTGCTGCAGGGTGGTCCGCCCTGCCTCGGTGATGCGGTAGTAACGGCGCGGCGGTCCGGCGACGGACGGTTCGACGTGACTGTCGAGCAGCCCTGCAGCGCTGAGATTGCGCAGCACCGGATACAGCGCGCTCTGCTTGCCGCTGAGCACGCCGTCGAGCGATTCGAGACGCTTGGCGATCTGGTAGCCGTACATCGGCTCGGCCGCACTGCCCAGCACCGCCAGCAATGCCAGCGACACCGTGCCCGCGCTCAGTTCCTTCTGGAACTTGCGCAGCTGCAGCTCGCCGTCATCCGGGGCATCGGCCATGGGCCACCTCCGCTAGGTTGATCCAGATACTAGTGCGGACTTCGCTATAGCGGATGTGCCGGTAGTCACGCAGACCATCGACTCGGCCACAATCGGGATCTGTCTTCCGGGGAATCCATCCATGCGCCAGCCGTCGCGCCACGCCTTGTCCGCCACCCTCGCCGCCTGTGTGTTCGCCCTGGCCAGCTGCGCCACGTCCGGCGCGCCGGCGAGCGTCGAGACCCGCTCCACGCAGGAATTGCTGGACGCCTCCACGCCCGCGGACTGGCGCACGCCCGATCCGGCCAACCTGCTGTACATGGACGTCGAGGGCGGCCGTGTGGTGATCGAACTGGCGCCGGCGTTCGCACCCGAACACGTCGCCAACATCCGCACCCTCGCCCGCGGCGGCTTCTGGAACGGGCTCACGCTGTACCGCTCGCAGGACAACTTCGTCGTGCAGTTCGGCGACGTCACCGAAGAAGGCGCACCCGGCAAGCCGATCGGCAGCGCACGCGCGAAGCTGCCGGCCGAATTCGACCGCGCCTCGGCCGGTCTCGCCTTCCACGCCCTGCCCGATCCCGACGGCTGGGCGGCGCAGGCCGGGTTCGCCGACGGCTTCCCGGCCGCGCAAGACGACCGCAAGGGCGCCGGCCGCACGTGGCTCGCGCACTGCTACGGCACGCTGGGCGCGGGCCGCGACATGGCGCCCGATTCGAGCAACGGCACCGAGCTCTACATCGTCACCGGCCAGTCGCCGCGCCAGCTCGACCGCAACATCACCACCGTCGGCCGCGTGCTGCAGGGCATGGAGCTGCTGAGCGTGCTGCCGCGCGGCACCGGCCCGCTGGGTTTCTACGAGGACCCGAAACAGCGCACGCCGATCCGCCGCATCCGCCTCGCGTCCGAAGTGCCAGCCAGCGAGCGCACGCCGCTGCAGGTGCTGCGCACCGACACGCCGCTGTTCGACGCTGTGGTGGAATCGCGCCGCAACCGCCGCGACGACTGGTACGTGCGTCCGGCCGGGCACATCGACCTGTGCAACATCAGCGTGCCGGTGCGCACGCCGCCGGCAGGGTGAGCACGATGCGCATCGAGACCGAACGCCTGCTGCTGCGCCCGCACACGATCGAGGATTTCGACGCGCTGCGGACGATGATCCGCGACCCCGAGGTGATGCGGCACATCACCTCGATCGTGCCCAGCGACGAGGATGTCTGGAACCGGCTGCTGCGCTACATCGGCCACTGGACCGCGTTCGGCTTCGGCATCTTCGCGGTGGTCGAACGCGAGACCGGCCGCACCATCGGCGGCGCCGGCTTCGCGGATTTCCGTCGCGACCTCGGCGAGGCGTTCTCCGCCTCGCCCGAAGGCGCCTGGGTATTCGCGAAGGAGGCACATGGTCGCGGCATCGCCTCGGAAGCCACGCAGGCGATGCACGCCTGGTTCGACGCTCAGCCCTTCGGCGGGCGCAGCGTCTGCATCATCAATCCGGACAACGCGCCGTCGCGGACACTGGCCGGCAAGCTCGGCTACGTCGAAACGGGTCCGACGCAGTACCACGACGAGACCATCCTGACCTTCGAGCGCCTGCGACCGCGCGCCTGATCAGGCGTCACGGCGGCTGTCGTCGCTGCCCAGCGCCTGGTGCTGGAACAGGCACATGCGGATCGCGCTGCGATAGCGGCCGTCGCTGAAGAACTCGTCGACCAGCACGCCTTCGCGCTGGAAGCCGAGCGACTCGTAGACGTGGATCGCCGCGGCGTTGTCCACATCGACCAGCAGGAACAGCTTGTAGAGATTGAGCACGCGGAACGCGTAGGCGATCGCCAGCGCCGTCGCCGGCCGCGCATAGCCGCGGCCCTGGTGCGCGGGCGAGATCATGATCGCGAACTCGGCGCGCCGGTGCAGATGGTCGATCTCGACCAGCTCCACCATGCCCACGCGCGTGTGGCTGCCGTCTTCGACGATGAAGCGGCGTTCGCTCTGGTCATGGATGTGCTTGCGGAACAGCTCCTCGAGTTCGACGAAGGACTCGTACGGTTCCTCGAACCAGTAGCTCATCACCGTGCGGTTGTTGTTGAGCTCGTGGACGAAGTGCAGATCGCCGCGTTCGAGTGGACGCAGCAGGACCGGCGGCTGTTCGCCGGCAGTGGCAGAGGTGGACGCGGTCGCATTCATGGGCGCGAGCCTACGCCCCGCCGGTGACAGAGGCGTGGTGTCGTCACGTCGGCTTTCCGTTTCGCTGCCTAGCCTGCACGTCATCCCCCGCACCAAGGAACCGACATGCCCATGCTCCGCATCCGCCTCACCGGCAGCGACGACACCGCACGCGCGGTGATCAATCTTCTGTCGAGCGTGGAGGGCATCGAGCACGTCGAGGAAATCGACGACCTGATGTCGCACATGGACGATGCCGATTCCAGCTCCGCCGGTCTCAGCGATGTCGCCGGACCGAAGATGCACGAGATCGAAGTCGAAGTCGGCAATCCCTCGACGGAGCGCAAGGTGCGCGAGGCGATCGAAGCGCTGGCCTTCGATCTCGACGCCGTCGTCGAGTTCGAGACCGAAGAAGAAGGCTGAGCCCGCGCACCCTTCGCGGCGGCGGGCGCGCTGGACTCAGCTCGCCGCCGGCAACGCCTCGATCAGCTTGGCCATGCGTTCGCGCTGCGCGGTGTCCGGCAGACGGCCCCGGCCCGCGCCGAGATTGTCGATCAGGTTCGAGGCACGACTCGTCGCCGGCGTCGCACACGTGACCGCCGGATGCGACAGCACGAACTTCAGGAAGAACTGGCCCCAGGTGGCCGCATCGAACTCCGCCGCCCAGTCCGGCACTGAGGTTTCGCCGACGCGACGCCACAGCCGCGTGCGACCGAACGGCGCATACACCAGCACGCCGATACCGCGCTCGGCGGCCAACGGCAGGATCGTCTCTTCGACGTCGCGGTTGTCGATCGCGTAATCCACGCCGATGAAATCCAGCGGCTCGTTGCGCATCGTCTCGATCAGCTTCGGATACGCCGGCTTGCTGGTCGACGTGACGCCGATGTAGCGCACGCGCTTGGCCGCTTTCAGTTCCTTGAGGATGCCGAGCTGGGTCGGCACGTCGCCGAGGTTGTGCACCTGGATCAGATCGATCGTATCGCGGCCCAGGCGCGCGAACGAAGCTTCGATCTGCGCGCGCGCCGCGGCCGGGTCGGCCTTCGCATCCGCTTCGCGACCGGCGACATTGACCTTGGTCGCCCAGAACACGCGATCGGCGATGCCCAGTTCCTGCACCGCCTTGCCGGCGACTTCTTCCGAGGCGCCATAGCTGGGCGCGGTGTCGAACACGGCGCCGCCCTGGTCGACCAGCGTGCGCAGGACTTCATTGAGCGCGGATGCATCGTCGCGCGCGGTCGACGAGAACGTCGCCGAGCTGCCGAGACCGACGACGGGAATGCGCTGGCCGCTCGACGGAATCGGGCGCGTCAGCATCGGCGCGGGCGTGGCGGCGAACAGCGTGCCGGGCAATGCCAGCGACAGGCCGGCACCAAGTGAGAGTTTCAGGGCATCGCGACGGGTGACCATGGCGTCCTCCTTGCATGGATGGCGCAGGCGAAGGCCTGCGTCGTGAACCGGCGCGGTATCAAAATCGCGCTGCGCGCCCGGAATGCCGGCATGACCTGCGGCGTCCCGAGTCTGCAATAGCCCGAAGCCTCGGGCAACCGACGCGCCCCGCGAGCGATCAGCCGCGGCGACGTCGCCGCCACAGCGCGCGCAGCAGGGCGAACAGCGCGACACCGACGATCGCCAACGGGAACAGGAACGCGGTCGCGCGGATCGTCCAGGCGGTGCCGGTGGCGAGCGTGCCGCCGAACTCGCGGAACGCCATCGCGATCTCGCTGCGACCCTGCTCGCCATCGCGTGCGCGCAGTTGCACGGTCAGCAGTTGCGTGTCGATGCGACGGCGATGCTGGGCGCCATCGCGACGTGCGGCCTCGATCTGCGCTTCGGTCGCGGCGATGCGCTCCGACAACGCGATCATGTCGGCCACCGACAGATCGCGCCGCGCTTCGAACGCCTGCAGCCGTGCCATCTCCTTCGTCAGCCGGTCCTGCTCGGTGGCGTTGTCGCGCACGACGACGGCGAGATCCTCCGCGCGCGTGCTGCGCTCACCGGCCTCGCCACCCTCGCCTGCCAGCGCGATCATCGGTTCGATACCCGCAGGCGCCATGCGCAGCACCGCACGCGCGGACGGACGATCGCCGGCCGACTGC
Source organism: Luteimonas flava (assembly GCF_036584485.1). Taxonomy (NCBI): domain Bacteria; kingdom Pseudomonadati; phylum Pseudomonadota; class Gammaproteobacteria; order Lysobacterales; family Lysobacteraceae; genus Luteimonas; species Luteimonas flava. The sequence continues at coordinate 311,700 of NZ_JAZHBM010000001.1, read as the reverse complement.
TGCGCTTCGATCAGCGTGCACGCACCGAAGCGCGCATCACGGCACGCAGCCTGGATCGCCTGCAGCCGCGGCACGATCATCGCCCCGTCCAACTGCACGCCGACGCTGTGCTCGTAGGCCAGCAGCGCATCGGCGTTTTCTGCATGTACGGCGGCGCCCTCTGTATAGGCCATGCCGTCCGAATATGCGTTTGGATTCGAGCAACCGGTGGTCAGCGCGCCTGAGAGCGCGAGCACGCCGATCCAACGCAGTCGCGCACGACTCACAGGCTGGCTCCATTGATCTGCACGATCTTCAGCGCCGCGAGATCGATCCCGTCGACGCAGCGCACATTGATGCAGGCCATCTCCACACCATCCGGACCGACGCCGCGGCTGTATGGCGCGATGCCGCAGGTGCCGCAGAAGTGATGCGCAATGTTGTGGGTATTGAAGCGATAGGTCTGCGGCGTACCGCTGCCGGTTTCGCGCAGGGCGTCTGCCGCCGCGAATGCCAGCATGCCACCACGCCGACGGCACATCGAGCAGTTGCAGTCGTAGACCTCGGCGATCTCGCCGTCCAGTTCGAACGCCAGGCTGCCGCAGTGGCAGCGCCCCGTATGCGTCATCGTCGTCTCTCCGGTTGTGCGCCGGGATTATGCGCCTGGGAAGGACGCCGGCACCCGGCGGCGACCGATGCGCGCACGGCCGAGTGACCACAGTGCGGCGGTAACGCACAGCCAGGCGAGCAGCCACGGCCAGGCGCGGCCGGGGCGTGTCGCCGGCATCGTGCCGACGGTCGCGTCCGACGCGCGCACCAGCGCCTGCGTCGCGCGCTGCAACGCAGCGACGTGGAGACCGGTGGCGTCGCCTTCTGCCCGCACCAGGACCGGCCAGCTGCCGGCGGCAGTGTCGATGCGATGCCAGCCCGCCGCCGTCGGCCAGATACCGGCGCAGCCGTTCGCGGCGGGATCGGGGATCGGCGCGATCGTCGTGCCGTCGGGCGCCTGGACACGGGCCCCGGCGTCCAGGCCACAGACCGTCGAACGCGTGCCGACACGGAACTCGCCGTCGAACCGTGGCTCCGCCGCGTCGCCAGCGCGCGCGAGCGTGCCCGCCCAGCCACTCCACAATCCTGCATGCAGATCCGCGCGACCGGACAGCGGGAGTTGCCAACTGTCGGCCAGCGTGACCACGCCCAGCCGCCCCTGCCCGACGGCCTGCCAGCGCATCATCCCGGGCGGTCCGTCCCCCTGCCCCGGTGCACCACCGGACAGCGGCAGATAGGTGAGCGTGGGGGCGGCTTCGCCGGCCAGCGCAGGATCGAAAGGCGCGTCGTCGCTGCCCGGCCCCATCCAGGCGCGCAGACGCGCGACATCGTCGGGGCCGACGTCCGGCTGCCAGTCGACGGCGCGTCCGGTCTCGACCGTCAGACCGGCGCTACGCAGCCATCCACGCAGCGCCGCGGACGGCGCCTGCGGCGCATGGATCAGCACGCCCAGGCCACCGCGCACGGCCGTCAGCAACGACGCACGCGCGCCGGCGCCGAGGCCGTCCCAGGCGCGCGCGTCGAGCAGCATCAGATCCTGCGCGGCGAGCGATGCGGCATCGAAGGCCGGCGCATCGCCCACGCCCGCGCCGCCGCCGAAGCTCGTCCGCCAGCGCAGGGTGAAGCCGGCATCCTCGGACCAGCGACGCAGCGCGCGCATGTCCGGATTCGGCGCGCCCGCGATCAGCAGCACGCGCAGCGGCGCTGCCGCGTCGACGATCACCGGCACCTGCACGCGCTCGATCTCGCGCGCCTCCGCGTCGTGCACCACGGCGTCGAACAGGGTCGCGCCTGCATCGCGCGCGGTCGCACCCAACCGGAAATGTCCGCCGTCGTCGGCTTCCGCGGTCGACACGAGGCGTCCCGCTGGATCCATCAGCGACACGCGTGCCGCATCGATCCCGGCGACGCGGCCTTGCACTTCGAAACGCGCACCGGCGCCCGTGTGGTCCGGTGCGACGAGTTCGGCGAATCCGGCAGGCGCTTCGGCCGGCACGAACGCCAGCGCGCGACCCTCGACCGCATCGCGATCCCGTGCTTCGAGTCCATGCCCGACGACGACCAGTGCGCGCGCATCGGGATGCCGGCGCAGCGCGGTCGCCAGATCCGGCATGCGTTCGGCACCCGGCGGCGCATCGCCGGATTCCGGCAAGGCCACGACGGTCTCGGCCGCCGGCACCGCGAGCCCATCCGCGCCGGCCGTCAGCACGACCAGCGTGCCGCGCTCGACCGCGACGGGCGGCGGCAACAGGCCGCGATACAGCAGAGATGTCGACACCAGCGTCAGCGCGACGAGCGCACACGTGCGCCACACGGCAGGGCATACATCGGACGTCGCGCGCAGATGACCCACGACCAGCCGCAGCACGGCAAGTGCGGCGCCGACGACGAGCACGATGAGCAGCCAGCGTTCCGGGCTCATGGGGCGTCTTCCTGCAATGCATCGAGATACCGCGCGCCCATCGCATCGGGCGCAGCGCGCCGAGCGGGCGACGGCAACGGCCGCTGCAGCACGCGCCACAGCTGTCCGCGCAGTGCCTGGCGGCAGTCGACGCAGCCCGCGTCGCGGCGCAAGGCATCGACGGCGGCCAGCAACGCGAGCGGATCGTCGACCTGGCGTGGATGCGCCTGCGCCCAGCCGATCAATGCATCGAGATCCGGCGCGTCGTGCCAGGCGAGCGCACGCCAGGCGATCGCGGGCGCCAGATCGAGATCCACGTCGGGTGCGGGCACGGCGCGCGGCGCGATGCCGTCGCGATCCCCACCGAGGCGGCGTGTGGGATCGACGGGCGGCAACGAGGACCCCACCCGCGCCAGATAGATACGGTCGGCTTCCTGCACCTGCTTGATCAGCTCCAGCGCGCGGTTCGCATGCGGCAACGCCTCACGCGGCGCGGCTTGTCGCAGATGCAGTTCCGACTGCCACATCGCCTGCAGCGCGCCGCGCAGGATCTCGCGCGTCTTCGGGTCGAGCAGCGTCGCCGCTTCGGGCAGATCGTGGGTGTGGCCGAACGTCGCCAGCACATCGTCGGCGCGGCCGAAGGTCATGGCGTCCTGCGGGGCGTGATCATGGTCGTGGTCCGCGTGCGCGGTCGCGCCCTGCGGCGTGGTGGCGTCATGCGCGTGATCGTCGTGGGCCTGGTCATCGTGCGTGTCCGTCGGCGGCGCGTCCGCCTGGCCGAAGTCGTCGATCGGCAACGGCTTGCGCGGCGGTGGAGGCGGCGCCTGCGCGTCATCGGTGGGCGGCGGACGCGGCCCGCCTTCCGACTCCTCACCGAGGAACTGCCCATAGCGCAGACGCAGGATGCGCTGGTCCACGCCGAGCGCATCGGAACGTCCTTCGAAGGCGCTGCGCGCGATGCGCGGCTGCTCGGCGATCAGGGCTTCGGCATCGATGATGATCTGGCGCTGGCTGCGGAAGTACGCGGGCAGCACGTCGCGCGCGAGTCCTTCGAGCCCATCCGCATCGACCGGCGTCGGCGGTGGCCAGCGCAGGATCAGGCTGGCGCTGCGGGCACGTTGCGGTTCGGGCGCGCGGGTGTCGCGCACTTCGAGCTGCGCGACGAGATCGCCGCCCTCCTCCAGTCCGAGTGCGACCGGGTCGAGCGTCGTCGCGAATGTCATCGCGCGTGGATCGCCGCGTCCACGCAGCGGCATGGTGCGGTCCTCGAACGTGATCGCCTCGCCGCTGCCACGCGTCACCGTGATCCGCAGCTGCGCGGTCGGCGCGACGCCGTGATCGTCACTGGCTTCGAAGACCAGCGGCCACGCGCGCTGTCCGCGCGTATAGGTCGACAGCGTCTCCTCCGGCGTGCGCACGCGCACCTCGGGCGGCCGGTCCGGCACCGCGTCCAGCCGCCACGGCTGTGCGCGCGCCAGGATGTGATCGGTGTCGCCGTCGACGGCGATGCGGTACAGCCAGGACTGGTCGAGCCGCAGTGTTGCGACCCAGTCCTCGCCTTCGCGTACGAACGCGATCTCGCTGTCGTCGTGCAGGCGCAGCGCGACACCTTGCGGCTGCGGGGCGAAGCGCAGGGTCCAGCGCAAGGTCGCGCCGACCGGTGCCTGCGCGTCGAGTTCGGTCTGCGTGCGCACTGCCCGAGCGGTGTAGGCCGGCGCATTGATACGGAGCGACTGCGACTGCAGGACCGGCGTGCCGCGTGTCGCGGCCGCACGCGACGTCGCCTGCGTCTGCGCATCCGCATGCGACGTGGTGGGCGGCCACCACAAGGCCGCAGCGGCCAGAAGCGCGCCCGACACCCAGGCCACCGCGATCGCGCGCTTCGGCAACGGAGCAGGTTCCGGAATCCACGGCGTCGCCCCGAGTCGCGCCTGCAGACGCGACTGTTGCAACCGCTGCAGCGCGCCGAGCGCCTCGGGGCGTGCGAACACCAGCGCGGCGCTGTCGTCCATGTCGGCGCGATCCGCGTCCAGGCGGCGGGTCAGCCAGGCACGATCGAAGCGCGCCCTGCGCCGAGACGCCAGCCACGCGACGATCACCGCACCCACCAGCGCGATACCGGCCGCGAACGGCATGCCCGCGAGTCGCCACGCGAGCATCGCGCTGCCTGCGACCAGCGGCAGCGCGATCAGCAGCACGATGGCGGCTGCGCGTCGACGTGCGACATCCAGCGTGCGGGTCAGCTGCGCGGTCACGCTCATGCCGCGTGATTCCGACGTGGCGCCGCGGCCATCCAGCGCTCCAGCGCGAATGCCAACGCAACGAGCAAGGCCCACCACGGCCGCAGATCGCGCGGTGTCGGCGGCCAGGCATCGGCGCCGGTCGACGGGGTCAGATCCGCGGCCGCGATGCGCCGCGGCGCGGGCGGCGGCTGCAGCAGATCGCGCAGGCGCGACGGGAATGCGGGATCGAGCAGGCCGGGCATCGTCGCCGGGTCGACGGCCTGCGCGAAACGTAGGCAGACCCCATTAGCGCAGCTGCCGCGCTCGAACAGCGGGGCGCCATCCGCGGTCTGCAGGAGCGGCTGCCAGTCGATGTCGTCGCGCGGCGCATCCGGACCCAACAGCAGCACACGTCCGGCACGTCCGGCCAGCAACGCGGCGGGCGGCGCGGACGCGCCCCACCACACGGTAATCGCATCCGCCCGCGGCGCATCGTCGGCGTTCGCGATGCGCAACGCATCAGCATCGTCGGGGCGCCACGCGCGTGCGACGGCGCGCAGCACGCGCAACGCCGGATCGTCGGCGGCAATGTCGAAGACATCGAGACGCGGCGGCAGGATCGGCGTCGCGTCCGTGCCGGGCGCATCGCCGAGGACGATGCGCCAGTCGACCGGGCGCGACAGCACGATGCGGCCGCCGTCCGCGCCATCGACCGTATCCGGGACCAGCACCGTCAGGGCGGTGCCGACCGGTGCGGTCATGTCCAGCTCGCGCAACAGGCTGGCGACACTGGCGCCGCTGTCCGCGGGCACGGCGTCGCGTCCCACTTCGGGAAAGCCCGGCGCGAGCCAACGGGGCGCGGGCGCGCCTTCTTCGATTGGCGGCAGCGCCCCGTCGGCGACGCCGGGCACGACGACGGTCCAGCGCGCCGGCGCGGTTTCGCCGTGCAGCACCGGCCACGCCAGCCACAGCGCAAGCAGTGCCAGCAGCAGCAGCCGCACCAGCAACAGCGGCCAGTCGTCGAAGCGCAGGCGACGTCGCGGCTTCGGCCGCTCGCGCAGCCAGCGCAACGCGGCGAACGGCGTGGGCCGCGTCGCATCGCGGCGCGCCAGATGCAGCAGCAGCGGCAACAGCAGTGCGACCAGCGTCGCGAGCGCGACAGGCGCGAGCAGACCGACACTCATGGCGCGCGGTCACCGAACAGTGCGCGCAGCACGGACTCCGGCGGCGTATCGATCACGTGTGTGGCGAAGCGGATGCCGGCCGCGGCGAGCCGCGCCGCCAGCGCGTGTCGCGCCGCCTCGAAGCGCGCGAGGTACTCCGTGCGCAGCGCAGGACCATCGCCGAGCAGCGACTCGCCGGCCTCGGGTTCGACGAAGCGGCGTCCGTCGCGGAACGGGAAATCCCGTTCGTCCGCGGTCAGCACCTGCAACGCGACCACCTCGCGGCCGGCGTTCGCCAGCTGCACCAGATGCTCCACCGCGACGTCGTCGAACCAGTCGCCGACCGCAATGAGGAGATCGCCACGCGCGATGCGGCCCCACGCGGGCGCCAGCGCCTTCGCGTCGGGCCATTCGCCCTGCGGACGCACCGCGGCCAGTGCATGCCGCAGCCGGTCGCGCTGACGTGGCCCGGTGCCCGGGGTCACCAGCGCGACACCCGCGCCACCGCACAGCACCAGGCCGCAGGCATCGCCCTGCCGCTGCGCGATCTCGTAGATGCAGGTCGCCAGCAAACACGCAACATCGAAGCGCGTGCGCGTCGGCGCGGCCTCGTCGGCCTGGGTCATCGATGCGGTGGTGTCGAGCAGCACCCACGCACGCACGGGGCTGTCGCGCTCGGCTTCACGCACGAAGAAGCGGTCGCTGCGCGCGTAGAGTTTCCAGTCGATCTGCCGCGGTTCGTCGCCGGATTCGTAGGCGCGGTACTGGGAGAATTCGAGTCCGCTGCCGCGGTTGCGACTCGCATGATGGCCGATGCCCTGTCGCCCGAGCGCACGACGCGGCCGCAGGCGCAGGGTCGCCAGCCAGGATCGCAACGCAGGCGACAGCAGGTCGCCCGCGGCATCGGCCGCAGGCGTTCCGGGTGCATCGGGTCCCGCAGTCGCCATCGCGGGAATCAGCGTGCCGGCGCGGGCAAGGCGCGCAGCAGGCCGGCGATCACCGTGTCGGCATCGATCTGCGCAGCCTCGGCCGCGAACGACAGCACCAGACGATGGCGCAGCACCGGCGCGAGCAAGGCCGCGACATCGTCGCGTGTCGCCGCGAGCCGGCCCTGCAGTAACGCACGCGCCTTCGCTGCGAGCACCAGCGACTGGCCCGCGCGCGGACCCGCGCCCCAGCGCACGTACTCACGCACGACCTCCGGCGCGCCCTCGCCCGGCCGCGTCGCACGCACCAGCGCGGTGATCCACGCCAGCAGGTCTTCGCTGACGTGCACCTCGCGTACCAGCGCCTGCAGCGCGAGCACCGCGTCGGCACCCATGACGCGCGGCACTTCGGCCCCGGCCGTGCCGGTGGTGCGCGCGAGGATCGCCTGCTCCTCGTCCGCATCGGGATAGCCGAGCGCGACGTGCAGCAGGAAGCGGTCGAGCTGCGCTTCGGGCAAGGGATAGGTACCGGCCTGTTCGATCGGGTTCTGCGTCGCCAGCACGAAGAACGGCCGCGGCAGCGCACGCGTGACGCCGGCATGGCTGACGGTGTGCTCGGCCATCGCTTCCAGCAGCGCGGCCTGGGTCTTGGGCGGCGTGCGGTTGAGTTCATCGGCCAGCAGCAGCTGGGTGAACACCGGGCCTTCCTGGAACCGGAAGTGGCGCTTGCCGGTGCCGTGATCTTCCTCGAGCAGTTCGGTGCCGAGCAGATCGCTGGGCATCAGGTCGGGCGTGAACTGCACGCGCCGGAAGCCCAGATCGAGCGCCTGCCCCAAGGTCCGCACCAGCAATGTCTTGCCGAGTCCGGGCACGCCTTCGAGCAGCACGTGACCGCCCGCGAGCAGCGCGACCAGCAATTGTTCGACGACATCGGCCTGTCCGACGACCGCGCGGCCGATCGCGGCGCGCAAGGCATCGAGCTCGGCGATACGGGCCTGCAGGTCGGCTTCGGTGGGGGCGGTAGGGGTCATGCAGAAATTCCTGTAGGAGCGCGCTCGCGCGCGATCAGGCTGTCCCGGTAGAGCGCCATCGCGCGCAAGCGCGCTCCCACGGGCGAAAGAATCCGGGTCATGCGCTCAACGCATACATGACGATGTTGACCGCGAACTTCGTATTGTCCTCGGCCAGGAAACGCTTGTTGCGCCAGTCGTAATCCCACTCGCAGCCGTAATCCTTGTTGCTGTAGAGCACGGCCAGGCGCCCGTCGATCGTGATGCCTTTCAGATAGTCGTGCACCAGATCGTCGCCCCAGCCGTTGAGCTCGAAGCTCGTCGCCGGTGGCCCGTCCGGGAACTGGAAAAAACTGCGGTAGAGGGCATGATTGTTCGGCAACTTCCGCAGTGCTTGAGCGCCGAAGATCGCCGCCATCTGCGCCTCGAAGGACTTCGCGAACAGTCCGTCAATGTCGTGGTTGCAGTCGTCTACGAAAACGAAGCCACCGCCACGTACGTAACGTTCGAAGTTGCGCCGCTCGGCCGGACTGAACTCGACCAGCTTGTGGCCGGCGAGATAGCAGAACGGCGATGCCAGCATCTTCGGATCCGACAGCGCGACGACGCGCTCCTCGGGATCGACCCGCAGGTTGGTGTAGTCGATCAGCGAGGTGATGACGTTGGACGGCATCCGCTGGTCCACGTCCCAGTTGCCGGATTCGTAGCGCAGGCGGGTGAACCAGAAATCGTAGCGGGCGGACTGGGCCGCCACAGGCGGCAGCGCGAGTGTTGCGGCGCTGGCGAGTAGCAGTTGCAAAGACTGGCGACGGTTCATCGCGCGTACGCCTCCGCAGGGACGGGGTACTCGCTTCGGCTTTGGCTTTGGCTTTGGCTTTGGCTTTGGCTTTGGCTTTGGCTTTGGCTTTGGCTTTGCAGTGAATGGTGAATGCAGAACACAGACCCGTAGGGCGCCGCACATGGATGTGCGGCGCTTTTCGACCGAGCCATGGATGGCGAGTCGAAAAATCCCGGAACGAGTGACTCGCCGGGTGAGCTTCGTCGGGGCTGGCCCTTTTCTTTGGTTCCGTTTCTTTGACTCGCATCTTCGATGCTCGCCCCTTCGGGGCCGGCTTCGCCGTTCGCACTGCGTGCGTAGGGCCAGCAAAAGAAATGAACCCGCTCGCCGCAAGGCGAGTGGAAGCGTTTGATCTCGTGTTTTTGCGTAAGCGGCCAATCGAACAGCAACGTCAACCGCTTTCGTCCGCTGACGCGGCCGAGTTCATTTCTTTTGGTTGACGCCAAAAGAAACGGAACCAAAGAAAAACGTCTCCCCGACAAGTCCGAAGCCTCCGGAGTTACGTGCACCGGGATTTTCCGACTCGGCATCCTGCCTCGGTCGGAAAACGCCGCCCATCCATGGGCGGCGCCCTTCGGGTCTGCGAACTGCACTGCGTGCGTCACGGCGAGCAGAAGCCTCGAGCTGTCCGGCGGCGCGAGTGCGGAACGTCCTCAGACCGCATCCGACAACGACGTGAACGTGAAGTCCCGCAGCCGCATCGGCGGCAGCATCATCACCATCGACGATTCGTCGCCGCCCACACGTACCGGGCGGCCCAGCTCGTCGATGTTGTTGAGCATGATCACCGGCGACTCGTTGAAGCGGAAGTTCTTCACCGGATGCTTGATCTCGCCGTTCTCGATGTAGAACGTGCCGTCGCGGGTGAGACCCGTCAGCAGCACGGTCTGCGGATCGACCATGCGGATGTACCAGGTGCGCGTGACCAGGATGCCGCGGTCGGTGCCGCGGATCAGGTCGGCCGTGGTGCCCTCGCCGCCCGACATCAGCAGGTTGCCCGGACGACCCACCGCGCGCTTGCCCTGCTGCTGCGCCCAGAAGCGCGAGTAGTCGAGGTTGGCGATCTTGCCGTTCTCGATGATCGGCATCTTCTCGCGCGGCAGACCCTCGCCGTCCCACGGCATCACCGCCGCTTCCGGATGCCACGGGTCGGCGACGATGTTGACGCGCGGGTCGTAGACCTGCTCGCCGAGCTTGTTGCCGCCGCCGCGCTTGGACAGGAAGCTGCGGCCTTCATCGGCGGTGCGTGCGTCGAAGAACCGCATCATGAAACTGATCAGGCCCGCGGCCGCGGCCGGCTCCAGGATCACCGTGTACTTGCCCGGCTCCAAGGCCTTGGCCTCGGCCGAATCACTGGCCTTGCGCATCGCCACGCGGATGTCGCGGCCGGCATCGAACGCACTGGCGTCCTTGAGGTTGCGCCCCACCCAGCCCGAACCGCGACCGTCTTCGGTGCGCACGGTGCAGGTGTAGTTGAAGTTCGTCGCCTGCTGGTAGCCGAAGTTGCCGTTGCTGTTGGCGAAGGCGACGAAGTTCTTGCCGTCGTCGAGGAAGCCTGCGGCGATCAACTGCTCGGCGCGACAAGGAGTGATCGAACCGGCGGCGACCTGGGCGCGGAATTCCGGCGTGATCGCGGCCGTCGATTCGCTGAAGGTCGGGCTGGGGCGATACTCCTGCTTGCCGATCGCCGGCAGGAATTCCGGATTCTCGGGCGCCAGGCGCGCGAGGTCTTCGGCGCGCTTGACCACGCTGCGCAGCGAAGCGTCGTCGAAGGCATTGATGCTGGCCGTGCCGACGCGCTTGCCGAACGCGACCTGCACCGCGAGCTCGGCATTGCTGACGATGCCGCTGGTGGACACGTTGTTGAGCGCGAAGCGGATGTTGCCGTCGACGGAACCGGCCAGCGTGGCCGTGCATTCGTCGGCGGTGGACAGGGCGACGGTCTTCTCGAGGATCTCGCGCGCCTGGGCTTCGGTGAAGATGGTCATGGTGGGATCTCCTTAGCCGAGCGAACGCGCGGTGTTGATGACGTTGATGCCGTTGAACCGCGCGGTCGAGGAACCGTGCGAAACCGCCGAAACCTGGCTCGGCTGGCCCTTGCCGTCGAAGAACGAACCACCGAGGCGATAGTCGCTCTCGTCGCAGATCGCGACGCAGGCGTTCCAGAATTCCGGCGTGCGGATCTGGTAGGCCACGTCCTCGATCATGCCGGTGATCGCGCCGTTCTTGATCTCGTAGAACAGCTGGCCGCCGAACTGCGCGTTGTAGCGCTGCTGATCGATCGAGAACGAACCGTCGCCGACGATGTAGATGCCGTCCTCGACGTCCTTGATCATGTCCGCGACGCTCAGCTTCGCCTTGCCCGGCGCCAGCGAGACGTTGGGCATGCGCTGGAACTGCACGCTCGACCACGAGTCGGCGTAGCAGCAGCCGTCGGATTCGGTCTTGCCGAGGATGTGGGCCTGGTCGCGGATCGCCTGGTAATCGACCAGCTTGCCGTCGGTGATCATGTTCCAGCGCTTGGTCGCCACGCCTTCGTCGTCAAAGCCCACGGCGCCGAGGCTGCCTGCCTGGGTCTTGTCGGCGAACACGGTGACGATGTCGCTGCCGTACTGGAAGCGCTGCTCGCGCTTGTCGAGCGTGGCGAAGCTGGTACCGGCGTAGTTGGCTTCGTAGCCGAGCACGCGGTCGAGTTCGAGCGGATGGCCGATCGCCTCGTGGATGGTGAGCCAGGTGTGCGAGGGGTCGAGCACGAGGTCGTAGCGGCCCGGCTTGACCGTCGGCGCCTTGAGCTTCTCCTGCGCCTGCTTCGCCGCGGCGATCGCGTCCTCGCGCATGTCGTAGGAGTTGCCGTAGTTGACGACACCGTTGGGCGAGACGATCTTGCCCGACGCCGCGCCGTCCAGATATTCGTAGCCCATGCCCATCGGCGCGGACAGGCCTTCGCGCGTGCGGAACTTGCCGCTGGCCTTGTCGATCGCGGTGACCGTCATCGGCGCCCAGATGCGGTGCACATCCTGGTCGATGTAGGAGCCGTCGGTGCTGGCGAAATACTTCTGCTCGTTGACCAGGAACAGCGTGGAGTTCACGAAGCTCGCGCCCGCGCCCATCGCCGCGGCGTTGACGCCGAGCAGCAGCTCCACCTTCTCGGCCACCGGCACTTCCATGCCGTTCTTGGTCAGCGGCGTGCGCCAGGACACTTCGCCCACGCCCTTGACCGGGGCGAGCTGCACCGGCGCGGTCTGCACCTTCGAATTCGCCATCGCGATCGCCGTCGCCTGGCGCGCGGCTTCGGCCACGCCCTGCTCGGTCAGCGTATTGGTCGCCGCGAAGCCCCAGGCCCCGCCCGCGATCACGCGCACGCCGACACCGATCGACTCGGTGCTGACGACGTTCTGCACCTTGTCCTCGCGCGTCATCACGAACTGGCGCAGATAGCGGCCGACGCGGACATCGCAGTAGGTGGCGCCCGCGGACGTCGCGGCATTGAGGCCGGCATCGGCGAGCCGCTTCTTGAAGCCGACATCGAGCGTGGACACCAGCTGCTCGGCGGCGATGACCCGGCCGAAGACGGCAGGCAGCATCAGGCCGCCCGCGCCGACACCAGCGAGGGCGAGGAAGTCGCGTCTATGCAAGGGAGCTCTCCCGGAACGGGTCCGCAGCGGCGTTCGCCGTGGACGGGGTTGGCAAGGGTGGCATCGCGTCCTGCGGCGCCATCCCGATTCTTGACGCGATGCGTGCACAGCGTCCAGTGACTTTCGGCATACGGCACGACACATGCGTCACAGCACCACTCAGCCCGTCATTGCCGCGAAGGCGGGAATGACGAGTTCTGGAGATGCGGATGGTCAGATATTCCGCGCCGTATTGATGATGTTGATCCCGTCGAAGCGCGTCGTCGCCGAGCCGTGCGACACCGCCGAGACCTGGCTCGGCTGGCCCTTGCCATCGAAGAACGAGCCGCCGAGGCGGAAATCGCGTTCGTCGCAGATCGCCGAGCAGGCGTTCCAGAATTCCGGCGTGCGGATCTGGTAGGCCGCGTCCTCGACCATGCCGGCGATCTCGCCGTTCTTGATCTCGTAATACAGCTGCCCCCCGAACTGCGCGTTGTAGCGCTGCTGGTCGATCGAGTACGAGCCGCGGCCGTGGATGTAGAGGCCGCGTTCGACGCCGGCGATCATCTCCTTGACTGTCAGCGGCGACTTGCCCGGCGCCAGCGAGACGTTGGGCATGCGCTGGAACTGCACGCTCGACCACGCATCGGCATAACTGCAGCCGTCCGACTCGGTCTTGCCGAGGATGTGCGCCTGGTCGCGCGTGGTCTGGTAGTCGACGAGGATGCCGTCCTTGACCAGATCCCAGCGCTTGCACTGCACGCCTTCGTCGTCGAAACCGACCGCGCCGAGACTGCCCGGCTGGGTCTTGTCGGCGAAGAAGTTGACGATGTCGCTGCCCCAGCGGTAGCCCGCGTCGCGCTTGTCGAGCGTGGCGAAGCTGGTGCCGGCGTAGTTGGCCTCGTAGCCGAGCACGCGGTCGAGTTCGAGCGGGTGACCGACGTTCTCGTGGATGGTCAGGAACAGGTTCGACGGATCGAGCACGAGATCGTAGCGGCCCGGCTGCACCGACGGTGCGGACAGTTTCTCGCGCGCCTGCCGCGCCGCGGCTGCGGCATCGGCGCGCATGTCGTAGGCCTGGCCGTAGGCGATCACGCCGCCCGGCAGTTCGAAGCGCTGCGCGGGATCGGGCGAGAGATATTCGTAGCCCAGGCCCATCGGCGCCGACAGGCCGTCGCGCGTGCGGAACTTGCCGCTGGCCTTGTCGACGGCGGTGACGGTGAACGGTGCCCAGATCCGGTGCACGTCCTGGTCGATGTAGGAGCCGTCGGTGCTGGCGAAGTACTTCTGCTCGTTCACCAGGAACAGCCGCGAACTCACGAAGTCCGCGCCTTCCGCGGTCGCGGCGGCGTTGACGTCCATCAGCAGCGCGACCTTGTCCTCCAGCGGCACGGCCATGCCGTTGCGCCGCACCGGGGTGGCCCACGACACTTCCCCCACGCCGCGCACCGGCGCCAGTTGCACCGGCTCGGTCTGGATGCGTGCATTGGCCTTGGCGATCGCCAGCGCCTGCCGCGTAGCTTCGGCAATGCCGTCGGGATCGAGCGATCGCGTCGCCGCGAAGCCCCAGGCACCGTTCGCGATCACGCGGATGCCGACGCCGGTCGACTCCTCGTTGACCACGTTCTCCACCCGCGTCTCGCGGGTCATCACGTACTGGCGCAGATACCGCCCGATGCGCACGTCGCAATAGCTGCCACCGCCATCGCGCGAGGCCTGCAAGGCCACATCGGCAAGCCGCTTCTTCAGCGCCGGATCGAGCGTGCTGACGAGGTCTTCCGCGGCGATCGCGCGGCCGATGCCGCCCGGCAACAACAGGCTGCCGAGCCCGATTCCACCATAGGCCATGAAGTCACGACGCCGCATTCCACTCTCCCCGCGGCGATGGCCGCACACCGCCCGATTCTTCGGTGCGCGTGGTGCATGCGTCAAATCTGGACTGCATCTTCGCCGCGATGGAAGCGGCGCTTGCGCGCGCATCGCCTGTCCGGGGGCGCGCGCGATGTGGCTTCAACGGCAAGGCCACATCGCGCGCAAGCGCGCTCCCACGGATGGCCCGGCTTCCCGCCACCATCGGCACATGCGCCGCTCCCGGCGCGCCTCTATGCTTGCGCGCTGTCCCAACTTCCGGAAAACCGCCGCATGCGTCGTTCCCTGCTCGCCGTCGCCGTGCTCACCGCCGCCCTCGCCGGCTGCAACCGTGAGGCGCCGACCACGCCCGCCACCGCGCAGGACGGCGCGGCCGCCACCGCACCGTCGCAGGCCGACGCCGCGTTCGCCGAACTGTCGAAGCGCTATCTCGACGAAGGCATGAAGTTCTCGCCGATCTCGGCCACGCAGATCGGCGACCACCGCTTCGATTCGGAGGTCGACGATCTCTCCGCGGCCGGTCGCCAGGCGGGTCTCGACTTCAACCGCCGTTATCTGACCGAACTCGAGGCGATCGATTTCGCTCAGCTCTCGCGCGACAACCATGTCGATGCGCTGATTCTGAAGAACACCCTCGAATACGGCATCTGGGATACCGAGACGCTGCAGAGCTGGGCCTGGGATCCGCAGATGTACAGCGGCCTGGCCGGTGGCGCGATCTACAACCTGATGGCGCGCGAATTCGCACCGATGCCCGAGCGCCTGAAGTCGGCGACCGCGCGCATGGAGAAGATCCCGGCGATCCTCGCCCAGGCGCGTGAGAACCTCGACCCGGCGCGCGTGCCCGCGACGCACGCGCGCACCGTCGCCGCGCAGAACAAGGGCGTGCTGTCGCTGATCGACACCTTCATCACGCCCAACGCCGACCAGCTGCAGGGCGAGGACCGCACGCGTCTCGATGCCGCGGTGGAAACGCTGCGCGCCGCCGTCGACGAACACCAGACCTGGCTCGACGGCACGCTGGTGCCGAACGCCAAAGGCGAGTTCCGCGTCGGCGCCGAGATCTACGACCAGAAGCTCAAGTTCGCGCTCAATTCCTCGCTCAGCCGCCAGGACATCCGTCAGCGCGCCGAAGCCGAACTGGTGCGCATCCGCGACGAGATGTACGTCGTCGCCCAGGCCGTGCTCAAGGATCGCGAAGGCGCACCGGAGACGCCGGTGCAGCCGAGCGAGGACCAGCGCCAGGCGGCGATCGAAGCGGCGATGGAAGTCGCCTATGCCGACAAGCCGGGCCGCAATGAAGTCGTCGATTTCGCCAAGCACACGCTGGACGTCGCGACCGAATTCACCCGCCAGCACGATCTGGTCACGGTGCCGGACGATCCGGTCAAGATCATCCTGATGCCGGAATTCCAGCGCGGCGTCGCGGTCGCCTACTGCGATTCGCCCGGCCCGCTCGACAAGGGCCTGGACACCTACTACGCGATCTCGCCGATCCCGGACGACTGGGACGACGGCCAGGTCGATTCGTTCCTGCGCGAATACAACAAGCACATGATCCACGTGCTGACGATCCACGAAGCGATGCCCGGTCATTACCTCGAAGGCGCGCACTCGGTGAACCACCCGTCGACGCTGCGCGCAGTGTTCCGCTCGGGCCCGTTCGCCGAAGGCTGGGCGGTCTACACCGAGCGGATGATGGCCGACGCCGGTTACGCCGACAACGATCCGCTGTTCCGCCTGATGCAGCTGAAGTTCTACGCGCGCGCAGTGGCCAACGCGATCCTCGACCAGGGCATCCACGTCGACAATTGGACCAAGGAACAGGCAATGGACCTGATGGTCCGCCAGACCTTCCAGCAGACCAGCGAAGCCGAAGGCAAGTGGATCCGCGCCCAGCTCTCGTCGACCCAGCTCGCGACGTACTTCGTCGGCGCGCAGGAACATTTCGATGCGCGCAAGGCCGCCGAAGCCAAGGCCGGCGAGGCGTTCAACCTCAAGCGGTACCACGACGACATGCTGGCCCAGGGCGCCCCGCCGGTGCGCTTCGCGCGTCAGCTGATGCTGGACGAGACGATCGAGTAAGCGATTGGCTGTCGATCCGCTGATTGCAACGTGACGTCGCCCCGGCGCAGGCCGGGGCCCAGCGACTTTGCGCCTGGAATGCGGTGACGCGGACGTTCGATGCAATCCGCATCTGCGGCGCCGCAATCGACGCACTCCAGCGTCGACCCGACGCACCTTGGGATCGTCGCCCCAGCGGCTCTCAACAGACGCACGTCTGGTCACGCTGGGGCCCATCTTGATTTCTCTGCACGACAGCAGAATCAAAATGGATCCCAAGCAGAATCAAAAATGGATCCCAGCCTTCGCTGGGATGACGGGTCGTAGGATTCGCTGACGCCTGAAAATCGGTAGCGACACTCGAACGCCTTGCGGCGTTCTTGGCCGTGAGCGTGACCCAGGTGATCAAAGCACCCGCGATATCATCGCGGCATGCCCACACGCGCCTCTCTCCGCCACGCCGCCGCGCGCATGCTCGATCCCTTGTGCAGCATGGGCCTCTGGCTCGGGACGCTGTGCTTCGCGGCGTCGCTGACGCCCAGTCTGATTCCGCGTGACGCGCTGTTGCAGGGCGTGCTGTCGGGCATCGCGTTCGCGGCCGGTTACGGCGTCGGCGTGTTGATGCGCTGGCTGTGGATTTTTCTCGGTCTGCCGCGATTGCGCGATCTGGCGATCGGACGCATCGCGACCGGGCTCGCGGTCGTCGTGTGCGCGGCGATGGTGATCGGGTTCCTCGCGCAGGCGTCCGGCTGGCAGAACGACATCCGCGCGCGCATGGGCATGGAGGCGGTCGCGAGCGCGCGGCCGCTGTTCGTGGGTCTTGTGGCGGGCGGTGTCGCGCTGGTGCTGTTGCTGCTCGGCCGTGTGTTCGGCGGCGTGGTCTACGTGCTGTCGCAACGCCTCGGCCGCCATCTACCGCGACGCGTGTCCTTGATCGTCAGCGTCGCGCTCGCCGGCCTGCTGTTCTGGTCGATCGGCAACGGCGTCGTGTTCGAGGCCGGCCTGCGTGCGCTGGATTCGTCGTACCGGCAACTCGACTCGGTCGTCGATACCGCACTCGATCCCCCCTCCGATCCATTGAAGACGGGCAGCGACGCGTCGCTGATCGGCTGGTCGGGGCTCGGTCGAATGGGCCGCGCCGCCGTCGCCGCCGGCCCGACGCAGGCCGGGATCGAAACGCTGACCGGACAGCCTGCGCAGGAACCGTTGCGGATCTACGTCGGCCTCAATTCCGCGCCGGACATCCGGGCGCGCGCGGACCTTGCACTGGCGGAAATGATCCGGGTCGGCGCGTTCGAGCGTTCGGCGTTGGTGATCAACACCCCGACCGGCACCGGCTGGCTCGATCCCGCGAGCCAGCAGGCGATGGAATATCTGCAGCGCGGCGATGTGGCCACGGTCTCGATGCAGTACTCGTATCTCGCCAGCTGGCTGGCGTTGATGGTCGATCCGACCTATGGCGCGGATTCGGCACGCGCCCTGTTCGCCGCGGTGCATGGCCACTGGCGCACGCTGCCGCGCGATCAGCGCCCACGTCTGTATCTGCATGGGCTGAGCCTGGGCGCGCTGAATTCCGACCTGTCGGTCGATCTGTTCGACATTCTCGGCGAGCCATTCGACGGCGCGTTGTGGGCCGGCCCGCCGTTTCCGAGCCGCACATGGCGTCACGCGACGCTCGGGCGCGACCCGCAGACGCCGGCATGGCGACCGCGCTACGGCGATGGCTCGGTCGTGCGTTTCATGACCCAGGACGGCGCACCCGCGGGCGATGCGGCATGGGGCGGCACGCGCATCGTCTATCTGCAGTATCCGAGCGACCCGATCACGTTCTTCGAGGCCGGCTCGGCATTGCGCCGGCCGGCGTGGCTGTCCGGGCCACGCGCCGAAGACGTGTCCGATTCGCTGCACTGGTTTCCGCTGGTGACCTTCCTGCAGCTCGGCATGGACATGGCGGTCGCGACCTCGACACCGACCGGCTACGGGCATGTGTTCGCGGCCGAGGATTACGTCGATGCGTGGATCGCGACGACGGCGCCCGACGGATGGGATGCGGACACGGTGGCGGCGCTGAAGGCGAAGTTGGCTGCGGAGGGGTTGTAGATTTCGCGACCGCCTCATCCGCCTGGATAGTTCCGATCGTCACCCCGGGTAGCAGGTCATTTTTTCCGTCGCCCCGGCGCAGGCCGGGGCCCGGCGACTTGCACGACCGCTGTGCGAACACCGGCTGGCCGGAGGCACCGACTGGCCGAACTCAAGTCACTGGATGACCAGCGCTGCGCGCTGATGAAAAAACGCTTCTGGCTTGACCAGACATGCGTCTGTTGAAAGCCGTCGGAATGATGGCGGAATCCAGATCACCGTCGCCCCAGCGCACGCTGGGGCCCATTCTGATTTTTTATCGGAATGGCAAAGTCAAAATGGATCCCGGCCTTCGCCGGGATGACGGACAGATCTCTGCTTCGTCCGGCACAGCCAAAAAAAAGAAAAAGCGCGCACAGCCCTACCCCCGCGCCGCCTCGAACGCCTCGGGCAACGTCTGCACCTTGCCGCAATAGCTCGGGTCATACCCCGGCAGCATGCCCAGATCACGCCGGAAGCCGTCGCTGCGCAGCAGCGCCAGCAGTTCGGTCAGACGCCCGGACTCGAGCACGTCGTTGTGGCACAGGAAGAAATAGTGCTCGGTGATCAGCGGGAAGAAATCCAGTCCGTACTTGCGCGCGGGTGGTTCCAGGGCGAAGCCGACGTCGGCCAGACCGCTGGCGACGTAGGCCGACACCGCGGCATGCGTGAGTTCCTCGACATCGCAGGCGCGGATGCGGTCGAAGGCGATGCCGTGGCGCGCGAGCATCGCTTCCAGTAGCAGGCGCGTGCCCGACCCGGGCTGGCGGTGGATCATGCGGATGTCGGGGCGTTCGAGATCCTGCAGCGTCTCGATACCGCGCGGATTGCCTGGCGCGAGCACCAGACCCTGACGCCGCATCGCCAGATGGATCACCCGGTCGGCGTCGAGATCGAGGCGGTCGCGATAGTGCGCGAACAGCGCCGGTTCCAGATCGCCGATCGGCAGGTGCAGGCCGGCGATGTCGCAGGCACCGCTGCGCAGCGCGACCAGCGCGTCGTCAGGACTGCGGTATTTGAGGTCCAGCGCGAGGTCGGCCTCGGCCATCGTGCGGCGCAGCGTTTCGACGCCGAAGCCGTGCGAGGCGTGGATGCGCAGCGGCGTGGCATGCGCGCTGACCGTGCGTTCGAGTTCGGCTTCGAGTTCGGTGGCCAGACTGTCGAGCATCGGCGACAGGCGTGCGGCGATGCGGTTGTCGGCCCAGACCAGGCGCTCGCCGATCGGGGTCAGGCGCGCGCCGCGGCCGCGGGTCATGCGCAGCAGCGGCTGTCCGAAGACCTCGCGCGCGTCCTGCAACTGGCCCCAGGCGTATCGGTAAGACAGTCCGATCTTCCGCGCTGCGGCGGCCAGCGAGCCGGTTCCACGCACCGCGATCAGCAGTTCGACCAGATGCGACGGCAGCTTCGCGCCGGCAGCGCTCTCCAGTTCCCAGCGTGGCTGGATACGGACCTTGTACATACGCGCCCCCCCCGTGCCTGCTGCAGCGCAGTGCGCGCCGGCCGCAGGTTCAATATGTTCCTGAAAGCCGGATATTCGACCATCGGAACTGGCGGCACAAGGATTACGGCGGTACCGTTGCGGCGATTTGTCGCAGCCAATATGTATCCAAGAACATAACCAGGCGACGATGGTCAGAGATCGGCACATCGACCCGGGGAGGATTCATGGCCACCAGTTCCGCAGCACCCTCATCCGCCAGCAGCGCCCGCGAAGGCGGCCTGCTCTCGAAAGAACGCATCATCGCCAAGCCCGGTTTCAACCGCTGGCTGGTCCCGCCCGCCGCGCTGGCGATCCATCTGTGCATCGGCATGGCGTACGGCTTCAGCGTGTTCTGGCTGCCGCTGTCGAAGGCGGTCGGCATCGATGCCGCCATCGCCTGCGGCGCCGACATGGGCTTCTTCGCCCGCATCACCTCGGCCAGCTGCGACTGGCAGATCAGCGAACTGCAGTGGATGTACACGCTGTTCTTCGTGCTGCTGGGCTGCTCGGCGGCGATCTGGGGCGGCTGGCTGGAACGCGTCGGCCCACGCAAGGCCGGTTTCGTCGCCGCGCTGTGCTGGTGCGGCGGTCTGCTGATCTCCGCGCTCGGCGTGCACCTGCATCAGATCTGGATGCTGTGGCTGGGTTCGGGCGTGATCGGCGGTATCGGTCTGGGCCTGGGCTACATCTCGCCGGTGTCGACGCTGATCAAGTGGTTCCCGGACCGCCGCGGCATGGCGACCGGCATGGCGATCATGGGTTTCGGCGGCGGTGCGCTGATCGGCAGCCCGCTGGCCGACATGCTGATGCGCCACTTCGCGACGCCGACCTCGGTCGGCGTGAAGGAAACCTTCCTGGTGATGGCCGCGGCCTACTTCGTCTTCATGATGGCCGGCGCGTTCGGTTATCGCGTGCCGCCGACCGGCTGGAAGCCGAAGGGCTGGACGCCGCCGCCCGCGAAGGACAACGCGATGATCACCCAGGGCCATGTGCACGTGAAGCGCGTCTGGGGCATCCCGCAGTTCTGGCTGGTCTGGGGCGTGCTGTGCCTCAACGTGTCGGCCGGTATCGGCGTGCTGGGTCTGGCCTCGCCGATGCTGCAGGAGATGTTCGGGGGCCGTCTGATCGGGCTGGATGTCGGCTTCGGTGACCTGAGCACCGAGCAGCTGTCGGCCATCGCCGCGATCGCCGCGGGCTTCGTCGGCATGCTGAGCCTGGCCAACATCATCGGCCGGTTCTTCTGGGCGTCGATGTCGGACAAGTTCGGCCGCAAGGTCACCTACTCGATCTTCTTCGTGCTCGGCATCGCGCTGTACGCCTCGGCGCCGACGCTCGGCAACGCCGGTTCGATCGCGCTGTTCGTCGCGGCGTTCTGCGTGATCCTGTCGATGTACGGCGGCGGCTTCGCCACCGTGCCGGCGTATCTGGCCGACCTGTTCGGCACCCAGCACGTCGGCGCGATCCACGGCCGCCTGCTGACCGCATGGGCGACCGCCGGCATCCTCGGCCCGCTGGTGATCGGCTACATGCGCGAGCATCAGCTGAGCCTCGGCATGCCGCCGTCGCAGGTCTACAACACCACGATGTACATCCTCGCCGGCATGCTGGTGCTGGGCCTGATCTGCAACCTGCTGGTGCGGCCGGTCAACCCGAAGTACTTCATGTCGCCCCAGGAGCTGGCGCACGAGAAGCAGCTGGCGCACGAGAAGGTCGATGCCAGCGGCAAGTCGCTGATCTCGCAGGACGAGATGGATCGCATCGGCGCGGGCGGCAACCCCGCACTGGTCGCGTTCTGCTGGGCCGCAGTCGGCATTCCGCTCGCCTTCGGCATCTGGAAAACGCTGGAAAAAGCCTTGGTGCTGTTCGCCTGAGGCCTGGCCACGGACCGGCGGCCGCTCACGCGGTCGCCGGTACCCTCCCGACATGACACGGTCCCCCGACACAGATCTTCTTCAGAGCGACACGACCGCCGGCGCGGTGCGCCGTCCGGTCGACCGCTGGCGCGACGGCGTGGTGCGTCAGGTCGACGACCACGTCGCCGAAGAAGTGCCGGTGGCCTTCGTCTACAACGACGTGCCGTTCGCGGTGATGATGGCGACGCCCGCCGATCTCGAGGATTTCGCGCGGGGGTTCGCGATCAGCGAAGGCATCGTCGATGCGCCGGACGATGTGGCGATCGAAGGCGTCGCGCATTTCATCGAAGGCATCGAGATCCGCCTGCGGATTCCCGAGGCGCGCGCCGAAGCTTTGGCCCTGCGTCGCCGCAGCATGAGCGGACGCAGTGGCTGCGGCGTCTGCGGCAGCGAGTTGCTCGAAGCCGCACTGCGTTATCCGGCGCCGGTCACGACCGATGTCCGTGTGTCACCCGAATCACTGTCACGGGCATTGCGCGCACTGCGCGATGCGCAATCCATCGCCGCGCTCACCGGCGCCACGCATGCGGCAGGCTGGGCGTCGCTCGACGGCACGCTGCAACTCGCACGCGAAGACGTCGGCCGCCACAACGCGCTCGACAAACTGATCGGCGCGCTGCACGCGGATGACTTCGATCCGGCAAACGGGTTTCTCGTCGTCACCAGTCGCGCCAGCTACGAAATGGCGATGAAGGCGGCGAGCGTCGGCATCGCATTGATGGCGGCGATTTCCGCGCCGACCGCGCTGGCGATTTCGCTGGCGCAGCGCGCCCATCTCACCTTGATCGGTTTCGCCCGCGACGACGGGTATGCCGTGTACACCCACGCGCAGCGGCTGCTGCCCCCGCCGGCGACATCGCCGGTCGCCGAGCGCACAGGCAGGAGTTTTGCCCCATGAGCAACGACACGATCCGCAAGTACGACGGTCCCGCCGGCGGCTGGGGCGCACTCAAGAGCGTGGCCAGGCATCTGACCGAACAGAAGATCGCGGTCAGCGGCGCGAAGACCCTGCTCAAGGCCAACCAGCCCGACGGCTTCGACTGCCCCGGCTGCGCCTGGCCCGACCGCGACCACACCTCGACTTTCGAGTTCTGCGAGAACGGCGCCAAGGCCGTCGCCGCCGAAGCGACCAAGTTCCGCGCCGGCCCCGAGCTGTTCGCCAAATACACGGTGACGCAGCTCGCCGAGTACAGCGATTACTGGCTCGAACAACAGGGCCGCCTGACCACGCCGATGCGCTACGACGCGGCGACCGATCATTACGTGCCGGTGACCTGGGATGAAGCGCTCGGCCTCGTCGCGACGCATCTCAACGCCCTGCCCTCGCCCGACAACGCGATCTTCTACACCTCGGGCCGCACCTCGAACGAGGCCGCGTTCCTGTACCAGCTGTTCGTGCGCGAGTACGGCACCAACAACTTCCCCGACTGCTCCAACATGTGCCACGAGTCGTCCGGCACGGCGCTCAAAAAACAGATCGGCGTCGGCAAGGGCACGGTGTCGCTGCACGATTTCGAACTGGCCGACGGCATCTTCATCTTCGGCCAGAATCCCGGCACCAACCATCCCCGCATGCTCGGCGAACTGCGCGAGGCGGCGAAGCGCGGCGCGAAGATCGTCTCGTTCAACCCGCTGCGCGAGCGCGGCCTGGAACGTTTCGCCGATCCGCAGGACAAGCTCGAGATGGCGACCTACGGTTCGACGAAGATCTCGTCGGATTATTTCCAGCTCAAGATCGGCGGCGACCTCGCGGCCGTGAAAGGCATGATCAAGCACGTGCTCGAACGCGACGTCGAAGAGACCGGGCTCGGCCGGCCGTCGCTGCTCGACCATGCGTTCATCGCCGAGCACACGACCGGCTTCGAGGACTTCGTCGTCGACGTGCTGGCCGAATCCTGGGACGTCATCATCGAGGAATCCGGACTCGACGAGGCGCAGCTCCGCCGCGCCGGCGAGCTGTATCTGTCGTGCGAGCGCGTCATCGCGTGCTGGGGCATGGGCATCACCCAGCACAAGCATTCGGTCGCGACGATCAACGTGCTGATGAATCTGCTGTTGCTGCGCGGCCACCTCGGCCGTCCCGGTGCCGGCGCGTGCCCCGTGCGCGGCCACAGCAACGTGCAGGGCGACCGCACGATGATGATCTACGAGAAGCCGCCGGTCGCGTTTCTCGATCGCATCCGCGACGTGTTCGGCTTCGAGCCGCCGCGCGAGGACGGCTTCGATACCGTCGGCGCGATCGAGGCGATGATCGACGGCCGCGGCCAGGTGTTCTTCGGCATGGGCGGCAACTTCGCCATCGCCACCCCGGATTCCGATGCGACCGCGCGCGGTCTGCGCAGCTGCGCGCTCACCGCGCACGTCACCACCAAGCTCAACCGCAGCCATCTGATCCACGGCCAGGACGCGTTGATCCTGCCGTGCCTGGGCCGCACCGAGATCGACATCCAGGCGGCCGGCCCGCAGGGCGTGACCGTCGAGGATTCGATGAGCATGGTGCACCTGTCGTCGGGCATCAATCCGCCGGCGTCGGACACGCTGCTGTCGGAACCGGCGATCGTCGCGCGCCTCGCGCATGCCACGCTCGGCGCGCGTTCGAAGATCGACTGGCTGGGCATGGTCGAGGACTACGACCGCATCCGCGATGCGATCGCCGCGACCTTCGACGACTTCCACGACTTCAACACCCGCGTGCGCGTGCCGGGCGGGTTCCGGCTGTCGAACACGGCGCGTGACCGCAAGTGGGCCAACCCCGCCGGCAAGGCGGTGTTCTTCGCCTGTCCGGTTCCGACCGACAACCCGATCCACCGCGCGCGCCGCATGCACGGCACGCAACCGGTGTTCACGCTCGCGACCACGCGGTCGCACGACCAGTACAACACCACGATATACGGCCTCGACGACCGCTATCGCGGCGTGTTCGGCGAGCGTCGCGTGCTGTTCGCGAACGCGGACGACATCGCCGCGCTCGGCATGCAGGCTGGCGACTGGGTGGATCTGGAGAGCATCTGCGAGGACGGCGTGCGCCGTCAGGCACCGCGCTTCCTGCTGGTCGAATACAACATCCCGCGCGGCTGTCTGGCGGCGTACTACCCGGAGACCAATCCGCTGGTGCCGCTGTCGAGCTTCGCCGACGAATCGCGCACGCCGACCTCGAAATCGGTGCCGGTCATCGTGACCCCGCACGTCGCCGACGTCGGCGCACACATGCCGCGCCAGCGCGACATCACGGCCACCATTGTCCGCTGACGAAGCCCTGCTGCAGGCGCTGCTGACCGAACTGGCGGCAGCGCCGGACGGCATGTCGCTGCCGCGACTGTGCAAGCGGCTCGGCGTCCGCATGAGCGTGCTGTTGCGCACCCTCGCCTACCTCGGCGAGGAACGCATCGGCGATGCGCAAGGGCCGGGCTGGGTGCGCACGGTCGAGGATGGCGAGCGGACGCTCGCGCAACTCACCGACAGCGGACGCGCAGTCGCGATGTCGCTGCTGCAGCCGGACGACGGCGCGCCGGCCTGACCGGCGATGCGGCGTCGACGCCGCGCTTGACTGCACCGCGTCGACCACTCCCGCGCGCGTTGTCCACACCGGATGTGGATGGTCTGATGACAAAGGTGTGGATAAGCATCGCGAGGCCGCCTCGCAGGCGGCCCGGTTTCATGCGGTCAAATTTTCACCACCCTATCGATGCGGGTGAGTCCTGCCGCTTGATCCGCGCATCGGGATGTGCAGCGCGCGGCGGGAACTGCTCAGGTGACCGGATCCGACCACACCGAGAACTCGTTGCCGCTCGGCTCGGCGAAGTGGAACCGGCGACCGCCCGGAAACTCGAAGACGGGTTTCAGGATCGTGCCGCCCGCGGCCTCGACCTTCGCCAGCGTCTCTTCGATGCGGGCGCTGTAGAACACCAGCAGTGCACTGCCCGCCTCGCTGCGCGCCTCCAGATCCGCGCGATAGAAGCCCCCGTCGAGTCCTTCATTCGCGAACGCGATGTAGTCCGGACCGTAGTCTTCGAAGGTCCAGCCGAATACCTGGGCGAAGAAGCGCCTCGTCGCATCCAGATCGCGGGCGGGAAGTTCGACGTAGTTGAGCTTTTCGTGGGCGGGCATGGCGGGGCTCCGGTGTGGTTGCGCGGATGATGCCCCAATGCCGTGCGCCCGCGCGACGCGCTTCGGTCGTGCCGTGCGGAAGACGTGCCTGTGCGCAGCGCGCATCCGGACTAAAGGATCAGACCGCGCTCGCGGGCACGAAGCCGGAATCGCGCAAGGTCTGCAAGGGCGGAAACAATGGATTCGGGAAGTCGGCCCATCGGCACCATGCCCAGCCCAGGCATTTCGCAGGTTCGAGCACCGCGGGCTCACCGGTCGCCTGCGCGGTGACGAACAGGGTGACGTAATGGCGCCCTTCGACGGCGAAGACATCGCTGGTGTACGGCGCGGGTGCGATGTCGTGGATCGCCAGCCCGGTCTCTTCCAGCACCTCGCGCCGCGCGCAGTCCGCGACGGTTTCGCCGAATTCCAGATGGCCGCCCGGCAAGGCCCAGGTGCCGGCGCCGTGCGCGCCGGCACGTTCGCCGAGCAGCACCTTGCCGTCGCGGAGGATGATCACGCCGACGCCCACCAGGACTGAGCCGGACTGCACTTGCGTCGTCATATCCGTCTCCCGTCGTGTCCAGAAGTCAGTGCTATTTCAATGCGCCGATACGAGTCCATCAGGCGCGCAGCGTGGCGCCGCCGTCGACATAGAGATCGCTCATCGCGATGTGCCCGGCCTGGTCGGACAGCAGGAACATCACCGCGTGTGCGATGTCCTCGGGTTCGGCGAGTTTGCCGAGCGGGATACCGCTCTTGAAGGTGTCGAGTGTGCCGGCGATGGTGCGCGCCTCGCCGCCGGCATCGGTCCACATGCCGGTCTGCATCGGCGTGCGCGTCGAACCGGGCGCGACGATGTTGCAGCGGATGCCGAGCGGCGCGAGTTCGATGCCGAGGCAGCGCACGAACATCGTCGTGGCGGCTTTCGACGCGGCGTAGGCCGCCATGTTCTGGCGCGGGATGCCGGCGGCGTTGGAACTGACAGTCACCATTGCGCCGCGACGGCGCGGCGCCATGACACGGGCCACGGCCTGGGAGACGTGGAAGACGCCATCGGTGTTGACCGCGAAGGTGCGGCGCCACTCGTCGGCGGTGAGGTCGAGAATCGAGGCGGTCGAGAGGATGCCGGCGACGTTGATGGCGAGA
Source organism: Luteimonas flava (assembly GCF_036584485.1). Classification (NCBI taxonomy): domain Bacteria; kingdom Pseudomonadati; phylum Pseudomonadota; class Gammaproteobacteria; order Lysobacterales; family Lysobacteraceae; genus Luteimonas; species Luteimonas flava. Next base: position 284,820 of record NZ_JAZHBM010000001.1, on the reverse strand, counting down.
TCGATGGGGCCGAGGTCGGCTTCGATCTCTTTGACCAGTGTGTCGACGGCGGTCGCGTCGGTGACGTCGAGGGCGTGGGAATGGAGGGTTGCGAGCCCTTCCCTCACCCCAACCCCTCTCCCGGAGGGAGAGGGGCTCAAAAGCGGCCGACCTCGAGATTCGAGCCCCTCTCCCCCCGGGAGAGGGGCTGGGGTGAGGGCGGCATCAGCAGACGCACTGCCTTCGGAAGATGCCGTCATCACCGGCGCCTCCCGGTCCGTCGCCACCACCGTCGCGCCACTCTCCCGCAGCAGCCGCACCACCGCAGCGCCGATACCACCTGCCGCGCCGGTGACAAGGGCAATCTTTCCGTCGAAGCCTGTGAGTTGCATGTGGTCGATTCCGGGACTGTCGCGTGATGCGGCGAGGAGATGATGGGTTTCGCTGCGCTCTACCCATCCTACGATCATGCAATTGGATAGAACTGCATGGTTCTTCGCTAGCGCGCGTCGAAGACCGCCAGTCTCGCATCGAGGAACGGCGCGATGCGCGCAGTGGCATCCCGACCCGTCAGCTCGGCATGCAGGAACGGCAGTTCGATCGATTCGATCTGCGTGGCATGCGCAGCCCACAACGAAGACTGCAGCTGCGGGCGATCGGCGTGGTCGTTGCCGGCGCGGACGTGCAGCAGCGTGCCGTCGAAACGATGGTGGTGATGCAGCCGCACCAGGCGGTTGGTATCGGTCACCGCGCGCACGACGCCGTCGAGCACCGCGCCCGGCAGATTGCCCAGCGCGCTGTCGCCGCGACGCAGGAAATCGACGATCGACTCGCGCGTGCGCAGCGCGGGATACGCATCCGGGTCGTAACCTGCGATCGCGAGCAAGGCGCGCAACGCGGCGATCGCGTCGGGTTCGGGCTCGGCGCGCCAGACTTCCGCTGGATACGCATCGAGCAGGGCCAGCACACCGACTTGGCGACCGAGCGCGCGCAGACGCACGGCCATCGCCTGGGCGAGGATGCCGCCGACCGACCAGCCGAGCAGATGCACGGGGCCGTCCGGCTGCAGGACAGCCACACGGTCGGCGTATTCGGCCGCCAGCGCGTCGATGCTGCCGGGCAGCGCCTGCGCGGAATCGAGCGCAGGCGACTGCAGGCCATACACGCTGCGCGCCGGTGCGAGTGCGCGTGCGAGGTCGCGATAACACCAGGCGATGCCGCCGGCCGGATGCACGACGAACAGCGGCGCGCGCGCGAACTCGCCCTGCGCAAGGGCGATTACCGGCGCCAGGCCGTGATCGGGATCGTCGCCCTCGCCCGCGTCGAGCACGGCGGCGAGTCCTTCCACAGTCGGCGTCGAGAACAAGGCACCGAGTCCCGGATCCCGACCGAAGGCCTGCTGGATCGCGAGCAGCAGATGCACCGCGAGCAGCGAATCGCCGCCGAGCGCGAAGAAGTCGGCGTCCGCGCCGACGCGGTCCATGCCAAGGGCGTCGGCGAACAACGCGGCGAGCGCGGATTCGGTCGGCGTGCGGGGCGCGACGAACACGCCTGCCTCGAACGCGGGTGCCGGCAAGGCGTCGCGGTCGAGCTTGCCGTTCGCGGTCACCGGCCAGTCGACGAGCGCGACGAATGCCGACGGCACCATGTAATCCGGCAGCTGGATCGCGACGAACGTGCGCAGAGACGCAGCGTCGAAGTCGGACGTCGGCTGCAGATAACCGACCAGACGCCGGTCGCCGACGCGGTCCTCGCGCACGATCACAGCCGCCTGCGACGCGAGCCCGCTGGCGACGATGGCGGCTTCGATTTCGCCCAGTTCGATCCGCAGGCCACGCAGCTTGACCTGGTGGTCGCTGCGGCCGAGAAACTCGACCGCGCCATCCTCACGCCAGCGTGCGAGGTCGCCGGTGCGGTAGATGCGCTCGCCCGGCAGATGCGGATCGGCGAGGAAGCGTTCGGCGGTCAGATCGTCGCGCCCCAGATAGCCGCGCGCGAGCTGCACGCCGCCGAGGTACAGATCGCCGACGACACCCGGCGGCAACGCGCGCATGCGCGCATCGAGTACGTACAGCCGCGTGTTCCAGACCGGAAAGCCGATCGGCACCGGGCGCGAAGTGTCATCCGCATTGGCAGGCCAGAAACTGACGTCGACCGCAGCTTCGGTCGGCCCGTAGAGGTTGTGCAGTTCCGACTCGAGCGTCGCATGGAAACGGTCGCGCAGATCGGCATCCAGCGCTTCGCCGCTGACGAAGACGCGACGCGTCGACAGCCCGCGCGCTTCCGGCGCGCTGAGGAACGCGGCCAGCATCGAGGGCACGAAATGCAGCGTGGTGATGCCGGCCTCGCGGATCAGCCGCGCGATCGCGACCGGGTCGCGGTGTGCGTCCGGCGGTGCGACCACCAGCGTGGCGCCGGCCAGCAACGGCAGGAAGAACTCCCAGACCGAGACGTCGAACGTGGCCGGCGTTTTCTGCAGGATGCGATCACTCGCGTCGATGCCGTAATGCGTGCGCATCCATTCGAGGCGATTGACGATCGCGCGATGCGCGACGACGACGCCCTTGGGCTCGCCGGTCGAGCCGGAGGTGTAGATGACGTAAGCCGCATGCTGCGGCTCCACGGACGGCAGCGCGCCGTCGTCCGCACGCTGCGGCCACTCGGACGGCGCGAAACGCAGCGCGTCATCCGGCCAGTCGATCCCGTCGTCTGCGTTCGCGAGCAGTGCGAGCGGCTGCGCCGATCGCAGGATGCGCGCGCGCCGTTCCAGCGGATGCGCAAGATCCATCGGCAGATACGCCGCGCCGGCGCGCAACACGGCGACCAGTGCGACGACGAGTTCGATCGAACGCGGTAATGCGACGGCGACAACCGTGTCGGCGCCTGCACCACGCGCGTGGAGCGCCTGCGCGAGTGCGCGGCTGCGCGTGTCGAGTGCGCGGTAGGTCAGCGTCTCGCCGCCGAACACCAGTGCCGGCGCATCGGGCGTGCCCGCCATCGACGCTTCGATCAACGCGACCAGGCTCGTGTCGGGCACGGGATGCGCGGTGGCGTTGAAGTCGAACAGCGTGCGTGCGGCTTCGGCCGGTGTCGCCAGCGGCACGTCGTCGAGCCGCGCATCCGGCTGCGCCGCAAGCGCGAACGAGGCAGCGAGGAAGGTGCGCAGACGCGTCGCGTGCGCCACGACATCGGCTGGCGTGTAGAGCTCGGGATTGGCCTCGATCTCGAGATCGAGCGCCTGCACGCCGTCGCCGCGGAAGCCGAGCGTGATGTCGTCGACCGGTCCGGTGCCGAGGATTTCCATCAACGCGCGCGTGCTGGCCAGCAGTGTCGGGCGATAGAACGGTTGCACATTGATCAGCGGGCCATGCAGTCGGCGCTGCCCGCCGATCAGGCCGAGATCGCGTCGTAACTGCTCGCCGCGATAGCGACCATGCCGGCGGCCGCGCAGCAGCGCACGGATCATCGTCTGCATGAATTCCGCAACGCTCGCATCCGGCAGAGCGGGCATCCGCAGCGGCAACACGTTCATGACCATCGCCGGCACGCGCGCGGACGCACTGCCGAGCCGGCCCATGAAGGGCACACCGACGACCGCTTCGCCCTGCCCGCCGAAGCGCTGGCAGTAGGCGGCGGTGAGTGCGGTCAGCACGTCCGGCCAGGGCTGGCCGAGCGCGGTGGCCGCGCGTGCGAGGCCGTCGCGGAAGTCCGCGTCGAGCGCTTCGACGTGACGCAGGCAATCGGGCGCGGCATGGGCGAAACCGCCGCCGAGCCCCGACGCCGCCGGCATGCCGGCCAGCGTCTCCTGCCAGTACGCCGCATCGGTCGTGCGCTTGTCCGACGCGCGATAGTTCGCGTCCTCCGACAGCACGCCATCGAGTGGCGCGAATGCCGCACCGGCAGATGCGTCGGCATACAGCGCGCAGGCGCGCTCGGTCAGCAGCGCCATGCCGTAGCCGTCGGTCGCGAGATGATGCACGCGCAGGTACCAGACGCAGCGGTCGCCGCCCAGCAGGTACAGCCGCTGCAGCGCGAGACGATCGCGCGCGGGATCGACCGGCGACAGCCGATCGCGCGTCATCGCCGCACGCGCGGCGTCATCCGGCGCCGGTTCGGCCGACAGATCGACGATGTCCAGATGCGGCACGTGACTCGCGTCGATCCACTGGATCGGACCGTCGCCCGTCTCGCGCATACGCAGCGCCAGCGCCGGCGCCTCGTCGGCGGCCTGGTTCGCCGCGCGCACGAAGGCCTCGACGTCCAGCGCGCCGTCGATCCACAAGGCGTGCGCGGTGTTGAATGCCGGATTGTCCGGCGCCAGCCGCTGCGCATACCAGAGGCCGGCCTGCGCTTCGGTCAGCGGCCAGCCCGTGCCCGACGCGACGGCCTCGGCTTCGACGCGGGACGCAGTCGCGGTCATCCGGCGGCGGGCGTGTCGCGCTGCAGGTCCTGCACGACCTGCCACCAGCCGGCGAGCGTGGTGTGCTCGGCGAGATGCGAGAACTCCAGCACAAGCCCGTGTTCGCCCCAGGCCATGACCAGGCCCAGCACGCGCATCGAATCGAGACCGAGGTCCATCAGGTTGTCGTCGTCGCGCACGTCTTCGGGCGCTTCGCCGACGAGTTTGGCGACATCGGCGCGCATGCGCTCGAGGGTCAACGGTCCGGTGCGGTCCACAGTCACTGCAGCATCTCCAGAAGTCGGTCGGTGGTCAGCGGCACGCCGCAGGTGCGCGCGATCCAGTGCAGCGCGAGGTCGTGGTCGGCGCGCGAGAAATCGGCGACCGCGTCGGCCACGACGAAGGTCTCGATGTCGCGCTGGAAGGCGTCGGTCGCAGTCGACAGCACGCCGATGTGCGCATAGACGCCGGTGATCAGCAGCTGATCGCGACCGCGCGCGCGCATCAGAGTGTCGAGGTTGCTGCGCTGGAAGGCGCTGTAGCGATGCTTGACCAGCACGTGTTCGCCGTCGGCGGGCGCCAGTGCGTCGATGATGGCCTCGTGCTCGGCACTCGCCTGCATGCCCGGGCCCCAGAGATCGGCCTGCAGGCCACGATCGCGCCGGTCCTGATTGCCGCGCTGCGCGGTGTAGAACACCGGGATGCCCTGGCTGCGGCAATGCGCGAGCAGGCGCGCGAGGTTCTGCACGGCAGGCGCCAGCGGTGCGTCGTCCTGCGCGAATGCGGCGAGGAAGTATCGCTGCATGTCGTGGACGAGCAACGCGGCGCGGGAGGCTTCGGGCGTCCACTGGCCGCGCGCGGCCGGCAGTTCGGCGGCAGTGGGCAGCGGGTACGGCGTGATCTTCGGCAGGCCCATCAGCCGGCATCCTTCTGCTCGTCGAGGAAACGCGCGCGCAGCTGCGCACGCAGTTCGCGGCGGCTGATCTTGCCGACCGCCGTGGTGCCGAACGCGTCGACGAACACGATCTGGTCCGGCACCTTGAAGGCCGCGAGCCCGCGGCCGCGCACCCAGGCCTTGAGCTCGGCCGGGCGCGGCTTCGTATCGCCGGGAATCACGAACGCGCAGCTGCGCTCACCGAGGAATTCGTCGGGAATCGACACCACCGCTGCATCGAACACCTGCGGATGCGCGAGCAGATGGTCTTCGATTTCTTCGGCCGAGATCTTTTCGCCGGCGCGGTTGATGTGGTCGGTCGCCCGGCCCTGCACGATCAGATGGCCGCTCGGCAGGCGCTGCACCATGTCGCCGGTGCGGTAGAAGCCGTCGTCGGTGAACGAGCGCGCATTCGCCGCGTCGTCGTTGTGATAGCCGCGGATCGTGTACGGGCCACGCGTCAGCAGATGGCCGATTTCGCCTTCGGCGACCGGCGCGCCGTGATCGTCGACCACGAGAACTTCATCGTCGTCGCTGATCGGCCGGCCCTGCGTGGTCCGCACGAGCTCATCGGCATCGTCAAGGCGCGTGTAGTTCACGAGCCCCTCGGCCATGCCGAACACCTGCTGCAGCGTGCAGCCCAGGCCCGCGACCACGCGGCGCGCGGCCTCCGGCACCAGCTTGGCGCCGCCGACCTGCAGCACCTGCAGGCTCGACAGATCGTGCGGGGTCTTGCCCGCGGCATCGGCCCAGAGCAGCGCGAGCGGCGGCACGAGGCCGACGCAGGTCACGCGCTCGCGCGCGATCAGCGGGAACGCGGCATCGGGACCCGGGCCGGGACTCAGCACCACGCGCGCGCCGGCGTACAGCGCGCCGAAGAAACCGGGCGAGCTCATCGGGAAATTGTGCGCGGCCGGCAGCGCGACCATGTAGACGCTGTCCGCATCGATACCGCACAACGCGTTGCTCGCGCGGAAGCTGTAGATGTAATCGTCGTGCGTGCGCGGGATCAGCTTCGACAGGCCGGTGCTGCCGCCGGATATCTGCAGGAACGCAACCGACTGCGGATCTGGATCGCCCGGCAACGCGTCGCGCGCGTCGTCGAGTGATTCGATGGACACGAACTCCGCAGCATCGCCGACGACGAAGACCTGCCGCACTGCCGGCACCTCGGTCTGCAGTTCGCGGGCGAGCGTGCGGTAATCGAAGGTCTCGTAGCGCTCCGCGCAGATGTAGGCGCCGGCTTCCGACTTGCGCGCGAAGTGCGCGACCTCGGTCAGCCGGTGCGCGGGCAAGGCGTACACCGGCACCAGCTGCGCGCGGAACAGCGCACAGACCACGGCAATGAATTCGGGAATATTGCCCAGCTGCACGACGACGCGGTCGCCGGGCGCGAGACCGCTCGCGAGCAGACCCGCGGCGATGCGTTCGGCCTCCGCCCCCAGCTGCGCATAGGTCCAGCGCGTGTCGCCGCCGACGACGGCAACGCTGTCTGCGATGCGCGCCGCGCGCTCGCGCAGGAAGCCGGGGAAGGTCTCGCCGCGCCAGTGGCCGGCAGCGCGATAGCGCGCGACGAAATCGTCGGGCCACGTCTGCCGCAGCGGCACGGTGTGTCGGGATGCATCGGTCATGCGGAACAGGGGTCCTGGTGTGTCTTCAGGCCGCGCGGGCGTCGTCGATGCCGAGCGCGTTGCGCAGGGCCATGAACTTCGCCGCGGTCTCGTCGACCTCGAGCGCGGGCTGCGAATCGGCCACGATACCGGCCCCGGCGAACAGATGCATCGCGTGGCCCTGCACGCGCGCACAGCGGATCGCCACGTACCAGTCGCCGTCGCCGGATGCATCGGTCCAGCCGACCGCGCCGGCGTAGAAGCCGCGGTCGAAGGGTTCGAGATCGCGGATCGCCTGCAGCGCCGGCAGACGCGGCGTGCCGCAGACCGCGGGCGTGGGATGCAGCACGCCGGCGAGCATTGCCGACGAGATGTCGTCGGTCTTCAGCGTGCCGGTGATGCGCGTGGCGAGATGCCACATCGTCGCGGTCGCATGCAGCGACGGTCGCGGTGGCGCCTGCAACTGGCTGCACAGCGGCGCGAGGCCGTCGAGGATCGCCTCGACGACGAACCGGTGTTCGTGCAGATCCTTGTCCGAGGCCAGCAACGCATCGGTGCGGCGGCGGTCCTCGGCCTCGTTGCCGACGCGACGCGCAGAACCGGCCAGCGGATGCGAGACCACCGCGCGGCCACGCCGCGACACCAGCAGCTCCGGCGTCGCGCCGACCAGCCAGGCGGGCGCTTCGCCCGGCGCAACCGGCAGCGGCACGACATAGGTGGTCACGCTGGCATCGCTGCCGAGCTTGACCGCGAGCACGTGCGGATCGATCGGCGCCGCAGCTTCCACACGCAGGCCGCGCGCGAGCACGACCTTGCGCAGCGCGTCCTCGCCCGCGGGCGCATCGCGCAGCACGGCGATGCAGCGCGCGACCGCGTCGGCGTAATCGGCCGCAGGCGGCAGTTCCGCCGCAGCGAACAGCGGGCCGAGCGTCGTCGGCAGGCTGCCGGTACCGGGCGTGGAGAAGCGCTCGGGCTGATACAGCGCGTCGTCCTGGTGCGGATCGAACGGCAGCGCGCCGACCAGCAGCTCCGGCCCGCTGCGCGGCGTGGCGAAGAACGTGGCGACGCGTTCGCCGAGCGTGGCCGCCGGACCGGCCGGCAGACGCGTGCGGATGCCGTCCGTCGCCAGACGCCGGTCCGGCGCGTGCAGCCGGAACAGGCTGGCGACGTCGCCATTCGGATCGCGCGCGTCGAGGGCGCGGGTCGCGCTCATGCGGGCCGCCTCGCGTGCAGGGTGGCGACCAGCGAGAGCACGGCCAGCACCACGCCGACGAACAGATACGGTGCCGACGGCGACCAGCGATACAGCAGCGTGCCGAGCAGCGGGCCGGCGACCATGCCCATGCCCTGCACCGCCGCGACCGTGCCTGCCGCCGCGCCCTGCTCGTGCGACTCGACCGAATCGGCCGCCAGCGCCTGGAACGACGGAAACACGAAGCCCATGCCGAACGCGGCGAATCCATAGGCCGCCAGCAGCTGCCATTGCACGGCCACCAGCGCCGAAGACGCGAAACCGATGCCGGAGACCAGCGCGCCGAATGCGATCCAGCGCGCCGGCGGGACGGACTTGAAGCGCATCACCAGCGACTGGGCGAGGATCAGACCGATGCCGACCGCCGTCAGCGCCAGACCGGCGACGCGCGCGCCATCGGCCGGCGACAGCTGCAGCCGGTCGATCGCGAAGAAGCCGACGACGACCTGGGCGATCGTCACCGAGACCATCGCCGCGAACACGGTGAACACCGGCAGGCGCAGACGTGGATCGGCCAGCGCCATGCCCGTCTTCGGCTTCTGGTGCAGGCTGTCGGAAGGCGGCGTGTCGGGCAGCCGCCACCACAGCACGGCGAGCGCCAGCAGCGGCAGCGCCGCGGCGATGTACAGCGCCAGCGCAATCCCGTGGAAGGCGATCCAGCCGGCCGCGGCCGGGCCCAGCACCATGCCCAGCGCATTCGCCGTACCGAGCTTGGCCATCGCACTGCCGCGCAGACCGGGCGCCACTTCATCGGCGACCAGCGCGCCGGCGGTCGGCGGAATCGCCGCATAGAACAGGCCGATCAACGCGCGCGTGCCCACCAGCATCACCACCGAGACCAGCACCGCCGGCGGCGACCGCAGCGCCACGTCCACGAACACCGCCATCGCGATGTAGACCACGGCGTAGCCGGTCAGACCGATCAGCAGCACGCGACGACGGCCGATGCGATCACTGAGCCGGCCCCAGCGTCGCGCCGACAGCATCCACAGCACGCCCGCAGCGGTGACCGACAGGCCGGCATGCCATTCGGCCAACCCCAGCAGGCGCACGACCGGGCCGACCACCGCGACGAAAGCCATCATCGCCATCGTGCCCACGAGGGCAGTGAACACCAGCGCCGGCAGGGCGGAAGCGGTGCGGGGCGCGGTCGTCGCAGTGAGCATCGGGGTCTCGGTTCGCAGGCGCCAGCAGCGGCCCGTCGGGGCAACGGATCAGCGATCCGGCGGTTGACGGGCCCGGGCCTGCTGGAAGGCCCAAATGATAACAGATCGCATTTACCAACTGCCTTTCTGGCGACGCGGGATGCATCGTTCCGCGGCAATGTCGTTATTGAGAATAATTCGCATTCATTTTACTATTCGCGAACGTCGCCTAGCGACGCCCTTTCCACGTCACCGCCTGCCGCCGCCATGGCGAGTTACCAGCGCCGGAGTTTCCGCATGTCGTCCGCCCGCCTGCACCGCACTGCCCTGTCCGCCTCGATCGCCCTGCTGCTGTCCGCGCCTGCCCTGGCGCAGAGCGTGTCCGACGACACCGATCGCGACGCCGTCGAACTCGATACCGTCCGCGTCACGGCCGAAGCCATCGCCCGCCAGGCGCTGGGGACCTCGGTGATCACGGTCGAGGACATCGAGCGCCGCCCGCCGGCGAACGATCTGTCGGAACTGATCCGCACGATGCCGGGCGTGAATCTCACCGGGAACAGTTCGTCGGGCCAGTACGGCAACAACCGCCAGATCGATCTGCGCGGCATGGGCCCGGAGAACACGCTGATCCTCGTCGACGGCAAGCCGGTCGGCTCGCGCGATTCGATCCGCATGGGCCGCAGCGGCGAGCGCAACACGCGCGGCGACACCAACTGGGTGCCGGCCGAAGCGGTCGAACGCATCGAAGTGCTGCGCGGTCCCGCGGCCGCGCGGTACGGCTCCGGCGCCTCGGGCGGCGTGGTCAACATCATCACCAAGCGCCCGACCGGCGATCTGAGCGGCTCGCTGAGCCTGTACGGCCAGGTGCCACAGCACGGCGTCGAAGGCGGCAGCCGGCGCGCCGGCGTGACCCTGAGCGGCCCGTTGACCGATGCGCTGTCGTTCCGCCTCTACGGCAACGTCAACAAGACCGAGGCCGACTCGCTCGACCTCAACGCGGACTTCCTGACCGATGCCGGCGTCACCCCGCCCGCGGGCCGCGAAGGCGTACGCAATCGCGACATCAACGCCCTGCTGCGCTGGGATATCAACGACGCGCATGTGATCGAGTTCGAGGCCGGCACCAGCCGCCAGGGCAACATCTACGCCGGCGACCGCGCGGTCAGCCTCGACGGCACGCCGCTGACGACCGAACTCGCCGAACAGGGCGCCGAGACAAACCGCATGTACCGCAACAGCGGCGCGGTGACGCATCGCGGCCGCTGGGGCGATGCGTCCTCGCGCGTGACGCTGGCGTTCGAAGGCACCAACAACACACGCCTCAACGAAGGCCTGGCCGGCGGGCCGGAAGGCACGATCGGCAGCGCGACCGCGTCGTCGACCTCGCGCCTGCGCAACTACGCGATCGACGGCGAGGTGAATCTGCCGACGACCCTCGGCGCGACCGAGCACATCTGGACGGTCGGCTTCGAGCACCGCGACAGCGCGCTGGAAGATCCGTATTCGATGTCGCAGTCGGGCGGCAACGGCGGCGGCATTCCCGGCCTCGACCCCACCCGTGGTGGCGGCAAGGCCGATGCGCAGACCTCGGCCGTGTTCGTAGAAGACAACATCTATGCCGGCGAGCGCTGGATCCTGACCCCGGGCGTGCGCTTCGATCACCACAGCCAGTTCGGCAACAACGCCAGCCCCAGCCTCAACGTGCAGTTCGCGCTGAGCGACGACCTCAAGCTCAAGGGCGGCGCGGCGCGCGCGTTCAAGGCGCCGAATCTCTACCAGTCAAACCCGAACTATCTGTACTACACGATGGGCTTCGGCTGCCCGGATAACTTCCCCAGCTTCGGCTCGGGCTGCTACATCCTCGGCAACGCCGATCTCGACGCCGAGACCAGCATCAACAAGGAAATCGGCATCGAGTGGGCGCCGGTCTCCGGCCACCACGCGTCGCTGACCTACTTCCACAACGACTACAAGGACAAGGTGGTCGCCGGCTTCACCCCGATCGGGCAGACGCCGGGCACGCCGACCGTGCGCCCCGCGCGCCTCTTCCAGTGGGAGAACGCGCCCGAGGCCGTGGTCTCGGGCCTGGAGGGCAACCTCAATATTCCGCTGATCGGCGACCGCGGCCGCGTGCTGAAGTGGAACAACAACGTCACCTACATGATCGAGAACGAGAACAAGGTGACCGGCCAGCCGCTGTCGGTGATTCCCGAATACACCGTCAACACCTCGCTTGACTGGCAGGCCACCGATGCGCTGTCGCTGCTGCTGACCGGCACGTTCTACGGTCGTCAGGAACCGGCGACGCGCGACATCAACAACGACGACCGCTGCGACGAAGCGGGCGCGGATTGCGTGTCCGTCCGCCAGGTGCGCGAGCCCTACACCGTCTGGGGCATCGGCGCGCGCTACCGCATTACGCCGACGGTCAGCCTCGGCGGCGGCGTCAACAACCTGTTCGACAAGCGTCTGTTCCGCGAGTCCAACAGCCAGTACGCGGGCGCGGCGACCTACAACGAGCCGGGCCGCGCGTACTACGTGAGCATGCAGATCGGCTTCTGATGCCGCACCAGCCGGACCGCCCAGGGTCCGGCCCTCATTCGCGACGTTCTGGACGCATCCGGCCCGTCGCCCGAAGATCGGAACCCCACACGCCACGATGTCCCGCATGTCCAACCGCCGATCCAACGCCGTCCGTCCGCTGCGCCTGGCCACGCTCGCCGCGGCCGCGGGCCTGCTGTTCGCGCTGCAGGCCATGCCGCAGACCGCCGCCGCGCAGCAGCGCGATCCGACGCGTCTCATCACCGACACCGTCGCCAACCACGCCTCGCAGCACTACGCGTTCCAGCGTTTCGACGTCAGCAGCGCCGACGGCCAGCGCACCTGGCGTGTGCACGTCGCCGCGCCGAAGGGCGCCGCGCCCGCGGGCGGCTGGCCGGCGTTCTGGATGCTCGACGGCAATGCCGCACTGATCGAATTCGACGACGCGCTGCTCGCCGAACTCGCCGCGCAGCCGGTGCCGCACGCGCTGGTGTTCGTCGGCTACGCCAACGACCTGCGCATCGATTCCGAAGCGCGCACGCGCGACTACACGCCGTTCGCGGGTGAGCGCCCGGTGCGTGACGGCGGCACGATCGTCGGCGGCGGTGGCGCGGATGCGCTGCTGGAAATCATCGAACGGTCGATCCGGCCCGAAGTCGAACGCCGCGTCGCCACCGATCCGACGCAGCAGACGCTGTGGGGCCATTCGCTGGCCGGCCTGTTCGCGCTGCACGTGCTGTACACGCGCACCGGCGCGTTCGACACCTACGCCGCCGGCAGCCCGTCACTGTGGTGGGGCGATGGCGCATTGCTCGGCGCGCCCGAGCAGCGCTTCGTCGCCAACAACGCGGGCCGCCAGGCGCGCGTACTGATCGGCCTGGGCGAAGGCGAGCGCACGCGCGAGGTCGCGCACCGCGATCTCAACGATCCGCGCGTGCAGGTGCATCTGCGCCGCATCGAAGCCGCGCCGCCGGATTCGGCGGAGAAACTCGCGCAGCGCCTGTCCGAGGTCGACGGCCTGCAGGTCGAATACCGCCAGTTCCCCGCGCTGACCCACGGCCCGATGTTCCGCGCCTCGCTGATGTGGGCGCTGCACGCGATCACCGGCATCGCCGATCACAGCGACACGCCGAGTCACGCCGACGGCGTGGATCCGAACCGGTGAGCGCACGCGCGACGGACATCGACGGCTACATGGCGGATACCGCGTACCCGATGCATTTCCATCGCGAACAGATGCCGGCGTGGCTGCACGCCACCGCCACCGCGCTCGGCGTCCGCGCCCCCGATCTGGCCCGGCCCTACCGCTGGTGCGAGCTCGGTAGCGGCGCAGGTCTGACTGCACTGGTCGCCGCGGCCTGCAATCCGTCGGGCCGTTTCACCGCCGTCGATGCCGATGCGACGCAGGTCGCGCGGACGCGCACCATTGCCGAGCGCGCGGGCCTGGCCAATCTCGACTGCGTCCACGCCGATCTGCGCGACTACGCGACGCACGACGGCGAGTCCTTCGATTTCATCGTCTCGCACGGACTCTGGGCCTGGGTGTCGGACGCGGTGCGCGCAGCGTGCCTCGCGATCGTCGAGCGGCGTCTCGCGCCCGGCGGCCTGGTCGCCGTCGGCTACATGAGTCATCCGGGCGCCTCGCAGCTGCAGGGCGCGCAGCGGCTGCTGCACGAGGCAAACCGCCATCTCGAAGGCGACACGGTATCGCGGACCACCACCGCGCTGTCGCTGCTGCGCGATCTCGCCGATGGCGGCGCGGGGTTCTTCGCCGAGCATCCCGGCGCGTCGCGCCAGCTCGATGCAATGGCGCGCGAACCGGCCGCCTACATCGCCCACGAATTCCTCGGCGCGCACTGGCGGCCACAGCACGTCGCCGACGTGATCCGCGACTTCGCCGGCGTGGGCTGCGGTTTTCTCGGCAGCGCGACGCCGATCGAGAACATCGATGCGCTGTCGATTCCGGGCCAGCTGCAGCCGCGGATGCGCACGCTGCCGCCCGGGCCACTCGCCGAGACCGCACGCGACCTCGCACGCAACCAGAGCCTGCGCCGCGACCTGTTCCAGCGCGACGCGCGTCGCCTCGACGAGGCCGCGCATCTCGATGCGCTCGACGCGCTGGTGTTCGCCGCCCTGCCCGGCGCGCCGACCACGCTCTCCGGCGATCTGCGCTTCGACACCCGCATCGGCCCGGTGACCGGCGCGCGCGATCTGTTCGCGCCGGTGCTCGATGCACTGGCGCAGGGGCCGCTGTCATTCGCCCAGCTGCGCACGCGCGCGCCGTACGACACTGCGCCGGGCCTGCTCAACCAGGCGCTGCAGGCGCTGACGTGGGCCGGCCTCGTGCATGCCTGCCTGCCGTCGAGCCGCGAGGCGTCGGCCGATGCGCTGGCGCGTCAACTCGCGCCGCTTCCGGGCGTTCCCGCGTTGGCACTGCTGCCGGCGATCGGGTCCGCCGCCTCACGCCAGGTGCCGCGATGAATCCCGTCGCCCGCCCAGCACACGTTGTACCCGCTCACCACGCAATGTCTTTCCGGCGAAACGGAACGCCGGTCCAATCCACGCTCCAGGAGTTCGTCATGCAAAAGTTGTTGTCCTCGCGTCGTCTGCGTCTCGCCGCTCTGTCCATCGCCCTGTGCGCCGCCGTCGGTGCCGCGGGTGCGCAGGGCTTCGGCCAGCCGGCCATCGACTTCAAGGGCGCCGTGCGCGCCGCCAGCCCGGTGATCAAGGCCGGCGACACGGTCGAACTCAACGGCACCGGCTTCCAGCCGGGCCAGTCGGTCACGCTGCTGCGCGGCGAAACCGTGCTCAACGCCCAGCCCTGGACCGCCGATGCAGAAGGTCGTTTCAAGGGCAATGTGCAGATCCCGGCCGACGCCGTGACCGGGCGTCACCCGGTCGTCGTGCGCGCCGCCAACCCGGATGCCGCCGTCGTGTTCGATCTGAAGATCTCGAAGGAACTGCCGCTGTCGGGCGCCGAGCGTTACGACGTGACCACCAACAAGCTGGTGCAGGGCCTGTACCAGGTCGCGCACAGCGAGGCGTCGAATGCGCTGTTCGTGACGGCCGCCGTCGGCCGTCCGCCGGTCACGCAGTCGGAGCTGCTCAAGCTCGATCCCGTCACGCTCGAAGTCACGGCCCGGGTCACGCCGGCCCAGGTCGCAGGCCAGACCGATGGTCGCGTGTACGCGGTCTACGGCGTGGCCGTCGACGACGTCAACGGCAACGTCTGGGTCACCAATACCCGCGACGACACGGTCGCCGTCTACAAGCAGTCCGACCTGTCGCTGGTCAAGCAGTTCGACAAGGGCGTGCTGCCGCACGGCCGCGATCTGGTCGTCGACACCAAGGACAACCGCGTCTGGGCCAGCGGCTTCGGCGGCGGCAAGTTCGTGGCCTTCGATGCGACGACGCTCGAGCTGGTGCAGGACCTGACCGTCGCGTCGGAAGTGCGCGGCGAGGAGTTCGGTCCGATGGCGCTGACGCTCGACCGCGCGGCCGGCAAGCTCTACTCGGTGGGGCTGTCGACCGGCGAGGTCGTCGTACTCGACGGCGCGACCGGCGCGGTCGACAAGATGTTCCGCTTCCCGTCGGTCAATGGCGGCATCGGCGTCGCGATCGATCCCGAAGGCCGTCGTCTCTACGTCGCGGCGCAGGGCAGCGACAACCTGGTGATCGCCAACGCCGACACCGGTGAAGTGCTGCACGACGTCTACGTCGGCGCCGGCGCGGTGTACGTCGCCTTCGATCCGCACAGCAAGCTCGCCTACGTGGCGAGCCGCGGTGCCGGCACGATCACGGCGGTGGACGCGAACGGCAACATCGTCGCCAACCTCGATGGCGGCACGTTCCCGAACCACGTGCTGCCGACCGGCGACGGCACGGTGTACGCGGTCAACAAGTCGCGCGGCGCCGAGGACCAGGACGGCGACCAGATCCGCCGGATCGCGCCGAAGGCCGAGTGAGGAAACCGCGGTAAAATGGCCCCACGGCGGCCGGACTCCGGTCCGGCCGCCGTCTTTTTACGAACTGGATTGCTGATGTCCGAACGTCGCCTGCGCGCTCCGTTTCTCCTTGCCCTCGCCTGCGCGCTCGCCGCGTGCGCGCCGTCGTCCACGCCGCCCGAGGCTGCATCGTCGACCGATGCACGCGCCACGCCGGATGCGTTGTCGGAAGGCTGGCTGCGGATCGCCGGTACCGACATCCCGCGCGTCGCACGTTCGCAGCAGGACCTGCCGGTCACGGTGCGGTCCGATGACGGCGTCGACGTCACCATCGCCGATACCAGCCGCACGATCGTCGGCAACGACGACATCGTGATGGTCATGGACTCACTCGGCCTGTCCGACCAGGTGTTCGCCGCGCCGACCAATGCCGTCACCGACACCGGCCGCGATGCGCAACACCATTTCCTGTTCAACCGCACCACCGGCGTCGAAGGCATCCTGAGCCTCGACGGCACCCTGTTCGTCGGCAACAGCCTGCGCCGCCACGGCAAGCTCGCGCAGCCGCTGCGCGATGCCGGGCAGACGCTGGTGATCGTCGACGAGCTGCAGCCGATTCCCGACAAGGTGCGCAAGCTCGCCACCGTGTTCGGCCACGCCGATGAAGGCGAGCAGCTCGCCATGCAGGTGCAGCAACAGCTCGACGAAGCCGCGCGCATCGCCGGCACCCACACACGCAAGCCGCGCGTGATCCACATTTCCGCGACCGGCGGCGGCGGTTCGCCGACCGTCGGCGGCGCCGATACCGCGGCCGCAGTGCTGATCCGCCTCGCCGGCGGTATCAACGTCGGCGACGAAGCCAAGGTCGCCAACTACTCGCAGCTCAGCAACGAGGGCATCGTCGCGGTCGAACCGGAAGTGATCCTTGTCAGCGAGGACGACCTGCGCGTGTTCGGCGGCGAAGCCGGTCTGTGGGAGGCGTATCCGACGCTCAAGCAGACACCGGCCGGCCTCGCCAATCGCGTCTGGGTGATGCCCGACACGCAGCTCAAGGTCAGCAGCATCGGCGGCGGCACCGGCGCGGTCGCGCTGGCGCAGGCGCTGACCACGCTGGCCGCCGAACTCGACACCGCGCCCGGCGCATGACCGGAGCGGCACGACGCACCGGCCTGGTCCGGCGACCGCCTGGCGGGCTGCTGTTCGTCGGCAT
Organism: Luteimonas flava; assembly: GCF_036584485.1. Taxonomy (NCBI): domain Bacteria; kingdom Pseudomonadati; phylum Pseudomonadota; class Gammaproteobacteria; order Lysobacterales; family Lysobacteraceae; genus Luteimonas; species Luteimonas flava. The sequence continues at coordinate 267,803 of NZ_JAZHBM010000001.1, read as the reverse complement.
GCTGGCCCTGCTGGTGGTCGTGATCGTGCTGTCGTTCGGCATCGGTCCGCTGCGCATTCCGCCCGGCGATGTGGTGCACGTGATCGCGCACAAGCTGGGCCTCGTCGATGCCGGCGCGCTTACGCAACGCGACATCTCGGTGGTCTGGAACCTGCGCGTGCCGCGTGCGCTGCTGGCGGTGATCGTCGGCGCGTCCTTGGCCATGGCCGGCGCAGGGCTGCAGGGCCTGTTCGGCAATCCGCTGGCCGATCCCGGCATCGTCGGCGTGACCCATGGCGCCGCGCTCGGCGCGGTGTCGGCGATCGTGCTGGGGCTGACCGCGTTCGGTGCGTGGACAATCCCGGTCGCGGCATTTCTCGGCGGCGCCGCGACGACGACGCTGATCTACGTGCTCGCCCGGCCCGATCGCGGCACCGGCACCGCGACGCTGCTGCTGGTCGGCATCGCGATCGCGGCGGCGTGTTCCGCGGCCATCGGCTTCTTCACCTACATCGCCGATGCCGACGAACTGCAGTCGCTGGTGTTCTGGCAGATGGGCTCGCTGGCGATGGCGAACTGGAACTCGATGCTGGCGGCCCTGCCCGCCTTCGCACTCGGCGCGGTCGCACTGCGCGCGCTCGCCACGCCGCTCGACATGCTGGCGCTCGGCGAACGTCAGGCCCAGCACATCGGTCTGGACGTCAAACGCGCGCGGCTGATGCTGATCGCGGTCTGCGCGCTGCTGGTCGGCTCGGCGGTCGCGTTCGCGGGCGTGGTCGGTTTCGTCGGCCTCGTCGTACCGCATTTCGTGCGTCTGCTCGCAGGCCCCGGCCATCGCTGGCTGGTACCGCTGTCGGCCGTTGCCGGCGGCCTGCTGATCGTCGTTGCCGACACGGCCGCGCGCAGCCTCGATCCGCCATCCGAAATCCCGCTCGGCCTGTTCTCGGCCGCGCTCGGTGCGCCGTTCTTCCTGTGGCTGGTGCTGCGCCGCAAGGGCGCCGCATGAGTCACGACCATGCCGACGCCGCGCACGACGTGCTCGCACTCGACGGCGTGACCGTGCGCATGGACGGCCGCGCGATTCTCGACGCGGTCGACCTGCGCTTCGCGCGCGGCACGCTCACCGCACTGGTCGGGCCGAACGGGGCCGGCAAATCGACCCTGCTCGCGGTCGCGAGCGGCGATCTCGTGCCGGCCGCCGGCCGCGTGCGCTTGTCGGGCGCTGAACTCCGCGACTGGAAGGCCCGACCGCTCGCCCGCGAGCGCAGCGTGCTGCCGCAGGACCACGCGGTGCGCTTCGGCTTCAGCGTGCGCGAAGTCGTCGCGATGGGCCGCCTGCCGCATGCGCCGGATCCCGAAACCGACGGTCGCATCGTCGACGCCGCGCTGGTGTCGGCCGATGTCACCCACCTCGCCGCGCGCGATGTGCAGACCCTGTCCGGCGGCGAATCCTCGCGCACCGCCTTCGCGCGCGTGCTCGCCCAGACCACGCCGGTCGTGTTCCTCGACGAGCCCACCGCAGCGCTCGACCTGCAGCACCAGGAAGCCGTGCTGCGCATCGCCCGCGGCCTGGCCGACGACGGCGCCTGCGTGATCGTCGTCCTGCACGATCTCAACCTCGCTGCCGGCTACGCCGACCGCATCGCGATGCTGCACCAGGGCCGCATCGCCGCCGACGGCACCCCGCGCGACGTATTGACCCAGACGACGATCGAACGCGTCTATGCACAGCCGGTCCTGGTGCTCGAACACCCGACCCGCGGCGTGCCGCTGGTGGTCAGCGACGATCCGCGCTCGGCGAGCTGATTCAAGCGAACCCGCCTGTTCGCACGCTGTTCGACACACGCCGACTCGATACCGCACCAGTCGTCAGCGACACCCGCCTCCCGCGAAGTCCAAGGCCCCTCTCCCTCCGGGAGAGGGGTTGGGGTGAGGGCACGCTTCGCGATCCGGTGTCCGATCGCGCGGCGCCCGCCGCACTTGGCGTCTGCCGCCCTGCGGCGCATCATCGGGCCACATCCGCGTGACACGACGCATCCCCGGAGACCCGCGATGTCCCCTCCCGCCGGTTCCACCATCATCCCCTGCCTGCGCTACGACGATGCCCCGCGCATGCTCGACTGGCTGCGCGACGCTTTCGGCTTCCAGGTCCAGGCCGTGTACGCCGACGGCGACACCGTCCACCACGCGCAGCTGGTGTTCGGCAGCGGGATGCTGATGCTCGGCTCGACGCAACGCGGCAGCGAATGGGGCGATCTGATCACCCAGCCGCGCGACATCGGCGGCCGCACCACGCAGAGTCCCTGCGTCGTCGTGACCGATCCCGACGCGCACTACGCACGCGCGACGGCGGCGGGCGCGGAGATCGTGCAGGACATCGCCGATCAGCCCTACGGCGGTCGCGGCTATTCCTGCCGCGATCCGGAAGGCCATCTGTGGTGGTTCGGCAGCTACGACCCGTGGGCCGAGTGAGCGCCTGATCTCTCGGGAGCGCGCTCGCGCGCTCCGATGCAGCAATCAGCCTTCGCGCAGACGCGCGACGACCGGCGCGACCTGCGCCTGCCTGCCCAGCGCTTCGCCGACATCCGCCAGCCGCTGCGCGAGTGCCTCGGCCTCGTCTGCGCGCAGCGTCGCGTGGCCGACCTTGCGACCGTCGCGCGACTGCTTGCCGTAGTCGTGCCAGTGTCCGCCGGCTGTCGACAGCACCGGCGCGGCATCGGGCATCGCGCCGATCCAGTTGAGCATGCTGACCACGCCGCGCACGGCGGTATCGCCCAGCGGCAGACCGAGCACCGCGCGCAGGTGGTTCTGGAACTGCGAGGTCTCGGCGCCTTCGATCGTCCAGTGCCCGGAGTTGTGCACGCGCGGCGCGAGTTCGTTGGCGAGCAGTTCGCCGTCGCGGCAGAACAGCTCGAGTGCGAACACACCGACATAGCCGAGACGTTCGGCGATCGCGCGCGCATGCGACAGCGCCGTCGTGTGCAGCGACGCATCGACCCGCGCCGGCGCCAGGCTCGCCGACAGCACGCCGTCGACATGCCAGTTCTCGGTCAGCGGCCAGGCACGGAACTCGCCATCGCGGCCGCGCACGGCGACCACGCTGAGTTCGCGCTGGAACGCGACGAAGCCTTCGAGGATCAGGCCCACCGTGTCGGCCTGCGCACCGAGCGCGTCCCACGCGGCGTCGACATCGGCCGGCGACTTGATCCGGAACTGGCCCTTGCCGTCGTAACCCAGCCGCCGCGTCTTGAGGATGCACGGCGTGCCGATGCGCGCGACGGCGTCGTCGAGCTGCGCGCGCGTGGCGACATCGGCGAAATCCGGCACCGGAATGTCGAGTTCGCGGAACAGCGTCTTCTCGGCGAGCCGGTCCTGGGTCAGCGCCAGCGCGCCGGGATTGGGAAACACCGGCACGCGTTCGGCGAGCCAGTGCGCGCTCTCGGCCGGCACGTTCTCGAAATCGAAGGTCGCGACGTCCACCTTGGCGGCGAACTCGGCCAGCGCTGCTTCATCGCGATAGTCGCCGACCAGCAGCGGCGCGAACTGCCCCGCGCAGGCGTCGTCAGCGGTGTCCATCACCAGGAAGCGCAGACCCAGCGGCGCGCCCGACAGTGCGAGCATGCGGGCGAGCTGGCCGCCTCCGAGAATTCCAACGGTGGTCATGCGTGTGTCCGATCAAGCGATGCGAAAGTCCTCCCCCGCTCGCGAGGGAGGGTTGGGTGGGGGCGAACGACCAGACTTGCGCAGAAGCCGGGCTCACCCACTTCGATGGCCGGACCGTTCGCCCCCATCCCCGCCTTCCCCCGCTCACGGGGGAAAGAGAAGCGCGGCGCTCTGGTCCCGACACTCAACGTCGCGGGTCGTCGTTGCCGGCGACGTCGTCGGTCTGGCGCTGACGGAACTCGGCGAGTGCAGCGGCGACCGCAGCATCGTCGGACGCCAGCATCGCCGCGGCGAACAGCGCCGCATTGGCGGCCCCGGCATTGCCGATCGCGAACGTCGCCACCGGAATGCCGGCCGGCATCTGCACGATCGACAGCAGCGAATCCATGCCGTTGAGCGCCTTCGACTGCACCGGCACGCCGAGCACCGGCACCGCGGTCTTCGAAGCCAGCATGCCCGGCAGATGCGCCGCGCCACCGGCGCCGGCGATGATCGCGCGCAGGCCACGCGACTGCGCGCTGGCGGCGTATTCGAACAGCACGTCGGGGGTGCGGTGCGCGGACACCACGCGGACTTCGTGCGGGACGCCGAGCTGCTCGAGCTTCTGCGCGGCGTGCTGCATCGTGTCCCAGTCGGATCGCGATCCCATCACGATGCCGACCTTCGGCGGAACGGAACTGGCGGTCATTGGGGGTCCCCGGCCACAAAGACGCATTTTATCCGTCCCGGCGCCATCGTGCTTGGATGCCACGGCCGCGCACCGCCGAATGCTAACCTTCCGGTCCGCTCCCGCTGCCCGCACAAGACCGCCCATGGACCGCAAGCTGCTCGATATTCTCGTCTGCCCCGCCAGCCGCCAGCCGCTCGCGCTGCTCGATGCTGCGGGCCTCGACGCGCTCAATGCGGCGATTGCCGCGGGCTCGGCGCGTCGCGAAGACGGCGCCGCGCAGGCCGGTCCGGTGCGCGAAGCGCTGATCACCCACGATCGCAAGCGCGTCTACCGCGTCGACGACGGCATTCCGGTGCTGCTGGTCGAGGAAGCGATCGGCACCGCGCAGATTCCCGACTTCCCGAAGGCATGAGCGGAACCGACCGCTTCGACATCCCGCGCGCGGCGGTCGCGGCCAACGTGGCCGCTGCGCTTGCCGAAGACATCGGCAGCGGCGACGTCACCGCGGCGCTGCTGCCCGATCACGACGACGTCGCCTATCTGCTGTGCAAGGAAGACGCCGTGGTCTGCGGGCGCCCCTGGTTCGACGCCTGTCATCGCGCGCTCGATCCCGAGGTGCGCATCGAGTGGCGCGTGGCCGAGGGCGACCACGTCACCGCCGGCACCGTGCTCGCGACGCTCGAAGGCCGCGCCCGCGCCCTGGTCAGCGCGGAGCGCACCTCGCTCAATTTCATGCAGACGCTGAGCGCGACGGCGACCGTCACCGCGCGTCACGTCGCCGCAGTGGCCGGTACCGGCACGCGCATTCTCGATACCCGCAAGACCCTGCCCGGCCTGCGACTGGCGCAGAAATACGCGGTGCGGGTCGGTGGTGGCCACAACCACCGCATCGGCCTCTACGACACCGTGATGCTCAAGGAAAACCACGTGCGCGCGGCCGGTGGGATCGCCGCGGCGGTCGATGCCGCGCGTGCGCAATCGCCCGACCTGCCGCTGGTGATCGAGGTGGAGACGCTGGACGAACTTCGCGCCGCGCTCGACGCCGGTTGCACGCGCGTGCTGATCGACGATTTCGACGCGGCCACGCGCCGCGAAGCCGTGCGCATCGCACACGCCGCGCCGTACGACGGACGCATTCCGCTGGAAGTCTCGGGCAGCGTGGATCTCGACGGCCTGCGCGCGATCGCCGGGGACGGCGTGGACGTCGTGTCGATCGGTGGGCTCACCAAGCACGTCCGCGCGATCGATCTGTCGCTCAAGCTCGGCCCGCCGCCGGCCTGATCGCGCTCGCGCGTTGCAATCCGCTCGTACGCGGCTGCTTTTACTGACGCACTCACGTCACTGACGTTCTCACGCGCCAGCGAAATGTCGGTCCTCGAGGCGCATGGACCGAAAGCCGCAACACGACGTCGGCGCATCCGCACTTGTATCCCGCCCCTGCCGCCGCCACAGTTCGCGCATGCCCGACTTTCCGACGATGATCTTCGTGATGCTGGCCGCGTTCGCCGCATTCCTGTGGTGGAGCGGTGCGCGCGCGGCGGCCGAACGCGCCGGTCAACTCGGACGCGATGCCTGCGAACGCGCGGGCGTGCAATGGCTGGACCAGGCGGTGCACGCGCATTCGATGCGGCTGCGCCGTGGCGACGACGGACGCCTGCGCGTCGAGCGCAGCTTCCGTTTCGAGTATTCGGAAGATGGCGTGCAGCGCCACATCGGGCACCTGGTGCTGCGCGGCGAACAGCTGATCGCCTTCAGCGGCCCAACCCGGCCGCAGCCCGCGTCGATCCACTGGACCAACTGAGATCGAAGGGCGCTCGTCATCGCCCTCGCGCTTTGACGTACCGACGCTTTATGTGCTGACGCTCTCACGTCCTGACGCACTCACGCCGTAACGGCGGCCGCCGCCTACTTCACGACCCGCAGATGGCCGCGACGCGGCTCCGGCGGCGTGTCGCCATCGGGCGGATCGTCCGGGCCTTCGGCCGTGCCGTTGCCGTCGTCTTCCACCGCGTGGAGCGAGGGCGCGCTGTCCTCGGCATCGTCGCGCGGCTCTCCCGAGCCGACGATCTCTTCGGGCAGCGCCATGCCTTGCCCGGTTTCGCGCGCGTAGATCGCGAGCACGGCGCCCACCGGCACCAGCACCGACTGGCTTACACCGCCGAACCGCGCGGAGAATCGCACGCTGTCGTTGTCCATTTCGAGCCGGCCGACAGCGCGGTCGGCGACGTTGAGCACGATGCGCCCGTCCTTGACCGCATGGGCCGGCACGCGCACGCCCGGCTGCCGCGCATCCACGAGGATGTGCGGGGTCATGCCGTTGTCGGCGATCCATTCGTAGAGCGCCCGCAGCAGGTACGGGCGATGGCTGGTCATCGGGGGCGTGCTGTCCGTCATGCGCGACAGTTTAGCCGTTCATCCCGTCGTTCAGATGTGCAGGGCTGAATGGCGCGCCAAGCCGCCGTCAGTCGGGCAGCGCGCGCAGTTGCCGCTCCTGTGGCGTCAGGCTGCGGACGAATCCGGGGCTGCGGAAGATCCGGTTGCCGTAGTCCTCGATGGCCTTGGCGCCGTCCTTCGGCAGCGGGATGTCGAGCGCCTGCAGGCGCCAGACGATCGGCGCGACCGCACAGTCGGCCAGACTCATTTCCGGATTGAGGAAGAACTTGCTGGCCTTGAACAACGGCACCGCCGAGGTCACCAGCTCCTTCAGGCGCTTGCGGCCGCTCTCGGCCTGCGCCTTGTTGCCCATCTGGATGGCCTGGACCTGCGGTACCCAGTCGTGCTCGATGCGCAGCATCGCCAGACGCAGGCGCGCGCGCGACAGCGGATCGACCGGCATCAGCGGTGGATGCGGGTAGCGCTCGTCGAGATACTCGCTGACCACGCTGGCGGCGTAGAGCACCAGCTCGCGCTCGACCAGGGTCGGCACCGAGTGGTAGGGGTTGAGATCGATCAGATCCTCGGGCGGATTCTGCGCATCGACCGGCACCATGTCGTAGTTCACGCCCTTGGCGGCCAGCACCAGGCGTGCGCGATGACAGAGCACGTCGTCGACAGAAGAGAACAGCGTCAGCACGTTTCGCATGGATGCACTCACGGCCGTCGCCCGGCCTGTCCGGAGGCTGGAGTCCGCCAGCCCGGTGACGCCGACTGCTGCTCGCAGACGGTTGTCGCGGTTTCCCGAGTCTCGCATCTACGTGAGCCGGACGGCAATGGGCCGGACGGCACGCGACGCTGCCCCCGGCGTGCGCCGGGGGACGGGATCGATCAGTGGACGTCGCGCCAGTATTCCTGCTTCAGCAGCCAGGCCAGGAACGTCAGCAGGGTCAGGAACAGCAGCACCCAGACGCCGAGCTGCTGGCGCTTGAGCGCGGCCGGCTCGCCGACGTATTCCAGGAACGTGGTGATGTCGCGGACGGTCTGGTCGAACTGGCGGGCGTCCTGGCTGCCGGGCGTGCCCAGCTCCAGATGCGCGACCACCGGCTCGCCCGAGTCGTCGACCTCGCCGTGCACCGGACGCTGCAGGCCCTGCATTTCCCACAGCGGGTTGGGCATCGAGGCGTTGGGAAACAGCGTGTTGTTCCAGCCCAGCGGACGGCTCTCGTCGAGATAGAACGACTTGAGATAGGTGTAGACCCAGTCGCTGCCGCGCACGCGGGTGATCAGGCTCAGGTCCGGCGGCGCCTGGCCGAACCACTGCGCGCCGTGCTCGGGCGTCATCGACGACACGATGTGCTCGCCATAGGCCGCGCCGGTGAGGTTGAGGTTGTTCATCACCTCGTCCTCAGTCAGGCCCAGGTCTTCAGCCATGCGCGAATAGCGCATGAACTTCAGCGAATGGCAGCCGGCGCAGTAGTTCATGTACAGCTGGGCACCGCGCTGCAGCGACGCCCGGTCACCGATGTCGGTGCCGGCCTGCTCGACCGGGCCGCCGGCGGCGGCGAATGCGCCGAACGACAGCAACAGGCCGGCGACGGCGGTGGCGATGCGCGCGAAGAACCTGCGGGAAGAGGTGTGGTCAGTCATGCATCGTCACCCGTTCCGGGACTGCCTTGGTCCGGTCGAGCTTGGTCCAGACCGGCATCGTGATGAAGAACGCGAAGTAGAGGAACGTCAGCACGCGGCCGATGATCGTCTCCACCGGGTCGGTACCGGGACCAGCGCCGATCTTGCCCAGCCAGACGAAGCACATCACCAGCAGTGCGAGCATGATCTTGGTGATCGGGCCACGGTAGCGGTGCGAGCGCACCTTGCAGCGGTCCAGCCACGGCACCAGGAACAGGATCGCGATCGCGCCGAACATCACCAGCACGCCGCTGAGCTTGTGCGGCACCACGCGCAACATCGCGTAGTAGGGCGTGTAGTACCAGACCGGCTTGATGTGCTCGGGCGTCACCAGGCGGTTGGCCTCGGTGAAGTTGTCGTGCTCGAGGAACCAGCCGCCGAACGCGGGCGCGAAGAAGATGATGAAGGCGGCGATGATCAGGAAGAAGCAGACGTAGAAGCCGTCCTTCACCGAGTAGTACGGGTGGAACGGAATGCCGTCGGCCGGCGCGGTCGTCGACCACCGGTTGCCCTTCGGGCCGTACTTGATCTCGACGCCATCGGGATTGTTCGAACCCACCTCGTGCAGCGCGCCCAGATGCAGCACCACCAGCAACAGCAGCACCAGCGGCAGCGCGATGACGTGCAAGGCGAAGAAGCGGTTGAGCGTGGCATCGCTGGGCAGGTAGTCGCCCATGATCCACTCGGTCAGGCCGTTGCCGATCACCGGAATCGCGCCGAACAGCGAGATGATGACCTTCGCGCCCCAGAACGACATCTGGCCCCACGGCAGCACGTAGCCGAGGAAGGCTTCGGCCATCAGCACGAGGTAGATCAGCATGCCGAGGATCCACACCAGCTCGCGCGGTTTCTTGTAGCTGCCGTACATCAGGCCGCGGAACATGTGGATGTAGACCACGATGAAGAACAGCGACGCACCCGTGGAGTGCATGTAGCGGATCAGCCAGCCCCACTCCACGTCTCGCATGATGTATTCGACCGAGGCGAAGGCTTCCGTCGCGCTCGGCTTGTAGTGCATCGTCAGGAAGATGCCGGTCAGGATCTGGTTGACCAGCACCACCAGTGACAGCACGCCGAAGATGTACCAGATGTTGAAGTTCTTCGGCGCGTAGTACTCGGTCATGTGCTTGCGGTACATCGGCATCAAGGCCGGTGCGCGCTCGGTGACCCAGTTGAAGACGCCGTGGGCGCCGCGGACGAGGACGTTGGCCATCAGGCGGCTCCCTGCGGATCGACGCCGATGACGAGCGTGTTGTCGTCGACGTAGTGATGCGGCGGCACGAGCAGGTTCGTCGGTGCGGGCACGCCGTCGTAGACGCGGCCGGCCATGTCGAACTTCGACTTGTGGCAGGGGCAGAAGTAGCCGCCCTTCCAGTTGGCGTCGAACGGCGCCGGCCGGATCTCGGCGACCATCTCAGGCGAGCAGCCCAGATGCGTGCACAGACCGACCAGCACCGAGATGTCGGCCTTGATCGAGCGCAGCTCGGGGTTCGCCTCCAGCACGTACGCCGGCTGCTGGTCGGGATTCCCGGATTCGGGATCCTTGAGCATGCCGTCGAGCGTCGGCAGCGCCTCGAGGATCGCCTTGGAGCGCTTGACGATCCAGATCGGCTGCCCGCGCCACTCGGCGACCAGGCGTTGGCCTTCCTGCAGCGCACTGATGTCCACGGTCACCGGTGCACCGGCGAGCTTGGCCCGGGCGCTGGGATTCCATGACTTGATGAACGGAATCGCGGTCACACCCGCGCCCACCGCTCCCACGACGAGGGTACTGGCGGTCAGGAACCGACGCCGCCCCTCATTGACTGGACCATCCCCACCAGGTCCGCTCACCGCTTCATCGACCATCCGGTACCCCGCCCTCTTTCGGTAGCTGTTGCGTACTGGCTGCCGCGGACCGTTTCGCCCGCGTGGGACGGCTGGCCGCATATAGAGAGGCCCGAGTGTAGCGGAACCCTGAATCGACCGACAATCGATTTGCAGATGCCGGATGCGGATCCCGGCTCAGCGGCTGGCGAGCTGGCCGCGATACCGGTCGGCCAGCGTGCCGACCCGGACCACGTAGCGCTGGGTCTCGGCATACGGCGGCACCCCGCCGTGGCGCTGCACGGCGCCTTCGCCGGCGTTGTAGCCGGCCGCGGCCAGGGTCAGATCGCCGTTGAAGCGCTTGAGCAGCCACGCGAGGTACTCGACGCCGCCGCGGATGTTCTGCTCGGGGTCGAAGGCGTTGACCACGCCGAAACGCGCGGCCGTGGCCGGCATCAGCTGCATCAGGCCCTGGGCACCGGCGCGCGAGAGCGCATTGGGATTGAACGCGGACTCGGCGTGCATGATCGCTCGCACGATCGCTTCCTCGACCCCGAACTCGCGGGCGGCGCGCGCGACCTCGTCGCGGTAGGCATTCTCGTTGAGCCGCACGCTGCCGAAGTTCACGCCCGGCGCCGCGCCGCAGGCGTAGCAGGTCTCGAAGAAGCTGTAGCGGATCGTGCGGACCGCGGCGACCTGCGCACCACCGGCGGGCCGGCTGCTGCTGTAGTGGCGCACGCCGTCCTTCACATACGAGTAGACCTGGCCCTGCTGCAGGCGCCGCTGGTTGCTGCCGGGCTGGGCCCGCGGTGCCGGCGTCGGTGCCGCGGTCGCGGTGGCGACGGGCCGGGCCGATGCCGTCGTGGCTGCGGGCGCAGGCGAAGCGGTGCCGCCCATGAAGGTCGCGGGCGCGCCGCTGTCGACGTTCGCGGGTGCCGTCGCCGGCGTGGGCGTTGCCGCTGCCGGGCGCGACGCGCGGGTGCCGCTGGAACGCGGCGCCGCGGGCGCGCTGCTGACGAGCCGGCAACTGGCGCCGCTGACGCGCTTGCTGACGTACTGCGGGATGCCGTCGCCGGAATCGCAGCGATACAGCGTGCTGCCGGCAACCGGAAAGGCCGCCAGCAGACCGAGTGTCGCGATGAGTCCCCATCCCCGTTTCACGATGCGGAGTGTCCGATGTTCGGCGGCGGTTGCCAAGTGCTTGATTGTGAACGGCGCCGACGGTCCTCCGGCGTGGCCCGGAGGACGCGGACGCGGCGCTTGCCGGTACACTGCCCGCCCCATTCCAGCCATCCGGCCCGGACTCAACACCGCGCCCCGGACATGCCATGACCCAGATCGCTTCCGCGGCGCCGAGCGCGCCTGCTTCCGACCTCCCTGTTTCGCCGACGCCCGGCGCTGCCGCGCCGCGCGGCAAGCTCTACATCCAGACCCACGGGTGCCAGATGAACGAGTACGACTCGGCCAAGATGGCCGACGTGCTCGCCGCCAGTGATGGCCTGGAACTCACCGACAACGTCGAGGACGCGGACGTCGTGCTGGTCAACACCTGCTCGATCCGCGAGAAGGCGCAGGAAAAGGTCTTCAGCCAGCTCGGCCGCTGGAAGGCGCTCAAGAAGGACGGCAAGCCGGTGCTGATCGGCGTCGGCGGCTGCGTGGCGTCGCAGGAAGGCGAGGCGATCGTCAAGCGCGCGCCCTACGTGGATCTGGTGTTCGGCCCGCAGACCCTGCATCGCCTGCCCGAACTGATCCGCGCCAAGCGCGAGACCGGCCTGCCGCAGGTCGACATCAGCTTTCCCGAGATCGAGAAGTTCGACCGCCTGCCCGAGCCGCGCGCCGAGGGGCCGAGCGCGTTCGTGTCGATCATGGAAGGCTGCTCGAAGTACTGCTCGTTCTGCGTGGTGCCCTACACGCGCGGCGAGGAAGTCAGCCGGCCGTTCGAGGACGTGCTGGTCGAGGTCGTGCAGCTGGCCGGCCAGGGCGTGCGCGAGATCAATCTGCTGGGCCAGAACGTCAATGCGTATCGCGGCCCGATGGGCGAAGGCGAGATCGCCGACCTCGGCCTGCTGATCCGGACCATCGCCGAGATCGACGGCGTCGACCGCATCCGCTTCACCACCTCGCACCCGCTGGAGTTCTCCGACTCGCTGGTCGAGGCCTATCGCGACGTGCCGCAGCTCGCGAACTACCTGCATCTGCCGGTGCAGGCCGGCAGCGACCGCATCCTGTCGGCGATGAAGCGCGGCTACACCGCACTGGAATTCAAGCAGAAGATCCGCAAGCTCCGCGCGGTGCGGCCGGACATCTCGATCAGTTCGGATTTCATCGTCGGCTTCCCCGGCGAGACCGACGCCGATTTCGAGAAGACGATGAAGCTGATCGAGGACGTCGGCTTCGACCAGTCGTTCTCCTTCATCTATTCACGCCGCCCGGGCACGCCGGCCTCGGATCTCGAAGATTCGGTGACCCAGGAAGAAAAGCATGCCCGCCTGTCGCGTCTGCAGGCGCACATCAATGCGTATGCCGCCGGCATTTCCGAACGCATGGTCGGCACCGTGCAGACGGTGCTGGTCGAAGGTCCCTCGCGCAAGGATCCGGCCGAGCTCACTGGCAAGACCGAGAACATGCGGTCGGTGAACTTCCCGGCGCCGGCGCGGCTGATCGGCCAGTTCGTCGATGTCGAGATCACCGCGGCGCTGAGCAATTCGCTGCGCGGTCGCCTGGTGCTGCGCGACACCGACTGAACCGAGCCGCGGCACGGCTTTACACGTCCGCCTGTCGCGACCCTCGCTAGAATCCGCGTCATGACCAACGCCCTCCCCGAACGCACCTTCCTGCTCGAGCCCTCGGACTCCGAGCGCCTGTCCAATCTCGCCGGTCCGTTCGATGGCCATCTGCGCCAGATCGAACTGCGCCTGGGCGTGGAGATCGCCAACCGCGGCAACATCTTCCGCGTCACGGGTCGCGACGAGGCCATGCTCGACCGCACCGAGAAGCTGCTCAAGGCGCTGTACGCCGAGAGCGAGGCTGAGGTGCTCGACAGCCATGCGATCAACCTGCGCCTGAGTCCGGCGAACGTCGAAGAGGACTACACGCCGCAGGAAGTCTCGGTGCGGGTCAAGCGCGGCACGATCCGCGGGCGCGGCGCGAACCAGGCCAAGTACCTCCACAAGATCACCGGCCACGACATCAACTTCGGCGTCGGCCCGGCGGGTACCGGCAAGACCTTCCTCGCGGTCGCGATGGCGGTCGAAGCGCTCAACGAAGCCAAGGTGCAGCGCCTGATCCTCGTGCGGCCGGCGGTCGAGGCCGGCGAGAAGCTCGGCTTCCTGCCCGGCGATCTGACCCAGAAGGTCGATCCCTATCTGCGCCCGCTCTACGACGCGCTGTACGAAATGCTCGGCGTGGAGAAAGTGGCCAAGCTGCTGGAACGCAACGTCATCGAGATCGCGCCACTGGCTTATATGCGCGGCCGCACGCTCAACGATGCGTTCGTGATCCTCGACGAGGCGCAGAACACCACGATCGAACAGATGAAGATGTTCCTGACCCGCCTCGGCTTCGGCTCGACCGCGGTGGTCACCGGCGACCTCACCCAGATCGATCTGCCCAAGCACGTGAAGTCCGGCCTGCGCGATGCGATCGAGGTGCTGCACGAGGTCGAAGGCGTCAGCTTCACGTTCTTCGAAGCACGCGACGTGGTGCGTCATCCGCTGGTCGCGCGCATTGTCACCGCCTACGAGCGCCGCGACGCCAGCGACGCGGCCACCGGCCCGGCGGCGCAGGGATGACGCAAGGTCCCACCCGACTCGATGTCGCGATCGGCTATGCGCTGCCGCGCAAGGGTCTGCCGGCCGCGGCGAGTTTCCGGAAGTGGTCGGCGGCCGCACTGGCCGGACGCATCCGCGAGGCGGATCTGGCGATCCGGATCGTCGACGAAGACGAAGGCCGTGCGCTCAACCGCCATTACCGCGGCAAGGACTACGCGACCAACGTGCTGAGCTTCCCCGCAGAGCTGCCGGAAGGCCTGCCCGAGGGCGTGCATCTGCCGCTGCTCGGTGACCTCGTCATCTGCGCACCGGTGGTCGCGCGCGAGGCCACCGAGCAGGCCAAGTCCTTGAACGCGCACTACGCGCACCTCACCGTCCACGGCGTGCTCCACCTGCTCGGCTGGGACCACGAGGACGACAAGGACGCCGAGGCGATGGAGCAGCTGGAGCGCGAGATCCTCGCCGGTCTCGGCATCGACGATCCCTACGCCGGCGAGCTGCGCTGACGGGCGCCTCCACGGCGGCCTGATAGACTGCCACCAAGGCCCATCCGGGCGATTCGCGAACACGCAGCACGCCATGTCCGAGGACGACAGTCGACCTTCCCCCGCCTCCGAACCCCAGGAGCGCCGCCGCGGCTGGCTCGAGCGCCTGAGCTCGGCCATTTCCGGCGAGCCGAGCAACCGCGAGGACCTCGTGGAACTGCTCCGCGATACCCACGCAGACGGTCTGATCGATGCAGACACGCTGCGCATGTTCGAAGGCGCGCTGGGCATTTCCAGCAAGACGGTCGGTGACGTGATGGTGCCGCGCGCGCAGATGGTCGCGCTGCCGTCCGATGCGCCCTTCCTGGAACTGATGAAGCAGGTCGTCGATTCCGGCCACTCGCGCTTTCCGGTGCACGGCGACGACAAGGACGAGATTCTCGGCATTCTGCTGGCCAAGGATCTGCTGCGCGGCGTGGTGGCCGACAACGGCCCCGGCTCGATCCACGAGCTGCTGCGCCCCGCGGTGCTGATTCCCGAATCCAAGAAGCTCAACGTGCTGCTGCGCGAGTTCCGCCTGTCGCGCAACCACATGGCGATCGTCATCGACGAGTACGGCGGCGTCGCCGGCCTGGTGACGATCGAGGACGTGCTCGAGGAGATCGTCGGCGAGATCGACGACGAACACGACGACGCCGAGGATCCCAACGCGTTGATCGCGGCCCAGGCCGACGGCCAGTTCGCGGTCAGCGCGCTGACCCCGATCGCCGATTTCAACGAGCGCTTCGGGTCCGATTTCGACGACGCCGAGTACGACACGATCGGTGGCGTGATCACCGGCGCGATCGGCCATCTGCCCGAGGTCGGCGAGGAACTCACGCTCGGCCGCTTCGCGTTCCGGGTGACCGATGCCGACTCGCGACGTCTGCACGCGCTGCACGTCAGCGTGCATGCCGAAGCCTGATCTGCTGCGCGGACGGGCGCGCACGTTCGCGCGTGCGTGCGCTCTGTTGCTGTGCCTGATGCTGTGGCCGCTGCTCGCGGTGGCGCAGGATACGGGCGCGCCGCGCATCGGCGTGGCAACGATGCAGCCCGGCGACGTGTTCTTCGAACGCTTCGGCCACAACGCGCTGGTCGTCGACGATCCGGCCGAGCCGGAACCGTTGTCGTACAACTTCGGCTTCTTCGATCCGAACGAGCCGGATTTCGTGCCGCGTTTCATCCGCGGCGACATGCGCTACATGCTGGCCGCGTTGCCGCTGGCCGATGACCTGGCCTACTACCGCGACGTCGGCCGCGGCGTGTCGATCCAGTGGCTGGATCTCGACCCTGCGCAGGCCCGCGAGCTCGCCGGCGCGCTGGCCGAGAACGCGAAGCCCGAACACGCGCACTACCGCTACGACTACTTCACCGACAACTGCTCCACCCGCGTCCGCGACGCGATCGACAGCGTTCTCGACGGCGCGCTGCGCAGCCAGTTGCAGGGCCGCTCGCGCGGCAACACCTATCGCGGCGATGCGGTGCGGCTGGCATCGCCGGCGCCGTGGATGTGGCTGGGCTTCGACATCGGCCTGGGGCCGTCCGCCGATCGCCCCAACGCCCTGTGGGAAGACGCGTTCGTGCCGATGCGGCTGGCCGATGCGCTGCGCAGCGTGCGCAATGTCGATGGCCGTCCGCTGGTCTCGGGCGAGCAGATCATCGTGCCGCACACGCAGGCACCGGAACCGGTCGAGCGCGCGCGTCTGCTGTGGCCGTGGCTGGTGGCCGGTCTCGCACTGGGCGTGGCGATTCTCGTCGCCGGCCGGTTCGCACCGCGTGCGCTGGCCACAGTCGCCCTGCCGTTCTGGACCCTGAGCGCCCTGCTCGGCGGCGTGATGCTGTTCCTGTGGCTGGGCAGCGAACACGTCTTCGCCTGGCGCAATCACAACCTGCTGCTGTTCAACCCGCTGTGCCTGCTGCTGCTGCCAGGCGGCTGGCGCATCGCACGTGGACGCGCACCCGGTGCACTGTTCGGCTGGGCACTCGCCGCCGTTCTGGTGTGCGGCATCGTGGCGCTGTTCCTGCACTGGCTGCCGGTGCTGCCGCAGCGCAATGCGGCGTGGCTCTCGCTGCTGATGCCGGTGCATGCGGGGTTGTGGTGCGCGCTTCGCGGGCGACACGCCCGGTAGAACCACGCCTGCAGGAACGCGCATCGCTGCATACGTATGCACCCCGACCACGCGGAATGCGCGTGCAAGAATCCGGACGCACGCACGATTGCACGCGTCTGGGAGGGCGCCGCACGATGTCGAACCGTCTCGTCGGATTACTGGCCGCACTGCTGCCGCTCGCCACCTTCACCGCAATCGCTGCCGAACCGCGCACCAGCGCGCGTGCCGCATCGCCCGATGGACGCATCACCGTCGAGGTCACGACCGACACCGAAGGCCGCGCCAGCTACGCCGTCAGTCGCGACGGCCGCCCGGTCATCGCGCCGTCGCGCCTGGGCCTGATGTTCACCGACACGCGCAAGTTCGAACGCAATCTGGCGATCGTCGACCAGCGCACGCAGGCGCACGACGAACGCTGGGAGCAGCCCTGGGGCGAGCGCCGCGAGATGCGCGACCACCACACCGCATTGCGGGTCACGCTGGCCGAGACTGCCGGGCCGAAGCGCCGCTTCGACGTCGAGTTCCGGGTGTTCGACGACGGCGTGGGCTTCCGCTACGACGTTCCGAAACAGCCCGGGCTGGATCGCCTGTCGATCGCCGAGGAACTGACCGAGTTCGACATCGCCGATGCCGCGACCGCGTGGTGGATTCCCGCGTTCGAATGGAACCGCGAGGAGTACATCTATCACCGCACGCCGGTCGAGCAGGTCGGCCAGGCGCAGACGCCGATCACGCTGCGCACCGGTGACGGCCTGCACCTGTCGATCCACGAAGCAGCGCTGGTCGACTACTCGGGCATGAATCTCGCGCGCGTCGACGGTCGCCGCTTCCGCGCCGCGCTGACGCCGGGCATCGGCGCGGCCAAGGTCGAAGTGGCCACGCCATTCGCGACGCCCTGGCGCACGATCCAGATCGCTGATCGCGCCGGCGGACTGGTCGAGTCGGGCCTGATCCTCAACCTCAATGCACCCAACGCGCTCGGCGATGTGTCGTGGGTGCGGCCGATGAAGTACGTCGGCATCTGGTGGGAGATGCACCTCGACCGCAAGACCTGGGCGTCGGGACCGAAGCACGGCGCGACCACCGCGCATGCGATCCGGCACATCGATTTCGCCGCGGCGAACGGCTTCGGCGGCGTGCTGGTGGAAGGCTGGAACGTCGGCTGGGACGGCGACTGGTTCGGCAACGGCGAGACCTTCAGCTTCACCCGGCCCTACCCCGATTTCGACATCCAAGCCGTGACCCGCCACGCGCGCGACAAGGGCGTGACCCTGATCGGCCACCACGAAACCTCCGGCCACGCCGCGCACTACGAAGCGCAGCTCGACGATGCAATGGCGCTCTACGGACGCCTCGGCGTGCAGGCGGTCAAGACCGGTTACGTCGCCGACGCGGGCCAGGCCAAGGTGCGTGGCGAGGACGGCGCGCTGCACTACGCCTGGCACGAAGGCCAGGCGATGGTGCGCCACCACCAGAAGGTGGTCGAGGCCGCGGCGGCGCAGCACATCAGCGTCAATCCGCACGAGCCGGTCAAGGACACCGGCCTGCGCCGCACGTATCCGAACCTCGTCACGCGCGAAGGCGCGCGCGGCATGGAATACAACGCCTGGGGTCAACCGGGCAATCCGCCGGAACACGAGGCGACGCTGGTCTACACGCGCCTGCTCGCCGGGCCGATGGACTTCACGCCGGGCATCTTCGGCATGGACACCAAGTCCGGCACGCCGATGGCGACGACACTGGCCAAGCAGCTGGCGCTGTACGTGGTGATCTACAGCCCGCTGCAGATGGCGGCCGATTTGCTCGAGCACTACGAATCGCGCCCCGAGGCGTTCCAGTTCGTCCGCGACGTGCCGGTGGACTGGGAAGAGACCCGCGCGCTCGACGGCGCGGTCGGCGAGTTCGCGGTCATCGCACGCCGCGAGCGCGGCGGCGACGACTGGTATCTGGGCGCGGTGACCGACGACACCGCGCGCACGGTCGCGCTGCCACTGGATTTCCTCGACCCGGACCGCCGTTACACGGCGCAGATCTACCGCGACGGTGACGGTGCCGGATGGCGCACCGATCCGCATGCGATCGCGATCGAATCGCGCGAGGTCGGCGCCGGCGACACGCTGTCGATCGCGATGGCATCGGGCGGCGGCCAGGCGGTGCGTTTCATCGCACGCTGAGCGTCAGGCGCGCGCCCACCGGGCGCGCCGCGCTTGTCGAGCGGACCGCGCTGGCGGACGATGGCGCGATGCAGACCCCAGCCGATCCAGTCGTCGCCGCGGCACCCGCCGCCGCCAACCCAGCCTGCGTGGTCAATTGCGCCGTATACGCGCCGGATGGCCGCAAGCAGAACATCCTGCTCGACGACATCAGCGAGGTCCTGGCGGTCGACGACGGCAGCTTCGTGTGGATCGGCCTGTACGAGCCGGCCGCCGAGGTGCTGGCGCAGCTGCAGGAAGAGTTCTGCCTGCACGATCTCGCGATCGAGGACGCCGGCAAGGCGCACCAGCGGCCGAAGATCGAGGCCTACGGCGATTCGCTGTTCATCGTGGCCAACACCGCGCAGGCGATCGACGAACGCATCGCCTACGGCGAGACCCACATCTTCCTGGGCGCGCGCTATCTGGTGACCGTGCGCCACGGGGCGTCGCTGTCGTATGCGCCGGCGCGGCAACGCATCGAACGCGAGCCCGAACTGATGGCGATGGGCGCGCCGGCCGCGCTGTACGCGGTGCTCGACGCGATCGTCGACAACTATCTGCCGATCGTCGACGACTTCAAGACCACGCTCAACGCACTCGAGCAGGACATCATCAGCGAGCAGTTCCATCGCGGCATCGTGATCCGGCTCTACCAGCTCAAGCGCGAGCTGACCTACATGCGCGTCGCGGTGACGCCGCTGCAGGACGTGCTCTCGCAGCTGGTGCGCAGTAGCAGCCCGCTGATTCCCAGCGACGCCAAGCTCTACATCCGCGACGTGCTCGACCACTCGGTGCGCATCAACGAGACCATCGACGCGATCCGCGACATCCTCGGCACCGCGCTGGGCGTCAACCAGGCGCTGGTGACGCTGACCCAGGGCGAGATCGTCAAGAAGCTCGGTGCCTGGGCCGCCCTGCTCGCCGCGCCGACGCTGATCACCAGCTGGTACGGCATGAACTTCCACGGCATGCCCGAACTCGACGAACGTTACGCGTATCCCGTGCTGATCGGCGGCGTGGGCGTGGTGATGGTCGTGCTCTATCGAATGTTCAAGAAGGCGCGCTGGCTGTAGCCGCGCGCCTGCGGACTCAACCCGGCCAGAAGCGCACGAACAATTCGCGGATCGCGAGACCGCCGCCGCCGATCAGGATCGCGAAGTAGACCATCGTCAGCACGTTGGCGAGGTGGCCCAGCAGCACCATCAGTCCGTCGCGCTGCAGCAGGCCGATCGCCAGGCACATCAGGGCGACGCCCGGAATCGTGTTGCTGAAGGGAATGAAGCCGAACGGCGCCATCAGCAGCACCGCGCCGAGGACCAGCGCGCCGTCGTTGACCAGACCCATCGCGCGACCGTCGGTCAGTCGCGCCAGACGTCCGGGCCGGGTGATGCGTTCCAGCCGGCGCACCCACGTCAGGCCGGTATCGAGCGCGCCGCGCAGCCGGCCCGCGGGCACCGTGCGCCGACGCACCGCATCGGGCAGCCACAGCGCGCGACCGGCCATGCGCGCGAATCCGATCAGCACGATCACCGCGCCGAACACGGTGCTGACGCCGGGAATCGACACCGGAATCAGGAACACCAGCGTCAGCAGGATCACCAGCAGCAACATGCCCTGGGTTCCGAGCTCGTCGACCAGCGGACCGACCTGCACGTCGCCATCGGGCAAGCGCGCGATCAGCGACTGCAGTTGCCCGCGCAGGGTCGGGGTGTCGTTCGCGCCGGTCATCGTGCCGCGTGCTCGATCGATTCTGGAACGGGGGCGGACCTGCGGCGCAGGCCGTTCGCGACAGCCTGCATGGGCGCTCGACACGGAATTCGGAAGCGCGATGCTAGCAGGCGATGCACATGTCTACGACGAAAGTCTTAAGACCCTGGCGCCGCATTCGACCGATTGCGCATTGACCCCACGCGTCCCCGGGGCGACCCTGTGCGCGTCTTCCCGGGGATTAACTGAAAATGAAGGGTGCCATCAATCACGTAGTCTGGGGCGCGGTCGCGCTGCTGGGCGCGTCCTGTATGGGCGTTGTCGCCCTGCGACAAGGCGAACAGATCAGCGCGCTCTGGATCGTCGTGGCCGCAGTCTCGATCTATCTGGTCGCCTACCGGTATTACAGCCTCTACATCGCCGACAAGGTGCTGGGCCTCAATCCGCGTCGGGCCACCCCGGCGCACGTCAACAACGACGGCCTCGATTACGTGCCGACCAACAAGCACGTGCTGTTCGGTCACCACTTCGCCGCCATCGCCGGTGCCGGTCCGCTGGTCGGTCCCGTGCTCGCCGCGCAGATGGGCTACCTGCCCGGCATGCTGTGGCTGATCGTCGGCGTGGTGCTCGCAGGCGCCGTGCAGGACTTCATGGTCCTCTTCATTTCCACGCGCCGGAACGGCCGTTCGCTCGGTGATCTGGTGCGCGAGGAAATGGGCCAGGTCGCCGGCACCATCGCGCTGTTCGGCGCCTTCATGATCATGATCATCATCCTCGCGGTGCTGGCGATGATCGTCGTCAAGGCACTGGCCGAGAGCCCGTGGGGCATGTTCACGGTGATCGCGACGATGCCCATCGCGGTCTTCATGGGCATCTACATGCGCTACATCCGCCCGGGCAAGATCGGCGAGATCTCGATCTTCGGCATCATCGCCCTGCTCGCCGCGATCTGGTTCGGTGGCAAGGTCGGCGCGGATCCCTACTGGGGCCCGGCCTTCACCTTCACCGGCACCCAGATCACCTGGATGCTGATCGGTTACGGCTTCGTCGCCGCGACCCTGCCGGTGTGGCTGCTGCTCGCCCCGCGCGACTACCTGTCGACGTTCCTCAAGATCGGCGTGATCGTCGCGCTGGCCATCGGTATCGTCATCGCCAGCCCGGAAGTCACCACGCTGAAGATGCCGGCGCTGACCGAGTTCGCCTCCACCGGCGACGGTCCGGTCTGGAAGGGCGGCCTGTTCCCGTTTCTCTTCATCACGATCGCCTGCGGCGCCGTCTCCGGCTTCCATGCGCTGATTTCCTCGGGCACCACGCCCAAGCTGCTCGCCAACGAGACCCACGCCCGCTACATCGGCTACGGCGGCATGCTGATGGAATCGTTCGTGGCGATCATGGCGCTGGTCGCGGCCTCGATCCTCGATCCGGGCATCTACTTCGCGATGAACAGCCCCGCAGCGGTGCTCGGCACGGACGTGCAGAGCGCGGCGGCCGCGGTCAGCCAGATGGGCTTCGTCATCACGCCCGAGGCGCTGGAACTCAAGGCCCAGCAGATCGGCGAAGGCACCATCATCTCGCGCGCCGGTGGCGCACCGACGCTCGCCGTCGGCATCGCGGTGATCCTGCACGACGCCCTGCCCGGCACCGGCGACGGCGCCATGGCGTTCTGGTACCACTTCGCAATCCTGTTCGAGGCGCTCTTCATCCTGACGGCAGTCGACGCAGGTACCCGCGCCGGTCGCTTCATGCTGCAGGACCTGCTCGGCAACTTCGTGCCGGTGCTGCGCAAGACCGACAACTGGGGTGCGAACGCACTCGGCACCGCGGGCTGCGTCGCGCTGTGGGGCTACTTCCTCTATCAGGGCGTCGTGGATCCGCTGGGCGGCATCAACACCCTGTGGCCGCTGTTCGGTATTGCCAACCAGATGCTCGCGGGCATCGCGCTGATGCTGTGCACGGTGGTGCTGTTCAAGATGAAGAAGGACCGCTACGCGTGGGTGACCATCGTGCCGGCATCGTGGCTGCTGATCTGCACCACGGCCGCAGGCCTGATCAAGCTGTTCGACCCGAAGCCGGCCATGGGCTTCCTCGCCCAGGCCCGCCACTATCAGGCGGCGCTGGCCAACGGCGAACTGCTGGGTGCGGCCAAGACCGCGGGCCAGATGCGTCAGGTCATCATCAACGGCTACGTCAATGCCGGCCTGACGGCGCTGTTCCTGTTCGTGGTCTTCAGCGTGCTGTTCTTCGCCGTCCGCGCCATTCTCAAGGCCCGCCGCGCATCCGCGCCGACGGCCAAGGAATCGGCGTTCGTCGAACTGACGCCCGAACAGCAGCAGGCCTGGCTGTGACGGCGCGGCGCGTGACCGGAGTGCCGAACTGATGGCCGGCGCGCTGGTTCCCGTCGAGTACTTCGCCACGCACAAGCGTGTGTGGCGGAGAGTCGTCCAGACGGCGCGGCTGTGCTGCGGCGTCCCCGACTACGACAACTACGTGCGCCACATCCTCGAGAAGCATCCCGACCGCGAGCCGATGGACTACAAGACGTTCTTCCGCGAACGGCAGGAAGCCCGCTTCGGCGGACGCAGCGGATTCCGCTGCTGCTGATCCAGGGCGACACGTGATACGACGACGGGCGGAACCTCAGGGTTCCGCCCGTTTTCGTTTGGGCAATCGGGTGTCGTCGAGACCGGCGCTTGCGCGCCCCTGTTTGCACGCTCGCGCATCCCGTTTCGATTCTGCTTTGGCTGTGGCTCTTGCTGCTGCTTTTGCTTTTGCTGTGGCTTTTGCTTTTGCTTTTGCTTTGGCTTCTGATTTCAATCGAGCCGTAAAGCGAGCCGAGCACCGGAGCCTGGCGTGGCCGAAGAGCAGCCCGTGTCTGAGCGCAGCGAGTTTGGGCTGCGTGCCGCGTCAGGCGAGGCGCGGAGGGGACCGATGCGGCATCGCATCGGCTCGCGTCCGGCGAAGACGGTTTTGCTTACTTTTGCCAAGACAAAAGTAAGCCGCGCGACAGCGCGGAAGCCCTGTACTTGATCTTCGCTTCTGCGATTGATTCATCTGCCTTCGCCCCGAACATCGAAATCGCAAAGCGACGAGCGAAGAAGCCCGAGCGAGTGCAAAGCTTTCGCCCGCTACGCGTGCGAGTTCCTTTTTGACGGGCCAAAAAGGGAACCAAAAACCCCCTTCGCCGGACGCGATCCGCCGCGATACGGCCGCGGCGGTTCCCTGCGCTTCTCGGACGACGGGGCACGCAGCCCAAACTCGCTGCGCTCAGACATGGGCTGCTCTACGACCCCGCCGCCCTGCGATGCTCGGCTCGCTTTACGGCTCGATTCAGATCAAAGGCGCAAAGCCAGAGCCGAAGCAGAAGCAGAAGCCGAGCAAAGCAAAAATCAAAAGCAACACTCAAAGCCAGATCACTGCCCCGCCATCGCCCGCAAGCCGATGCCCACCAGATACGCCAACACCGTCCCCGTCGCATAACCAAGCGCTCCGAGAAGCGCGCCCACCGGCGCGAGCGACGGATGGAACACCGACGCCACGACCGGCGCCGACGCGGGCCCGCCGATGTTGCTCTGCGAGCCCATCGCGAAATAGAAGAACGGCACGCGCAGCGCCTTGCCGAGTGCCCACAGCAGTGCGATGTGGATGCTGATCCAGATCAGACCGAGCAGGAACAGCCACGGCCGGTCGGCGAGCGCGAAGATGTCCATCTGCATGCCGATGCAGGCGATCAGGATGTACAGCAGCAGGGTGCCGATCTTCGAGGCGCCGGCGCCGTCGAGCGTGCGCACACGGGTGAAGCTCAGGGCCAGGCCGATCAGCGTCGACAGCACGACGACCCAGACGAAGGGCTCGTGCAGGCTGACCTGCCGCGCCCAGCCCACGTTCGCGCCGAACCATGCCGACGCCGGTCCGGCGATCGCATGTGACAGACCGACCGCGCCGAAGGCGATGCCGACGATCAGCATCAGGTCCGTCAGCGACGTCACGCGCTCGTGCTCGGCCTGGTAGCTGGCGAGGCGTGTCTTGAGGTCTTCGATCGCGCGCGTATCGGCGCCGCTGCGCGCATCGATCTTCGCGGCGCGGCCGGCGAGGAAAATCAGCACCGCCATCCACACGTACCCGACGCCGACATCGACGACCACGAACTGGCCGAACGTGGTTTCGTCGACGGCGAAGACTTCCTTCATCGCGACCATGTTCGCGCCGCCGCCGATCCAGCTGCCGGCCAGCGTCGCCATGCCGGCCCAGGTGTCGCCGGCGACGGTCTCGGGATGCAGCAGTCCCATGATCCAGAACGCGGCGAAGGCGCCGATCATCACCGTGATCGATGCGCCGATGTACATCAGCAGCAGCTTGGGGCCCAGCCGCAGCACGCCGCGCAGATCGATGGTCAGCGTCAACAGCACCAGCGCGGCCGGCAGCAGCACGCGGCTGGCGACCGGGTTGTAGAGCGCGCTCGCACTGCCCTCGATCAGGCCGACCGTGTTGTAGATACCGGGGATGAAGTAGCACAGCAGCAACGCCGGCACGTAGGTGTAGAAGCGCTTCCACGGGCCGCTCGGACGCGACGCGGTCCAGAACACGGCGGCGAGTGTCGCGGCGACCAGGCCGAACAGCACGATGTCGTTGGTGATCAGCGCCGTGGATGGCGTTGCGGGATCTGCGGCCATGGACGGTGCCTTCTATCGCCCGCCCGCTGCGCGCAGGCCGCGACGGCGGCGGCCGCGGCAAGGACGCCGTCATCGGCGACGGCGTGGCGGCATCGTGCCACAGCGGAACCGCTGCGCAAGCGTCGTCGCGCGACATGCATCGATCCTGCAAAGTCGCCCTGCTGTTCGCCCGCCGGCACGTGCCGGCGGACGCGACTCAGTCGGCTGCGCGCCGCTACTGCCCTGCCATCACCCGCAGGATCTGCCCGACCAGATAGGCGATCAGCGTGCCTGTCGCGTAGCCCACTGTGCCGAGCAGCACGCCGACCGGTGCCAGCGTCGGATGGAACGCGGCCGCCACGACCGGTGCCGAAGCCGCGGCGCCGACGTTGCCCATCGAGCCGACGCCGATATAGAACATCGGCGCCTTGACCAGCCGCGCCGCACCCCAGATCACCAACACGTGCACCAGCATCCAGATCGCGCCGATGGCGATCAGCTCCAGACGATCGAACAGCCGCATGAAATCCATCTGCATGCCGATGCACGCGATCAGGAAATACAGGAACACGGTGCCGATCTTCGACGCGCCTGCGTCTTCGAGCCGGCGCGCACGGGTGAAGCTCAGCACCAGACCGGACAGCGTGGAGATCAGCACGACCCAGACGAACGAGGAGTCGAGACTGAAACGGGACGCCCATTCGAAGCGGCCGAACCACGCCGACAGCGGATTGGCGATCGCGTGCGCCAATCCGACGAAGCCGAAGGCGACCGCGACGATGATCATCAGATCGTTCAAGGTCGGAATGCGCGCGTTCGCAGCCTCGTGCGCGGCGATGCGCGATTTCATCTCGTCGATCGCCGCGGTGTCCGCGCCGCTGCGCGCATCGATCTGTGCCGAGCGGTTGGCAATGAACAGCAGCGTCGCCATCAGCAGGCTGGCCATCGCGACGTCGACGACCGCGAACTGCCCGAACAGCGTGGCATCGACCTCGTAGACCTCGCGCATCGCGACCATGTTGGCGCCGCCGCCGATCCAGCTGCCGGCGAGCGCCGCCATGCCTTTCCAGGTATCACCCGCGACCGCGGGCGGATGCACCCAGTCCATGATCTGGAACGACACGATCGCGCCGAGCACGATGCCCACGGTGCCGGCGACGAACACGAACAGCAGCTTCGGTCCGAGCTTGAGGATGCCCTTGAGATCGATCGACAGCGTCAGCAGCACCAGCGCGGCGGGCAGCAGCACGCGGCTGGCAATCGGGTTGTAGAGGCTGTTGCTCTCGCCGTCGATCAGACCGACGGTGTTGTAGAACGCCGGCACGAAGTAGCACAGCAGCAGCGCCGGCACCCAGGCGAAGAACTTCTTCCAGAACGGCGTGGGCCCGCTGGCGAGCCAGAAGATGAGACCCAGAGTGGCCGCGATCAGGCCGAAGAGCACGATGTCGCTGGTGATCAGCGCGGGGGACGGTACAGCGGTTTCGATCGCCATCTTGGCGGACCTCCATTCCTGGTGTTGCGGTGACGCACAGACGCGAACGGCCGGCGTATGCCGGCCGCTCGCTCAGAGCCGCTTACTCGCCGATGTGCTGCTTGAGCCAGGCGTTGACCGTGTCGTGCCACAGCACGCTGTTGTGCGGCTGCAGCACCCAGTGGTTCTCGTCCGGGAAGTACAGCAGCTTCGATTCGATGCCCTTGCGCTGCAGCGCGGTGAACGTCGACAGGCCCTGGTCCACCGGCACGCGGTAGTCCTTCTCGCCCTGCACGACCAGCATCGGCACCTTCCAGTTGGCGACGTGGTTGACCGGATTCCAGCGCTCGTAGTTCTTCGGCTGGTCGAACGGCGTGCCCTTGTTCTCCCACTCGGTAAACCAGAGCTCCTCGGTGACGTACCCCATCGAGCGCGTATCGAAGACACCGTCGTGGTTGACCAGGCACTTGAACGGCGCATTGCCGCGACGGTCGAACCAGTTGCCGGCGATCCAGTTGATCATGTAGCCGCCATAGCTCGCGCCGAGCGCGCAGGCCTTGTCGCCATCGAGGAACGCGTACTTCTCCTGCGCGGCGGCCCAGCCCTTCTGCAGATCCTCGAGCGGCTTGCCGCCCCAGTCGCCGCTGATGGCATCGGTGAACGCCTGGCCGTAACCGGTCGAGCCGTGGAAATCGATCATCACCACCGCGTAGCCCTGCCCCGCATACGTCTGCGGATTCCATCGGTAGCTCCAGCCGTTACCGAAGCTGCCCTGCGGGCCACCGTGGATCAGGAACGCGACCGGATACGTCTGGCCTTCCTGGTAGTTCCACGGCTTGACCACGTAGCCGTACACGGTCTCGTTGCCAGCGCCCTTGAACGAGAACTGCTCGAAGTCGCCGAACGCGACATCGGGCAGGCGCTCGGCCGCGGTCGGCGTGATCTGGCGCAGCTGCGCATCGGCGCCCAGCGACTGCAGCGACCCGGTGTAGAGCGTGTCGCCGCTCTGGATCGAATTGCGGCTCAGCGCAACGGTGTCGCCGGCGATCGCGAACGATGAGATGGAGCCGTCGGCGATGAGCTTGGTGACTTCGCCGCTGGCGACGTCGACGCGGAACAGCGGGTACTCACCCGTGTCCTGCGCGGCGACGTAGAGCGTGCGGCCGTCGGCGGACGGGATCACGCTGCTCGGCGAGCGGTCCCACTGCGGCGCGATCTCGCGGGCCTCGCCGCTGGCCACATCCATCGCCATCAGCGCGTAACGGTCGGCCTCGAAGCCCGGGCGCTGCATCGCGCGGTAGAACAGCGTGGCGCCGTCTTCGCTGAAGACCGGCCCGGTATCCCAGGCGGGATTGCCGCTGGTGAGGTTCACCGGCGCCGCCTCGCCCACCGCGTCGATGCGGTAGAGATCGAAATTCGTCGACCACGGCGCCTCGCGCCCGGCGACCTTGACGCTGGCGACGACCGAGCGGCCATCCGGCGCCCATGTGTAGTCCTCGGCGCCGCCGAACGGCTTGGACGGGATGTCGCCCTCGAGCGCATGGCCCAGCGCACGCACCGTCGTGACCGCGCGCGCACGGGCGGCCGGCAGGTCGGCAACGAACAGGCGGCTCATCGTGCCGTCCTTCCAGGTGTCCCAGTGGCGCACGAACAGCTGGTCGTAGACCACGCCGCTGGCCTTGGCGTCCTTCTGCTCGCCGAGCTTGCGCTTGGTGCAGGCGAGGTCCGCCGCGCAATCTCCGAAGGTATCGGCGCTGAAGACGACGCGCGTGCCGTCCGGCGAGATCTGGAACGTGCCGATGTCGACCGCGACGTCGGTCAGCTGGCGTGGCGTGCCACCGGCGAGCGGCATCGAGAACACCTGTGCACTGCCGTTCTTGCTGCTGAGGAAGTAGACCGTCTGGCCGTCGGCCGACAGCGCGGGCGAGTTCACGCTCCAGCCGTCGGGTGTGATCCGCTTCGGCGGCGCCATGTCGCGGGTCAGCAGATTGCGCGCGTACAGCGCGGTCGTGGCCTTGCCCGAATCGAAGTCCAGCGTGCGCTGGGCGAACACCAGCTGGCGACCATCGGCGGTCAGCAGCGGTGAGGACACGCGGTCCAGCTTGACCAGATCGCGAACGTCGAGCCCGCGCGCGGCCTCACGGTCCTGGGCGACGGCCGGCAATGCGGCGAGCAGGCACAACGGCAACAGCGCGAGGCGCAGGGACATGGCAGGGCTCCGTACAAAGAGCCCGAATGGTAGGCCGGCGCCGCGATGCTGGCAAAGCGGCGCCGGCGGGGCGTCACTGGGCGGCGCGTTGGCCGCCCAGATGCGTGGCGAAGAAGTCGAGCAGCCTGGTGTAGTAGGCGCGACGGTTTTCGGGCTTGTAGAAGCCGTGGCCTTCGCTGTCGACGTAGAGGGTGTCCACCGGGACGCCCGCCGACCGCAGGGCGCGCTCCATGCGCCGCGTGTGGTCCACGGGCGCGATCTCGTCCTTGCCCCCCGCCACCAGCAGGACCGGCGCCTTGATCTGCGAGGCCCGCTGGGTCGGAGAGGCCGCCAGCAGCGCCTGCGGATCGTTGCCGACCCATTCGTCGAACCACGACTTCATCCAGTTGCTGGTGCGATTGTCCTGGTTGCGCATGAGTGGCAGGTCGTAGACGCCGACATAGCCTGCCGCGCAGCGGTACAGATCGGGCTCGCGCGCCGCGCCCATCAGCGCCGCATACGCGCCGTAGCTGCCACCGTAGATGCAGATCCGCCCGGCGTCCGCGTGGCCCTGCTCGACCGCCCAACGCGTCGCATCGGTGAGGTCATCCTGCATCTTCCCGCCCCACTCGCGTGCACCGGCCTGCTGGAAGCTGCGGCCGTAGCCACCCGATCCCCGGTAGTTGACTTGCAGGACGGCGTAACCGGCCTGCGCGAGCATCTGCGTCTCCGGATCGAAAACCCATTCGTCGGCGATACCGAACGGCCCACCATGCGGCAGCACGATCAATGGCGCCGCTGCGCCCGCCTGCAGGCCTGCCGGGCGGGTCAGGTAGCCGTGCAGCATCAGACCATCGCGCGCCCGGATCGACACCGGCGCCATTGCGGCCATGCGCTCGGGATCGATCTTCGCCCGGCGGGCCAGCACGAAATCCGCCTTCTTGGCGACGGCGTCGTAGCTGAAGAAGCTGCCGGGATCCCGATCGCTTTCGGCGAGCAGAAGCTTGGTGTCGGCATTGCGCGTGGACGATGCCACCGAGATCGAGCTGCCGGGAAAGGCCTGCTCGAACATGCGGAACAGCTTCGCGTCGTCCGATGCGTCGTCGAAGAACGCCATCCGCGGCGTCGCGCCGGCGTAGCGGACGCCGATGGCGACTTCGGTGCCGGGTCGGAACAGGATTTCCGGGTCGACCGTGGCGTCCCGCATCAGTTCGGTCCGCGCGCGCGTGGCGACGTCCATCGCGACGATCGCATCCGGGCCACTGGGCTGGCTCACGCGCAGGTAGGCGATGGAATTGTCCGCAGAAAATCCGACGGGCTCTTCCACCCGACCCGATTGGCCCTGGTGGTTGAGCAGTTCCCAGTCGGCACCTCGCGAGGCGCGATAGAACAGCTGGCTGTGATTGTCCGACTGCGAACCCGTGGCGAAACGCACCTCGCCCGTGTGGTCGGTCACGAACGACGCACGGCGCACGGGCACGGTGGCCACCGTATGCCGACGTCCGGTGTAGACGTCCATCCGGTCCACGCGTGTGTACGGATCGCCCGTGAACGGCGAGATCGCGACGAGCACGTGCTTCGGATCGGCAGGCAACAGGTCGATCGGCCACGCGAAGACCCGTTCTTCCTTCGGGCCGCTGCGGATGTTGGTGCCCAGGCCCGAGTTCTGGACCCGGTATCCCACCAGCAACTGGGCGCGCCCGCCATCTGCGTTCATGGCGTAGAGCTCGCCCGTCGCCATCGGGAAATCGCGCGTGCCGAACTGCTGGGCGAGACCGAACATCAGTCGATCGTCCTTCGCCCACCAGAAATCCGCGATGTGCGTGTTCGCCGGCAACTGGAAGCTGCCCGCGACGCGCCGATCGGCACGGTTCAGCACCGCGATCACGGACCGGTCGCCATTGGGCATCGTGACCGCGAAGTACCGGCCGTCGGGGGAGATCTTGGCGTCCTGGACGCCTTCGTCCTCGACGAAGGGCGCAAGGTCCACCTGCGCATGGAGATGGGGCGCAGCCAGGCACGACAGCGCGATGCACATCGAAAGCAGTCCTTTGCGGACCATACGAAACTCCTGATCTCTTGCGCCGCGCCCCGATCGTCGAAGACGGTCTCCCCGGACACGGCGGCCCTCATCGTAGCGATGCGCGATCAGCCGGCAAGCCCCCCGATGCACGGCATCCGCAGCGCGAAGCGCCGGGCCTATACTCGCGCCTTCGCCCGCCCGGACCACGGCATTGCGCGCTGTCACCGCTTCCTCCGCCGCGTCGCACGCGGACTTTCTGGGCCACCCCAAGGGCGTCTTCGTCTGCTTCTTCACCGAGATGTGGGAGCGCTTCTCGTTCTACGGGATGAAGGCGTTGCTGCTGCTCTACATCCTCAAGTACCACCTGTTCGGCGACGACGCCGGCTTCGATCTGCTCGGCGCATACGGCGGTCTGGTGTACGCGGTGCCGGTGATCGGCGGCCTGCTGGCCGATCGCTATCTGGGCATGCGCAAGGCGGTCGTGCTCGGCGGCGTGCTGCTGGTGCTCGGCCATCTGGGCATGGCCTACGAGGGCGAGCAGGCGCGGATCGTCGATGGCGTCGTCGTCCGCGACGAAGCCGCGCTGCAGGTGTTCTATCTCTCGCTGGCGCTGATCATCATGGGCGTCGGGTTTCTGAAGCCGAACATCTCGACGATCGTCGGCAAGCTCTACGCGCCCGAGGATCCGCGGCGCGATTCCGGGTTCACGCTGTTCTATGCGGGCATCAACGTCGGCGCGCTGTTCGCGAGCCTGGTGTGCGCGTTCCTGGGCGAGACCTACGGCTGGAAGTACGGCTTCGGCGCGGCAGGTATCGGCATGATCGCCGGGCTGATCGTCTTCATCTGGGGCCAGAAGTATCTCTACGGCCTCGCCGAACCCAACGACCCGGCGAAGCTGCGCGAACGCGTCGGTCCGCTGTCGCGCGAGTGGTGGATCTACGCCGGCAGCGTCGCCGGTGCGCTGCTGGTCTGGCAGCTGATCCAGCGCACCTGGACCGTGCACGGCGCGATGCACCTCATCGCCGTCGCGCTCGCGGTGTGGTTCGTCTGGTTTCTCGTGCGCCACTGCACGAAAGTCGAGCGGCAGCAGATGCTGGCGCTGGTGCTGCTGATCGTGGGCGTGCTGATCTTCTTCACCCTCTACGAGCAGACCTACGGCTCCTGGGTCACGTTCACCGATCGCATGCTGACCAAGGATCTGTTCGGCCTGACGCCTGGCGATTACCGGCCCGGCATTCCGTGGGCGATCTTCGCGCTCGCCAGCAGCCCGATCCTGATGGTCACTGCGCTGCGCGCCAGCGATCGCGGCCGTGGCGGGCTGGCGAAGGCGGCGGTCATCGCGATGGTCGTCGCGCTCGCGATCGCGTTGGTCCACGACGTGGTGCTGGTGCCGCAGACCGCGGGTTCGCTGACCTTCCTCGGCGCGTTCTTCATCGTCGTGCTGGCGCCGATCTTCTCGTGGCTGTGGCCATGGCTGGACCGCCGCGGGCTCAACCCGAGCAAGCCGGCGAAGATGGCGATCGGCCTGGTGTTCGCCGGCCTCGCCTTCGTGCCGCTGATGCTGGCGGCGCAATCGGCCGGCAGCGGCGTGCTCGCCAGCGTGTGGTGGCTGGTGCTGGCGTATTTCCTGCTGGAACTGGGCGAGATGTGCCTGTCACCGATCGGCCTGTCGGCAGTGACCCAGCTGTCGGTCGCACGCGTGGTCGGCCTGATGATGGGCGCGTTCTGGCTGGCAACCGCGTATTCGGAAGTGCTGGCTGCGCAGTTCGGCAAGCTGACCTCGATGGAGGTGCTCGAGGGCGAGACCTTCGACATGGCGGTCGCGGCGACGCGCTACGCCGATCTGTTCCAGCTGATGCTGTGGATCGGCGTCGGCTCGGGCATCGCCTATTTCGTGCTGTCGCCACTGGTGCGGCGCTGGATGCACGGGGTGCGCTGAGGCGCGCAGCACCGGTCTTCCGGACCGTCGATCCCTGAAACGCAGAACCCCCGATCGCTCGGGGGTTCGTGCGGTACACCGGGCGACGTGCGTCCGATCAGAACGGGATGTCGTCGTCCGAAAAGTCGTCCATCGGCGCGGGGCGTTGCTGCTGCGGCGCCTGACGCTGCGGCGGCGCGCTGCGCTGGGGAGCGTCACCGCCGCCACCGGCCGAACGCTGCGGACGGTTGCCGCGCTCGTAATTGCCGCCGCCACCACCACCGCCGCCGCCGTCACCACGGCCGCCGAGCATCTGCATCTCGTTGGCGACGATGTCGGTCGTGTACTTCTCCACGCCGTCCTGGCCGGTGTACTTGTCGTAGCGGATCTCGCCCTCGACGTAGCACTGGCTGCCCTTGCGCAGGTACTCGCCGGCGATCTCGCCGAGCTTGCCGAAGAACACCACGCGGTGCCATTCGGTGCGCTCCTGCTTGTTGCCGTCCTTGTCGTTGCGCACGCTGGTCGTGGCCAGGCTGATGCGGGTCACGGCCATGCCGCCCTGGGTGTACTTGGTGTCGGGGTCGTTGCCGAGATTGCCGACCAGGATGACTTTGTTGACGCCGCGGGCCATGGGAATTCCTTGGATTGCGCCGGCATGGAAACCGGCGTGATGGACCGCGACAGTATAGCCGCCAGCCGGTCGGCGTCCGACCCCCGCCCTCGCCCGCACGCCGTTGTCGGGCGTCTCCTATAATTCCGGGCCTGCCTGTCCCGGATCCTGCATGAACAACGTCGACCACCCGGCCGCCCGCCTCGATCTGCCGGCGATCCAGGCCCTCGCCGCGGGCGACATGGCCGCCATCGACGCGCTGATCCGCGACCGGCTGGCCTCCGATGTGGTGCTGATCAACCAGGTCGCCGAGCACATCGTCTCGGCCGGCGGCAAGCGCCTGCGACCGATGCTGGTGATGCTGGCCGGCCGCGCGACCGGCACCGTCGGTGCCGAGCACCACCAGCTGGCGGCGATCGTCGAGTTCATCCACACCTCGACCCTGCTGCACGATGACGTGGTCGACGAATCCGACCTGCGCCGTGGCCGCAGCACCGCGAACGCGATCTGGGGCAATGCGGCCAGCGTGCTGGTCGGCGACTTCCTGTATTCGCGCAGCTTCCAGCTGATGGTAGAACTCGACCGCATGCCGGTCATGCGCATTCTCGCCGACACCACCAACCGCATCGCCGAAGGCGAGGTGCTGCAGCTGCTGCACGTCCGCAATCCGGACACCGACGAGGCCGCCTACCTCAACGTCATCGAGCGCAAGACCGCGGTGCTGTTCGCCGCCGGCACGCAGCTCGGCGCGCTGGCCTCCGGCGCGGATGAAGCGACGCAGCAGGCGCTGTACGACTACGGCATGCAGCTGGGCTACGCATTCCAGATCGCCGACGACGTGCTCGACTATTCGGGCGACGCCGATGCGCTGGGCAAGAACCTGGGCGACGACCTCGCCGAGGGCAAGGCCACGCTGCCGCTGATCCACGCCATGGCGCAGGCCGCGCCGGATGTGCGCGCGCGCCTGCGGACCATCGTCGAGACCGGCGATACCGATGCGCTGCCCGAAGTGCTGGCCGCGATCGAAGCCGCCGGCAGCCTCGACTACAGCCGCGCCCGCGCGCTCGAATACGCCGAAGCAGCCGAACGTGCGCTTGCTGGGCTCGGCGACAACGATGCCGTCGCCGCACTGCGCGGCCTGGCGCGCTACGCGGTCGAACGCGGGCATTGAGCTGGGGCGGTGCCGTCAGGCGCCGAGCACGCGGTACGCGATCGACAGCACGGCGGTCACCAGCGCCATCAGGATGAGCGCGCCGACCGGCCGGGCGAGATTGACCGTCCAGCCCAGCGCGCGCGGCACCTTCGGCACCCACAGCCGGTCATCGTCCGCGGACCGGTAAAGACCGAGCCAGCGCGGGCCGATCCAGTTGTCCGGGTTCTGCCAGGCGCGTGCGTTGCGTTCGCTGCGATCCATGTCGACGTCCTGTTCGATGGGCGTCCAGTCTCGCAGCACCGCGTCGCACGGAGACGGCGATGCGACGAAGCGGGCCGCGTTCGCGACGGACCACGTCCGTGGGCCGACGGGCCCCGTCGCGTCAGGCGATCCCGATTCCCGGAATCGCCGTGATCGCATCCGGATCGAAGCCGCCCAGCGTCGCGAAATGGCGCCCGCGCGCGGTGTAGTCGCGGTAGGCGCCGAAGCTGGGCGCGCCCGGCGACAGCAGCAGCACGCCCTCGCCGTCCAGTACCGTGCGCGCCTGTGCGATCGCCGACTCGAGATCATCGGCCGCGGACAGCTGGAACCCGGCGTCGCGCGCGACCGGTGCCAGCAGATCGAAGATGCGCGGGCCGTTCTGGCCCATGGTCACGATCGCGTGCGGCGCGCCGGTGCGCATCGCGTCGGCGAACGCCTGCCAGTCGAGGCCGCGATCGTGTCCGCCGACCAGCAACGCGACGCGCCGGTCGCGATAGACATCGAGCGCCGCAAGCGTCGCGTGCGGCGTCGTGCTGATCGAATCGTTGACCCACAGCACGCCATCGCGCGTGCCCAGCGGCTGCAGGCGATGCGGCAACGGCACGAAGTCCGCGGTGGCCGCGGCCAGCGGCGCGGCGTCGATGCCCAGGGCTTCGATCGCGGTCAGCACGGCGCACAGATTGCCGCGGTTGTGCCGACCCGGCAGTGGCAGGCCCACGGTGTCCATCACCGCGATGTCGCGGCGATACAGGACGTCGCCGCGCAGATGCCAGCCATCCGGCGTGCCGAACCAGTGGATCCGGCTGTCGGGCAGCACCAGCGCGGCGAGCCGCGGCTCGTTGGCATTGAGCACGGCGATGCGCGGCCGCGCCCGCGTGACCAGCGCCAGCTTGTCGTCGATGTATTGCGCCTCGCTGCCGTGCCAGTCGAGATGCTCGGGGAAGATGTTGGTGACCACTGCGATGTCGGGCCGCACGCCGCCGGTGGCGACGTCGCCGGTCTGGTAGCTCGACAGTTCGATCGCCCAGGCATCGGCGTCGGCATCGAGCAATTCCAGCAGCGGCAGGCCGATGTTGCCGGCCAGCGCGGTGCGCAGGCCGTGCGCGCGCAACAGATGCGCAAGCAACGCGGTCGTCGTGCTCTTGCCCTTGGTACCGGTGACGCAGACCGTGCCGGCCGCAACGTCACCCGGCGCGGCGCGTGTGGCGAACCACAGCGCGGTACCGCCGACGAACTGCGTGCCCTGCGCGGCGGCGGCCATCGCATCGCGCGCGTAGGGGCTGATGCCGGGCGACTTCACGACGACCGCGCAGGCCGACAGGCGTGCGGCGTCGATGCCGGTATCGCAGCTCAGCAGCGCATCGCCGAGCGTCGCTGCATCACTGGCTTCGTCGGCGTTGCAGAACAGCGTCAGCGGCAGCGTCGGCGCACGGCTGCGGATCGCGCGCCAGGCGGCGCGGCCTTCGCGACCCCAGCCCCACAGGGCGATGCGGCCGCCGTTGGCGGCGATCGCCTCAAGCTGCGAGATGCGCACGCAGGCGATCCCACAGCACGTCGGGAATACGGTGCGCGTCGTTTTCGACCGCCAGCAGGCCCGTGACATCCAGCTCACCCGCTTCAAGTTGCGGCGCGATCTCACGGGCGAAGCGCGCGACGATCGCGTCTTCGCGCCACTCCGGACGCTTCGCCAGGGCCGCCATCGCCGCGCGCGATTCGCGTCCCTCACCGACGCATTCGAAGGGCTTGTGGTCCTGGTACTCGAGCAGGGCGTCGTAGCCCGGCACCTGCGACGCATCGTCGAGCAGGTTGCGGCCGAAGATCGACACCAGACGCGGCTTGGGCATGAACGGCGCGAGCGCCAGGAACACGAAATGGCACTTCGGGCAGATACCGCACCAGCGGTTCACCGGCCGCTCGCCGAGCAGATGGAAGTTGCGGTTGCAGCTGGAGAAATGCGCGTCGTAGCGATCGGTCTTCGCGAACTGGCGCGCGACCGCGAGCTCCGACAGCGGCCGCAGCAGCGAGTAGTAGTGCAGGTCCGCAGCGACGCGCGCCTGCACGTGGTCGCCGAACGCGCGCTCGAACGCCCAGCCCTTCGACCACTGATGATTCACTTCGCGCGTCTCGCCGCCGGACGCGTCCTTGATCAGGCTGCCATAGCTGGCCGAACGCTCGTTGGAGAACACCACCTGGTCCACGCCGTGCAGCACGGCGGCCAGCACGAGGATCGCCGAATTGATCGCGGTGACCGGGATGTGCCCGTTCCACGCGCCCTGGCGGTTGTACTCGAACAGTTCCGGCGCGATCTGGCGGCCGATGTTGAGCGTCGGCAGACCGGTGCGCTCGGCGCAGACGCGGATCAGCTGCGAGCCGCCGATCCAGCTGACGGTCTGTTCGATGCCCAACGCGCGCAGCGCTTCGATCGACACCAGCGAATCCTTGCCGCCGCCGATCGCGACTAGTGCATGCGTGCGCAGGCCGAGCGCAGGTGCTCCGGCAGTCGCAGTTGCGTCGTGCGGAAAACGGATCTTCCCGTGCAGGTCCAGCCCGTTGCGATACGCGAACTCGCCGAGCCCGTGCACGTACACGTCCTCGAGCAGCGCCGCGGTCGCCGCATCGATCGCATAACCCTCGATGCGGATGTCGGTCGGCACCGCGGCCTTGTAGTAGCTGACGCCGGCGATCAGGTGCAGCAGACGCAGCGCCTGTGTCGCGGCCTCGGCGCGCGCCGCATCGAGCGCGAACGGCGCACCCGGCACGGTCACGGTTTCGATCAGCTCGGGACCGTCGTCGAAGGCGTAGCGCAGGCGCGCGACGCCGGTCGCGGCGTCGAGGTCGCAATCGATGAAGCGGAAACTGCGGACCGCGTTGCGGTCGAAGACAACACTCATTCCAGAACATCCTGCTGCGGCAGCTGCCGCAGGTTGTAGGTATTGGCCATGACGAAGCCGTAGGCGCCGGCGTCTGCGATCAGCACGGTGTCGCCTTCGCGGGTCGCGGCGGACAGGCGGCGGCGCGTGCCGAACACGTCGCTCGATTCGCAGATCGGGCCGACGATCTCGACCGTGGCCTCGACCACGTCATCGAGCCGCGTCAGGTTGTGGATGCCGTGCCAGGCGTCGTACAGCGCCGGCCGCATCAGGCTGTGCATGCCGGCGTCGACACCGACGCGGCGCGTGCCCAGCTTGTCGACGACCTGGGTGACGGTGGTCAGCAGCACGCCGGCTTCGGCGACGAGGTAACGGCCTGGCTCGATCGCCAGGCGATAGCGCGGGTACTCGGCCTTGATCGCCGCCAGGCCCGCAGCCCAGGCCGGGATGTCGAACGGCACGTCGTCGGGGCGATACGGAATCGGCAGACCGCCGCCGATGTCGATCGTGTCGACGGTACCGACCGCATCGGCGAATCCGGCGAGCTCCGCGTAGACCTCACGCCAGTGCGCGACGGTCTCGATGCCGCTGCCGAGGTGCGCATGGATGCCGGTGATGCGCGCATCGACTTCTTCGGCCGCGATCAGGAATTGATCGAACGCACCCAGCGGCAGTCCGAACTTCGATGCCGCGCCGCCGGTGACGACCTTGGCGTGGTGGCCGTCGCCGCGGCCCAGATCCAGACGCAGCCAGAGATCTCGGCCGCGGAAGACCTCGGGCCAGTTGCGCAGCGCTTCGACGTTGTCGACCGTCACGGTGACGCCGCGCGCGTAAGCGGCCGCGTACTCGCTGCGCGGGGCGAAGCTCGGCGTGAACAGCACGCGCGCGGGATCGAGATCCGGCAGCACGGCGAATACGTGTTCGAGCTCGCCCTGCGACACGCATTCCAGACCGAAACCGGCGTCGACCAGCGTGCGCAGGATCGCCGGATGCGGATTGGCCTTGATCGCGAAGAAGCGACGGTCGATCGCGTCAGCCGTCGACAGCGCGGCCGCGCGTTCGCGCACGGTCGGCAGGTGATAGACGTAATGTGGCCGGCCCGGCTCGGCGAGTGCGAGCAGCGATTCGCGCGCGTCCTGCCACCACTGCGGCGCGCGCTCGCGGCGGCCGTGGGCGATCTCGCGCCAGCTCGGGCCGAACACGGTCTCGTCATGCACCGGCATCGCGCCGCTGTCGATCAGCTCGGCATGCAGCACCGGCAGCAGACCGTCGGCGTCGGCCTCGTCGATGACGAAGGTCAGGTTGAGATCGTTCGACGACTGCGAGATGAGGTGCACGCGTTCCTTCCCGAACGTGGCCCAGACATCCGAGAGCTTGTGCAGCAGCGACCGCATGCCGCGGCCGACGAGGGTGATCGCCGCACACGGCGCGATGACCTTGACCCGGCAGACTTCGGCCAGATCGTCGCTCAATCGCGCCAGCACGTCGGTGCTGACCAGGTTCTCGCTCGGATCCAGCGACACGGTGACGTTGGTCTCCGACGAACCGATGAGATCGACCGACAGGCCGTGGCGCTTGAAGCGCTCGAACACGTCGGCGAGGAAGCCGACCTGCTGCCACATGCCGATGCCTTCCATCGACACCAGCACGATGCCGTTGCGGCGGCTGATCGCCTTGACGCCCGGCACCGGCTCGGCGCTTGCGTCGATCGCAGTGCCCGGCAGATCCGGACGCTCCGTATCGAGAATCGCCATCGGCACGCCGCCATCGCGGCAGGGCTTGATCGAACGCGGATGCAGCACCTTGGCGCCGGTGGTCGCGATTTCCTGCGCTTCGGCGTAATCCAGTCGCGCGAGCAGGCGTGCGTCGGGTACATCGCGCGGATTGGCGCTGAACATGCCGGGCACGTCGGTCCAGATTTCGACGCGACGCGCGCCCAGCAGCGCACCGAAGTACGCAGCCGACGTATCCGAGCCACCCCGGCCGAGAATCGCGGTGCCGCCGTCGCCATGACGCGCGATGAAGCCCTGGGTCAGCAGTATCCGCGGCGCCTGCGCGGCGAACCGCGCGCGCCAGTCGCCGTCGGGTTCGCGCTTGCAGTTCACCGACAGGCGCAGCGCCCAGTCGCTCTGGTTCGGCAGCGCGACCGCATCGAGCCAGTCGCGCGCATCGCACCAGCCGAAATCCAGACCCTGCGCCGCGAGGTAGGCCGCGCCGATCGTCGAGGACAGGAGTTCACCCTGCCCCAGCACCTCGGCCTGCCAGTCGAGCGTGCGCGTCGCCGCGCGGGCATCGGTGACGAGCGCCTGCAACGCAGCGAGACGCGCGCCGAGCACCGCATCGACATCCAGCTCGAGTTCGGCGACGAACGCGCGGTGGCGCTCGACGAGCGCGGCCACGCGCGCGGCCGAATCCGCGGCGCCATCGGCGATCGCGGTCAGTTCGTTGGTGACGCCCGACAGCGCGGAGACCACCACCAGCACGCGCGCGTCCTGCTCCAGTGCCCGGCGTTTCGCCAGTCGGCCGATGGTGTCCCAGCGGTGGCGACGCGACACCGAAGTGCCGCCGAACTTGAGCACGATCCAGCGATCGTCAGGGGGTGAGGACATCGAGGTGGGGTCTCGGATGGGGGGCGAAAAACAGGCGCGACGACCGGCATGCGGTGACAACGCGCGCGATGACAGGCGATTCTAAAGCAACCCTCCGCCCCCCGAGAGACCCCGATGCATCGCCGTTATCTGCAGCTGGATGTGTTCGCCGACCGGCCCGGTGCCGGCAATCCGCTCGGCGTGGTGGTCGATGCCGACGGGCTCGATGGTGCGGCGATGCAGGCCATTGCGAACTGGACGAACCTCTCGGAAACCATCTTCCTGCTGCCACCCGATGCCGACGCCGATTACCGCGTGCGCATCTTCACCCCGCGCCAGGAGTTGCCGTTCGCGGGCCATCCCAGCGTCGGCGCCGCCTGGGCGGCGCTGGACCAGGGGCTCGCGACGCCGCGGTCCGGTGCGCTGGTGCAGCAGTGCGCGGCCGGTCTGCTGCCGGTGCGCATCGACAGTCGCGACGGCCACACGCGGCCGAGCGTGCGCGCCCCACGCGCCGTGCACCGCGCCTCGCCGGACGGCATCGAGGCCCAGCTCGATGCGGTGCTGCAGGCGCTCGGCGCCATCGATGCGCCGCATGCGCTGCTCGACAACGGCCCGCGCTGGTGGTGCGTGGATCTCAGCACGTCCGCCGCCGTGCGCGCGCTCGCGCCGCCGCTGGCGGAGATCGCCGCGCTGTGTCTGGCCAGCGACGCGGTGGGCGTGGCGGTGTGCGGGCGCAGCGAGGCGGCCGATCACGCGCTCGTGGTGCGCGCGTTCTGTCCCGCCGACGGCGTGCCGGAAGATCCGGTGACCGGCAGCGCGAATGCCGCGATCGCCGCGTGGCTGCACATGGATCGGGCCGAGGACGGCCGCGTGGTCCGCTACGTCGCCAGCCAGGGCCGCGAGCTGGGCCGCGATGGACGCGTCGAGGTCGAGATCGATCCGGCCGGCGAGGTCTGGATCGGCGGTGCGGTGCAGGCGGTCATCCGCGGGACATTCGACTGGTGAGCGGACCGCTACACTGTCGCGCCGCGTGACGCTCCCGCCATGACTTCCCGCCGTTTCGTCCAGGTGGACGTATTCGCCGACCGGCCCGGTGCCGGCAATCCGCTCGCCGTGGTGCTCGATGCCGACGGCCTCGACGACGCCACGATGCAGGCCATCGCCCGCTGGACGCGTCTGCCCGAGACCACGTTCGTGTTTCCGGCCACGTCCGACGACGCCAGCTACGGCATCCGCATGTTTTCGCCACGCCGCGAAGTGCCCTTCGCCGGGCACCCGAGCGTCGGCACCGCGCACGTCGTGCTCGAAGCCGGACTCGCCGCGCCGCGCGATGGCCTGCTGGTGCAGGACGGCATCGCCGGCAAGCTGCCGCTGGAAGTCGTCGGCGAAGGCCCGACGCGCACGATCGCTGTGCGCACACCGCGCGCGTCGGTCGTCGAGACCGCATCGGCGGAGGATCCGCGCCTGCGCGACGTGCTCGCGGCGATGCCGCTCGGCGCGCTGCCGCCGGTCCTGATGGACGGCGGTCGCCGCTGGTGGCTGGCCGAGCTCGCGAGCGAAGCCGACCTGCGCGCCGCGACGCCGGACTGGAATGCGATCGGCGCAATCGTCGAGGCCACGGGCAGCATGGGGCTGTGCGCCTTCGCGCGTTCCGATGATCCGGTGCATCACCTCGCGGTGCGCGCCTTCGTCGGTTCGACCGGCCACTTCGAGGATGCCGCGTCCGGCGCCGCGAACGCGACGCTGGCCGCGTGGCTGGCCGATCGCGACGCCCTGCCCGGCAGCAATGGCCGCTACCGTATCAGCCAGGGCCGCGAGGTCGGCCACGATGCGATCATCGAACTGCACGTCGACGACAACGGCGATGTCTGGTCCGGCGGCCGCGTGCAGACCGTGGTACGCGGGACGATCGACTGGCGCTGAGCCCCCCGCGCCGCCGGGCCGCGGTCCGATAGCACACCGCAGACACGACAACGCCGCGCCGGTTGCCCGACGCGGCGTTCTGCGTTCACCACTCAGCTTTCGAGTTCGGCATCCAGCGACAGCGGCACTGCCGACAGCGCCTTCGACACCGGGCAGTTTTGCTTGGCGTCATCGGCGAGCTCGCGGAACTTCGCCGCGTCGATGCCCGGCACCTTGGCGCGGGTCTTCAGGCGGATCGAACTGATCTGCGGACCGCCGTCCATCGACAGGTCGACATCGGCGCGCGTGTCGAGCGATTCCGGCGGAAAGCCCGCCTCGGTGAGCTTGGCCGACAGCGCCATCGTGAAGCAGCCCGCGTGCGCGGCGGCGATCAGCTCTTCGGGATTGGTGCCTTTCTCGTCGCCGAAGCGGGTGCCGAACGCGTAGCGCGTCTCCGACAGCAGGCCGCTCTGCGGCGTCGACAGCGTGCCCTTGCCGGACTTCAGATCACCGGTCCAGTGGGCGGTGGCGTGACGGGCGATACCCATGTGTGTGCTCCTCGAGAGTTGGGGCGTGCATGGTGGCCCCCCATCCGTTACGCGCGCGTCCCGGTGATGCGACGCAGCACCTGCACCTCGACGGCCGATGCACGATGATCCGGCCATGACACTCTCACCCTCGCTCGCCGCCGTGCTCGCCGACGCCGTGCTCGCAGTCCATGTCGGCATCGCGGCATTCGTCGTCGGCATGACGCTCGCACTGCTGGTCGGCGGCCCGCTCGGCTGGTGCTGGGTGCGCCGCAGGTGGCTGCGCTGGCTGCACGTCGCGCTGGTCGTGGTGATCGCCGTGCAGGCCTGGCTCGGGCGTCTGTGCCCGCTGACGATCTGGGAACAGTGGCTGCGTGCGCGCGCCGGACAGCAGTCCTACAACGAATCCTTCGTCGGGCACTGGTTGTCGAAGGTGCTGTTTTTCGAGGCGCCGTGGTGGAGTTTCGTCGCCGCCTACAGCGTGCTCGCACTGGTGGTCGCCGGTGCCTGGATCCTGTGGCCGCCCCGTCGCCGCGCTTCGCGCCAGGACCGCTAAACGCAAAAGCCCTGTTTTTTGCGGTTTCCTATTGGCGCACGTGCCACGATGCCCTACATTCCGCTTGCCGGCTCGCTCGGCCCGGACAACTCAATCATCACTCGACGAGGGAACCACACGCTCATGGCAACGAAGAAGGCCCCCACCAAGAAAGCCCCGGCCAAGAAGGCTGCTGCGCCGAAGAAGGCCGCCGCCGCGAAGCCGGCAGCACCGAAGCCGATCAAGGAAGCCCTGAGCAAGTCGGGCCTGGTCGCACACATCGCCGAATCCACCGGCGTCGTGGCGAAGGACGTGCGCGCGGTGTTCGCTGCGCTCGAAGGCGCCGTGCACGGCTCGATCAGCAAGAAGGGCGCGGGTTCGTTCACCCTTCCCGGCCTGCTGAAGATCACGTCGGTCAGCGTGCCGGCCAAGCCGAAGCGCAAGGGCATCAACCCCTTCACCAAGGAAGAGCAGTGGTTCGCCGCCAAGCCCGCCTCGGTCAAGGTCAAGGTGCGCCCGCTCAAGAAGCTCAAGGACGCCGCTGCCTGATTCCAAGCGCCACGTGTCTTTCGATCGGGACGGCCTTGGCCGTCCCGATTTCGTTTCAGGGGCGTCTCGAAGGCTTGGCCGTCCCGATTTCGTTTCAGGGTTCCCTCGACGGCTTGGTCGTCCCGATTTCGATTGGGACGGCGCGATGCGATGTCATCGCCCGCCTGCTGCGAACATGACGCTCACCCGGTTCTGAACGATTCGTCCGGTGAAGCGAACCGTGCACATCCGGTGAACGTTGACCGCCGCATGCTCGGCGCCGTTTTCTCCCTACCGATGGATATCGAACGATGAGCTTCCAGGGCTTCCTCAATCATCTGCTCACTTCGCAGGCCGGCGGCAAGCCCGGCAGCAGCCTGCTCAATGCGGATTTCGGCAAGGGCGCGGCCACCGGCGGCGCGCTGGGCCTGCTGCTCGGCAAGAACAAGAAGACCCGCAAGGTCGCAACCTATGGCGGCCTCGCCGCGATCGGCGTCATGGCGTACAAGGCCTACGGCGATTACCAGAAGCAGCAGGCCGGGGCGG
This sequence comes from Luteimonas flava, assembly GCF_036584485.1. Lineage (NCBI taxonomy): Bacteria > Pseudomonadati > Pseudomonadota > Gammaproteobacteria > Lysobacterales > Lysobacteraceae > Luteimonas > Luteimonas flava. The sequence continues at coordinate 223,547 of NZ_JAZHBM010000001.1, read as the reverse complement.
CGACCGTCGCGCCGCAGACCGTCGACCGTCTGCCCGCGCCGCAGGTCGACATCCACAGCCAGGCGATTCTCAAGGCGCTGGTCGCCGCTGCGAAGGCCGACGGCCACATCGATGCACGCGAGCGCGAAGTCATCGAAGGCGAGTTCAAGCGCATCGACGAGGGCGCCGACGTGCAGCGCTGGCTGCATGCGGAACTGGAAAAGCCGCTGGATCCGGCGGAAGTGGCCAGCGCCGCGACCACGCCCGAGATCGCGTCGGAAATGTATCTGGCCAGCGTGCTCGTCGCCGACGAGACCAGCTTCATGGAACGCAGCTACCTCGACGAACTCGCGCGTCAGCTCAAGCTCGCGCCCGAGCTCAAGACGCGGCTCGAACAGGAAGTGAAAGCGAACGCCGACGCGCGCTGAGCCCGTCTCGTTTGTCCCGAACGGCCTGCCTCGTGCAGGCCGTTCTGCATTGTGCGACCCGCTGCACTGACTCCGGCTTCGCGCACGGTCTGCGACGCTGACGTCATGTCCGAGCCCGATCCCACACCCGGTTCCACCCCACCGGCCGCACCGAAACCCGTGCGCAAGCCGCGCCGCGATTACACGCCGCAGCTGCGGGCCACGCTGGGCTTCGTGTTCTGGGCGGGCCTGTTCGCCGCTGCCGGCTACTGGGCCTGGCACCAGCCGTTCATGGCCAAGCCACGCGCGATCGCCACGCTGTCTGCCGCACCTGCACCGGAATCGCTGCCGATGCCGGTCGACGGCGTGCGCGCCTCGCGCGTCGCCGACACCTATGGCGCGCCACGCGGACGCGACCGCCAGCACGAAGGCGTCGACATCTTCGCGCCCCGCGGCACGCCGGTGCGCAGTACGACCGACGGCCTCGTCGTCGGCGTGCGCGAAAGCGGCCTCGGCGGCAAGCAGGTGTGGATCATGGGCCCGGGCCGGCAGCGTCATTACTATGCGCATCTCGACGACTTCGCGGATCTGCTCGAAGTCGGCGATCTGGTGCGGCCGGGCGATGCGCTCGGCGTCGTCGGCGACACCGGCAACGCGCGCGGCACGCCGCCGCATCTGCATTACGGCGTCTACGCCAGCGACGGCGCGTTCGACCCGCTGCCGCTGCTGCGTGCACACGGTGCCGACAACGGCGACGCGGCGCGCTAGCATCCGATCGTTGCCGCGCATGCGGTGCAAGGGAACATCCGGATGTCGCATCGCGCCTGGTGGCTGGTCATCGCGACCATCGTGTTGCTCGGCATCGCCGTCGCGGTGCAGGAAGGCCTGCGCCGCGATGCGGACGACCTGCCATCGCCGGATTCGCCGGCCGCCGCCGCGTCGACTGCGTCCGCCCCATCGCCCGACGCCGCGGGGGCGGCCGCCAGTGCCGGACTGCAGGCGGCGCACGATGCCGCGATGCGCGACGCCGTCTCCGCCGTGCACGCCTATCTCGCCGCACTGTTCAAGGACGACCGGAGCGAAGCCGATGCAATGTGGATCCACGGCCGTCCCGCATCACAGGGCGAAGCGGACCTGCGCACGCTCGAAAACGTGACCGGCTTGCGTGTCGACAACGCACGGCCACAGCCACTCGATGCGACGCCGGTGCCCGCCGCGCTGCGCATTCCGGTGCATCTGCGCATCGGTGGACAGGGGCCGCTGCGCCGCTACAGCGGGCATTACGATCTGCGCCGCGACGGCGAGACCTGGCGCATCACCGCGGCGTCCATCGATCCGTCACCCGCGCAGCGCTAATCTGGGCCGAGCGACGCGCCTCTTCGGACACCCTGCAATGGACAAACGGTTCTGGATCTGCGGCCTCACCATCTCCGCCACCGCGCTGGCGCTGGGCTTCTTCGTGCACGGCCTGCTGCTGCGCGACGACTATCTCGCCCTCGCCCATCTGTTCCGCCCGCAGGCGGATGCGAACGCGCAGGTCGCCTGGATCCTGCTCGCCTATCTGTCGCTGGGACTGGCGATGACCTGGCTCTACCGCTGGCTGCCGCCGCCGCATCGCAGCAAGCGCTGGCACGGCGCACGCTTCGGCCTGGCGATCGCGCTGGTGTCGTTCGTGCCCTGGCACCTGCTCGCGCATGCAGGCCAGCCGTTTCCGCTGACGCTGTCGCTGAAGCAGATCGTCTTCGACGTGATCGCGATGCTGCTGCTCGGCCTGCTGCTCGCCTGGCTGCAGCCGCACCGCCGGCCGCTGGCGCCTGCGCCGGACTGACGCGCCGCTAATCCCGTATTCACGGCGCCTGCGTAGGGTGCCTCCATCGCCGTTCCGGAGCGTGCCATGCGCCGTCCCCTGCAGTTGTCCGCCGCAGCCCTGCTGCTGCTCGTCCTCACCGCCTGTACGTCGCTGGGTGTGGTCTCGGCCTGGCTCAACGACCAGGTCGCCTTCACCACGCCGCAGCTGCAGCGCCAGCTCGACACGCGCTTCCCGCGCACCTTCGACAAGCTCGGCGGGCTGGTGTCGGTGACGCTCGACAATCCGCGCCTGATGATTCCGCAGGGCGATCGCCGGCTGCGGCTGGACTTCGATCTCGGTGTCGGCGGCGTGGCCGCGGACGACCGCCCGGGCCGTCTCGCGCTGGTGAGCGGCCTGCGCTACGACCCCGCGACCCGCGGCCTGCATCTCGAAGATCCCGAGCTGCTGCAGTTCGATCTGCCCGGCTCCAATACGCTGCTCAAGGGCGGCGCGCGCGGCATCGTCAACAGCCTGCTGTCGGAGTACGCGCGCAGCGAACCTGTGTATCGCCTCGATGACGATCTGCTGTCGAAGCTGCCTTCCGGCAAGCGCATCGGCAACGTCGACATCGCCGATGGCCGCGTGGTGGTGCACCTTGCGCGCTGATAGCGGCAGCAAGCGCAACGCCGCCGCTGTCGCGGTCGCATTCGCGCTGGTGTGCGCCCTCGGCGCCTGCGACCGCGACGCGGCGCGCGCCGACGCCGAAGCATCCGGCCAGGCAGCCGACGGTCCGCTGCCGCAACCGCAACAGAACGCGGGCGGCGTCACTGGCCTGAGCGGCGAGCCGGGCCCCGGCAACATTCCGCTCGGCGGCGAACAGCCGCTGCCCGAAGCCGGCATCGAGGAAAGCGCGCTGCTGCCGCTCGAAGACAATCCGGAAACCGGTCTCACCGGCGTGCCGGGCGAGACCGCCGTCGCCGGTCCCGAGCCGACGCCCGAAGAAGCCTCGGCGGTGATCCGCACCTATTACGCCGCGATCAATGCGGTCGACTACGCGCGCGCTTATGCCCTGTGGTCCGACGGCGGCCGTGCCAGCGGCCAGTCGCCCGAACAGTTCGCGGCCGGTTTCGGGGACACGGCGGTGGTGATGGTCGACATCGGCGCACCGGGCGCGGTCGAAGCCGCCGCGGGTTCGCGTTTCATCGAGGTGCCCGTGTCGCTGCGCGCCCAGCAGACCGACGGCAGCAGCCGCCGTTTCGAAGGCCGCTACGTCCTGCGCCGCGCGATGGTCGACGGCGCCAGCGACGCGCAACGCGCGTGGCGGATCGCGTCGGCGGATCTGCGGGAAGTGTCTCCGACGCCGTGACGCTGGAGCCCCTCTCCCTTCGGGAGAGGTTGGGGTGAGGGTTGCTTTTGACTGTGACCCTGAGCACGGGACTCTCGGTAGAGCCCCTTCCCTCACTCCACCACCGGCATCCGCCGATGGTCCTCCCCTCCCCCCGAGGTGGCGGGGCATATGTGTCTTCCGCCCGCGGCGGAAGACGCCATCATTTCTTGGGCTGCAGCATCGTGCCGGTGCACTTTTTCGAACCACAGCGACAGCCCCACAGTTTCTTGAGCTTCGGGGTGTGCCGCTCGGCGAGGGTGATGCCGTAGTTGTAGGCCAGCTCTTCACCGGCGGCGATATCACGCGTCGCTTCGATGAAGACCTTGTCCTTGTGCCGGCGCTCCTTCAGATCTTCCTGCACGACGGCTTCGCAGTTCGGCGCGCAGCTGTGGTTGATCCAGCGCGCGATGTTGCCGTCCTCGTTCGCGTCGATGACGTAGTCGTCGTTGAGCGTGAACAGGAACGTGTGGCCGTCCTCGTCGATGTCGCCGTACTGGGCATCGACATCGTCGTGCGTGCGCAGCAGACCCTTGTAGCGGACGATCCGCTCGCCCTTGGCGATGGCCTCGGTTGCGAACACACCGTTGCCGTGGATGCTCGACAGACGCGCCTCGATCTTCTTCGGCGTCTTGGGCTTCTTCGGCGTCTTGGGCATTGCGGATTCCACGGCGGAGTGAGTCCGCATTGTGGCCAACAACCCGTCGAGCCGCCAGCGCAGGCGCCTCGCCGCCGCGCCCTGCGATGAACGCCCGCCGCCCGCCACATTGAGCTGCCGGACGCAAAAGCGTACAATTTTGGTCCGCTTTCATCCGACGCGTCTCCGGTCGCCCCCGCCCGCAATGCTCCGTGTCACCAAGCTCACCGATTACGCCACCGTCGTCCTGACCGTGCTCGCCGCACGGCCGCAGGTGGTGATGAGTGCGGCCGATCTGGCGGAACAGTCGGGCCTCGAAGCGCCGACGGTCAGCAAGCTGCTCAAGCCGCTGGCGCAGGCCGGTCTGGTCGAAGGCTTCCGCGGCGCCAACGGCGGCTATCGCCTCGCACGCGAGGCCGCGGCGATCAGCCTGGTGGAGATCGTCGAGGCCATGGAAGGGCCGCTCGCGATGACCGAGTGCAGCCTGCACGACGGTCAGTGCGGCATTTCCGAGCAGTGCGGCGTGCGCGGCAACTGGCGCCGGATCAACGACGTGGTAGCCGATGCGCTGCGCGCCGTGAGCCTGGCGCAGATGCTCGACGACGCGCCGCGTCCTTCACCCATTTCCACCGCCGGTGGGGCGAAGCGCATCGACGCCCGCCTCGCCCGCGCTTAGACAGTAGGCAGCCCCCATGGCCACCGACATCGCAGAACCGATTGCGAACGCAGAAATCCACGAGCAGCTCGGCCGTCGCTACGACGCCGGCTTCGTCACCGACATCGAGTCCGACAGCTTTCCGCCCGGCCTCGACGAGGACGTCGTCCGCGCGTTGTCGGCGAAGAAGGAAGAGCCGCAGTGGATGACCGACTGGCGTCTCGCCGCCTATCGCCATTGGCTGACGATGCCGGTGCCGCATTGGGCGAAGCTGTCGATCGCGCCGATCGATTTCCAGGCCGTCAGCTACTACTCCGCGCCCAAGGCCAAGTACGCCTCGCTTGACGATGTGCCCAAGGAACTGCTCGACACCTACGACAAGCTCGGCGTGCCGCTGCATGAGCGCGCGCGTCTGGCCGGCGTCGCCGTGGACGCGGTGTTCGATTCGGTGTCGGTCGGCACGACGTTCAAGAAGGAACTCGCCGAGAAAGGCGTGATCTTCTGCTCGATGTCCGAAGCGATCCAGGACCATCCCGAGCTGGTGAAGCAGTACCTCGGCAGCGTGGTGCCGGTGAGCGACAACTACTTCGCCGCCCTGAACTCGGCCGTGTTCTCCGACGGCAGCTTCGTGTTCATTCCCAAGGGCGTGCGTTGCCCGATGGAGCTGAGCACCTATTTCCGCATCAACGCCGGCCACACCGGCCAGTTCGAGCGCACGTTGATCATCTGCGAGGACAAGGCCTATGTGTCCTACCTCGAAGGCTGCACCGCGCCGATGCGCGACGAGAACCAGCTGCATGCGGCGGTCGTCGAGCTGGTCGCGCTGGAAGACGCCGAGATCAAATATTCGACGGTGCAGAACTGGTACCCCGGCGACGAGAACGGCAAGGGCGGCATCTACAACTTCGTGACCAAGCGCGCGGAATGTCGCGGCGATCGTAGCCGCGTGGTCTGGGCGCAGGTCGAGACCGGTTCGGCGATCACCTGGAAGTACCCGTCCTGCGTGCTGCTCGGCGACGATTCGAGCGGCGAGTTCCATTCGGTTGCGCTGACGCATCATCGCCAGCAGGCCGACACCGGCACCAAGATGATCCACGTCGGCAAGCGCACCAAGTCGAAGATCGTCAGCAAGGGCATCAGCGCCGGTCGCGGGCAGAACACCTATCGCGGCCTGGTCAAGATCGGCGCGGGCGCCGAGGGTGCGCGCAACTACACCCAGTGCGATTCGCTGCTGATCGGCAAGCAGTGCGGCGCGCACACGTTCCCGTACATCGAGGTCAAGCACCCCGGTGCGACCGTCGAGCACGAAGCGACGACGTCCAAGATCAGCGACGACCAGCTGTTCTATTGCCGCACGCGCGGCATCAGCGAGGAAGACGCGGTCAGCCTGATCGTCGACGGCTTCTGCAAGCAGGTGTTCCGCGAACTGCCGATGGAGTTCGCCGTCGAGGCCAAGAAGCTGCTCGACGTGTCGCTGGAAGGTTCGGTCGGCTGACACCGCGGCCGGCTCACGGGCCGGCGATGCACCCGTTCTTCGACGCAGCGTCATCGCGCCGGTTCTCTTTCTCTTTTTCGAATTCCGATACCCATGCTCAATATCGACAACCTGCACGCCTCCATCAACGAGCGCGAAATCCTCAAGGGCCTTTCGCTGCACGTGAAGCCGGGCGAAGTCCACGCGATCATGGGGCCCAACGGCGCCGGCAAGTCGACGCTGGGCAACCTGCTCGCCGGCCGCGACGGTTACGAGGTCACCGACGGCAGCGTCGCGTTCCAGGGCCAGGATCTGCTGGCGCTCGAACCCGAAGAGCGTGCCGCGGCCGGCGTGTTTCTCGCGTTCCAGTACCCGGTCGAGATTCCGGGCGTGAACAACACCTACTTCCTGCGCAGCGCACTCAATGCGCAGCGCAAGGCGCGTGGTGAGGAAGAGCTCGATTCGATGCAGTTCCTCAAGCTGGTGCGCGAGAAGCTCGCCGTGCTGCATCTCGACGACCGCCTGCTGCATCGCGGCGTCAACGAAGGCTTCTCGGGCGGCGAGAAGAAGCGCAACGAGATCTTCCAGCTGGCCGTGCTCGAGCCGAAACTCGCGATCCTCGACGAGACCGACTCGGGTCTCGACATCGACGCGCTGAAGAACGTCGCCGACGGCGTCAACGCACTGCGTTCGCCGGACCGCGCCTTCATCGTGATCACGCACTACCAGCGCCTGCTCGACTACATCAAGCCCGACGTCGTGCACGTGCTGGCCGATGGCCGCATCGTGCAGACCGGGGGTCCGGAACTCGCGCTGCAGCTCGAAGAGAAGGGCTACGCCTGGATCAAGGACCGCGTCGCGCCGGAGACCGCCGTCTGATGAGTGCCCTGCTCGACTCTCTCGCCGCCGGTTTCGACGGCGACGCCGCACGTCGCGCGGCCCTCGACGCGACGCTCGCGACCGGCCTGCCCGGCCCGCGCAGCGAAGCCTGGAAGTACACCTCGCTGCGTGCGCTGGAGCGTCGCAGCTTCGTCGCGCCGCAGACCGATGCCCCGGTCGATGCGGATCTGCTGGCCGCGATTCCTGCGCCGCGCCTGGTCTTCGTCAACGGCCGCCTGTCCGCAGCGCTGTCCGATGCGGGTACCACCGTCGCCGGCCTGTCGATCGGAACGCTCGCCGATGCCGGCACGCTGCCTGACATCGACAATCGCGACGACGCCGTGTTCGCCCGACTCAACGACGCACTTGCCCGTGACGGCGCATCGGTCTCCGTCGAGGCCGGCGCCCGCATCGAGACGCCCGTGCACCTGGTGTTTGTCGGCGCGCCTGCGGAAGGTGATCTCGCCTGGCATCTGCGCCATCACGTCGTGCTCGGCAAAGGCGCGGCGCTGACGCTGGTCGAGCATCATCTCGACGCCGGCGCGCACCGCCATCTCGACAACACCATCATCTCGTTGCGCGTCGCCGACCGCGCCGAGCTGCACCACGTGCGTCTGCAGCACCTCGGCATCGGCGCGACCAGCTTCCTGCGCACCGACGCAGAGTTGCAGGCCGCCTCGGTCTACACCCGCGTCGATGTCGAAGCCGGCGGTGCGCTGTCGCGTCACGAACTCGACGTGCGCCTGCTCGGCGACGACGCGCGCCTGACCGCGAACGGCGTGCTGCTGGCCGGTGGCCGCGCGCATGTCGACACGCGCCTGGGCATCCGCCACATCGCGAAGAACACCGCCTGCGAACTCAAGTGGCGCGGGATCGGCGACCAGCGCGGTCGTGTCGTGTTCCATGGCGGCATCACCATCGATGCCGGCGCCGACGGCACCGACGCGCGCCTGTCGAACAAGAACCTGCTGCTGTCGCCCACGGCCGAGATCGACACCCAGCCGGTGCTGGTGATCCACGCCGACGAAGTGCAGGCCGCGCACGGCGCGACGGTCGGCCAGCTCGATCCGGGCGCGCTGTTCTATCTGCGCTCGCGCGGCCTGCCGGCAGCCGATGCGCAGCGCCTGCTGACCGCCGCATTCGTGCGCGAGCCGCTGTCGACGATCACCGATCCCGAGCTGCGTGCGCACGCCGAGGCCGGTCTCGATCGCGTCCTGTCGGGACTCGCCCTCGTATGAGCACCACCCTGCCGCCGCTGACGCCGCCGTTCGATGCGCCCAGCGCGCCGGTCGCGCATGACGGCAGCGTCGACTGGGCCGCGGTGCGTGCGGACTTCCCGCTGCTGCTGCGCGAAGTCCACGGCAAGCCACTGATCTACTTCGACAACGCGAATACCGGCCAGAAGCCGGCATCGGTGATCGACGCGGTCGACGGCTTCTACCGGCGGCAGAACGCCAACGTCAGCCGCGCGGTGCACCAGCTCGGCACCGAGGCGACCGAGGCCTACGAGGGCACGCGCACGAAGCTCGCGCGGTTCCTCAACGTGCGCAGCGACGAACTCGTGCTGTGCAGCGGCACGACGTTCGCGATCAATCTGGTCGCCTGGTCGTGGGCGCTGCCGCGGCTGAAGGCCGGCGACACGATCCTCGTCTCGCGCATGGAACACCACGCCAACATCGTGCCGTGGCAGCTCGTCGCCGAGCGCACGGGTGCGACGGTGCGCGTGGCCGAAATCCTCGAGGACGGCACGCTCGACCTTGACGCCCTGCGCCGCGCGATGACATCCGACGTCAAACTGCTCGCGCTGACCCAGGTTTCCAACGTGCTGGGCACGGTGAACCCGGTGCGCGAGATCTGCCGCGAGGCGCGCAAGCGCGGCATCGTCACCGTCATCGACGGTTCGCAGGCCGTGCCGCACCGCCGCGTCGATGTCGCCGCGCTCGGCTGCGACTTCTATGCGTTCACCGGCCACAAGATGTGCGGGCCGACCGGTACCGGCGCGCTGTGGGCGCGCCGCGAACATCTGCAGGCCATGCCGCCGTTCCTCGGCGGCGGCGAGATGATCAAGGAAGTCAGCTTCGAGAAGACGGTCTACAACGATCCGCCGCACCGCTTCGAAGCCGGCACCCCGAACATCGCCGGCTTCGTCGGTCTCGGCGCCGCAGTCGACTATCTCGAGCGGCTCGGCATGGACCATGTCGAACGTCGCGAGGCCGAACTGCTGGCGCACCTCACCGAATCGCTGCAGGAGATCGAGGGCCTGCGCATCTTCGGCACCGCGCCGGACAAGGCCGCGGTCGTGGCCTTCCTGATCGAAGGCGCGCACGCGCACGATCTCGCCACGCTGCTGGATCTCGAAGGCGTCGCGATCCGCTCGGGCCAGCACTGCGCGCATCCGCTGCTGCAGTTCTACGGCGTCGCCGCCACCTGCCGCGCATCGCCCGCGTTCTACAACACGCACGAGGAAATCGACGCCTTCGTCGCCGCCCTGCGCAAGGTGCGCACGCTGCTCGGTTGAGGCTGCGGCTGCATTACCGTGCTTCCGCGCGCAGGCGCCGGGCCATCGCGGGATAATGGCGGCGTCACGACTTCAGCCGCCGCCATGCCCGCTCCCGTGTTCCGCACCGCCACGCCCGTCGACGTCCCCGCCCTCGTCACCCTGGTGACGTCCGCCTATCGCGGCGAATCCAGCCGCAGCGGCTGGACCACCGAGGCCGACCTGCTCGATGGCGCGCGCATCGATCCCGACGTGCTGGCGCACGACATCGTCCGCGCCGACAGCCGCGTCGTCGTGATCGATGGCGACGACGGACGCCCGCTCGCCTGCGCGCACGTCGCGATCGAGGACGGCGTCGGCTACTTCGGCATGTTCGCGGTCGATCCCACGCTGCAGGGCCGTGGCACCGGCGACGCGCTGCTGCGCGAGTGCGAACGCATCGCCCGCGACGAATGGCGCCTGCCCGGCATGCGCATGACCGTCATCGACGTGCGCGATGCGCTGATCGCGTTCTACGTGCGCCGCGGCTATCGCCGAACCGGCGTGCACAAGCCGTTCCCGTACGGCGACACCCGCTTCGGCAACCCGCGCCGCGACGACCTGCGCTTCGAAGTGCTGGAGAAGACCTTCGGAGTCACCCCATGAGCGAGACCTGGACCTTCGTCTGCGCGACCGGCGAGCTGCTGCCCGGCGAGATGCGCACCACCTTCGACGAGATCACCAGCGTGCCGATCATCGTCTTCAATTTCGATGGCGATCTGTACGCGCTCGAAGACCAGTGCAGCCACGAGGATTTCGGCCTGTCGAGCGGCGGCGCGTTCGACACCGCCCTGGGCACGATCGAATGCGTGCTGCACGGCGCGAAGTTCGACGTGCGCGACGGTCGTGCCCTGTGCGCACCTGCGTACGAACCAGTGGCGAAATTTCCGACCAAGATCGAGCACGGCGGCGTCTGGACCCGCGACGACCGCGACTGAGATGCAGGCTTCGAGCGGCTCGGGAACGCCCGCCTACGCTAACCGGAATCGTTCACCTTTGATGTCGAGAATCATTCTCGGTTAATATCCCGTGATCGGGCGAGACCGCCCGCGGGAGAAGCAGGCGTGCCGCAGGGCATCCGATCACTGACGGAACGGTTCGGCGCACGTGTGCGCCCGGGTGCCGATGCCGCGCGCGCCATGGCGCTCGGCCTGCTGTTCCTGCTGCTGTGGGCGGCCACCCTGGGACCATCCGCGATGGCGGTCACCCTGCCCGGCGGCGTGTCTGTACCGAGCATCCCGTTCGAACACGGCGGCGAAACGCCGCCCTCACCGGACACCACGCCGGCGCTGTCGTCCATCCGGACGACGCCACGCCTGCACCTGCCTGCGGCCGACCCGTTGTTCGCTGCCACGGCGATGCCGGTCCTGCCTGCATCGCGACGCGGACGCCTCGCGCGTCGTCCGCGACCGGCTGTGACGCGGCCCCGCCAAGGGTCCCCTCGCCGCCAGCACCGCGGCCGCGCGCCGCCCCGCTGATTCCGGATACCGCCGGCCTGCGCCGGCGACCCGCATCGCGCATGCCCGTCACCGGGCGTGACGCGCTGCGGCCTGTCGCATGCCCGCATGCGCACCCCACTCCGGCCAGCCGACGCCACGCCGCGTATCGATCCCGTCCAACGAGACCTTCATGACCCGTTTCCCGATCCGTCGTCCGCTCGCCATCGCCCTGCTGGGCCTGCTGTCCGCGCCCGCCTTCGCCGACAGCGCGACGGCCAACCCGGCCACCGACTTCGACACCGTCGTCGTCACCGCCGCCGGCTTCGAGCAGAAGCTCACCGATGCGCCCGCGAGCATCAGCGTCATCACCCAGGAAGACCTGACCAAGCGTCCGTACATGACGCTGCTCGATGCAGTGCGCGACATCGAAGGCATCGACGTCGGCGAGACGCGCGACAAGACCGGCCAGGGCTCGATCTCGATGCGCGGCATGGGCTCGGACTACACGCTGATCCTCGTGGACGGCAAGCGCCAGAACAATCACGGCGACATCTATCCGAACAACTTCGGCGGCAACCAGTTCAACCACATCCCGCCGCTGGATGCGATCGAGCGCATCGAAGTCATCCGTGGCCCGGCGTCGACGCTCTACGGCGCCGATGCGATGGGCGGCGTCATCAACATCATCACCAAGAAGGTGCTCGACGCGTGGCACGGCTCGGCGACGGTGAGCCGTTCGTTCGAGGACAGCGAGTTCGGCGACGACACCACGGTGGACGCCTTCGTCACCGGCCCACTGGTGCCCGGCGTGCTGAACCTCAGCGCGCGCGCCAGCTGGTACGACCGCGACGCGTCCAACCCGGTCTATGCGCCGATCACCGATCCCGCGGGCGTCGAACGCACGCGCCCGCTGGGCTTCGGCGGCGGCGGCAAGACCGTCGACAACACCAACAAGGCCGGCGGCATCACGCTGGCCTGGATGCCGACCGAGAACCAGAGCCTGACGCTGGACTACGACACCTCGCGCCAGGAATACGACAACGCGATCAAGATCAATGACCAGGGTGTCGAGGAATATCCCGTCGGCACGGTCGACAACATCAACAGCATCTTCACCGCCGGCAATTACTGCCTGGGCGCTGCCGGCGCGAACGCGAATGCCTGCCGCGCGAACGGCGGCACCTGGGCACGCCGGGCCAATCCGCGCGTCGGCTACGGCGCGGTGCAGGAGTTCACCCGCGACGCGTGGTCGCTGACGCACGAAGGCCGCTGGAACTTCGGCAACAGCTTCGTCTCGCTGTCGCACGTGGCGACCAACAACGACGGCCGCACGATGCCGTTCACCGTCGACGAGCGCGCCGAGCTGTTGCGGATGATCGACGGGACCGGTCCCTACGCCGGCCTGTCGCTGGCCGAGCGTCGCGCGCTCGCCGAATCGACGTTCCTGCCGCGTCCCAAGCGCACACTCGAGAGCGCGCAATACACGCTCGATGCCAAGCTCGACGTGCCGTTCCAGCTGTTCGGTGAACACATCGCCGTGCTCGGCGCACAGGTGATCCAGGGTGAACTGACCGACGGCATCTTCGGCATCGAAAGCGGCACGCCGGGCCTGAAGCAGGAACACAACATGTACTCGCTGTTCGCCGAGGACACCTGGACCATCACCGAACCGTTCGCGCTCACCGCCGGTCTGCGCTGGGACGACCACGAGGTCTTCGGCAACCACCTCAGCCCGCGTCTGTACGGCGTCTACACCGTCAGCCCGCAGTGGACGGTCAAGGGTGGCGTCAGCACCGGCTTCAAGACGCCCAAGACCACCCAGCTCTACGACGGCGTCACCGGTTTCGGCGCGCAGGGCACCTCGCCGATGTTCGGCAACCCGGATCTGCAGCCCGAGACCAGCACCAGCACCGAACTGGCGGTCTACTGGCAGAGCCCGGACGGCCACAACGCCAACCTGACGCTGTTCCACAACGCGTTCGAGGACAAGATCGCGTCCCAGCCCTGCGGCCCCGGTACCACACTCACATGCACCGCCGCAGGCGAGTACGCCGACATCGGCTACGCATCGAGCAGCAAGACGGTCAACATCGACAAGGTGGTGATCCAGGGCGCCGAAGTGGCAGGTCGCTGGCAGATCAGCGAGGCATTCGGCTTTCGCGCGAACTACACCTTTACCGACAGCGAGCAGAAGAGTGGCAGTGCCGCGGGCCTCCCGCTCGGCAACAGCGCGCGCCACATGGCCAACGCCACGCTCGACTGGCAGGCCAGCGAACGCTTCAACCTGTTCCTGACCGCCGAAGCGCGATCCAAGCGCTACCGCGACCTGCACGTGATCACGCGCGAACCGCTGTACTACAAGGATTACGAAGTGCTGCACCTTGGTGCCTCGTTCAAACTCAACGAGTCGGTCACCTTCAACGGGCGCATCAACAACCTGCTCGATCGCGACTTCACGACCTACGACACCGAGTTCCGCGATCTCGACGATGCGCCGGGTTTCGACGGCACCAACGAGATCCTGTACTTCGACCACTACAACAACAAGGACAAAGCGCGCGGCCTCTGGCTGAGCGTCAACGTCCGCTTCTGAGTGATCCCAAGTCACAGCGCCCTGCACGGGCGCCGGGTGACGCACCGGAACCACGCGCCCGCTCCGTCGATCCGGATCGGGCGTTTTCGTCTCACGCGCAGAGGGATTCGTAGTAACTATTCTTTGGGAGCTCGGTTCAAAAAAAAAAGGAAGCAGACGCCCGCCCGCTTGACCGGAACGCGCGTTCCCCTGCACGACGCCGATCGGCTTTTCTGATCAAAACGAACCGGCAAGGCGAAAGGGAATAGCGTCGTCGAGCCCATTGCGAGCGCGTGCATCGCCGAGAAACCTCTTTTTCGCCGCGGGCACAGCGAACACCTGCCAGCGACAAGCATCTTCTTCGCTTCGGCACCGCGAACGCCTGCGTTTCCGACAAGCGTCTTCTTCGCAACGCCTACGCTGTGACCAAAACGCCTGCGGATATTGGAGTACGGCTCAAAGAACTGAAAGCGCAGTCGCTTGTCCATCCCAGCTGCCGGACCGTTGCCAGAACGTCCGGGGCTTTCGTCGCGGCAGCAGTCGACACAAGAATTCAAGGCCCCTCTCCCTCCGGGAGAGGGGTTGGGGTGGGGGCCGAAGATCGCAGATCTGCGCCAGCCGTGAGTTCGACAAGACTGCAGATCGGATGCATGTGGATATACACATCGGCCGCCTTATCAGTGCGCAGCCGGGCAGCGCCCTACACCTGCAAATCCGGAGATCGAATCGGCGAAAGCGCGACAGGCTGGAACCGCGTCAACACTACTTCCCCACCCCCGTCCAGCACGTAACGACACCGCCCGTCCAGCGCGCGCAGCATGACCGTGTCTCCACGTTCGAGCAGCCGTGTGTCGCCCGTCACGAGTCGCGCATGACCCGCCAGCACGTGCAGCAGCCAGCAGTCGCCGGGATCGACGAACACGACCATCGTTCCCACCAGCGGCCGATGCCAGGTCGATGCCTCGATCCGGTCCGGACGCCACATCAGATTCAGGGCACTGACGCCGGGCCCTGCCGGCTCGCCCCGAAGCGCCCGCTCGCCGGAAAAACGCAGCCGCGCATGCGACGGTTGCAGATCCGAGACCTGCCCATCCTCGAAGTGCAGCGTCAGTCCATCGCCGGTCAGCAGCATCAGCTCCCGCTCGACACCCTCGAACCGGGAGAACGCCGCGGTCTGTTCGATCTCCGCGATCGACAGCCGCCAGATCCAAGCCTCCGCACCCGCGCCGGGCTCGGCATGGATCTCCCTGGTCCATCCCAGGCCATTGCGCCAGCGCACGCGCTGTGCCTCGTGCGCATCGATCCGCTGGACACAAGACGGCTCGCCTGAAGTTGTTTCGTGCATGCCACAAGTCTAGAACCCCGGAACCGCAAATTTGCGCGCTTCCGATATGCGCCCACGTTCGATGCCACACGCAAGGGCTGGCGAAGTGCGGGGCCGCGCAGACTTCTTGAGACAAGCACTTCGCGTCCTGCCAGCGCACCTCGCCCCTGGGTGCCGAAGGCGGCAGGCCTCGGGAGCCAGATTCAAGCAAAAGGCGTAAAGCGCAAGCCCTGAGCCGCAAGACGCACGGTTTGAAGGCTGAGGCCGAATGGTGGCGCGGCCAGAAATGCCTGCGCGCCGCTGGGACTGGGACTGGGACTGGGACTGCTTCAGGCTATCGATCGAAGCTGGATCAAAACCGCTTGGCCAGCTAAGCGCTTTCGATCCAGTCGGTGCACACCGAATGGCGGAAGACGGGGCCGGCTCAGAGCGCACTCCAGATACCGCCGCCCAAAACAGGGTCGCCCGCTTCGCATCCAATGCGAGGCGGGCGACGGTTACGTCCCTGTAGCGGCATCCTGCCGGTCCCGTGGAGCGTCCTGCTCCTCGCCTGACGCCGGCACTCCCTGTGCCGACGTCAGCGATGGGTCAAAGTCAGCGCAGTTGCGCTGCCCCCTTGGTCCCGGCTGCGGCGGGCGGGCTCGGTGCCCGCGTCGCGCCAGCCTGCGATCCGGCCGCACCGATCTCGATGCGATCGACGTTGTGCTCGACGGTCCGCAACCCGATGCCTTTCACCTGCGCCAGTTGCTCGGCGCTTCGGAACGGCCCGTTTTCATCCCTGAAGGCCACGATGGCCTCCGCCTTGGCCTGCCCCACGTTGTGCAGCACGCGTGCCAGCGTGGCTGCATCCGCGGTGTTGATGTTGACCTTTTCCACGCTTTCATTTGCGAATGCGGTGCCTGCCAACAGCAGTGAGAGGCACAGCGACGCAAGCACGGCTCGGATCGACTTCATGTCCTGAACTCCTTGGTATTGGGGGGATTCCATTCCCGACTGGCGATTCATTCGTCCTTGCCGGTACAGCCAGTCTTCCCAACACCAGGCGGCCAGAATATCCGCGGCACTGCTGGGCCGTAGCCAGCCGAACGCCCGAGCAGTTGTAGGAAAATTCCTACACGCGGGTCCGCGATAGAATCGGTTTTTTACGCACACTGGAAACCCGAATGGACAGCAGCCAGACCGACCGCTTCGTCGGCGCCAAGTGGGACGACGAAATCGTTCCCCAGCTCGTCGAATACATCCGGATCCCTAACAAGTCGCCGATGTTCGACGCCGACTGGGTCGCCAACGGCCATATGGAACGCGCGGTCGAGCTGATGTCGGGCTGGGCCAAGGCCCAGTCGATTCCCGGCATGGTGCTGGACGTGGTCCGCCTTGAAGGCCGTACGCCACTGATCTTCATCGAGATTCCGGCCGCGAACGGCGGCAGCGACGACGACTGCGTGCTGCTCTACGGTCATCTCGACAAGCAGCCGGAAATGACCGGCTGGGACGACGATCTCGGTCCGTGGAAGCCGGTGCTGCGCGACGGCAAGCTCTACGGCCGCGGTGGCGCCGATGACGGCTACGCGATCTACGGCTCGCTGACCGCGATCCTGGCGCTGCACGAGCAGGGCCTGCCGCATGCGCGTTGCGTGGTGCTGATCGAAGCCTGCGAGGAGTCGGGCAGCTACGACCTGCCCGCCTACGTCGACCATCTCGCCGAGCGCATCGGCAAGCCGTCTCTGGTGGTCTGCCTGGACTCGGGTTGCGGCAATTACGAGCAGCTCTGGTGCACGACGTCGCTCCGCGGCCTCGCCGGCGGCAATCTGACCGTCAAGGTGCTCGACGAAGGTGTGCATTCGGGCGATGCGTCCGGTGTCGTGCCGTCGAGCTTCCGTCTGCTGCGCCAGCTGTTGTCGCGCATCGAGGACGAAGTGACGGGCCGCATTCTGGTCGAGGGCCTGCATGCCGACATTCCGGCCGAACGCCTGGAACAGGCACGCCGCGCGGCCGAAGTGCTCGACACTGCGATCTACGACAAGTTCCCGCTGACCGGCGCGCTCCAGCCGATGTTCCCGAAAGACGCGCAGGGTCAGGTGTCGGAAGACCTGTCGGAGCTGGTGCTCAACCGCACCTGGCGCCCGGCGCTGTCGGTGACCGGCGTCGACGGCATTCCGTCGTTGCAGTCGGCCGGCAACGTGTTGCGCCCGCACACCGCGGTGAAGCTGTCGCTGCGCCTGCCGCCGACCGTGGACGGCAAGCGCGCTGGCGAACTGTTGCAGGAGGTCCTGCTGGCCGATCCGCCGAACGGCGCAACCGTGACGCTGGCCTTGGAGAAGGCCGCCACCGGGTGGAATGCGCCGGCGATGTCGCCGTGGCTCACGAAGGCGATCGACGACGCCAGCCAGGCGTTTTTCGACAAACCGGCAATGTACATGGGCGAGGGCGGCTCGATCCCGTTCATGGGCATGCTCGGCGAGAAATTCCCCGGCGCGCAGTTCATGATCACCGGCGTGCTCGGCCCGCATTCCAACGCGCACGGTCCCAACGAGTTCCTGCACATCGAGATGGGCAAGCGCGTGACCAGCTGCGTCGCACGCGTGATCGTCGAGCACCACCACGCCGGTCAGCGTGGCGAGACGACGGGAGCCGCCGTGGTCGCCGACAGCGGCACGCGGCACGGCGATCACGGCTGCTGCTGAGGTTCGGGAGGGCCGGCGGCAGCGCCGGCCCAGTGTGCTCATGCCTTTCCCCCGACGACCGGGTAATGTGGCGCCGACGCCGCCCCCACGGAGTCTGGCGATGACGATGCGTCTTGTTGCCCTGCTGCTGTGCCTTGCGCTGCCGACACTCGTGTCGGCCGAGGACCTCGTTCTCCGCAACGCGTCCTACGACCCGACGCGCGAGTTCTACGTCGATTACAACCGCATGTTCGCTGCCGGCTGGCGGCAGAATGGCGGCGGCGGCGTCGAGGTGCTGCAGACGCATGGCGGCTCGGGCGCGCAGGCCGATGCGGTGATCGCGGGCGAGCCTGCAGATGTCGTGACGCTGGCGCTTTCGGCGGATGTGGACCGGATTGCGTCCGCGGGACTGCTGGATGCGGACTGGCGCAGGCAGATGCCCCACGGCAGCGTGCCCTACACCTCGACCGTCGTCTTTCTCGTCCGCAAGGGTAATCCCAAGCACATCGCCGACTGGGGCGATCTGGTCGGCGATGTCGAAGTGGTGACCGCTGACCCGAAGACGTCCGGCGTCGCGCGCTGGAGCTATCTGGCGGCGTGGAGCTGGGCCGCGCGGACGTATCGCGATGGCGGGCGTGTGCTGGACTACATGCGCGCGCTCTACGGCAAGGTGCCGGTGCTCGACCGCGGCGCGCGCGGGGCCCGCGACACCTTCGTCGACCGCGACATCGGCGATGTGCTGCTGGCGTGGGAGAACGAAGCGCTGCGCGTGCTGGCCGATCCGCAGACCAGCCAGGCCTTCGAGATCGTCTATCCGAGCATCAGCATCCGCGCCGAACCGGTGGTCGCGGTGGTCGATCGCAACGCCGACACCCACGGCGTGCGCGCGGTGGCCAAGGCATACGTCGAGACGCTGTACACATCCGCGGCGCAGCGGCTGGTGGCGCAACACCATTTCCGCCCGATCCTGCGCGATGGCGTGCCGGCCTCGCAGCTGGCGCGTTTCCGATCGCTGCCCATGGTCACCGTCGACGACGCGTTCGGCGGCTGGTCGAAGGCGCAGGCCACGCACTTCGCCGATGGCGGCCTGTACGACCGCATCCGCGCCGCTCCGACGCGCTGAGCGTCAGCGCGCGTCCTGCGCAGGAGTGGCCGGCAGCTCGCCACCGCGGCGACGCATGATCCAGTTGAACAGCGGCGTCGCCATCAGCGTGGTGACGATGGCCATCAGCACCAGGATCGAGAACAGACCCTGTTTGATCACCCCGGCCTGCAGGCCGATGTTGATCAGGATCAGCTCCATCAGGCCACGGGCGTTCATCAGCGCGCCGATCGCCTGCGCATCGCGCGGGCTCTCGCCGGCCATGCGCGCGGCCGCCCAGCAGGCCAGTCCCTTGCCTGCGAACGAGACGAGCAGGATCGCGCCTGCGGCGAGCAGCAGCTGCGGCTCCAGCACCATGCCCAGATCCGTCTTCAGCCCCGAAAAGGTGAAGAACATCGGCAGGAAGAACACGACGACGAAGGGCTGCAGCGTGTCGCGGACCTTTTCCACCAGCGCGCCCTTGGGCATGCACGCGCCGAGCAGGAAGCCGCCGAACACCGCGTGGATGCCGATCGCGTCCATCAGCCACGCGCTGAGGCAGAACAGGATCAGCATGACCGCGAGCATCGTCGCGCTGAGCGGTGCATCGGGACGCACGGCATCGGCGAGCCTGCGCAGCAGCTTGCGCCCGATCAGCAGCATGAAGACCGCATACGCGATGCCGCCACCGATCGCCCACCACGCGCTGTCCCAGCTGCCACCGAAGCTGGCGAGCACGATCGCGAGAATGCACCAGGCCGCGGCGTCATCGACCGCGCCTGCGGTCAGCGCGAGCGTGCCCAACGGACTGCCGGCCAGGCCGCGTTCGTGGATGATCCGCGCCAGCATCGGGAAGGCGGTGATCGCGATCGCCGCGCCGAGGAACAGCGATGCATCAGACACGCGCACGTTCTCGGCGAACAGATTCGGAATGCCGAGCAGCCAGGGGGCGATCAGGAACGCGAGCGCGAACGGCACCACGATGCCGGCGATGGAGACCGCGAACGCGCCGCGGAAGCGCGACCGGAAATGGTCGCCGCGGAATTCGGTGCCGACGAGGAACATGTAGAGACCCACGCCGAACTGCGCGAACACGTACAGCGTGTCGAGCGTCTGCGCGGGAAACAGCGCTGCCTGCAGATCGGGCAGCATCCAGCCCAGCAGCGACGGACCGAGGGTGACGCCGGCGATCATCTCGCCCACCACCTGCGGCTGCCCGAGGCGCTGGGCCAGGCGGCCGACCAGACGACAGACCAGCAGGATCACCGCGGCCTGCAGGAAGAAGAAGACGGACAACTGGGCGGTCGGCATCGAAAGAGCTCCAGCGCCGTAGCGGCGCGCGGCGATGATGCGCTGCTGCGACGCGCGGGTAAACGGATTTCCGCAGCCCGGAACGCAAAAAGCCCGCACATGGCGGGCTTTCGACGTACCTGCAATGGTGGCCGGGGAGGGAATCGAACCCCCGACACGGGGATTTTCAATCATCATTTTCCAGATACAGGGTCGTTCATCACCGTTCGCCGAATCATCAAAAGTCATTGATAGTAATTAAATTAAGGCAGTTCCTTTTTCGCCACCGTTCGCCGGGTTCCGCGCGCTAACGGCAACGGAACGGCAACGGGCGTGCTAGCATCGTTAAACGGCAACGAATGGGGACAGCGAATGGCACTACTCACGGACCGCGGCCTACGTGCCTCGAAGCACGGGGAATGGATGACGGATGGAGGTGCCCGCGGAGGTGGCACGCTCTACGCCCGACGTGAGCAGGACAGCGTGCTGTTCTACTTCCGCTATACGCGCCCGGACGGGAGCCGCGACCCCTACCCCCTTGGCGAATGGAAAGGCTCAGGCGGCCCGCTGTCGCTGGCCGACGCGCGCGCGCAGGCGCATCGTTTGTCGAACCGCTACCGTGCTGGTGACCGCGATCTGCGCGCCGTACTGGACGCGGAGGAACGCGAGGCACGCCGGGAACGGGAAGCCGCCGACCGAGCCGAGCAGTCAAAGCAGGAGCGCCAGCAAGCCACCCTAGGCGCACTATTGAACGCCTACTGCGATGCACTGGAAGCCCGCGGCAAGGCCAGCGCAAAGGCTGTTCGCGCTGCGTTACACCGCCACGTCGAGGAAGCGTGGCCCGTTCTGTGGTCTACCCCGGCAGATGACCTGACGGCGGATGACCTAATGTCGGTCCTGACCCGCCTGACCGACGACGACAAGCTGCGCGAGGCTGCGAAGGTGCGTTCCTACCTGCAATCCGCTTACTCAGCCGGCGTCCGGGCAAGGACCACTGCGAGCGCCACGCCAGCACTTCGAGCGCTGCGCATCAAGACCAACCCCGCGCGTGACCTGGGGACCATCGAAGGCGCAGCCAACGTTCGCCATCGCGCGCTGAGCACGTCAGAGCTTCGGGCCTACTGGAAGCGCATTAGCGCCCTACCCGATCACGACGCGGCCTGCCTCCGCTTCCATCTTCTGACCGGCGGCCAGCGCATTGACCAGCTTGCACGCGCCACGCTCGCCGACTACGACACCGATCAATCCACGGTTACCCTCCGAGACACCAAGGGGCGCCGAACAACCCCGCGGCTGCATGTTGTGCCGTTGATCCCAGAGGCAGTCGAAGCCATGCACGCCATGCTTCCCACTCCCGCCGAAGGCGACGATGGCAACGCGGACGAGGGCCGCCGCTATCGCTTGGGAGACTTTCTGTTTACGACTACGGCGGGTAAAGCAGGGATGGTCGCATCGACCGCGTACCTGCGGTGCCGAGCGGTCATGGAGGCGATGCAGGCCGCCGGTGAACTTCCTGCCGGTGTGTTCTCCATCACGGACATCCGGCGAACTGTTGAGACCCGACTGGCGGAACTAGGCGTTCACTCCGACGTGAGGGCGCAGCTACAGTCACATGGCCTTGGTGGCGTGCAGGCACGGCACTACGATCGCCACGACTACCTGCAAGAAAAGCGGGACGCACTCGAAGCCCTGTTCCGCCTCGTAAGCAGCAAGGGCGCCGACGTGGTGCCGCTGCGCCGCAAGAGCGAACGCGGGGCTGCATAGCGACGGCCCCGCTCTTGTCTAGCCACCCCAACCAGCACCCGACACCGCAGTCACACCTAACCGAACGGCGCCCGTAAGGAGAGACTGGACGATGCCTGCGGCAGCGCCTTCCGCGCCCCGCTCCGCCGCATCATGCAGTTGATCGATGAAAGGACGCCGGTCGGCCCTTTCGTCAATAGAAGAAGGGGTTAGCCCCAGCAACGTGATGCCTTTCAGGGTCAATACCGCCCCGGGGAACTCCGGCCCGTTCATCCACCGCATTTCTGGGTCGCAGTGAATAAATCCCTCACGAACCAAGAATCCCAAAGTGCTGCTGGCGGTAGAAAGAATGAGCCGAGCTGCGTTGTTTTCCGTATCAGCGCCGCCTTCGAGCACCTCGGCGACCTCGGCTCCTATGTCAGTGCAACTGAGGTCTAGCGGATCGGGGAAGCTGCTGTAGAGCTTCACCAGAACGTGGATCACCACCTGATCGAAAAGCTGGATGTTTTGCGGAGTTGGCACACTAGCCCCCTAACTCTGGCCTATGTTGACGGTCGTTGACCCCACACTGACTTCCTCACATCCTAGCCCGAGGGCAACAGGGGAAGATCGTGGAGAGATGCTTTGTCATCCAGCCGTTCGACGGCGGGGCGTTCGACAACAGGTTCGAGGATGTCGTAAAGCCGGCGATTACCGCCTCGGGCCTTGAGGCCTATCGCGTTGACCGCGACCCCAACGTCAGCATTCCGATCCAAGACATCGAGAGCGGCATCCGCGAGTCGAGGGTGTGCCTCGCCGATATCACAGAGGACAACCCGAACGTCTGGTTCGAGCTGGGCTACGCAATCGCTGCCTACAAATCGGTCGTCCTACTGTGCTCGGATGCTCGGAGATCGAAGTTCCCCTTCGACGTGCAACACCGCTCAATCATCACTTACCAGACCAGATCGCCCAGAGACTTTGATGCCCTCCGCGACAAGATTCAGGCGCGTATCGAGGCAATCCTGACGAAGGAGGATCGCTTGGAATCGGTATCTTCCGCCGTCCGAATCCCCAAGCTGGAAGGTCTAGAGCATCATGAAATAACTGCGCTTGCGGCCATAGCCGGCAACCTGGACTCAGTGGGGGATCATGTCTCCACCTTCACCATCAAAAGGGATATGGAGAAGGCAGGATTTCACAACGTGGCGACGATGCTGGCATTGCGGAATTTGAAGCTCGCTGGTCTCGCGACGGATAGCGAGCGGTCGGACGAGCAAGGCTATCCCTACTCCTGTTACGGGCTGGCCGACGCAGGATGGGACTGGATTAAGCACAACCAGTCCCGATTCAAGTTGAAGCGTGCTCAGCTGAGTGCACGCCCGGTGCCTATGGATGACTTCACGGACGACGACATCCCTTTCTAGACAGCACCACCCAACAACACAGAAGCCCGCACGAAGCGGGCTTTTGCATTTGTACGGTTAGCCCTTCGCAGGGGCGAGAGGACGTAGGCGAAGATTGGCAGCGCCGCAGGGGAAGGTAGACCCCTCGCAGGCAGCGCCACTCCCCGCAGAACCACGAGCAGTAGCGCAGCACTGCCGCTACCGCGTCGCGCTAGACGTACAGCAGCGTGCACCCAAGGCGGACCACGTTGCAGCGGAGTGTGCAGTCGATCCAGAATCCGCCGTTGCTCGGCCAGGAAGTAGAGCCAAGGCCCGGCCCGCGAGTGGCACCCGGAATGAAAGCCGCAAGCGTGCGTGACCTAGCTAAAAAGCGGGTCTCCGCAACAACGCTTGTCCGGCTCTGGAAAGGCGCGCTCCCCTTCGCCAAGTTCGCCGAGACCAAAAATGCGATTGAGGTCAAAGGCGATGGCCTCCCTGCGATCAAACACAAACGACAGAAGGTCAGCCTTGCCAGACAGCGCACCCTCCGCTGCTGGGGCTAGAAGACCAAACATCTCTGCGCGCACGAGAGTCAGTGCGATATCGAAGTCCGTCCAGTTGCCGATGGGGTCTCTGCGCGTTAGCTGAGGTGTACCTCCATGCGTGTATTGGTGCATCCACTTCGATGAACGACTTCCGTTCTTCTTGAACCCTTCAACCATCGCGCCGATGACAGGAAAGACCGTGGTTAAGTCGGCTGCCATGTCCCTCAGCATGAGCAGATCATCCGGGTGGCCCTCCACACGAGTCGTGGGCAAGCTCTGGACTGCCGCGTCATCTGCTGAGTAGATCAACCACCACGCAGCCGTAGACGCTTCCACGAGGGGCCTAAGGAGCGTCCCAGCGCTTCCATACATCCCGCTCTGAACTAGAAGGATGAGACTCCGGTGGTGCTCAAGCGCCAGGTCTATAGCACTCCGCGCGAAGTCATGACGCTTGCAGCAGGGGCGCGGGGGAGGCAGGAGGTGTTGTGCCAGACTGACCTGTTGCAGCCCCAAGGCGCACCGCGAATTTCTCCATTCGAATCCCAAAGATGACATCAAGCGCTTCCTACGCGAATCGATACGAGGCACCTCTACGTGCCCTCCCATCCTAGCCGCTTGTGTGGAGCGACGCGCTTCAAGAGATTCACGGCCCACTGCCAGCCGATGCCACCCCGCCAGCCTTCCCGCATGGCAGGATGCAGTAAACAAATTCTCAACGCCCAATGCCGCCAAAGAAGCAACGCCGCCAGCACCGGTCAACCCAGCCTCGCGCTACCGAATCGCCGGTCAGCGGTGTCCCGCGCGCCCCAGCTTCCGGACGGTGGTATCGGTGGCTACTTGTTGCGTCGGGCTGGATCATGAGCCTCTTTCTCGGACTGCTTGAGCTGCCTAGCAAGATCGTGTCGTTTGCATCTAACTATTCGGAGGCAAAGGAGGCATCACTCAACGCCCTCACAGAGTACGAGCGCTTTACTGGCCGGTATTCCAGCGATCCGAATG
Organism: Luteimonas flava; assembly: GCF_036584485.1. Taxonomy (NCBI): domain Bacteria; kingdom Pseudomonadati; phylum Pseudomonadota; class Gammaproteobacteria; order Lysobacterales; family Lysobacteraceae; genus Luteimonas; species Luteimonas flava. The sequence continues at coordinate 198,787 of NZ_JAZHBM010000001.1, read as the reverse complement.
CGTGGATAGCGCGGAACGTGATGCAGGAGTCATCGCCGCCAACAGATGAGGGCGATCTTCAACTGTCGATCCAGTACCTCGGTGGCGGTCGCTACTCAGGCGAGATCCATTCGATCCATATGATTGAGCATCTGCCAGTGCCTTGGTCGCGGATTTTGGTCGATGGGAAGGTCGGCGTTCGAGGCGGGTTTGAAGGGGTGGTGTTGGATGTGGTGGAGAACCAACATCGAGCGTACGCCAGCTTCAAACTGCGGGTTGAAGACGAACGCAAAGGCACCCTGAGACTCATCCCCAATCAGCAACCTGATGGGGTTTTCCCCGGAGAGGTTGTCCTCTGGCCTACTGAGTTCAAGATGGCGGAGGGTGAGCGCGGTCGCGAGTTCTACCGCGCTCTCCGCCGACTCAACACCGAGACGAGGGGCGAGCCAGACTCTATGACCGCTCAGCCGCAATAGCGGAGCAGCGGTCCCGCCTGCCGCTCGATGTAGACATGCCAACGCCCCACCGCCAAAACTACACAAGCAACGTGGGAGCGATCCAGCCAGAAGCCCTGCTGCCCCTTAGTGGCCGGCAGGATGGACAGCGCGCGGGACGTAAACGGAATGCGGAAGGTCAGCGAATAGAGCAAGGTCATGTAGGTGTTCCCCCTGTTGGAATCGACAAGCGTGCGCGCGGCCCCATCTGTCTTTTTGGGCGACGCGGCCGGAGCGTAGACCGGAATAATCCTGACGTGGGGGCATGGATTACCTAAGAGGGATCGAAGCCTGCAAGCGCCTGAATCTAAAGCGAAAACGACCTATAAAAAGTTTTAGTAGTCATCCTTCCACAGAATCACACGGCCACCCCTCGGGCGGCACTTTGCGCGAACCTCGGCGCAGCGCAGAATCCAACAGCCGCCAGCCCGGCGGACCTTGGGGTTGCGAATGGACACGACGGATTGGCAAGCCTGCACGTTGTGGGGCGCGATGGGGTCAGACTCGACCGATGAGCAATACCCGCAGAGAAATGTGTGCGGTGCGTGCATCGCGGAGGATGAGAAGCGCGGAGAAGACGCGCAGATCGTCAGCATCAATGGCGACTACGACGACTCGCTAGGCCCTGAGTGCGGTCTGGAATGCGGGATGTCTGCCGACGACGAAGACTGAGCGCAGCGACGTACCTAGGGCGCCTGACGCTCGCCCCGAGGGAGGGCGTCCTAGGCCGCGGCTTGTTTTAGTCGGCATCCTCGAAGGGATGACAACCCCAGGTCTCAACGCATGGCAAACGCGATTTCCGACAACATGGCGATAGGCACCATAGGCGAGCTGCTGGTGCAGACACGCCTTCTTCAATACGGCGTGCAGGCCGCCGCTCCTCTTAAGGATAGCGGCAACGACCTGATAGCCCTGAAAGGCTATGCCGTCAGGACCATTCAAGTGAAAACCTCCACCGCAAGGTTCCCCGCGCGGCTCAGGCTCCCTGAGAAGTTCCACCTAGTCGCGCTGGTCAAGCTCCACGGACACGGCACTGAGCTAGAGCTAGACCGCAGTGCGGTGTATCTAATCACAAAGGAACAGGTAGCCGGCCTGATGCTCAACCGAGAAGACGACATGGCGCAGTTCCTTATTTCTCAGCGTCTCGTTGATGCGCTGTTTGTTCAATAAGCGCGCGCCCAAGCGCCCTTCCTATATGCGGAGGGCCTTTTACGACGCCAGACAGCGCTATGGCTGCTATCGTCGTTAAAAGCGACTTCGCAGGCTTCGGCATCTTCCACCACTGCTGGCAAAGGTGACACCAAGGCGCATCGATGTAGAGGCCCTTGCGCGGCCGCTGGCGCTGGACCAGCGATGGAAGATAGGCGCGTGGATGGCTGCACGCTCACGCGCTTCTGTCGCGCGCTGTGACGCCGGGCGATGGCATTAGCATTTGGTAGTCAACTACAGGGAAACAAACTCCCCGGCAGACGAGCAACGCGAAACAGCGTTTTCCAGTGCGCTTACACCTACCGACCTAAGGATCTCCGAAGCCGCCAACGGGGCGAATGATCACCGGAACCCGCCTCTTGACAGACCACCTATCATGGTTAATGAACAGTATTACTATTCATTACTGTTCTTTAGTTATTCACCACCAAAGACAACTATGGTTCCACATAGGTGATCCTTACGGTGACCTAGGTCCACCTTAGTCACCCCGCGGTGGGTGGCTTGCTTGCCGCAATCCTCAGGTCCAAGTATTCCTTGGTCCAGCGCGGCACCAGACGCTCATCCCAGTCCGAGAAGATGGCGCGCACAGTGTCTAGGTCTGCGCCCGCGTCCTTGAGCTGTCTTTCGAGAAGATCACGGGTTCCGGTGCAGACGCCTTTGGCAGCGGTGATGGCTTCCTCAGCGGTGGATGCCGCTGGTGCGTAGGGCACGAGTTGGAGGCTCACGCAAGCGCCCCACACTCGCCACGCGGAAACCATTCGATCTTCCGCCGTGTCCTCCGCGACAGCCAACGCGGATGGGAGAAGGGCGAGAAAAATTGCTGCGATCCTGAGCATTGCTGTCCTTGACCCCCCCCCGACGAGGGGGCTGCGCGCGAAGCCTAACCAATGGCTAGGCACACGCGATACCCACCGCAGCCAAGATCGCCTGCGCCGCCCGCTAAGCGCCCTCACACCCTAAGCGCCTAACCGTGCCACCGCCGCCCTACGCGTGGCGCGCGCGCCGATCTAGACGCCTTGCTACATCGCTGCCTCGGCCGCCAGTCGTCGCAGTACGTGTGCGCGGCGATTTGAGTTCACGAACCGCCGCCAAGACCACTGATCGCCGCGGTCTGCATCGAGCTGACCGAGATAACCCCGAACGGGTTTAGTAGTCATCTTTGACGAAAGGCTGCTCTACCAACACACCCGGCGCAACTGGCGCCCCACCGCCGTATCACCTCAACCACCACAACACCCGCTAGTGCTGGGCCTTCGGGCCTCGGCGGCTTTGCCGTGCGCGCTATCGGGAAACGGAGAAGACCATGAAGAAGCGAGTCACACGCCATCCGATCCCGTTCAACGATCCAGACGGCACCCCCTGCGTGCGCGTCCCCCTGTCGAATGGCAAGCACTTTGCTGAGCTGTACGCAGACGACTACGCCGCCCTGATCGCCAGAGGCATCACAGGCAACTGGCAGCACACGATCCCCAACCGCCTTAGCCGCACGGCTCTGCGGAGCTACGTGCAGTGCCATGTCCCCCGCGGCTCGCCATGCGATGCCTGCAAGCGCCATACCGCGCTGACCGTCTCGCGGATGATCCTAGACGCGCCGAAGGACCGCCGCATTTTCTACCGCGACAACAACACCCTCAACCTGAGGCGCGACAACCTTCAACTGCGCGAGGGCTATACCCGACTAGAGCGCGACGCACTGCTGCCACGAATCGACGGGCTGAACCAAACCGTCAGCGGGGGTGTGGCGTGAGCGTCTATCCGCAAGCTACGCCCAAGCCGGACACCGTGGTCTACCGAGAGGTGGCGTTCGGTCTCGCCGCCTTCAATCACTTCAAGCATTGGCAGCGGTACTTGGCTCGCAGGGAAGGCCGCCACTTAACGAACGGCGAGACCATCGACCGCCTTCTGCTGGCTATCCCAACGCCTGAGGAAGTGCAGAACAGCTTGCGAGGGGCGCCCCGTGTTTGAGTTCCTCCCTGGCGCCGACACTACGCAGGTCAAGCCCGCCGTACAGCAGCCGCTCGTGGAAGCTGTGCGCGAACGCAGGGCCGAACGCGAAGCCGTACAGACCCGCAAGGATCAAACAACCGTGTGGGACGGAATCGGAGCTGCCCAGGTCAAGGGCGGCATCGGCTTCATCGACCGCTTCACGACCGAGCTTGGATTCGACATCGACCCCGAGTTCCGCATTCCCGAAGACGCGCGCAAGCGCTGGGAATCGCAGGGCCTCCGTCCGGAGCAATGGGAACTGTTCGGCCGTGCGGTCTCCGCGGATCACCTGTCGTTTCTCGAACACACTGCCTTTCAGAATCAGATGGCGGACGAAGACCTCGCACAGTTCGGCCTCGGCGGACAAATCCTTCTCGGCTTCACCGACCCGGTGGCAACTGGCCTCGACCTCGCTACAGGTGGCCTCGGCTACGCCGCGAAGGCCGGGCGGATCGCCAATGCTGCCCGCAGTGGTCTCCAAGGCGCCGCGGTGTCGGCCACCCTGTCGGCCGCACAGTCCGCCTACGACCCGGAACTGACGCTGGCAGACGGTGTGCAGTCGGCCGCGCTGTCGTTCGCCTTTGCTGGTGCCCTCGGTGCCCGACGCGGCGCGCTGTACGACGGCACGGTGAACCCTGACACCGTGAAGCGGCTGGCCGGCGATGACTCGCTGTCCGCCGCCCGTGTCGCGGGAAGCTCCACCGCTGACCCGACGCCCGGTGCGAACCCGCTGCGCAACGAGACCGACCGGGAGGCCGCGTTTGTTGACCAAGCGCTGACCAATGCCCACATCGCCCCTGCGTTTGGGGTGGTGCGGCGAGACTTGGCGGCGAGGATGGGTAACGCCGCGTCCCCGCTGGTGCGCGAAGCTGGCCGCCTGTTGTTCCGCGATGGCGTGGGGTACACGGATCGCAGCATCGCGGTAGAGGAATCGGCCGGCGAGTTTGCCAAGCGTCATCTCGCATCGTTCGACACCGAGTGGCGGGCCGGCACGAATGCAGCTTGGGCGGCCTACAAGGCGCGCACTGGCGCCCACTGGTGGAACGTCGGCGAGCGCATCCGGTTCAACGAGGAAGTCGGCCGCGCCGTTCGCGGTGAAGCGGATGTCTCCCTCGAAGCACAGCAGGCCGCGCGCTCCGTTGCCGACACCATGCAGCGAGTCTTGCAGCTTGCGCGTGATTCGGGTCTGGACGGCTTCGATAACGTGCGGCCGAACGGGAACTACCTCCCACGCTATTTCAGCGCGCGCGGCTTTCAACGGCTGTTTGGTGACCTCGGCCTGCACAAGGACGACGTAGTGGCCGGCCTAATCCAGCCGGCTATGCGCCGGGCGTGGCAGGCCGCCGCTGACGACGGCGAAGTAATCGACGACGAGTTGCTGGGCGCTGTCGCGCGTGCTTGGGTGGACCGTGCTCAGCGTAGCTTCGAGGGTGACGGCATGGACCTGCTGGTCCGGCCGCTCAATGCGGACGCTGTGGACGAGATTGCCCGGATGCTCCAAGAGGCCGGGGTATCACCCTCGCGGGCACAGACGCTCATCGGTGGCCTTGAACAGCGCGCCTATCAATCCGGCAAGCTCGACCGGGCACGCCGTCGTATCGACTTGGACGAGACCTTTGCAGCGACTCTGCGGAACGATGCCGGCGACGAGGTGGAGGTGTCGGTGGCCGATCTGCTGGACAACGACATCGACGCCGTGATGTCGAGATATCTCCGAGAAATGACCGGCTGGTCCGCTATGGCGGCCAAGGTCGGGGTGAAGACACGGAGCGAGCTGGATGCATGGCGCCGACAGGTCGAAGCAGATGCCCGGAAGTCTGGCGACCGCGGTGTGTCCCGCTTGCTGGACATCGGCGAACGGTCAGTGTTCGGCAGGTCCACCGAGGAAAACCCTGCGGGTGCCGCGTCGCGCTATGGGCGCTTCCTTCGGAACTACAACTTCTCCCGCGTGATGAATCAGGTGGGCTTTACGCTGTTCGCCGAGCTGGGACCGGCTATCGCCCACGGCGGCCTGCGGAACTTCATCGACTCCACCAAGGTTGCCCGCGACCTCATCCGCCGCGGATCGGACGGAACGCTACTGTCGGAGGAAGCGCGGACGATGGAGCGGCTGTTCGCGCCGGGGACTGATTGGATGCGGAACCCGCCGTTCCTCCGCATTGACGACGGGGCGCTAGCGCCGCAGACGTTCAACGTCCAAGGCGGTCACCACATCGACAACGCCATGAGCGCGGCGAACTACGTCACCTCGGTGGCGTCGGGCATGGCCCCCATCAACACGATGCTTCAACGCGTCGCTGGTCGGGCCACGATGCTGCGGCTAATCGACCTGGCGAACGCCGAGGCCCTGACACCCGCGGAGGTGGCGCGGCTGCGGTCATGGGGTCTCACCGAGAAGGCCCAAGGCGAGCTGTTCGGGCACCTACGGGGCAAGCAGCGGATCGAGGACATCAACCCCGACGCACTGCCGTTCCAGACCCGCGAGCACATGGCCGCCTTCCTGTTCCGCTTGACGCGGCATCAGGTCATGGAGGGTGACGCCTCGGACAGCATCGAGCTTATGCATGGGGTGACCGGGCGGCTGCTGTTGCAGTTCCGCAGCTTCATGGTCAACAGCTACACCCGGCACTTCCTCAACTCGGTCCACCACTACGACGACTGGCGCACCTACGCGATGGTCACCCTCAGCGCCGGCTTTGCTGGCATGGGCTGGGCCGCGCGTACCTACGTCAACACCGTAGGGAACCCCGAGCAGCGGGAGCAGCAACTCACGATGGCGAACTTCTACAAGAACGCCGTAGCGCAATCGAGCTGGGCAACCGCGATCCCGGCGATCACCGACGCCGTGTGGTCGGACATCCTGCGGAATGACCCCGTGTTCGCCAACAACAGGTCCACCGGCCTAGAGAACGGTGTCATGGGGATTCCGACCCTCGACCTGTTCAACCGGGCCTACGGCAGTTTGGGCATGGCCGGTGCGGCGATCAATGACGACCAAGCGATCACCGAGAAGCAGATGCGGGACTTCTGGAAAATCTGGTGGTTCAACAACCTCACCGGGGTGCGGAACATCACCGACGAGGTGGCCCGCCAATTCCCCGACAGGGCGGACGGAACCAACCGAGACTGACGGGACACAAGGCTGCGTCTCGACCTGGACAGAATTTTGGTGACAAATTTCCGCGAGGGTATCTAAGAAGTCGGAGCGCGCCGATCACCCCCCGTACCCCCTTCGCTGTCTACAGCAGGACCGGGGCCGCCTTTCCTACCACCACACCACTACCGACGCCCGCCCGGCCCACCACCGCGGCGGGCCTTTCTCATGCCTAGGATTCCAATGCAGGACCAGAACACCACCGCCCACACGGCCCCGCGTCGCCTCATTCGGATGCCAGAAGTACAACGCCTAACCGGCCTCGGCCGTACGACCATCTACAAGTTGATCGACGCCGGCACGTTCCCGCGACAACGAAAGGTCACGCCCACCGTTGTGGTTTGGCCGGAGCATGAAGTCGCAGCATGGATTGCCCGCGTACTCGACGGCCATACCGAAGGCGAACAGCGCGCGGCCTAAGTGCGATGCGCAACGCGCGAGTCGCATACAAACGGCAACGGAACGGCAACGAGATTGCGATTCGTCCAAATAAAAAGGGCCTGCATCTCTGCAAGCCCTTGATATATATGGTGGCCGGGGAGGGAATCGAACCCCCGACACGGGGATTTTCAATCCCCTGCTCTACCAACTGAGCTACCCGGCCACTGCGGGAGGCGCATGATACGGGGCGGGCTCGCGAACGGCAACCGTTTTTCGAAAACTCGTGTCGAGCGCCGCATTCGAGGCCATTCCGCGCAGCGGCTCGCGACCGACGACGCGTTAACATCGGCCTCCACCCGCAACCGGAGTGCCGCGCATGAAACCGTGGAAACTGCTGACGATCGTGCTGCTGGCCGGCGCCCTCGCCGCCTGCGTGACCGGGCAGCGTCGCGTATCGGAACCCACCGCGAGCATCCAGCAGCTGAGCGTCGGCGCCGACGGCAACTGGTCGGTCGATCTGCGCCTGCAGAACTACAGCAGCATTCCGATGCGCTTCGAATCCATCCGCTTCGCAGTGTCGGTCGACGGCGTGTCCGCGGGCACGCTCGAAGACGCCACCACGCTGACGATCGGTCCCGAATCGGCCGACATCCTGAGCTTGCGCCTGGCGCCGTCTGCCGAAGGCCGGTTGCACGCGGCCGATGCGCTGGCCGCGGGGCGTTCGCTGAACTACCGGATCGACGGCAGCATCCGCGCCGCGCCCGATGACCGCAACAGCGCCAGGGACTACACCGTACGCCGCGACAGCACCCTCAATCCCGTGCCGGGCCTGCCCGGCGTGATGCGCTGACGCCGCCACCTCTTTTCACCGATACGAACACGCAAGCGAGCCAGACAGACGCATGAGCACCTACCACGCCCCGTTGACCGACATCCGTTTCGCGCTGCACGACGTGCTGCAGGTCGAGTCCCTGTTCTCCACGCTCGGCTTCGACGATGCGAACCGCGAGACCGTCGACGCCGTGCTCGACGAGTGCGCGCGCATGTGCGAGACCGTGCTCGCGCCGCTGAACCGCATCGGCGACGAACAGGGCGTGCGGTTCGACAAGGCCACCGGCGCAGTCACCACGCCCGACGGTTTCAAGGCCGCTTACGACCAGTTCGCCGAGGGCGGCTGGACCGGCATGAGCGCGCCGACCGAATTCGGCGGCATGAACATGCCGCATGCGATCGGCATCTGCCTCGAGGAAATGATCGATGCCGCCAACCTCGCGTGGAGCAACTTCCCGCTGCTCTCGCACGGCGCGGTCAACGCGCTGCGCCACCACGGCGAGGACTGGCAGAAGGAAGTCTTCCTCAAGCCGCTGATCGCCGGCACCTGGACCGGCACCATGTGCCTGACCGAACCGCAGTGCGGCACCGACCTCGGCCTGCTGAAGACGCGCGCCGAGCCGGTCGCCGACGGCAGCTACACGATCACCGGCACCAAGATCTTCATTACCGCCGGCGAGCACGACCTCACCGACAACATCATCCACCTGGTGCTCGCGCGCCTGCCTGACGCCCCCGCGGGCAGCAAGGGCATCTCGCTGTTCATCGTGCCGAAGGTCCAGGTCGCACGCGACGGGACAGTAGGCGAGCGCAACGCCGTGCGCTGCGGCGCGGTCGAACACAAGATGGGCATCCACGGCTCGGCGACCTGCGTGATGAATTTCGATGGCGCGCAGGGCTATCTCATCGGCCAGCCGCACAAGGGCCTGATGGCGATGTTTACGATGATGAACACCGCGCGCCTCGGCGTCGGTGTGCAGGGTCTGGGCCTCGCCACGCGCGCCTACGAGAACGCGCTGCGCTACGCGCGCGAGCGTCTGCAGTCGCGTGCGCTGTCGGGCCCGAAGCTGCCATCGAAGCCGGCTGATCCGATTCTCGTGCAGCCCGACGTGCGCCGCATGCTGCTGACCTGCAAGTCGCTGACTGAAGGCGGCCGCCTGCTGGCGTACCACGCCGGTTCGTTGGTCGACAGCGCCGAACTCGCCGCCGACGATGCCGCGCGCAAAGAAGCCGACGATCTGCTCGGCTTCCTGACGCCGATCGTCAAGGGCTGTCTGACCGAATGGGGCAACGAGTGCACCTACCACGCCCTGCAGTGCTTCGGCGGCCACGGCTACATCGCCGAGCACGGCATCGAGCAGCTCGCGCGCGATGCCCGCATCACGACGCTCTATGAGGGCACGACCGGCATCCAGGCGCTGGACCTGATGGGCCGCAAGACCCTGCAGTTGCAGGGCTCGGGCCTGCGCGTGTTCCTCGGCATGATCGATCGCTTCTGCGCCGAGCACGCGAACGACGCGGCGCTGGCCGAGTTCATCGAGCCGTTGCGGGCGAAGGCCGGCGAGTGGCAGACGCTGACGCGTGCGATCGCCGGGCGCGCTGCGGCCGATCCCGAGGAAATCGGCGCGGCCGCGTACGACTATCTGTTCTTCTCCGGCTACGTGGCGCTGGCCTACTGGTGGGCACGCAGCGTGGCGGTGGCCGATGCCTCGTCGCGCCCGGAGAGTTTCAAGGCCGGCAAGCGCGAGACCGCACGCTTCTACTTCACCCGCATCCTGCCGCGCACGTTGAGCCATGCCGCGGCGATCGCGAGTGGCCCGGCCTCGCTGCTGTCGATCGCCGACGAGGCCTTCGACAGCTGAGGTCCTGCGCACACGTCGCGACCGCCACCCGGCGTCGCGACGTGCGCGCAATCGATTGCACAAAGTGTCATCGATCGGGTATATGCTCGGACGCAATGGAGGCAGACAGCGCGATCACACGCCTGATCCCCACCGGCGCTGCAAACGCGCTGGATTCCGGAGTCTCCCCCGCACTTTCTGATCACGCCCCGCGTCGCGATGCAGTCCGCCTGCTCGCCCTCGACGCGCATGGTCGTGCGCTCAACTGGATCAGCTGGCAGGACGCGGCATGTCTGTACGCGCGCGGCGCGGTCGCCTGGACGCTCGGCGATCCCTGCATGACCGTGCACGGCGGCATGTGCCGCGCGACCGGCCAGCAGAGCCGCATGGATCTGCATCCGATCATCGCCGGCCGCAGCCACGTGCGCCCGAGTGCGATCGATCCGACGCCCGCGCTGACCAACACCGCCCTGTTCGCCCGCGACTACCAGTTGTGTCTGTACTGCGGCCGGCGTGCCGGCCGGCAGACGCTGACCCGCGATCACGTCGAACCGCTGTCGCGCGGCGGTCTCGACATCTGGGAGAACGTGGTCACCGCGTGCTTCCAATGCAATTCCCGCAAGGGCGCGCGCACGCCGCAGGAGGCTTCGATGCCGCTGCTGGCGGTACCGTTCCGGCCGAGCTGGATCGAGCATCTGATCCTCAGCAACCGCAACATCCTCGCCGACCAGATGGCGTTCCTCAGCACCCATCTGCCAAAACGCGATCGCGGCGGATGACCGCGCGCCACGCGTCGCGTGCGCTGCACAGCATGCGTGGCCTTGGCTACACTTCATGGATAGCGCGCCTCGCGCCGCGTCGCCCGGTACTCCCTGCATGACCCTGACCATCGCCCTGAGCGGAATGGACACCGCCACCGAAACCGCGTTGCGCGCGGCCTTCGCCGGTGCCAATGCCCAGCTCGGTGAGCCGTTCCTGCTGGTCGCCGAGTCCGATGCCGAACACATCATCGTCGACATGGACAGCATGTACGGCCCGATGAGCTGGCTGCGCCTGCACGCGGCGGGCAAACAGATCGTCGGCCTGACCTCGGCACCGCGGGTGCAGACCCATTTCCGCCTCGGGCGTCCGTTCGACGACAACGCGATGGCCGCACTGCTCCGCGAGATCGCGGCGATGCAGGACATCGTGCTGGGCGCGCAGGCGTCTGCGACGCCCATGCCGGCAGCTGCCGCGGCTACGGCGCCTGCGCCTGATGTCCGCGAAGCAGACCCGGTGACCGGGACTGCGTCAGCGGTCGCGCTCGTCGAGCCCGAGGTCACGATTCCCGAGCCAGGCGACGTCGCGGAAACGGCAACCGCCGCGGCACCGGAAGTACCGGTCGCGCCCGAACACGTGGCAGCGGTCGCCCCGGAGCCCGAGCCCGAGCCGGTACCGGTACCCGAACCGGAACCCGAACGCGCCCTGCCCTTTGCGACCTGGATCGATGCAGGCGTGCTGCGCGGCCGCCGTCGCTATCGCCGGGAGACCGGTCCCACGCTCTGGCTCGATTTCGACGCGCAGCAGTACCACGGCCCCACGACGCTCAAACCGCTGAGCCAGTACTTCGACGGCCCGATCGAGCGTGATGCATTCGGGCCCGTCGACGATGCGACCTGGTCGCGCGAGGCGCAGGCGTCCGGGGCGCCGCAGCCGCTGCTGCGTCTGGTCTGGCTGGGCGGCCTGCTGGCCGGCGATGGCACGCTCGCGCCGGAACACGACCCGGATGCGCGCTACCAGCTGAACAAGTGGCCCCAGACCGAACGCGAATACCCGCGCCACTTCCGCATTGCGACCGCAATGATGAAAGGCCCGGCCACGCTCGACGAGATCATCCAGTCCAGCGGCCTGCCGGCGGACGAGGTGGTCCGGTTCGTGAATGCCAACCTCGCCACGGGTTACGCCGAGCCGCTGGTCGAGGCGACCGAAGCGGTGGACGAACCCGCGCGACCGGGCGGCTTCTTCTCCCGGCTGCGGCGCCGCTGACCGCCCTGAACGCCCGGTTTCCATGACAGGCCGGTGACGCCAGCCGGGGGGCCGCGGCGTACAATTGGCGGATGATCGACTCCACGCGCTATCCGCGCCTTGCGCGCATCGACGCGCCGTCCGACCTCCGCCAGTTCGACGAAGCCGAACTGCCCGCGATCGCCGACGAACTGCGTGCCTACCTCATCGAATCCGTCGGCAAGAGCGGCGGCCATTTCGGCGCCGGCCTCGGCGTGATCGAGCTGACGACCGTTCTGCACTACCTGTACGACACGCCGCACGACCGTGTCGTCTGGGACGTGGGTCACCAGACGTACCCGCACAAGATCCTGACCGGCCGCCGCGACCGCATCCATACGGTCAAGCAGAAGGGCGGCGTGGCGCCATTCCCGAAGCGCGAGGAGTCGGAGTACGACACCTTCGGCGTCGGCCACTCGTCGACCTCGATCTCGGCCGCACTGGGCATGGCGATCGCAAACGCGCAGGCCGGCAACGACCGCCGCGTGGTCGCGGTGATCGGCGACGGCGCGATGACCGCGGGCATGGTCTACGAAGCGCTCAATCATGCCGGCGGCATGGAGCCCGAGCCCGACGTGCTGGTGGTGCTCAACGACAACCGCATGTCGATCAGCGAAGCCGTCGGCGGGCTGACCAAGATGCTCGGCCGGGCGACCGGCAACCGCACGCTCAACGCGCTGCGCGAAGGCGGCAAGAAGCTGCTCGGCGACAAGAACAATCCGACCGCGAAGTTCGTGCGGCGCTGGGAAGAACACTGGAAAGGCATGTTCGTGCCGTCCACGCTGTTCGAGGAAATGGGCTTCCATTACACCGGCCCGATCGACGGACACGACGTCAAGGCGCTGGTCGAGACGCTCAAGACCCTCAAGGGTCTCAAGGGTCCGCAGTTGCTCCACGTGATCACGACCAAGGGTAAGGGCTACGAACTGGCCGAAGGCGACCAGATCGGCTACCACGCCGTCTCGCCCTTCGATCCCGACAAGGGCCTCGTCGCCAAGTCCGGCGCGAAGAAGCCCACCTACACCGACGTGTTCGGCGACTGGATCTGCGACATGGCCGCGGCTGATCCGCTGCTGCTCGGCATCACACCTGCAATGCGGGAAGGCTCGGGCCTGGTGCGTTTCAGCAAGGCATACCCGGCGCGCTATTTCGACACTGCTATCGCCGAACAGCATGCGGTCACGCTGGCCGCGGGCATGGCCTGCGAGGGCGCCAAGCCGGTTGTCGCGATCTATTCGACCTTCCTGCAACGCGCCTACGACCAGCTGGTCCACGACGTCGCGGTGCAGAAGCTCGACGTGCTGTTCGCGATCGACCGTGGCGGTGTGGTCGGTCCGGACGGCGCCACGCATGCCGGCAACCTCGACCTGAGCTTCCTGCGCTGCGTGCCGAACATGGTGATCATGGCGCCGGCCGACGAGAACGAATGCCGCACGATGTTGACGACCGGCTTCCGTCACGAAGGCCCGGCAGCGGTGCGCTACCCGCGCGGCACCGGTCCCGGCGTTGCGATCGACACGACGCTCGACACGCTGCCGATCGGCAAGGCCGACCTGCGACGCCGCGGTTCGCGCATCGCCCTGCTGGCGTTCGGCGCGATCGTGCCGGCCGCCGAACAGGTCGGCGAAGCGCTCGATCTGACCGTGGTCAACATGCGTTTCGTGCGTCCGCTCGACCGCACGCTGCTGCTCGAACTCGCGAAGATCCACGGTGGCTTCGTCACCCTCGAGGACAACGTGGTCGCTGGTGGCGCCGGCTCGGGCGTGGCCGAACTGCTCAATGCCGAGGGCGTCACCATGCCGGTGCTGCACCTGGGTCTTCCGGATGCGTTTCAGCATCACGCCAGCCGCGAAGATCTGCTCGCCGAAGCAGGGCTCGATCCCGCAGGCATCCGCGCCGCGGTGCTCGCACGTTGGCCGGATCTGGCAGCGCGTCCCGCCGCCGGTGTGCAGGCCGTGGCAGGCTGAGGTACCGAAGCGGAGCGCTGGACAGCTTCGAAGCTGTCCGGCGCACGCGGATCAGGGCGTAGCGGCGTCGATGCCCTCTGCATCGACGTCCTCGATCGCGTCCGCCTCGTCCGGCGCGAGCACCGCATCCACGCGGGGCCGCAATGCGGCGAGATAGCCCGCAGTCCCCAGCAGATCGTTGACCGACAGCGTTGCAAACGACACGGGATGCGCGTCGAGCGCCTGATCGGCCGCGGCCAGCCAGTGCGCCCGGACCCGCGCTTCGAGATCATCGAGACCGCGCTTGCGTGCGGTGTCGGTCTGTAGAAAGGACGACATGCAGGCCTGCAACTGGCTGCCCTGCCCGGCCGTCGCCCGCAGTACGTCGAGATCGCCGGCGGCCCATGCGTTCGCACGCGTGGCGACCTGCGGCAATCCCCGCTCGATGACGTCGAGTGTCTCGCGCAAGCAGGACACGTCCTCGGGCTTCAAGCCTTCCTTGCGGAACTCGGCGAGCGCCGCGCGCGGATCGTCGATCTTGACCTCGAGCGTCGTGGGCGTCAGCTTCATGCCGCGCGCCTTGAGGACATCGTCGAGCACCGGCGTGATGACGCCGCCCTCGCGCAGTCCGTTGGCGTCGAGCGCGGCGCGATACAGCTCGTACACCGCGATCTGCGGCCGCTTGCGTTCGATTCCCCGATCGCGCCCGATGTAGCGCTGCTTGAGCGCCGACCAGCGCTGGTAGACATCCGCCGGCAACAGTTCGTCCAGCGTGGCACCGTCGGGATTTCTCGCTGCGCGCATCGCTGCCGGCAGCATCGTCAGGCCCCGGAAGATGCCGATATCCGAGCCCACTCGTACGCCCGGCGGTCCGAGCACCACGCCTGCCTCGGCAAGCACCTCGCGGACCTCGTCCGAACGCCAGGTCATGGACTTGGGCAGGGGCGATTGGGTGCCGAGAATGTAGAGCGTGTGGTCGCCGCGCCGCACCCGCCACAGGCCAGGGCCGGGATGCACACCGGTGACCACAACGGTCTCCATGTCGCGGACATCTGAGGGATCGGACGGTGCAACGGGTGTAGACAGGCGCGCCGCCGCGTCCTGCGCGTGCACGTTGGGGACCGCCAGGATCGATGCCATCGCGAACGCGAGGGACACACCACCGAACCGCTTGCCCATAAGCCTGATCCGTTCAAGAAAATGAAGACTGAGCATACGAAGCCGGCGTCGCGAGTGCGCACGTAGCCACGCATCTCTGGCTTTCCATTCAGCATGGTCGCGAGTGCAAACGACTGGCGCGTTCGCAAAGCGCGCACGCCCTACCGACACCCGCATCGCTACCGTGGCCATATCCCGTACCGGAAGACCGCCATGACGATCACCAGTGACCAACGCCGCATCCTGCGCGATATCGACACGACGACGCCCATTACCGAATCCGAGACCGGCTGGGCCGTCAATGCGGGGTATGCCGTGCTCGCCGAAGACGGCGATATCGATCTCACGAGCGAAGGTCGCGCGCTGCTCGATGCGAGCTGACGCACACCAATGATTCGCCAAAAAACAGAACGGCCCGCGCTTGCGCACGGGCCGTTCGGATGTCGCATGGTTTGGTCGGGGTAGCCGGATTTGAACCGACGACCACTTGTCCCCCAGACAAGTGCGCTACCAGGCTGCGCTATACCCCGTAATCTGGAAATTATACCGTCTGGCGGACGTTTCGCCCATCCATGTTGCGCGGCGCGCTCAGCGCTTCAGCAACTGGAGCACGTCCTCGAGCTCCATGCGCACCTGGCGCACGATCTGGCTGCTCAACGCGGACTCCTGTTTCGCACCCTCGCCTTCCAGACGCAGGCGCGCACCACCGATCGTGTAGCCCTGCTCGTACAGCAGGCCGCGGATCTGGCGCACCATCAGCACGTCGTGGCGCTGGTAGTACCGGCGGTTGCCGCGGCGCTTGACCGGGCTCAGGCTCGGAAATTCCGTCTCCCAGTAACGCAGCACGTGCGGTTTGACGTCGCACAGCTCGCTGACCTCACCGATGGTGAAGTAGCGCTTCGCCGGAATCGGCGGCAGTTCGCGGTTGCTGCCCGGGTCAAGCATGCGCGGCGCCCACCGATCCGGTATAGGCCTCGACGCGTTCCTTGAGCTTCTGGCCCGGACGGAAGGTCACGACCGTGCGTGCGGAGATCGGAATCTCCTCACCGGTCTTGGGGTTGCGGCCCGGACGTTCGTTCTTGCGGCGCAGGTCGAAATTGCCGAAGCCGGACAGCTTGACCTGTCGGCCCTGCTGCAGCGCATCGCGCAACACGTCGAAGAAGGCGTCGACGAATTCCTTCGCCTCGCGCTTGTTCAAGCCGACTTCCTCGTAGAGCTTCTCGGCCATGTCCGCCTTCGTCAGTGCCACGCAGCAATCCCCCTGTGAGGCCTCAGCCCCGGATCTTCGCGTGGTGTTCGCGCGCGAGCGCGGCCACCACGTCCGCGACGACGGCATCGACATCGCGATCGGTCAGAGTGCGTGAACTTTCCTGCAGAATCAAGCCCATGGCGAGACTCCTGAACCCCGTTTCGACCCCCTGCCCGGCATAACGGTCGAACAGGCGCACGTCGGCCAGCAGCGGACCGGCGGATGCGCGGACGGTAGCTTCCAGCGCTGCCCAGTCGACCGATTCCGGCGCGACGATCGCCAGATCGCGGCGCACCGACGGGAACTTCGACAGCCCGGTCACGCGTGGCAGCGGACGCGCCTGCAGCGCGGATGCGTCCAGTTCGAACGCGACCACCGGCACATCGATGTCGAGCGCGCGCAGCAGACGCGGATGCAGCTCGCCGATCCAGCCCACGCACGCGCCGTCGCGCAAGACATCGGCCGAGCGACCGGGGTGGCCGTGCGCCGTGGTCGAACGCTCGAATGTCAGCGTCGCGCCCGCGACTGCGGCCAGCGCTTCGAGATCGCCTTTGAGATCGAAGTAATCGACCGGACGCGTGGCATCGCCCCACTGCTCGGTGCCGGCATCACCGGCGACCGCGGCAGCCACGCGCAAGGTCTCGACCGGTGCGGCGCCGGCAGCGTCCGCCTGTGCGAAGACCTTGCCGAGTTCGAACAGGCGCACGCGTGCCTGCTGGCGCGCAAGGTTGCGCGCGAGCGTGGACACCAGGCCCGGCAGCAACGCGGTGCGCATGACGCCGAGTTCGGCGCTCAGCGGATTGGCCAGCGGCACGCTGCCGGCATCCGCCTGCCAGGTCGCGAGCAGCGACGCATCGACGAAGGCGAAGTTGACCGTTTCCAGGTAATCGCGCGCGACCATCTGCCCGCGCAGCTCGGCCTCGGCGACACGGGTTTCGCTGGGCGCAGCGATGCGTGTCGCGCCGCCGGGCAGCGTGGTCGGCACGCGGTCGTAGCCGTGAATGCGCACGACCTCTTCGATCAGATCTTCCTCGATCGCCAGATCGAAGCGACGCGTCGGCGCGGTGACCTGCCAGCCTTCGCTGTGCGCGACGACGGTCAGTCCCAGCGCGCGCAGGATGCGTTCGATCTCCGCATCGTCGACCGTCAGGCCGAGCACACGCGTCAGGCGTGCGCGACGCAGCGCGATCGTGCGCGGTTGCGCGAGGTGCGCGTCGAGTTCTGCGGTGGCCACCGGACCGGCGCTGCCGCCGGCGACATCGAGAATCAGGCGCGTCGCGTATTCGATCGCGGTCCGCGGCAGCTCGGGATCCACGCCACGCTCGAAGCGGTGCGCGGCATCGGTGTGCAGGCCCAGACGGCGGCTGCGGCCGATGATCGCGTCCGGCGCGAAGTGCGCGGATTCGAGGAACACGCTGCGGGTGCCGTCGGTCACGCGCGTGTCGAAACCACCCATGACACCGGCCAGCGCGACAACGCGGTCGGCGTCGGTGGCCGCGAGGAACTGTTCGTCCAGCGTCACGTCGCGACTGTCGAGCAGCTTGAGCGTTTCACCCTTGCGCGCGCGGCGCACGCCCACTGGTCCGGTCAGCAGATCGCGGTCGAAGGCATGCATCGGCTGTCCGAGTTCGAGCATCACGTACTGGGTGACGTCGACGAGGAAGCTGACCGGACGCACGCCGCTGCGACGCAGGCGCTCGGCCATCCACGACGGCGTCGGACGCGTCGCATCGATGCCTTCGATCACCCGGCCGAGATAACGCGGCGCATCGGCGCCCGCGTCGAGCACGACCTGCAGCGATGCGTCCGTGCTGGCCGGCACGGGCGGTGCATCGAGCGGCACGACTTCACTGCCGCAGGCGGCGGCCACGTCGAACGCGATGCCGCGGATGCCGAAGCAGTCGGCGCGATTCGGCGTGAGCTTGAGCTCGATGCTCGCGTCGGGCAGTCCGAGGTAGTCGGCCAGCGGCGCGCCGATCGGCGCATCGTCGGGCAGTTCGAGCAGACCGGATGCGTCGGCGTCGATGCCGAGCTCCCTGGCCGAGCACAACATGCCGTTGGAATCGACGCCGCGCAGCTGCGCAGCCTTGATCGTCAACGCGCCGACGGTCGTGCCGATCAGTGCCAACGGCGCGACCAGGCCCGGACGCGCGTTCGGCGCGCCGCAGACGATCTGCAGCATCTGACCACCGGCATCGACCTGGCAGACCTGCAGACGGTCGGCTTCGGGATGCTTCTCGGCCGAGACGATGCGCGCGACGACGACACCATCGAGCGCCTCGCCCAGCGGCGTGATCTCTTCGACTTCCAGGCCGATCGCGGTCAGCGTCGCCGCCAGCTGGTCACGGGTGGCATCGGTCTTGACGTGCTGGCGCAGCCAGTTCTCGGAAAATTTCATGGCGATCTCTTGGAATCGTCGTCCCGGCACTGCGGGACCTGTCGCGACGGATGACGCGGAGAAGATGCAGACGCGCTGCGGCTGGACTTACGCGAACTGGCGCAGGAAGCGCACGTCGTTGTCGAAGAACGCGCGCAGATCGTCGACGCCGTAGCGCAGCATCGCGAAGCGCTCGACACCCAGGCCGAAGGCGAAGCCGGTGTAGCGCTCGGGATCGATGCCGACGGCTTTCAGCACGTTCGGATGGACCATGCCGCAGCCCAGCACTTCGAGCCAGCGCGTGCTGCCATCGGCCTGCTGCCAGGCGATGTCGACTTCGGCGCCGGGTTCGACGAACGGGAAGTAGCTCGGGCGGAAACGCATCTCGAAATCGCGTTCGAAGAACGCGCGCACGAATTCGCTCAGCGTGCCCTTGAGATCGGCGAACGTCGCGTGCTCATCGACCAGCAGGCCTTCGACCTGGTGGAACATCGGCGAATGCGTCTGGTCGCTGTCGGAGCGGTAGACCTTGCCGGCTGCGATCATGCGAAGCGGCGGCGCATGCTCGCCCATGTAGCGCACCTGCACGCCCGAGGTGTGCGTGCGCAGCAGACGGCCGTCGCCGAAATAGAACGTGTCGTGCATCGCACGCGCCGGGTGGTGCGGCGGGAAGTTCAAGGCCTCGAAGTTGTGCCAGTCGTCCTCGATCTCGGGACCGTCGGCCAGCTCGTAGCCCAGGCGCCCGAAGATGTCGGCGATGCGCTCCAGCGTGCGGCTGATCGGATGCACGCCGCCGCGCGCGCCATCACGGCCCGGAAGGGTCACGTCGATGGTCTGCGACGACAGCTTCGCGTCGAGGGCGATGTCGTCGAGTGCGATCTTGCGCGTCGACAGCGCGGTGCCGATCACGTCGCGCGCGCGATTGATCGCCTCGCCTGCGGCCTTGCGCTGGTCGCCGGGCAACGCGCCGAGCGCCTTGAGCTGCGAGGTGATGCTGCCGCTCTTGCCGAGCAGCCCGACGCGCAGCGCTTCGAGCGCCTCCGGCGTCGCGGCCGCCTCGATATCGGCAAGCGCCTGGTTCGAAAGGGAGTCGATTTCGCTCATCGCACTGCTGGCCCGTCGCTGATGGGGGATGTCACGTCTGGAAAATCCGGCGCCACAAACAACAATGGGGAAGGACTTGCGCCCTTCCCCACGTGACCGCCGGACGGATCCGGCGGCAGTACCGCTTTACGGTGGAGACGACGGCCTCAGGCCGCCAGCGCGCCCTTCGCCTTCTCGGCGAGCGCGGCAAAGCCGGTAGCATCGTTGACCGCGAGGTCAGCCAGGATCTTGCGATCCAGTGTGATGCCGGCCTTCAGCAGACCGTTCATGAAGCGGCTGTAGCTGATGCCGTTCAGACGTGCGGCCGCGTTGATACGCGTGATCCACAGCGAACGGAAATCGCGCTTCTTGAGCTTGCGACCGATGTACGCGTACTGGCCGGCCTTGATGACGGCCTGCTTGGCGACGCGGAAGACCTTGCGACGGGCGTTGTAATAGCCCTTCGCGCGGCCGAGAACCTTCTTGTGACGACGGCGTGCCTGGACGCCCCGCTTGACTCGAGCCATGGTTCAGTCCTCCTCAGAGATACGGCAGCATGCGGGCGACGCGAGCGCTGTCGCATGCCGGAATGATGTTCGTCTGACGAAGACCGCGCTTCCGCTTGGTCGTCTTCTTCGTGAGGATGTGGCTGCGGTTTGCGTGACCGGCCTTGAACTTGCCGGACGCCGTCTTCCGGAACCGCTTGGCGGCGCCCCGGTGCGTCTTGATCTTGGGCATTGCGAGAGTCCTTGTGGGATACGAGTACTGACTGGGCGGTGGCCGATGCCACGCTTTCCGTCCTGCCCATGCCGGTGTTAAGCCTTTGATCCCACGAGGGAATCCAGGCGGGTCCTGGATGAATCTGCCACCCCGACGAACCGGGGAGCCGCGCATTATGCCGTGCGGGGATTCGGCTTGCAAATCATCGGGTTGGCGGAGGGCTCGACGCATGCCACCACCGGGCGGCTGCAGTGGCGCCAGCGGGATCAGTTTGCTGACGCCAATACGACCGGGCCTCCACCTGAAACGAAAGAGGCGCCTCGCGGCGCCCCTTCACCCGTTGCCCTCTTCCAGAAGGAGAGGGAAACGGCATGCCCACGCGTGAAACGCGTGGTTACTTCTTCTTCGGCGCGATCATCATCACCATCTGCCGGCCTTCGAGGCGCGGACGCGATTCGATGACGATGTCCTCGCCCAGGTCGGCCTCGATGCGCGACGCCATCTCGCGGCCCAGCTCCTGGTGGCTCATCTCGCGGCCACGGAAGCGGATGTTGACCTTGATCTTGTCGCCGTCCTCGAGGAACCCGCGCATCTTGCGCAGCTTGATCTGGTAGTCGCCTTCGTCGGTGACCGGCCGGAACTTGAGTTCCTTGATTTCCTGCTGCTTGGTCTTCTTCTTGGCCTCGTTCGCCTTCTTCTGGAGGTCGAACTTGAACTTGCCGAAGTCCATGATCTTGCAGACCGGCGGATCCGCGTTGGGCTGGATCTCGACGAGGTCGAGCCCCTCCTCCTCGGCAGCCTTCAGCGCATCGTCGCGCGACAGGACGCCGATCATCTCTCCGTCGGAACCAATCACGCGCACCCGCGGTACGCGGATGTCCTGGTTGCGCCGATTCTGCTTGTTGTCAGGGGTGCTAATACTGCGATCTCCGAAATGGAACATACCGCCGGCTCGTCAACCAACGGGGCGACCGGCGCGTCCATGTTGGACCGGCGCCGGTGAAGGACTCATGCTGGAACGGGCGCCGCGCGAAGGCGGGCAACGAAGTCGTCGATCGGCATCGAGCCCAGATCTTCACCGGAACGCGTCCGAACGGCGATGGTACCGGTTTCCTTCTCGCGATCCCCGATCACGAGCAGATACGGTACCCGTTGCAGCGTGTGCTCGCGAATCTTATAGCCGATCTTTTCGTTCCGCAAATCGGCCTCGATGCGGACCCCTTGATTTGCAAGGGATTTCCGAACCGTCCCCACGAAATCGGCCTGGGCGTCGGTGATGTTCATCACCACCGCCTGCACCGGCGCCAGCCACGCCGGGAAGGCGCCCGCGTGGTGCTCGATCAGGATGCCGATGAAACGCTCCATCGAGCCGACGATCGCGCGGTGCAGCATCACCGGCACCTGCTTCTGGCTGTGCTCGTCGACATATTCGGCGCCGAGGCGGCCGGGCATCATGAAGTCGACCTGCATCGTGCCGAGCTGCCAGGTGCGCCCGATCGCATCCTTGAGGTGGTATTCGATCTTCGGGCCGTAGAAGGCGCCCTCGCCCGGCAGTTCTTCCCACGCGACGCCGCAGGCCGACAGCGCATTGCGCAGCGCGGCTTCGGCCTTGTCCCAGGTGGCGTCGTCGCCGAGGCGCGATTCGGGACGCAGCGCGATCTTGATCTGGATGTCGTCGAAACCGAAGTGCGTATAGACCGCCAGCGCCTGCTGGTGGAATGCGGTGACTTCGGATTCGATCTGCGATTCGGTGCAGAACACGTGGCCGTCGTCCTGGGTGAAACCGCGCACGCGCAGGATGCCGTGCAGCGCGCCCGAGGGCTCGTTGCGATGGCAGCTGCCGAACTCGCCGTAGCGGATCGGCAGGTCGCGGTAGCTGTGCAGGCCCTGGTTGAAGATCTGCACGTGGCCCGGGCAGTTCATCGGCTTGACGGCGTAGGTGCGCTTCTCCGACTCGGTGAAGAACATGTTGTCCTTGTAGTTGTCCCAGTGGCCGGACTTCTGCCACAGCGACACGTCGAGGATCTGCGGGCAGCGCACTTCGCCGTAGCCGCTGTCGCGGTAGACGCCGCGCATGTGCTGCTCGACGACCTGCCACAGCGCCCAGCCCTTCGGATGCCAGAACACCAGGCCCGGCGCCTCTTCCTGCAGATGGAAGAGTTCCTGCTGCTTGCCGATGCGGCGGTGGTCGCGCTTCTCGGCTTCCTCGATGCGCTGGATGTAGGCCTTGAGCTGCTTGGCATCCGCCCACGCGGTGCCGTAGATGCGCTGCAGCTGTTCGTTCTTGGAATCGCCGCGCCAGTACGCACCGGAGATGCGCGTGAGCTTGAACGCCTTGAGGAACCGCGTGTTCGGCACGTGCGGGCCGCGGCACATGTCGACGTATTCCTGGTGGTGGTACAGGCCCATTTCGGTGATGTCGGCGGACATGTCCTCGATCAGGCGCAGCTTGTAGTCCTCGCCGCGGGCCTTGAAGGTTTCGATGACCTCGGCGCGCGGCGTCATCTTCTTGATGACGTCGTACTCGGTGTCGATCAGCTCGGCCATCCGCTTTTCGATCGCCGCCATGTCTTCGGGCGTGAACGGCCGCTCGCTGTAGATGTCGTAGTAGAAGCCGTCGTCGATCACCGGACCGATGACCATCTTCGCGTCCGGGTACAGCTGCTTGACCGCATGGCCGACGAGATGCGCGCAGGAGTGGCGGATGATCTCGACGCCCTCGGCGTCCTTCGGGGTCAGGATCTGCAGCGTCGCGTCGTGGTCGATGACGTCGGACGCGTCGACCTGGCGGCCGTCGACCTTGCCGGCGACGGTGGCCTTGGCCAGGCCCGGGCCGATCGACTGGGCGACCTCGAGGACGGAAACGGGCTGTTCGAATTCGCGGCGGCTGCCGTCGGGGAGCGTGATCGTGATCATGGGAACCGGGATCTGAAGGTGTCGGGAGCGGGCCGGTGGCGGTCCGCGAGCCGCGTGGCGGCCACAAAAAAAGCGCCGGAGGGCGCCTTGTGCAGGAGGCCTCGGGGCGGTCAGCGCTGGGCGGTGGTAGTGCGCATGTCGCACGCTCGGCCGGCGTTGCCGCGGGCCACCTGTATGCGGGAGAACGGGCGTCGATGGTAACGCAGAAAGCGGCCGTGGCGCGCTTCGGGCGGGATCGCCGCGGTCTGGCCCCTGACCGGCGGCGCGCGCGGCCTCGGGGTGCCTGCGGCCGGCACGCGAGCAGCCGCAGCCCTGCCCTCAAGATCCTGCTCCGGACGCCGTCTTCCCCCCGCGTGGCATCATCGGGGCGGTTTTTTCCGTACCTGCGCGATGACGATCAAGGGCAAGCCGACCTCGCTGGACATCGCGCACCTCGCCGGCGTGTCGCAGCCGACCGTCTCGCGTGCGCTGCGAGGGCATCCGTCGGTCAATCGCGAAACCCGCGAGCGCATCCTCGGGATCGCGCGGGAGCTGAACTACAAGGTCGACAAGAACGCATCCAATCTGCGGCGGCAGCAGTCGGGCACGCTGGCGCTGCTGCTGTTCGAGGATCCGACCAGCGACCAGTCGCACATCAACCCGTTCTTCCTGCCGATGCTCGGCTCGATCACCCGCGCCTGCGCGCGGCACGGACAGGACCTGCTGATCTCGTTCCAGCAGCTCTCGGACGACTGGCACGCCGATTACGGCGACAGCCACAAGGCCGACGGGCTGATCCTGCTCGGCTACGGCGACTATCTCGCCTACCAGGGCAAGCTGCGCACGCTGGTCGAACAGGGCACGCAGTTCGTGCGCTGGGGCGCGGTGCTGCCGGGGCAGCCCGGCATCTCGATCGGTTGCGACAACGCCGGCGGCGGTACGCAGGTCGGCGCGCATCTCGCCGACCTGGGGCATCGCCGCATCGCGTTTCTGGGCGATGCGTCCAGCCGCTATCCGGAATTCCTGGATCGCTGGCTCGGGTGCGAGTCGGCGCTGCAGACGCGCGGCCTGCCGATGGAGCGGACGCTGCAGGTCGATGCCGAGAGCGCGGAGGATTCGGGCTACGCGGCGGCGCGCGAGCTGCTGCGGCGCGGGCTGCCGTTCGATGCGGTATTCGCGGCGAGCGACCTGATCGCGATCGGCGCGATGCGCGCATTCGCCGAACACGGACTTCGGATGCCCGACGACGTCGCCATTGCCGGATTCGACGACATTCCCGCCGCGCGCATGACCACGCCGGCGCTGACGACCGTGGTGCAGGACACACTGACCGCGGGCGAGCTGCTGGTCGACACCCTGATGAAACTGGTCATCGGCGAGCCGGCGGAGAGCCTGCGCATGCCGACGTCGCTGGTCGTGCGGGAGTCGACGGCGCGGCGGTGATCGCCTGCCGGGTCGCGCGCCCGGTCAATCGGTGGCGGCGTCGGGCCCGCCCAGGCGCCGGTCCATCGTCTTGTGCAGGCGAGCGCGCAGCGCATCCGGCATTGCGATCTCGTCGCGCACCAGCACGCGCACGCCATGCGCCGGCACGTCCAGCGACACGCCGCGCGCGGCTGTCACATTCCCGGCGTCCATCGCATCGCGCCACACGCCATCGGCGATCTGCGCCGCTTCCAGCCGCGCCTGCCACGGCACGTCACCCTTGTTGAGCAGCACGAGCGCGGTCTGGTGGGCATCGCCATCGCCGAGCACGCGATAGAACGCGGCGTGGTCGCCCTCGAGATCGAGCACCAGTTGCAGGCCGCGCTGCAGCGCAGGTGTGTCGCGGCGCAGATTCGCGATACGGGTCAGCGCGGCATGGATCGGGCTCTGAGCGCCAGCTTCGACGCGATCCTGTCCGTAGTACGCGCGGTTGCCGGCGTGTTCGGCGCGGCCGCGCATGAAGCCGGTTTCCGAGCCGTAGTAGACGACCGGGATGCCGCGCGCGGTGAACAGCCAGTTGTGCGCGTCGATGAAGCCGGTGTCGGTGGCCGCCATGCGCGGCATGTCGTGGTTGTCGTAGAACGTCGCCAGATCGTAGGGATTGGCATACGGCCCACGTTCGAGGTGCAGCGCCGGCGCGAGGCGCTCGAAGCCGGCATCGCCGGCGAAGACCGCGTCCATCGCCTGCTTCATCGGGAAGTCGAGCACGCTGACGCCGCCATTCTGCGTCCAGGTGTGTTCTGCAATCTTGTCGGCGTTGTAGTCGAAGGCTTCGCCGAACATGAAGAAGCCCGGGTGCTGGCCGCGGATGCGGTCGGCGAAGCGGTTCCAGAACGCGTGCGGCATCCAGGCGATGGTATCGATGCGGAACGCGTCGGCGCCCTGCCCGATCCATTGTTCGTAGGCGCCGGCGAGATACTCGAACACGGCCGGATTGGTGGCGTCGAAGTCCGACAGCTGGGCGAGGTTGCCGTCGAAGATCGAACCGTCCTTGGCATCGACCACGCCGGTCGCATTGTAGAACGCATGCAGCGGATTGCCCTTGGGATCGAGTTGCTGCGGCGGCAGGTTCTGGTGGTCGGCGATCAGCCTGCCGTCGGCGTCGAAGATCTGGCCGAAGCCCGGCTGCGGCGTCGGCATCGTCCACGACGGCGAGCCGTGGTTGCCGACGATGTCGAGCACGGTCTTCAGGCCCGCCGCACGCATGCCGTCGGTGAAGCCGCGGAAATCGAGATCGGCGCTCGGCAGATGCTCGTCGAGCTTGTAGAAGTTCGTACCCCAGTAGCCGTGGTAGCCGGTCTTGCCACGGTCGGTCAGCGAGCTGCCGCAGGCGACCGGATCGCCGCCGGTGAAGGCCTCGTCCGGGTTGTCGACGATCGGCGTGATCCACACTGCGCCGAAGCCCATGTCGCGGATGTAGCCGGCGTTGTCGAGCACGCCGCGGAAGTCGCCGCCGAGATAGCCGATGTTCCCGTCGATGCCGTCCGGGCAACGCACCGGGATGTCGAAGGTGCGATGCGCACCGCCCTGCTCGCGCTGGTCGTTCGACGTGTCGCCGTTGACGAAGCGGTCGGTGACGACGAAGTAGACCGCGTGCGCGGCGAAGGGCTCGCGCGTGCCGTAGAGCGCGTCGCCAACCGGTGTGTCGCTGGCGCGGACGTCTCCGGCATGGCTGCAGGCGCTCAACAGCGCGGCGATGGCGACGGTCAACGCTCGGGTCATGCGGTCACTCCTCGGTTTCGATGTCATCGCGACGCCTGCTCCGACAGTGGCCGCGAGACGCGCAGCGCGCACAGCCCGGCGATCGCCAGACTCGCGCCGCCCAGCATCAGTACGCGCATCGGCGCGCCGCCGAACACGTGGCCGAGCAGGAAACCCAGCGTGCTCACCGCGACCAGCTGCGGGATGACGATGAAGAAATTGAAGATGCCCATGTACACGCCCATCTTGTGCGCGGGCAGGCTGTCGGACAGCAGCGCGTACGGCAGCGACAGGATCGAGGCCCAGGCGAAGCCGACGCCGGCCATCGACAGCAGCAGCCATTGCGGATCGCGGATGAAGGCGATCGACACCAGACCCGCGCCGCCCAGCCACAGGTTCACCAGATGGGTCATGCGCAGGCCGAGGTGGCGCGCCATCCACGGAATCGCGACCGCGGCGATCGCGGCGAAGCCGTTGTAGGCGGCGAACAGCACGCCGACCCAGTTCGCGCCCTCGTTGTAGGCGGCCGATTGCGGATCGGTGGTGCCGTAGTGGGTCTGCGCGACCGCGGCGGTGGTGTAGATCCACATCGCGAACAGGCCGAACCACGAGAAGAACTGCACGACCGCGAGCTGGCGCATCGTGGTCGGCATCGCATGCAGGTCACCGGCGATCGCGGCAATCATGCCGCCGCCCAGTGCCACGGCCAGCAGCCGCAACAGGCCGTAGGCCAGCGGCAGCGCGGCGAGCACGTAGAGCATGCGGTCCCAGCCCATCGCCCAGACCAGCGCCACGCCGGCGATACCGGCGAGCAACCACGGCACTCCGCCGATCGCGCCCGGCACCGGCACGTCGCCGCCTGCCACCGTGCCGGGCGGATGCGCATCGTCGAACGCGGCCAGCGCCTCGGGCGGATACTCGCGCGTGCGCAGCACGGTCCATAGCACCGCGCTGATCAACACCGCGCCACCGAAGTAGAACGCGTAGCGCACGGTGTCGGGCACTTCGCCCGGCCCCGCGGTATTGGCGACGCCGAGTTTCGCCAGCACGAACGGGAGCGCACTGGCGACCACGGAACCGACGCCGATGAAGAAGCTCTGCATCGCGTAACCGGTCGGACGCTGCTTCGGCGCGAGCTGGTCGCCGACGAAGGCGCGGAACGGTTCCATCGACACGTTGAGCGACGCATCGAGCACCCAAAGCGTGCCGGCCGCGATCCACAGTTCGGGCGAGTTCGGCATCACCAGCAGGGCGGCGGTCGAGAACACCGCGCCCCACAGGAAGTACGGACGGCGACGGCCGAGACGTGTCCAGGTGCGGTCGGAGAAGTAGCCGATCACCGGCTGCACCAGCAGCCCCGTCAGCGGGGCCGCGATCCACAGGCCGGGCACCTGTTCCATGTCCGCGCCGAGCGTCTGGAAGATGCGGCTGACATTGGCGTTCTGCAGGGCGAATCCGAACTGGATGCCCAGAAAGCCGAAACACATGTTCCAGATCTGCCAGAACGACAGCTGCGGTTTCGCGTTGCGCATGTGCTGCGACTCCCCTCCCAAGGACCGCTGCATCGCACCAACGCCGGTGCGTGCATGGCTGCATGGTAACGAGCACGTCGCGACGCGCCGCGAGTTGCATACGTATTCATCGCATGCAGGCGCCTCGCGTGCTTTCACCGGCGCCGTGCGATGCACTACTTTCGCTGCGCGCCCGGCCGGCGCGAGACGAGAGCGGCGATGAGCGAGAGTCCCTGGTGGCGCGGTGCGGTGATCTACCAGATTTACCCGCGCAGCTTCATGGACAGCGACGGTGATGGCGTGGGCGACCTGCCCGGCATCATCGCGCGCCTGGATCACGTGGCCTCGCTCGGCGTCGATGCGATCTGGGTGTCGCCGTTCTTCCGCTCGCCGATGGACGACTTCGGTTACGACATCGCAGACCAGTGCGATGTCGATCCGATGTTCGGCACGCTGGCGGACTTCGATGCACTGCTCGCCAAGGCGCATGCGCTGGGCCTGAAGGTCATGATCGACCAGGTCTTCAGCCATACCTCGAACGCGCACGCGTGGTTCCGCGAAAGTCGCGAATCGCGCGACAACCCCAAGGCGGACTGGTACGTCTGGGCGGATGCGAAACCCGACGGCACGCCGCCCAACAACTGGCTGTCGATCTTCGGCGGCCCGGCGTGGAAGTGGGAGCCGCGGCGCCGCCAGTACTACCTGCACAATTTCCTGTCGAGCCAGCCGGACCTCAACTTCCACAATCGCGAAGTGCAGCAGGCGACGCTCGACTACGTGCGCTTCTGGCTCGACCGCGGCGTCGACGGCTTCCGCCTCGATTCGATCAACTTCTGTTTCCACGATGCGCAGCTGCGCGACAACCCGCCCAAGCCCGAGGCGCTGCGCATCGGTCGCGGCTTCTCGCCCGACAATCCCTACGCGTTCCAGTACCACTGGTACAACAACACGCAGCCGGAGAACATCGGCTTCATCGAGCGCCTGCGCGTGTTGATGGACGGCTACACCGACGTCGCTGCGCTGGGCGAGATCTCGTCGGAGGATTCACTGGCGACGACGGCCGAATACACCAGCCCCGGCCGCCTGCACATGGGCTACAGCTTCGAGCTGCTGGTCGACGATTTCAGTGCCGGCTACATCCGCGACACCGTGCAGCGCCTCGAAGCCGCGATGGACGGCTGGCCGTGCTGGGCGATCTCCAACCACGACGTGGTCCGCGCGGTCACGCGCTGGGGCGGCGGCACCGCGGGCGCGGCGTTCGCGATCCAGATGATCGCGCTGGTGTGCACGCTGCGCGGCTCGGTATGCCTTTACCAGGGCGAGGAACTCGGTCTGGCGGAAGCGGACGTGCCCTATGAGGCGCTGCGCGACCCCTACGGCATCACCTTCTGGCCGAACTTCAAGGGCCGCGACGGCTGCCGCACGCCGATGCCGTGGACCGGCGATGCGGACGCGGGTTTCTCGACCGGCACGCCGTGGCTGCCGATTCCCGACGCGCATCGCGCGCAGAACGTGGCCGCGCAGGACGCCGATGCCGATTCGGTGCTGGCGCATGCGCGCCGCTTCCTGCAGTGGCGGCGCACGCAGCCCGCGCTGCGTACCGGCAGCATCACGTTCCTCGACGCGCCGGAACCGGTGCTGGCCTTCGTGCGGGAACAAGACGGCGTGCGGGTGCTCGTCGTGTTCAATCTCTCGGCGGCGCCCGTCGAATGGCGTACGACACAGGCCGTGCATCCGCTGGACGGGCATGGTCTGCCGACGGGCGAACTGCACGACGGCACGCTGCAGCTGCCTGCGCACGGCATCTGCGTCGCAGCGCTGGACGCTGCCGGCTGAGCGGCATCAACCGTCGCGCGCCGCGCTGTCCGGCCACGTGCGCAGGATCGACGGCGACACACCCACGCGCCTGCAGGCGCGCGCACCCGCGCCATCCGGCAATGCGATGTGGAACAGCGGCGCCAGGTCGCGCAGGGCACGTGCGCAGGCGCGATGCCGCGCACGCTGCGGCGTGGTGATGCCCAGCATCCGCTCCGCCCAGGGCGGCAGCAGCGCCGCGCCCGCACCGAGAAACAGGCCGCGCGAGATCGCCGCGCCCGGCACCGGCAGACGGATGCGCGACAGCACCTGCAGCACCTCGCGCGCGCGATCGTCGTAACGCAGCTGCGGCCGCACCGCGTCGAAGTACGCCGCCATTGCCGCGCGGCTTTCGGGAATCTCGGCCGCACCCAACGCAGCCGCCACGCGATCGCCCTCGGCGTAGTAGCGGTCCTGCGCCCACGCCGGCATCTCGACACCGGCGTACATGCGGAAGCCCTGCAGGAATGCGTAGGCCTCGCTGGCATGTACCCACGACAGCAGCGCGGGCTCGTCGGCCGAGTACGGCATGCCGTCGGCGGTGGTCCCGCGCACGTGCGTGTGGATCGCGCGCACCCGCGCGATCAGCCGCTGGGCCTGCTCGGTGCCTGCGAACGAGGTGCCGGCGACGAAGCCGGTCGTGCGCCGCAGCCGGCCGACGAGATCGTCGCGGAAGTCCGAGTGGTCCCAGACGCCCGCGAGTACCTGCGGATGCAGCGCCTGCAGCATCAGCGCGCACAGGCCGCCGGCGAGCATGCCGGGGAAATCCGCGTGCACGCGCCAGGTCGCGCTGTCCGGCCCGAACAGGCCGGGGTCGCCCGCCGGCGCGTCGTAATCAATGCCGCTCTGTCCGCGCGGAAACACGCCCAGCACCCAGCGGCGCAATGCGGCGGCGAGTGGTGCGGTCAGGGGCGAAGACATGCCGCGATGCTAGCCGACGCGCTGCGACGGGCCGGTCGTCGGCGATGCGCGATCGCTGCAATCGCGCGGCAGCGGCGCACGACGTAAACGGTTTCCATGGACACCGACGCGACACGCGACACCAGCCCACGCCACCCGCGATGACAGCGCGGCGCGCGCGACGCAATGAATACGTATGCAGCGCGCGTCCGCCCGGCAAACGCGCGACTACCATTGCCGCGAACCGATCCACGCCCTGCCCCACGGCGGTCGTCGACGGCATAAACGAAGACACACTGCTGTCCGCTGGACACCCTTGGGAGGGGAGATGTCGAAGCTCGATCGCAACCTGCTCAGTGCCGCGCTGTCGTCGGCACTGCTGATGCTCGCCGCTGGCGCGCACGCACAGACCACCACGAATTCCTCGAACACCGCCGCCGCGGACGAGGCGACCGAACTCGATGCCGTCAAGGTCACCGGCATCCGCCGCGGTATCGAGAGCGCGATCTCGATCAAGCGCGATGCGACGTCGATCGTCGAAGCGGTATCGGCCGAAGACATCGGCAAGCTGCCCGACGTCAGCATCGCCGAATCGATCGCGCGCCTGCCCGGCCTGTCGGCGCAGCGCGTCGCCGGCCGCGCGCAGGTGATCAGTGTGCGCGGCCTGTCGCCCGACTTCGCGACCACGCTGCTCAACGGCCGCGAGATGGTCAGCACCGGCGACAACCGCAGCGTGGAGTTCGACCAGTACCCGTCGGAACTCGTCAGCGGCGTCACCGTGTACAAGACGCCCGACGCCGGCCTGTTCGGCCAGGGCCTGTCGGGCACGCTGGACATGCAGACGGTGCGGCCGCTGAACTTCAACGAGTCGGTCATCACCCTCAACGGTCGCTACCAGCGCAACTCGCTGGGCGAAGCGGCGAAGACCGACCCCTATGGCAACCGCATCAGCGGCAGCTGGATCGGCCAGTCCGCAGACCGCCGCTTCGGCTTCTCGATCGGTTACTCGCACAGCGATACGCCGATCCAGGAGAACCAGGTCGGCCTGTACGAACCGTGGAAGACCGATGCGCGACCCGGCCTCGCCCCCGGCACCTGGGCCACCGACGGCATGAAGGCCCTGCGCCGCACCGGCTATACCAAGCGCGACGGCGTGATGGCGACGCTGCAGTTCCGGCCGTCGAACGCGTGGACCAGCACGCTGGACATGTTCCACTCGCGCGCCGAGCAGGAAGACACCGCGAACCAGTTCGAGGTCAACACGCAGTTCAACGGCTCGTTCCCGTGCAACCCGGCATGCGTCTACAGCAACGTGCGCACCAGCGAGAACGGCAGCTTCGCCGGCGGCACTCTGAGCGGCGTGTATCCGCTGGTGCGCGGCATGTACAACCATCGCGAAGACCGCATCTCGGCCGTGGGCTGGAGCAACGAGTTCAACTTCGAACGTGCGCGTCTGTTCACCGACGTCAGCTGGTCGAAGGCCAAGCGCTCGGAGATCAGCCTGGAGAACAACGCGCAGCGTCTGCCGAATCCGTCCTTCGACACGATCGAACTCGACATCCGCCGCGACGATTTCACCCAGCTCGCGCCGGGTCTCGACTACTCGAATCCCGAGCAGCTGTTCCTGACCAACACGATCTACGGCTCGGGCTACGGCAAGACACCGCAGGTCGAGGACGAACTCAAGGCCGCGCGCATCGGCCTGACGGTGCCGGCGCCGGAGTCGATCGCCTGGCTGGCCGATTTCGACTTCGGCCTCAACCACACCGACCGCGAGAAATCCAAGCGCCAGCCCGAGGGCAACATCCTCCTCGGGCCGCAGGGTGATACCGCCATCGCCAGCGATCTGCAGTACGGACTGGTCGACCTGGGCTTCGCGGGCGTGGGCTACATTCCCGCCTGGAACGTGCCTGCCGCGGTCGCGCGCTACATGGTGTTCGAGCCGACCGAAGACCTGAACTACCTGATTCCCAAGGCGTGGACGGTCAGCGAGAAGATCACCAGCGCCTTCGCCCGCGCCAACCTGAGCACCGACTGGGGCGCGACCACGGTCACCGGCAATGTCGGCGTGCAGATCCAGCGCGTCGACCAGTCGTCGGCATCGCGCTACTTCGACTCAACGCAGCCGGCCGGCAGCAACGTGCGCCCCTTCGAAGCGGGCAAGACCTACACCGACGTGCTGCCGAGCATGAACCTCGCGTTCCAGCTGCCGAACGAGCACACGCTGCGCGTGGGCCTGGCGGAACAGGTGGCGCGTCCGCGCGTCGACCAGCTGCGCTCCTCGCTGGAGTTCGGTGTCGACACCGCGACCGGCCGGCCCGGCGGCAGCGGCGGCAATCCGCTGCTCGATCCGTGGCGCGCCTACGCGTTCGACGTGTCGTGGGAGAAGTACTTCGGCAACCGCGCCTACGTGGCCGCGGCGTTCTTCTACAAGGACCTGCGCACCTACATCTACACGCAGACGCGCGACGACTACGACTTCTCCGATTTCGTCGCCAGCTACGTGCCGCCGCCGAACTCGCCACCGGTGCAGACCATCGGCAACTTCACCGCGCCGCAGAACGGCGAAGGCGGCACGCTGCGCGGCCTGGAGCTGACGGCCTCGCTGCCGTTCGATCTGTGGACCGAATCGCTGCGCGGTTTCGGTATCGTCGCCAGCGCGAGCTTCAACGACAGCAGCATCCAGATCTTCGATCCCGAAAGCGCCAACAGCGTGGGCAGCGGACCGATCGACCTGCCGGGTCTGTCCAAGCGCGTCTACAACCTGACGGCGTATTACGAACGCGACGGGTTCGAGGCACGCGTGAGCCAGCGCCGGCGTTCGGACTTCATCGGCGAGATCGGCAACTTCGATGGTGCGCGGACGCTGCGCTACGTGGTCGGCGAGAACATCACCGATGCGCAGATCAGCTACAGCTTCGGCGAGGGCTCGTCGTTCGACGGTCTGACCCTGCTGCTGCAGGCCAACAACCTGACCAACGAGGCTTACCGCACCTACGCCGGCACGCGCGACCGGCCGCTCGAGAACCTCGAATGGGGTCGCACCTATCTGGTGGGTGTGAACTACAAGTTCTGAGTGCGCGACACCGGGACTGAAGAAGGGGCGGCCCGGAAGCCGCCCCTTTCTCGTTCAACGACGGCCGGGTCGCACGCAGCCCGCGTCGGCGAGCATCGCCTGCAGACGCGTCTGCACCGCGGCGCGTTCGCCGTCGTCGCGGGCCCGCACGAGGATCTTCGCCGACAGTGCGTCGAACTGCTTCCAGAACGCGTCCGGCTCGCGCAGCTTCTCGCGCCAGACCGGGATCATGCCGGCCAGGGCATCGAGTGCGCTCTCGAGTTCGATGCGCAGCCCCATCAGTCCGCTCCGCCGGCGGGTCGACGCGGCCAGTGCAGCACGACCTCGTGCACCGCATCGTCGGTGTGCAGCGCGATCTGCAGATCGGCCTGCGCCTGACCGTCGAGCGTGAGCTTCGGCGCGTCCGCATCCGTGCGCGTGACTTCGATGCGATACACCGCCGCGCCGTGGCGCAGCTGCATCCGGTAGCCGGGCCAGTCATCGGGGATGCAGGGCTCGATCCGCAACGTGTCACCGCGACGCTGCAGACCCAGCAGCGATTCGCTGAGCAGCCGATACATCCAGCCCGCCGAACCGGTGTACCAGGTCCAGCCGCCCCGTCCGACATGCGGCGCGACGCCGTAGACATCGGCCGCCATGACGTAAGGCTCGACCTTGTAGACCGC
Source organism: Luteimonas flava (assembly GCF_036584485.1). Taxonomy (NCBI): domain Bacteria; kingdom Pseudomonadati; phylum Pseudomonadota; class Gammaproteobacteria; order Lysobacterales; family Lysobacteraceae; genus Luteimonas; species Luteimonas flava. The sequence continues at coordinate 164,249 of NZ_JAZHBM010000001.1, read as the reverse complement.
CGTGCCGGCGGCGTCTTCGGCGTGGTGCACCGGATTGATCATGCGCGCCAGTTCCCAGGCGCGCTCGCGATCGTCGAGCGCGGCGAACGCCATCGCCGTCCACACCGCTGCGTGCGTGTACTGGCCGCCGTTCTCGCGCACACCGGGCACGTAGCCGCGGATGTAGCCCGGATCGTGCGCGGTCCTGTCGAACGGCGGATCGAGCAGCTGGATCAGGCCCGCCTCGCGCTTGACCAGATGCGTGTCGAGCGCGGTCATCGCCTGACGCGCGCGTGCCGGTTCGGCAGCGCCCGACAGCACCGACCAGCTCTGCGAGATCGAGTCGATCCGGCACTCGTCGCTGGACTGCGAGCCGATCGGCGTGCCGTCGTCGAACCAGGCGCGCCGGTACCAGCCGCCGTCCCAGGCTTCGGCTTCGAGATTGGCCTGCAGGCGCTCCGCCGCCGCGACGCACGTGGCCGCGAACGTGGCATCGCCGCGCGCCGTCGCCACCGGAATGAAGCGCTGCAGCACGTCGTAGAGGAAGAAGCCCAGCCACACGCTTTCGCCGCGGCCGCCCTCGCCCACCCGGTTCATGCCGTCGTTCCAGTCGCCGGTGCCGATCAGCGGCAGGCCGCGTTCGCCGACCAGTGCCATGCCGCGCTCCAGCGCGAGCACGCAGTGGTCGTAGAACGACTGCACGCGACCCGACGTCACCGGCAGGTCGTAGTACGACTCCTCGTCGGCATTGACCAGGCGGCCCTCGATGAAACCGACGCGCTCGTCGAGCACGCTGGCGTCGCCGGTGACTTCCAGATAGCGGCAGGCCGAGAGCGGCAGCCACAGGTAGTCGTCGGAGCAGCGCGTGCGCACGCCGCGATCGGCCGGCGGATGCCACCAGTGCAGCACGTCGCCCTGCGGGAACTGGTGTTCGGCGCTGAGCAGCAGATGCGCGCGGGTCAGCGCCGGCATCGCATGCACGGTCGCCATCGTGTCCTGCAACTGGTCGCGGAACCCGAACGCGCCGCCGGACTGGTAGTAACCGCTGCGCGCGACGTAGCGGCAGGCCAGCGTCTGGTACAGCAGCCAGCCGTTGACCAGCAGATCGGTCGCCGGCTCGGGTGTCTCCACCCGCACCGCGCCGAGCGTCTGCAGCCAGTGCAGACGCACGCCGTCGAGCGCATCGTGCGCCGGCATCGAGCCGCGCAGCGAAGCCGCCAGTTGCAGCGCGGCGTGCATGTCGTCGCCGATGCCGAGCCGGAACACGGTTTCGGTCGCCTGCTCCGGCGCGAGATCCACCAGCACCTGGATCGCGGTGCACGGGTCCAGCCCCGCGCCGAGACGGCCCGACAGACGCTCGCGACGCAGCGCATCGGGATCACGCAGGCTGCCGTTGCGGCCGAGGAATTCGCCGCGGTCGGCAGTGAATGTGCGGCGGTCGCCATCGACATCGAAGAACGCGACGCGTCCGCCGAACTCGGTGTTGTAGGGGTTGCGCGCGGTCAGCACGCCGGTCGCGGCGTCCTGCTCGGTGACCACGTGCATTTGGGACTTCACCCGGATGTCGCCGAGCACCCATTCCACGTAGCCCGTTGCCGACAGCCGGCGCGCACGTCCGGACAGGTTGCGCAGCTTCAGCACCGAGAACTTCACCGCATCGCGCAGGCCGACGTAGATCCACAGTTCGCTGGCAATGCCGTCCTCGACGTGCTCGTAGACGCTGTAGCCGAAACCGTGGCGCGTGCGATACGCACCGCGGCCGCGCATCGGCAGCGGCATCGGCGACCACACATGGCCGCTCTCCTCGTCGCGCAGGTAGAACGCCTCGCCGCCGGTGTCGGACACCGGATCGTTGTGCCACGGCGTCAGGCGGAACTCGTGCGCGTTCTCGAACCAGGTGTAGCCCGGCCCGCTCTCGCTGACCACGCTGCCGAGCTTCGCGTTCGCCATGACGTTCGACCACGGCGCGGGCGTAGTCGCGTCGTCGTCGAGCACGATCACGTACTCGCGGCCGTCGGCGGCGAATGCGCCGAGGCCGTTGTCGAACAGCACCGCGTCGGCAACCGCTTCGAACGGCCACGGGTCTTCGTCATGCGCGTCGGCGTCGCGGGACGGTGGCAGGCCGTGGAACCCGGCGACCGGCGCGACGGGACCGCCTTCACCTTCGTCCACGGGCGGCGTACTTGCGACCAGCAACGGCGTGCTGCGCGCCGGCGTCACGTGACGCGCGACCTGCGCGGCCAGCGTGCCGTACTGGTCGCCCACGATCACCCGCGCCACCGACTGGATCAGGATGCGGTCTTCCTGCGAGATCTGCTGCGCCGGCCGCACGAAGATGCCGCCCGGACGATCGAGCACATTGCCCTCCGGCCCCGCCGAGACGAGACCCAGGATCTGTTCCTGCAGCTCCTGCCGATAGCCGATCTGGTCCTCGTTCCAGATCACCAGATCGACCTGCAGGCCCTTGAGCCGCCAGTAGGCGTGCGCCTGCACCATCTGCCGCACGAGCTCGATGTTCTCCGCGGCGGCGATCTGCACCAGCACGATCGGCAGATCGCCCGAGATCGAATGGCCCCACAGCCCCGATTGTCCGCGACGGTTCTGCAGCAGCACGGCGCTGTCGGCGCGCAGGAAGGCATGCGAGAACGTCAGCAGCCCGGCGATGCGCTCGTACAGCTGCGCGTCGCCCTGGGTGGCATTGATCTGGCGGCGCACGACCTGGCTGTGGGTCCAGGCCAGATCGAACACGCGATCGGCGAGACGCCGGTCGCGATACTTGTCGAGCAGCGACGCGCATGCATCACGATCGCCGCCGACGCCGGTGACGAGATCGAGGACCGCGGTCTGCTCCGGCGCCAGGGTGATCCGCACGCGGATCGCGACCACCGGATCGAGCACCGAGCCCGCGGTATCGGACAGCGGCCCGTTCCGGCGCATCGCCAGCGGATCGCGTGGCGTGCGGCCGCGGCCGACGAAGCGCGCGCGGTCGGTCTCGTAGGAGATCGCCTCGATGTCCGCATTGTGCGCGGCGACGAGATGGAACATCCACGGCGGGATTTCGTCGTGCGCACGCGGGCGCCGCGTGCACAGCAGCGCCTGCTTGTCGCGCACGATCTCGGTCTGCACGAACAGGTTGCTGAAAGCCGGGTGCAGTTCGTCGGCGATGGCCGGCGCCAGCACCACTTCGGCATAGGTCGTGATCTCGATCGTGCGCGGACGGCGCGAGCGGTTGCTCAGGCGCAGACGCCGCAGCTCGATGTCGTCCTCGGCCGAGATGGCGATTTCCAGATGCGTCTCGATGCCGCGCCGGCGACCGCGGAACTCGGCCTTGGCGTCGGAGAAGATCGCTTCGTAATGCTCGACCGGCACGCAGGTCGGCTGGTGCGCGGCCGACCACACGTCGCCGTTCTCGACATCCTGCAGATAGCAGAAGCTGCCCCAGTGATCGCGCGTGCCGTCCTCGCGCCAGCGGACCACGGCCATGTCGTGCTGGCGCAGATAGCCGCCGCCGGCACTGGTGAGGAGCGCATGCATGCGTCCGTTCGACAGCATCTGCACGGCAGGCCGCGTGGTGTCGGGCGTGCGGAACACGCGCAGCTGGGTTTCATTGCCGGCGCTGCTGGTGCGCACGCCGACCGATTCGACCTCGTGCGGCCGGAACACGCCGGTGCGCGGCACGCGTTCCTGCAGCAGCAGCAAGGTGGCCTGGAACTCGGCGTCGGCGACGAAGCGCTTCTGCATCGGCTGCTCGCGCAGCAGATGATCGAGCGCGAGGAACCCCATGCCCTGGTGATGCGCCATGAAGGAGCGCACCACCGCGTGGGTCTGTCCGCGCGGCAGGCGCGAGGGCGTGAAATCGATCGCCTCGAACAGGCCGAAACGCCCGGAGAAACCGGCCGCATCGAGCCGCTGCAGGTTCTGCGTCGCCGCTTCCGGCGCGACCATCAGCGCCATCATCGTCGCGTAGGGCGCGATCACCAGATCCTCGCCGAGTCCACGCTTGAGCCCGAGCCCCGGCACGCCGAACGCGCGGTACTGGTAGTTCATGCGCGTGTCGACGGTGTTGTAGCCGGATTCCGAAATGCCCCACGGCACATCGTGCTGTCGGCCGTAGGCGATCTGTGCCTGCACCGCGTGACGCGCGGTCTGGTCGAGCAGCGTGTCCGGATAGCTGGGCATCACCAGCTGCGGCATCAGGTACTCGAACATCGAGCCGCTCCACGACAGCAGCGTCGCGTCGCCGTCGACCTCGGTCAGCAGGCGGCCCAGTGCGAACCAGGTGTCCTGCGGCAACTGGCCCTGTGCGACCGCGACGAAGCTGCACAGACGGGCCTCGGAGGCGAGCAGATCGTAGTGGCCCTGGTCGAGGCGGCGGTTGTCGACGTCGTAACCGATCGACAGCAGATGCCGCGCACGGTCGTAGAGAAAGCCGTATTCCATCAGCGAGAACTGGCCTGCGACGTGCGCCAGACGTTCGAGCTCGTGGACCTGCGCGCAGGCCCGGGCGCGCACGTCCGCTGCGATGCCGGGCGCGCACAGCGCCCGCAGTGACGGCACGCCGTCCTCCGCGGTCAGGCTGCCGGATGGCGCGGTCGATGCCGGCAGACAGGCCGCCAGCGCCTGACGCGCTTGCTCACAGGCATCGATCAGACGCGCCGACCAGTGCGCCGGTGCATCCTCGAGCGGATCGTAGGTATCGACCGGTGGCGACAGCGCAGCCAGCGGCAGTGCGAGCGCCGCCAGGGCGTCCACCGTCGCCAGCGCATCGCGCACGGTGTCCGGCGGCGTCGCCAGCGCGACTGCGAGCCGCGACTCGAAGGCCTCGAGCGCGACCTGCCAGGCACGATCCGGATGGTCCTGCACGTCGTGCAGTCCACGCAGCACACCCAGCGTGTGCGCCAGACCCGCAAAGGTCTGCGGCGCGAGCACCGGTGCGTCGATCAGACCGAGCAGACCCTGCCGCAGGGTCAGCAGATGCCCGGCGAGATTGCCGCTGTCGACGGTGGAGATGTAGCGCGGCGGCAACGGCGCCAGCGTCTCGGTGTCGTACCAGTTGTAGAAATGGCCGCGGTGGCGCTCCATGCGATCGAGCGTGGCGAACACGCGCTGCGTGCGCTGGACCACGGCGGCGGTCTGCAGGTAGCCGAAATCCCAGGCACCCAGATTCGCCAGCAGCGACAGGCCGATATTGGTCGGCGACGTGCGGCGTGCGACGACCAGCGACGGATGCTCCTGGATGTTGTCCGGCGGCAGCCAATGGTCTTCTTCGCGGATGTTGACCTCGAAGAATGCCCAGGTGCGCCGCGCCAGGCGGCCGAGGAAATCCAGCTGCACCGTCGACAGTTGCGCGCTACGCTGCGGCGGCGCGCGGCCCAGCCACGCCATCAGCAGCGGCGAGACGGCCCACAGCGCCAGCAGCGGACCGGCGACCCACAGCGCTGCGGGATTCGTGCGCAGGACCAGCAGCGCGATCAGCAGCGAGAGCACCGGTGCGCCCCACATGCCGCGCAGCTCCGCGGCCATGCCGCTGCCGAGCGAACGCTCGACCTCGCTCGACGGATTCCACTGCAGCAGATGGCGGCGCGTTACCAGCGTGCGCCACAGGGTCAGTGCGATCGCCGACAGGCTGAACATCGCCTCGTAAGGCAGACACGCGAAGTTGACCGCCGCGCGCACGAGGCCGCGACCGGTCGCGTCTCCGACCTGCAGCAGATGCGTGTCGAGGCGCATGTCCGCCGGCTTCGACAGCAGATCGCGCAGGGCCGGAATCAGCACCGGCGCGAAGAACACCGTCAGCAGCCAGAACGTCCACGCCAGCGGCGCGGCGAGCGTGGCCCAGCCGAAGACCAGCAGTACAAGGGCCGCGGCGGGCACCAGACTGCGGCGCAGGTTGTCGAGCAGCTTGCCGCGCGACAGCCACGACAGCGGATTGCGCACGGTGCCGTCGCGCGCGGTCGGCACCCACGGCATTACCCACGGCAGCAGCTGCCAGTCGCCGCGGATCCAGCGATGACGACGCTTGACGTCGGCGGCGTAGCGCGCCGGATAGTCCTCGTACAGACGCACGTCGCTGACCAGACCGGCGCGCGCATGGCAGCCTTCGAGCAGGTCGTGGCTGAGGATGCGGTTGTCGGGAAAGCGTCCGTGCAGCGCGCGCTCGAACGCGTCGACGTCGTAGATGCCCTTGCCGACGAAGGAGCCTTCGCCGAACAGATCCTGGTACACGTCCGAGACAGTGCGGGTATACGGATCGATGCCCGGCTCGCTGCCGTACATGCGCGCATAGCGGCTGATGCGGCGGCCACTGAAACTGCTGCCGACGCTCGGCTGCAGGATGCCGTAGCCGCGGGTCACGCGATTGCGCCTGGGATCGAACACCGCGCGATTGAGCGGATGCGCCAGCGTGCCGACGAAGGCCCGTGCGGCATCGCGCGGCAGTCGCGTGTCGGTGTCGAGGGTGATCACGTAGCGCACGTTGGCCAGCACGTCCGTGCGGCCGACGATCTGCTGGAATGCACCCGTGCCGGCGCCGCGCAGGAAGCCGTTCAACGCGGCCAGCTTGCCGCGCTTGCGCTCCTCTCCGATCCAGCGCCCCTCGCCCGCATTCCAGCTGCGCGGTCGATGGAACAGGAAGAACCGGTCGCCGCCGGGCGCGGGACTGTCGGCCAGATAGCGCTGGTTGAGGCCGGCGATCAGCGCCGACGCATGCGCCAGCACCGCCGCATCGCCGGGCAATGTCTGCTGGTCGGCATCGAGATCGTCGCTCAGCAGCGCGAAGTGCAGATGCGGATCGCGATTGGCGAGGAATCGCACCTCCAGCCCTTCGACCAGCGCATCGACCGTGGCGATGTCGCCGAACATGCACGGCACGACGACCAGCGTGCGCTCGGTCGCCGGCAGGCCGAGCGAGAAATCCAGCCGCGGCAGCGGCTTCGGCGCCACGATGACCGTGGCCAGCCAGTTGGTCAGTGCGATCCCGAGTTCGCTGAACACCAGCAGGCCCAGCAGGACCAGCACCCACGTCGGCGCCCAGGGCACCAGATGCGCACCCGACTGTCCGACGAGGCCGGTCGTCGCCAAAGCGACGACGACGGCGATCATCGTCAGATAGACCGGCAACGGCACCGTGCGCGGCGCCACGTGCGCCTTGCGGTGGCCGTGCGCGGATGCGAGCGTTTCGACCGTGCGGTCGATGCCGTCGTCGACGAGGTAGTAGCCGACGTGCGCTTCGATGCTGTCGACCGGATGCGCCTGCGCCAGTTGCACCGTGGTCTGCGCGACCTGCACTTCGCTGGCGCCGGAGCGCCTGGCGAGCGTCTCGACCGCATGGCGGTAATGATCGCGGGTGGCGAAATCCATCAGGCCGTAGGTCGCGCCCGGGTCTTCGCGCAACGCCGCGTCGACCAGGCTCATGGTCTCGACGTATTCGCGCCAGTCCATGTTGGCGAGGAAGCGCAGGCTGCCGATGCTGTTGCCGATCGACACCTGGTCCGCGGCCTGCTGCTGGCTTTCGGCATGGACCAGTGCCTCGATGCGCAGGCCGCTGTCGGTCAGCCACTGCTCGATCCACGTCAGCGGCATCGACAGCAGTGCGCCGCGACCATGCAGGCCACGCGTCAGTTCGGCGACGAACGCACCGGTGGCCGGCGGCTGGCTGCGCGCCATGTCGGCGACGACGAGCACGACGTCCTTCGGCGATTCGGCAGCCGTGGCATTCAGACGCTCCGCCCATCGGCGCGCGCGACGATGGTCGCGCCCGTCGCGGATCACGCCCGCCGCCATGCGCCGCAGGTTCTCCAGCACCGCGAGGCGCAGCATGATCGGGATCGCCCACAGTTCGCCGAGCGTCAATGGCGTCACCGACTGGTAGGCCGCGACGAAGCGGCTCAGCGTGACGGCGTCCACCTGGCCGTCGCCGTGCGCGACCGCTTCCATCGCGAGGTCATAGACGCGCGGCAGGCCCGCCGATGCGCCTTTCGACAACGCCGGCAGCTCGCGGCTATAGCCCTTGGGCAGATGGCGCCGCGCCAGACGCACCTGCTCTTCGATCAGGTGATAGTTGTCGAGCAGCCACTCGCCGGCCGGTGTGATCCGGATGTCGTCGCGCACCATGAGCGAGAGGAACGTGCGCGCGTCTTCGAGCAGCGCAGCGTTGTCGCTGAGTCGTGCGAGCAGGCGGTCCGGCACGCGGCCGGCATGGATGCGATGCGTCAGCGCGAGCGCCTTGCCGTGCAGTTCCATCTGCTCGGCGCTGAAGAGCTGGGCGCGGATCGGCGCTTCGGATGCGAGGTCAGCAGACGTGACCGGGTGCGACAACAGTCCGAACCGACGGCGCAGACGCGCCCAACGGCGGGACATCCTCGAAACAGGGTGCATGGAGGATCCTGTCAAGCCGGCGGCCTGCTTGCCGCTAGGCTGCGCCTCGACCGCCCGCGGCGGCGTGATGAAGACAGGTGCATGGAAGGCCGACGGTCAGGCGCCACGAGACAATCTCGTGCGATCGGTCCGCCGGATCGCCAGACACGCGAGTGCGACCAAACCATCGGTCTTCTGGATTCGAAACGGATCCGGCGTGACGGGGCGCTCGGCCAACCCTGCGTCACATCGGCGCGGAGACGATCTCCATCCGCACCGGAACTTCGTTCCACCTCACCCGTTGCATCCAGGGTTCAAGGTGGTGGGCGGTACAGGGTTCGAACCTGTGACCCCTACCATGTCAAGGTAGTGCTCTACCGCTGAGCTAACCGCCCGAAGGGTGCGAATCATACACCGGATTCGCGCATTGTCGAATACCCGCGCGCAAATTTTTATCGGACCAGGCTGGCGTCCTTGATCTGGCGGATCTGGTCGCGGATGCGGCCGGCGGCCTCGAACTCCAGATCGCGCGCGTGCTGGTACATCTGCTGCTCCAGCGTCTTCAGGCGCGCGGCCAGCTTCTCCGGCGACAGCGCGCTGTAATCCTCCGCTGGCTCGGCAACCTTGCGGCTCTTGCCACGCCCCTTCTTCTCCGTCTCGGGCTCGGCGCGGGCGCCTTCCATGATGTCGTCGATCGCACGCGCCACCGACGTCGGCGTGATGCCGTGCTCGGCGTTGTACTCCACCTGCTTGGCCCGGCGACGGTCGGTCTCGTCGAGCGCCATCTGCATCGAGTTGGTGATGCGGTCGGCGTAGAGGATCGCCTTGCCGCGCAGGTTGCGCGCCGCGCGGCCGATGGTCTGGATCAGCGAGCCACCCGAACGCAGGAAGCCTTCCTTGTCCGCATCGAGAATCGCGACCAGCGACACCTCGGGCATGTCGAGACCTTCGCGCAGCAGATTGATGCCCACCAGCACGTCGAACTTGCCCAGCCGCAGGTCGCGGATGATCTCCACGCGCTCGACGGTGTCGATGTCCGAGTGCAGGTAACGCACCTTGATGTCGTGTTCGCCGAGATATTCGGTGAGGTTCTCGGCCATGCGCTTGGTCAGCACGGTGATCAGCACGCGGTCGCCCATCTCGACCCGCTCGCGGATCTCGCCGAGCACGTCGTCGACCTGGCTGGCGACCGGGCGGATCTCGACCTGCGGATCGATCAGGCCGGTCGGTCGCACCACCAGTTCGGTGATCTGCCCTTCCGACTTGTCCAGCTCGTACTTGCCGGGCGTCGCCGACACGAAGATCGCACGCGGCGCGCGGCCTTCCCACTCCTCGAACTTCAGCGGCCGGTTGTCCATCGCCGACGGCAGGCGGAAGCCGAAGTTCACCAGCGTTTCCTTGCGCGAGCGGTCGCCCTTGTACATCGCGCCGATCTGCGGAACGGTCACGTGCGACTCGTCGATCACCAGCAACGCATCAGGCGGCAGGTAATCGAACAGGCACGGCGGCGCCTCGCCGGGCATGCGACCGGTCAGATGCCGCGAATAGTTCTCCACGCCGTTGCAGTAGCCGACCTCGGCCATCATTTCCAGATCGAACTGGGTGCGCTGCTGCAGCCGCTGCGCCTCGACCAGCTTGTTCTCGGCGTAGAACTGCTCCAGTCGCGGCGGCAGCTCGGCCTTGATGGCTTCCACCGCTTCGAGCGTCGTGCGGCGCGTGGTGACGTAATGCGACTTCGGATAGATCGTGTAGCGCGGCAGCGTGCGCTTGGTCTCGCCGGTCAGCGGATCGAACTGGGTGATGCGCTCGATCTCGCCGTCGAACAGCTCGATGCGCAGCGCGTCCATCTCGGACTCCGCCGGATGGATGTCGATGATCTCGCCGCGCACCCGGTAGGTACCGCGCCGCAGCTCCGTGTCGTTGCGGCTGTACTGCATCTCGGTCAGCCGCCGGATGAGCTCGCGCTGGTCGATGCGCTCGCCGCGCACCATGTGCAGCACCATCCGGAAGTACTCGTTCGGATCGCCGAGGCCGTAGATCGCCGACACCGAGCACACCACGATCGCATCGCGTCGCTCGAGCAAGGCCTTCGTCGCCGACAGCCGCATCTGCTCGATGTGCTCGTTCACCGAACTGTCCTTCTCGATGTACGTGTCCGACGACGGTACGTAGGCCTCTGGCTGGTAGTAGTCGTAGTAGCTGACGAAGTACTCGACCGCGTTGTGCGGGAAGAACGACTTGAACTCGCCGTACAACTGGGCGGCCAGGGTCTTGTTCGGCGCCATCACCAGCGTCGGCTTCTGCACCTGCTGGATCACGTTCGCGATCGTGTAGGTCTTGCCGGACCCCGTGACACCGAGCAGCGTCTGGTGCGCCAGCCCGGCCTCGAAGCCCTCGACCAGCTTTTCGATCGCCTGCGGCTGGTCACCCGCCGGCTGATAGGGCGAGACGAGCTGGAACGCGGCGGGATGGATGACTTCGTTCATGGCGAGGGACGATCCGGGGAAGCACGGGACATGGGGACGAAAGTGGATGGCGACAACGTAGGCCCGATGCCACCAGCCAATTGCGGTCAGGGCCCGGACATCCTCGCGATGCCACCGCTCACCGTAGCAGTGGGCGGTCTCCGACCGCCAAGCGGGACACCCGCCGGCTGCATCGCCGCAGGAACAGGCGGACTCTGAACGACCTGCAGGATCGCAGGTACCCGGAGCAGGACCTGAGACGGGCACAGCGAACGGACATGATGGGACGCTCGCAGCCGCACGCCAAAGGCCCCGCCCAGCGACAGGACAAGGATGTCCGCATGCGGCAGCAACATGGACTCACCCTCATCGAGCTGATGACCACGCTCGTCATCCTCGCGCTGCTCGGCACGTTCGGACTCTCAGCATTTGCCGAGACACTGGCCCGGCACCGGGTCCAGAGCGCTCTGCACCTGATCAGCGCGGACCTCGCAATGGCCCGGAGCACGGCCATCATGCGCCGGAACCAGGTCGTCGCCTGCCCCGGCGACGCCCTGCTCGGCTGCCGCCCGGACGCCGACTGGAGCCACGGCTGGATCGTCTTCACCGATCCCGACGGCAACCGTCAGCCCGACACGGACGACGACCTCATCCGGGTCGCCAACGCGCCATCCGGCGCGCCGCAGAGCATCCGCCTCGCATCGACCAGAGCCTTCGTCCGCTATCAGCGCGACGGGCGCAGCGCAGGCACCAACCTGACCATTAACGTCTGCCGCGGTGACGCGCTGGGCGGACAGGTGGTGGTCAACAATCTGGGGCGCGTGCGGAGCGCGCGGCCTGCGCGCCAGCAACCGTGCCCGATCCGATGATGCAGAGCCCGATCTGCTGCGGACACGCTGGTCGAAACACCCACGTGAGAGCCGCAACAAAAAAGGCCCGCATTTCTGCGGACCTTCTGATGTTTGGCGCCCGAAGTTGGACTCGAACCAACGACCCCCTGATTAACAGTCAAGTGCTCTAACCGGCTGAGCTATTCGGGCGGGGAGGCGTATTCTAATCTGTCAGCGGATTTGGTCAAGCACCCGATCCATGCACGCCGACGCGCGATGAGCGCGACGTCACCAGCACTCTGCAGCTGTACCGGTAGGCGTTGGCGAGCCTTCGATCGTTTTCTGACCCGCCTGATTCAGCACGAGGGTCCTGCACCTCGCATCCTTGCGCTGCTGCGCATTGGACGGCGCCGCCTTGAGCGTGAAGGTGGTCGGCGTGGTGGCCAAAGTCACCGCGTAGCGCTGGGTGCCCTGTCGCGGCGACCTGTCATCGCCCGAAGCCAGCGCGAAGCCCTCGTAGGTGCCGTTGATGGTGCGAAACCGCTCAGCCCGCTGCGCCAGGTCGAGCAGATCCGCCTTTGCCTGTCCGCGATGTCCCTTCCGGACCGCCTCCTGATATGAGGGGAATGCGATCGCACCCAGGATCGCGATCACGGCGACGACCACCATCAGTTCGATCAGCGTGAAACCGCGCACCCGATTCCGACAAAGGTCTTGCTGGACGACCGGGTAATCAGAATTTCTCATCATCGCAACTGTCGCCAGGATTGACGTCCGCACGGACGGGGAAGGACGAAAGCGCCGGGATACACGACTACCTGGCACTGTTCGAAGGTGGGGCAGTCCACGCCCGGGGTGCAGGAGCCAGGCGCAGGCGTGGTGATCGGGACGAGCGGATTGATCGCTGCCACCGAGTTGCTGGTGACCGGGGCGCCGCCTTGATTGATGCGGATCGCGCCGCAATCGGCGCCCGTACATGCCGGCGTCTGCGACGGGAGTACCTGCACATTTGCGAGCGCGCCAGATCCCGAAAGGAGGTCCAGCCCGTACACGAAGTTGTCACCGCCTGGATTGCAGCTGTCCTCCGAGGGCGTGAACGTCGTGAAGAAGACGCGCCCGCTCTGGATGCGCGGCGTCGCGATGAACCGCTCGCCGACCGCGGAGTAGCTGGCCGGCTGGCCGGCCTGCGCCGTGTTGACCTGCAGATCGAGATACCAGCCGCGTTTTGCGCCCGTACCGTTATAGATCACACGGGTCCGGCTGATGCTGCGCGTCGTGTTCCCCCCCGAATCGGTCGTTCCGGTGATGGTCTGCACTTGGAGATCGCTGCGTCCGTTCGCAACCCGCGTTCCGTTGTCGAACACGGCGTAGAGCGACTGCACAGTCGGATTCGCAGGGACGTTGTTGTCGCCGGACGGACCACCGAACAGATAACGGCCCGTGCCGAAGTAGACCATCACGCCCGTACCCGGCCCCGCAGTGATGCGCATACCGCCGGTGATCGGCTGACGCTCGCCGCTCGGCAACTCGGCTGTGAACAGCGGACGCCCGCTGTTCGCGACGTTCCACGCAGATGCGTCACCACTGCTGATGTCGAACTTCCAGAGGTTGCCCTGCAGATCGCCGCCATAGATCGTATCGACCTTGCCGTTGCCCGACCTGTCGATCGCGGTCACCTGGCCCAGACCGTTGTAAGGCGACGTCCCGAGCGCGTTGCACGCCCCCAGGTTGAGCAGGTCGCGCAAGCCGCACGCCAAGCCACTCAGCAGCCCGCCCTGGCGTGCCGGCTGCCCGTCGTCGGCGGTGAGCTTGGCGATGACGGCGCCGGTCATGGCGTTGAGCACATACAGCGAGGGATCACTGCGACGCCCGCCATAACCGTTGCCGAAGATCACGCCCCACTGTCCGTTCTCCAACGGCACGATCAATGGCTTGCCATAGATGTGGCCGAGGTCGCCATCGACACTGTCATTCCGCTCCCACAGGACGTTCGCGTCCGAAAAGCGTGTCGCAGACGTGGGATCGGTGGAGAACGACGAGATATCCAGCGCGAAGATCGAGCGCGCACCGCCGCCGGTCGACCCCACGAGTACGGTCTTCCACGCCGAACCCGCTGCACCGCTGCCGCTCTTGACGTCACCGATGCTGATCTGCCCATCGACGAAGTAACGGTGTTCGTAACGCGCATCCTGCACGGGAATCTGACCGAGATTGCCCAGTACGGCGTTCGGGATGAAGGCGAAAGCCTCGCGCCCTGCATTTGCACCCGCACAGGTCTGGGTCGGGTCGAGCGCGCACGGCGTCGTCGCAGCATTGAACGCATGCAGCATGCCGTCATTCGCGCCGACGTAGGCAACTGCCGGGCGAGTCCGCTTGATGTCCAGATACCCGGTGCCATCCGTATTGCTTGCATAGCCGGCAAACATCGCGTCCGAGGTCTGACGGAAGACGTTTCCATAACCGAGATCGGAGCGCGGGGCTGCAACCACCGGCTCTGAGTTGACGATGCTCCCGATCACCGAGCTGCGGGCGCGCAGCGTAGCGCCTGTGCCACGCCCCAGTTCACGACTCTGATCACCACGCAGGTAGGCAACGAAATCGTCTGCCGTGTAAGCGCCGCTGCCGTAGTCGCCATTGGAAAGACGCGCAGCGGTGATGCCCAGCTTGCCAAGCCGGTCGGCATTCGTGGTGCCCAGGTTCGCTGCCTGGAATTCCGCCTTCGTCACGCCGGTACTTGCCGTACTGGTGCCGTCACGCACGTTGGTGATCGTACGCACATTACGCGAAGCAGCTACCGGCAATTGTGCGCGCGCGTTCCACAGCGAGCTGCCGAGCGTCCCGTCCGCACGCAACGCGATTGCAGTCAGATTGCCGGTCCAATCCTTGCCATTGCGGTCGCGCTGGAAAGTCGGCTGCAGCGTGAAAGACTCCGCACCGATGCGCGCGCCGACGATCGTGCGGCTGCCGGCGTCGAGACCGCGGCTGGCGATGTCGTCGAAGGCCTTCGCCAGCTGGTTGCGCAGGTTGAGCGGGTTGGTCACGAGGAAGTAGTTGTCCGGGTCACCGGCGCCCGGCGTCCCCGGCGGACTGGTGTCCCAGTTGGCCGGATCCGGTGCGCCGTACTTGGCGGCGTACCACAGAGGATCGCGCAGCTGGATGGCGCTGGAGCCGGTCGTAGAAGGCGTGAACGTACGCTCCGAACGCAGCGGCAGCTGCTGGTTGCACGCACCGGTGGTCACATTGCGACAGCCGCCCGGACTGACGCCGGGCGGGGTGTTGAGATCGTAAGGCCGAAACGAACCTGCGGTCGAATCGGAGTCGCGGACCACGAGATAGATGCCATCCTGCGTTGTGCCGGAGAGCACGTACCCCATGTTCTGGTCCGCGCTGCCTGCGGCGTACTCGGACGTCAGATTGACCGATATCGTGTTGTTGGCGTTCGCGGCGACCTCGTACCGGACGATCGCGTCCATGTCGTGGTCATTGCCCTGCTCGACGTCCTCGTAGTTGATACGGAACACGGCATAGGGCCGCCCGCCGTTCACCGTGGTGTTGACCGGGGTACCGGGGAAGTTCTCGATCGTCTCGACGTAGAAATCCACGATCGTGTTGGTCGGCTTGCGCGTGCCACCACCAAACGTGCCGCTCGCGGTTTTTGCGAAAGGCAGCAGCGTGACCGTCCGACCGCCGACCGGGAACTCGATGCGTGGCAGCGGAGACGCCAGCGCAATCGAGTAAGTGCTCAAGCGCACGTCCGGATCGGCGGCTGCGTTGAGCGAGTTGTTGCGACCGAAGCGCGCGACGCTGGCGGAGTAGTAAGTGCCGCCCTTGCTCGGCTCTTCCGGAGAAAGGCCGCGGATGTTCCCCATGCTCGACACCGACTTTGCGGTCGGTGCGCCGTCCACCACAGCGGTTCCGACCTGCCCGATGAAGACATCGCGCTGACCGCCGTACTCCGCGTTCCAGATCGTCTGCCCCTCGGCTGATGCACTGAAACCGGGCACCGCGGCATCTGCCGGGAAGGTGCCGAATGCGCTGCCCGGCATCTGGCCGTCGTAGCTCGGGTTGATGTCGCTGATGACGGTCTGGTACGGACGTGAGCACGCCGGATAGCCGAGCCCGCGCGACTGGGACGTCGAGTAAGGATCGCGCCACTGTGGTTCGGGCAAGCCCAGGAACTCGTCCTCGGCATTGCCGTTCGTATTGCCGCGCGCGGTGAATCGCGCGGTGCCTTCATTTGCGCCGGCGAAGTAACGCATGCTTTCGAACAGCATTTCACCGATCGGATTACCCCACATACGGCATTCGCCGTTTGCCAGATCGCGATCGCCTTGCGAGGGACAGTTCTGCCCGATGTTGGTTCCGATCCATGACCGGTTGGCCCAGTTCCAGTTCGAATCACCACCCGAATTGTCCTGGACACTGCCGTCGTATCCACCGCCGATCATGCGCAACCGATCGATGCTTCGCGCAATGCCGGGCTGCCCGTTCACAGACCGGAAGCGACCAGAGCGAGGATCGACCTCATCAGCAAAGCTGGAAATGTTCCGGCGCAGAAGACCGCCTTCAAGATTGTTTCGCTGCGAGCCGGTGATCAGCCCGAAGTACATTTTGTTCGACTCGCCGTAGTCATGCAGGATGCCCGTCGGCTTGACACTGCCATCGGGATACACCTTGCAGCTCGTATCCTGAAGCTGGGGGCGGTCGGGCGGACACGCCAGAACACGAACGTAGTAGTCGTCGCGGGTGGCCCCGCCGACGGATTGCGCCAGGTTGTAGACCGTTCTCGTGACATCCTGAAGGCGCATATTGCTGACATTGCTGGTGCTGATCGTGCGCCACGCGCCACAGACGATCAGCAGCGTGCAGTCGCGCACCTGCAACTGGTAGCCCTCGCTACCGTTCGCTTCCTCGTGCCGGAACTTGAACGTGTATTCCGTATTCGAGGACAGAATAATGTTCGGGCTGATCTGCGTGCCCGCACATGCAGCGCCGAACCCGCGGCCGTTGTAACAACCGATCTGGCTTCCCGGCACCAAATTGCCGTTCGGGCTGTAGAGAGCGAAATCAATCGCGTCGTCACCATCGACCTTGAACTGGTAAGCGGCTGCCATGCCGCCACCGCCGACCGTTCGCAGGACACCCGTGAAAATGGTCAGGAAGTTGTCCTGGCTGCCATACGGATTGCAGTTGTTGCCGTTGCAGTCGATCTGATTGACGCTGCCGCTGCCCAGAAGATTCGCGGGCACCGCGCGAGACGTCTCCATGGCGTCGAACTGGCTGCGATTCGCCGGATGCCCGGGATGACCCGCCGTGCTGCCACCGGCGCCGACACAGTCGACACGCTGATTGCTCTCGGTGAAGCACCGATTGCCCGCGACAGGACCCTCGATCGACAACCAGTTCCAGACACGGAATGGTGAGTTCTTCAGCACGCGCAGCATCGGCGCCTGGTACGCCGGAAATGGCGAGGCGCTATCTGTCAGGGTCGTGACGGCGAACAGATGATATCGACCGGCCGGCGGCGCGCTCAACGGCGCGTAGTTCGCGATGTTGTAGCCGTCACGCGCCAGGCTCTGGTATTCCTTGCCCCAGCTGTGCGCATCCTGCGGAAAGAACGCGCCCTGCAAGACGGTCTCGTCGTCGTCCACCTGACGGAAACCGCCGTACAGCACGCGGCGCAGCGCGTCCATGCGTGAGGTGGACAGATAATTGAGGAAATCGCCACTCCACTGCTGCCCATTGCAGGTTTTGTCCGACGCCTCGGCGACCGCAACAAAACGGGTCGACTGCCACGTGTAACAGGCGTAGGAGTTGAAGTAGCCGTAATAGTCGATTTTGAACCGTGAAACACCGTCTTCAGTCGGCGCTGGCTGCTTGCGTTCCCACCCCTTGTATCCAACATCGACGACCCCGTCGCCATCGAGGTCCGATGCATCGTTATAGGCCTCGTAATAGATCTTGTGATCCTTGCCCATCACCAGCATGTTCAGGGGCGGCACCGCATCGCGCATGTAGAGCGGCGACTGCGCGATCGGCGGCGGCGCCCCGGCGAAAAACGCCGGATCGGAGCGAAGGCTCAGACTGAAGAGACCGACACCTGCGAGCAGCAGACCGGCGGTTCCGTATCGAACGAGGTTGTCAGACTTCACAGCTGTTCCACCTGGATCAGGGAATGAAGACCGTGTCTACGGTCGACTCAGAGGTTGGGAGGACCGCGCGATCCTTGGAGTAAGCAGTGACCTGATAGATCTGGTCGGTGCGTTCCGCTTCGTCGGCCGGCACATCGAGCGCGCCCCATGAAAAGCAGAGGTCCAGCCGTCGCACGTACTGTGCGCTCTGCGTCCAGGCCGTGAGGTCCGGTGGCGTGGTGCAGTCGTTAGGCGCCAGGTTCGTGGCCGGTGTCCTGCCCGCGAGCACGTCGGTTTTAAGCTTGTTTTCCATCTCGCGCACCTCGCGTTCCGCCAGCTGGAACGCTACATTTGTCGCGGTGTAGTTCGCAGACATGCGCTCCTGCAGGCTCGCGACCTGCAGCGCGACGATGCCCAGCAACGCCATCAGGATCAGAATGACGAGCGCGATATAGAGAACCGCCCCGGACTGTGCGCGCCGCGGATTGTTGTACGTGTGCATCATCAGTTTCCAAACAACCGGTTGCGGAGAGCGATGGAGTCTTCGTACACAGTGCGATACCGCCGGTCATCGGGCGGCGCCATGATCACGCCGAGTGCGGACAGACGCATCGTGGCGTCTGCTCTGCGCTCGGCCGCCGCCGAATCCGGACTTCTGGCCAAGAGGCCCACTTGGACCAGTCCGACGGTCCGCCAGGCGTGATCGAGGTTGCCGGCAGGCTGAAGCCCTGCAGGAAGCACGGACTGCCCGATATTGCCGGTAGGTCGCGCGGAGGCACTGGTCTGGCTGTCCTGGCCGAACTGGAACTGCATCGATTCGATGCCTTCGACCATTTCTTCCGGCGCACCTGCGGTCACTGCGGTCAAGGCTGCATTGGCGCCGTATCTCAGTCGGTACAGCGCCGGGTTCCCGGAAGCATTCCGACCGATGTAATACACGATGCTCTCGGCCCGATACACCATGGCCTGGCCGATCGTGAACTGAGGAATGGTGTCGAACGTCGTCCTGTTCAGAGCGGTGGTGGCGACGGAAAGCGTACCGCCCGCCCCCACCGTCGCTGCGAACACACCCACCTGCATGCAGTCGGCGATGCCGAACAGACCGCTGTTGGGCCCGCCCTCCGTCAGCAGTGCCGGCTGGGCAACCGTGATGGAGGTCGGCGCACCCGACGTGAAGGCAGTGACCTGCGCGCCCGTCGGCGCGAAGTAGCGAAGCACGAGGACGTCACTGCCATCGACGAGTCTGCCGGCACCGGTACCCGAGGTCAGCGTCGTGTACAGGTTGGCCTCAATCTGAGGTTCCCACGTGTTCGCGGTGGCGAGCGCGGGTGCTGACGGCAGTGCCAATGTATTACCGCTGGCCGTACCGACCGCGTTGTAGCCCTGGATTGCGACATCGAAGCGCAGAGGAAACGGAGCAGCCGCGTAATTGGACGTCGGGGACGCGCCCGTCCCGAACTGCTGAGCGGCCGTGAGGAATGTCGACAGCAGTGCCGGTCGCGACGCTGTCACATTCGTCGGCAGAAAGCGGGCCTGATCGTTGACGCATCCCATGTGCCCTGCCATGCGAATGTCGCGCTGGAGGAGATCGAGTGCGAAGCGCCCGTTCTCCTGCACACGACCCAGCCCGCTGGATAGCTGGTAAGCAGTACGCGATGCGCCGAACACCTGCACCAGCCCGAGGATGAGCAACGTCCCGATGGCCAGGGCAACCATCAGCTCGATCAGAGAGACGCCGCGTTCCCGATTCGCGATCACAGCGTGGTCTCCAGTCGCACCGATGCGGTTTCACCTGGCAGATCGTCCCAGGTGATGCTTACGGAAATTTGCGGGAGTCCAGTCGTGATGACCTCAGCAGAAGCGCCGTCGCCCAGCTTCTCCATGACCTCGCACCGCCAGCGCGTGGCGTTGGCAGCAGCGTTCAGATTCGCAATCGAGCCACACCCGGTGCCACGCGTCGGTTTGACGGTGAAATCCGATGGGGTCATTGCATAGGCATTAGCCAACGAGCGGTTGGTACGGATTGTGTCGAGCAGCTCCCCGGCCAGAGTCGTCGCGACCGTCCGCTGGTTTGCGCTCTGGGTGTAACGCAGGTTCATCGTTTGAAGCAGCCCAAGCCCTAACAGTCCGATGGCAAGCACGACGAGCGCGATCAATACCTCGATTAGAGAGAAGCCCTGCGAACGCTGCCTGATTGAAGCAGCCCGATCGTGGGTGATCATGGTCATGGGCAATTCCCGGTGACCGTCGTCACTTGCCCGGAAGCATTGACGCTCAAAGTGCGTACCAAGGCCCGCCCCCGGCTGCAGGACACCGGCGCCAGAGTGATGGACGCGGGCGTAGTAACGCGACCACGTGCGTCGAACGTGACCCTGTCAAGGGCCGTGGCACTACCGGTGGCCACTGCGGATATCGTCATCGCGGGCCGGGCGTCGATACGACGGGTCAGCACATCACCCGCTTCGAAGGTCGTATTCGCTGTCCCTTGGTTAGCCCACACCATCCAACCCCCGTTCCAGTTCGTGCCGCTGCAGGCCGATCCATCCACAGTCGGGCACATGCCACCGCCACGGGTCGTCCGGATGGCTTCGCTACGGGCGAGCGAGAGAGCGCCGATCACCTCGTTGCTCATCGTCGCAACGCGATTTCGTTGGAACGTATCTTTGAAGCCGGGCAGGCCGATCGCCAGCAGCACCGCCAGGATCGCGACCACAACCATCAGCTCGGTCAATGTGAAACCACCGCTCCACCGACGCAACATGCAGATTGCCCCCAAACCCGGTACGGGCCACGGAAAAGTGTCCTCGGGTCCGACTTCTGCCGCAACGAGAGACAGACAGGCGGCAGCGACCAGCGGATCAGCGGCGGTCGCCAGAGGCCGATCGGTCAGGCGACGACCTCATAACAGGGTTTGTACTCCCCCGCGATCTTCATCCGCCGCTGTTCCACGAACGCGCGCAGCAGGGCGTCGAGCGACTGCATGATGTCGCGGTCGCCGTTGATCCGGAACGGGCCGAATTCCTCGACGCGGCGCAGGCCGTCCTCTTTGACGTTGCCGGCAACGATGCCGGAGAACGCGCGGCGCAGGTCGGCGGCGAGTTCGTGGGGGCGGCGGCCGTGGTGCAGGTCGAGGGCGGCCATGGCTTCGTGGGTCGGCACGAAGGGCTGCTGCAGGTCCAGCGGGATCGACAGCGACCAGTTGAAGTAGAACGAGTCCTTGTGGCCGACCCGGTACTCCTTGACCTTGCGGATGCCGGCCGACATGCGGCGGGCGACCTGTTCGGGATCGGCGACGATGATTTCGTAGCGCGAGGCGGCCTCGTCGCCGAGCGTCAGGCGGATGAACTGGTCGATCTGCTCGAAGTACGGCGCCGACGCGGTCGGCCCGGTCAGGATGAAGGGGAACGGGATGTCGCGGTTCTCCTCCTGCAGCAGCAAACCCAGCAGATAGAGGATCTCTTCCGCCGTGCCGACGCCGCCGGGGAACACGATGATGCCGTGGCCGAGGCGCACGAACGATTCGAGACGCTTCTCGATGTCCGGCATGATCACCAGCTGGTTGACGATCGGGTTCGGCGATTCGGCGGCGATGATGCCCGGCTCGGTGATGCCGATGTAGCGCGCCGGATACTGGCGCTGCTTGGCATGGGCCACGTTGGCGCCTTTCATCGGCCCCTTCATCGCACCCGGACCGCAGCCGGTGCAGATGTCCATGCCACGCAGGCCGAGTTCGTAGCCGACCAGCTTGGTGTAGTCGTACTCGACGCGGTTGATCGAGTGACCGCCCCAGCAGACCACCATGTTCGGATCGCCCGGCTGCAGCAGACGCGCGTTGCGCAGCAGGCCGAAGACCGCATTCGTGATGCCGGCCGAGGATTCCAGGTCGGTGGCGTATTCGGGGCCCAGCTCGATCGCGGTGTAGGCGAGGTCGCGCACGACCGCGAACAGCAGCTCGGCGACGCCGCGGATGATCTGGCCGTCGACGAAGGCCATTGCCGGTGCGTTCGCCAGCTCGATGCGGATGCCGCGATCCTGCTGCAGCACCTGGATGTCGAAATCGGGATACAGCTCCTGCGCAGCGCGCGGATCGTCGGACGCGCTGCCGCTGGTCAGCACTGCGAGCGCACAGCGGCGCAGCAGGTCGTGCATGCCGCCGGTCGAAGCATCCTTCAGACGGGCCACCTCGTCGCGGGACAAGACGTCCAGGCCGCCACGGGGGTAGACGTAGGCATTCACCGTGGGCAGCGCCGTCGCCGCCCCAATCTCGTTGCTCATTCGTGCTTCGCTTCTCTTAGGGGTGCGGCACTGTAGCGCAGGACCCCGCACATAAGAAAACGGCCGGGTTTCCCCGGCCGTTTTCGACTTCACGACATCAGATCACGATCAGAAGTCGTAACGCAGACCCACCTGCACCGACCACTGCGAGATGCCGTTGGTGTTGCTGTCGGCGTCGGTCGGAACGGCGAGGTTGCCCGGCTGACCGAACGAGGTGCCGCTGCGGTAGCCGTAGACGTACTTGCCGGTCGCACGGTCGATACCGACCAGCGTGGCGGCCGCCTGGTTGGCGTTGAAGCCCCAGTCGAGGACGTGGCCCCAGTCGTTGTTGATCAGGTTGCCGACGTTCTGGATGTCGATCCAGACCTTCGACTTGTGACCCTTCATGAAGCCCGGCAGTTCCTGGCTGATACGCACGTCGAAGGTGTTGACCCAACCTGCGCGGAACTCGTTCTCCGGCGCGTAGGTGCCCTTGAACTTCGACAGATCTTCCTGCGTGGCGAGCCAGTCGAAGAACGCGCGCTCCATCGCCGGGTTGGCGGTGAACACGCCCGCATTGTTGACGGTGCCGAACAGCACGTCGCCCGGGCCCGAGGGCACGTAGAACAGGTCGTTGAAGGTACGGCCGTCGCCGTTGGCATCGCCGGCGAAGATGTAGCTGTACGGACGGCCGCTGCGGCCTTCGTAGAACAGGCCGACCTGGGTCTTGTAGTCACCGAAGAACGCGTGCTCCCAGTTGATCGCACCCGAGAACCGGTTACGGATCTCGTAACGCGCGCGGTGCAGTGCTTCCTCGTTGGTGGTGAAGTTGTACTGGCTGCCGAAGCCCGAGCCGGCGGTCGAGCTGGTCAGCGCGCCCACTTCCTTGGTGTCGGTGTAGGTGTAGCCAACGCTCCAGGACCAGTCGCTGTCCGGCGTCCACGGCTTGGCCAGCGACAGGGTCATCTGGCGGCTGCGGCCCTTGTCGGTGTTGCGCAGCAGGAAGACGTCACCGAAGTAGGCGTTGCGACCGAAACGACCGTTATTGGTGTTGCTGAAGTTGTAGACGCTCGGATTCCAGAACAGGCGACGGCCGTCGTAGCCCTCGAAGCCGGGACCGATGTTGAGGCTGTTGTAGAACAGGCCGTTACGGGTCTCGGTGACCAGCAGTTCCGCCGACGCGACGACGCCCCACCACGGCGTCTCCTTGTCGAACGCGATGTTCGCCTTCCACACCGACGGGAGTTCGAAGTCCTTGTCGATGACGTTGACGTTGCGCACCGCGGCGCCCGGGGTGTTGGGCACGTTCTGGTTGAAGCCGTCCGCACTGTAGGGCACGCCCTGCCAATCGGTCAGGTTCTGGTACGAGGTGTAGTTCAGGCCGGTGCTCTGGTAGGCGTTGCTCACCCAGACGGTCGGCGCATCACCCTGGAACATGCCCACGCCACCGCGCAGCTGCGTCTGCAGGTCGGTGTCGAACGTGTAGTTGAAGCCGAAGCGCGGCTGGATGATGAACTTGTTGTTGAAGGTGAAGCTGTTGTCCAGACCGAAGCCGCCGGTGTGGCCGGTGCCGCACTGGGCGACGTTGGCCGCACCCGGGGCTGCCGCGAAGCACGCGTTGAACTGCGGATCGTTGCCGGTGCTCGGGCGATCGCCGCGCACGCCGAGCGTCAGGGTCAGGTTCGGCGTGGCATACCAGGTGTCCTGGACGAAGAAGCCCAGGTTCTTGTTGCTGAAGATCGCCGGGATCGCGTTCGGGTTGGCGACGTTCGTGTTGAGGTCGTAGTCGAAGTACTGACGACGCTCGAGATTGCCGAAGTCGTTGACGCCGTTCACGCGCGGCACGTAGAAGCTGTAGTTGCCCCACGCGTCCTGCAGGAACTGGTTGTAGATGTCGTTGTCGGCGTATTCGAAACCGAACTTGATGTCGTGGTCGCCGACGGTCCAGGTGGCCGAACCGAAGTAGTTCCAGGTCTCGGTCGTCAGCACGTTGCCCATCGAGCTGCGCTCGGTGCCGAAGCGGATGTAGTCGCCCGAAGTGATCTGGTTGCCGGCGATGCCGTCATCGAAATAGACGGTGACCAGCGGCGCGTTGGTCGGGGTCTGACGGATGGCCGAATAGTCGCGGTAGGAGACCTTGAACTCGGTGGAGAAATTGTCCGACCAGTCGCTGAAGACCTGACCGACATAGCTCTCGACGGTCTTGGCGTGGTTGAACCACGACGAGCTCAGCACCAGCGCGGACGCGCTGTTGCCGTCGGCGCGCAGGCGGTTCTGCTCGAGCTTGCTGTAGCGGATGTTGGCGCGGTGGTTGTCGTTGATGTTCCAGTCGATCTTGACCGCGTATTCCTCGAGATCGGTATTGCCGGTCGCACCCTCGTACCAGCCAGGGTCGAAACCGAGATTGTTGCGGGCAAGATCGACGACGCGCTGCAGGTCGGCGGCGTTGAAGTCGGCCGTCGAGTTGAACAGCGGCGTGCTGCTCAGGTCCGGACCCGGCTTGGAGCGTTCGAACTTCTCGTAGTTGGCGAAGAAGAACAGGCGATCCTTGATGATCGGGCCGCCGACGGTGAAGCCGTAGGTTTCTTCCTTGTCGTACTCGGAGAACGGGGCGCGGGTCAGCGGGTGCGAACCGAACCAGTCACCGTCACGCATGTAGCCGTAGACCGAGCCGTGGACTTCGTTGGTACCCGACTTGGTCACAGCGTTGATGTTGGCACCGGCGGCGCCGGCGATGGTCACGTCGTAGCTGGACAGGTCGATGTCGAGCGCTTCGATGGCTTCCATCGAAACCGGCTGGCGCTGGGTCGGCATGTTGTTGCCTTCCAGACCGAAGGTGTCGCTGGCCGACACGCCGTCGATGGTGATCTTGTTGAAGCGCGGATTCTGGCCGCCGGCGCTGATGCTGCCCGAGGCGCGATCGGTGAAGGCCACGCGCGGGTCGAGGCGCATGTAGTCCTGGATGTTGCCGCCCATCGACGGCAGCGATTCGATCGTGCGCTGGTTGACCGCGGTACCCGAACCCATCTTGGTCGTGCTGAACACCTCGGAGCCGCCGACTGCCGTCGCGGTCACCGTGGCCAGCGTGGTCATGTCGCCGGTGAGCGCGGCATTGACGGTGCTGATCTGGTTCAGCGTCAGATAGACGTTGTCTTCGGTCCGCGTTCCCTCGCCCGGCTTGGTCACGGTGATCGTGTACGGGCCGCCGACGCGCAGGCCGCGGGCGTTGTAGCGGCCGCTCGCATCGGTCGTGGCGCGGCTGACGGTGCCGGACTCGGTGTGCACGATGGTCACGTCTGCGCCGGTCACCGGAGCGCCGCCAGCGCCGGTCACCTGGCCGCCGACACCGGCGGAGGTGCTTTGCGCGAACGCGGGAGCGGCTGCAAGGGCAACGATCAGGCCGAGCGACAGCTTGGAGAGTCGGGCGCGATGCGAGTGGTTCATGGGTTGTATAGCCTCGATACGTGGATTGCGGCGCAGGCCGGATGGCGAGCGACGGTCAGGTCTTGAAACAAGAATGGGGGCCCCGCCACGGCTCGCGGCGAAGCGCCGTGGTTAACAACAGGTTAACACGGTAAACAATCGAAGTGACAGTGCCATGACAGCAGCGGGCAGGCGCAAACCACTGACCGCATTGGCTTTTATGACCAGCTGGAACAAAGACGCGTAAGTCCTTGTCGCACTGTGGTCACGCCGCACTCACATGGGCGCTAGGCCGGCCCGGAGGTAGCTGACGAGACCGTCGAGCAGCATCTGCACCGAGATCGCGACGAGCAGCATCCCCATCAGCCGCTCGATCGCGGTCAGCGCCCGCGCACCGAGCAGCTTGTAGAGATAGGTGGCCGAGAACAGGATCGCGGCCGTCGCGCCCCACGCGATCAGCAGCGCCAGGCTCCATTCGCCGAGCCGGTCGGGCTCGTTGCTGCCCATCAGCATCACGGCGGCCATGCCGGACGGGCCGGCGACCAGCGGGATCGCCATCGGCACGATGAAAGGCTCGCCGTCCGGAATCTCGCCCATCAATCCTTCGGGCGGCGGGAAGATCATGCGGATGCCGATCAGGAACAGCACGATGCCGCCGGCGATCGCCACCGACTCCTGCCGCAGGTGCATGACTTCCAGCGCGTACTTGCCCGCCCACAGGAACGCCATCAGCACGATCAACGCGATCAGCAGTTCCCGGGCCAGCACGATGCGCTGCCGCTGCGGGGTGAGCCGCCGCAGCATGCTCAGGAACACCGGGATGTTGCCCAGCGGATCCAGGATCAAAAACAACAGCAGCGCGGCGGAGGCGATGGTCATGCGGAGCGCGCCGTATCAGGTGCCCACAGCTGCCCGCGATGCGACACGCCGGCGGGCGACAGCAACGCGACGCAACGGGCCGCGACTTCGGCCGGCGACCGGGCGATGCGGTCCTCTGCCTCGACGTGGGCCCTGGCCCGCAACGGTGTGCGCATCGGCGGCGGCAGCAGGCCGCTGATGCGGACAGATGCATCACCGAGCTCGGCCTGCAGCATGCCGACCAGCGCCGACAGCCCGGCTTGTGCCAATCCGTAGCCGCCCCAGTAGGCAGCGCTCGTACGCGCGGGATCGTCGATCGCGAAGACGACCGAGGCGTCACCGGCGCGGCGCAACACAGGCAGGCAGGCCTGGGTCAGCCACCAGCGTGCGGTGAGGTTGACGTGCAGCGCACGCGCGAACGCCGCCGGATCGGTCAGTTCGAGCGGAGTCAGTCCATCGAAGGACGCGGCGACATGCAGGATGCCGTCGAGCCGGCCGAATTCCGCCTCGATCCGCGCGGCGAGTTCAGCATGATCGTCCGGGCTGGCGCCTTCGAGATCGAGCGGATACAGCGCGGGCGCTGCGCCTGCCTTCTGCAGGCGATCGTGCAGACGATTGAGTTTCGGCACGCGCCGACCGAGCAGCACCAGCGACGCACCGGCCTCGGCGCACGCCAGCGAGGCCGCTTCACCGAGGCCGCCGGCAGCGCCGACGACCAGCACGACGCGTCCGGCCAGGGCGCCCGGCAGGGCCTCGGAAGCGGCCGTGCTCACGCCGCCAGCACCTCGGCCACCATGCGCGACAGCTCGCCGGACTCGTGCAGTTCGAGGGTGATGTCGCAGCCGCCGATCAGTTCGCCGTGGATGAAGAGCTGCGGGAATGTCGGCCAGTTCGAGAACCGCGGCAGGTTGGCGCGGATCTCGGGCGCCTCGAGGACGTTGATGGTGCGGTAGTCCTTCGCGCCGGCTTCGTGCAGGGCTGCAACCGTGCGACTGGAAAATCCGCACATCGGAAAACGCGGCGTGCCCTTCATGAACAACACGATGGCATGGCCGTCGATTTCGGCCTGGATGTGTTCGAGGATCGACACGGTGACGCTCCCTGTGGACCACACCGCGGGCGCGGCGCCGGCGGGGATCGGGTTTCGGAATTGGTGCATTCTATCGCGTCGCCGCCATCGACCACCGGACCGCCGTCCATGCCCCTCGAACTCGCCGCCCTGCCCTACGACCGCACCGCGCTGGAGCCGCATCTGTCGGGCGACACGCTCGACCAGCATCACGGGCATCTGCAACGTGGGCACATCGAGCGGCTCAACGCCCTGCTCGCAGGTGGCGAACTCGCCGACGCGCCGCTGGAGACCATCGTGCGCAAGGCACAGGGCGCGGCCTTCGATCATGCGGCGCAGATCTGGAACAACAGCTTCTACTGGCACTCGCTCAAGCCTGCCGCCGCTGGTGCCGGGGGCGAGCCCAAGGGCCGTCTCGCCGAGGCGATCGCGCGCCAGTTCGGCGACTTCGCCGGTTTCCGTTCGCGTTTCGACGCACTGGCCCTGGCGACGTTCGGCGCGGGCTGGGTCTGGCTGCTGCAGCGGCCCGACGGCCGCCTCGCGCTGGCGGCGACCGCGAACGCGGCCACGCCGATCACCGGGCAGGACACGCCGCTGCTCGCGATCTCGCTGTGGGAACACGCCTGGTATCTGGACTACCGCGACAACCGGCAGAAGTATCTCGATGCGTTCTGGCAGCTGGTGAACTGGGATGCGGTGGCCGCGCGTTTGCGTTGACGCTGCGTGTCCATGGCGACGCTGTCTACGACAACACGACCGGCGCCGCTGACGGAGCCAAGGCGTCGCCCACCACAGCGTCGGCGGGCGCAGGCCGCCCGATCAGATAGCCCTGCACGAAGTCGCAACGCGCGTCGCGCAGCAGCGCGAGCGTGGCCTCGTCTTCGATGCCTTCGGCCACGACGGTCAGATCGAGATCGTGCGCCAGCTCGATCATCGTCACGACGATCCGGCGTGCCCGCACATCCTCGACCATGTCGCGGACGAAGCTGCGATCGATTTTGAGCGCGTCGATCGGCAACCGGCGCAGATATGCCAGTGACGAATAGCCGGTGCCGAAATCGTCGATCGCGATGCGGACGCCGCTCGCGCGCAGCTGGCCCAGCAGATGACTGCAGCGCACGATGTCGCGCATCAACGCGCTTTCGGTGATCTCGAACACCAGCGACTCGCCGGGCACGTCCCACAGCCGCAACAGATCGAGGACCTGGTCGACGAATCCCGGCAGTTGCAAGGCATCCACCGACAGATTCACCGCGATCCGCGTGGCCTGCCCCGCCCTGCGCAATGTCGCCAGGTGACGCAGCGCGACATTAACGTTCCAGCGCGTGAGCTCGCCGATCATGCCGCCGCGTTCGGCCACGTCGATGAAGACATCGGGCGGAATATTGCCGAGCTTGGGATGCGTCCACCGCGACAGCGCTTCGTAGCTCCGGATGCGGCGATCGGGCAGTCCCGCGATCGGCTGCAGATGCACGACCAGCTGATTGTCGGCGATCGCCGCGCGCAGATCGTCGTGCAGGGTATCGAGTGGAATCGGCGGCGCCTTCCAGAACGCGTGCCGCTCCACGCCGTCTACGGCATCGTCGCAGGCACGATCGGCGCGCCGGCACAGTAATTCCGCGACATCGCCATCTTCCGGCGCGATCGCGATACCTGCGACGACCGTGGCCTGGGCCCGCTGGCCGCCGAAGTCGAGCGGTTGCTGCAGGGCGCGCACGAACTTGGCCGCGCCGAGCGCAGCGTGCGCGCGGCCGCGCAACGCAGGCAACAGCACCAGGAAATCGTGCTCGCCGATCCGCAGCACGCGATCGCCCGGCCGCACCGCGGCTTCCAGTGCGGTCTGCATCGCATGACCCAGGGCTTCGCCCGCCGCGTAGCCCAGTGCGAGCTCGATCTCGCGCACGCGCTGCGCGCGCAGCACGACCACGCCCAGTGGCGCATCGGCCCGGGCCGTCTGCAGGCATTCGGCCACGTCGGCCAATGCCGCGGTGCGGTTCAACACGGAACGGGCCCCATCCGCGTCACAGGAACAGATCGACCGGATCGAGGCCGTAGGCGCCCGGCGCGAGCGCGCTTGCGATCCGCACGGGGTCGTCGCTGTTGGCGCGCACCATGAGATCGAGCGAGTGGAACTGCGACAGCACCTGTTTGTCCGGATCGGTCAGCACCATCACCCGCGGCTGCAGGCGTCGCGCCGCGTTCTGGGCGGTGACGATCGCGACTTCGCCGCTGCTCAGCTCCACCAGTGCGCCGATCGGATAGACGCTCATGCACTGCATGAACTGCTCGACGATCTCGGCCGCGAACTGGCTGCCACGGCCGCGGTACAACGCCTGCAACGCGACGTGCTGCGCAGCTGCCGGCTGATGCGGACGTTCGCTGGTCATTGCGTCGTAGGCGTCGACGACCGCGGCGACCCGGCCCAGCAGCGGAATCGCGTCGCCTTCGAGCCGGCGCGGATACCCGCTGCCGTCGATCCATTCGTGGTGGGTGCGGATCATGTCGCGAACGTGTTCGGGCACCGCGCCGCCGGCATCGACGATCGCCAGGCCCTGCTCGACGTGCGCCTGCATCCGCCGGCGCGCATCGTCGTCGTACGCGGTGTTACTACCGAGCAGATCGGGATCGAGCCGCAACTTGCCGACGTCGAGCAGCAGCGCGCCGCTGGCCATGTCGATCAGCAATTCCTGCGGCAGTCCGACGTGGCGACCGAATGCCGCGGCCAGCGCGCTGCACGACAGCGCGTGCCGGTATTCGTAGGCACCGCGCGCGCGCAGTGCGTCGAGCCACAGAAAGGCGTCGGCGTTGCGCACCAGGCTGCGGACCATCGGCTCGACCGCACCACGCACCTCCTCGACCGCGATCGCGCGGCCCTCGCGCACGTCGTCGAGCACGCGTTCGGCGAATGCCGCGGCCTGCGCATGCGCTTCGCGCGCCTGCGGCAGTTCCTGCTCGAACTCGATCTGTTCGGGATAGGTCGCCGCGCCCTGCAGGGCCGATATCTCGTCGTTGCCGTAGGCGCGCCAGCGCGGTTTCGGCGGCGCGGCGGGCTTCGGCGGTGCAGCATCCAGCACTTGCAGCGCCGGGCCGACCGGCGCAAGGCCGCGTTCGACATCGACGAAGACATGCGCGCACAGACCATCCAGCGTCCGGATGTCGTCCTCGGACTCGATCAACACACCCTGCAGCAGGAACGGCGTGCCTTCCCACGGTCGGTCCAGGCGGCAGACATACATGCCCACCTTCAGCTCGCGCACCGCGAGCCTGCGTTCGTCCAGCGTCATTGTTGCGTCGGCCCTCCCGGCCATCGACCCGGCCACCCCCTCGGCTTCACCCTTCCGGTCGCGCCTGGGGCGGCAACACGCGAAACGGCGAACCGGCGCGACGGGTCAGGTCCGGCCGGATGCACAGCCTACAGTCTGCGGCCGTCGATGCCGCGTGGTTGCCGGCGGATTCCGCGATGCAGACCGGAAACGTCAAACGCGCGTCGGGCGACCGACTTCGTGGTGTCGAACCGCCTATGATCGGGAGCCGACCCGATGCAGGAGCGTTCGCCATGCCGTCCCGTCGCCGTTTCCTCAGTGCAGCCTCGCTTGCCGCCGCCGGCCTGGCGCTGGCTCCGATCGCGGCCTGCAGCCGCGAGGCCGCCGCGCCGTCTGCAGGTGCGGGCGCCGCGCCGCCGCACGCCGCCCACCCCGGCCCGCTGATCAGCCGCACGATTCCGTCCACCGGCGAAACCGTGCCTGCCATCGGCGCGGGCACATCGGGCAGCTACGAGATCGCGCTGGACTCGCCTGACTTCGCGCGTCTGCAGGACGCCGTCCGCGTCTTCTTCGACGGTGGCGCCACGCTGTTCGACACGTCGCCCAACTACAGCACCGCGGACGCGGTGCTCGGCGCTCTGCTCGCCGCCGGTGGCTGGCGTGACCGCTGCTTCCTGGCGACCAAGATCGCCGCCGACGACCGCGCCGCGATGGAACGGCAATGGGCCGAAAGCCAGCGCCGCCTGCAGACCGATCACGTCGAGCTGCTGCAGGTCCACAACCTGCGCGCGCTCGACATCGCCTGGCCCTACGCGCAGCAGCTGAAAGCCGCCGGCGCGACGCGATACATCGGCCTGACCCACTACCTCGAGAGCGGCCATGCCCCGCTGGTCGCTGCGATGCGTGCGCGCCGCCCGGATTTCGTGCAGGTCAACTACTCGGTCAATGCACCGCAGGCCGCGCAGACGGTGCTGCCGGTCGCGCAGGAACTGGGTATCGCCGTGCTGATCAACCGCGCCTTCGACGACGGCAAGCTGTTTGCGCGGGTGCAGGATCTGACGCTGCCGGGCTGGGCGGACGACGTCGGCGTGACGTCCTGGTCGCATCTGTTCCTGAAATTCGCGATCAGCCACCCGGCTGTGACCGCGGTGATCCCGGCGACGGGTCGGCCCGACCGCCAGGCCGACCAGCTGCGCGCGGGCACCGGGCCTTTGCTGAGTGCGGCGCAGCAGGCCGAGCTCGTCGCGCAGTTCGCCTGAGGCGCGGGCCAAGATGTCCGACGGCAGGATCGCCGACCTGTTCAATCTCCGACGCGGCGAGGCCGCGCCGGTGCTGGTCGCGGGGCTGTTCTTCTTCTGCATCCTGACCGCGTTAATGATGTTGCGACCGGCGCGCGACGCGCTGGGCATGGAGCGCGGACTCGACAGCGTGCGCTGGCTGTTCATCGGCACCGCAGTCGTGACGCTGCTGGTCAATCCGGTGTTCGGCTGGCTGGTCGCGCGCCTGCGGCGGCTGCATTTCATCTCGGCGACGTATGCGTTCTTCGCGCTGAGCCTGGTCGGGTTCTGGGCGCTGCTCGTGTTCGCACCGGGCGCCGTCGGCGCGCGCAGCGGGCAGGTGTTCTACGTCTGGTTCAGCGTGTTCAACCTGTTCGTGACGATGGTCTTCTGGGCGCTGCTGGCCGATCGCTTCAGCAGCGATCAGGGCAAGCGGCTGTTCGCGCTGATCGCGGTCGGCGGCACGCTCGGCGCGATCTTCGGCCCCTGGCTCGCTGCGCGACTGGCCGAACCGCTGGGCACGCCGGCGCTGCTGCTGGTCGCCGCAGGATTTCTCGCGGCCTCGATCGTGCTGGCCTGGTGGCTGGTGCGGCTGCGGTCCGACGGGCCACGCGATGCGCCGATGCAGGACCCGGAGGCCGTCCGCATCGGTGGCAGCGCACTGGCCGGCATCCGCGCGGTGTTCGCGTCGCGCTATCTGATGGGCATCGCCGGCTACGTGGTGATCATGACCATCGTCGCGACCTTCATCTACTTCACCCGTTTGCAGATGGTGGCCGCAGCCGAAACCGATCTCGATGCGCGCACCGGGCTGCTCGGCAATATCGACATGTGGACCCAGGTCGCGGTGCTGGTGCTGCAGGTCACGCTGACCGGTCACATCATCCGCCGACTCGGACTGGCCTTCGCGCTGGCCTTGCTGCCGATCGCGATGGCGGTCGGCTTCATCGGTCTGGCGATCTACGGCTCGTTCCTGGTGCTGATCCTGCTCGAAGCCACCAACCGCGCGATCCAGCGTGGCCTGACCCGCCCCGCGCGCGAGACGCTGTTCACCGTCGTCGGCCGCGAAGACAAATACAAAGCCAAGGCCTTCATCGACACCTTCGTTTACCGCGTGGGCGATGTGGTCGGCGCGCAGACCGAGGGCGTGCTCGGACGTCTGGGCCTGGCGCTCGGCGGGCTGGTGAGCGTGGTCGTGCCCTTGGCGCTGGTCTGGGCGGCGCTGGGCATCTGGCTGGGTCGGGCGCAGCAGCGGCAGGCCGATGCGGAATCCCTGCAACCGAACCGGGACGCCGCCCCGCGTTGACCGGCGCCCACCCGCGGCGGTCATCGGCGATGGATAATGCGCGCCCTTGCCGGCGCCTCCCGATGCAGCCCACGACGAAAGCCCACTGGCAGATCCACTTCTGCGTCCTGCTGTGGGGCTTCACCGCCATCCTCGGCAAGCTGATCACCCTGCCCGCGTTGCCGTTGGTGTGGTGGCGGATGTTGCTCGTCGCCGGCACGCTGATGCTGCTGCCGCGGGTCTGGCGCGGCGTACGCGCGTTGCCGCCGCGACTGCTGCTGGCCTACGCCGGCGTCGGCGCACTGGTCGCGCTGCACTGGCTGACCTTCTACGGCGCGGTGAAGCTCGCCAACGCCTCGGTTGCGGCGACCTGCATGGCGCTGGCGACGGTGTTCATCGCGCTGATCGAACCGCTGGTCGCACGCAGCCGCTTCTCGTGGCGCGAACTCGCGCTGGGCATCGCCGTGTTGCCGGGCGTGGCGCTGGTGGTCGGCGGCATTCCCGACGGCATGCGCGTCGGCGTCGCGGTCGGTGCGCTGTCGGCGCTGTTCGTCGCCTGCTTCGGATCCTTGAACAAGCGCCTGGTCGAACGCGCCGATCCGCTCACGGTGACCGCGCTCGAACTCGGTGCCGGCACGCTGACCCTGACCCTGCTCGCGCCGCTGATGCCGCTGCTGTTCCCGGCCTTCGCCGGCAGCCTGCTCACCCTGCCGAGCCTGCACGACGGCGCCTATCTGCTGCTGCTCGCCTTCGCCTGCACGCTGCTGCCGTTCGCGCTGTCGCTGGTCGCGCTGCGGCACATGAGCGCGTTCGCCGCGCAGCTCGCGGTCAATCTGGAACCGGTCTATGCGATCGCGCTCGCCATCGTGCTGCTCGGCGAACAGCACGAGCTGACGCCGCGCTTCTATGCGGGCGTGGCGATCATCCTCGCCGCGGTGCTGGCGTATCCGCTGCTGTCGCGACCGCGCCGCATCGTGCATCCGGAGAATCTCGCCGCCGGCGAAGCGAAGCAGATCGCGGACTGAAATCCGGTTCGCTGCGGTCTACCAGCCCACGGGCGGGTTTGGTCGGGTTGCGCGACCTCAGGCCAACGCGCAGACCCGGTCGCGCCCTTCATGCTTCGCCTTGTACAGCGCCTGGTCCGCGCGGGCGAGCAATGCGGACGCGTCCTCTCCGGGCTGCAATGCGGCCACGCCGATGCTGATCGTCACCGGCAATCCGGTCGGCATCGCGGCGACCGCTTCGCGCAGGTATTCGGACTCGCGCGCGGCATCTGCCAGGGCGCGATCCGGCAACAACCGCACGAATTCCTCGCCGCCGAATCGCGCCACGCGCCCGCGTGCGGCCTCGGTCGACAACAGCATCGCGCCGAGCGTCTGCAGCACGCGGTCGCCTTCCGCATGGCCGTGCAGATCGTTGATCGACTTGAAGTGGTCGATGTCGACGATCGCCACCGACAGCGGCGTGCCGAGCGCATGCGCCTGGGTGATCGCCTGGTCCAGCGTGCGCGAGAACGCGCGACGGTTCGCGAGACCGGTCAGCGGATCGGTCGACGACTGCTCTTCCAGATCCGCGTTCTGGTTCTCGAGCTCCTGCTGGTAGTGCAGCAACTGCTGTTCGTACCAGCCGCGCTCGTCGAGCTGCAGACGGAGTTCATGGCTGATCCGATGCAGTTCCATCAGCCGCGACGCCTGACGCGAGAGCGCCTCCAGCGCCGTACGCTGCACTGGCCCGAGTTCGCGGGGCTTGTGGTCGAGCACGCAGAACGTGCCCATCGGCTGGCCGTCTGCCGCGCGCATCGGTGCGCCGGCATAGAACCGGACATTGGCTGCACCGGTGACCAGCGGGTTGTCGCTGAAACGCACGTCCTCGCGCGTGTCGCGCACGATCATGGTCTCGTCCGGTTCGAGAATCGCGTGCGCACAGAACGCGATCTCGCGAGGCGTTTCGCTCCCGTCGACGCCATGCGTCGATTTGAACCACTGGCGATCGCGGTCGACGAGCGTGATGACCGCCATCGGCACATCACAGATCGCTGCGGCGATCGTCACGAGGTCGTCGTACGCCGCTTCGCGCGGCGTATCCAGAATGCGGTACGCATCGAGCGTGGACTGTCGCGCAGCCTCGTCGGCCGGCAGCGGCGGTCGAATCATGGGTCGCTGATGCCTGTGCAGCGAACGCTTCGTACAACCATTGCAGCCTCCCTGAATGCACCGCACGTACGGTAACGCACACAGACTGACTGCAGCCACCCGCATGATCGCCCGCATGGCGTCGGCGTGATCTTCCGCACACCGCGCGCGCGCTCGGACGGATCACCGATAATGCCGGCCCGCATCACGAGACCGACCATGCCCGCGCCAATCGAATTTCCGCTGGAACGCGACCACGTCGAACTCAACCAGCTGCTCAAGCTCGCGGGACTGTGCGACAGCGGCGGCGCCGGCAAGGCCATCGTCGCCAGCGGTGCGGTGTTCGTCGATGGCGTGGTCGAACTGCGCAAGACCTGCAAGATCCGCGCGGACCAGACCGTCGAACTCGACGGCCAGGTGATCCGCGTCGTCGCCGCGCACTGAGGCGCGGATATACGAACGGCGCCCGCAGGCGCCGTTCGGCAAAACGCAATTGACTGTCGGCTCAGCGGACGCTGTAGCCCGACACGCGCCAGGTGCGGTCTTCGTCGAGACGGAACGACACCAGTTCGCGCACGGCCTGCGGCTGGCTGGCGAACGTGGTCGGCGACGCGACGTTGATGTAGATGCCTTCCGGCACCGCTTCGCCGGCGCGGAACTGCGAGCGGCTGACGACCGGCTGGTCGCGCTTGGTCGGCGCGCCGAGGCGGTTGCGGTCGATATTGAGCTGACGCACGAATTCGTCGCGGGTCACCGCGCGCTTCATCGTCGCCGACGCGCCGTCCCAGACTTCGCCGGCGCGGTTGCCGTCGATCATCTGCATGACCTGCACCGCGGCGGCGCCCATCTCGGCATCCTGGCGCGCGACCTGGGCCTGCTGCTCGGGCGTGAGCTGCTGCTGCGCGGCGGCGCCGGGCTGCGCTGCGGGCTGGGCGGCAGGCTGTTGTGCGTGTGCAGCGGAAGCGAAGGCGACCAGCAGGGCAGCCGACAGCGACAGGCGTAGGGTGTTCATAATCGTGACGTTCCTCGCAGAACTGCTTGAAGTGGACCGAGTGTACGCATTGCATCGCGGCCGGCAAGCGTCCCGCACGCAGGGTTCTCCCGGGGTCGACGGGTCACGTGCAGCAGGTATGCTCAGCCGCTTCTCTGCTGCCGTGTGATCCATGGATCGAGCTCCGGACATCGCAGGCGATCGTCGATGATGGCCACCGTCATCGGCGCGTTGCTGATCGCGGCACTGCTGGCGTGGCTAGTCGCGGTGTTCAACCGGCTGGTGCGGTTGCGCAACCAGGTGCGGACCGCGTGGGCCGACATCGACGTGCAGCTGATGCGCCGTCACGACCTGGTGCCGCAGCTCGTCAGCGCGGTACAGGCCTATGCGGATCACGAACGCGCCGCGCTCGATGCGGTGACCGCGTTGCGCACGCGGGCGATGGATACCTCCGATGCCGCGACGCTGTCGGATCTCGAGCAGTCCCTCGGCGCCGGCATCCAGCGCCTGATCGCGTTGCAGGAGGCCTATCCGGCGCTCGCCGCCAGCGACGGTTTCGCGCAGCTGCAGGCCGACCTCGTCGACGTCGAAGCGCAGCTGCAGTACGCGCGACGCTTCTACAACGGCGCCGTGCGCGATCTCAACGATGCGGTCCAGCGCGTACCCGACACCATCGTTGCGCGGTTGACGGGCATCGGCGCGGCCGGTTTCTTCCAGGCCGACGACGGCAGCCGGCAGCCGGTGCCCGTGGAGCTGGCGCACTGATGCGGTGCGCGCTGCTGCTGCTCGCCTGCCTCGCGCTGCCGGCGTGGGCGCAGGAGCGGATCCTGCGTCACGACGTCGACGTGCGCGTACTCGCCGACGGCCGCCTCGACGTCACCGAACGGATCGAACTGCGCGCGGAAGGCCGCACGTTCCGTCACGGCCTCGTCCGCGATTTCCCGGTGCGTGATCGCGATCCGCATGGCGACGTCGTGGTGACCGATCTGGAGATGCGGGACGTGCTGCGCGACGGCCGCGTCGAGCCGTGGCGGATCGAACGGGTCGGCCGCGTCCTGCGCCTGCGTACCGGCGATGCCGGGCATCTGAAGGTGCCGTCGCAGCCGGTGTACACGCTGCACTACCGCACCACGCGACAACCGTTGTTCAGCGACACGCGTGATGCGCTGTCGCTCGAGGCGATCGGCAGCGACCAGTCCGTACCGGTCGAACAGGGCTCGGTCATGGTGACCCTGCCGCGGCCCGTCGCGGTCGACACGCTGCGCGCGGAAGGCATCACCGGCACGGCCGGACGCGATTTCCACGTGGCTCTCTCGGCCGCAGGCACCGCGCGCTGGACGCTGACGCAGGCGCTGCCGCCGCACACGGGCCTGCACGTGCGGCTGGCATTCCCCAAGGACGTGATCGCAGCGCCCGCGCCGCGCCAGCGCGCCCTGTGGTGGCTGCAGGACAACGCCGGACTGCTGGTCGCGCTGGCCGGACTGCTGGTGTTGGCGGCGTACTGCGTGTTGCGCTGGCGCCGTGTCCGCCATCCGCAGGCGCTGGGCGCCGTGCCCGAGCGCCTCGAACCACCCGCGGGTTTTTCGCCCGCGGGCCTGCGTTACCTGCGCCGCATGCGCTACGACGCGCGCAGCTTCGCGGCGGACCTGCTGGCCAGCGCGGTCGACGCACACCTGTGCCTCCATCGCACACCGCAGGGTGCGCGTACCGGCTGGCGGATCGAACGCACGCGCGAGGGCGCGCACACCCTGCCGACGATGGAACAGCGCGCGCAGCTGACTGCGTTGCTGCCGGCGCCCGATGACGCGGTGGACCTGCGCAGCCGCGAGCAGGCGCGGGTCGCGCAGGCCTGCAAGGCGCATGAAGTCGCCCTGCGCAAACGCTTCGTGCCCGCACTGTTCCGCGCCCATGGCGGCAGCATCCTCGGTGCGCTGGCGATCGCGCTCGCAGCCGCGGTACCGGCGCTGTGGCTGGCCTGGCACGCGCCTTCGCTGCCGGCGACCGTGCTGGCGGTCGTACTGATGGCGCCGATGCTGCTGGCGTTCGCACTGCTGGTGCGTGCGCCTACGCGCGAAGGGCGGCAGCTGCTCGCGGAGGCTGAAGGTCTGCGCCGTCATCTGGCCGGCGCGGCGAAGGCGGGACGCCGGCACGGCGATGCGCACACAGGGCCCACGATCGATGCCGCGCGCTACGTGCGGCTGCTGCCGTACGCGGTGGCGCTCGATGTCGAAGATGCGTGGACGAAAGCGTTCGCCGCGACGGTCGGCGACGACCGAGCGATCGAAGCGGTCGCCGGGATCGCCTGGTATCGCGGCCTCGCGGTGACCGATCTGGCGCGCTTCAGCCGCTCGATGGGCAACAGCCTCGCTGCGCGGATCGCGGCGGTGACCACTCCGAAGAAGAAGAAAGCCGCAGCCGCGCCGACGCCGCCTCCGGCCGAGCCGCCTCAGCCTTCCAAGTAACGCGCGCCCGGCCCGCGTGCACCGGCGACATCCTCGGGGTTGCGCAGCGGGCAGGCCTTCAACGACAGACAGCCGCAGCCGATGCAGCCGTCGAGCTGGTCGCGCAGACGCGTGAGCTGGTCGATGCGCGCATCGAGTTCCGCGCGCCAGCGGCGCGACAGCCGCGTCCAGTCGGCGGTGGTCGGCGTGCGCCCGTCGGGCAAGGTGTCCAGGGCTTCGCGGATCGATGCGAGCGGAATGCCGGCACGCTGCGCGACCTTGATGATCGCCACGCGCCGCAGTACCTCGCGGCCATAGCGTCGCTGGTTGCCGGCGTTGCGGCCGCCGTGGATCAGGCCCTGCCGTTCGTAGAAATGCAGCGCCGAGACCGCCACGCCGCTGCGCGCGGCCAGTTCGCCGACCGAGAGCACCTCATCCGCCCGCCGTGCACGCGTCGCCATCGCTTGACCTCAACATTGGTTGAGGTCATAGCCTGCGCGCCATTCCTCCTGCTGTCCACGGCCGCCCGATGACCTTCGACGATTGCACGCCGCTTCCCGTGCCCGGTTCCGACGATGCCGGCATTCCGGACGGGATCGACGACGAGACCATGCTCGCCCTCGCGTTCGAACGCTTCGGCGGGCCCGAGGTGCTGTCGCTGGTCGAACGTCCGATTCCCCTGCCCGGCCCCGGCCAGGCCCTGGTGCGCGTGCTGTCGGCGGGCTTCGGTCCCTGGGACGTGCTGGAGCGTGAAGGCGCGCTGGCGCCGTTCGCTGCCGGCGCGCCGGTGTTTCCGTACGTGCCCGGCGCGGAGGGTGCGGGCACGGTGGTGGACGTCGGCGCCGGCGTGCAGCGTCTGCGCGAGGGCGACCGGGTCTGCGGCCTGCTGC
This sequence comes from Luteimonas flava, assembly GCF_036584485.1. Classification (NCBI taxonomy): domain Bacteria; kingdom Pseudomonadati; phylum Pseudomonadota; class Gammaproteobacteria; order Lysobacterales; family Lysobacteraceae; genus Luteimonas; species Luteimonas flava. The sequence continues at coordinate 124,606 of NZ_JAZHBM010000001.1, read as the reverse complement.
CGCTGCGCAGTCCCAAGCACGGCTTCCATGCGCAGTTCGTCGTCGTCGATGTGGACCATCTGTGGCCGGTGCCGCCGCGTCTGACCCTGCCGCAGGCGGCCGCGCTGCCGGTGGATGGCGGCCTGGCGATGCACGCGGTCGCGGTCGCGCTGGCACTCGGCCCCGGCGATACCGCACTGGTGTTCGGCGCCAGCGGCGGCATCGGTCACATGGCACTGCAGTTCGCGCGTCAGCGCGGCGCGCGCGTGCTGGCGGTCGCATCCGGCGCCGACGGTGTGGCGCTGGCCGAACGCCTCGGCGCCGACATGGCCATCGACGGTCGGCGCCACGCGCTGGCACCGGCCCTGCGGATCTTCGCGCCGGACGGCTTGGATGCCGCGCTGTTGACGGCGCAGACGCCCGATGCGGGCGTGATCGTCGATGCGCTTCGCTCCGGCGGGCGTATCGCCTGGCCGCGCGGCGTCACGGCGCCTCCGGCGCGCGACGACGTCGCCGCGTCGACATTCGGCGCCGGCGCGGGTGCGCGCCAGGTGCATGCGGCCTGCCGCGCCGCGACGCGCGGGCCGTTCCATCTGCACATCGACGCGCGTTTTCCGCTGGCCGATGCCGCTGACGCCGCCCGCGCGATCGCGCGTCACCATCTGGGCCGCATCGTGCTCGACGTGCCCTGACCGCACGCAGCGTTCGGCCTGCGTCGCGCCATCGGCGACCGCCATCGCCGACAATAGACCGCCTGTCCCGCGCGCCCCGTCGCGCCGCCCCTGGATTGCCCATGCTCCGCTGGTTCGAAAACCGCATCGATCCCTTCCCGCCGTCGATTCCGACGCAGCCGCCGACCACGCTGTTCGCGTTCTGCATGCACTACGTGCGCGGCAGCGGCCGCTGGCTGCTGCTGATGGCGGCGTTCACCGCGCTGATCGCGGTGGCCGAGGTCGTGCTCTATGCCTACGTCGGCTCGCTGGTCGACCGGCTGACCTCGCACACGCCCGCCACGTTCATGGCAGCCGAAGGCGGGCGCCTGGCGTTGATGGCGGTGCTGGTGCTGATCGGCCTGCCGCTGCTGACCTGGTTCAACGCGATGGTCATCCACCAGACCCTGCTCGGGAATTTCCCGATGCGGATCCGCTGGAACGTGCACCGTTACCTGCTGCGGCAGTCGATGAGCTACTTCCAGGAGGAGTTCGCCGGCCGCATCGCCACCAAGCTGATGCAGACCTCGCTGGCCGTGCGCGAGACGGTGATCAAGCTGCTCGACGTCGGCAACTACGTGATCGTCTATTTCACCGGCGCGATCATCGTCGCCGCCGCGGCCGACTGGCGGATGATGCTGCCCTTCGTCGGCTGGCTGCTGCTCTACGCCGCGCTGATGTGGCGCTTCGTGCCGCGGCTGAGCCGGATCTCGGAACGCCAGGCCGACGCGCGCTCGGTGATGACCGGGCGCATCGTCGACAGTTACACCAACATCGCGACGGTCAAGCTGTTCTCGCATTCTCAGCGCGAACAGGCGTACGCGCGCGAAGCGATGGACGGCTTCCTGCACACCGTGCACGGGCAGATGCGGCTGGTGACGATCGTCAACGCCGCGAACTACATGCTCAACATGCTGCTGGTCGGATCGGTCACCGGGCTCGGCCTGTGGCTGTGGCAGCAGGGCGCGATCAGCACCGGCGCGATCGCCGTCGCCATCGCGCTGGCGCTGCGCATGCTGGGCATGTCGCAGTGGATCATGTGGGAACTGTCGGCGCTGTTCGAGAACATCGGCACCGTGCGCGACGGCATCAACTCGATCTCGCTGGCGCCGACCGTCGAGGACGCCGACGATGCCAAGCCGCTGGCGAAGATCGCCGGCGACATCCGCTTCGAGCACGTGGATTTCCACTACGGCCAGAACGACCGCAGCGTCATCGAGGGTCTGGACCTGCACGTGCGGCCCGGCGAGAAGATCGGTCTCGTCGGCCGTTCCGGCGCCGGCAAGTCGACGCTGGTCAACCTGCTGCTGCGCTTCTACGACCGCGAGGCCGGCACGATCCGCATCGACGGCACCGACATCGCGACAATCGAACAGGATTCGCTGCGCGCGCAGATCGGCATGGTCACGCAGGACACCTCGCTGCTGCACCGCTCGGTCCGCGAGAACATCCTCTACGGCCGCCCGGATGCGAGCGAAGCCGAGATGATCGAAGCCGCCAAGCGGGCCGAGGCGCACGACTTCATCCTGACGCTGAGCGACGCCAAGGGCCGCACCGGCTACGACGCGCACGTAGGCGAGCGCGGCGTCAAACTCTCCGGCGGCCAGCGCCAGCGCATCGCCATTGCCCGCGTGCTGCTGAAGAACGCACCGATCCTGGTGCTGGACGAAGCCACGTCCGCGCTGGACTCGGAAGCCGAGGCCGCGATCCAGGAAAACCTCTACCGCCTGATGCAGGGCAAGACGGTCATCGCGATCGCGCATCGCCTGTCGACGATCGCGGCCATGGACCGCCTGATCGTCATGGACCGCGGGCGCATCGTCGAACAAGGCACGCACGAGGTGCTGGTCGCCGGCGATGGCGTGTATGCGCAGCTGTGGAAGCGGCAGTCGGGCGGGTTTCTGGCGGAGGGGTGAGGCGTCGCGATTGCGCTTGCCGGCGTACAGCGCGAACGGTTCCGAGTACAGGATCCGAGTCTTGAACTAGAGCCCCCCTCCCTCTGGGGTGAGATGGCACGCTTGCGAGCCGCTGGCTCGCGTGCCGACGAACGCCATCGCGGCAACGCGAGGGCCGGGGCGCGGAGCGGGGGTTGGGGTGAGGGCGAAGGGTCGCAAATCTACGGCGCTCGAGAACAAGCACCGCTTTTCAGAGATAGTTTGAGAGCCCTGCCCTCACCCGACGCGCTGCGCGCGTCGACCTCTCCCGAAGGAAGAGGTGCTCATTCATGGCGGGCGGCTAGACACTGAGATTGCAGGCTTCGAGCAATTCTTTGCGGCAGATACCGCTCCTGTAGCTCCGAGCCACAGCAACGCCTGCCCAGCACGAAATCCCTAAGCGCCAATTACGGAACCGGCGCCTCCGCCTCTTCATCCGCCGCCGCATCGCCCTCGTCCGCAGGCTCGCTCGCAGCCCGCGATTCGGCAGAGACGGCCGCGGGTGCAGGCGCCGGTGTCGCACGCGCCGGCGTCGTGGGACGTGCAGCGGGTCGCGGCTCGCCAACCGGCACGCCGAGGATGCGCAAACGACTGGCATTGCCGGCCGCGGCGGTCAGCGCGCCGACCAGATCGAATTCCGACAACGGGCTCTCGGTCGGGCACTGCTCGTCCGGGAAACCAAACTTGCCACGCAGTTCGAGGCCGCAGTTCGCCATCTGCTCGACATCGCGATCCGGCGCGTTGCAGGTGGTGTCGAACGCGCGTGCATACGCGTCACGGCGGGCGACGAAATCCTGACCGCACTTGCGCATCAGGCGCAGGCGATCGAGATCGTCCTGGGCCGGGTTCACGCCGTCGAGGCCGTAGAGCTTGAGTTCGTCCGGGGTGAGGATGCGCAGGCTGCGGTTGGGCACGGCCATCATCAGGTCGGCTACCGCAACCGCGGCGCCGTTGCGCTCGAGGTAGTCACGCACGCGGCCGTAGACCGCGCGCAGCTCGCGGTTGAGCTCGGCGCGGGTGGAGGCCGTGGAGCTCATACGGATGATGCGGTGGATGCCGACGCGTCCGCCGATCAGGCGGGTGTCGCCGCCGGCGAGCAGGAACACGCAGGAGCTGTGGCAGACCGCGCCCTCGCGCACCCAGATCGTCCAACGCGTCTCGGCGATCACGTCGCCGGCGCGGATGGCCTCTTCGACCATGCCGCCGCTGGAGTCGATGTCGAGCACGCGCTTGTTGATCGACAGTTCGTCGGCCACGACCGCCAGCCGCTTCATCAGACGGGTGAAGTCTTCGGTCACCCGGCCCTTGAAGCGCAGCCGGAACACGCCGCGCTCGGCGCAGTCCGCCATCGCCTCGCGCAGCGCGTCGTGGTCGAATGCGGTCAACGGCGTGCCGTCGCCGGCATTGGCGTAGTCGAGCTCGCAGCTGATCGAGGCCGTGCCCGCGGGCAGCGTCATCGGCGACCAGTCCACGCCGCCGGTGTCGGGCTCGGCCACCGGCACGGCCGGCACTGCGTCGACATCGACCGGCGCGCTGCTGACCGCGCCCCCCTCTTCCGGGCTCGCGACCTCGACCGTTTCGACCGGCGGCGCGGTGTCCTCCGCAGTGCGCTGGCAGGCCGCCAGTGCAATGCAGGCGGTCAACAACAGCGGCAGTGGCAGGCGCCGGATCGGCATCGGAAGACAGGTCCTGTGGGCGGGCACGCGCGGCGCGCGACGATGCCCGACAGTCTAGGGGGTGCGCCCCGCGCCGGACGAATGCGGAATGAATGTCCACCCCATCGCGGCGCGTGTCGCGTCACGCCTCGTCGACAGACGCGCGCCTCAGCGCGGCGTCAGCCCACGCAGCAGCGCAGCGTGGAATTCGTCCGGCGCCTCGACCTGCGGCGAATGGCCGAGCGCGGGAAACTCGACGAGTTGCGTGTCGGGAATCGCATCGGCGGCCCGACGGCCCAGCGCCGGGTAGTCGCCCAGCCGCGCCGCGACGTCCGCCGGCGCGCGGTTGGCGCCCGGCGCGGTGCGGTCCTTGCCGCCGATCATCAGCAACGTGGGCACGCGCAGCTTCGGAAACTCGTGGACCACCGGCTGGGTGAACACCATCTCCGAGGTCTGCGCCTGGTTCCAGGCGACGATCTCGCGATCGGGCCCCGCGTACATGCCGGCCAGCATATCGACCCAGCGGTCGTAGCGCGGCGCCCACTGGCCGTCGTAATAGAACTTCAGCTGGTAGGCCTTGATGCTGTCGAAGGTGGTCTTGCGCTCGCCCTCGACCATCGTGTCGATGCTCGCGTACGGCACGCCTTCGGCCTGCCAGTCCTCGAGCCCGATCGGGTTGACCAGCACCAGTTGCTCGACCGCGTCGGGATACTGCAGCGCGTAGCGCGTCGCCAGCATGCCGCCCATCGAATGCCCGATCAGCACGACGCGTTCGACGCCCAGTGAGTCGAGCAGGTCATGCGTGTTCGCGGCCAGCTGCGCGAACGAGAACTGGTAACCGCGCGGCTTGGTCGATCCGCAGAAGCCGATCTGGTCCGGCGCGATCACCCGCCAGCCGGCCTCGACCAGCACGGTGATCGTGTCATCCCAGGTCGGCCCGCAGAAATTCTTGCCGTGCAGCAGCACCGCCGTGCGGCCGTTGCCCGCGCGTTCGGGCCGCACGTCCATGTAGGCCATCGACAGCGACTGCCCCTGCGACGTGAGCGCGTGCGCCTGACGCGGATGCGGATAGTCGAAGCCCTGCAGTTCACCGCCATACGGCGACGCGGACACGGAGGCAGCCGAAAGTGCGGCGAGCGACAGGACGAGCGGAGCGATGCGGGTCATGGCGGGGTGTTCTCTTGCGGGGCGACGATGATGCCATCGCGCCGTCGGCGGACGACCGGCGGCGCGCGTGCTCGAAACCTGTTCGACGCAGTGAGACAGGTCTCAGCGCTCGGGCACGGTCCACAGATAGATGCGCGTGCCGTCGACTTCCTGGGTCTGCTCGGGTTCCCACTGGTCGGCCATGTCGAATGCATGGCTGACGATGCGCGTGCCGGGCTTGAGTTCGGCCAGCAGCTTGGGCCGCAGCTTCACGTTGAGGCTCTGCAGCAGATACAGCGTGACCACGCTGGCCTCGCTGATGTCTTCCTCGAACAGGTCCGCTTCCTTGAACGTCACCAGATCGGTCACGCCGGCCGTCTGAGCGTTCGCATTCGCTTCGCGCACGCGCACCGGATTGATGTCGATGCCGACGCTGCGCACGCCGAAGCGCTGCGCGGCGGCGATCGGGATGCGGCCGTCACCCGAACCCAGGTCGTAGAGCACATCGCCCGCCTTGACGCCGGCCAGGTTGAGCATCGCGTCGACCACCGGCTCGGGCGTCGGCACGTAGATGACATCCGGTTCGCGCGACGGCGGCGGCGCGCCCTCGGCGTGCGGCGAGTCGGGACCGATCTCGGCGGTCACGGCGTCCGTGGTGTGCATCGCGGGGTCTTCGCCGGTCGCCGCGCTGGTCGCAGCACCGTTCGCCGGCTCGTAGGCGTTGACCGCCTTGTCGGCACAGGCCAGCAGGAAGGGCGTGCAGATGGCGAGTGCGATCAGGGTCTTCTTCGACTTCATGGCGGCGTTTCCTCGGAATGCAGGGTCGGTTTGAACAGCAACAGCAGCAGGCCGCCAACCGCGAGCACGACGACGCCGACGAGCGCCCCGCGTCCGGTGTAGGCCAGGCTGGAATACAGCAGGTAGGCGCTGGTCGTACAGAACAGCAGCGGCAGCACCGGATACAGCGGCACGCGGAACGGGCGCGGCAGATCGGGATCGCGCCGGCGCAGCACGAACAGCGCAACGCCGACGAGCAGGAAGAACAGCCAGAACACCGGCGCGGTGTATTCCACCGCAACCTCGAAGCCATCGCGCGCGAACGCGCCGAGACCGACCAGCGCGAGCGCGAGCACGCCCTGGGTCATGATCGCGGCGCGCGGCGTGCCGCTGCGCGCATCCCAGCGACCGATGAATCCGAGCGCCGGAAAATCGCGACCGACCGCGTACACGCTGCGTGCGCCGGTGATCAGTGTCGCGTTGGCCGACGTCAGTGCCGCGGCCACGACGATCACGCTCATCAGCACCGCACCGGTCGGTCCGAATACGCGCCCCATCACCTCTGCAGCAACGGCGTTGTGCTCGGCCATGCCGCCAAGGCCCAGCACTTTCAGGTAGGCGAGATTCACCAGCACGTAGAGCGACGCGACGGCGATCAGGCTCAGGATCAGCACGCGCGGCATCCACTTCTTCGCGTCGCGAACTTCGGAGGTCACGTAGACGGCTTCGTTCCAGCCGCCATAGGTCAGCAGCACGAACACCAGGATCAGACCGATGGCGCTGTCGCCGCCGCTGCCGGGAACCGGCGCGATGTCGGTCGGCGCGAACATCAGGCCGGCCACGACGATGACCAGCACGCCGATGATCTCGGCGATCGTCAGCCAGGTCTGCACCGCCGCGCCCTGGCGCGTGCCGATCCAGTTGACGATCGTCAGCAGGACCACCGCGTTCGCGGCGTAGAACGCGGACGACCACGGCCCCAGATCGAACAGTTGCCCCATGTAGTCGCCGACGATGAAGCACAGCAGCGCGATCGAGCCGGTCTGGATCACCGACACGCGCGCCCAGGCGAACAGGAAGGCGGGGCGTGGCCCGTAGGCACGACGCAGATAGGTGTAGTCGCCGCCGGCCTGCGGATACGTGGTCGCGAGTTCGGCGTAGCACAGCGCGCCGACGATCGACAGGAGGCCGCCGACGACCCAGGCCGCGAGCATCACGAATTCGCTGCCGGAGGCACCGGCGATCAATGACGGGGTCCGGAAAATGCCGGCCCCGACGACGATGCCGATGGTGATCGCGAACGCATCGCGCGCACGAAGCGTGGCGCGCGGTGGCACAGGGTCGGCCGTCACTGGCCGGCGTTCGCGTAGGTCCATGGGGCTCCAGAGTGGCGCGGACTGCTCGCCGGTGGATGGCGATTCGGAACTGCTGGGCCGCCCGATTCAAACATCGTCGCGATTCAGGTGATGTGAACGCGATGCGACGGACTGTCTGCATGCGACTTGGTGTCGCTGCGCGACACGCATGCATCAGGCTCAGTCGAAGCCGCTCTCCGCGATCGCGAGGTCCACATCGTCGGGCACCACCACCGAATCGATGACCGCCTCGTCGCACATCGCTTCCAGCACGCCGAACAGGCTGCGCAGGTCCTGCGCGTTGTGCAGGCCCACACGCCGCAGCTTGTCCGCGCTGCCACCGCGCAGATAGTCCAGCCACGCCGCAGGCGCTTCGCTGCCGGGCAGATCGTCCTCGCGCAGCACGCCGAGCAGTTCGCGCTCGACCGTCGCCAGCTTGCAGTTCACCCACACGCCGCGATAGCGACGCCGCACCGGATGCAGCAGATCGACATGACGCAGCTCGATCAGCGGATCACGCAGCCGCGCGAGGCGATAGCGCGTGGTCAGCAGCGGGCGGTCGTAGCTGCGGCCGTTGTAGCTGACCAGCACCGTCGACGGCCGCAGCCATTTCGAGAACGTCTTGAGCATCTCGCGCTCGGCGCCCAGCGTGGTGATGCACAGCTGGCGGATGCGCATGCGTCCATCGATGAAATCGGCGGCGCCGATCATGAAGGCACGCGTGCCTGTACCGCCGGCGAGTCCGGTGGTCTCGGTGTCGAAGGCCAGCAGATCCGATCGTTGTGCCGGCTCGTGGCGGATGTCGTAGAGCGCGAGTTCGGCGTCCTCACGTGGCCACGGTGCGGTCTGTTCGAGATAACGCAGGCCGGGCGCGATCTCCTCGCCGGGCAGCGCGCGATCGATCGGTCCTGTCGGGCGCGCGGCCGGCGTCGGTATGCGCAGCTTCATCAGCTTGCGCAGCTGCGCGACGACCTCTTCCGGCGAGCGCGCACCGTCGGCGCGCGGCCACTGCGCGCGCGGCGCGGTAGTCGGCATCGGTGGCGTCGGGGTCACCGACGGCAATGCGGTGCCGGCCTGGCTGCGCAGCAGGCCGAGGCGTTTGGCGAGTGCACTCATGCCGGCAGCTGTGGCGTTTCGACGAGCAGTTCGATCACCCGCGCCGCCAGCTGGCGCGGCGTACGTTCGGCATCTTCTTCGGACGCGAGGATCGGACCGACACAGGCCGGACAGCCGGCGCGGCAACTGCAACTGCCGATCAGGACGGCCGCCTGGGCGAGCAGTTCGTCGCGCCGCTCGTACAGCGGCGACGACAGACCCACACCGCCCGGATAGTTGTCGTAGAGATACAGCGTCGGCGTGAACCGGCCGATGCCTTCTAAGTCCAGCGCCGCGCCGTCGCCATCGCGCAGTTGCCCGCGGCCGCGCTGGTCGGCGGTCGCGAACCAGGTGCCATCACCACTGCCCACCGCCTTCTGCAGATCGCGGCTCTCGGCCATCACCGCGACCTGCGCGACCAGATGCATTGCATACGACGCACCGAGGAAGCCATCCAGCGCTTCGTGGCGTGCATCGAACGCACGATCCAGTGCCTGCTGCGGCAGCTGCCACCACACTGCACTCGTATGCAACTCTTGGTCGGGCAGGTTGACCGGTCCGTAACCGATGTTCTCGTGGGTGTGGAAGCGGATCTTCTTGTAGCCCGACACGCGCCGTACCACGTGCACCTCGCCGAGGTGCGCACTGCCCTGCCCCGCGTCGGCCTGCTCCTCGTCGTCCAGAACTTTCAGCTTCGTGTAGTCGATCGCATCGGTGTAGTAGTCCACGTTCGTCCGCGTGACATAGGCTTTGCGGCCTTCCCAGTCGAGCCGTTCGACCTGGAAGGGCTCGGACTGGATCATGTGGATCGCGCCTTCGTACAGCGTGAGCGCGGCGGCCGAGTAGTCGACCTCGGCGATGATCGTCTGGCGGCCATCGGTGCGGTCGACGACGACGAAGTTGCCATCGGCGACCGAACGCAGGTTCACCGCCTGCGCCGGATAGCTGTCGGCGATCCACTCCCAGCGATCGCCCTCGTGGTGCAGCACGCCGGATTCGGCCAGCACTTCGAGCCACGGCAGCGGCGCGACCGGACCGAACATGTCGCCGTCGATGAAGGGCAGCTCGAACGCGGCGCAGCGGATGTGGTCGAGCAGGATCAGCGGCTGGTCGGGCTCGATGCGCGCGTGCTCGGGATTGGCATCGGCGAAGAACTCCGGATGCCGCACCACGTACTGGTCCATCGGCTCGGAACTCGCGACCAGCACGCCGACCGACGGCTGCTGACGGCGACCGGCGCGGCCGAAGCGCTGCCACGTCGCCGAAATGCTGCCCGGATAGCCGTTGAGCACCACGACATCGAGACTGCCGATGTCGACGCCGAGTTCCAGCGCCGAGGTACTGACGATGCCGTCGATGTGACCCGCGCGCATCTCGCGCTCGGCCGCGCGGCGCTCGGTCGGTAGATAGCCGCCACGGTAGGCGCGGATGCGCTTGGGCTTGCGCGGGTCGTGGTCGAACACTTCCTTGAGGTACTTGGTCAGCACCTCGACCATCAGCCGTGTCTGGCAGAACACCAGCGTCTTGAGCCCCGCGCGGATCGCCATGCGCGCAATGCGGTTGGACTGCGAACGCGCCGATGCGCGCAGTCCGAGATCGGGATTGATCACCGGGGGATTCCACAGCAGCACATGCTTGTCGCCGCGCGGCGCGCCCGATTCGAGGATCGATTCCAGCGCGGCGTCGTCCACTTCCACCAGCGCGCGGCCGTGCTCGCGCGCATTGCCGATCGTTGCCGAGCACAGGATGAACTGCGGGGTCACGCCATAGAACGCGCAGACGCGCTTGAGCCGGCGGATCACGTTGGCGACGTGCGAGCCGAACACGCCGCGATAGGTATGGATCTCGTCGATCACCACATAGCGCAGGTTCTCGAAGAACTGCGCCCACTTCGTGTGATGCGGCAGGATCGCCTGGTGCAGCATGTCCGGATTGCTGACCACGATGTCGCCGTTGATGCGGATCGCCTGGCGCGCATCGCCGGGTGTGTCGCCGTCGAAGGTCGCTGCGCGCAGGCCGAGTTCGCCGGCCGCGTTGATCTCCAGAAGTTCCGCTACCTGGTCCTGCGCCAGCGCCTTGGTCGGGAACAGGTACAGCGCCTTGCTGCGCGCGGTGATCGCCGCCGACAGCACCGGCAGCGTGTAGCACAGCGATTTGCCCGAGGCGGTCGGCGTGGCCACGACGAGATGGCGGCCCGCCTGCGTGGCGGTCCAGGCTTCCGCCTGATGACGATACAGCCGGTCGATGCCTCGGCTGCGCAGCGCGCGCGCAAGGGCTTCGGGCACATCGTCGGGCAAGGGCGCGTAGTCGCCGGCCTGTCCCGGCAGCAGCAAGGTACCGGTCACGCGGCCGGGATACTTCGCCGCCAGCTTCGTCGCCAGTGCGCTGCCGGAGACGGCGTCGCCTGTGGTCGCCAGTGCCTGGACAGGTTTGAGGATCGCGTTCACTGCCTGCTCCGGCGCGTTCGATGACGGGGCGCAAGCGTGGCCGCCGCGCGTCTCACCGGGCGAGACTGCAGGCGCACACGCGGCAAACGCCTGCTTCACGGCCGGGGGACTTCGCGTCGCCCAGCATCGGCCGCTCCACTCCCCGGAGATATCCCGATGCAGAATCTCGACGGCAAGAAGATCGCCATCCTCGCCACCGACGGTTTCGAACAGTCCGAGCTCGAAAAGCCGCTTCAGGCGCTCAAGGACGCCGGCGCGCATGTCGACGTCGTCTCGCCCGGCGACGCCGGCTCCATCAAGGGCTGGGACAAGAAGGACTGGGGCCGCAGCGTCGATGTCGACGTCGCGCTGTCCAAAGCCGACCCCGGCAGCTACGACGCCCTGGTGCTGCCCGGCGGCCAGATGAACCCCGACGTGCTGCGTGCCGACAAGGACGCGGTGGCCTTCGTGCGCGCGTTCGGCGATGCCGGCAAGCCGGTCGCGGCGATCTGCCACGGCCCGTGGCTGCTGGTCGAAAGCGGCCTGGCGAAGGGCCGCAAGGTCACCTCGTGGCCATCGGTGAAGACCGACCTCGTCAACGCCGGCGCACACTGGGAAGATTCGGAAGTCGTCGTCGACGGCAACCTCATCACCAGCCGCAAGCCGGACGACATTCCTGCGTTCAACGAGGCGATCGCGAAGGCGGTCGCCGGCTGACACCACGCAAGGAGACCGGACGATGACGATCGAACTGCAGATGCTCGGCTGGGCGATCGTCCTCGGCCTCGTCCACATCGGCGTGGCCGCCGCGTTCGCGACGGCGCAGCGCGGCGTGCGCTGGAACGCCAGCAATCGGGATGGCGCGGACATCCCGCCGTTGACCGGCGCCGCGGTGCGTACCGCGGCCGCCAGTCGCAACTTCCTCGAAACATTTCCGCTGTTCGCCGCCGCAGTGCTGGCGGTCGTCTTCGCGGGCCGCGCCGATGCCGGCACCGCACTCGGCGCGCAGGTCTATGTCTGGGCGCGCGTTGCCTATCTGCCGGTGTATGCCATCGGCGTCCCGTACCTGCGCAGCGCGATCTGGGTGGTCTCTCTGTGGGGCACCATCCATGTCATCAAGCCGCTGTTCTGAGTTGCAATGCAGCAACGCGGTTGCATGACTGCGCGCGTCCGCGCAGTCGAAATCCCTCGCGGATTTCGCGCGTCCGCGACACGCCGCAGCCGTCGCTGAACGCACGTGCGTTGTCATCGAAATCGACTGTCGGGTTCACGGAAACGAGACGAAGCGGACCGTAGCCTGCGCGCTCCCAACCGGCAGTACCTCCGCATGAAGCACGACTCGGACCGCACCCTCGTGATCTCGCTCGGCCGCAACGGCCGCGCGTCCTATCCCGAACGTCCGTGGGAAGACATCGAGCCCGTGCTGCGCCGCATGTGGGAATTCGACGGCCGCCTCCGCGCCTGGCACGACGTGCGCGCCGAAGTCCAGGCCGCCTGGCGCGCCAGCGACGATCTGGTGGCCCCGCGCGCACGCCGCGCGTTCGAGCGCAATCGCGCTGCCTGAGCGTTCTCAGCGTTGTGCGTCCAATAGCGCACGCAACTCCGCCGCCGCCATCGGCCGGCCGAACAGCCAGCCCTGTGCGTACAGCGGGTAATCGACCGCGCGCAGCCAGTCGCGCTGGGCTTCGGTTTCGACACCTTCGATGACCACCTGCAGGCCGAGCGTACGGGCGAGGTCGATGATCTGCGGGACCAGGCTGACCTTCACCGCATCGGTACCGATGGTGCGGGTGAACGAGCGGTCGATCTTCAGTGCGTGCACGTCGAGTTCGGCCAGATACGCGAGGCTGGAATAGCCTGTGCCGAAGTCGTCGATGTAGACGTGGTGACCGAGTTCGCGCAGTCGCTTCGTGCCCGACACGGCGATGTCGCGGGCGGTGGTGGAGTGTTCAGTGAGTTCGATGCCGATGCGGTCGCGTGCGATGCCGACGGAGTCGAGTATCTGCGCCATGCCGGCGTGGAAGCGGCTGTTGTCGAGATCCGCGGCCGAGATGTTGACGTTGATGCGGAATTCGCCCGGTGCGGCCAGCACGCCGCCGAAATCGGCGGCCACGCGGCGCAGTACGAGCTGGGTGATGCGGCCGATGCTGCCGTTCTCCTCGGCGATCGGGATGAAGCGCACCGGCGAGACCATGCGGCCGTCGTGGTCGCGCCAGCGCACCAGCGCTTCGGCGCCGACCAGGGCGCCATCGGAGATCCGCACGACCGGCTGGTACTCGACGTCGAGTGCGTCCTGATCGATCGCGCGCAGCAGACGGCCTTCGAGCGAATGCCGGCGCAGATGCGCCAGCAGCAGCGCCAGTCCGACCGCGGCGCCTGCGCCCGCACCGAGCACCGTGCACACCAGCAGCAGCGGCCACTGGCTGTCGGACAGCGCAGCCTTCGACTGCGTGCTGGCGACGCAGACGGCGTGCTCGGGCGCGCACATCGGATAGACGAGCACGCCGTCGCGATCGAGCGGCCGCCCGGCGCGCAGCATGCTCGCGTCGAGTGGCGTGGCGGCGCCGTACAGCGGCAGGAAGCGGTCGCCGTCGTCGACGTAGCCAATCGTGAAACCGATGTCCGGCGCGGGTCGAAGCCGGAACGCCAGCGGATCGAGGATCACCCGGGTGTCGCCCAGCGCCAGCACCGGCGCGCGACTGCCGCTCGCGAGCAGCTGCAGTTCCATCGTCGCGACCTGCAGACCGTCGCGGGTCACCAGTTGCGGCCGTTCGACGGCAGTCGGTACGGGCAGGCGGAACAGACTCGCCGTGCAGCGCAGCTGCCCGTTCTCGACGCGACCGATGTCCTTGACGAAGTAGGTGCGATACACCGCTTCGCGCATCTGCTCGAATTCGCGATCCGTGCAGCGCGCCTGCGGCTGGCGGTTGAAGGTGTCGAGTGTCTGGCGCGACTCGTCGTCGAGTTCCCGTGCGCGCTCCAGCAGCATCGTCGCGTAGCCCCCGAGGCGCTGCTCGGCGATGTGGATCACGACCTGCCACGACACGCACGCCGCCAGCAGTGCACCGGCGAGCGCGAATCCCGCGATCGTCGCCATGCGGAGAATCCGCTGTCCCTTCGCCTGCGCGTCGTCCACCTCGCCTCCCCGACATCGGCCGCGTCCGGCAGCCGTCCGCAGCACTATAGCCGCGCGTCGGGAGCACCGGTCGTTGCGAAGGGTTTACATCCGCTTGCCGGCGGCATGACATTCGCGCGCGCAGGCTGCAGCTCCACCCGAGGAGACTCACATGAGCACGTCCAACCCGACGCGTCCGGCTGCCCCCGCGGACGAAAAGACACTGCGCGATCACGACGATCTGCCGGACACCGACGGTCCGCCGCTGCGCGATCCGCGCTCTCAGTCCGCGATCGACAACATCGGGCTCGACGACCAGGCCGATCTGCTGGATGTGGAACTCGACGATCAGCTGGGCGATCGCGATGCAACGGGTCGCTCGTTTGCGGACGATGTCCGCAGCGATACCGGCGTGGAGAACGGCGAGCCGAAGTAAGGCCCGCCGGGTTCACATGCAGACACGGGCCGGCACTGCCGGCCCGTCCTGTCTCAGCGGCGATACACCGCGGCGTTGATGCAGGCGAAGATGCTGACCACGAACCAGCCGAACGGCAGCAGCGACACCGTGAGCAGCCAGGTGATCACGAACGCGATGCACGCCGCGGCGAACCAGAGGATGGCCGACAGGATGCGGCCCTGTACCAGTTGGCCGAGTCCGGGGACGAAGAAACTGCAGATCGCGGCGATGACGTTGCCAGCCGAACCCTGTGCGCTCATGGAGATGCTCCGGTGATTCTCGAAGGCCGCGATCCTCGCCGATCAATCTGAATGGGCACGTGAAGGCCGGTGCGCGTCAGCCGCAACCCCGTTTGCAATCGACGTGCGTTGACGACAGTACTGCCCAAGGATGTCGCCATGTCCCGTCTCCGCTTCGGCCTCTGTGCCCTGCTCTGCCTGACCGTACTGCTGCCGACGATGACCACGGCGCAGCGCATGCCCGACCTCGTCGCACCACCATTGCTGGTCGCCGATGCCGGCGAATCGCCGGTGCGGCTCGAATCCGCGTCGATGCGCGTGGAGACAGGTGCCGGCGTCGCGCGCACGACGATCGACCTCACGCTCCGCAATCCCACCGGCCGCGTGCTCGAAGGCAATCTGCAGTTCCCGCTCGCGCCGGGCCAGCAGATCGTCGGCTTCGCGCTGGACATCGACGGCACGATGCGCGACGCGGTGCCGGTCCCGAAGGATCGCGGCCGCGAGGTCTTCGAGACCATCGTCCGCGAGGGGGTCGATCCGGGCCTGCTCGAACAGACCGCGGGTGACGCGTTCCGGCTGCGCGTCTATCCGTTCGCCCCCGGCGGCACCCGCCAGGTGCGGCTGGTGCTGCTGGCACCGCTGCAGCGCGACGGGCGCGTGGACGCGGTGACGCTGCCGCTCGCATTCGCGCGCCAGATCGACCACATCGAGCTGACGCTGGCGACGTCCGGTCGACCGGCGCTGTCCGGCCTCGTCGACGCAGCCACACTGACGCGGGCCGGCGCGGAATATCGCGCCACGCTGCGCGCAGCGGACATCCCGGACGCCGGGATCGCGACGCTGCGGGTGCCCTACGAACGCCGACCTGCCGTGCAGCTGCAGCGCCGCGACGGCGCGACGTGGTTCGTGGCCGAGGTGCCGGTGGACGCGCCCGATGCACCGCGCGCCCTGCCGCGTCGCGTCGCGCTGCTGTGGGACAGTTCGATGTCGGGCCGCACGCGTGCGCACGCACTGGAGTTCGCGCTGCTGGATGCGTACTTCCGCGCGGCCGGCGACATCGAGGTCGAGCTGTTGCGCCTGCGCGATGTCGCGCACGCGCCGCAGCGGTTCCAGGTGCGCGATGGCGACTGGCGGGCGCTGCGCCGGGAACTGGAGTCGACGGTGTACGACGGCGCCACCGCAGCCGGCGGCTGGACCCCTGATGCGGACACGCCCGAGTTCCTGCTGTTCGGCGACGGCCTGTTCAACCACGGTGCCGATGCGTTTCCCGCGTTCGCCGAAGGCCAGCGTCTGTACACCGTGCAATCCGCGAACGGCGACGCCGCACGGCTGGCGGCGCTGGCACAGGCGCGCCACGGGCGCGCGATCGATCTGCGCGATGCCGGCGCACTGCCCGCGGCGACGCGCGCACTGCTGCACGACGCGCCGGCGCTCGTCGCCATCGACGGCATCGGCGCGCGTGAGCTCGTCGCCGAATCGAACGTGGCGATGCCCGGCGTCGTGCGCATCGCGGGGCGCCTCGATGCATCGCGCGCCGATCTGACCCTGGAGGTGCGCAACGGCGGCCGCACGCAGCGCATCCCGCTGTCGATCGATGCCGCGCGCACGCCCCAGGGCGAACTCGCGGCATTGCAGTGGGCGCGTTTCCAGCTCGCAGCACTGCAGGCAGAACCCGAACGCAACCGCCAGCGCATCGCCGCACTCGGGCAGCGCTTCGGACTGGTGACGCCGGGCACGTCCCTGCTGGTGCTCGAACGCATCGAGGATTACGTGCGCTTCGACATCGCGGCGCCGGCGGCCATCGGCGAAGCGGTGGCCGCTGCACGCCTGCAGACCGCGGCCACGCAGGCGCGCGACCGGCAGACACGACGCGATGCCGTCGCGCGCGGCTGGGCCGAGCGGATCGCGTGGTGGGAACGCGTCTTTCCGAAGGATGCGCCGCCGCAGATCGCCGCAGCGCAGGATGTGCAGGCGTCCAGCCGCGTGCTGCCGATGCCACCGCCACCGCCACCGCCCGCACCCGCCCCTGCCGCCGCGCCGATGATGATGATGGCCGAAGCCGCCGCGGCGCCGATGGCGATGCGATCCGCGCCGGCGCCGCTCGCACTCGGTGCGCGTGCGCCGGCGGATGCGTCCGTCGCTGCGTCGCCGTCGACCGCGACGATCCGCCTCAACCCCTGGCAGTCCGACGCGCCGCTTGCCCGCCGTCTGCGCGAGGCGCCCGATGGCGAGGTCTACGCGCGCTATCTCGATGCACGCGACGCCGAGGTCCAGGGCACCGCGTTCTATCTGGACGCGGCGGACGTGCTGCAGCGTCGCGGCGAGACCGCCCTCGCCCTGCGCGTGCTGTCCAACCTCGCGGAACTGGATCTCGACAACCCGCATGTGCTGCGCGTGCTGGCCTACCGACTGCGCGACATGAAGCGCGACGACCTCGCCGTGCCGGTGCTCGAACGCGTGCTGGCGATGCGGCCGGAAGAGCCACAGAGCCTGCGCGATCTCGCACTCGCACAGGCGGCAACCGGAAACCGCCAGCGCGCGATCGATCTGCTGGCCGAGGTCGTCGACGGCGACTGGAGCGGCCGCTTCGCCGAGATCGAACTGACCGCGCTGGCCGAACTCAATGCGCTGGTCGCGACCGCGCCTGCGCCGCTCGACACCTCGGCCATCGATCCGCGCCTGCTGCGCAACCTGCCGCTGGACCTGCGCGCGGTGCTGAGCTGGGACAGTGACGACAGCGACATGGATCTGTGGGTCACCGATCCCGACGGCGAGAAGGCCTACTACGGCAATCGCCTGACCCGTCAGGGCGCGCGCATGTCACCGGATTTCACCCGCGGCTACGGCCCCGAGGAATTCGCGCTGCGCGATGCCAAGCCGGGCACCTACCGTGTGGAAGCGAACTTCTTCGGCCAGCGCCAGCAACTGGTCACCGGCGCGACCACGCTGCAGCTGTGGCTGAGCACCGGCTTCGGCACCGCGACGCAGGCGGACCAGCGCATCACGCTGCGGTTGTCGGACGCGCGCGAGACGGTGTTCGTCGGCGAGTTCGAAGTGAAGTGATGCGACGCGCCTGCGCGCGCCTCACATCGCCGCGTGCAGGCCCGGCCACAGCAGTGGCGCGATCAGCATCCAGACCGCCATCGCGACCATCATCAGGTTCTCGGTCAGCGACACGAAGCCCAGCGGCACGTTGCTGCCGCCCCCGACGCAGGCGCATTTGAGCGTGCGCTTCTCGATGTAGACCGCCTCGAACACCGAGACCGCACCGATGCCGCCGATCACCAGCGCCAGCGGCGCGGAGAACCAGGTCAGCGCGCCGGCCACCATCAATACGCCGGCGAGTCCTTCGGCGAAGGGGTACAGCGTCGCGTATGGCACCCAGCGCTTCGCCAGCAGGTCGTAGTTGAGGAACATGCTGGAGAAGGTCTGCACGTCCTGCAGTTTCAGCAGCGCCAGCACGCACATGCTCAAGCCCACGAACCATTCGGCCGCGCGTACCGTCAGCACGTCGCCGTAGACCGCATAGGACAGCGCGAGCGCCATCAACGCCGTCATCGCGAACAGCGCGGCGACCGGTCGATAGGTCGTCGCCTTCGGATCGCGCACCTTCAGGCCCAGGAAGCGACGCAGGTCGTCGTGGCCGCCGATGCGCACGCCGTCGATGAAGATCTGCGGCGTGGTCTTGACGCCGTGCGCGGCCTTGAACGCATCGGTGGCCTCGCGCGTTTCCAGCCAGTGGTCTTCGACGTCGTAGCCGTGGCTGCGCAGCAGATGCCGCGCCTTCAGGCCGAACGGACAGACATGGCCGGGCATGACCATGCGATGGAGCACCGCGCGCGGGCGGGAGGCGGACGTCGTCATCGGAAACTCCTCGGCTCGACGCCTTGCCGGCGCCGGATACCGCCCTGTATACCGTCCGTACCAGGGTACGGAGTCAAGCGTGGACGCGATGACGATTTCCGCGTTGGCGGACGCAGGCGGCGTGGGGGTCGAGACGATCCGCTTCTACCAGCGCCGCGGCCTGCTGGATACGCCGTCGCGCGGCGCAGGCATCCGCCGCTACGGCGAGACGGACCTGCGCCGGCTGCGTTTCATCCGCAGCGCGCAGGCCGCCGGTTTCACCCTCGACGGGATCGCCGAACTGCTGGCGCTCGATGCGACCCGCGATCGCAGCCGGGTGCGCGCTCTGGCCACCGAACGCATCGCCGCCCTCGATGCCCGCATCGCCGAACTGCAGCAGGCCCGCGACGCGCTGGCCGCGCTGGCGCACCGCTGCGGCCGGGGCGGTCGTGGCCCGTGCCCGATCCTCGGCGCGTTCGACCCGCCATCCACGCCCTGAGCGCATCCGGACCCGGCCTTCGCTGAATGCGCGGCGGCAGGATGTCGAAATCCGGGGCGCTACCGCGTCGTCCCGATGAAGCCTGCAGCAGACTGCCGCAGTACACCCGCGCGACCCGCGCACCGACAGGAGTTCCGCCATGTCCTACATCGATGGTTTCGTCCTCGCCGTCCCCACCGCCAACAAGCAGAAGTTCATCGACCACGCCACCAGCGGCGATGCGTTCTTCATGGAACTGGGCGCCACGCGCATCCTCGAATGCTGGGCCGACGACGTGCCCGACGGCACGCTCACCGACTTCCGCAAGGCGGTGCAGGCCAAGGACGACGAGACCGTGGTGTTCTCGTGGGTCGAGTGGCCCGACAAGACCACGCGCGATGCCGCGTTCGTCAAGATGATGGACGGCAGCGATCCGCGCATGGATCCCGAGAAGAACCCGATGCCCTTCGATGGCAAGCGGATGATCTATGGCGGGTTCAAGCCGGTGGTGGCATTGGGCGGGAACGGCTGAGGTTGATGTCGTTCTGTCGTCGCAGCGATCGAGGACGACGCGGGCGTGCATTGCATCATGCGCGTGCCGGCCGGCCAGCTTCCGTGTAGGAGGACGCGAAGATCAAGATGGATCCCAGCGTGCGCTGGGATGACGGACGGAGTATTCAATGCACGCGGCGGTTACAGAGCACTCCGCCAAGTCCGCACCCCCGTCGCACGACCCCTCACGGCCGTCATCCCAGCGCCCGCTGGGGCCCATTCGCGCTGTGCAGTCAAAGCGCACAACGCACCCACAGGTCACAAGCGCCAGCTCCGCCAGAACAGGAAAGGGCGCGCCGCTGGCGCGCCCTCTTTTTTTGAACTGGAACGACGGGAATCTCAGCCGACGCGGAACCGGTCGGTGTCGTCACGGCCGCTGTTGTCACGGAGATAGCTGCCACCGGCGTAATGGTCGTGCGAGACGTACGCGTCCTGCACCGCGGCCTTCGCGCGATCCCAGTCCAGCGGCGAATTGCCACGACGGTTGGTCCAGTCGCTTTCGAGCTCGGCTGCCAGACGGTCGTCCCAGGCGCGATCCGCATGACGGGTGCGCGCATAGGCGCCGTAGCGATAGGCCGGCTGGTAGTGGCTGTAGTCGGCATCGGCATCGCGATACGGCGCGCGCTCGAACGCGTCGGCGTAGTAGGCATCGCTGCGCTCGTACAGATCGTAGGTGCGGTCGGTGCGATCCCATGCATCGCGGACGGCGGGACGCGCATCCTCCCAGCCCAGACGCGATTCGCCGCGGGCCGATTCCCACTCCTTCTGCAGCGTCGCTTCCGACTCGCCCCAGTCACGGGTGCGCTCCGCTTCGCGGGCCTGCAGACCGAGGCCGTAGGCGGGTGCATAGTCGCGGTCGTAGTCGTGATCGGCCTTGACGTAGTCGCGTTCGCGGTGCGCGTCACGCCAGTACTCGGTTTCGCCGGTCGGATCGATGCGCTCGGCGACCCCCTTGCCGACGGCGGCGCCGGCGACGACGCCGATCGCCGCACCGATCAGGGTGCCGACGGGTCCGAACACCGTACCGGCCACAGCACCAGCTGCAGCGCCGCCGGCGGCACCGCCCACGCCCACACCGATCGGATGCGCGCCCGGCGCCTTGGTGATCGGGTCGCGGTTGAGATCGCGGCCGCCGTCCTTGATTTCGTCTTTGTGGCTCATCTGGGGAATCTCCGCTTGCGTTGGGTTCGAACACCCACCGTGCGGGGCCGCAGATGAAACCGCCGTCGCGAAATCCCGAATGCGCAGGGGAACCGTTCAGTCCCAAACGGCGCGACGGATCAATCGTCCGGGTGCATGCGGTCCGGCGATTCCGGATTCGGTCGCTGCAGCTTCGGCAGCGCACTGACGACGAGTAGCGCCATCACCGTCGTCGCGAGCGCGACCATCTCTTGGCCCATGCCCGCGGCCATGCCGATCGCTGCGGTCATCCACACGCCGGCCGCGGTGGTCAGGCCCTCGATGCGTTCGCCCTTGTCGAGCTTGAGGATCGCACCGGCACCGAGGAACCCGATGCCGGACACGATGCCCTGCATCACGCGCGTCACGTCGCCGCCTTCGATACCGCTCAGCAGCGGCGCGAGCACGAACAGCGCCGAGCCGATCGACACCAGGATGTGGGTCTTGAGTCCCGCCGCGCGGCCCTTGTGCTCGCGCTCCCAGCCCACCATGCCGCCGAGGACCGCGGCGACGAGCACGCGCACGACGATCGTCGTCGAGGTGTCCACGTCGGGCAGCGCCAGCTCGCGTGCGACCGCGGCGCCGATCTGGTCGAGCACGCTCACCGCCGCGTCGCCGTGCATGCGTTGGGTGGATGACGACGGTTCGCGTGCGGCATCGGGGATGGACTCGGCATCAGGTGAATGGACGCTAGCGTCTGTCCGGTTGGCCTGCGGTGATGACGGTTCGATGACGGCCGCGTGCACCATCGCAACGGAGCATCCCGCCACGCGTGCCCGCGCCACGCTTGAAAAGCGCGGCTCGACCCAGCAGTTCGGGCGTTCACTGCCAGGAACCGCCCGATGCCCACTCTGTTCGATCCCCTGACCGCCGGCGCGCTGTCGCTCGCCAACCGCGTCGTGATGGCGCCGCTGACCCGCAACCGTTCGCCGAACGCGATTCCGCCACCGCGCACCGCGCTCTACTACGCGCAGCGCGCGACCGCGGGCCTGCTGGTCACAGAAGCCACCGCGATCACCCATCAGGGACAGGGCTACGCCGATGTGCCGGGGCTGTACGCGCCCGAGCAGCTCGCGGGTTGGCGCCGCGTCACCGATGCCGTGCATGCCGAAGGCGGCCGCATCGTCGTGCAGCTCTGGCATGTGGGTCGCATCTCGCACACCTCGTTGCAGCCCGATGGCCAAGCGCCGGTCGCGCCATCGGCGATCGCGGCCAAGAGCAAGACCTTCATCCACGACGCCGACGGCAACGGCGCCTTCGTCGACACGTCCACGCCGCGTGCGCTGGCGCTCGACGAGTTGCCCGGTATCGTCGAGGACTACCGCCGCGCTGCGCGCGCCGCGATCGACGCCGGTTTCGACGGTGTCGAAGTCCACGCGGCCAACGGCTATCTGATCGACCAGTTCCTGCGCAGCGGCAGCAATGCGCGCACGGATGCCTACGGCGGCAGCACCGAGAATCGCGCGCGGTTCCTCGGCGAAGTCATGCGCGCCGTGGTCGAGGAGATCGGCGGCGACCGCACCGGCATCCGGATCTCGCCGGTCACGCCGGCGAACGATGCGCACGATCCGGATCCGCAGCCGCTGTTCGCGCATGTGGTCGAGGTGCTGGCGCCGCTGGATCTCGCCTTCGTGCACGTCATCGAAGGTGCGACCGGCGGCAAGCGCGATTACACGCAGGGCGATGCGCCCTTCGACTACGCGGCGTTGAAGGCGACGTATGCCAAGGCCGGTGGCACCGGTGCGTGGATCGTCAACAACGATTACGACAAGGCCGATGCGGAAGCCGCAGTGGCATCCGGTCATGCCGATGCGGTGGCGTTTGGACGGCCCTTCATCGCGAACCCGGATCTGGTGCGACGTCTGCGCGAGGATGCGCCGCTCAACACGCCGGATCAGGCGACGTTCTACGGCGGCGGCGACGCCGGTTACACGGACTATCCGACCCTCGACTGAGCGTCGCATGCGCGCCGCCGGTCATCGGCGGCGCGCTTCTTTCAGAGATGTGCTGTCAGCAACCGCTCACGGACGCGGGGGCGGCGTGGTCTGGAATTCCTGACCGGTTACCGGATCACGTGCACGACCGGGTGCGACTTCCTGCGCGCCGGGCACGATCCGGCCCTGCGCATCGCGCATCTGCGTCGGCATCGCACGTGGCGCGATCGGCTGGTTGACCGGGGGTGCCGGCTGCGGACGCATCTGCGGCGCCGGACCGGTGGACGGGATCGTGCCCGGCGGCTGACCGCGCTGCGAAGGCGTCGCCGGCACGGCAGGCGTCACCGGTGCGGCTGCGGGCTGCATGGCCGGACGTGCCGGCGTCGTGGGCTGCTGGAGTTGCTGGGCGAACACGGGCGCCGATGCGAGCGCGAGCAGCATCGGCACACCAACTTTGAAGATGGGACGGGTCATGACGCCTCCGGGGCGCGGGTGAGCCTCGACCCTATGCCCCGGCTTATGCAGGCCCCATGAAGTTGCCGCGGTCATCGCCCGGCATCACGCCGGGCAATGCGCGCCGTTCAGTCGACGCAGATCGTCGACGCCACGCCGTCACGCAGACGCTGCTGGCAACCGAAGGGGTTGGTGTCGACGCTGCAGCTGCCGCCGACCTGGGTGCCGTCGACGCTGCCTTCGGGCGCGAGGCACTGGCCTTCGCACTGCTCCGAATCGGTACACGCCTTGCCGGCGTCTGTCGTCTGGCGCAGGCACTGCTTGACGGGCGCGCGGCCGAGCTGGGTCCACTGCCCACCCACACGCTGGCAGTCGGCTTCGTTGGTGACGGTTGCCTTGTCCGGGCCGCCGACCGGCGTGACCGCATCGGTGCTGCGTTCGGCGGGCGCGCTGCAGGCGGCCAGCAGGGCGACGAGTGCGACGGAAGCGAGGCGCTTGATCATGACGGGATGTCCGCTGGAGGAGTGGCGGCGAGTCTAGCCACGCCGATGTGAACCCGTGCGCACGCCTGCATCAGCCTGCACGACCCCACGTGGCTGCGTCATGCGTTGCGGGATCGCACGCATCGGATGTCGATTTCGCACACCTGCAGGCGTCGTCATGATGAGACCGCCGCCCGGCGGCCACCACGCAACCGGAGACACACCATGCGCAAGCTCATCGTTGCCGCCTTCGTCAGCCTCGACGGCGTCCTGCAGGGCCCCGGCGGCCCGCAGGAAGACACCAGCGGCGGATTCGCCCACGGCGGCTGGACCGTGCCCTTCGCCGATCCGGTCTTCGGCGCGTCCATCGACGCGCTGTTCGCACGGCCCTTCGACCTGCTGCTCGGCCGTCGCACCTACGACATCTTCGCCGCGCACTGGCCGCGCGTGCCGGCCGACAACGGCGATGCCGGCCTCGCGACGCTGTTCAACGGGGTGACCAAGCACGTCGCCACGCATCGACCGGACTCGCTGGACTGGCAGAACAGCCGCGCGCTCGGCGACGACGTCATCGGCGCACTGCGCACGCTGAAAGCGCAGGACGGCCCCGACCTGCTGACCCAGGGCAGCGGCGCGCTCGTGCAGCAACTGCTGGCGACGGATCTCGTCGACACCCTGCAGCTGATGACATTCCCGGTGCTGCTCGGCGCGGGCAAGCGGCTGTTCGGCGACGATGCGCAGGCGGTGACCTTCTCGCTGGAGACCTCCGTCGTCTCGCCGACCGGCATCGTCGTGTCGCGCTACCAGCGTGCCGGCGAGGTCGAGACCGGATCGTTCGGACTCGACTGAGCGCGTTGCGGCGACGGCACTGTGCGTGCGACGCCTGCAGTGCACGATGCCGCGAGCGAGCGCGGGGATATGTGTCCGGCGCGTGTGCGGGCGCCGCCATCGCTGACGAGCATTCACGGGTCGGCAGGCCGGCGTCGTTCGTTGCTCGCCGTATCCCGATCGGTGAGCACGCGCGCACGTCTTCAGCTGCGGCCTCATGCCTGCCAGGCGGATGTCGACGGAAACGCGCGCGGCTGACGACAGGACACCCACGGACTGCCAACGGGCAGCCGGCATCGCGCGTGGATCCGAGCGCTGCCGCCACCAGACGACGGAATGACTTCCCGCCTATTGACTACATCTGTAGTCAGGCGCAATCTGCCTACAGTTGTAGTCACCAAGGAACGTGCCATGCGCAACAAGACCGTCGGGGACCAGGAACTGGCCCTGCTGCAGCACATCGCCGAACACGAGGCCGCCTCCGTCGGCGAGGTCGCCGCCACCTTCGGCGAGCCGCGCGGGCTGGCCCGCTCCACGGTGCTGACGATGATGGAGCGCCTGCGCGCGAAGTCCTACCTCAAGCGCAAGCAGGGCGACGGCGGCGTGTACCGCTACTCGGCCACCGCGCGCCAGGACGACGTGGTGCGCAACGCGGTGGGCAGTTTCGTCGAGAAGACGCTGCAGGGTTCGGTGTCGCCGTTCGTCGCGTGGATGTCGGAGCGCAAGGACATCAGCGCCGACGAACTCGCCGAACTCGAGGCGCTGGTCGCCAACCTGCAGTCCAAGCGCAAGGAGCGTTGAGATGGCCCTCGAACTGATCAGCGACATCCTGCTGCCGCGCCTGCTGGCCGCGAGCGTGCAGTCCACGATCCTCGTCGCGGTGGTCTGGGCGCTGTGCCGCCTGGTGCCGCGCCTGTCGGCCGCGACCCGTTGCTGGCTGTGGTGGCTGGTCGCGCTGCAGCTGCTGGTCGGCCTGGCGTGGTCGAGCCCGATGGCCCTTCCGCTGCTGCCGGCCGAGACCGTGCAGCCCGCGCTGCAGGTCGCGCAGGTCGCACCGGCGATCACGCTGGACGAGGCCTCGATCGTCTTCGCACCGACGCAGTCGGCTGCGGCGTCGCCCACGTGGTCGTGGCCGCTGGCGCTCGCCGTGGCATGGCTGCTGGGCCTCAGCATAATGGTCACGCGCAGCCTGCGCGGCTGCCTGGCGACGCGGCGCCTGCTGCGCGCGTCGGCGCCCTGTCGCGACCGCAGCCTCCTGCACGCACTCGCGCTCGCCGCCGAGGCGCACGGCCTACGTGCGCCGCCGCGTCTGCGCCTGTCGGATGCAATCGATTCGCCGCAGCTCGTCGGCCCGTGGCGTCCGGTCCTGCTATTGCCCGCGCACCACGCGGACTCGATGCAGCCCGACGAACTCGACATGGCGCTGACCCACGAACTGGTGCATCTGCAGCGCCGGGATCTGTGGCTCGGCCTGGTGCCCGCACTCGCGCAGCACCTGTTCTTCTTCCATCCCCTCGCCCATCTGGCCGCACGCGAATACGGCCTGAGCCGCGAAGCCGCCTGCGATGCCGCCGTGCTCGAAGGCAACCGTCACTGCGCACGCGAATACGGCCAGCTGCTGCTGCGTCTCGGCGTCGCGCCGCGTCCCTGCGCCGGGCTGGCCAGTGCCTCGCCCGACTTCACCCTCCTCAAGCGGAGACTTACCATGCTCCAGACCACTTCGTCCCTGCCGCGCGTCGTCGCGGTGCTGATGACCGTCGCGATCGGCGTCGTCGGTGTCATGCCCTATCGCCTGACCGCCGCGACGCCGGCCGTCGCACCGGAAACGCCGGCACCTGCCGCGCGTCCCGCGCCTGCCCCGAAACCGGCAACCGCGACCTCGCGCACGTCGACGACGACGGCGCGGACCGCCACCCGCAACGGCGTGCCGGTCGACCCGGCCGACATGCCGGATCCGCCTGCACCGCCGGCGCCGCCTGCGCCCGTCGCCCCGGCTGCCCCGGTCGCACCGCCCGCACCGCCGACCCCGCCGACCGGCGCCCTGCGCGGCACCTTCACCCTCGGCACGCAGCGCGGCGAAAATGCGTTCGTGCTGCTCGATGACGATCACAGCATCGCGGTCAGCGCGACCGACGAGCTCCGCGAGGCGCAGGCCGCACGCCGCGGCGATGCACCGCTGCTGTGGATGCGCCGCGGCGATGCGCGCTACGTGGTGCGCGACCGCGCCACGATCGAGGCGATCCGCGACGCCTACGCCGAAGTGACTGCGCTTGGAGAAGCGCAGGGCGAACTCGGCGCGCTGCAGGGCGAGCTCGGTGGCCAGCAGGGCACGCTGGGCGCACGCCAGGCGGAGATCGCCGTGCAGGCTGCGACACGCGCGCTGGCCGACGTCAACGTCCGGGCCCAGGTGGATGCGAGCGTGAGCGCCGCGCTGCAGCGCGAGCAGGCCGGCATGCAGGCGGAGATGCAGCGTCTGGCCACGCAACAGCTGGGACTGGCGCGCGAGCAGACCGCACTCGCCACGCGCCAGCAGACCGCCAGCGCGCGTGCCGAACGCGAAGCCCGTGCGCTGATGGATGCGGCGATCCGCAACGGTCTGACCGAGCGTCTCTGACTCCAGCGGCCTGCGCAGCGCAGCCGGTCGCTGCGCGGCGAACTGTCATGTCCTGCACCACCGGCCTGACACCAGCGCCGGTGGTAACCACGCGCACAACCGCTGGCCGGCCGCGCAGTCTCCGCCGACTTGATGGAGTCGAGATGTCCGGATCCTCTGCATCTCCAGACTTGAATCGCGCACGTCGCCGGCTGTGTACAGGTCTCGCACTGCTGCCGCTGGCCATCGCGACGCAGCGCGCCTTC
The DNA here is from genome assembly GCF_036584485.1 of Luteimonas flava. Lineage (NCBI taxonomy): Bacteria > Pseudomonadati > Pseudomonadota > Gammaproteobacteria > Lysobacterales > Lysobacteraceae > Luteimonas > Luteimonas flava. The sequence continues at coordinate 97,110 of NZ_JAZHBM010000001.1, read as the reverse complement.
GCAGCGCCGGACGCGCAGACGGCGGGTGGCTGGGGCATCGATCTCGCCTCCATGCAAACCGGTCTCGCGCCGGGCGACGATTTCTATACCTACGTCAACAAGGGCTGGCTCGACAGCGCCGTCCGTCCCGCCGGCTATGCGCAGTACAACGAGTTGAACGCGATGTTCCTGCGCACACAGGCGCGCATCCGCGCACTCCTCGAAGACGCGGTGGCGCAGCCGCCGGGCAGCAGCAGGCTCGCCGATCTCTACACCAGCTACACCGACGTCGCGGCGATCGACCGCGCGGGCCTGCAGCCGATCCAGGCGGACCTGGACGCGATCATGGCGATCGACAGCGCCGACGGCGTGGCCGCACGGATGGCGCATCCGATGTCGCACACCATCGTCGGCGCCTACGTGTTCCTCGATGCGGGCGACACGCGCCGCAGCCTGCTGCATCTCGACCAGCAGATCGCCGGCGGCCGCGTCGTGGGCCTGCCGCGGGCGAGCCAGTACGCACTGACCGACGCCACCAGCGCCGCGCAACGCGCGGCCTACGTCGACTACATCGCGCAGACGCTGACGCGTGCCGGCATCGAAGACGGTGCCGCGCGCGGCGCTGCCGTGCTCGCGCTGGAAACGCGCCTCTCCGCAGTGCAGTGGAGCGCCGAATGGCTGCGCGATCGCAGGCGCAACTATCACCTCATGCCGGTGTCGGCACTCGGTGCCTATGCGCCCGGCTTCCCGTGGGCCGCGTATCTCGCAGCGACCGGTCATCCGCCGGTCGACACCATCGTGCTCAACACGGACACCGCAATCCGCGATTGCGCGGCGATCTTCGCCGAGACGCCGCTGGACACGTGGCGCGCGTATCTCGCGTTCCACTGGATCCACAACCACGCGCACCTGCTGCCGACGCCCTACCAGGACGCCAGCTTCCAGTTCTACGGCACCACGCTGGGCGGCCAGACCACCCGGCGGTCGCGCGCGGACCGCGGCCTCCAGTTCGTCAGCCAGAATCTTCCGGAGCTGGTGGGTGCGCATTACATCGCGCAGGTCTTCCCGCCGGACCGGCGCGACGCGATCGACGCGATGGCGCCCTTCATGAAACAGGCCTTCCGCACGCGCATCGAGGCCGCGGACTGGCTGGACGCCGACACGCGCGCGACCGCGCTGGCGAAGATCGACGCGATGGGTCTCCGGCTCGGCTATCCGGATGATCTGCGCGACTACGCCGACGTCGAGATCTCACCGACCGATCCCATCGGCAACATCCACCGCCTGCTTGCCGCGCAGGTGGCGCTCGAATCGCGTCATCTCATGGATCACACGCTGCCGTACCGTTGGCATCTACCGCCGCAGTCGGTGGATGGCAGCTTCAGTCCGCAGCTCAACGTGGTGACGTTTCCCGCCGGCCTGCTGCAGGCGCCCGCGTTCGATGCGACAGCCGACGCTGCGGTGAACTTCGGTGCGATCGGCGCCGTGCTCGGCCACGAGATGGCGCATGGGTTCGACGATCAGGGCTCGCGCTTCGACGACCAGGGCAATCTGCGCGACTGGTGGACCCCCGCAACCCGGGCTGCGTTCGACGCACGCACCGAGGTGCTCGTCGCGCAGTTCGATGCGTACGAGCCGCTGCCCGGCGCGCATCTCGACGGGCGCCGCAGTCTCGGTGAGAACCTGTCGGATCTGGTCGGCGTGACCATCGCGCTCGATGCCTACCGTCTCTACGCCGCTGCGCACGGCATCGACACCCGCGCAACGCGCGACGGCTTCACCGGCGAACAGCGGTTCTTCCTCGGCTGGGCGCAGCTGTGGCGCTGTCTCGACAGCGAGGCCTCGCTGAAGTCTGACATCGAGCAGGCCTATCACTCGCCCGCGCGCTACCGGGTCAACGGCGTCGTGCGGAATCTGCAGGCCTGGTACGACGCGTTCGACGTGCGTGAGGGCAACGCCCTGTTCGTCGCGCCATCAGCCCGCGCGTCGATCTGGTGAACCGTTGCCGGCTCAGCGCTCCGGCCAGTACCACGCCGGCGCGTCCAGCATCCCCTGCCCTTCGATCGTCGTCTGGCTGTCGCGTTTGACCAGCTGGACCGGATTGCAGTCGGGGCTCTGCTCGAGCGCGGCGATCAGCCGCGTCGCATGGGAGACCACCCAGACCTGGGTGCGTCGCGATGCACCGGCGATCAGCCGCGCCAGTGCCGGCAGCAGATCGGGATGCAGACTGGTTTCGGGTTCGTTGAGCACCATCAGCGGCGGCGGACGCGGCGTGTGCAGCGCGGCGATCCACAGCAGATAGCGCAGCGTGCCGTCCGACAGTTCGGCGGCCGACAGCGGCCGCAGCAAGCCGTGCTGGCGGAACTGCAGCGAGAAGCGTCCGCCCTCCACCAGCACCTCGACGCGCGCGCCGGGAAACGCATCGGCGACGGCGGCGTCCAGCGCTTCGACATCGCCGATCTCGCGGATCGTGGCCCAGGCCGCGGCGAGGTCGTGGCCGTCGTGACTCAGCACCGGCGTGCGCGTGCCGAGCTGGGGCAGGCGCGCCGGGGCGTCGGCATCGGCGCGGAAATGATCGTAGAAACGCCAGCCGCGGATCGTCTCGCGCAGCTGCAGCACTTCGGGCGCATTGCGCGGATCGGCGATCTGGCCGAACAGGCTTTCGAACGGATTCAGATGTTCGCCGGCGACCCGCCACTGGCGCCCGTCTCGCACGCGCACCAGCGCACCGCGGCGATCGACCAGCGTGTTGCCCTGCCGCAGGAACGGTCCGCCCCAGATCACCTCGCGCTTGATCTCCGGGTCCTGCGCGAACAGCGACTGCGAGGGCACCGGCAGACCGAGATCGATCGCGTAGCCGAACTCTGCGCCGGCGAAGCCGAGCTTCAGCGACACCGGCTGCTGTCGCGGCCCGCCCTGGACCGGCACCTCACCGCGGCGCATGCGCGCGCTGAGCGTTTCCGGCCCGGCCCACAGCGTGGACTGCAGGCCCCCTTCGCGCGCGAGCGCCGACACCACGCCGCCCTGCGCGGTTTCGGCGAGCAGGCGCAGCGCGCGATACAGGCTGGACTTGCCGCTGCCGTTGGCACCGGTGACGAGATTCAACCGCCCCATCGGCACGACCAGCGTGTGCAGCGAACGGTAGTGGGCGATGGCGAGCGTGGTGAGCATGCAGATGAGCGATCCGGGCGCGGCGTGCGGTGTATCAGCGCGACGTCGCAGGCCCTGCGATCTTCAGACGCACGCGCGCGAGGATGCTGTCCGACGCCAGATACAGCGTGCGACCGTCGTCGCCGAAGGTGGCATTGGCGACCGCGCTGCCGGTTTCGATCCGGCCCAGCCGCATGCCATCCGGCGCGAACACCAGCACGCCGCCTGGGCCGGTCGCGAACACGGTGCCGTTGGCAGCGACGGTCATGCCGTCCGGCAGACCGGGCGCCGCGTCGCCGACCAGATCACCGGCATCGGCGAACACGCGTCGCGAGGTGACGGCACCTTCGGCGTCGAGTACATACGCCATCCAGATCGCGCGTTCGGAATCGGAATTGGCGACGTACAGCGTGCGTCCGTCCGGCGACAGCGCGATGCCGTTGGGGCGCATCAGGCCGTCGTCGAGCAGATGCACGCGGCCGTCGGTATCGAGCCGGTAGACACCGTTGAACGGCAATTCCTTGACCGGCGACTCATCGAGATCCTTCAGGCCGTACGGCGGATCGGTGAAGAAGATCGCGCCGTCGCTACGGCGCACGACATCGTTGGGACTGTTGAAGCGCCGGCCGTCGAATGTGCGCGCGAGCACAGTCTTCTGTCCGGTCCGCGGATCGAGCCGCGCGAGCGTGCGGCTGCCGGAATCCGCCAGCAGCACCGTGCCCGACGGTTCCGCGAACAGGCCGTTTGCGCCGGCTTCGCGCAGCACACCGGTCGGCGGGCCGTCGTAGCCGGACGGTTCCAGGAACACCGACAGGCCCTCCGCTTCCGACCAACGATGGATGCGGTTCTCCGGCACGTCGGTGAAGAGCAGATAGCCGCCGTCCTCGATCCACGCCGGGCCTTCGGCCCACGTGAAACCGTCGGCCAGACGCTCGATCGTCGTGTCGGGCGCGACGACGGCATCGAAGCCCGGCGCGTACGCGGTCAATCCGCCGATCGCGGTACGCTCGCTTGTAGACATCGCGGCACCGCCCGCGCAACCGCCGAGCAATGCGGCGCACACCAGGCCGGAAAAGGGACGGAAGGGCTGCATCGGCCTGCCTCGCATGGGATCGGGCCGCACAGCCTGCCACGACGCACGCGAACGGTGCGCCGGACGCCCCTCCGGGCGCGCGTCAGAGCCGCAGGACGGATTGCATCGCGCGCGCGATCCAGCCGCTGAACCGCATCGGCGCATCGGACGCGGCGACGCAGATGCACGGCACGCCGTGGCTGGTGACCGGCTGGTGTTCGGTCTCGTGATCGAGATCGGCGACGTCGCCCGGACCGAAATGGCCGAGCACGTCGTCGTAGGCGCCGCGCAGGATCAGGGTCAGTTCGTTGTTGCCATGGCTGTGCATCGGCATCCGCTTGCCGGACGCTGTGCGCAGCATCAGCAACTGCGCGCCGAGCGCGGCGTCCTGCGCGCGCAGCAGATGGATGCCCGGGCCGACCGCGCGCCAGCGCAGCGTGGAGTAACGTTCGCCGAACCAGGGCCGCAGCGGCGTGGGCAGCAGGTCGGGATCGACCGGCGCCGGCTCGGCGACGACCACCGGCGGCGCAGGCGCGGCGCCTTCGAGCCGTGCACGGAACGCATCGCGCGCCGATGCCGACAACGGCGCGCCGTCCTGCTGCTCGATCAACCGCGCGCCGATCGCATCGGCCGCACGCAGCTGTTCACGACAGCTCGCGCACAGTTCCAGGTGGCTGGCGACGACGGCCGCGAACGCGACCGGCAGCGCACCGGCCGAATAGCCGACCAGCGTGGCGTGATCGAGATGCCGGACCGGCACGTTCACGCCTCGCCTCCCAGCCCGCGTCGCAGCTTCGCGAACGCGCGCCGCAGTGTGGATTTCACCGAGCCCAGCGGCATGCCGAGTTCGTTGGAGATTTCCGAGTGGCTCTTGGATTCGAGATACGACATGCGGATCAGACGCGCCTGCCCGACCGGCAGTGCATCGATCGCACGCCCCAGACCGACGTGATCGGTGAAGGCTTCCGGCCCGCTCGCGCCGACCTCGCCATCGTCGTCGTGCAGCAGGTCGACATCGTCGGGCCACGCGGTCGCCGAGGCGCCGCGACGCAGCGAATCGATGTGCAGGTTGCGCGCGATGCGGAACAGCCACGTGCCGAGACTGGCGCGTGTGGCATCGAAGGACCGCGCGCGGCGCCACAGCCGCAGCATCGCTTCCTGCACCAGATCCTCGGCCTGCGCGGATTGAATACCCTGGCCCAGCAGATACCGGTTGAGCCGGGGCGCGAAGTGGTCGTAGATGCGCATGAAGCAGTCCACGTCGGCGTTCGCCGCCACGCGGGTCATCTGGTCGGACCAGAACACCGCATCGGGAGCCGGATCGGCGAGCAGTTTGGACATGCGAACCGCCCCGTGCAGGGGCGTGACCTTCGAGACGGCGGTGGCAGGCAGCTTGGGCATGGCGCCGTGTGGGGAACGTGCAGGCGGAGACATGGGGTCATACGCCGCAAAGGCGCGATTGGATGCCTCCCCGGCGCGCTTCGACGCGACGCGGCGGGATTGTCCCCGCTCCGCAACAGTTCTTCGCTGGCGGGGCCGTTTAACGCCTGCGGCGCGAGGCATAGCCTGTCCGCATCGTGACGGCGCCCGGCGCCGCGCGCGCCGGAGTACACCGATGACCCGCCTGCCCACCCTCTACATCTCGCATGGCTCGCCGATGACCGCGCTGACGCCGGGCCAGGTCGGCGAACGCCTGGCCGAACTCGCACGCACGCTGCCCAGGCCGCGGGCGATCGTCATCGCATCCGCGCACTGGCTGGCGCGTGCGCCTCTGGTCGGTGGCGCGGCGATGCCGGAGACCATCCACGACTTCGGCGGCTTTCCGCAGGCGCTGTTCGACATCCGCTACCCCGCGCCCGGCGACACCGCGCTCGGCGCGCGGGTGGCCGACCTGCTGCAGGCGGCCGGACTGCCGCCGCAGCTCGACCCGCAACGTGGCCTCGATCACGGCGTGTGGGTGCCGCTGCGGCTGCTGTATCCCGATGCCGACATTCCGGTGGTGCCGGTGTCGATCCAGCCCGGCCTCGGCCCCGCGCACCAGTTCCAGCTCGGCCGCGCCCTCGCGCCGTTGCGCGACGAGGGCGTGCTGGTGATCGGCTCGGGCAGCATCACCCACAACCTGCACGACTGGCGCAGCTATGACGAAGCGCGACAGGCGCCGTACGTGCAGCCCTTCATCGACTGGGTGGAACAGCGGCTCGCGGCCGAGGACGTGGACGCGCTGCTCGACTACCGCCGACAGGCCCCGTTCGCCGAACGCGCGCATCCCACCGACGAACACCTGCTGCCGCTGTACGTCGCGATGGGCGCCGCCGGCACGCCGATGCACGCGCAGCGCATCGATGCCGGCATCGACATGGGCTTTCTGGCGATGGACATCTACCGGTTCGATGGAGCACCGGGCGCGCTGACGCACGAGTAAGTGGTGCCGGTGGACGGGCGCGCGGTCACGTCGCCAAAAAAAAAGCCACCCGCTCCGGTGCACGGGGCAGGTGGCTTCAGAGGTCACGCGAGGATCAGCCGCGCTTGCTGATCCGGTCGCGCATGTGCGCTTCGTCGTCGAGCCAGTTCTGGTCCTTGTTCTTCAGGAAGAACACGTAGACCACCAGCGAGACCGCGATGATGGCGGTGGCATACACGGCGAACGTGATCACCTGGTCCGACTTCAGCGCCGCCTGGTACAGCAGCGGCGCGGTGCCGCCGAAGGCCGAGTTGGCCAGCGCGTAGCCGAGGCCCACGCCCAGCGCGCGGATGTGCGTCGGGAACAGTTCCGCCTTCACCACCGCGTTGATCGACGTGTAACCGGTCAGGATGATGAAACCGATGCCCAGGATGACGAAGGCCGACAGCGCGCTGGTCTGCTGCGGCAGCGCCGTCACCAGGTACCAGGTGTAGAGCACGCCGCCGATGCCGAAGAACACCAGCAGGCTCTTGCGGCCCACGCTGTCCGACAGCCAGCCGCCGATCGGCTGCAGCAGCATCAGGAACGTAAGCAGACCCAGGTTGATCAGCGTGCCCACGATGACGTCGTCGCCGGCGAACGCGGTCTGGATCATCTTCGGCCCGTTGACCGAGTAGGTGTAGAACGCGACCGTGCCGCCCGCGGTGATCAGGAAGCACAGCAGCAGCGGACGCCACTGGTTCACGAACAGCTCGCGGATCGAGCCCGAGGCCTGCGCGCCGCCGGTCTTGGCTTCCTTGATGGAATCCGACTCCAGCGATTCGTCCATCGTGCGGCGCAGCCAGAACACCACGATCGCAGCGAGACCACCGATGCCGAACGCGACGCGCCAGCCCCATTCGGAGATCTGCGAGGTGTCGAGCATCAGCAGCATCGCCAGCAGCGTCGCCTGTGCCAGCACGTGGCCGCCGACCAGGGTCACGTAATGGAACGAGGACAGGAAGCCGCGACGGCCGGGAATCGCGGCCTCGGACATGTAGGTCGCACTGGCGCCGTACTCGCCGCCGGTCGCGAAGCCCTGCACCAGACGTGCGATCAGCAGCAGTACCGCGGCCCAGATGCCGATCTGTTCGGCGGTCGGACTGATCGCGATGAGGAACGAGCACCCGGCCATCACCGACACCGAGACGGTGAGCGCCAGGCGCCGGCCGTAGCGGTCGGCGAAGCGGCCGAAGTACCACGCGCCGATCGGGCGCATCAGGAAGGTCGCGGCGAAGATCGCCCAGACGTACAGGGTGGAGTTCTTGTCATCGGGGGAGAAGAACTGCGACTCGAAGTAGACCGCGAAGACCGAATACACATAGACGTCGAACCACTCGACGAGATTGCCGGCCGAACCCTTCAGGGTGTTCGACACGGACCGGCGCAGGCTGGCCGGCCGGGCCGCGTTGGGGGCGGCGGGTGACGCCACGGAGCTTGAAGCAGTCATCTTGGATGGGCCTGCGTGGGGGCAAGGGATGGCGAGTATAGGCACCGGAGCGGGTGGGATCGGCGTCAATAGCGAAGAGGTATTAGATGCAGGCCCTGCCCGGGCCCGCCGCGCCGGGCCGGCGCCGACGGGCGGTTTGCGCGCGCGGCGGCGTGGGCGTGTGATATCCGCCGCGCCCGTGCGAACCACCTCATGACAGGTTCGACACGGACTCCCATGGACACCACGATGCCGCCTGCGCACGACCGCGCCGCATTCACCCGGCTGCTGCAGGACCACCACGGCATCGTCGCGACCGTGGCGGCCAGCTATTGCCGGGATCCGGACGACCGCGCCGACCTGGCCCAGGACATCGCCGTGCACCTGTGGCGCGCGTGGCCGAAATACGACCCGGCCAAGACCTTCAGCACCTGGATGTACCGGATCGCGCTGAACGTCGCGATCAGCGCGGTGCGCAGTGCGACCGTGCGCCATCGCCACGCGGTGCCGTTCGACGAGACCCTGCACGACCTCGCCGATCCCGCGCCGCACGATCCGCAGGCCGAACAGCAGGTCCGCGCCCTGCACCGCTTCATCCACGCACAGGCGCCGCTCGATCGCGCCCTGCTGCTGCTCTATCTCGACGACCGCAGCCACCGCGACATCGCCGACATCCTCGGTCTGTCCGAGACCAACGTCGCCACCAAGATCAGCCGGCTGCGCCAGCGCATCCGCACCGAACTCTAGAGGACCCGCCATGGAACCCGATGACCTGAAAGCCGCTTGGCAATCGCTGGAAACGCGCATGGCCCGCAGCGATGCCGTGCAGCGCGCCCTGCTGCGCGAAACCCGGCTGCTGCGGGCGAAGGGACAGCTGCGCCCGCTGAAGATCGGCCACTGGGTGCAGGCCGCGCTGGGCATTGCGCTGATCGTGCTCGGCGTCGCCTGCTGGACCCGCAACACAGACGTCGCCGGACTGCTGGTCGCCGGCATCGCGGTGCATGCCTTCGGCGTGCTGACGATCCTCGGCGCCACCGCAACGCTGGTACTCGCCGGCCGCGTCGATTACGCCGCGCCGGTGCTGCAGATCCAGCGTCAACTGGCGGCGTTGCTGCGCGTCTACGCATTGAATGCGGGGCTGTGCGGCGCACCGTGGTGGATCATGTGGCTGCCGGTCGTGGTCGCATTCGCCGGTCTCGGCGATGCGCCGGCGGCAGCTGCCACACCCGCGTGGATCGTCTGGAGCCTGGTCATCGGCGGCGTCGGTCTGGCGGCGACCTGGCTCTACGCCTGGCGCAACCGAGCACGCCTGCTCGCCAGGACGGATGGCCCGATCAACTGCGCCGACGGCGCAGACGGCATCCGCCGCAGCCAGCGCCTTCTCGACGAGATCGCAGCGTTCGAGGCGGGTTGAGTGCCGGCCGCTCGGTGCCTCCGCATCTCTTCTTTTCGGAGAGCGGACTGCACCGGACTCGATCGATGGCCGACGCGCGACGCGCGTCAGGTCAAGCTGCAGCTTGCAGCCATCCACACGATGCGAGTGGCATCACGCGTCGCGATTCGCGCATCGATCTGGCCCACCGACCACCTTGCGCGTATTCATCGGACTCGCATCCACGCGCGCTCCGGCGAATGTCGGACCGCCGCGCCCACCCCGCCATCCCCCGTGCACCGCGATCCCGTGCGCGTTCAGTCATCGGCCGCCTTCACTCACATCACGCCAGCGCGATCTCCGCGTCACGCGCACCTGCCATCGGATCTGTGCCTCATGGCGACCCCACTGCACAGGCTCACCCCATGAAAGCGCTCACCTACCACGGCAGCAAGGATGTCCGGGTCGACACCGTGCCCGATCCGGTGCTGCAGGACGCCGACGACATCCTGTTGCGCGTCACCGCCACCGCGATCTGCGGCTCCGACCTGCATCTGTTCCGCGGCAAGATTCCCGAGCTCCACAAGGGCGACATCCTCGGCCACGAGTTCATGGGCATCGTCGAGGACATCGGCAAGGACGTGACCAACGTGCGCAAGGGCGACCGCGTGGTGATTCCGTTTGTTATTGCCTGCGGCGACTGCTTCCACTGCCGTCTCGCGGAGTTCTCCGCGTGCGAAACCACCAATACGGGCACCGGCGCCGCGCTCAATTCCAAGGGCATGCGCCCACCCGCGGCGCTGTTCGGCTTCAGCCATCTCTACGGCGGCGTGCCCGGCGGCCAGGCCGAATACGTGCGCGTGCCCAAGGGCAATGTCGGGCCGATCGTCGTGCCCGACGCATTGCCGGATGAGCAGGTGCTGTTCCTGTCCGACATCCTGCCGACCGGCTACCAGGCCGTGCTCAATGCGCGCGTCACCAAGGGGTCGACGGTCGCGATCTTCGGCGCCGGCCCGGTCGGCCTGATGGCTGCGGCATGCGCGAAGATGCTCGGCGCCGAGCGCATCTTCATGATCGACCGCTACCAGTACCGCCTCGACTTCGCGGTCGCGACCTACGGCGTGATTCCGATCAATTTCGAAGACACCGACGACCCGGCCGAAGAGATCATCTCGCAGACCAACGGCCGCGGCGTGGACGCGACGATCGACGCGGTGGGGTTCGAGGCCAAGGGCAGCAAGGTCGATACCATCGCCGCCCAGCTCAAGATCGAGGGCAGCAGCGGCGCCGCATTGCGCCAGTGCATCGCCGCGACGCGTCGCGCCGGCACCGTCAGCGTGCCGGGTGTGTACGCCGGCTTCATCCATGCCTTCATGTTCGGCGACGCCTTCGACAAGGGCCTGCGGTTCGAGATGGGCCAGACCAATGTGCAGAAATATATGCCCGAACTGCTGGAACACATCGGCGAAGGCCGCCTGCAGCCGGACGTGATCATTTCGCACCGCATGGCACTGGCCGATGCAGCGAAGGGCTACGAGATCTTCGACGGCAAGGAAGACGCCTGTCGCAAGGTCGTGCTGACGCCCTGATTGATCTGCACTCTCGCTTCAAAACAAACGGCGCCTCGAGGGGCGCCGTTTGCATGTGCGGAACGGAGTGTCGCCTCAGGCGGCGCCGGCCTCGGCGCCGCCCCGCTGCAGCGGATCGGCGAGCGGCTCGCCTTCGCCGACGAAGGTCAGCGCCACGGAATTCAGGCAGTGCCGCTCGTGCGTCGGCGGCGGGCCGTCCGGGAACACATGGCCCAGATGGCTGCCGCAGCGCGCGCAGACTTCCTCGACGCGGATCATGCCGTGGCTGGTGTCGCGGATCAGGGTGATGTGCGCGGGATCGTAGGGCGCGAAGAAACTCGGCCAGCCGGTGCCCGAATCGAACTTCGCGCTGGAGCGGAACAGCGGCAGCGCGCACAGGCGGCAGCAGTAGACGCCCTCGCGCTTGTTGTCGAGGAACACGCCGCAGAACGGCGCTTCGGTGCCGTGCTGCAAGAGCACTCGGCGCTCGTCGGCGGACAGGTCGGCTTCCAGCGCGGCGCGCTGCTCGGCGGAAGGCGGGGTGAGATCGAAACGGCTCATGGGGATTCCGGCAGTTCGCGGGTCCCCACAAGATGGCGACGCACGGGCCGCTGCACAAGCCGTTGCGTGTCAGGCGACCGCTGCGCGCCCGCGCGTCCGGCGCCACACATGCCGCGCCAGCGCATACAGGACCAGATGCGCGATGGCCGAGACGGTCGCCACGATGCCGCCGATCAGCAGCGGCAGCACCGCGCCGAAGGTGAAGGTCATCGCGAGGACGAAGCCCAGCAGGCATTCGGCGCGGTACGCAGGCAACAGCAGCCCCAGCACCAGCGCCGACACCAGCACCGCGAACGCCGCGTCTTCCACGCCGCTGACAAAGGCGACCGAGAGTGCGGCCCCCGCCGCCGCAGCGACGCAGAAGCCGAGCCACGCGACACGGACCCCGCGACGCCTGTCGATGTGACGTGCGATGCGCCGCGCGACACGCCCGGTGACGAACCACGCCAATGCGGGTAGCAGCACCAGACCCCAGCCGTTCCACACCGCAGGCAGGTCCGGACGCGCGAGCAGATGGTGGCTGACGATGCCGCCGTGCGCGTGCTCCCAGGCCAGATGCGCCAGCTCGGCCAGCAGCACCGTCACGACCAGCCACACCCGCCAGGCGTGCGATCCCGGCTGCGCGCTTCGGTCCGTTCGTGCATGCATCGGCGTTCCCCTTCGATCTGCAATCGACTGTAAGCCGCATCGCCGAGATCCACCCGTGGCGTTCGCCATCGTGACTTCCGGCGACGGACATCGCCCGCCGGCTGCACTCAGCCCGTCGGCGTCTCGCCTGTCGCAGCGAGCGCCGCGCCCACGCGCGCCGCCAGTGCGTCGACCGTGAACGGCTTGCCGATCAGCTGCACGCCGGGCGCCAGCACGCCATCCTGGACGAGGGTGTTGCGGCTGTTGCCCGTGGTGAACAGCACCTTGAGATCCGGACGCCGCTTCAGCGCTTCGTCGGCCAGCTGGCGGCCGTTGACCTCGGGCATCACCACGTCGGTGAACAGAAGTGCGATGTCGGGATGCAGGTCGAGCAGCTGCAGCGCACGCGCCGCGCCGTCGGCCGCGACGACGCGATAACCGAGTTCGGTCAAGGCATCGGTGGAGAACTGCCGCACGGCCGGCTCGTCGTCGACGACCAGCACCAGTTCCTGGTGCCCATGCGGCAGCTCCGCAGCTTCCGCACCGGCCGGCGCCGCGATTCCGGCGCCGCCTTCGAGCCGCGGCAACCAGATCTGCACGACCGTGCCCTGCCCCACTTCCGACGCCATCCGCACGTGGCCGGCCGACTGTTTGACGAAGCCGTAGACCTGCGACAGCCCCAGACCCGTGCCCTTGCCGACCTTCTTGGTCGTGTAGAACGGATCGAAGGCCTTGGCCATCACCTCGGGCGGCATGCCGGCGCCATCGTCGGACACGGTGATGCGCACGTACTGCCCGGGAGGCACGTCCTGCAGCCCGGTGAAGTAGGCCGGCTCGATCACGCTGTTGGCGGTGGCGATCGTCAATCGTCCGCCGCCGGGCATGGCGTCGCGTGCATTGACCGCGAGATTGAGGATCACGTTCTCGAGCTGGTTCGCATCCACGTGCGTGGGCCACAGGTCCGCAGCGAGATCGGTCTGCAGCCGCACGCTGCTGCCCAGCGAATGCGCCAGCAGATCCGACATGCCCGCGACCAGCCGGTTCGCATCCAGCGGCACCGGTTGCAGCGGCTGCTGGCGCGAGAACGCGAGCAGGCGCTGGGTGAGCTGCGCGGCGCGGCTGGCACCGTCGATCGCCATGTCGATGTAACGCCTGGTGCGCGGGTCGGGATGGTCCTTCAGGCGCGAGGCCAGCAGGTCCAGCGGACCGATGACGGCGGCGAGCATGTTGTTGAAATCGTGCGCGATGCCGCCGGTCAGCTGGCCAACGGCTTCCATCTTCTGGCTCTGCCGCAACGCATCCTCGATGCGCGTGCGTTCGGCGACCTCTGCGCGTACGCGGCTTTCCAGTTCTTCGTTCAACTCCTGCAGCCGCGCATCGGCGCGCTTGCGCTGGGTCACGTCGATGGCGACGCCGAGCACGCGCAGGCAGCGGTCGCCCTCGAACAGGCCGCGCCCCTTGGCCGCGACCCAGCGCACGATGCCGTCCTCCTTGCCGACGGTGCGGTATTCCACGTCGTAGAACGCGCGTCGCTGCGGATCGGCCGCGGCATCGAATGCGGCGCTGGTGGCGTCCCGGTCCTGCGGATGCAGGCCGTCATAGAAATCGCTGAGCGAGACGTCCGCATCGGCCGAGATGCCGAACATGGCCTTGGTGCGCGGCGGCCAGATCAGCAGGTCGTGCACCATGTCGACATCCCAGAAGCCCATGTCGCCGGCGTCGGTCGCCAGACGCAGACGCTCCTCGCTCTGCGTCAGCGCGGCCTCGGCGGCCTTGCTCGCCGACAGGTCCAGCATCGCGCCGATCATGCGCACCGGCTCGCCCGCCGCATTGCGCAGCACGGTGCCCCGGTCGAGCACCGATGCGTAGCTGCCGTCGGCACGCTCGAAGCGGTACTCGCCGGTCCACACCGAACCCTCGCCTTCGATGACCGCATGGATCTGCGTGTCGATCCGCGCGCGGTCGTCGGGATGGATGTGGTCGATCCACCAGTTCGCATCCGTCTCGGTCTCGGGATGGCCGAACAACGTGGTCAGCGCCTCGTTCCAGATCACGTGGCCGTCGTCCATGCGCCAGTCCCAGATCGCATCGTTGGTGGCGCGGGCCGCGAGCCGGTAGCGCTCCTCGATCTCGTGATGCCGCGCTTCGGCGGCCTTGCGATCGGTGATGTCGAGCGAGGTGCCGACCAGACCGGTGACGGTGCCATCCGCGTCGCGCAGCGGCGCCTTGGTCGACAGCCACCACGCGCGCCGACCATCGGGGAAACTTACCTCCTCCTCGATCTGCTCCGCGCGCCCGCTCGACATGATGCGCTCGTCGGTCGCCATCACCGCGGCGGCCTGCGCAGGATCGCCGAGCAGTTCGGCGTCGGTCCGTCCGATGTAGGCCTCGGGCGGTCGGCCGATCAGCTCGGTCGTGCCGCGATTGCCGATCACGATGCGCCCCCGCCGATCCTTGGCGTACATCACGCCCGGCGCGCTCTCGACGAACGAACGCAGCAGCGTCTGCGCCTGGTCGCGCTCGGCCTCGACGCGCCGTCGCTCCTCGATATCAATCAGCACGCCCGGAAACCCGACCGCCTTGCCGTCGGCGTCCAGATCGACGCGGCCGATCGCCTCGATCCACCGGTACTCGCGGTCCTTGCCCAGCGTCCGGTAGGCGTGCGCGTAGCGTCCGCCGCGACGCACGGCTCCTTCGATCGCCGCCTTCAGGCCGGCGCGGTCTTCGGGATGCACATACTCAACGATCTCCTCCAGCCGCAGATCGCCGCGTGCGACATCCGGGTCCAGCCCGAAGGCTTCGGCGAGCGCGTCGTCGATCGTCACGTTGTCGCGCAGAACGTCCCAGAACCACGTGCCGACGATCGCACCGGCAGCGAGCGCGAGCTCGACGCGCTCGGCATCGCGCGCGCCATGGAAATCGTTCGGATCCGAAGGGGTCAAGGTGGTCTCGGGCAGGGACGGGGCAGGCCCGACCATTCTCCCAGCTGCCGGGCGGTTCGGCGACTCCGGACCCGGACGCACCGATTCCTGCGCAAATCCACTGACCTGCGGGGCCCCTGTTCGCCGCGACACGCGCTCGGACGGCAGCGCATTCGGGTCGTCTGCCCGCTGCTCCAACGCGCCCACCGCCACAGCACGTTGCATGTAGGGCCGCGTATTGGACAAGCGCTGCGTCGACCGGGCAAGGTGTCGCGCTCCACGCATATCCGAGGTCCTTCTGCATGCGCCTGATCCCGTTGATGGCGATGACCGCCCTGCTCGCGGCCTGTGCGCGTGATGCCGCCGACACCGCACCCATGCGCGACGCCGGCGCGGCATCGCCTGCAGCAGTCGAATCCGTGCACGCGGCCGCAGCAGCCGAAAGCGACACCGCGAGCGCGTCCACGTTGGCCTACCAGCGCATCAACGAGACCATGCACGCCGGTATGGGCGCCGGCTTCACCGGCGACGCCGATGTGGACTTCATGCGCGGCATGATTCCGCATCACCAGGGCGCCATCGACATGGCCCGCGTCGTGCTCGAACACGGCACCGACCCGGAAGTGCGCGCCCTCGCGCAGCAGGTCATCGCCGCACAGGAAACCGAGATCGCGCAGATGCAGCGCTGGCTTCAGGACCGCGGCGTTCCTGCCGACGCAACTGCGTCGGATGACGACGCGCATACGCATCACTGAGCGCGCCCGCGCTCGATACATGCGCGGACCTCGGGAACGCGACTCGAACATCAGGCATCGGCACACCTTCTCCCGGACTCCGCATGACCAACGACATCGGTGCAATGCTTCGAGAGCGCCTCCAGCTTGCGCCGCCTGTGCCCGTCGCGTTCGAACGCGGCGACATGACCGCGTTCGACGGCTACACCCGGCAGCGCATCGAATACCGCGGTCTCGAAGGCGACATCATTCCCGCGTTTCTCTTCATGCCCGCGGCGCAGCGCGCGCGAGGCGGCGTGGTGGTCTTCCACCAGCACAACGGCGAGTTCCACTTCGGCAAGAGCGAGGTCGCCGGCGATGTCGGCAGCCCGTTCCAAGCCTTCGGCCCGGCGCTCGCGCGTCGCGGCCTCGCCGTGCTGGCGCCGGACGCCCTCACGTTCGAGGATCGCCGCGGCCAAGTCCACGGCGTCGAGCCGCACGATTACGACTGGCTGCAGCACTACAGCGCCATGAGCTACCGCCTGCTCGACGGCGACACGCTGATGCGCAAGGGACTCGACGACGCCCAGCGCGCGTTGAGCGTGCTGATCGACGCGGCCGGACTCGACGCACGCCGCGTCGGCATCGCCGGTCATTCCTACGGCGGCTACACCGCGCTGTACCACGCCGCTGTCGACCCGCGCTGCCGATTCGCCTGCATCAGCGGCGCGGTCTGCAGCTTCGACACCCGCCGCCGCGAAGAGACCGGCATCACCCTGTTCGAAGCCGTACCGGGCTTGGCGCAGCTGATCGACACGCACGATGTGCTGTCGGCCATCAGCCCGCGTCCGACGCTGGTGGTGTCGGGCTCCGAGGACAAATATTCGCGCGACGCGGATCAGGTCGTCGCCAAAGTCGCCGGCGACTTCATCACCGAACTCCGCGTCGAGCGTGGGCATGCGCTCGACCAGGCGCGGTTCGATGCGATCGTCGATTGGCTCGCGGAGCACGCGACGAGCGACTGGGATCACCGCATCGCGGCGTCACCCGCCGCGGCGCAGCGCTGACGCCTGAGGCCCGAATACCCCACGAGCGGTGCCAAGTCCGCCACTCGGCACCCCGCGCGACGCCACGCAGTCCGCCAGACAAAATCGGATGCCTCGTAGAGCGAACGGATCTCGCCGAGCGCCCGAACCCTCGATGCCGGTGCGTCTATTCGGCGCCAGTCCCTGCCCCGCCTGCTTTCCCCGCCAGAATCTCCCTCAACGCCCGCTCGAACACGTCCACCGGCTGCCCACCCGAAATCAGGTGCTGCTGGTCGATGATCACCGCCGGCACGCTGTTGATGCCGCTGCGGATGAAGACCTGTTCGTCGGTGCGCACGGCGTCGGCATATTCGTCCGACGCAAGAATTGCGGCGGCGCGCCCGGCATCCAGTCCCACGCTCGCGGCAATGCGTACCAGCGTGGCGTGGTCGCTGACGTTCTCGCCGTCGCCGTGATACGCCTGCAGCAGCGCGCGCTTGAGGTCGCGTTGCCGGCCTGCGATGCCGGCCCAGTGCAGCAGGCGATGGGCGTCGAAGGTATTCCAGGTGCGCAGGCGGTCGCCGAACGCAAACCCGACATCGGCACCGCGGCTTTCGATGTTGGCGCGGGCGGCGGTCAATTGCTCGGGCGACATGCCGTACTTGCGGGCCAAGTGCTCGGCGATGTCCTCGCCTTCGGGCGCCATCTGCGGGTTGAGTTCGAAGGGGCGCACGTGGAAGTCGACGTCGACGTTCGCCGGCAGGCGCGCGAGCGCCTGTTCGAGTGCGGCCAGGCCGATGGCGCACCAGGGGCAGACGACATCGGAGACGAAATCGATGCGCAGCGGCACGCGGTCGGTGGCGGCGCTCATGCCTGCACCATCGGCAGCTTGAGGCCCTGTTCGCGGGCGCAGTCCTTCGCGATGTCGTAACCGGCATCGGCATGGCGCATGACGCCGGTGCCGGGGTCGTTCCACAGCACGCGGGCGATGCGCTTGTCCGCTTCTTCCGTGCCGTCGCAGACGATGACCACGCCCGAGTGCTGCGAGTAGCCCATGCCGACGCCGCCGCCGTGGTGCAGGCTCACCCAGGTCGCGCCACCGGCGACGTTGAGCATCGCGTTGAGCAGCGGCCAGTCGCTGACGGCATCGGAACCGTCCTGCATGGCTTCGGTCTCGCGGTTCGGCGAGGCGACCGAACCCGAATCGAGATGGTCGCGGCCGATGACGATCGGGGCCTTGAGCTCGCCGTTGCGCACCATCTCGTTGAACGCGAGGCCGAGCTTGTCGCGCACGCCCAGACCCACCCAGCAGATGCGCGCGGGCAGGCCCTGGTAGGCGATGCGCTCGGCGGCCATGTCGAGCCAGCGGTGCAGATGCGCATCGTCGGGGATCAGCGCCTTGACCTTGGCATCGGTCTTGGCGATGTCCTCGGGATCGCCGCTCAGTGCGACCCAGCGGAACGGGCCGATGCCGCGGCAGAACAGCGGGCGCACGTACGCCGGCACGAAGCCGGGGAAATCGAAGGCGTTGGTGCAGCCTTCGTCCTGGGCCATCTGGCGGATGTTGTTGCCGTAGTCGACGGTCGGAATGCCGGCGGCGTAGAAGGCGAGCATCGCCTCGACGTGCACGCGCATCGAGGCCTTGGCGGCATCGCGCACGGCCTCGGGATTCGCGGCCTGCTCGGCGATCCAGCGCTCGACGCTCCAGCCGATCGGCAGGTAACCGTGCACGGGATCGTGCGCGCTGGTCTGGTCGGTGACGCAGTCCGGGCGCACGCCGCGCCTCACCAGTTCCGGCAGCACTTCGGCCGCGTTGCCCAGAAGCGCGATGGATTTTGCTTCGCCGGCCTGTGCGTACTTCTCGATGCGCGCGAGTGCGTCGTCGAGATCGGTGGCCTGCTCGTCGACGTAGCGGGTCTTGATGCGGAAATCGATGCGGCTCTGCTGGCATTCGATGGTCAGCGAACACGCACCGGCGAGACTCGCGGCCAGCGGCTGGGCGCCGCCCATACCGCCGAGGCCGGCAGTGAGGATCCACTTGCCGCTCAGATCGCCGCCGTAATGCTGGCGCCCCATCTCGACGAAGGTTTCGTAGGTGCCCTGCACGATGCCCTGGCTGCCGATGTAGATCCACGAACCGGCGGTCATCTGGCCGTACATCGCCAGACCCTTGCGGTCGAGTTCGTGGAAGTGCTCCCACGTCGCCCAGTGCGGCACCAGGTTCGAGTTGGCGATCAGCACGCGCGGTGCATCGCTGTGGGTACGGAACACGCCGACCGGCTTGCCGGACTGCACCAGCAGCGTTTCGTCGTCGCCGAGGGTTTTGAGCGATTCGAGGATCGCGTCGTAGCAAGCCCAGTCGCGCGCGGCGCGGCCGATGCCGCCGTAGACGACGAGGTCCTCGGGCCGCTCGGCGACATCGGGATCGAGATTGTTCTGCAGCATGCGGAACGGCGCTTCGGTGAGCCACGACCGGCAGGTCAGCTCGCTGCCGCGCGGCGCGCGGATCGTGCGGGACGGGTCGTGGCGCGAGGCGTCGGTCATTGCGGCGTTCCGTTGAAGTCGATGGCGCGATTATCGCATCGCATCGCCATGCCGACTGGTGCGCTGCGGCGTGAGCGCAGATGCGCCGCCGCCCTATCCTCGCACCATGAATCCTCGCTCCGTATTCGCCGCCACTTGCGCGATGGCCCTCGCCGGCTGCGCCACGCACGCCGGATCGACACCACACGCGACGCAGGCGGTCGATGCCGCGCCGACGCGCGTATTGCTGTTCTCGCGCACTGCGGGCTTCCGCCACGACTCGATCCCGGTCGCCCTCGACACCCTGCAGGCCCTCGGCGCGCAATCCGGATTCACGGTCGATGCGACCGAAGACGCCACGCGGTTCACCGACGCCGGACTCGCGCATTACAAGGCCGTCGTCTTCGTCAGCACGACACGGGAAGTCCTCGACCCCACGCAGCAGGCCGCGTTCGAACGTTACGTCGCCGCAGGCGGCGGCTTCATGGGCGTGCATGCGGCAGCCGACAGTGGCTACACCTGGCCCTGGTACGGCGATCTGGTCGGCGCATGGTTCGCGCGGCATCCCGAAGGCCTGCAGTCGGTGCGTGTGGTGTTTGAACACGACGCCGGGCCGGACGGCCTGCGCGACTGGCGCGTCACCGACGAGATCTACGACTACCGGCGCAATCCACGGTTGTTCGTGCAGGTGACCGCCTCGATCGATCCGGCCTCGCATCCCGACGGCCGCATGGGCGACGACCATCCCATCGCCTGGTGCCATACGAACGCCGGAGGCCGCGCCTGGTACACCGGCCTCGGCCATGATCCGGCGCTGTATGCCGACCCCGTATTCCGCGCGCAGCTGCTGCGCGGCCTGCGGTGGACCACCGGTCGCAGCGACGCCTGCTGACGCCCGCAACGAAAACGCCCGGCGCGAGCCGGGCGTTCTGTGTGCGGCGATCGATGCCGGTCAGAAGATCGAGGGGTCGAGCCTGCGCAACGCGTCCTTGATGTCGGCCGAACCGGTGCGGTCGATGTCCTCGCGCGTGTAGACGCGGCCGCCACCCGTGGTGCATTCCTGCTCGGCACGCTTGGAACGCGCATTGCGGGCCGCGGTGACGCGCGAACCGGTTTCGCGGATGCAGAAACGATCCGACGGACTGGCGCGCTGGCCACGATCGCGTGCGGATTCCTCTTCCTCTTCCTGCTGCTGCTGCGCGTGGGCGACCTGTGAGACCGCACCGAACGCGAGGCCGGCGAAGATCGCCGCCGTCCACCATGCATGCTTCATTGGGCACCTCCCGGTGCAGTCCATCGGTGGCGACACGATACGCGCGCTGCGCCGCGGCGTGGTCTGCGGACGATGAATGTTCAGCCCGCGTGTCGACTGCGTTGTGCATGGCTTCATGCGGCTGACTGCGAGCCGTCATGTCCCGCCGGTATCCTGTACGGATGTCTCGATCGACCTGTCTGCGCGCGTCTGCGCTGCTCCCGCTGTTGCTGCTGACCGCCTGTGCCACGGTCGCGCCGCTGTCCGAATCCACCGCCGCATCCGCCTCGACGCCCGCGGCAGATGCACGCCCGACGCTGCTGCTGGTCTCGCTGGACGGCCTGCGCCCCGATTACCTCGGACGCGGCGAAACCCCGCATCTCGATGCGCTGGCGCGCGGCGGCGTGCAGGCCTGGATGAGGCCGTCGTATCCGTCGCTGACCTTTCCGAACCACTACACGCTGGTCACCGGCCTGCGGCCCGACCACCACGGCCTGATCCACAACTCGATGGTCGACTCGACGCTCGGTGATTTCCGCCTGTCGGACCGCGAGGCGGTCGGCAATGGCGCCTGGTACGGCGACGGCGAGCCGCTCTGGGTGACGGCGGAGAACGCCGGCCTGCGCACCGCGACACTGTCGTGGCCGGGCAGCGAGGCGCCGGTGCACGGCGTGCGTCCGACGCGCTGGTATCCCTTCGACGACACGCGCCCGCTCGAGTCGCGCGTCGACATGGTGCTCGACTGGCTGTCCGAGCCCACCGCGACGCGCCCGGCGTTCGCGACGCTGTATTTCGAACACACCGACTCGGCCGGCCACGACTACGGCCCGGATTCGCCGCAGCTGCACGCCGCGCTGCAGGCGGTTGACGCGGCGCTGGGGCGGCTGGTCCACGGCCTGCGCACGCGCGGCCTGCAGGACCGCGTGAATCTGGTCGTGGTGTCCGATCACGGCATGGCCGAAGTGCCGCCGGGCCAGGTGATCGCGGTCGAGGACATGGTGACGATGGAAGAGGCGCGCGTGACCTCGACCGGCCAGGTCATCGGCATCGTGCCCAACGCCGGCTTCGAGGCGCAGGTGGCCCGCAAGCTGCTCGGTGCGCACGCACAGTACGACTGCTGGCGCAAGGGCGAGATGCCGGCACGCTGGCAGTTCGGCACACACCCGCGCGTGCCGCCGATCGTCTGCCAGATGCACAAGGGCTGGGACGCGATCCCGCGCGATGCATTCGCGCGACGCCCGACGCACACCCGCGGCTCGCATGGCTACGACCCCGCCCTGCCGGAGATGCGCGCGGTGTTCATCGCGAATGGACCGGCGTTCCGCACCGGCGTGACGCTGGACGGGTTCGACAACGTCGATCTGTATCCGATGCTGGCGCGGTTGATCGGGGTGATGCCGGCGAAGAACGACGGGAATGCGCAGACGCTGGTGCCGGCGTTGCGGGATGGGGTGCGCTGAGGCGGGGCTGATTGCGCGGCGTTGGATCCGCAGAGAGTGCCACTGCGTTTCGGAGAGTAGAAATTTGGAGTTCCGGGTTCGGGGTCGAGTTGGGTGCGAGCGTCTGCCCTCACCCCACCCCTCTCCCAAGGGGAGAGGGGCTTTGCATCGTTGCCGCGTCATGTGTCTGAAGTTTTCCGCAGGAGACCGTCCGATCACGACGCCCTTGAGCCCCCTCTCCCTCCGGGAGAGGGGTTGGGGTGAGGGCAGACCCTCGCGACACACCCCACAACATCCATGTCCGAATCCGGCCAGTCATCACCCGCCTCCGGTGCTAGCCTGCGTCGCATGTCCCCGCCCCTGCCCGCCACCGACATCTGCGAACAGGCGCGCCTGAGCCGGGACGCGCGCTTCGACGGCCTGTTTTTTACCGCAGTGCGCACGACCGGCATCTACTGCCGGCCGGTCTGCCCGGCGCCCGCGCCGAAGGCCGCGAACGTCGTCTACTACCCCAACGCCGCCGCAGCCGAAGCTGCAGGATTCCGTCCCTGCCTGCGCTGCCGGCCGGAACTCGCGCCGTCGGATGGCCACTGGCATCGCGGCGACGATATCGTCGCGCGGGCCTTGGCCCTGATCGAACAAGGCGCCTTGAACGACGCGCCGCTTTCGGAACTGGCCGGGCGCCTGCACATCGGCGAGCGCCAGTTGCGGCGCCTGTTCGTCGAACGCCTCGGCGCCGCGCCGGTCGGTGTCCATGGCACGCGGCGCCTGCTGTTCGCCAAGCAATTGTTGACCGAAACCGCGCTGCCGATCACCGGGGTCGCGCTCGCGGCTGGATTCAACAGCGTGCGGCGGTTCAATGCCGTGTTCCAGGACGCCTACCGCATGCCGCCACGCGATCTGCGCAAGGCGCCGCGCGAGGCGACCGGCGACGCGTTGACGCTGCGCCTCGGTTACCGCCCGCCCTATGACCTGCCGGCGATGCTCGACTTCCTGCGCGGCCGCGCGCTGCCCGGCATCGAGGTCGTCGACGACGTTGCGTACACCCGCGTGATCGGGGATGCGGAGACGCCTGGCTGGCTGCGTGTCGATGCGTGGCCTGCGTCGCGCGCCGATCCCGCACCCGCCGCGTTGCGGATGCAGCTGCACGGGTGTCCGCCGACGCGCCTGCAGGACACGGTGCAGCGCGTGCGTCGCATGTTCGATCTCGACGCGGATCCGGACACGATCGCCGCGCATCTCGCCCAGGACACGCGCCTGGCGCCATTGCTGCGCGCACGCCCCGGCCTGCGTCTGCCCAGCGGCTGGGACGGTTTCGAGATCGCGGTGCGCGCGGTCATCGGGCAGCAGGTCAGTGTCGCCGCCGCGCGCACGCTGACCGCACGGCTGTCGCAGCGCTTCGGCACGCCGTTGCCGGAGCCGTTCGTCGCACAAGGCTTCGCGCATCTGTTCCCGACGCCGGACGCGCTCGTCGATGCCGACTTCGACGGTCTCGGCCTGATCGGCAGCCGCATCGCGACGATCCGCGGCATCGCGGCCGCGCTGCGCGACGGCCGCGTGGACTTCGATCGCGCCCGCACGCTCGACGACTTCATCGAACGCTGGGTCGCCCTGCCCGGCATCGGGCCGTGGACCGCGCACTACATCGCGCTGCGCGCGCTCGGTCATCCCGACGCGTTTCCCGCCGAGGATCTCGTGCTGCAGAAGATGCTGCCGACCGACGGCAGCCGTATCACCGCGAAGGCGCTGCGTGCGCGTGCGGAAGCCTGGCGCCCGTGGCGCGGCTACGCGGTCTTCCATCTGTGGCGCGAAGCGTCCGCGTCCACGCCCGCGCGTACTGCGACACCGACGCGCCCACGCGCCCGTTCCACCCGGAGTCCATCGCCATGAATCCAGACACCGCCACGGTCTTCACCCGCACCATCGCCAGTCCGGTCGGCCTGCTGTTTCTCGCCGCATCCGGTGCCGGCCTGCACGCCGTCGAGTTCGCCGAGCACCGGCATCCGGTGCCGCGCGGTGACGACTGGCGCGATGGTGCGCATCCCGTGCTCGATGCGACCGCGGAGCAGCTCGCCGACTACTTCGCCGGCAAGCGCCAGACCTTCGACCTGCCGTTCGCCGCGCGCGGTACGCCATTCCAACGACAGGTCTGGGACGCGCTGACGCGTATTCCCTACGGCAGCACCGCGAGCTACGTCGAACTCGCCCGCATGGTCGGCAAGCCGAATGCGAGCCGCGCGGTCGGCGCCGCAAACGGCCGCAATCCCCTGTCGATCGTCGTGCCCTGCCACCGCGTCATCGGCGCCAGCGGCGCACTCACGGGTTTCGGCGGCGGTCTGCCGACCAAGGAATTCCTGCTGACGCTCGAGGGCGCATGGCCCCGCGCCGATCTGTTCGACACGATCAAGACGGGCGCACGCGCTGGCTGATCGCGGTACGGAGTCCGCGATCGCGCCTGCGTCGGATGCGCCCGCCGTTGCGATCTGTTCGGTGCTGCATGCCACGACCTCGTCTGCATCGTCGCATTTGCAGCAAAGACAACCCGATCGCGCGCCAGCGGCTCAATCGGCCAGCAGTCTCTGCATCGCATCCGCATAACCGCGCGCGGCGTCCGCATGCAATGCATGACGTCCATCCGCAACGACCTGCCGACCGGCCACGTGCACCTCGCGCACCAGCGGGCGGTTGCCGGCGAACAGCCAGCGGTCGAGCACATCGTCTTTCGTCGCGCCCGCGAGCAGTGGTGCGTCCGCGTCCAGCACCACCGCGTCGTCATGCGCGTCGAAACCGGTCGATGCTGCGGCGCTCGCCTGCACGCCTGCGAACAGCGTTGCGCCGACGCTGGGCGTGGCGGCTGCGACCGCGATGTTGCGGCGCTGCGTCACCAGGCGCTGTCCGTATTCGAGCCAGCGCAATTCTTCGACCGGCGACACGGAGATGTGCGAATCGGAGCCGATGCCCCAGGCGCCGCCGGCGTTGAGGTAATCGCGCAGCGGAAACAGACCGTCGCCGAGATTGGCTTCGGTGGTCGGACACAGCGCGACGGTCGCGCCGCTGCGGACGATGCCGGCGATTTCCGCAGCATCGAGATGCGTTGCGTGCACCAGCGTCCAGCGGGTATCGACCGGTGCGTTGTCGAGCAGCCAGGCGACCGGGCGCGCACCACGCAATGCGATGCATTCGTCGACTTCAGGCACCTGTTCGGCGATGTGGATGTGCATGCGCGCATCCGCCGGCAGTGCGGCCAGCACCGCGTGCATCGCATCGGCCGGCACGGCGCGCAGGCTGTGCAGCGCGCAGCCGACGCGCAGCGTGTCGTCCTGGCGCGCGTGCAGATCGGCGAACATCCGCAGATAGCCGTCGACGTCATGGCCGAAGCGTCGCTGGCGTTCGCCGAGTGGCCGCCCGTCGAAACCGCCGGTCATGTACAGCACCGGCAGCAGCGTCAGCCGGATGCCGGTCGCGCGCGCGGCGTCGATCAGCGCATCGGCCATTGCGCTCGCAGGCGCGTAGGGCGCGCCGTCGAGTGCGTGATGGACGTAATGGAACTCGCACACCGTCGTATAGCCGGCTTCCAGCATTTCGACATAGAGTTGCGTGGCGACCGCGCGCAGCGTGTCGGGATCAAAGCGCCCCGCCATGCGGTACATGGTCTCGCGCCAGGTCCAGAACGAGTCCGCAGGATCGGTCTGCACTTCGGCGAGGCCGGCCATCGCCCGCTGGAACGCATGCGAATGCAGATTCGCGATACCGGGCAGACGCCAGCCTGCGGACGTGCGCGCGGCGTGGATCGCAGGGACATCGTGCATCGGGCCGGCTCCTCGAAAACGTGTGCGGTAGGCTAGCCGGTCTTCCGCCCGGGAACATCCGATGAGTCCAACTTCGATCGCGCTACTGTGCGCACTGGTCGCCGTCGCCGGCGGTCTGGTGGCGGTGTTCGCCGGCGTGTCCTCGAGCCGGAAACGGCAGTCCGACACGCCGTCCGGCGGCGATGGCGCCCTAGTCGAGGGCGGGTCGAGACACGGACGCCATGACGGCGGTGATTTCGGCTCGGACGGCGGCGGCGATGGAGGCGGCGGTGGCGACTGAATCCTGGGACGGACTGCTGCTGGGCGCGACGCTTGCCACGCTGGCGGACGACGGCGGCTACGGCCTGATCGACGACGGTGCGCTCGGCTGGCGCGACGGTGTGATCGTCTACGCCGGTCCGCGCAGCGGACTGCCCGCGGACGCGGAGGCCAACGCCGATCTCGTCGTCGAAACCGACGGCCTGGTCACGCCCGGGCTCATCGACTGCCACACGCATACGGTGTTCGCGGGCAACCGCGCGGCCGAGTTCGAGCAACGCCTGCAGGGCGCGAGCTATGAGGAGATCGCGCGCGCAGGAGGTGGCATCGTCTCGACGGTGCGCGCAGTACGCGAGGCCGACGAGGACGCGTTGCTCGCGCAGTCGTTGCCGCGCGCGCGTGCGCTGGTCGCCGACGGCGCGACGACGCTGGAAATCAAGTCCGGCTACGGCCTCGACTTCGACAACGAACGCAAGATGCTGCGCGTCGCGCGCCGGATCGGCGAGGTGCTCGGCATCACCGTGCGCACCACGTTTCTCGGCGCGCACGCTCTGCCGCCGGAGTTCGCCGGCCGCGGCGATGCCTACATCGACGCGGTCTGCGAATGGCTGCAGCGCCTGCACGAAGAAGATCTGGTCGATGCCGTGGACGCCTTCGCCGAACGCATCGCCTTCAGCGTCGATCAGACGCGCCGCGTGTTCGACATCGCGCGCACGCTCGGCCTGCCGGTGAAACTGCACGCCGACCAGCTCAGCGACGGCGCAGGTGCCGCGCTGGTGGCCGAGTTCGGTGGCCTGTCGGCCGACCACGTCGAACACACCTCGCCGGCTGGCGTTGCCGCGATGGCCGCGGCCGGCACCGTCGCGGTGTTGCTGCCGGGCGCATTTCACGTGCTCCGCGAAACCACGCTGCCGCCGCTCGATGCGTTCCGCGCGGCCGGCGTGCCGATGGCGGTGGCGACCGACTGCAATCCCGGCACGTCGCCGCTGCTGTCGCTGCGCCAGGCGATGCAGCTGGCGTGCACGCATTTCCGGCTGACGCCGGAAGAAGCCCTGCGCGGCGCGACCGTGCATGCAGCGCGCGCGCTCGGCCTGTCGGATCGCGGCACGCTGGCCGTGGGTCAGCGCGCGGATTTCGCCTGCTGGCAGGTCGCGCAGCCGGCCGAACTCGTCTACTGGCTCGGCGGTCCGCTGATGGCGATGTCGTTCGCCGGTGGCAAGCGTCTGGCCTGAGGCCGATCGCCCTCCCCTGAAACGCGAAAGCCCCGCGGATGCGGGGCTTTCGACGCGCGGTGGGGGCCTGGAACTCAGGCCTTCTTCGCGACGGCCTTCTTCGCCGGTGCCTTGGCGACGGTCTTGCTGCCGGCGGCCTTCTTCACGACCGGTGCGGTCGCGGTGCCGGTGGCCTTGATCAGGCCCTTCGAGCGGCTGTTGCCATAGCTCGAGTTGTAACGCTTGCCCTTGAGGGTCTTGCGGTCGCCCTTGCCCATTACTGTGCTCCTGGAGTGCTGCGTGTTGAATGCGTTTGACGCGTATGTGCGCCGCCAGGGCGCACAGGACCGCGGATTCTAGCACGCGGCCCGGCCTGTGAAGCCGCTCAGCGCCCCGCGCGGGCGTGGGTCAGACGCAGGTTCAGCAGATGCGCGCCGGCCAGCAGCAGGCCGCCGATGGTCATCACCACGGCATGGGTGATCGTGTGGTCGTGCAGGTGCGTGAACGAGCCGGCCCAGACCAGCGCCAGACCGGGAATCAGCAGCATCCAGGCATGGAAGGCGCGATGGCGGCGCCAGCCCAGGGTGAGCGTGGTCGCGCCCAGCAGCGTGGCGAACACGACGAAAGCCTGGTCGATGTCGACCCAGCCGCCCACGTTGAGACCGAACGCCGGCAGCAGCGCCAGCGCGACCGGCAGCAGCGCGCAATGCACGGCGCACAGAAACGAAGCGGCGAAGCCGACGCGGTCTGCGCGCTGCAGAGTGGAATTGTGTGCAGGCATGTCTTTTGGGGGGTGCGGGGATTTGCGTAACATTATAACATTCCCTCTTCGCCCACCAGTGTACTGCATCCGCAATGACCACAAGCCGCCGTTCCGCCCCCGTCCCGACCCGCCTCGCCATCGCCGTCGCCCTGCTGCTGCCGGCCGCCGCGTTCGCCCAGGCCACCAGCCAGACCCATGCGCATCCGACCACGCTCGACCGCGTGCAGGTCACCGCCACACCGCTCGGCGGCGACGCCGAGGATCTCGCGCACCCGGTGGAGGTGCTGTATGGCGACGCGCTGGAGGATCGCAAGTCCGGCACCCTCGGCGACACCGTGTCCTCGCTGCCCGGCGTGCAGAGCGGCTCGTTCGGCACCGGCGTCGGCCGGCCGATCATCCGCGGCCAGGAAGGTCCGCGCGTGCAGGTGCTCTCCGGCGGCATCGGCAGCATGGACGCCTCCACGGTCAGCGCCGACCACGCGGTCAGCATCGAGCCCTTCCTCGCCGACCAGATCGAAGTGCTCAAGGGCCCGGCCAACCTGCTCTACGGCAGCGGCGCGATCGGCGGCGCGGTCAACGTGGTCGACGGTCGCATCGCGCGCGAAGTGCCGGACCGTCCGATCAGCGGCCGCGCCGAACTGCGCGCCGCCAACGGCAACGATGAGCGCAGCGGCATGTTCCGCCTCGACGGCGTCAGCGGCGACAACCTCGTGCTGCATGTCGATGGCCTGATCCGCAACACCGGCGACTTCGACATCCCGGGCTTTGCCCAGGTGCCCGAAGACCACGATCACGACCATGATCACGACCACGAACACGCGGACGAAGAGAACGCGTTCGGCACCCTGCCCAACAGTTCGATCCGCACGCGCGCCGGCGCCGTCGGCGCAACGTACTTCGGCGAGCGCGGGCATCTCGGCGTCGCGGTCAGCACCTACCGCACCAACTACGGCCTGCCGGATGGCGCGCACGTGCATGCCGAAGAAGGCGGGCACGACCACGATCACGATCACGACCATGACCATGAAGAAGAGGGTCACGACGAACACGGCTCGGTGCGCATCGACATGGTGCAGAACCGCGTCGACCTGAAGGGCGGCCTTTACGACCCGCTGCCGTTCCTCAGCGCCTTGAACGTGCGCGCGGCCTACAACGATTACGAGCACGTCGAACTCGAAGGCGACACGCCTGCGACCCGCTTCACCAACAAGGGCACCGAGGCGCGCATCGAAGCGGTGCAGAAAACGTTCAACGGTTGGGACGGCGCGTTCGGCCTGCAGATCGGCCACGTCGACTTCGGCGCGGTCGGCGAAGAGGCGTTCGTGCCGCCGAGCGTGACCGATACCCTCGGTCTGTTCATCGTGCAGGAGAAGGAATTCGGCCCGGTGAAGCTCGAATTCGGCGGCCGCCACGAACGCGTCGAGATCGATCCGGTCGCGAACGAATCCCGCAAGTTCAGCGCCAGCAGCCTGTCGGGCGCAGCGATCTGGCATCTGTCGGACGTGTTCGATCTGCGCTTCGGCGCCGACGTGTCCGAGCGCGCCCCGACCAACGAGGAACTGTTCGCGGCCGGCCCGCACATCGCCACACGCTCGATCGAGATCGGCGATGCGGATCTCGACACCGAGCGCGGCCAGCGCCTCGAAATCGGCCTGCACGCACACACCGATCGCGTGGAGTTCAAGGCCGCCGTCTACCAGACGCAGTTCAAGCGCTTCACCTACCTCACCGATACCGGCATCGCCGAACAGGGCTTCCCGGTGCGGCTGTGGACGCAGGGCGATGCGACCTTCCGCGGCGCCGAGGCCGAGGCGAAGTTCCACCTGCTGGAATCCGATGCCGGTGATTTCGATCTGCGTGTGTTCGGCGATGTGGTACGCGCGGAGCTCGACGGCAGCGGCACGCGCACCGTGCAGTTCGCGGTGCCGCACGGCGACCACGCGCACAACTACGAAACCGACATCGCGCTGGGCGGCGACCTGCCGCGCATCGCACCGTCGCGTATCGGCGCCGACATCAACTGGACCCTCGGCGGCTGGCGCGCGAACGTCGGCGCGGTGCGCTACCAGAAGCAGGACCGCGTGGCTGCGCTGGAGGAGCCGAGCCCCGGCTACACGCTGGTCAATGCGGGCGTCGCCTGGCGCGTCGGCGAAGCGGACGGCACCCAGTGGGAGCTGTTCCTCGACGGCCGCAACCTGACCGACGAAGAAGCCCGCCCGCACACCTCGCTGCTGCGCGACTTCGCGCCGCTGCCGGGCCGCACCATCGCCGGCGGCATCCGCGTCTACTTCTGATCGGCGTGCGCTGACCGGTTTCCGTTCTCTCCAGTGACGCGTGCGTCACCGCCCCGCCCCGGTCTCCGGTGCGGGGCTTTTTTTATGGGCACGCCGGACTCGATCCCACCCGCGGTCCAAATTGGGTGTATATACATCCAAAATCCGATGCAGATACACGTAATGCCCGACTCCGTGCCCGAATCACGCGACGCTCCCGCCTTCGGCTGCAGCTGCCATCGCCTGCGCAAGCTGAGCCGGATGATGACCCAGCGCTACGACCAGGCGCTCGCGCCGGCCGGGCTCAACGTCAACCAGTACGCGATCCTGCGGCGCGCGCAGATCCAGCCGCGCACCGTCGGCGTCCTCGCCACGACGCTCGGCATGGAGCGCAGCACACTCAGCCGCGACCTCAAGCATCTGGTCGCCGCCGGCTGGGTGCGCCTGTTGCGCGATCCGGATGACGCGCGCCAGCGGCGGATCGACGTGCTGCCCGCCGGCGCCGCAGTGGTCGCGCGCGCCGAGCCGCTGTGGCGTGCGGCGCAGGTGCAGGTCGAGGCGCTGATGGGTGTCGACGAGGTCGGCGGCCTGCACGCGGTGCTCGACCGCGTCACCCGGAAGCTCGCGGCATGAGCGCGCCTGTCACCTCGCGCTGGTGGCCGCTGGTGCTGGCCGCCACCGCAATGATGATGATCACGATGGGCATCCGACAGTCGCTGGGCCTGTTCGTGCAACCGATCGCCGCGGATACGGGGCTCGGCATCGCCGCGATCAGTTTCGCGCTGGCGGTCGGCCAGTTCGTCTGGGGCGCGGTGCAGCCGGTGTTCGGCGCGATCGCCGACCAGCGCGGCAGTGGCCGCGTGCTGGTCTTCGGCGGCATGCTGCTGTTCACCGGCATGGCCGCGGCCCCGTTCTTCGCCTCCGAATGGGGCCTGCTGCTGACGCTCGGCCTGATCAGCGCCGCCGGCGCGGGCGCGGGCAGTTTCTCGATCCTGATCGGCAGCACTGCGCGCGTGATTCCGGCGGAGAAGCGCTCGATGGCCTCGGGCGTGGTCAATGCCGGCGGCTCGTTCGGCCAGTTTCTCTACGCGCCATTCGCGACCACGGTGATCGGCGCGTTCGGCTGGGCCGCCGCCGCGTGGGCGATGGCGGCCACCGCGCTGGCGACGCTGCCGCTGGCTTGGCCTTTGCGTCGGCGCAAACTGCCGCCCGCAGCACCAGGGGCAGCCGTTCTGCCGATCGCGGACGACGACATCGGCCTGCGCGCGCAACTGCGCATCGCCCTGCGCGACCGCAGCTACTGGTTGCTGCACCTCGGCTTCTTCACCTGCGGCTTCCACATCGCGTTCCTGGTCACGCATCTGCCGACCGAGATCGCGATGTGCGGCCTGTCGGCCGGCGTGTCGGCGATGGCGCTGTCGCTGATCGGCCTGTTCAACATCGTCGGCAGCATCGGCGCCGGCTGGCTCGGCCAGCGCTACCGCATGAAGTGGCTGCTGACCGCGATCTACATCAGCCGCGCGGTGATGATCCTCGTCTACGTGCTGTCGCCGCCGACGCCGACCACCTTCATACTGTTCGCGATCGGCCTGGGCATGAGCTGGCTGGCGACCGTGCCGCCGACAGCAGGGCTCGTCGGCAAGCTGTTCGGCCCGCGCTACCTGGCAACGCTGTTCGGCCTGACCCTGCTGTCGCACCAGAGCGGCGCGTTCTTCGGCGCGTGGCTGGGCGGTGTCGCGGTCGCGAAGACCGGCTCCTATCTGTGGGTCTGGTACGCCGACATGGCGCTGGCCCTGCTGGCGGCCGCGTCCAATCTGCCGATCCGCGAGGCCCGTCTGCCTGCCCGCGCGCCTGTCGCGGCCTGAGCGACCCGATTCCGACCGCTGCGGTCAGTCCGCGGCAGCGTCCGCGCATTGCGCGCAGAGACCGTGCACTTCCAGCGTCTGCGCCTGCGGCACGAACCCGAGTGCACGGGCGCGCTCGTCGAGCGAAGCGACGACCGCCTCGTCTTCCAGTTCCACGGCGCTGTGGCAGCGGTCGCAGATCAGGAACGGCACCGAATGCTGCGCAGTGCTGGGGTGGTGGCAGGCCACGAAGGCATTGACCGACTGCAGCTTGTGGATGAAGCCGTTGGCCAGCAGGAAATCCAGCGCGCGGTACACCGTCGGCGGCGCCGCGGCACCCGGGCCATCGCCCTCGCGCACCTGGTCGAGCAGGTCGTAGGCCTTGAGGGGCTTGCCGGCCTTGGCGATCAACCCGAGCACATAGGCGCGGATCGGCGTCAGCCTCAGGCCGCGTTCGCTGGAGGCGTGCTCCACCGCACGGATGAAGCTCGCGGCGTCATCGACGTGGTGGTGCGGATCCGTGCAGGTGTGGTCGTGCTTGGCCATCCGTCCATGATGGGTGCGAGGGGGCACTGACTCAAGCGTGCTCGAGTTTTTCTTGAGTGGGCTTCACGCCCCATCGTCGACAGCTCGCCGAACGCTTCGGCAGATCATCTCGATCGCGACGTTGCAACGTGTGGCTGAGCCGCCTGCTGTTGATCTCGTTTTTCATGACGGCGAAGCGGATCTCTGCGGACCCGTAGGGCAGCGGGCATGGATGCCCGCTGTTTTTCGACCGAGCCAGGATGGCGAGTCGAAAAATCCCGGAACGAACGACTGGCCGGATTTGCTTCGTCGGGGCTGGCCCTTTTCTTTGGTTCCGTTTCTTTTGGGCCAGCAAAAGAAATGAACCCGCTCGCCGCAAGGCGAGTGGAAGCGTTTGATGTTGCTTCTCGCCGTGAGCGCGAAGCGGAATAGCGACGTCAAACGCTTTCGTCCGCTGGCGCGGCCGAGTTCATTTCTTTTGGTTGACGCCCACGCGCGCAGCGCGAACGGCGCAGCCGGCCCCGGAGGGGCGAGCATCGAAGATGCGAGTCAAAGGAACGGAACCAAAGAAAACGCCCCCCCGACACGTCCACAGCCCGCGGCGTCACGCGCACTGGGATTTTCCGACTCGGCATCCTGCCTCGGTCGGAAAACGCCGCCCATCCATGGTCGGCGCCCTACGGGTCTCTAAGCAGCGCTGCCACTTCAATCTCTTGAAAAGCAGAGCAACGCGCGAAACAAAATCCAGAGCGACGCGGCCTCAGCCCGCATCCCCCTCCGGAATCATCCCGATCGCCACATCGATCCGCGCCAGCGCCTCCTCGCGCCCCGCCAGATACACCGTATGCCCGATATCCGGACTCACCTGCGTGCCGGTGATCGCGACACGCAACGGCTGCGCGACCTTGCCCATGCCGAGGCCCAACGTCTCGACCGTCTCGCGGAACGCCGCGTCGATCGCCTCGACATTCCACTCCGGCAAGGCGGCAAAACGCGCGCGGACATCGGCCAGCGGTGCACGCGCTTCCGCCTTCAGGTGCTTGGCGACCGCCTTCTCTTCGTAGGCGGCGATCGGGCGATACCAGACCGCCGCGCGCTCGGACATTTCCTTCAGCGTCTGCACGCGGTCGCGCAACGCGATGACGACATCGGCCGGCGCCGGACCTGCCGACAGGTCGTATCCGTCGCTGCGCAGATGCCACTCCAGATGCGCGGCGACCGCAGCCGGGTCGTCGGACTTCAGATACTGCTGGTTGAGCCAGCCGAGCTTGGCCATGTCGAGGCGCGCGGCCTTGGCGTTGACGTCCTTGAGGTCGAAGAGCTGCTGCATCTCGGCGATCGAGAAGATCTCCTGGTCGCCGTGCGACCAGCCCAGGCGCACGAGATAGTTCAGCAGCGCGTGCGGCAGATAGCCGGCATCGCGGTACTGCATGACGTCGGCGGCACCAGTGCGCTTGGACAGCTTGGCGCCCTGCTCGTCGAGGATCATCGGCAGGTGCGAGAACGCGGGCACTTCCGCGCCGAGCGCGCGGTAGATGTTGATCTGCCGCGGGGTGTTGTTGACGTGGTCGTCGCCGCGCACGACATCGGTGATGCCCATGTCCAGATCGTCGACGACGACGGCGAAGTTGTAGGTCGCGTAGCCGTCGGGGCGGAAGATCACCAGATCGTCGAGTTCGCTGTTGGCGATCTCGATGCGACCCTTGACCTTGTCGTCCCAGACGACCGTGCCTTCGAGCGGATTCTTCAGGCGGATCACGCGGTTCGGATCGTCGCGCTTCGGTTCGTTGCGCTCGCGGTAGGCGCCGTTGTAGCGCGGCTTGTCGCCCGCGGCCATCGCCGCTTCGCGCATCGCGTCGAGCTCGGCCTTCGACTCGTAGGCGTAGTAGGCCTTGCCGTCGGCGACCAGCTGCTCGGCGACTTCGGCGTAGCGGTCCAGGCGGTGGGTCTGGTAGATCGGGCCTTCGTCGTAGCCCAGGCCCAGCCATTCCATCGCCTCGAGGATCGCGTCGATCGCGGCCTGGGTGCTGCGCTCGCGGTCGGTATCCTCGATGCGCAGCACGAACTCGCCGCCGCGACGCCGCGCCTCCAGCCAGCAGTACAGCGCGGTGCGCGCGCCGCCGATGTGCAGGTAGCCGGTGGGACTGGG
The DNA here is from genome assembly GCF_036584485.1 of Luteimonas flava. NCBI lineage: Bacteria > Pseudomonadati > Pseudomonadota > Gammaproteobacteria > Lysobacterales > Lysobacteraceae > Luteimonas > Luteimonas flava. Next base: position 62,207 of record NZ_JAZHBM010000001.1, on the reverse strand, counting down.
GGCGAAACGGGTGCGGCAGGACATGCGCGGAATCCGGTGCGGGAACAGCGCGCATTCTAACCGGCGCGCCCAGCCGGCCCCGGCGGCCGGATTACAATGGCGCCATGACGACGCTTTTCATCTCCGACCTGCATCTGGATCCGGCGCGTCCGGAGATCACCGCGCTGTTCCTCGCGTTTCTCGACGGCGAGGCGCGCAGCGCCGATGCGCTGTACGTGCTCGGCGATCTGTTCGAGTCGTGGGTCGGCGATGACGATCCGTCGGAGGCCGGCGCGCAGGTCGCGGCGCGTCTGTTCGCCTTGTCGTCCGCCGGCGTGCCGGTCGCCTTCATGCACGGCAACCGCGATTTCCTGGTCGGCCACGAATACGCACGTCGCGCCGGCATGACATTGCTGCCCGACCCCGCGGTGATCACGCTCTACGGCCGCCCGGTGCTGCTGACCCACGGCGATCTGCTGTGCACCGGCGATGTCGAATACCAGGCGGTGCGCAACCAGGTACGCAATCCGGCGTGGCAGGCGCACATGCTCGCGCAGCCGCTACCGGCGCGGCTCGCGTTCGCCCAGCACGCACGCGATGCCAGCCAGGCGCGTGCCGCGAGCTTGCGCGGCGACGGTACGATGGAAACCGTCACCGATGTGGCACCGGCGACGGTCGAGGACTGGTTCACGCACTATGGCGTGGACACCATGATCCACGGCCACACGCACCGCCCTGCGATCCACGACCTGCACGTCGCCGGCCGCGACTGCCGCCGCATCGTGCTCGGCGACTGGTTCGAACAGGGATCGGTGCTGCGTGCGTATGCCGATGGGCGGCTGGAGTTGTCGGCGCTGTCCGGCACGGCCTGATCGCTTCACCATCACTGCGGGCACGCGCTTGCTCGAAGGCGCCCCAGTGCGGCCTATCGCGCGCAAGCGCGCTCCCACAAAAGCGGGATGCGGTCAGCGTTCGGCGATCGCCTGCAACGCGGCCAGTTCTTCCTCGCTGAATCCTGCAGCGGCACGCGCGTCGATGTTGAACGGGCCGTGCAATACCGCGCGCGCGTAATCGGACAGCAGATCGCGGAACGTCGATTCGGGCTGCACGCCGCGGCGTTCGCAGAACCAGCGGAACCAGCGGCTGCCGGCGGCGACATGCGCCACTTCCTCGCGCAGGATCACTTCAAGCACGGCGACGGTCTCGAGATCGCCGAGCGCGCGCAGCTTCACGATCATGCCGGGCGTGACGTCCAGCCCACGCGCCTCGAGCACGCGCGGCACCAGTGCCATGCGCGCCATTCCGTCGTGCGCGGTCTTCTCGCACATTTCCCACAGACCGTTGTGCGCGTCGAAATCGCCGTAGTCGAACCCGAGGTCGCGCAGACGATCGCGCAGCAGTACGAAATGCCGCGCTTCGTCGGCGGCGACCGATACCCAGTCGGCGTAATACGCGTCTGGCAGATCGCGAAACCGGTAGACCGCGTCCCAGCCGAGATCGATCGCGTTGAGTTCGATGTGCGCGATCGCGTGGATAAAGGCCGCACGGCCTTCGTCACTGCCGAAACCGCGCCGCGGCAATTCGCGCGGATGCACGAGTTTCGGGCGCTCGGGGCGGCCCGGCATGCCGATCGGCTCGGGCGCAGGCGCGTTCGCATCGAGCGGCAGCGCGCCGTCGCGGAACCGGCGCGCATATTCCGCGGTCAGCGCGATCTTGTCATCGGGATCGCGCGCATCGAGGCAGTGGCGCGCGGCCGCGAACAGATCCGCCGCGTCCGCGACCACCGCCGTGTTCACGCGCGGCGCTTCTTCTTCGCGTCGTCGCTGCGCAGCTGCTGCAGGCGCTCGAAATAACCTGCTTCGATGCCGGTGACGTACTCACCGCTGAAGCAGGAACTGTCGAAGCGGCGCTCGGGAAATTTCGGGCCGGCGACGGCGGTTTCGAGATCGGCCAGATCCTGGTAGATCAGCCAGTCGCATCCGAGGAACTCCTCGATCTCCTTCTCGGTGCGGTTGTGCGCGACCAGCTCGTCGACCGACGGCATGTCGATGCCGTAGATGTTCGGATGCCGCACCGGCGGCGCGGCCGAAGCGAGATACACCTTCTTGGCGCCGGCGTCGCGCGCCATCTGCACGATCTGCTTGGACGTGGTGCCGCGCACGATCGAATCGTCGACCAGCAGCACCACGCGGTTGCGGAATTCCAGCGGGATGGGATTGAGCTTGCGCTTGACCGACTTCGCGCGCTCGCCCTGTCCCGGCATGATGAAGGTACGGCCGACGTAACGGTTCTTGATGAAGCCCTCGCGGTACTTCACGCCGAGCGTGTTGGAGATTTCCAGCGCCGCGTCGCGCGAGGTGTCCGGAATCGGGATCACCGTGTCGATGTCGTGGTCGGGCCGCAGGCGCAGGATCTTCTCGCCCAAGGTCACGCCCATGCGCATGCGCGCCTTGTGCACCGAGATGTTCTCGATCATCGAGTCCGGGCGCGCGAAGTACACGTACTCGAAGATGCACGGCGCGTGCGGCTGCTGCGGCGCGCACTGGCGGTGATGCAGCTCGCCGCGCGGGGTGATCACGATGCCCTCGCCCGGCTCGACATCGCGCAGGTGTTCGAAGCCGAGGATGTCGAGCGCAACCGATTCCGATGCCACTGCGTATTCGGTGCCTTCGGCGGTCTCGCGCTTGCCCAGCACCAGCGGGCGGATGCCGTGCGGATCGCGGAACGCGACCAGGCCCAGACCCAGCACCGTCGCGACCACGGCGTAGCCGCCCTTGGCGCGGCGGTTCACGCCTTCGACGGCGCGGAACGCGGCCTCGGGGGTCAGTGCCTTCTCGCGGTCGAGCTCATGCGCGAACACGTTGAGGAGTACTTCGGAATCCGACTCGGTGTTGACGTTGCGGCGGTCGGTCTCGAACACCTGCTGGCGCAGCTGGTCGGTGTTGACCAGGTTGCCGTTGTGCGCGAGCGCGATGCCGTAGGGCGAGTTGACGTAGAACGGCTGCGCTTCGTCGTGACCCTCGCTGCCTGCGGTGGGATAGCGGCAATGCGCGATGCCCACGCGGCCCTGCAGCAGATCCATCGCCTTGGTGTCGAACACGTCGCGCACCAGGCCGTTGCCTTTGTGCACGCGCATCACCGTGCCGCTGGCGACGGCGATGCCGGCCGCGTCCTGTCCGCGATGCTGCAGCACCGTCAGGCCGTCGTACAACGCGGCTGCGACTTCAGAGGTTCCGACAATCCCGACGATCCCGCACATGTTCGATTTCCAGTTCTGCTTGAGGCGCGCGGACGCGCCGGTATGAGTGTCGGACGACGTGTCTTGCGGCGCCGGTCAGGGGTGCGATCGGACCAGACCGTCGACGCCCACCGCGCTGCGGACGCGCGTCTTGAGCTGGTCGGCTTCGCCGCGCGACGCGACCGGACCGGCCTTGACCCGGGTCAGGCGGCCCTTGTCGGTGTCGACCGAATCGGTGAACGCGGTGATGCCGGCACCGCGCAGACGATCACGCAGACGGTTGGCTTCGGCCGCGTTGCTGAAGGCGCCCAGCTGCACGATGAAGCCGGTGCCGGACGTCGGCGCCGCGGCGGGCGGTGCCGGCGGCGTCGCAGGCGTGGCGGGCGGTGTCTGCGCCGGCGGCGTGCGTGCAGGCGTCCGCGCGGCGGGCGTCTCCTCGGGCAACTGTTCGGTGGTCGGCGCGGCAGGCGTCTGCGCAGCGGTCGGGCGCGACGCGGCGGGCGCCGGCGTCGGTGCGGCTGCCGGCGTTTCCGGGCGCGGCACGTCCGGGCGGGCGCCCGCATCGAGCGCGACCACGCGCGGGGTCACGTCGTCGCGGACCTGCGCCGCGCGCACGCGGACGATCTCGGCATCGGCGCGGTTGGCATACGGCCCCAGGCGCACGCGCTGGGCCGGCTTGCCGTTGAGGGTGAAACCCTCGCGATAGCCGCGCAGGCCGGACCCGCCGAGCTGGCGCAGGATCGCCTCGGCATCGGCCTCGCTGGCGAACGCGGCGTAGTGCACCGCGTAACCGCCGCCGGCGACGGTCGCGGGCAGCGGATTGTCCTGTTCGGAGGTGTCGACGGTCGGCAGCGCGCTGCCGTCGGGGCGCGTGGCTGCTGGCGCGGCGGGCGCGGTTTCCGCCACCGGGGTCGCGCCGGCAAGTGCGCCGCCCTCGCGCGCCGGGGGCGGCGCGATCAGCGGCAGGTCGACGGTCTTGTAGTCGCCGGTCGGCGCATCGGGCACATCCAGCGACATGTCCGGCAGGCCGCTCGCGGGCGCGGGGCCCTTGATCAGCATCGGCAGGAAAATGACCGCGAGCGCGATCAGCACGGCGGCGCCGATCAGGCGTTGTTTCAATGCAGGCGACATGCGGGATCCGGACACGGGTGCCGCGCGAATTATACGCGCCGTCCCGTCCTGCTTCTTAACGCCTGCCCTGCAACACCTGCAGGGCGGCCGCCGCGGCGTGGAACGTGCCGAACACCAGTATGCGGTCGCCGGGCGCGGCTTCGTCGAGCGCGGGTGCCAGCGCCGCGACGACGTCGACGTGAGTGGTGACCGCGTCCCCCAGTACATCGGACAGGCGCGCGCGCAGCGTGGCGGCGTCCTGTCCGCGTGCCCCGGCGAGCGTCGATCCGGCCAGATGCCAGTGCGCGATCGACGGCGCCAGCGCCCGGGCCACGCCGGCTGCGTCCTTGTCCGCGAGCGCGGCGTACACCGCGACCGTGCGCCCAGCCGCCGGCCCCGCGATCAGCCAGTCGGCCAGCGCCTGCGCCGCCTGCGGGTTGTGCGCGACGTCGACGACGATCTCCACGCCGTCCTGCTCGAAGCGCTGCAGACGGCCGGCCACCGTGGCGCCGGCGATCCCGGTCGCGAGCGCGGCATCGTCGAGATCGCGATCCAGCGCACGGATCGCGGCGATCGCGACCGCCGCGTTGCGCAACTGCACCGGCGCGGCCAGCGTCGGCATCGGCAGCTCGACTTCGAAGCCGACCTCGCGCCAGATCCAGGTGCCTGCATCGGTCGGCGCGTACAGGAAATCGCTGCCGCCGCGGACCGCGACCGCGCCGATGCGGTAGGCGTGCCGCAACACGCTGGCCGGCGGATCGGTATCGCCGACGATCAACGGCTTCCATGCGCGCGCGATGCCGGCCTTTTCCAGCCCGATCGTCTCGACGTCGTCGCCGAGCCAGTCCTGGTGATCGAGGCCGACCGTGGTGATCACCGCGACATCGGGCTCGACGATGTTGACCGCATCGAGCCGGCCACCGAGTCCGACCTCGAGCACGGCCAGATCCAGCTCGGCACGCGCGAACAGCCACAGCGCGGCCAGCGTGCCGGTCTCGAAATAGGTCAGCGGCGTGTCGCCACGCGCGGCCTCGACCGCCTCGAACGCCTCGACCAGCGCGGCGTCGTCGACGTCCGCGCCATCGATGCGCACGCGCTCGTTGTAGGCCAGCAGATGCGGCGAGGTGTACGCGCCGACGCGCCAACCCGCCGCGCGCGCGATCGACTCGACGAAGGCCACCGTCGAGCCCTTGCCGTTGGTGCCGGCGATCGTGATCACCTGCGTCGCGGGACGGCCACAGTCCATGCGTGCGTAGACCGCACCGACGCGGTCCAGGCCCATTTCGATCTCGGTCGGGTGGCGCGCTTCGATCGCCGACAGCCAGTCGGCCAGCGAACGGGATTCACTCATAGCGCGCGGTGGACCGCCTCGCCGAAGAACGCGGTGTGGTGCGCGCAGTCGTTGAGGCGCACGACGTCGAGATGATCGACGTCGGGGCCTTCGAGCAGATTCAAGGTCGTCGGTGCCTGGCGGAACGTCCACAGGCGCGAGAGCGGAATGCCGAGCACGCGGCACAGGATCACGCGGTTGACGGCGTCGTGGGCGACGATCAGCGCGGTGTCGTCCGGGCCGAGGCCATCGACGGCGCGCGCGAACGCGGGCCAGGCGCGGTCGAATACCTGCTGCAGCGACTCACCGCCGGGCATCTGTACAGTGTCGGGCGCGTCGCGCCAGGCGGACAGGCGCTCGGGATCGCGCTCGCGGATCTCGCTGGCCAGCAGGCCTTCCCAGGTGCCGTGCGCGATTTCCGCGAGGCCCGGATCGGTCGACAGCATCGACGCACGGGTTGCGCCGAGCGCGAGCCGCGCGGTGCGATCCGCGCGCGACAACGGCGAGGCGACCGCGCGATCGATGCGGACATCCGCCAGCCGCGTGCCGAGCAGGGTGGCCTGACGTTCACCGACTTCCGACAGCGGGATGTCTTCCTGTCCCTGGTAACGGCCTTCGGCATTCCATGGCGTTTCGCCGTGGCGGGCGAGCAGGATTCTCATCGCGCGGTTCCTCGAATGGGGGGCGTCCGGCGATGCCGGCGCGACAGTTTACGGGAGGGGCGCCGCCGAAGCGGCCGGGGTCCCAGCCGCAGAATGCATCGCGCGCCGGGCATAAGGCCCCGGCGCGCGCACGAAAACTCAGCGCGCGGACGTGCCCATTTCCTGCAGCAGGCGTGGCGCCGGATCGACTTCCTGCATGACCCAGCGGATGTAGCGCTGGTCGACCGAAATCGTGCGCGTCATCGCCGGATCGAACACCCAGTTCGACACCACCGCTTCCCAGGTCATGTCGAACAGCAGGCCGGTCAGGCGGCCATCGGCGTCGAGTACCGGCGAGCCGGAATTGCCGCCGGTGACGTCGAGATCGGACAGGAAGTTGACCGGCACGCTACGCAGGCGGCGATCCGCGAGCCCGCCATCGCGACGCGCGGCGATCGCATCGAGCTGCGCCTTGGGCGCGTCGAAGGGCTCGGTACCGGTGGCCTTGGGCGGAATTTCCTCCAGACGCGTGAACGGCGTCTGCTGGGCGCCGGCGAGGTTGGTGTAACCCACGACGTTGCCGAAGGTGATGCGCAGCGAGGAATTCGCATCCGGATACACCGCTTCCTTGCGGCCGGCGCGGTAATCGGCCACGGCCTGCAGATACGTCGGACGCAGCTGCAGCAGATCGCCGGCACGGGCCTTGGACGCGAGTTCGATCTGCAGCAGTTCCGGTGTCACCGCCGCGGCGTACATCAGCGCCGGATCGCGGCTGCGCAGGAACTCGTGGCGATCGGCGGCGAACCACTTCAGGCGCTCGTCGCTGTTGGCCAGCGTGCTGCGCTGCAGGCGGTCCAGCGCGCGGTCGATCGCGGCCGCGTCGTTGCCGCCCAGCCAGGTGTCGATCGCCTGGATGCGCTGCTCGGGCGGCAGCTGGATGTACTGCAGCAACGCGTAGCGCGTGAGCTCGCGGTCCATCGCCGGCACGAAGCGGCGGTCCATCTGCTTCAGGCCGCCCTCGATCGCCGGCAGGTCGCGCTGCTGGTAGCCCTGCTCGCGCATCGCGTCGGGCTTTTCCTTCTCCATCGACAGGCGGTACAGGCGATTGGCGGTCGACAGCAGGCCGCTGTTGTCGAGCAGCGACAGCACCAGGTCGCGTTCGCGCGTGGCCTTGGCCTGGGCGTCGAGGGCGACGATCTTGGCGTGCGCGTCGAGCGCGGCCGCGCCATCGCTGCCGCGGCTGCGCAGCCACTCGAGCACCGCGGTTTCCTCGGACTGCTTGCGCGCCAGCGCGCCGATGCGCTCGAAGCCCTGCAACTGGCCTTCGTAGTTCTTCAGCGTGTTCTGCCAGCCGCGCACCGCGCTGGCGTAACGCACGTCGATCTCGGGATCTTCCTTGCCGCGCGCCTCGACGAGATCGATCAGCGCACGGTAGTGGCGGCCAACCTGCGGGTAGCGCCAGGCCACGGTTTCGGAGAATTCGTCGGCGAAGGCGTAGCGGCTGGTGCGCCCCGGATAGCCAGCCACCATGACGAAATCGTTCTCGCGCAGCGGCTTGTCGGCCAGGCGCAGGAAACGCTGCGGGGTGTAGGGGATGTTGTCCTCGGCGTAGTCGGCCGGGCGTCCGTCGCGGCCCACATAGGCGCGGTAGAACGCGAAGTCGCCGGTGTGGCGCGGCCACATCCAGTTGTCGACATCGCCGCCGAAGCTGCCGATGCCGCCCGCCGGCGCGTACACCAGGCGCACGTCGCGGATTTCGAGGTTGCGGAACAGCCGATAGCTGTTGCCGCCGAGGAAGCTGTACAGGCGGCAGCGATACGCGGCATCGGCCTCGCAACGCGCGACGAGGGTCTTCTCGATCGTGTCGAGCGCGGTGGTGCGCCCGAGGCCATCAGGCGCGGCGTCTATCGCGGCGCGGACCTCGGCGGTGACGTCCTGGATGCTGTCGAGCGCGTAGATGCGCGCATTCGGGCCGGCCGAGATCTCGTCGCCGATCGCCGCGGCGTTGAAGCCGTCGCGCATCAGATTGTTCTCGGGGGTCGAATTCAGCTGGATCGCGCCATAGGCGCAGTGGTGGTTGGTCAGCACCAGACCCTGCGGCGAGACGAAGCTCGCGGTACAGCCACCCAGCGAGACCACGGCGCCCAGCGGGTCGCCGGTCAGATCGGCCAGCCGGTTCGGATCCAGCTTCAACCCGGCCTTGCGCAGCGCCGGCGCGATGTCGGGCAACTGTTGCGGCACCCACATGCCCTCGCCCGCCACCACCCCCGGCGCACTGCAACTGAAGAAGACGCCCAGCAGCGTCGCGGCCAGTAACGGATGGCGCATGGTGGTCCTGTGGATCGTGACGGGGGGCCAAGTCTAGCCAACCCGCCCGCCCGGCGCAGGCCAAGGCCGGCTGGCCGACGTGCGAGTGCAGCACGGCCGCGACGGGCCTGCGCCGTATAATCGCCGGCTCTTTCCGGCATCCGCAGACACGACACAATGGCCCAGACAATGAAGGCGCTGGTCAAGCGCGACGCGACAAAAGGCATCTGGATGGCCGAAGTGCCGGTGCCGGCCCCCGGCCCGAACGACGTCCTGATCCGCGTCGAGAAGGCCGCGATCTGCGGCACCGACCTGCACATCTACCTGTGGGACGAGTGGAGCCAGCGCACGATCACGCCGGGCCTGGTCATCGGCCACGAGTTCGTCGGCCGCATCGTCGAGCTGGGCTCGGCGGTCACCGGCTATGAAGTGGGTCAGCGCGTCTCGGCCGAAGGTCATCTGGTCTGCGGCCACTGCCGCAACTGCCGTGCCGGCCGCCCGCACCTGTGTCCGAACACCGTCGGCATCGGCGTCACCCGCAACGGCGCGTTCGCCGAGTACGTGGTGATGCCGGCGACCAATCTGTGGCCGATCCCGGACCAGATTCCGAGCGAGCTGGCCGCATTCTTCGATCCCTACGGCAACGCCGCGCACTGCGCGCTGGAATTCGACGTCGTCGGCGAGGACGTGCTGATCACCGGCGCCGGCCCGATCGGCGTGATGGCCGCGGGCATCTGCAAGCACATCGGCGCGCGCAACGTGGTGGTCACCGACGTCAACGATTTCCGCCTCAAGCTGGCCGCGGACATGGGCGCCACGCGCGTGGTCAACGTGTCGAACACCTCCCTCAAGGACGTCATGAAGGATCTCCACATGGAGGGCTTCGACGTGGGCCTGGAGATGAGCGGCAACCCGGTCGCGTTCAACGACATGCTCGACTGCATGTACCACGGCGGCAAGGTCGCGCTGCTCGGCATCCTGCCCAAGGGCGCCGGCATCGACTGGGACCGCATCATCTTCAAGGGCCTCACCGTGCAGGGCATCTACGGCCGTAAGATGTACGAGACCTGGTACAAGATGACCCAGCTCGTGCTGTCGGGCTTCCCGCTCGGCAAGGTGCTCAGCCACCAGCTGCCGGCCGACGAATTCCAGAAGGGTTTCGACCTGATGGAATCGGGCAAGTCGGGCAAGGTCGTCCTCGACTGGCGTTGAGCGTACGGCCTGCCCCGCGGTCGAGAGCCGCGGGACGGGCCATGACCTGTGGCACGTTCCGGCGCGCATGCCGGCTCCTATGTTCGGTATCGGCACTCTCGGCAAGGATGCGACATGCGACCCACGATCACGCTGCTGCTTGCAGCGTTGCTGCCCTTCACTTCGGCGGCCGCGGCTGACACCAGCGACTGCCCGGCGTCACTCCAGCTTCCCGAGCTGAGCTGCGTGGCCACGCCGCAGGGATGGTTCCATGCGGAGAATCTGGCGACCGCCCGGCAGATCGCCGAAGACGCTAACCTGGCTGCCAGCAGCTTCGAGGCCTATTTCGGCAGACCAGCGCCGCGCGGTGCGGTCTTCGCCGGTGGCCAAGGCCGCGCCATCCCGGATGACCTCGGGCAGGCGTTCACTGCGGCCGGCGCCGCTTGGCAACTGCCTTGGCTGGACGCCCCGGGCCGACGCGCGGTCCAGCGCAGCGCGCTCGAACGGCAGCTGCGCGCCAGCATGCCGGGCATGGACGAAGCGCAATTGCAGGCCCGTATCGACGCGGCCCTGTCCAGCGCGACCGCGCCACCCGACAGCGCCGCGGACCGCAGTACGCTGCGGCACGAGATCGGCCACATGTTGCTGATCCGCGCGTTCTGGGGCGCGCCTGCAACCGATACGTCGCGGGGCCCGGGCCACTACGGCGGCCCGGGCCCAGACTGGCTGGACGAGCTGGCAGCCGTGCTGCTGGAATCACAGGTGATGGCCGACAACCGGCGCGCGAAGCTCCACAGCGCGGAGGCCGCCGCCCATTTGCAGCCGCTGGCTACGTTCTTCGACAAGCCGCATCCGATGGCGGCCCGCATGTCCGAACTGGCCAGCCGAGGGCCGGGCGCGCACGTGATCTCGGGCGCGGAGGCACAGCGCCTGACAGGCGATGCAGGCTGGTTCTACGTGCAGGCGCGCGGCGTCGCCGATTTCGTGCTCGACACCAGCAGCGATCCCGCGGTGTTCGGCCACATGGCCGCGTTCCTTGCAAACGGCGGCGACATGGAAGGCTGGCTGGCCGCACACGGCTCGCAGAGCGGACTGCCGGCGTCGATCCCCGAACTTGATGCGGCGTGGACGCAATGGCTCGCCGCGCGTGCGCAGTCGCCGGCAACGACGCGGGTCCCTTGACCGCCGCTTGGTAGAATTGCGGCCTTCCCGTTTCCGGAATGCCCGATGGCCGCCGTCTCCAATACCCAGCGCTACGCCGATACCCTCGACGAGATCCGCGACGCCGGGCTGTTCAAGGCCGAGCGCGTGATCACCGGCCCCCAGTCGGCCGAAATCACGCTCGAAGACGGCCGCACGGTGCTGAATTTCTGCGCCAACAACTATCTGGGGCTGGCCGACCATCCGGACATCATCGCCGCGGCCAAGGACGCGCTCGATACGCACGGCTTCGGCATGGCGTCGGTGCGCTTCATCTGCGGCACGCAGGATCTGCACAAGCAGCTCGAGCAGACCATCGCGGACTTCTTCGGCAAGGAGGACACCATTCTCTACGCCGCGTGCTTCGACGCGAACGGCGGCCTGTACGAGCCGCTGCTCGGCGATGAAGACGCGATCATCTCCGACGCGCTCAACCACGCGTCGATCATCGACGGCATCCGCCTGTGCAAGGCCAAGCGCTACCGCTACGCCAACTGCGACATGGCGGATCTGGAAAAGCAGCTGCAGCAGGCGCGCGCCGATGGCGCACGCACGATCCTCATTTCAACCGACGGCGTGTTCTCGATGGACGGCTTCATCGCGCCGCTCGACGAAATCACCGCGCTGGCCGCGAAGTACGACGCGCTGGTGCACATCGACGAATGCCATGCGACCGGTTTCCTCGGCGACACCGGCCGTGGCTCGGCGGAAGTGAAGGGCGTGCTGGAAAAGATCGACATCGTGACCGGCACGCTCGGCAAGGCGATGGGCGGCGCGCTCGGCGGTTTCACCACCGCCAAACGCGAAGTCATCGAACTGCTGCGCCAGCGCTCGCGCCCGTACCTGTTCTCGAACTCGCTGCCGCCGCACGTGGTTGCCGCCGGCATCAAGGCGTTCGAGATGCTCGACGCCGCGGGCGATCTGCGCACGCAGCTGGTCGAGAACACCCGCTATTTCCGCGAGCGGATGACCGACGCCGGCTTCGACGTGCGCCCCGGCGTGCATCCGATCAGCCCGGTGATGCTCTACGACGCCAAGCTCGCGCAGCGCTTCGCGCAGCGCCTGCTCGAGGAAGGCATCTACGCGATCGGCTTCTTCTTCCCCGTGGTGCCGAAGGACCAGGCGCGCATCCGCACCCAGATCAGCGCCGCGCACACGCGCGAACACCTGGATCGCGCGATCGATGCGTTCACCCGCATCGGTCACGAGCTGGGCGTCTTGAAGGCCTGAAGCATGCGCGCCGCGCTGCGACGGCGTCTGCTGGTCGCGACGCAGACCGATGCGCTTGCGGTGCTCCACGATGGCATCTGGTCGACGCGTTGCCTGCACTGCCGCAGCGCGCTGCAGGTGCGCGATGACGGCGAGCCGCTCGGGCTCGCGACGCTGGAACACGTGGTGCCGCAGGCCTGGTTCGGCCGACGCGCTGCGGCGGCGCTCACTGCGCAGGTTGGCGACGATGCGGACGATCCACGCAACCTCGCGCTCGCCTGCGCCCGCTGCAATCACGACAAGGGCAAGGGTCACGATGCACGGGGTCCCGGCGACGTGCGCGCACGCGAAGTCGTCGAAGCCCTGCTCGCGACACGCCTCAGCCGGTGGCGGGATCCGATGGACGCGCCAGCGCGCTGATCTCGCCGGCCGCCAAGGGGCGCCACGCGCCCTTGGCCAGATCGCCCAGCGCGAGATCGCCGATCGCGACGCGCACCAGTCGCAGCACACTCAGATCATGCGCAGCGAGCAGCCGGCGGATCTGCCGATTGCGGCCTTCGTTGAGCACGATTTCTAGCCAGGCGTTTCGCGCGCCCTCACGCAGCCGGCGCGCTGAGGCCGCCTGCAGTCGCTCACCCGCATCGTCTACGCCCAGCACCAGCGCTTCGAGCAAGGCGTCGTCGGGCAGCCCGTCGACCTGCACGTGATAGGTCTTCTGCGGCCCCTGTTCGGGATCGGTGACGCGTGCGGCCCACGCAGGATCACTGGTGAACAGCAGCAGGCCTTCGCTGGCCTTGTCGAGCCGGCCCACCGGCGCGATCCAGCCCAGGTCCGCGCCGTCGAAACAGCGATAGACGGTGTCGCGGCCGTGCTCGTCGCGCGCCGTAGTGACCAAGCCGCGCGGCTTGTTGAGGACGAGGTACTGGTGCGCAGTTGCGCCCGCCACATCGCCATCGAGCACGATGTTCGACGCGTCCAGCGCCACCGGAAACTCCGGATCGCGCACGATCCTGCCGGCCACCCGCACACGCCCCTCGCGTACGCGCCGCTCGGCTTCGCTGCGCGAACACAGCCCGCGCTTCGACAGCACGCGCGCGAGGCCGTAGCGCGGCGGACGCACGACGGGCTTCAAGACACGGCACCTCGACATGCGAACGGCCCGCTTGCGCGGGCCGTCGTCATACCGTCGATGCAGAGACGCGCAGCACTCATTCGACGGGCGGGGTCTCGCCGGGCGGTGCGGTTTCTGCAGCGGCCGGTGCAGCCGGCGCGTTCGGATCGGCGCGGCGGCTGCCGACCGTGTAACCGTTGGCCTTGATCCACGCGTCGAAATCGTCGGCGGTCATGCGCTTGCCGCCCTGGGTCATGTTGAAACGGTAGGGCGTGTTGTCGAACTCGGTCTGCTTGACGTAGGCAGCCGGATCGTTGGCACTGACGGCGCCTGCAGCAGGCGCAGCCATCGCGACGTTCTGGCACTTCTCGATCTCGAGCCGCAGCACGACCTGCTCGGCGGACTGCGCCTCGTCATAGGCGCGCGCGAGCACGGCGCTGGTGCCGAGGCGATACGTCGGCGCGGCAAGTTCGGGAGACACGGGCTCGAGCACGGTGGCCTGCACGGGGCGTGCGGTGCGGGTGTCGAGCGTGCTGCAGTCAGCGGCATGGCCGACGAGTGGCAGCGCCAGCAGAGGCAACAAAAACAAAGCACGCATGAGAGGCAATCCCCGAGGTCGAATTGGCCTGAAGTGTAGGCGGCAAGTACACGCCATACAAGGAAAAACTAGACGTTCGCGCATTCACGATATCGCCTGCCTGCAGCGTCTCGCTGCCGATTGGTCGGGACCGCGCAACCGCGTCGCCGCAGCAATCCGGAAACGGAGAAAGATTCGGCCCCACAAACAGAAAGCCCGGCACGAGGCCGGGCTTCCTGGTGTCACGACCGGACGTTCTTAGTTCTGAACGTTCAGCTCGGTGCGGCGGTTGCGCGCACGGCCTTCCGGGTTGTCCGAACCATCGGCGTTGGTGTTCGGCGCGATCGGGCGGCTTTCGCCGTAACCGGTCGGACCCACCAGACGGTCGGCCATGATGCCGTTGCTGGCAAGGTGGTCATAGACCGCCTTGGCGCGACGCTCGGAGAGACGCTGGTTGTAGGCATCGGTACCGACCGAGTCGGTGTGACCGGCGACTTCAACGCGCAGCTCCGGGTAACGCTTCAGGATTTCGACGGCTTCGTTGAGGATTGCCACCGCGTCAGGACGCAGCGTCGCACGGTCGAAGTCGAAGTTGACGCCGTTCAGATCGATGGTGATCGGAGCCGGCGGCGGCGGAGCAGTCGGCGGAGCCGGCGGCGGCGGCGGCGGAGCCGGCGGAGCCGGGGGAGCCGGCGGCGGGCCGAGCGGGATCACGACGCCGACCGAAGCCATTACGTCACCGAAGTAGCTTTCTTCCGCATTGTGCGGATAGCCAGCCCAGTCACGCGCACCGTTTGCAGCGACGCTGTTGTCGTCGAAGTCGGCGCGGTAAGCGATTTCGGCACGCACGGCAACGCGCTTGTCGAAGGTCGTCTGCAGACCGGCACCGACCTTGGCAGCGAAGTTACCTTCTTCGCGCTGACCCGGGGAATTCGGGCTCGGGAACGCGTCGAACTCTTCTTCCGAACGCTGGTAGCCGACACCGGCCAGCAGGTACGGATTCCAGCCACGGCCTTCGGAGATGAAGTGGTAGCGGAAGTCGACCGAGATGCCGTACTGGCTCCAGTTCAGATCATTGTTGGCGCCTTCGACCGAGCTGTCGAAGCCCGGGTTCTGGTAGTTCAGCTCACCGTCGATCGACCAGTTGGGGCTGATGAACTTACCCATGCCCAGCGTGACGAACGGGGTGTCGTCGGTGCGGCGATCTTCTGCCTGGAAGTTGAAGCCCGTCGAACCGGTGAGGTACCAACGGTCGTCGAACTCCTGGGCGCTGGCGTGACCCGCCAGACCAAGACCGCCGAGCAGCGCGGCGCAGAGGAGTTTCTTGTTCATGTTTTTTCAGCTCCTAGAAAAGGGGGAATGCGTCATGGCATCGGTTGAGGCGTCAAACGCAAACGCCTTGCACATAGCCTAAAGTCAGCAGCGTGAAGACGTTGTTAACGCTAACATAACGGTTGAGAGCTTCCTATACCCCGGCCGCCGGGTATTCATCTTGGCTTTGGTTTGGTCAGGAACCTCAACGCGGCGGAATTGTCGTGAGGATGATGTGCGCGTGGCGTCAAGAACGTTGCCGCGCTCTTAACCGTTGCTTTATGCGGAATTGACGTTTTCCGGTTCAGGACGGCAGCCCGCCTTAACGGGTGTCCGCGGGTGACGTGAGCCAGTGCGGCGCCGATCCGAACTCCGTCTGCAGGAACGCGACGAATGCGCGCGTGCGCGGCGGCACGAAGATGCGATCGGGCATGACCGCGTGGATGCCGGTCTCCGGCGGCGCGTGCCGTGGAAGCACGCGCACCAGGCGTCCCGACTGCAGATCGTTCACCACATGCCATAGCGCGTGCATCGCGATACCCGCCCCCTCCAGCGCCGCGTCGCGCAGCACTTCACCGAGATTGCTTTCCAGTGGCCCGGCGACGGTGACGACCGATTCGCCGCCTGCGCCGTCGCGCAGTTGCCAACGATCCTGGCGACCCCGGCTGCCGACGAGCACCAGACACGCGTGCGCGGCGAGATCCGCCGGTGTCGCGGGCACGCCGCACCTCGCCAGGTACTCCGGCGAGGCGACGAGGACGCGCGGGTTGGCTGCGATCTGCCGTCCGACGAGCTGCGAGTCGTCGAGATCGCCGATGCGGATCGCGAGATCGAAGCCTTCACGCACGAGATCGACCTGCTGGTCACTCATATGCACGCTGAGCTGCAGGCCTGGATGCGCAGCGAGAAATCGCGGCAAGCGCGGCGAGATGTGCTGGCGGCCGAACGACGCCGACATCGTGACCCGCAGCGTGCCGCCCACCGCCTGACCGCCGCTTTCGCGCAGGCTGCCCGCAAGACCGTCGAGTGCTTCGACCAGCGCGCGTCCCTCGCCGGCCAGCCGCAGGCCCTCGGGCGTGGGATGCAGCCGCCGCGTTGTACGGTGCAGCAGGCGCACGCCCAGGGCATCCTCGAGCCGCTTCAGACGCTGGCTCGCCAGGGCCGGCGACAGGTCGAGGCTGCGCGCCGCAGCGCTGATCGAGCCGGTGTCGAGCACGCGCAGAAACAGGGCGATGTCCCCGATCCGGTCCATTGATTCGAAAGAATCCCTTGAAGGTGATTGGTGATCCTATCGCTGTTCGACAGGAACACGCGGGGTCGACAATGCGTGGGCCGCTCCACTTCCCGAGGATTCCCATGAAAGCCGTCGCCCTGACCCGCTATCTCCCGATCGACGATCCGCAGTCGCTGCAGGATGTCGAACTCGATCTGCCCGAGCCCGGCCCGCACGACCTGCGCGTGCGCATCGAGGCGGTCTCGGTGAATCCGGTCGACACCAAGGTGCGCGCACCGAAACCGCAGACCGAGGCGACACCGAAGGTGCTCGGTTACGACGCGGCCGGCGTGATCGACGCGATCGGCAGCGAGGTGACGGGCTTCGAGGTCGGCGACGCCGTCTATTACGCGGGCGACATCACCCGTCCCGGCAGCAACGCCGAATACCAGCTCGTCGACGCGCGGATCGCCGCGAAGAAGCCCGACTCGCTCGATTTCGCCCAGGCCGCCGCCCTGCCGCTGACCGCGATCACCGCATGGGAGCTGCTGTTCCAGCGCATGCCGTTCGACATCGACAGTGGTGGCGATGGCAAGACGCTGCTGGTCATCGCCGGCGCCGGTGGTGTCGGATCGATCGCGATCCAGCTGGCGAAGCGGGCCGGCTTCACCGTGATCGCGACCGCGTCGCGCATGGAGACCATCGCGTGGTGCCGCGTCATGGGCGCCGACCACGTCATCGACCACCGCGAGGATCTTGCGCCGCAGCTCCAGGCGCTCGGCTTCGAGACCGTCGATGCTGCGCTCAATCTCGCCGATACCGATCGTTACTGGACCGCGCTGGGCGAACTGCTCGCACCGCTGGGCCATGTCGGCCTGATCGTCGAGCCGTCCGGCGCGCTGAAGATCGGCGATCCCTACAAGGCCAAGAGCATCGGCATCCATTGGGAAATGATGTTCGCGCGGCCGCGCTTCCGCACCGCGGACATGGCCGAACAGGGCAGGATTCTCGCGCGCGTCGCCGAGCTGATCGACGCCGGTTCACTGCGCGGCACGCTATCGGACATGCTGTCGCCGATCAATGCGGAGACGCTGCGCGAAGCGCATCGCCGGCTCGAATCCGGCAGCACGATCGGCAAGCTGGTCGTCGCCGGCTGGGCATGACCCGCGCCGCGTAACACCGCGTTACTGCCCTTAGGATCCAACGTCCGGCCTGCTCGGGGCCGGACGTTTTTTGGTCGTCACCCTGGGAACCCCGGATGCCCACAGCACATCCCTCGCGCGTCGAACGCCTGGCGCGTCTGCTGACCGGCCTGTTCTGCTACGGCATCGGCATCAGCCTGATGGTCCGCGCCGGGATCGGCGTCGCGCCCTGGGACGTGCTGACCCAGGGCATCTCGTTGCAGAGCGGCCTGTCGTTCGGTCTGGTGACGAACCTGATCGGCATCGGCGTGCTGGTGCTGTGGCTGCCGCTGCGGCAGACGCCGGGCCTCGGCACTCTGCTCAACGTCCTGCTGATCGGCCCGAGCGCGCAACTCGGCCTGTGGCTGCTGCCCGACATCCATGGCCTCGCGCTGCAGGTCTGCGTGTTCGCCGTGGGGCTCGTGCTGTTGGCGCTGGCGACGGGTCTCTATATCGGTGCGCAGTTCGGCGCCGGGCCACGCGATGGCCTGATGACCGGCCTGCACGCACGGACGGGCGTGCCGATCTGGATCGCGAGAACGCTCGTCGAAGCGCTGGTATTGACCACCGGCTGGTGGCTGGGTGGCAATGTCGGCTGGGGCACGCTGGCATTCGCGTTGCTGATCGGACCGCTATGCGGCCGCACCCTGCCCCTGTTCGCACCGCGCGACGTCGCGCCGCCGGCCGCGCCGCTGTAACTCCAGCGCGGCCTGCGACACTTCAACCGGGCGCGATCACGCCGCGGCGTCGACCGAATCCGTCCGGTCGCGCTTGAGCACCGCGACCGGCTCCGCCCACGCACTGCCCGCGCGTCGCTTGCTGGTGGCCAGCACCAGATCCGATGGCTCGAACACGTTGAGGTTGTGGGTGATCGGCGTGGTCAGGATGTACTGCGCGTCCGTGTTGCGCAGGAAGCGGCCGACCTTCTCGATGTTGGCGACGTCGAGATGTGCGAACGGTTCGTCGATGAAGACGAAGCCGCCTGGCTGGTCTTCGTCGCGCAGCAAGGCGACCAGCAGCAGCAGCGACTTCATCACCTGCTGGCCGCCGGACGCCTCGCCGTCGTCGAGGCCGATCCAGCCCTTGCGGTCGAAATCGAAGCGCACGGTGAGCCCGGCCTGGGCCAGCGCGACATCCTCGTTCGCCAGTTCCGGCATGCCGACATCGACACCGATGCCGGCAAGTTCGCCGAGCGCGGTCAGGTTCTTGCGGTAGCGGCGCACGGTCGCGCGCAGCACGTTGATGTAGGCGCCGCGCGCGTCCTCGGTGAGCCGGCGCGCGCGGTGCAGATGCGCTTCGCGTTTGCCGATCGCCGCCTCCAGTGCCTCGTGGTCGGCGGCGAACTTGTCGCGCATCGTTACGCAGGCGGCGTCCTCGACGAAGCTGCCGCGTGCCAGTCGTTCGTCGATGCGCTCGAGTTCTCGCCGCACTGCGCCTGCGCTCTCGTACGCATCACGTGCCTCGCGCAGCGCGTCGCGCGTGCGCCATGCAGCCGGCATGCGCGCACGGCGCTTGCGGAAATCGACCAGACGCTGCACCAGTGCCGCGCGCTCCTGCGCGATCTGGCTGCCGCGGTCGCGTAGTTCCTGCGCCAGCGTGCGCAGCTCGCCCGCGCGCGTGGCGGCCGCGATGCTGCCGTCCTTGTCCAGCCGTTCGCAGGCATCGAGCGCAGCGCGTGCATCGGTCAGCGATTCGGCGGCCGCCTGCGCGGCCTCGGCCAGCGCCGGCAGGCGCGACTGCGCATCGGCGAATTCGGCCGCGCGCGTGACCAGTTCCTGCCCGGCATCGAGACCGAGCAGGCGCGCCTGCGCCGCATCGACTTCGCGGCCCAGCGTGGTCAGCGCGTTCTCGCGCGTCTGCGCCCGGTCCTGCAAGGCGACGGCTTCGGCATGCAGCGACGCGAGCCGCGCCTCGCGCGCACCGGTGCCGAAGTGATGCTGGCCGCCGCCGATATGACGACCGCCGCGATGCTCGCGCAGATAGCCCTGTGCCGTGATCCAGTCCTGACCCTTGGGCAGGCGCTGGCCGGCTTCGACATCGGCGACGCGCTGCACGCGGTCGAGCTGACGCGGCAGCCACGCCGGCGGATCGGCATTGAAGCGCACGACTTCGAGCAGCGAGCCGCGCGTCGCCGGACCGGCCGGCGCGCGTTCGGCGACGACGAAGTGCCGGTACTGCAGGCGCTCGCCGAGCTGCCAGGCCGCACGCGCATCCTTCGACGAATCGAGCACCAGCAGATGCCGGTACGGCGCGAGTACGGCTTCGAGCGCGACGGCCCATTGCGGATCGGCGATCTCGACCAGTTCGGTCAGCACCGCATGACCGATGTCGGCGCGATCGAGCGCGGCGCGGAACTCGCGCTCGAAGGGCTCGACGACACGCCCGCCGCCGCGCAGCGCGGCAACCTGCGCGGCGATCTCGCCACCGCGCGCGCGATCACGCTCGGCCTCGAGGCGCAACTCGGCCTGACGACGCCGGCCCTGTTCGACCTCGCGGCTGAGCCCATCGACATCCGCGCCGCCGCGTTCGGCCTGCAGACGCGCGAGTTCGTCGTGGCGACGCACCAGTTGCTCGGCATCGCGCGCCTGGTCGCGTGCGCCGGTGAACCGCGTCTCGGCCGATTGCAACGCCGCGCGTGCGTCGGCGATCGACTGCTGCAGGCCGGCGCGCGCGTCGATCGATGCCGCGTCCTCGGCCTGCAGCGCAGCGTGCGCCGCCTGACGTTCGCGCAGCCCACGGCGCAAGCCGGTCAGGCGCGGCTTGGCGCCGTCGATGGTCGCGCGCAGGTCGGCCAGTTCCACCTTGGGCGCGATCTCCGCCTCCAGCAGCTGCCGCTGGTTGCGCAGCGCCATGCCGTCCTCGTAGGACCGCACATCGGCGCGCGACGATTCCAGCCGCATGTGCAGCTCGGCGAGTCCCTGCTGCAGTTCGGCGATTTCCTTGTCGATGTCGAACTGCTCGGCGCGGGCACGCTGGTAGTCGTCCATCACCGCCTTGTCCTCGAACACGTCGAAGACCAGTTGCAGCAGTTCGCGCGGCGACAGCTGGCACAGCTTGTCGGTGGCGCCCTGCTCGAGCGTCAGCACGCGACAGATTGCGCGACTCAGACCGGCACCCGCGAGACGCACGCGATAGTCGCGCACGCCCAGCCATTCGCCGCCGGCATCGAGTGCTTCCACCGGCACGTCGCCAGCGACGATCTGGTAATCGCGGGTCCAGTCGCCGCCTCGCTTGCGCACGCGGCAGGCGATGGTCACCTGCTCGTCCATGCACGGGAAGAACGCGCGCCGGCCGCGTCGATCGACCGGGTTGCTGACCACTGCGCGCAGCCACGCGAACGGCTTGCCGTTGTGGCGCAGATAGGTCTTGTAGTCGCGCGCCATGTCGCGATCGTCGATGGCCAGGAGCGTACGCAGCGCATCGAGCAGCGTGGTCTTGCCGGAACCGTTCGGGCCGACGACGGTGATGATCGAGGCATCGAGTGGCAGGGCGTAGCGCTGCCAGTAATCCCAGTGCACGATTTCAAGGCTGCGGAACTCAAACATCGGCCTGCGCCTCCTCGGTGATGTCGGCATCGTGGATCGTGTCGTCCGGATTGCCGGCGTCGTCCATGTCCAGCCCCTGGCCCACGCGACTCTCGGCGATCACGTGCGCCAGTGCGCCGTCCATCACGCGACTGGCGATGCGCTCGTAATCGAACGCGAGATCGAGCAGCGGACCTTCGTGGATCCGCTCCTTGCGTCGCGCGATGAAGCCCTGCCGCTGCAGCGTGCCGAGGTTCATGTGGATACGACCCTTGCCGCCGAGTTGCGCGCCGAAGTCTGCGAGCAACGTGCGTTCGTTGACCGGCTCGACGACTTCCGCGCCGACCGGCACCGGCTTGAGCTCGGCGAACATCTGCTCCTGGTCCTGCGACAGGTCGGTCTGCTGGCGCGCGATCTGCCGCTGACGCTTGGGCAGCACCAGCAGCGACCACAGCACCACCAGCAGCGCGAGCGCATCGCGACTGAGTTGCAGGTTGCTCGCGGCCCAGGCATCGCCGTGGCCGAACACGTCGGCCTCGTGCTGGCGCGCGATACCGACTGCAACGTGCGCTGCGTAGGGATGTTCGAGCAGGCGCAGGCCGGCGGCCGCGAGGCGGCGGTCGATGTCCTCGCGCAGCTCGGCATCGACCAGCATCTGGCGCACGGCGCGGTCTTCGCGCGGCAGCCAGCGCTCGGCGAGAAGCCGCGCGATCAGGGAAGCGGTGGAGTCGGTCATGCGGTCTTCTTGCGTCGTGCGGGTGCCGGCGAGGTGCCGGTCTCCGCGGAAGGTGTGGCGGCGCGGCGACGGCGCGCGACGGGCGCAACGGCATCGTCGCCTTCGACGTCGTCGGTGACGCCATGCGCGGTCATGTCGGGCATCTCGATGTCGGGCGCGGCCGCGTCGTCGACGCCCGCGGGCAGCAGGCGACCACGACTCATCAGGGCGACGCCGGCGCGGTCGATGCGCTCGAATGCCGCGTCGACGCGCCATTGCATCGGCAACTGCGCGAGCTGCGCACTGACGCCGCTGCGGTTCTCCGCACCGGCATCGCCGATCAGGCCCAGCAGCGACAGGCGGTACGCACTGACCGCGAAGCTGTCCTGCGGCACCCAGTCGCCGAGCGGCGCGGCCGTATCGAGTGTGCGCAGCTGGTCGAGCCATTGCGCGGCGTGTGCGTAGTCGTCGGCGGCGACCGGCGCCTGCAGATCCTCGGGCGCATCGCGCGGTGGCGGCAGGCCGGCCTCGTCGGCGGCTTCGCGCTCGCGTTCGACGAGTTCGTATTCGGCGACATCCAGCGCGATCGGCCCGAGTACGAACGCGGGCTGCGGCGCAATGGTCAGTGCGTCGGTCGCCATGTCGGCGAGCGCGGTCGGATCGCAGGCGCGCAGGAAGCGGTTGACGTCCGACGACGACAAGCCGCTCGCGCCCAGATGCACGCGATGCCGGTCGAGCTGGTTCAAGGCGCGCTGGAACACCGACGCCTGGCGCAGCATCGCGCTCTGCGCGCGGCCGATCTGCTGCGCGACGCGATGCGTGGCGACGTCGAGATCGTCGTCGGCCGCGATCGCGCGGATCAGCTCGGTGCCCTTCTCCACCCAGTGCCAGACCGACTGCAAGGTGTCCGCGGCCTGGCGGATGCGGTGCTCCGAACCGCTGAGCACGGCCTGGTCGAAATCCTCGCGCAGTTCGTTGAGTCGCGACAGCAGATGCTGCAGATCGGCCGCGCCGACCTTGCCGACAGCTTGGCCGGCGGCGAGCTGCGCGGTGACATAGGCCAGTTCGTCGCCTTCGGCATTGAACTGCACCAGCAGGCCCAGCGCCGACAGCGCCTGACGGCCGACCGGGCTGATGCGGTAGCGCTGGCTGTGCGCGTCCCAGGCCAGCAGGCCGTTGTCGCGGAGGCGGCCGATCACGGTGTCGAACTTGACCGGATCGAGCCAGGCGAAGTGCTCGCGCAGTTCCTGCGGCGACCAGTCCGGCGCGTCGCCGCGTTCGCCGATCGCACGCAGCACGAGCAGGCGCACCATCACGATCTCCTCGCCGCCATGGAACAGCGTCGAGAACGCGCGCAGCTGTTCGCGCGCCGCCAGCAGCGGATGCAGGTCCGGCAGATCGGCGGCGACGATGCCGTCGCGCAGGTAGTCCTGGAAAGGTTGGATGGCAGCCGTCCCTGGTGCGGGGCGCGACATGTTCAGGGCGCGGCCCGGCACTGGCAACTCTTGACAGCCCGCGCGTGGCCGCCTGCGTCCGCCGCGCTTGCCCGGACGTGGCTTTCCCGGCACGCTGGGCGATCCATACGCACGCGTATCCTGATCATGACGCCAGCCTCCGGCCAGCCCGTCGCCGCTTCCTATCCGCATCTGCTGGCGCCGCTCGATCTGGGCTTCACCACCTTGCGCAACCGCGTGCTGATGGGCTCGATGCACACCGGTCTCGAAGATCGCGCCGCGGATTTCCCCAAGCTCGCGCGCTATTTCGCCGAGCGCGCAGAGGGCGGCGTCGGCCT
Source organism: Luteimonas flava (assembly GCF_036584485.1). Taxonomy (NCBI): domain Bacteria; kingdom Pseudomonadati; phylum Pseudomonadota; class Gammaproteobacteria; order Lysobacterales; family Lysobacteraceae; genus Luteimonas; species Luteimonas flava. The sequence goes on along the minus strand of NZ_JAZHBM010000001.1, from coordinate 38,578 downwards.
GATCGTCACCGGCGGCTTCTCGCCCGATATCGCCGGCTGGCTCAAGCCCTTCGGCGGCAAGCTGTCGTGGCGCTGGGAAACGCGGCGGCACCGTCAGGTGACCGACGCCGTGCACGGCCATGACGCGAAGATCTGCCTGCAACTGCTGCACGCCGGCCGCTATGGGTATCACCCGCTGCAGGTCGCGCCGAGCCGGATCAAGGCGCCGATCAATCCGTTCACCCCGCGGGCGCTGTCGGCGCGCGGCGTCGAACGCACGATCGATGCCTATGCGCACGCCGCGAAGCTCGCCCGCGAAGCCGGCTACGACGGCGTCGAGGTGATGGGCAGCGAGGGCTATCTGATCAATCAGTTCCTCAGCCGGCGCACCAATGCGCGCGACGACGCCTGGGGCGGCGACACCGCGCAGCGCATGCGCTTCGCGACCGAGATCGTGCGCCGGGTACGCGCGGCCGCGGGCGACGATTTCATCATCGTCTATCGCCTGTCGATGCTGGAACTCGTGCCCGACGGCTCCGCCTGGGACGACATCGTGCAGCAGGCCCGCGCGGTCGAAGCGGCCGGCGCGACGCTGATCAACACCGGCATCGGCTGGCACGAGGCGCGCGTACCGACGATCGCGACCTCGGTGCCGCGCGCCGCATTCGCCGGCGTCACCGCCAAGCTGCGCCCGCACGTGACGCTGCCGCTGGTGGCGACCAACCGCATCAACATGCCCGACGTCGCCGAGCGCATCCTCGCCAGTGGCACGGCCGACATGGTGTCGATGGCGCGGCCGCTGCTGGCCGATCCGCAGTGGGTCGCCAAGGCGCGCGCCGGCACGCCCGAGCGCATCAATACCTGCATCGCCTGCAACCAGGCCTGCCTCGACCACGTCTTCGCAAACCGCACCGCGAGTTGCCTGGTCAATCCGCGCGCGTGCGCGGAAACCGAACTCAACTACTTCCCTGCAGCGACGCCGCTGCGCGTCGCCGTGGTCGGCGCGGGTCCGGCGGGCCTCGCCTGCGCGACCGTCGCCGCGCAGCGCGGGCACGCGGTGACGCTGTTCGATGCGGCGGCCGACATCGGCGGCCAGTTCAACCTCGCCCGACGTATTCCGGGCAAGGAAGAGTTCGACGAGACGCTGCGCTATTTCCGCACACGGCTGGTCGAGACCGGCGTCGACGTGCGCCTGTCGACGCCGGTCACTGCAGACGATCTCACCGGGTTCGACGCGGTGGTGCTGGCGACCGGCGTGGTGCCGCGTGCGGTCGACTTTCCCGGCCGCGGCCATCCCAAAGTGGTCAGCTATGTGGATGTCATCGAAGGCCGCGTCGTGCCGGGCGCGCGCGTGGCGATCATCGGCGCCGGCGGCATCGGTTTCGATGTCGGCGAGTTTCTGGTCGAACATGCCGGCCAGTCGCCGAGCCTCGATACCGGCACCTGGATGCGCGAATGGGGCATCGACCCGACCTTTGAACAGCCTGGCGGCCTGGTGCCGGCCGCGCCTGCGCCGCCCGCGAGAACGCTGTGGCTGCTGCAGCGCAGTCCCGGTCGCCCGGGTGCGCGGCTCGGCAAGACCACAGGCTGGATCCATCGCAGCACGCTCAAGGCCAAGGGCGTGACCATGCTCGGCGGGGTCGAATATCTCGGCGTCGACGATGCCGGCCTGCGCATCCGCGTCGATGGCGTGGAGCAGACGCTGGACGTCGATCACGTCGTGATCTGCGCCGGCCAGGAGCCGCGTCGCGACCTCTTCGACGCGCTCCATGCCAGCGGCACGGTCGTGCATCTGGTCGGCGGCGCCGATGTGGCCGCGGAACTCGATGCCAAGCGCGCGATCGCGCAGGCGAGCCGTCTGGCGGCACATCTCTGAAGAAACCGTCGACCTGTTCAGGTTTCGGATTCGGCGACCGGGCGATGGGCTTGGGCGCCACGCGACCGCGATAAACCTGAATAGGCATCGTGAAGTCGGCGGTCCAGCCACACAAATCCCCCCGGCGCCAGTGCCCCGCATTCACGTTTGATTCGAAAAACCGGGGCTACCGTGCCGTCACTTCGTTCCGCCCCCTTCGGCGGGACACCGGCCCGACCCGCCTTCTGCGGACTTCGGTGCCCGGGCGATCAAGCGCACCACAGAGTCCGCCGCCCTCCCCAATACGCCATGCCGGTTTCCGCAGTTGTCTGCGTGTCTTCCGTAAGGAGGACGACGACGTGCGGCCCGGCGCAACGCAGCAAGGAGTCGTTGATGAAACTTGAATGGGTGATGTGGCTGGCCTCCGTGCTGCCGCCCCCCGCCGCCGATTCGCTCTGTCTGAGCACGACGGTGTATCTGGAAGCCCGCGACCAGTCCGTCCGTGGACAGGAAGCCGTCGCCGAAGTGGCCCTGCGCCGCCAGGAGAGCGGTCTGTGGGGCGAGTCCATGTGCGAGGTGGTGACCGCGCGCAAGCAGTTCGCGCCGACGATCCTGTCGCCGAACACCAGGCTCGCCAACACCAATGCCTGGACCCGCGCGGTCAGCGTGGCGCTGGAGTCGGAGCGCAACTGGGCGCTGCCGCCCGAGCAACGCCGCCAGGTGGTGCCCGGCGCGAGCCACTTCATGGCCCATGCCATCGCGGCCCCGGCCTGGCGCAGCGCGCACCAGGTGGCGACGATCGGCGACCACACCTTCCTGCGCGTGCAGTCGCTGCGCCCGGCGCGTCCGACCGCCGACAGCGAGCGCGGCTGATCCGCGCCGCGTCGCCGGCTTCCCCGCCCGCGACGCCCGGCGCATGATGGCGGCCCCGTTCAACCACCGGACCGCCATGCGCATCCTCCATACCAAGCCCGGCGCCTGCTCGCTGGCCGACCATATCGTGCTGCAGTGGATCGGCGCGCCGTTCGAAGCGCGCGTCGTCGACGCGACGCAGATGAAGGAACCCGCGTTCCTCGCGCTCAATCCCGCCGGTGCGGTGCCGGTGCTGGTGGAGGGCGACTGGGTGCTGACCCAGAACGCCGCGATTCTCAACTATCTGGCCGACAGCCATCCCGATGCGAAGCTCGGTGGCGACGGCACGCCCAAGGGCCGCGCCGAGATCAACCGCTGGCTGGCGTTGATCAATGCCGATCTGCACCCCGCGTTCCATCCGTTGTTCGGCAGCACGAAGTATCTGGACGACGCGGATGTCGTGGACCGCACGCGCAAGCATGCGATGCAGAAGATCCGCGGTCTCTATGAGCGCATCGACGCGCAGCTCGCCGGCCGCGACTACCTCACCGGTACGCGCTCGATTGCCGATCCGTATCTGTTCGTGACCCTGCAGTGGGCCAAGCGCCTGAAGCTCGATCTGGGCGGGCTCGACAACCTGCACGCCTTCGACGCGCGCATGCTCGCCGACGACGGCGTCCGCGCGGCGATGACTACCGAAGGGTTGATCTGATCGATCCGTCGAACTGGCGCGTCGCATCATGCGGCGCGGGGGTTCGATGTGCTGCGGCGGGCCTGCTTACGCTGCGCCTGTGCCGGTGTCTGCCGCGGCGCGTATGCCTGCAATGATCTCCGCGGCCACGCGCGCATCGCGCGCCTTGGTGAGCGCCGTCTGCAGCATCGGCAACAGGGCTTCGAGCGCGGCCGCATCGTCGGCGCGTTCCAGCTTGAGCTGGGTGAGATATCCGCCGACGAGACCGAGATGCGCGCGCGTCGCATCGTTCATCAGTGCATAGAGAACGAGATGGCGTTGCGCATCACTGTCGCTGCGCGCTTCGTGGATCGACGCTGCAGCATCGGCTGGATGCGGGACGCCTGCGCTCGATGCGGTGACCAGCCCGAGCGCCGCCAGTTGTTCGAGTGCATCGGCCGGCGCATGCAACCGCCGCGCAATGGCATCGAGTTCCAGCGCGCCGCGTTGACCGTCGACGAGCAACAGCAGCGAGCGCAGTGCAGCCGGCAGGCGCTGCGCACGCGTTTCGATTTCCGCCCGACCCGCGTCGGTCTTTGCGGGTACCGCGATCGCGATCTCCATCGCTTCGTCCCCTTCCACTGACGGCGTGGCCGTCCCCCGCATGGACCCTTGCACGCGGGGAGGCCTGGAACCAGTCAGACCAAGGTCGAAACCGCGACGCGCGACACGTTGGCAGTGAATGGCGTTCGACGCGCCTACGGCGCCGCAGGGATCAGCCCAGGGTGTCGCCGGGCACGCGGATCGCGCCTTCCATCAGCACGCGCGCCGAGCGCGACATGATCGCCTTCGAGACGGTCCACTGTCCGTCGACCTCGATCGCCTCCGCGCCGACGCGCAGCGTGCCCGAGGGATGCCCGAAGCGCACCGCACTGCGAGCGCCGCCACCCGCGGCCAGATTCACCAGCGTGCCGGGAATCGCCGCTGCGGTGCCGATCGCGACCGCGGCCGTGCCCATCATCGCGTGGTGCAGCTTGCCCATCGACAGCGCGCGCACCAGCAGGTCGATATCGCCGGCCGCGATGGTCTTGCCGCTCGACACCACGTGATCGCGCGGCGGCGCCACGAACGCGACCTTGGGCGTGTGCTGGCGCTTCGGCGCCTCGGAGACATCACTGATGAGCCCCATGCGCACCGCGCCGCGCGCGCGGATGGTTTCGAACATCGCGAGCGCTGCCGCATCGCCGTTGATCGCGTCCTGCAGCTCGGTGCCGGTGTACCCGATCGAGGCAGCGTCGACGAAGATCGTCGGAATGCCGGCATTGATCAGCGTCACGCGCAAGGTGCCGACGCCCGGCACCTCGAGATCATCGACGAGATGGCCGGTCGGGAACATCGCACCGCCGCCGTCGCCCTCGCCTTCGTCGGCGGGGTCGACGAACTCCAGCACGATCTCGGCCGCCGGGAACGTGACGCCGTCGAGTTCGAAATCGCCGGTTTCCTGCACCTGCCCGTCCGCGACCGGCACGTGCACGATGATGGTCTTGCCGATGTTCGCCTGCCACACGCGCACCGCGACGGTGCCGTCGCGCGGAATCCGCGAGGCATCGATGAAGCCGTTGGCGATCGCGAACGGACCGACTGCGGTGCTGAGGTTGCCGCAGTTGCCGCTCCAGTCGACGAACGCGCTGTCGATCGAGACCTGGCCGTAGAGATAGTCGACATCGTGGTCCGGCACCGACGCCGGCCCGATGATCACGCACTTGCTGGTCGACGAGGTCGCGCCGCCCATGCCGTCGGTGTGTTTGGCATAGGGATCGGGCGAGCCGATGACGCGCATCAGCAATGCATCGCGTGCGGGACCGGGCACCTGTGCGGCGGCGGGAAGGTCTTCGAGGCGGAAGAACACGCCTTTGGAGGTGCCACCGCGCATGTAGGTGGCGGGGATGCGGAGTTGGGGGCTGTAAGTCATCGTTGTTCCGTGCTCAGAAAAGCGGTACTTGAATCACGGCGCCTCGCGAAGCGGGCAGCAACGGCCAACTCGCGAGCGTCTCGTAGCGGTAAGGGTGCTCCATCCGACGGACGAGCTCTGTTCGATCGACCGTCCAAGCGACGGCAGGGAAGTGCAGCGTCCGCAGACGCTCAGGCGCGCCATAGGCAAACGTGACGTGAGGCGCATGCTGCACCTCGTCCTCGATGCCATCCACACAATCGAACGCCGCGCGCACCGCCCTCAGCATTGCGTCGAACTCCGGCGTCCTTCCTTTCGAGGATTCGAACCGCCAGTCGATCCGATCCTTAACCGTACTGACGATGCGATCGAGCGAAAGATCGAACGCATGCGCCTGAATCGCACTCCCCACCGCAATCATGCGCGTCAATTCGACCGCGTCGTCTTTGTGTCTGTTGGAGAACGACTGATGCGAATTGGCAGGATCGAAATAGCGGCGTCCTAGACGCTGCACGAGTCCAGCGGCCTCCACGATGTCCGACAGCTGCCTGACGACATCCGGTGGAGGTCGCCCCATCAGCATCAAGAAAGGATCTTTCGTCACGGCGTCACGCGACCTTCGAAGACTCCAGAAAATCCTGCGCAAACCGCTGCAGCACGCCACCGGCTTCGTAGATCGAGACTTCTTCCGCAGTATCGAGACGGCAGATCACCGGCACCGACAGCTGCGTGCCGTCATGGCGGTGGATCACCAGCGTGAGCATCGCGCGCGGGGTGCGGTCGCCTGTGACGTCGAAGGTTTCGGTGCCGTCGATGCCGAGCGTCAGGCGGGTCACGCCGGGCTGGAATTCCAGCGGCAGCACGCCCATGCCGATCAGGTTGGTGCGGTGGATGCGCTCGAAGCCTTCGGCCACGATCGCTTCCACGCCCGCCAGACGCACGCCCTTGGCCGCCCAGTCGCGCGAGCTGCCCTGGCCGTAGTCGGCGCCGGCGATGATCACCAGCGGCTGCTTGCGGTCCATGTAGGTCTCGATCGCCTCCCACATGCGCACAACCTGGCCGTCCGGCTCGATGCGCGCCAGCGAGCCCTGCCGCACGGTGCCGTCGACGATCGCCATCTCGTTGACGAGCTTCGGATTGGCGAACGTGGCGCGCTGCGCGGTCAGATGATCGCCGCGGTGGGTCGCGTAGGAATTGAAGTCCTCCTCCGGCACGCCCATCTTCGCGAGGTACTCGCCGGCTGCGCTGTCGGCCATGATCGCGTTCGACGGCGACAGGTGATCGGTGGTGATGTTGTCGCCGAGCACCGCGAGCGGGCGCATGCCGGTCAACGTGCGCGTGCCGGCCAGCGCACCTTCCCAGTACGGCGGACGGCGGATGTAGGTACTCATCTCGCGCCAGTCGTACAGCGGCGCGACGCGCTCGCCGGTATCGACGTGGAGCTTGAACATCGGGCCGTAGACGGCGCGGAACTGCTCCGGCTTGACGCTGGCCTTGACCACCGCGTCGATCTCTTCATCCGAAGGCCAGAGATCCTTGAGCGTGACCGCGTTGCCATCGTGGTCGATGCCGAGCACGTCCTTCTCGATGTCGAAGCGCACGGTGCCGGCGATCGCATAGGCGATCACCAGCGGCGGCGACGCGAGGAAGGCCTGCTTGGCGTAGGGATGGATGCGGCCGTCGAAATTGCGGTTGCCGCTGAGCACGGCGGTCGCGTACAGGTCGCGGTCGATGATCTCCTGCTGGATCGCCGGATCCAATGCGCCGCTCATGCCGTTGCAGGTGGTGCAGGCGAACGCAACGATGCCGAAGCCGAGCTGCTCGAGATCCGGCAGCAGGCCGCTCTCCTCGAGATACAGCTGCACGGCCTTGGAACCGGGCGCCAGTGAACTCTTGACCCATGGCTTGCGCGTGAGGCCGCGCGCATTCGCGTTGCGCGCCAGCAGCGCGGCGGCGATGACGTTGCGCGGGTTCGAGGTGTTGGTGCAGCTGGTGATCGCGGCGATGATCACCGCGCCGTCGGGCATCGTGCCCTCGGTCGGCATCTCCCACGCGCCGGCGATGCCGCTGGCGGCGAGATCGCTGGTCGCCACGCGCTTGTGCGGGTTCGACGGGCCGGCCATGTTGCGGACCACGCTCGACAGGTCGAAGTGCAGCGTGCGCACGTACTCGGCGCTGGCCAGCGCATCGGCCCACAGCCCGGCGGCCTTCGCATAGGTTTCGACCAGTGCGACCTGGGTGTCCTCGCGACCGGTCAGGCGCAGGTAGTCGAGCGTGTTGTCATCGATGAAGAACATCGCCGCGGTCGCGCCGTACTCGGGCGCCATATTGGAGATCGTCGCGCGGTCGCCGACCGACAGCGCAGCCGCGCCGGGTCCACGGAATTCCAGATACGCACCGACCACCTTCGACTTGCGCAGGAACTCGGTCAGCGCCAGCACGACATCGGTCGCGGTGATGCCGGGGCCGGGCCGGCCTGCCAGTTCGACGCCGACGATCTCCGGCGTGCGCATCCACGACGCGCGGCCGAGCATGACGTTCTCGGCTTCGAGACCACCGACGCCGATCGCGATCACGCCCAGCGCATCGACGTGTGGCGTGTGGCTGTCGGTGCCGACGCAGGTGTCCGGAAACGCGACGCCGTCCTGGACGTAGACCACCGGCGACATCTTCTCCAGATTGATCTGGTGCATGATCCCGTTGCCCGGCGGAATCACCTCCACGTTGTGGAACGCGAGTTTGGTCCAGTCGATGAAGTGGAAGCGGTCGGCATTGCGGCGGTCTTCGATCGTGCGGTTCTTGGTGAATGCATCCGGATCGTAGCCGCCGCATTCCACCGCCAGCGAATGGTCGACGATCAGTTGCACCGGCACGACCGGATTGACCTTCGCCGGGTCGCCGCCCTGGTCGGCAATCGCATCGCGCAGACCGGCCAGATCGACCAGCGCGGTCTGTCCAAGGATGTCGTGGCAGACCACGCGCGCCGGATACCACGGGAAGTCGATGTCCTGCCGCAGTTCGATCAGCTGGCGCAGCGCATCGTCGAGCTGCGCCGGTTCGCAGCGCCGCACCAGATTCTCGGCGTGCACGCGTGCGGTGTAGGACATGCGGTCGTACGCGCCGGGCGCGAGGGCTTCGACGGCCGCACGCGCGTCGAACCAGTCGAGTTGCGTGCCGGGAAGGGGTTTGCGGTGCTGGCTGTTCATGGCTGGCTTCAACAATTCCAAAGGAGCGGAAACGCGAGGTCCCCGCGCATGCGGGGACCGGTGCAGGACGGCGTTATGTGCGCTCGGCGATCGGCACGAACGCCTGGTCCTCGGGGCCGGTGTAGTGCGCGCTCGGACGGATGATCTTGCCGTCGATGCGCTGCTCGATGACGTGCGCGCTCCAGCCGGCGGTGCGTGCGATGACGAACAGCGGGGTGAACATCGCGGTCGGCACGCCCATCATGTGGTAGCTCACCGCACTGAACCAGTCGAGGTTCGGGAACATCTTCTTGATGTCCCACATCACCGTCTCCAGACGCTCGGCGATGTCGTACATCTTGCGACTGCCCGCCTCGTCCGACAGCTCCTTCGAGACCTGCTTGATCACCTCGTTGCGCGGATCGCTGACGGTATAGACCGGATGGCCGAAGCCGATGATCACTTCCTTCTTCTCCACGCGTGCCTTGATGTCGGCTTCCGCTTCGTCGGGCGTGTCGTACCGCTTCTGCACTTCGAACGCGACTTCGTTCGCGCCGCCGTGCTTGGGGCCGCGCAGCGCGCCGATGCCACCGGTGATCGCGCTGTGCATGTCGCTGCCGGTGCCGGCGATGACGCGACAGGCGAAGGTCGAGGCGTTGAACTCGTGCTCCGCGTACAGGATCAGCGAGGTGTGCATCGCCTTGACCCAGGACTCGCGCGGCTCGTGGCCATGCAGCAGATGCAGGAAGTGCCCGCCGATCGAATCGTCATCGGTTTCGACGTCGATCGCGCGGCCGTTGTGGCTCCAGTGGTACCAGTACAGCAGCATCGAACCGAGGCAGGCCATCAGCTTGTCGGCGATATCGCGCGCGCCCGGATGGTTGTGGTCGTCTTTCTCCGGCTGCACGCAGCCCAGCACCGACACGCCGGTGCGCATGACGTCCATCGGATGCGCCGACGGCGGCAGTTCCTCGAGCGCGGCCTTCACCGCCGCCGGGATGCCGCGCAGGGACTTCAGCTTGGCCTTGTAGCCGCGCAGCTCCGCTTCGGTCGGCAGCTTGCCGTGGACCAGCAGATAGGCAATTTCCTCGAACTCGCTGGTGCGCGCGAGATCGAGAATGTCGTAGCCGCGGTAATGCAGATCGTTGCCGCTGCGGCCGACGGTGCACAGCGCAGTATTGCCGGCGGCCGTGCCGCTGAGCGCGACGGACTTCTTCGGCTTGAAACCGGGGGCGGTGGTGGCGGTGTCGCTCATCTGGAATCTCCGTTGGATGCCCGCAGGCACGGATGAAAAAATCGGGAGTGGCTTACTGCTTGTTCGATGCGAACAGCGCGTCGAGGCGCTGTTCGAATGCGTGATAGCCGATGCGCTCGTAGAGTTCCTCGCGGGTCTGCATCGCGTCGACGACGCTCTGCTGGTGGCCGTCGCGGCGCACGGCGGCGTAGACGTTCTCGGCGGCCTTGTTCGCGGCACGGAATGCGGACAGCGGGAACAGCTGGATCGCGACACCGGCCGAGGCCAGCTCGTCGCGGGTGAACAGCGGCGTCTTGCCGAACTCGGTGATGTTGGCCAGCACCGGCACCTTCACCGCATCGACGAAGCGGCGATAGGTGTCGAGGTCATAGGCGGCCTCGGCGAAGATGCCGTCGGCGCCGGCTTCGACGCAGGCGACCGCGCGTTCGATCGCAGCGTCCACACCGTCGACCTGGATCGCATCGGTGCGCGCGATCAGGAAGAAATCGGGATCGGTCTTCGCATCGGCCGCGGACTTGACCCGGTCGACCATCTCACCCTGTGACACGATCTCCTTGCCCGGACGATGGCCGCAGCGCTTGGCACCGACCTGGTCTTCGATATGGCACGCCGCCGCGCCCGCCTTGATCAGAGACTTCACGGTGCGCTCGATGTTGAACGCGCTCGCGCCGAAGCCGGTGTCGATGTCGACCAGCAGCGGCAGGTCGCAGACATCGGTGATGCGGCGCACGTCGATCAGCACGTCTTCGAGCGTGTTGATGCCCAGATCCGGCAGACCCAGCGAGCCCGCGGCGACGCCACCACCCGAGAGGTAGATCGCCTGGAAGCCGGTGCGCTTGGCCAGCAATGCGTGGTTGGCGTTGATCGCGCCGATCACCTGCAGCGGCGATTCGGCGGCGAGCGCGGCGCGGAACTTCGCGCCTGCGGAAAGCGTGGTCATGGGTGCGACTCCGGAGCTGCGGTGTACCGCGATGGCGTGCAATCTGGCACCATCCGAATGGTTGATCAATCTTGATCGAATCAATCAATACATCGGGGTTCACTGTGAATGCGAACGATGGCGACCTGATGTCCGCCGCCGAAGCCTGCGCGGCGCTCGGCATCAGTACCGCGACGCTCTACGCCTACGTCAGCCGCGGCCTGCTGAAGTCGCGCCCCGGCGCCGACCATCGCAGCCGCGTGTACCTGCGCCAGGACGTCGAGCGTCTGACCCAGCGCAAACGCGCAGGCCGCGGCGCGGCGCGCGGCGCGGCGCAGAGCCTCGACCGCGGCCTGCCGGTAATGGAGACACGGATCTCGCTGATCCGGCCCGACAGTCCGTATTACCGCGGACGTTCCGCGGTCGCGATGGTCCGCAGCGGCGCCACGCTCGAAGACACCGCGCGGCTGTTGTGGGATTGCGGCGATGCCGATCCCTTCGACGCCGCGACCGGCGACTGGCCCGCGCGCGTCGCCGCGATCGCCGGCGATGCCACCCTGCCGCCGATCGAACGTGCGATGGCCGCGATCCCGCTGCTCGCACCGGATCTGCGGCATTCGCTGAGCGCCGCACCTGCGGCCAAGCGCGGCGTCGCGGCCACATTGCTGCGCCAGAACGCGGCGTTGCTGGTCGCCGGCACGCCGGATGCGCGCCCCGTCCACGTACTGCTCGCCGATGCATGGCGTCCCGGCGACGCGGCGTTCGCCGATCTCGTGCGCGCGGCGCTGGTGCTGTGCGCGGACCACGAACTCAACGTGTCCGCCTTCGCCGCGCGTGTGGTCGCGTCCACCGGCGCGCATCTGCACGCGACGGTCTGCGCGGGACTCGCCGCGCTGTCGGGCCCACGCCATGGCGGCGCGACGGCGCGCGCGCATGCGCTGATCCGCGAGGCCTGCGATGCACCCTCGCCCGCTGCCTTCGTCGCCGAGCGCTGGCAACGCGGCGACGACCTGCCCGGCTTCCATCACGTGCTGTATCCCGACGGCGATCCGCGGGCGGCCGAAGTGCTGGCGATGCTGCGCGCCCGTCATGCGGGCGATGCACGCATGCAGCAGGTCGAAGCGGTGCTCACCTCCGCGGCCGAGACCAGCGGCCGCCATCCGAATATCGACGGCATGCTCGCGGCGATCTGTTTCGTGCACGGACTGCCGGCCACGCCGGCGCTGTGCATGTTCGCCGCCGGCCGGCTCGCCGGCTGGCTGGCGCACGCGCTGGAGCAGCAGGAACTCGGCATGCTGATCCGCCCGCGCGCGCACTACACCGGCGTCGCGCCGGCAGATTGAAGGCTCAGCCGGCGTCTGCGCCCCGCGCGAGAACGCGGCGCACTTCCTCCAGCGCATTCGGATCGTCGAGCGTCGAGAGATCTCCCGGATCACGTGATTCCGCCAGCGCCTGCAGCGAACGCCGCAACAACTTGCCCGAGCGCGTCTTCGGCAGCGCATTGACCACGTAGACCCGCGCCGGGCGCGCGACGGCGCCGAGCTGGTCGGTGACGGTACGCATCATCTCGCCCGCGGTCGCGTGCTGCGCATCCGCATCCGCCGATGCCTGCTTGAGCGTCACGAACACGATCGGCACCTGGCCCTTCAATTCGTCGGCGACGCCGATCACCGCGGCCTCGGCGACGGCCGGGTGGCTGGACACCGATTCCTCGATCTCGCGCGTGCCCAGGCGATGGCCGGCGACGTTGATGACGTCGTCGGTGCGGCCGAGGATGAAGGTGTAGCCGTCCTCGTCCTGGATCGCCCAGTCCAATGAGCTGTAAACGAGCTCCTTGAAGTGCGAGAAGTAGCTCGACAGGAAGCGCTGATCGTCGTTCCACACCGTGGTCATGCAGCCGGGCGGCAGCGGCGGCTGGATCACCAGCACGCCCTTGGTGCCGGGTGGGACGCGTTCGCCGGTGGCTTCGTCGATCACGCGCAGGTCGTAACCCGGCGTCGGCAGTCCGGGGGAGCCGAACTTCACCGGCTTGAGTTCGACGCCCGGCATCAGCGCCAGCACCGGCCAGCCGGTTTCGGTCTGCCAGTAGTTGTCGATGATGGTCGTGCCGCCGAGGCCGGTGCTGATCCAGTTCGCCGTGGGCTCGTCCAAGGGCTCGCCGGCGAGGAACAGGTACTGCAGCTTCGACAGGTCGTACTGCTTCAGGAATTTCGGGTCCTGCTTCTTCAGCACGCGCACTGCGGTCGGCGAGGAGAACATCGTGCGCACGCCGTAGTCGGCGCAGATCTTCCACCAGATGCCGCCGTCGGGATGGATCGGCAGGCCCTCGTAGAGAATCACCGTCGCGCCTGCGATCAGCGGGCCGTAGACGTTGTACGAATGCCCGACCGCCCAGCCCACGTCGGACGTGGTGAACATCACCTGCCCCGGGCGGATGTCGTAGATCGACCACATCGACAGCGCCATCGCGACCGCATAGCCGCCGATGTCGCGCTGCACGCCTTTCGGCTTGCCGGTGGTACCGGAGGTGTAGAGCAGATAGCTCGGTTCGTTGGACTCCAGCCACTCCACCGGCACATCGGTGCCGGCGTGCTGCGCGCGGAGCGTCGCGTAATCGATGTCGCGCCCGTCGAGGCGCGCATAGCCGGGATCGAGCCCGCGATCGACGATCAGCACGTGCGGCGGTGGGGATTGCGCTTCCGCGCACGCGGCGTCGACCAGCGGCTTGTACGGAATGACCTTGCCGCCGCGACTGCCGGCATCGGCGGCGATCAGCAGCGCGGGCTTCGCATCGTCGATACGCAGCGCGAGGTTGTGCGCGGCGAAACCGCCGAACACCACCGAGTGCACTGCGCCGATGCGCGCGCAGGCCAGCATCGCGAACGCGGCCTCGGCCATGTTCGGCATGTAGATGACGACGCGGTCGCCGCGCCCGACGCCGAGCGCTTTAAGTACTGCAGCGAAATCGTTGACCTCGCGGTACAGCTGCGCGTAGGTGATCTCGCGCGTCTCGTTCGTTTCGGTCGAGATCGCGACGAGCGCGAGCTGGTCGCCGCGCGCGTCGAGATGCCGGTCGACGGCATTGAAGCAGAGGTTGGTCTCGCCGCCGACGAACCACTTGCGGAACGGCGGATTCGAATAGTCGAGGATCCGGTCCGGGGTTTTGTGCCAGTGGATCGCCTGCGCCTGCTCGCCCCAGAACCCTTCGGGATCTTCGATGGAGCGGCGGTGGAATTCCTCGTAGCCCATGACGACCCTCCGGTTGCGGATTCCCGAGGCTAGTCCGCGCGTGGCCAGGATGCGTTACGACAATGGTCTACACCGCGCGGGAATCCACGCGCGCGCCCACGAAAAAGCCGGGCACAAGGCCCGGCTTTTTCTCGACGCGCTGCAGGGCTCAGGCCAGCAGATGCGCCACGCCGCTGCGCTCTTCCTCGAGCTCGGCCAGCGTCTTGTCGATAGCCTTCTGGCTGAAGTCGTCGACTTCGATGTCCTTGACCAGCGTGTACTCGCCGTTCTCGGTGGTCACCGCGAAGCCGAAGATCACGCCTTCCGGGATGCCGTAGCTGCCGTCGGACGGCACGCCCATCGTCACCCACTTGCCGTTGCTGCCCAGCACCCAGTCGTGGATGTGGTCGATGGCGGCGTTGGCGGCCGACGCGGCCGAGGACAGGCCACGCGCTTCGATGATCGCCGCGCCGCGCTTGCCGACCTGCGGAATGAACGTGTTGGCGTTCCAGTCGGCGTCGTTGACCTTGTCCTTCAGGTTCTGGCCGTTCGCGGTCGCGAAGCGGTAGTCCGGGTACATGGTCGGGCTGTGGTTGCCCCACACGATCAGACCCTCGATGTCGCCCACGGCCACGTCGGCCTTGGTCGCCAGCTGGCTCAGCGCGCGGTTGTGGTCGAGGCGCAGCATCGCGGTGAAGTTGCGCGGGTTGAGGTCCGGCGCCGACTTCATGGCGATGTAGGCATTGGTGTTGGCCGGGTTGCCGACCACCAGCACCTTGACGTCACGCGAGGCGACCTTGTTCAGCGCCGCTCCCTGGGCGGTGAAGATCTTGGCGTTCTCGAGCAGCAGATCCTTGCGCTCCATGCCCGGGCCGCGCGGGCGCGCGCCGACCAGCAGGGCGATGTCGGCGTCCTTGAACGCCACTTCCGGATCGTCGGTGCCGACGACATCGGCCAGCAGCGGGAACGCGCAATCCTCGAGCTCCATGATCACGCCCTTCAGCGCGGCCTGTGCCTTGTCGATCGGCAGTTCGAGCAGCTGCAGGATCACCGGCTGGTCCTTGCCCAGCATTTCGCCGGAGGCGATCCGGAACAGCAGCGCATAGCCGATCTGGCCGGCAGCGCCGGTCACGGCAACACGGACGGGCTTCTTCATCGTCATTCCTCTCGTATCAAATCGAACGGTACGTGGGTGGGAAACAACCGGCGGGCGAAGGCTGGCCGGCTCAGGTCAGTTCCGCGAAGAATTCGCGGATCCGGGCGAGTCCCGGCGCGAGCTGCGCTTCGGGACAGGTGTAGCTGATGCGCAACGCGCGCGGCTCGCCGAACGCCGAGCCCGGCACACAGGCCACGCCCTTGGCTTCGAGCAGCGCATTGCACAGGTCGACGTCGTTTTCGATGCGCAGGTCGCCATGCGACTTGCCAAACGCGACGCTGATGTCGGGAAACACGTAGAACGCGCCGGCAGGCTTCGGGCAGACCACGCCCGGGATCTCCGCCAGCGCGGCCATCACCAGGTCGCGGCGCGCCTGGAATTCGGCGCACTTCGCCGTCGGCACGTCCTGCGGGCCGGACAGCGCGGCGACCGCGGCGGCAGTGACGACTTCCGGCACATTGGTGATGTGGTTGGAGTTCATCGTCGCGAAGGCTTTCGCGACATTCTCCGGCCCCGCCAGCAGGCCGACGCGCCAGCCGGGCATGCCGTAGGTCTTGGACAGCGAGTCGACGAAGATCGTGCGCTCGCGCAGCTCGGGCCGCGCCTGCACCACGTTGTGGTAGCCGATACCGTCGAAGACCATGCGGTTGTAGATGTCGTCGGTGACGATCCACGTGTCGGGATGGCGCACCAGCACGTCGGCCAGCGCGGCGATCTCGCTGCGCGTGTAAACCATGCCGGTCGGGTTCGACGGATTGTTGAACAGGAAGACCTTGGGCTTGCGCGCCAATGCGGCATCGAGCTGCGCCGGGGTGAGCTTGTAGTCCTGTTCGGGCGGGCACGGCAGCAGCTGGATGTCGGCGCCGACGATCTCGGCGATGTCCAGGTACGTCGTCCAGTACGGCGTGGCGAATGCGAAGCCGTCGCCCTCGTCAAGCAGCACTTCGGCCAGCGTGTAGAGGATGTGCTTGGCGCCGATGCCGCTGGCGCAATGCGCGCGGGTGTAGCCCGGCAGGCCGATGCGATCGAGATGGCCGATGAACGCGTCGAGCAGCGCATCGCTGCCGCGGTTGCTGCCGTACTGGCCGCTGTCGTGGTCGAGCGCCTCGCGCGCGGCCGCATACACATGCGGGCCGGGCAGGAAATTCGGCACGCCGATCGAGAAGCTGATGATGTCCCGGCCTTCGGCCTTCAGGCGCTTCGCCTTTTCGGCGACCTGCATGATGGCGCTGGGCTTGGCGCGAGCGGTCCGCGCGGCGAGCTGGGGCATCGGAGGAATCTCTTCTTGAAGCGTCGGGAATGCGGCGGAAGCGCTGATTTTCGGCGGCAGATGGTACCACGCAGCCCTGTGGCGACCGCCGGCGCGGCGTGGCTTCAGAGGTAGTCGAGCACGTCGCCGAGGTCGTAGTTCTCGTCGAAATAGGTCTGCCATTGCGCATAGGCCTCGCGCAGGCACTCGGGCGTCTTGCAGGCATCGAGCTGCTGGACGACCGCGGCCGCCGTACGGTCGCCGTCGGGGTACCGCGCCGACAGTTCGACCAGCTGCGTGCGCATTCCGCGGTCGAGTTCGGCGAACTCGCTCTGGCTGCAGGCCAGTGTCGCCCGCAGGCTGCCCGCCGGTGCATCGCCGCCGCACGCGACCGCCTCGGGCAGCACCGTGCTCTGGCGGACTTCCAGCACGATCGCCTGCCGGTCGCGATCGGTCAGCCGGCGCACGAAGCCCAGCGTTTCGGTCTGGCCCTGCGCCCAGGTGACGCGCAGGTGGAAGCCCTCGCCGGATGCCGCGTCCTGCACCTTGCGCAGGGTCACGGTCTCGTCGGGGCCATTCTCGCGGGTGACGTGGAAGGCCAGGGTCTGGTTGTCGACATCGACATCCTCGACCGTGCCGGCGAGCCAGCGGCCGTCGCGCAGGATGCGCAGGTCCCCGGCGCTCAGCCATTCGATGGCGTAGATCGTTTCGGCATCGTCGCCGCTGGAAACGCCGGTGCTCCAGATGCCTTCGAGGCTGCGCTCGAGATCCTGCGCCTGCGGCGTGGCCGCAGTCTCCGGGCCGACGCCGTCGATGTCGGGATCGGGCGCGGACGGCCCGCACCCTGACAGCGCGCCGACGCCCAGCGCCAGCACCAAACCACACCACCACCTGCTGCTCGAGGTCATTCCATCCCCCAAAAGAAAACAGGCCGGCGAATGGCCGGCCTGTCAGTGTCGCTTACGCAGCGAGCGTCTTGTTCCACTCGGCGACGCGGTCGGCCTTGGCCGCCAGCACCGCTTCGGTGTCGCCGACGATCTTGATCGACTTGATCGCATCGCCCTGCTTCACCGCGTCGACCACGTCCAGACCTTCGGTGACCTTGCCGAACACGGTGTGCTTGCCGTCCAGCCAGTCGGTCTTGATGTGGGTGATGAAGAACTGGCTGCCGTTGGTGTTCGGGCCCGCGTTCGCCATCGACAGCACGCCACGCTCGTGCTTCACGCCATTGTTGGTCTCGTCCTCGAACCGGTAGCCCGGGCCGCCACGGCCGGAGCCCTCGGGGCAACCGCCCTGGACCATGAAGTCGGCGATGACGCGGTGGAAGCTCAGACCGTCGTAGAAGCCGCGCTGGGCCAGGTTGACGAAATTGGCGACGGTCAGCGGTGCCTTGTCGGCATACAGCTCGACGGTGATCTGGCCACGGTCGGTGTCGAATACGGCGTTCAGGGACATGAGGAATCCTGGTTGAAGGGAAAATCATCGGCAGGCCGACGAACCCGCGACATGTGGCTCCCGGGAGGCGGTTTCAATACCCGGCTCCAACCGCTCCTCCATGCGGCAGCGCAACACCGTATAATGCTGGGCTCTTTCACTGACTCTTGTGCGCCCCGGTCTTCGACTCTGGCGCAGCCTTGCCCATGTCCATCGAACGCCTGCGCAATATCGCCATCGTCGCCCACGTCGACCACGGCAAGACCACCCTCGTCGACTGTCTGCTGAAGCAGTCGGGCACCCTCTCCGAGCGCACCGTGCTCGCCGAGCGCGTGATGGACAGCAACGACCAGGAAAAGGAACGTGGCATCACGATCCTCGCCAAGAACACGGCGATCACCTGGAACGGCAACCGCATCAACATCGTCGACACCCCGGGCCATGCCGACTTCGGCGGCGAGGTCGAGCGCGTGCTGTCGATGGTGGACACCGTGCTGATCCTGGTCGACGCGATGGACGGCCCGATGCCGCAGACGCGCTTCGTGACCCAGAAGGCGTTCGCGATGGGCTTCAAGCCGATCGTCGTCGTCAACAAGATCGACCGTCCGGGCGCGCGTCCGGACTGGGTGATCGACCAGGTGTTCGACCTGTTCGACAAGCTCGGCGCGACCAACGAGCAGCTCGACTTCCCGATCGTCTACGCCTCGGCGCTGCACGGCTACGCGAGCCTCGACGACGCCGCGCGTTCGGGCGACATGACCCCGCTGTACGAAGCGATCATGCAGCACGCACCGATGCCGGAAGTCGACCCGGACGGCGCCTTCCAGATGCGCATCAGCCAGCTGGACTACAACAACTTCGTGGGCGTGATCGGCATCGGCCGCATCCAGCGCGGCACGCTGAAGAAGAACATGCCGGTCTCGGTGATCAGCCGTGAAGGCAAGAAGCGCCAGGGCAAGGTGATGCAGGTGCTCGGCTTCCTGGGTCTGGAGCGCATCGAGCAGGACACCGCCGAGGCCGGCGACATCGTCGCCATCTCCGGCATCCAGGACCTGACCATTTCCGACACCGTCTGCGCGCTGGACACCCCGGAAGCGTTGCCGGCCCTGACCGTCGACGAGCCCACGATCTCGATGACCTTCCAGGTCAACAACTCGCCGTTCGCGGGCAACAAGGACCTGTCGGGCGGCAAGTTCCTGACCAGCCGCCAGCTCAAGGACCGCCTCGAGCGCGAGACCGTGCACAACGTGGCGCTGAAGGTCGAGCAGCTGGAAGACGCGGACAAGTTCCTGGTCTCGGGCCGCGGCGAGCTGCACCTGTCGGTGCTGATCGAGAACATGCGCCGCGAAGGCTTCGAGCTGGCCGTGTCGCGCCCGGAAGTCATCATCAAGGAGATCGACGGCCAGCAGATGGAGCCGATCGAACAGCTGGTGGTCGACGTCGAAGAGCAGCACCAGGGCGGCGTGATGGAGAAGCTCGGCATCCGCAAGGGCCAGCTGAAGAACATGGAATCGGACGGCAAGGGACGCGTGCGTCTGGACTACGAGATCCCGGCCCGCGGCCTGATCGGCTTCCAGAACGAGTTCAAGACCCTGACCCAGGGCGGCGGTCTGCTGTTCCACGTGTTCGACCGTTACGGACCGAAGGAAACCGGCGCGATCGCCAAGCGCCTCAACGGCGTGATGATCGCCAATGCGCCGGGCGCCACGCCGGCCTACTCGCTCGGCCCGCTGCAGGAACGCGGCAAGCTGTTCGCTGCCGAAGGCGACAACGTGTACGAGGGTCAGCTGGTCGGTATCCACTCCAAGGACAACGATCTGACCGTCAACGCGATCAAGACCAAGCCGCTGACCAACATGCGCGCTTCGGGCAAGGACGATGCCATCGCGCTGACCCCGGCGATCAAGTTCTCGCTGGAACAGGCGCTGGACTTCATCGATGACGACGAGCTGGTCGAAGTCACGCCGAAGGAAATCCGCCTGCGCAAGAAGTTCCTGACCGAGAGCGATCGCAAGCGCGCGTCCCGCGCCGCGTGAGCCAGGCGCTGTTCCCGGCGTGGCGGCCCAGTGCCGACGGCCGGGCGGTGCTCGCGACGGTGTCGCACCGTTTGCAGGAGGCGCGTCCATCGGACGCGCCTTCTTTGCAACTGCGGCGCGCCGACCAGTGGCACATCACCCTGTGCTTCGTGGGTGAGTCCGCTGGACCCGTGGCCGCACCGGCGCTCCTGGATGCGTTCGCCGAAGCCGCGACCCGGATTCCGCCACACCGCGTCACCCTCGAACGTCTCGTCTACTGGCGCCATTCCGGCGCAGTCGTCGCGTTGCCGTCGCCCTGCCCTGCACTGCAGGCCCTGTGCGATGCGAGCCACGACGCGGTGCGCCGCGCGGGTATTGCGCCGATGGAGCGGACCACGCGTCCGCATGTGACGCTCGCGTTCCTCGAACGCGGACTGCCGCCGCAGCCGTGGCTCGATACGGTGGACTGCGGCGCCGACGTCCTCGACGTCGACGCATTCGAACTGCTCTTCAACCCCGGTGGCCGCTACGACGCGCTCGGCGCCTGGCCACTGACCGGCGCGGCATTGCCCGCGCCACCCCGACAGGACGCCCTGTTCTGATGACCGACGATCGCACCGACACCCACAAAGGCCTGCGCGCGATCGCGTTGTTCGAGGCCGCCAAGGGCGTCTTCGCCCTGCTCGTCGCCGGCGCCCTCGCGGCGATCGGCCCGGATGCGCTGCAGCACGAACTCGAACGCGTGCTCGCGCGCTTCGGTGTCGACGCCGAACGCAGCGGCACCGCGATGCTCGATGCGATCACCCCGGAGCGGCTGCACATCGCGATCGGCGTCGCGGTGATCTACGCCGTGATGCGACTGGTCGAAGGCTGGGGCCTGTGGGGCCATCGCGCCTGGGCCTCATGGCTGGGCGTGATCGGCGCGGCCGCGTATCTGCCGTTCGAGATCTACGCGCTGTGGCAGCACCCGGACTGGATGACCTGGGGTGTTTTCCTGCTCAACCTGATGATCGTGCTGGTGCTCGCGCGCGATCTGCGCAGACGCCGCAACGCGGTCTGAGCCGAGGGTTGCAGGCGCGCGTCACCGCCAGGCTCGTCGTACGACATCCGTCGCGCGTGGAGTGTCCTGCCCATGGCCCTTTCCAGCCTGAAGACGCGACACCCGGCGCTGGCGCTCGGCCTCGTGCTGCTCACGAACTCGCCGCACGCGCGCGCGGACGATCGTCTGATCGAACCGACGTTCGCCGCCGTCCAGACGCTGGCCGCGGCCTACTTCGCCCGATCCTCACTCGTCGATGCCTGCGGCGCGCTTCCAGCACCTGTCGGCACGGACGCGCAGCGCGCTTACGCCGCCTGGGCGGCACGCAATGACGGCGTGATCCAGCTCGCGCTGCGCTGGATGACCCGCTTCGAAGCCCTGCTGGACGCGCACGGCATCGCAGGAAGCCGACGCGAATTCGTCGAGGGCCGGAACGCCATGATCATCGACGAAGCGCATGTGTTCCGGGACCGGTACTTCCCCGATGGCGTTGCCGATGTCGCCATGTGCACCGCAGCGGCGGCCCGCATCGACGCGCGCGCTCTGGATCTCGACGCGCGCACCGAATCCGGACGTGTCCTGACGTCACACGAGGCGGCCGTGGCCGCTGCGATGCTCGCCGCCGCGGCGGCGGAAGTGCCCGATGATTGAACTGCACGCACTGCCGCGACAGGCGGCCGGCGGCGTTATTGGCGCGACAGCCCGCTGACCTGCACCTGCTTGCGTACGATCAGCATCGCCGTCTCCAGCGCCTGCTCGTAATTCAGGCGCGGATCGACCTGGCTCTTGTAGGCGCGCTCGAGATCGGTTTCGGTCAGCGCCCGTGCGCCGCCCATGCACTCGGTGACGTCTTCGCCGGTCAGTTCCAGATGCACACCGCCCAGGCGCGTGCCGGCCGCGGCGTGCAGGTCGAAGGCCTGCTCGATCTCGCTGCGGATGTTGTCGAAGCGGCGCGTCTTGTAGCCGTTGCTGGTCGACTCGGTATTGCCGTGCATGGGATCGCAGATCCACAGCACGCGACGGCCGGAACGGCGCACCGCGTCGAGCAGCGGCGGCAGGCGTTCGGCGATCTGCGTCGCGCCCATGCGGTGGATCAGGCTCAGGCGGCCCGGCTCGTCGTCGGGATTGAGCACGTCGATCAGGCGCAGCAGTTCGTCCGGTGTCGAAGTCGGACCGACCTTGACGCCGATCGGGTTGCGCAGCCCGCGGAAGTACTCCACGTGCGCGCCATCGAGCGCCGCCGTGCGCACGCCGATCCACGGAAAATGCGTGCTGAGGTTGAACCAGCCCCACTGGCGCGGCACCTGGCGCGTGTTCGCTTCTTCGTATGGCAGCAGCAGCGCTTCGTGCGAGGTGTAGAAGTCGACGCGGTTGAGGTTGTGCACCTGCGTGCCGGCCAGCGTCTCCATGAAACGGACGGCGTCGCCGAGGCCGGAGACCATGCGCTGGTATTCCTCGGCCAGCGGCGACTCGCCCACCCACTCCAGTCCCCAGTACTCGGGATGGTGCAGATCGGCGAAACCACCGTCGATCAGCGAGCGCACGAAGTTCATCGTCATCGCCGAACGCGCATGCGCGCGCACCATGCGACGCGGATCCGGGGTCCGCGCCTCGGGCGTGAATGCCGGCGCATTGACGACGTCGCCGCGGTAGCACGGCAGGGTCACGCCGTCGCGCGTCTCGGTGTCGGCCGAACGCGGCTTCGCATACTGGCCGGCGAACCGGCCGACCCGAACGACCGGCAGCCGCATGCCGTGCACGAGCACCAGGCTCATCTGCAGCAGCACCTTGAGCCGGTTGGAGATGACGTCCGACGTGCAGTCGCCGAAGTTCTCGGCGCAGTCGCCGCCCTGCAGCAGGAAGCGGCGGCCCTCCTGGGCCTCGGCCAGCTGCTGCTTGAGGCTCAGGATTTCCCACGACGTCACCAGCGGGGGAAGCGCACGCAGCTCCTCCTGCACGGCCGCCAGGGCGGCTTGATCGGGATAGGTCGGCAGCTGCTTGGCAGGGCGCGTGCGCCAGCTCTCCGGCTGCCAGTCTTCGGGCAGGTTCACGGGATGCAGGCTGCGCTCGTTGGACGACGACATGGGGTGTTCCTCTCGCGGGCAGCCATCATCGCAGTTTGCTGCCCTGCGTCAAAACGCAGGCAGCCGCTCAGCGGCGCGTGCGCAGACCGGCGAAGAGCGCAACCGCCGCCAGCAGCAGGAACCACACCAGGCTCCAGGCCGGCATCGACAGGCCGAGGAACGTCCAGTCGACGGTGCCGCAGTCGCCGGAGCCGGTCAGCACCTTCTGGATCAGCGTGGGCGTGTCCATGGTCTCGCGCATGAAGGCGAACGGTGCCCCGCAGGTCGCGAAGCCCGGCGGGTGCATCTGCAGCCACACATGACGCCCGGCGATGCCGATGCCGACCGCGGCCGCCGCGAAGCCCAGCAGACCGTAGGCCGTACGCCCGCCGCGTCCGCGCGGTGCGTGGATGCCGGCGATCAACATCACCACGCCGAGCGCCGCGAAGGCCAGCCGCTGGAAGATGCAAAGCGGACACGGCTCGAGACCCCACTGCAGCTGCGAATAGATCGCGAAACCGATCAGGGCGAAACAGGCGACGGCGCCGACGAACATCAGCGTGCGGAACGACCAGCGGACAGGATTCATGGGCAGACCGTCGATGAGGTGTCGCGATTATCGTCCCGCGCCGCGCAAACAAAAACCCCGGCGGATGCCGGGGCTTCGTTCCATCGACGACGGGAACCTGCGCACGCGGCGCTGGTCGTCCAGATGGGAATTACTCGGCGTCGACCGACGCCTGCGGGCGATCGACCAGCTCGACGTACGCCATCGGCGCGTTGTCGCCGGCGCGGAAGCCGCACTTGAGGATGCGCAGGTAGCCACCCGGACGCGCGCTGTAGCGCGGGCCGACGGTGGTGAACAGCGTGCCGACGGCTTCCTTGTCGCGCAGGCGCGCGAAAGCGAGACGACGGTTGGCGACGCTGTCGATCTTGCCGAGGGTGATCAGCGGCTCTGCGACGCGACGCAGTTCCTTGGCCTTCGGCAGGGTCGTCTTGATGAGTTCGCTCTTGATCAGCGAAGCGGCCATGTTGCGGAACATCGCTTCACGATGGGCGCTGGTGCGGTTGAACTTGCGACCGGCTTTCTGGTGGCGCATGGGATGGATCCTTCAGATTGAAATGGTGGGTCTGTGTGAGGCGTTGGCGCCGTCCTGGCGTTGCAACTTGGACTGCGGATGGTCCGGAACCGGTCGTCCTTCACCGGCAACGCCGCGGGCTTCTGCCCGTCGGCGCGGTCTTGCATACAGCGTCAGTGCAGATCGGGAGCCGCGGCTCGCGCCGCGTTTGCACTCCCAGCCCGGCGAAGCACGCCGGGCGTTCGCATCCCGCAACCGATGCCTGACGGCATCGGCTGCACGCGGGATGCTTACCCAAGCATGCCGTGGGCGGACACGCCGGTCGGCGGCCAGTTCTCGAGCTTCATGCCCAGTGCCAGGCCGCGCTGCGCCAGGACTTCCTTGATCTCGGTCAGCGACTTCTTGCCGAGGTTCGGGGTCTTGAGCAGTTCGACTTCGGTCTTCTGGATCAGGTCGCCGATGTAGTAGATGCTCTCGGCCTTGAGGCAGTTGGCCGAACGCACCGTCAGCTCCAGATCGTCGATCGGACGCAGCAGGATCGGGTCGACGCCCGGTGCCTGCGGCTTCGCCGCGCCGCGATCGCGGTGCGTGAAGTCGCCGAACACCGACAGCTGATCGGTGAGGATGTCGGCGGCGGTGCGCACGGCTTCCTCGGCATCGATCGTGCCGTTGGTTTCGATGTCCAGCACCAGCTTGTCGAGGTCGGTGCGCTGTTCGACGCGCGCCGCTTCGACTTCATAGGCCACGCGACGGACCGGCGAGAACGACGCGTCCAGCATCAGGCGACCGATGGCGCGGGTCTCCTCGTCCGGACGACGACGTGCGGAGGCCGGCTGGTAGCCGAAGCCGCGCTCGATCTTCAGACGCATGTTGATCGACGCGTCCTTGGTCAGGTGGCAGATGATGTGCTCGCCGTTGAGGATCTCGACGTTGTGGTCGGTCTTGATATCGGCGGCCGTCACGACGCCCGCACCCGTCTTCGACAGCGACAGCGTCGAGCTTTCGCCGGTGCCCATGCGGATGGCGACGTCCTTGAGGTTCAGCAGGACTTCCAGCACGTCTTCCTGCAGGCCCTCGATGGTGCTGTACTCGTGCAGCACGCCGTCGATCTCGACTTCGGTGATCGCGAAGCCCGGAATCGACGACAGGAGCACGCGACGCAGGGCATTGCCCAGCGTGTGCCCATACCCACGCTCCAGCGGCTCGATCACGACCTTCGCGCGGTTGCCGGCGAGACGTTCGATCTGAGGGCCGCGGGGACGCAGGACCTGGTTGGCGGTAGCCGTCATGTGTGTGTGTCTCCTGAGGACCGCCGCGCTTACGACGCGGCGGTACCTGGTTGAATTACTTCGAGTACAGCTCGACGATCAGCGCTTCGTTGATGTCTGCCGGCAGATCTGCGCGATCCGGGACGGACTTGAACACACCACTGAACGCCTTGGAGTCGACTTCGACCCACGACGGGGACAGATCCATCGTCGACCACACGGTGAGCGCTTCCTGCACGCGAAGCTGCTTCTGTGCCTTCTCCGACAGTGCGATCGCGTCGCCTGCCTTGACCTGGTACGACGGCAGATTCACCGACTGGCCATTGACCGTGACACCACGGTGCGACACCAGCTGGCGCGCGGCCGGACGGGTCACCGCGAAGCCCATGCGGTAGATGACGTTGTCGAGGCGGGTCTCGAGGAGCTGCAGCAGGTTTTCACCCGTGTTGCCCTTCTTGTTCGACGCCTTCTTGTAGTAGTTGCGGAACTGACGCTCGAGCAGACCGTAGATACGCTTGACCTTCTGCTTCTCGCGAAGCTGGGTGGCGTAATCCGAGAGCTTGCTGCGACGCGCGCCGGTGCCGGCACCGTGCTGGCCGGGCTTCTGCTCCAGCTTGCACTTCGAGTCGAGCGCGCGGGTCGGGCTCTTGAGGGACAGGTCGGCGCCTTCACGGCGCGCGAGCTTACAGGTAGGACCGATGTAACGAGCCATTTCTTATCGCTCCTTTAGACGCGACGCTTCTTCGGCGGGCGGCATCCGTTGTGCGGGATGGGCGTCACGTCGATGATGTTGATGATCTTGTAGCCCACGTTGTTCAGCGAGCGCACGGCCGACTCACGACCCGGACCCGGGCCCTTGATGCGGACTTCAAGCGACTTGACGCCGTAATCGAGCGCGACCTTGCCGGCCTTCTCTGCGGCGACCTGGGCTGCGAACGGGGTCGACTTGCGCGAGCCGCGGAAACCGGCACCGCCCGAGGTCGCCCACGAGAGCGCGTTGCCCTGGCGGTCGGTGATCGTGATGATCGTGTTGTTGAACGAAGCGTGGACATGCGCGATGCCGTCGGTGACGACGCGCTTGATCTTCTTCTTGGTCTTGGTAGCTGCGGGCTTGGCCATGGCTTAACTCCTTACTTCCTGATGGCCTTGCGCGGACCCTTGCGGGTGCGGGCATTGGTCCGGGTGCGCTGACCACGCAGCGGGAGACCACGACGGTGACGCAGGCCGCGGTAGCACGACAGGTCCATCAGACGCTTGATGGCCATGCCGACTTCGCGACGCAGGTCGCCCTCGACCACGTACTTGCCGACTTCCGAGCGCAGACGCTCGACTTCCGGTTCGGACAGATCGCGGATCTTGGTGGTCGAGGTCACGCCTGCAGCCTCGCAGACCTTCTTCGAACGGGTACGGCCAATGCCGAAAATGCTTTGAAGCCCAACCCAGACATGCTTCTGGGCAGGCAGGTTCACACCTGCAATACGCGCCATGCGCGGATCTCCAACTGGTTTGCTGCCAGGGGTTCAATCCCGGCAAAAGGGAACAAGAAATAATAGCAGGGCCTCGTGGTTTCAGGAAGCCCACGGCGCCAAGGCGCCAGTGAACCCGGCATGGGGAGCGTGCCCATGCTCCGGCGACAGTCCAGGACCGGCAGCTTTCGGGGAACTCCCCTCGCCTGCCCCGCGCGCTACTCTGGCGTGCGGATCTTCCTGGACCACCCGCACACGAGACCGCCGTGCGAGTCGCCCATCTGAAGTCCGGCGCGTAGGTCCGGACTTCGTGCGCCGCCCGTCGGGGCGGTGCGATGCGACATGGGGAGTGCCCATGCCGCGAGAACCGTGCCGGACGACCCGAGGGCCGTCCGGCGGAACATCAACGACCGGTGAGGCCGCCGCCGCTGCGCGAACCCTTGAGGTTCGCCTTCTTCAGCAGGCTTTCGTACTGGTGCGACATCAGGTGCGACTGGACCTGCGCGATGAAGTCCATGATCACCACCACCACGATCAGCAGCGACGTGCCGCCGAAGTGGAAGGAGCTGCCGAACTCGGCACGCATGAACTCCGGCAACAGACAGACCAGCACCAGATACGCCGCGCCGACTGCCGTGAGGCGGGTCAGCACACCGTCGATGTAGTCGGCGGTCGCCTTGCCCGGACGGATGCCCGGAATCAGCGCGCCCGACTTCTTCAGGTTGTCGGCCGTCTCCTGGCTGTTGAACACCAGCGCGGTGTAGAAGAACGCGAAGCCCGCGATCAGCGCACCGAACAGGAGCACGTACAGCGGCTCGCCCGGCGAGATCGCCTGCGCGACGCGCTGCAGCGTCTGCTGCCAGCCGCTCGACGAGGTCGCCTCACCGAACCACGTGGTCACCGTTGCCGGGAACATGATGATCGAGGACGCGAAGATCGCCGGAATCACGCCTGCCATGTTGAGCTTGAGCGGCAGGAACGAGCTCTGGTTCATGTACGCGTTGCGACCACCCTGGCGACGTGCGTAGTTGACCGTGATCCGACGCTGGCCGCGCTCGACGAACACCACGAAGAACACCGCCGCCAGCACCACGATCACCAGCAGGATCGCCGCGATCGGGCTCATGTCGCCGCTGCGCAGCGAATCGAACGTGCCCAGCACGGCGCCCGGAAGACCCGCCACGATGCCGGCGAAGATGATCAGCGACACACCGTTGCCGATGCCGCGCTCGGTCACCTGCTCGCCCAGCCACACCAGGAACATGGTGCCGGCGGTGAGCGCGATGATCGCGGTGACCACGAAGCCCATGCCCGGCGAATAGACGACCGGAATGCCGTTGTTGGCACCCGAGCTCTGCAGCGCGACCGCGATACCCGCCGACTGGAAGATCGCCAGCGGAATCGCACCGATGCGCGACCACTGGGTGATCCTGCGCCGGCCCGACTCGCCTTCCTTCTGGATGGCCTTCAGGCTGGGCACGACCTGCACCAGCAGCTGCATCACGATGGACGCCGAGATGTACGGAATCACGTTCAGTGCGAACAGGCTGAAACGCGACAGCGCACCACCGGAGAACATGTTGAACATGTCCACGATGGTGCCCTGCTGCTGTTCCATCAGCTGCAGCATGGCCTCGGGATTGACGCCCGGCACCGGGATGAAACACCCGATGCGATAGACGACGAGAGCACCGAGCACGAACAGCAGGCGCTGGCGGAGCTCGGTGAATTTACCGAGCCCGGCGCCGACCCCACCCATTGCGCTGCCGCTACGCGACATCCGGCTTACTCCTCGACCTTGCCGCCAGCGGCTTCGATCGCCGCGCGGGCACCGGCCGTGGCGAGCACGCCCTTGAGCACGAGCTTCTTGCTGATCTCGCCCTTGAGGACGATCTTCGCGCGCTTGGCGGTGCTGGGCACCAGCTTGGCGGCACGCAGCGCGGCGAAGTCGACGTCACCGTCGAGCTTGTCGAGCTGGTAGAGCATCACTTCGGCCACGTCGAGCTTCAGCTTGGAGCGGAAACCGACCTTCGGCAGACGCTTGCGCAGCGGCATCTGGCCGCCTTCGAAGCCGGCCTTGATCTTGCCCTTGCCCGAACGCGCGAACGAACCCTTGTGGCCGCGGCCGGCAGTCTTGCCCAGGCCCGAACCGATACCGCGACCGACGCGCGTGCGCTCGGTGCGGGCGCCCTGTGCGGGCTTGAGAGAATTGAGCTTCATTTCGATTATTCCTCGACCTGGACCAGGTAATGGACCTTGTTGATCAGGCCACGGACCTGCGGGCTGTCCTTCAGTTCACGCACGTCGTTGAGCTTGCCCAGACCGAGTGCCTTCACCGAGAGGCGGTGCTTGGCCTGCGAACCGCGCAGACCCTTGACCAGGCGCACCTTGACGGTGCCGCCGGTGGATTCCTTCTTAGCCATTGATCAGATCCTCCACCTTCTTGCCGCGCTTTGCAGCGATCTGCGCCGGCGAGTGCATCTCGTCGAGGCCGCGGATCGTGGCGCGCACGAGGTTGATCGGATTGCGCGAACCCACGGCCTTGGCCAGCACGTCCTTGACGCCGACGGCTTCGAGCACGGCGCGCATTGCGCCACCGGCGATCACGCCGGTACCTTCCGACGCGGGCTGCATGAACACGTTCGCCGCACCGTGGCGCGACTTGACCGTGTGCCACAGGGTGCTGCCGTTGAGATCGACGGTCTTCTGGTTCTTGCGGGCCTGCTCCATCGACTTCTGGATCGCGACCGGCACTTCGCGCGCCTTGCCGTAACCGAAACCGACCTTGCCGTTGCCGTCGCCGACGACCGTCAGCGCGGTGAACGTGAACTGGCGACCGCCCTTGACGGTCTTGCTGACACGGTTGACCGTGATCAGCTTCTCGATCATGCCGTCGTCGAGTTCCTCACGGTCGCGATTGCGATCGCGGCCGCGGTTTTCCCTTTCGTTTGCCATCTGGATTGCCTGTATTGGTAGAAGGATGTACGGCTCGTGCCGCTTGGAGTTGGAAAGTGGATCTGTGAAACGCGGACGCGGCACAGAAGGCCGCGGGCGTCCGGCACATCCCGTGCCGGCAGGTCAGGCGACGCCGGGCGCAAGGCCCGGCGCCGACAGCGTTCGGATCAGAACTGCAGGCCACCCTCGCGGGCGGCGTCGGCGAGTGCCTTGATGCGACCGTGGTAGCGGTAACCCGAGCGGTCGAATGCGACCTTCTCGATACCCGCGGCCTTGGCCTTCTCTGCGATCGCGCGACCCACCGCGGTTGCGGCGTCGGCGTTCTTGCCGTTCTTCAGGCCGTCCTTGACGTCGGCCTGCGTGGTGTTGGCCGCGGCCAGCACCTTGGAACCATCCGAATTGAACAGCTGGGCGTAGATGTGCTGGCCGGTGCGCAGCACCGACAGGCGCGGCACGCCGAGGACACGGATGTGCGAACGCGTGCTCTTGGCACGGCGCAGGCGGGCGTTGTTCTTGATGCTCATGATCTTGATCCCCGGGAAGCGGATGGGCCTTAGGCCTTCTTGGCTTCCTTGCGAATGATGGTTTCGTCGGAGTACTTCACGCCCTTGCCCTTGTACGGCTCCGGCGGACGGAATCCGCGGATCTTGGCGGCGACCTGACCGACGAGCTGCTTGTCTGCACCCTGGACCAGGATCTCGGTCTGGGTCGGCGTGGTCAGCGTGATGCCTTCCGGCGCCTGGAACACGACGGGATGCGAGAAACCGAGCGAGAGGTTCAGGTCATTGCCCTGGACCGCAGCGCGGTAACCGACGCCCACGAGGTCGAGCTTGCGCTCGAAGCCCTGCGACACGCCGTGCACCATGTTCGCGACGATCGCGCGCAGGGTTCCGGTGAGCGGAATCTGCGACGGATCATTGGCCGAAAGCAGCGCGTTGCCGTCTTCGATGGTGATCTCGATATCCGACGGCTTGGCGAGCGACAGGGTGCCCTTCGGGCCCTTCACGCTGACCAGCTCGGGCTGGATGTTGAGCTCGACGCCCTTCGGAAGGGCGATCGGCTTCTTGGCAACTCGGGACATTGTGCGTTACTCCCTTAAGCCACGAAGCACAGGACTTCACCGCCGACACCCAGCTGGCGTGCCTTCGCGTCGGTCATGATGCCCTTGGACGTGGAAATGATGGACACGCCCAGGCCGTTGAGGACCTTCGGCAGCGCGTCCTTGCCGCGGTACTGGCGCAGACCCGAGCGCGAGAAACGCTTCAGGGTCTCGATGACCGGACGGCCTTCGTAATACTTGAGAACGATCTCGAGCTCGGCCTTGGCGCCGTTCTCGGTCACGCGGAAATCGCCGATGTAGCCCTCGTCCTTCAGGACGGTGGCGATGGCGACCTTGATCTTGGACGACGGCATTGACGCCGTCTGCTTGCCAACTGCGGCCGCATTGCGAATGCGGACCAGCATGTCGGCGATGGGATCAGTCATGCTCATGATGATTACCTTCTGAGTGCACCGATATCCGCTTGCGCGAACACTAGTTTTTGACCCGCACGGAACTCGGGCGGGGTACAGCGTGAGGGCCGGTATTCTACAGGTCTGGCGCGCGAACGCCAGACCTGCAGTGCGACGCTCTTACCAGCTGGCCTTGCGCAGGCCAGGCACGTCGCCGCGCATGGTGGCTTCGCGCAGCTTGTTGCGGCCGAGGCCGAACTTGCTGTAGACGGCACGCGGGCGGCCGGAGAGCGCGCAACGCGTGGTCTGGCGGGCCGGCGACGAATCGCGCGGCAGCTTCTGCAGCTTGTTGACTGCGTCGGCCTTTTCTTCGTAACCCGCGGTCGCGCTGCTGATGATCTTCTTCAGCGCCTCACGCTTCTCGGCGTGCTGCTTGGCCAGCTTCTTGCGCTTGACCTCGCGGTTGATCATGGACGTCTTTGCCATAAGTGCTCTGCCTTCGGATCAGTTGCGGAACGGGAAGCGGAAGGCTTCCAGCAGGGCCTTGGCTTCTTCGTTGGTACGGGCGGTCGTGGTGATGGCGATGTCCATACCGCGGATCGCGTCGACGGCGTCGAAGTCGATTTCCGGGAAGATGATCTGTTCCTTCACGCCCATGTTGTAGTTGCCGCGACCGTCGAACGACCGGCCGGAGACACCACGGAAGTCGCGGACGCGCGGGAGCGCGACGTTGACAAGGCGATCGAAGAACTCGTACATGCCATTGCGACGCAACGTGACCTTGCAGCCGATCGGCCAGCCGTCGCGGATCTTGAACGAGGCCACCGACACGCGCGACTTGGTCACCAGCGGCTTCTGGCCGCTGATCTTGGCCATGTCGGCGGTTGCGTTCTCGAGCACCTTCTTGTTCGCGGCAGCTTCGCCCACGCCCATGTTGATGGTGATCTTGCTCAGGCGCGGGACCTGCATGATGTTGGCGTAACCGAACTGCTCCATGAGCTTCGGCACCACCTCATCCTTGTAGAACTGTTCCAGACGGGTCGTCATTTTGAGCATCCTCAGGCGTCGAGCGCCTCACCGCTCGAGCGGAACACGCGCAGCGTGCGTCCATCCTCGAGTGTCTTGGTTCCAATGCGCTCGCCCTTGCCGGTGGCAGGGTTGAACGGCATCACGTTCGAAGCATGGATCGGCGCTTCGCGCTCGACCACGCCACCGGCCTGACCCGCCTGCGGGTTCGGCTTGGTGTGGCGCTTGACGATGTTGATGTTCGAGACGACGACCTTCTCGCCGACCACGCGCACCACGTCACCGCGCTTACCCTTGTCCTTGCCGGCGATCACGATCACGTGGTCGCCCTTCTTGATTCGATTAGCCATTTTCGTTCCTCCGCTCAGAGCACTTCAGGCGCGAGCGAGACGATCTTCATGAACTTCTCGGAACGCAGTTCACGGGTCACGGGCCCGAAGATGCGGGTGCCGATCGGCTCCTGCTTGTTGTTGAGCAACACGGCGGCATTGCCGTCGAAGCGGATCAACGAACCGTCGGCACGACGCACACCCTTGCGGGTACGCACCACGACGGCGTCATAGACCTCGCCCTTCTTGACCTTGCCACGCGGAATCGCTTCCTTGATGGACACCTTGATGATGTCGCCGATGCCGGCGTAACGGCGCTTCGAGCCGCCCAGCACCTTGATGCACATCACTTCCTTGGCACCGCTGTTGTCCGCCACATCGAGGTGGCTCTGCATCTGGATCATGGTATGCCCTCCTCGTTATTCGGCGGCGCGCGTGACGATTTCCGCCACCCGCCAGTTCTTGGTCTTGGACATCGGCGCGATCTCGACGACCTTCACGAGGTCGCCTTCCTGGCACGCGTTCTCGGCATCGTGGGCGTGGAGCTTGGTCGAACGCTTGATGTACTTGCCGTACAGGGCGTGCTTGACCTGACGCTCCACCAGCACGGTGACGGTCTTGTCCATCTTGTTGCTGACCACGCGGCCCTGGACCGTACGCTGCTTCTTTTCGGTATTCATGGTCGGGTCCTTACTTCTTCTGACCGATCAGGGTGTTCACGCGCGCGATCTCGCGGCGCACCCGACGGGTGTCATGCGTCTTGGTCAGCTGGCCAGTGGCCTTCTGCATGCGGAGCGAGAAACGCTCCTTGTGCAGCTCGAGGAGATGCGACTGCAAATCCTCGACCGACTTCTCGCGGAGTTCCTTCGTCGTAGCCATCAGCGCACCGTCCGGGTCACGAATTGGGTGGTGACCGACAGCTTCGCGGCGGCCAGGCGGAACGCTTCACGCGCCACCTCCTCCTCGACACCCTCGATCTCGAAGATCATGCGGCCGGGCTGGATCTGCGCGACCCAGTACTCGACGCTGCCCTTGCCGGAGCCCATTCGGACTTCGATCGGCTTCTTGGTGATCGGCTTGTCCGGGAACACGCGGATCCACATCTTGCCGCCGCGCTTGACGTGACGGCTGATGGAACGACGACCGGCTTCGATCTGACGTGCGGTCAGCTGGCCGGTTGCGGTGGACCGCAGACCGAATTCGCCGAAGCTGACTGCGTTGCCGCTCCATGCCAGGCCTTCGTTACGGCCCTTGTGCATCTTGCGGTATTTGGTTCGCTTGGGTTGCAACATGATTAGTCCCTCGCCTCGCGCTCGCGACGCGGACCCCGACGATCGCGGTCATTGCGATCACCACGGTCTCCGCCACGCGGCGTGTCGTCCTGCTTCTCCTGGCCCACCTGGCTGAAATCGAAGATTTCGCCCTTGTAGATCCAGGTCTTGATGCCGATGATCCCGTAGGTCGTCTTGGCTTCGGCGAAGCCGTAGTCGACGTCGGCGCGGAGGGTGTGCAACGGCACGCGGCCTTCGCGGTACCACTCCGAACGTGCGATCTCGGCGCCGTTGAGGCGGCCGGCGACGTTGACCTTGATACCCAGTGCGCCGAGGCGCATCGCGTTGCCGACGGCGCGCTTCATCGCGCGGCGGAACATGATGCGACGCTCGAGCTGCTGCGCGATCGACTCAGCCACCAGCTGCGCGTCGAGTTCCGGCTTGCGGACCTCGGTCACGTTGATGTGCGCCGGAACGCCCATCATGTCGCTGACGTCCTTGCGCAGCTTCTCGATGTCCTCACCGCGCTTGCCGATCACAACGCCCGGACGGGCGGTGTGGATCGTCACGCGCGCCGTCTTCGCCGGACGCTCGATCAGGATCTTGCTGATGCCGGCCGAGGCGAGACGCTTGCGCAGCATCTCGCGGACCTTCAGGTCGGCGACGAGGTAGTCGGCATATTCCTTCTTGCCGGCGTACCACTTGGAGTTCCAGTCCTTGGCGATGCCGAGGCGGATGCCGATGGGATGAACTTTGTGACCCATATTACTTGCCCTCTCCCACGACGACGGTGATGTGGCTGGTGCGCTTGAGGATGCGGGTACCGCGTCCCTTTGCGCGCGCCATGAAGCGCTTCAGCGTCGGACCTTCGTCGACCGTGATGGTGGCGATCGTGAGTTCGTCGACGTCCGCGCCAGCGTTGTTCTCGGCGTTGGCGATGGCCGACTCGACGACCTTCTTGATCATGTGAGCGGCTTTCTTGTCCGAGAACTTCAGCAGGCCGACGGCGCGTTCGACCGGCAGACCACGGACCTGGTCGGCGACCAGACGTGCCTTCTGCGGCGAGATGCGCGCGGTGCGGAGGATCGCGGTGCGCTTGTTGACCTCGGTGCGAGCGCGCTTCTGCTCTTCGAGGCGGGCTTTCGTTGCCTTGTCCATTGTGCGCTCCTTACCTGCCCGACTTCTTGTCGCCGCCGTGACCCTTGAAGGTCCGCGTCAACGCAAATTCGCCGAGCTTGTGGCCAACCATGTTCTCGTTGACCAGCACCGGGACGTGGTTCTTGCCGTTGTGGATGGCGATGGTGAAACCGATCATGTCCGGCAGAACCATCGAGCGACGCGACCAGGTCTTGATCGGCTTCTTGGTGTTGGTGCCCGCGGCTTCCACCTTCTTGACGAGATGGTGGTCGACGAACGGACCCTTCTTGAGTGAACGTGCCATGGTCTATCAGCTCCTGCGATCGCGCACGATGAACTGCTGCGTCCGCTTGTTATGGCGGGTCTTGTAGCCCTTGGTCGGAACGCCCCAGGGAGTAACCGGATGCGGGTTGCCCTGACCGGCCTTCGCTTCACCACCGCCGTGCGGATGGTCGACCGGGTTCATGGCCGCACCGCGGACGGTCGGCTTGACGCCGCGCCAGCGCTTCGCACCGGCCTTGCCCAGCTTCTCGAGGCTGTGCTCGTCGTTGCTGACCTCGCCGATCGTGGCGCGGCACTCGGACGGCACGCGACGCACTTCGCCCGAACGCAGACGCACGGTGGCGTAGACGCCTTCGCGCGAGACCAGCTGCACGCCGGCACCGGCGGCGCGCGCGATCTGCGCACCCTTGCCCGGCTTCATCTCGATGCAGTGGATCGTCGAGCCGACCGGGATGTTGCGCAGCGGCAGCGTGTTGCCCGTCTTGATCGGGGCATCCGAACCGGAGATCACCTGGTCGCCGGCCTTCAGGCCCTTCGGCGCGATGATGTAACGGCGCTCGCCGTCGACATAGCACAGCAGCGCGATGTGGGCGGTCCGGTTCGGGTCATACTCGATGCGCTCGACGCGCGCCGGAATGCCTTCCTTGTCCCGCTTGAAATCGACGATGCGGTAGTGCTGCTTGTGGCCACCACCGATGTGACGGGTGGTGATGCGGCCGTGGTGGTTGCGACCACCGGTGTTGGTCTTCTTTTCGACCAGCGCAGCGTGCGGCGCACCCTTGTGCAGATCGGGGTGCACGACGCGGACCGCGGAACGGCGGCCGGGCGAAGTGGGCTTGAACTTCATCAATGGCATCGGGGCTTCCTCAGACCTTCGCGTTCATGACGTCGATCGACTGACCATCGGCCAGCTTCACGTAGGCCTTGCGCCAGTCACCGCGGCTGCCCTGGCGCTGACGGAAGGACTTGTTCTTGCCCTTCACGTTCAACACATTGACGGCCTCGACCTTGACGTCGAACAGCTTCTCGATCGCGGCCTTGATGTCGGCCTTGGTGGCGACCGTCGACACTTCGAACGCGTACTGGTTGGACACTTCCTGCAGGCGCGCGGTCTTTTCGGACACACGCGGCGCACGGATCACTTCATAGAGCTTGGCGTCGTTCATGCCAGCCACTCCTCGATCTTCTTCACCGCATCGGTGGTGATCAGCACGGTATCGGCGCCGACCAGCGCGACCGGATCCAGGCCCTGCACGTCGCGGATCTCGACGTACGGCAGGTTGCGTGCCGACAGGTACAGGTGCTCCGAAGCGTCTTCGGTCACGATCAGCGGGCGCTTGCCCAGATCGAATTCCTTGAGCTTGGCGACCATGCCGCTGGTCTTCGTTTCGGTCAGGTCGAACGTCTCGACGACGGTCAGACGGCCCTGGCGGTTGAGCTCGGACAGGATCGCCGACATCGCCGCGCGGTACATCTTGCGGTTGACCTTCTGCTCGAAGCTGCGCGGCTTGGCCGCGAAGGTCACGCCACCGCCGACGAAGATCGGAGCCGTCAGCGCGCCGTGACGCGCACCGCCGCCCTTCTGCTTCTTCGACTTCTTGGTCGTGCCGTTGACTTCGGAGCGCGTCTTCTGCGCCTTGGTACCGGCGCGACCGGCGTTGCGATAGGCAACGACGACCTGGTGGACCAGGTTTTCGCTGAAATCGCGGCCGAAGACTTCGTCGGAAACCGACAGCTTCGTGCTGCTGTTGTTGATTGCGAGTTCCATCGTGCTACTCCTTATGCCTTGCTCGACGGACGCACGATCACGTCGCCACCCGGCGCGCCGGGGACGGCGCCCTTGACGGCGATCAGGCCGCGCTCGGCGTCGACCTGCACGATCTGCAGGCGCTGCGTGGTCTGCTGGTCGGCACCCATGTGGCCGGACATCTTCTTGCCCGGAAACACGCGGCCCGGCGTCTGGCGCTGACCGAGCGAACCCGGCTGGCGGTGCGACAGCGAGTTACCGTGCGTCGCGTCGCCCATCTTGAAGTTCCAGCGCTTGATCGTGCCCTGGAAGCCCTTGCCCTTCGTGACGCCCTGGACGTCGACGATCTGGCCCACTTCGAAGATGTCGGCCTTGATCTCGCCACCGACGCTGAAGTCGGCGATCTTGTCGTCGGCCACGCGGAGCTCCCACAGGCCACGGCCGGCTTCGACCTTCGCCTTGGCGAGGTGACCGGTTTCCGGCTTGTTGAGCAGCGATGCGCGCTTGACGCCAGCGGTGATCTGCACGGCGCTGTAACCGTCGGTC
Organism: Luteimonas flava; assembly: GCF_036584485.1. NCBI lineage: Bacteria > Pseudomonadati > Pseudomonadota > Gammaproteobacteria > Lysobacterales > Lysobacteraceae > Luteimonas > Luteimonas flava. The sequence continues at coordinate 1,170 of NZ_JAZHBM010000001.1, read as the reverse complement.
TCGACGGTCTTGATCTGGGTGATGCGGTTCGGGGTCGCCTCGATCAGCGTCACCGGTACGGACTTGCCGTCTTCGGTGAACACTCGGCTCATGCCGGCCTTGCGGCCGACGATGCCCAACGAATGAATCTTCGCGGTCATGGTGCGGTCCTCAGGTCAGCTTGATCTGGACGTCGACGCCGGCTGCGAGCTCGAGCTTCATCAGCGCATCAACGGTCTTGTCGTTCGGGTCGACGATGTCCAGCACGCGCTTGTGCGTGCGGGTCTCGTACTGGTCACGCGCATCCTTGTCGACGTGCGGCGACGTCAGGATGGTGTAACGCTCGATCTTGGTCGGCAGCGGGATCGGGCCGCGCACCTGTGCACCGGTACGCTTGGCGGTCTCGACGATCTCGCTTGCCGAGCGATCGATCAGGCGGTGATCGAATGCCTTGAGGCGGATCCGGATCTTTTGGTCCGTCATGACGGAAATATCCTTGGTTGAAAGAGCGACGGGCCTGCGGCTGGGTGCGCAGAACCCCATTGATTCGTGGCTGTCCGAGGCATTCACCCGCGCCCCGGGGCCGTTCCCTGCAAAACAAAAGGCAGACCGGTTGCCCGATCCGCCCAGACCACAGAAATTCAGACGCGGTGATCCGCTCCATCCCTTCGTGCTCCGGACATTTCCGGAACGGGTGGAGCACAGCCTCGCGACATTTCCGTGTCTGGCGAAGACGAGGGCATCCTGCACCTCATTTCGCGATTTCGCGGACATCCGATGAAGGCCTGCCCGCGAGGGTCTTGCATCATAGCGGGTATCGACGGGCGGACGCAAGCCCTGCCCTTCGAAAACCGGACGGACCGGCCGGGCCGGTCCGTTTTTCGATCGTCATTCCCGTAAAAGCGGGGATCCAGAGACTTTTACAGTCGGCATCCGCATGGCAGCCCGGAAGTCGCTGGATCCCCGCTCTCGCGGGGATGACGTGTTGGCAGCCGAGCGCGCTAGGCGCGCTCGGGCCAATACGTCACTTGATGATCTTGGACACCACGCCGGCGCCGACGGTGCGGCCGCCTTCGCGGATCGCGAAGCGCAGACCTTCGTCCATCGCCACCGGGTTGATCAGCGTGACCACCATCTTCACGTTGTCGCCCGGCATCACCATCTCGGTGCCTTCCGGCAGCTCGCACGCAC